>CAWFXQ010000013.1:0-579292 GCA_963819845.1 Miltoncostaeaceae bacterium
AGGGCTCAGACGACCTGGCGTGACCGTGACTCGGCCGGCCGGCAAGGCGGCTGCTCGGAGACCTCTACCGGGAGGCCCGATCGGCGCCACTCCGGAAAGCCGTCCTCGAGCCGGCTGGCGCGGACGCCGTTGGCCCGGAGGGCACGCACCGCCTCGCCGGCGAAGGCGCAGTAGCTGCCCCTGCAGTAGGCCACCACGTCTGCGTCGCGCGGAACCCGTGGCACCTCCTCGTAGAGCCGCTCCGGCTCGACGGACACGGCACCTGGGGATGTGTCCGGCCTCGTACTCCGCCCGGGGGCGCATGTCGAGCACCGTGACCGTCCCCTGATCGAGGCGGCTCACCAGCTCATCCCGAGTGAGGGTGGCAACGTCCTCGTGCGGGCCGAGGTAGGCCTCGGCGATGCCGTCGAAGCCCGCCACATGACGGGCGGCGACATCCCGCACGGCCGCCCACAGCTCCCCGACCCGATCGCTGGTCAGCCGGTAGTGGATGCGGGTGCCGTCGCGGCGGCCGGCGACGAGCCCCGCGCGCGCCAGCACCTGAAGGTGGCGGGAGGTGTTGGCCACGCTCTGGTCGATCTCCGCCGCCAGCTCATCGACGGCGCGTGACCCCTGGGCCAGTACGTTGACCAGCTCGGCGCGCCGGCCGCTGCCAAGCGCCTTGGGGACGACGGCGAGCTGATCGAACAGGGCGTTCTTGGCGGCGCGGTCGCCCATGTCGTCGTCCCTCCTCGGGGCTCGACTCTCTCGGCAGCAGTGCTTAGAGGTTAGCGGACCTCCAAAGTGTTCGCTTGATCAATTTATCGCTTGACTTTGCGAATAGGAGGGAGCAGACTGCCGGGCGACACCTACCTGGGAGCAGTCATGCAGACCTCAGCGGCACCCCGCGAACCCGACACCGGGGAAGTTCGGGCCCTCGTTGATCCCGAGGCGCTGCGGGCGGAGGTGCGCCTCAAGTACGCGCAGCTCGCCACCGACCCGGATCGCGCCTTTCACTTCCACACCGGCCGTCCACTCGCCGCCAAGCTCGGCTACCCCGCCCTGGTTCGGCGCGTTGCCCGAGGCGGCCGTGGCCAGCTTCGCCGGCGTTGACAACCCCTTCACGGCCGGGCGGATGCCGGTGGGGGGCCGGGTCCTCGACCTCGGCTCCGGCGGCGGCCTGGACTGCTTCGTCGCGGCCGAGATGGTCGGCCCGACGGGGCAGGTGATCGGCGTCTACATGACCCCCGAGATGCTCGAGCGGTCCCGGCGCGAGGCGGCGGGGCTCGGGCTGCGCAACGTGGAGTTCCGCGCCGGCATCCTCGAGCAGCTCCCCGTCCCCGACGGCTGGGCCGACGTCGTGATCAGCAACGGCGTCCTGAACCTGGTGGCGGACAAGGTGCGGGTGCTCCGCGAGGCACTGCGCGCCCTGCGGCCCGGCGGCGTGATCCAGTTCGCCGACATCGCCGTCGGCAGGAGCGTCTCAGACGCGGCCCGCTGCGACATCGAGCTCTGGACCGACTGCATCGCGGGCGGCCTCTCGGTCGACGCGTGGGCAGAGGCGATCGTCGCCGCCGGCTTCGGATCCGTCTCCGTCGGCTTTCCCACCGACAGCTTCGCGGCGCCCCGGGCGAATCCAGGGCGCGGGCCTACCGGGTCTTCGGCCACACCTTCCGCGCGGTCAAGCCGTGACCGCGCCCGCCACGACCCTCGACGCACCGGGGCTGGCCTGCGTGGATCTCACGCCGCTCGTCGCGGCGACCATGCGCGGCCTTGCGCCGGGCGACGTGCTCGAGGTGCGCACCGATGATCCGGCCGCGCGCCTCGGCGTACCCGCCTGGTGCCGGCTCACCGGCAACCCGCTCCTCGGAGCGGACCACCACGGCCCGGCGCCAGCCGACCCCTCGGGGCACCGGACCACCTTCCACATCGCAAAGAGAGAGAGCAGATCGTGAGCACCGCCGACCCGACCGCCACGCCCGAGATCCTCATCCAGGGCACCCACGGAGCAGACGATCCCGAGAAGGCGACGCTGCCCTTCATCGTGGGCAACGTCGCCGCCAGCGCCGACCGGGACACCGTCGTCTTCCTGACCTCGGAGGCCGTCCGCCTGGCAACCCGCGGATACGCGGACGACGTCGTGTTCGCCAGCCACCCACCGACGGGGAGACTCCTGTCCGACTTCGTCGCCAACGGGGGCCGCGTCTGGGCCTGCGGGGCGTGCACCGGCCCGCGGGGGATCACCTCCGACGACCTGGTCGATGGCGCCACGATCGTGACCGCCGCCAACCTGGCCGAGGCGCTCGCCGACGGCGCCCGGTCCGTCGCGTTCTGATGGGGCTCCGGGAGATCGAGGGCACGGTGCGGACGACGAGCCGGCCCAGCGCCGGGTCGGCAGCACCATCCCCGCCCAGTGACCGCCTCGTGTTCGACCCGTCCTGGCTCGGGGACGTCCCGCCGCCAGCCCGCCCACTCCTGATGTTCGACGGCCGCTGCCCGTTCTGCCGGGCGGCCGCCAGGCTCGTCGAGAGGGTCGATCACCGCGGGCGCCTCGTGCTGCTGAGCTGGGACGACGATGCGGCCGCGCCCTACGCCGCGCGGATCCCCGAGCACGAGTTCTGGGCGTCGTGGCAACTCATCGAGCCCACCGGCCTGAGGATGATGCACGGCCCGGCGGCCATCCGCCTCCTCGAGCACGTGCCCGCGACGCGTTGGCTGGGCTGGACCCTGCGCACCCTGCGGCTCACGCCGCTCGTCACCGCGGTCAACCGACTTCTCGGCCGGATCCGGAGGCCGCTCAGTCGATTCTTCCCGAACCCTTGGGTGCCGCGCCGCTGGCCGTAGCGGCCTCCGCGCGGTGATTCAGCGGACCTCGCGGCCTGACGCCCGCGCCTCGGGGCGTCCACCGGCCGGCAAACCGACCGGTCAACTCATTCACACACAGGAAGGTTCCACCATGAGCACGCGTGACACACCGGCGACGACGAGAGCGGGGCTGATCCTCGCCCTCGTCTGCGCCGGCCAGTTCATGGTCATCCTCGACCTCATGATCGTGAATGTCGCCCTCCCGTCGATCCAGCTGGATCTCGGCGTCAGCCAGAACGATCTCCAATGGGCGGTGGTTGCCTACGGGATCTTCCTCGGGGGATTCCTACTCCTCGGCGGACGCGCCGCCGACCTGCTCGGGCGCCGGAAGGTGTTCGTCACCGGCGTCCTCGTCTTCGCGGGGTCCTCCCTCGTCGCCGGCCTGTCGACGACGCTCGGGGTCCTGGTCATCGCTCGCGGCGCCCAGGGCTTCGGGGCCGCGCTCACCGCGTCGGCGGCGCTGTCGATCCTGACGGCCACCTTCGAGGAGGGCCCCGCCCGCACCAAGGCGCTGGGCATCTGGGGGGCGGTCTCGGCGTCGGGCGGGACCGTCGGCGTGGTGATGTCCGGCTTGCTGACCGACGGCCCCGGGTGGGAGTGGGCCTTCTTCATCAACGTGCCGGTCGGGATCGCCCTGGTGGGCCGGAGCGTTCTGGTTCCTGGCCGAGACCTACGGCGAGCGCCAGGCCGAGCTTCGACGTCCTCGGGGCGGTGACGATCACCGCGGGCCTCCTGCTCCTGGTGTTCGGCGTCAACCGAGGCGAGATCTGGGGCTGGACCGACTCGCGCACGGTCGGCGTGCTCGTGGCCTCGCTCGTCCTGCACATCGCGTTCCTCGTGATCGAGACCCGGGTCACGCAGCCGCTCGTCCCCCTGGGGCGCGTCAGGAACCGGACGGTCGGCCTCGCAAACGCCACCGCCTTCCTGGTCCTGGCCGCGTTCTTCTCGCTGATCTTCATCGGGACCCTCTTCATGCAGCAGGTCCTCGGCTACAGCGCCCTCGAGGCCGGGCTGGCCTGGCTCACCGTCTCGGTGCCCGCGCTCGTGGCGGCGGCGACGACCGGGGCCGTGCTGGTCGAGCGGATCGGCGTGCGCCCGATCCTGGTCGCCGGGCTCACGATCCTGATGATCGCGCTCTTCGGCCTGTCCCAGCTGGACGCCGGCTCGAGCCTTCGCGAGCGGCCTCGTGCCGTGGTTCATCCTGTCCGGCCTCGGGATCGGGCTGTGCTTCCCCGCGGCCCAGGTCGCGGCCTTCACCGGCTTCGACGAGAGCGATAGCGGGCTCGCCTCGGGTCTGGTGAACACGTCGCAGGAGGTCGGAGGCGCCGTCGGTGTGGCGGTGCTGGCGGCCGTCGCGATCGCGGTCACGGACGACGCGGCCGCCACGGGCACGGGCCAGGTCAACGCCCTCGCCGACGGGTTCGCGCGGGCGTTCCTCATCGGCGGGTTCGTCGCGATCGCCGGCATCGTGATGGCGCTGCTCCTGCGCCGGCCGACCGTCGCCGCGGCGGCCCGCGAGCATGACGACGCCCCGGCGGCCGAGGGCGTGATCGTCGCCGAGGGCACGACGGCGGCATGACGGGCTGACGCGGGACGGGCGCGCGCGGCTGGGCGGTCCCCGGATAGCGCCTGAGGTAGCGTCTCGCCTTGACCCCTCGCTCGACCTGAGGAGAGTGCGTGTCAGGACGCCGGTTGCCACTCTGGATCGCGGGCGCTCTCGTCGCTGCGACGACGCTCGTCGTCGGCGCGTGCGGAGGAGGGGACGATGCGGCCGAGGCCGGCAGCACGGCAGCCACCGCCGCCCCGCCGGCGACCGCGTCCTCTTCCTTCAACGCCGAGGACGCCCTCATCGCCCTCTCGGATCTGCCCACCGGATGGGCCGTTGACCCCGAGGAGGATGACGACGACGACGACGGGTTCTGCGGACGGGACGAGGACATCCCCTCGCTCGCCGGCGTCGAAGCCGTGAGCAAGGCGGAGGCTCAGTTCGCCGAGGGCGGAAACATCCCCGTGCTGTTCCATTTCGTCGGCGCCTATGCGCCAGGCGATGCGGAGATCTCCTTCGCCAAGTTCGAGGAGATTGTGACCGACTGCACCTCCATTGAGAGCGACGGGACGACCCTCAAGATCGCCCCGGTTTCGTTCCCAGAGCTGGGCGACGAGTCCGTCCCGCTCCTCGTCTCAGCGGAGGAACAGGGGGTCACCGTGAGCCTCTACTTCGTCTTCGTCCGGGTTGCCGACGGCATCACCATCGTCGGTTACGGTGGGCTCGCGACCGACGTCGCCGAGGCCGAGAAGTTCGTCAGGCTGGCCGTAAAGAAGCTGGAACAGGCCCAAGGGATCTCGTCGTGAGCCACCCCCCGCTCGACCGCTGGGCTGAGGACGAGGCTCTGCGCGAGCTTGCCCGCCTCGCCCGGGACCTGCCGAACGTGGATGCCGGCGAGGCGTGGCGCCGACTGGGGCGGTTGAGCGACGAGCAGCGCGGAACGATCATCGGGGCGCTCGAGGGAGACGAGACGGGCCGGCGGCGCTCGACACGCCCCGGCCTCGGCACCGGAGGATGAGTCCGATGCGAGAGGGAATCTAGTGGCGTCGGCGTGGGTTGATCGGATCGCCACCCGCACCGGCAAGCGCCGTTTTCGGGTGCGCTATCGCCTCGGGCGGGGAGAGCTCCCCGCGATACGGGGGCACCTTCCCCACCCTCCGCGAGGCGCGCATCCGGCGCGACTACATCGCCGGCGAACTCGCCGCCCTACGGGTGCCGGTGCTGGCGACCGGCGAGCTGCCCCCCACCCTCACACTGGCGGCAGTCTGCGAGGCCTGGCGGGCGTCGCGGATCGACGTGGCCGAGGCGACCCGCACGCTGCACCGGGTCGCCCTGGCCCGGTTCCTGCCGACCCTCGGCGGCCGGGACGTGTCCAGCATCACGGCCGCCGACGTGGCCGCGGCGATCGCCCAGCTGCACGGCGACGGCACGCTGTCCTCGAGCTAGTGCCCCGCGAGGACCGCGAGGCCGACGCCCCGGTGTTCGCCGGACTGACCCAGGCCCGCCTGCGGACCGACGTCGCCCGCGCCTGCCGGGCCACCGGTACGCCGCTCTGGTCGCCGCACAAGCTGCGCCACCGGCGCCTGACGCTGTGGCACCTGGCGGGCGTCCCGGCCGCCGAGATGGGTCGGCGGGTCGGCCAGCGGCGCCTTAGCGTGACCCTCGACGTCTACTCGCACGTCGTCCTGGACCGGCGCGAGATCGACCGGGCGGCCTTCCTCTAGAGTCGTCCCGGTGCGTCCGCCGGTGCGTATGCTTCCCGGCCGAACATGCCCGTTTGCAGGGTAGGTCCGAGGCCTGCCGGGCGCACTCCTCGAACTCCCTGCATGAGCGGATCTTCCACGTCGCCGGTCCCGGCCCGAACGGCGGGTGGCGGGTGATCGAGGTCTGGGAGTCGGAGGAGGACGCGAAGCGGTTCGTCGCCGAACGCCTGCTGCCCGCCCTCGAGGCGGTCGGAGCCCCCGCGCCCCCTCTGCCCGAATCTGGCCGGTGCACAACCACATGACGTAAGGCGTGGGAGGACCGAACGACGGGTACGCAGGCTGGCGAGGCGAAGCGAGCGCGAGCCGAACGCGGGCGGGCCTCGTCGGCCTCCTCGCCGTGGCGCTCGTCGCCTCATCCCAGGTGGCGAGCGCGGCGCCGCAGATCCTCGCCACTCGTGCCTCGGTGGTCTGGGGAAGCGCCGGAGCGGTGGCCGACCCGGCAGGACGCCTGAAGCTGGACGGGGCCCTGGGCGCCGGTGAGCTCCCCCTGGCCCGCGGCAGGCGGTGATCGGGCCGCGGCGAGGACGGCGCGCCGGTCCCGCTCGGGTGGTCAGCGACCTCGTGGACCCCACGGCGCGGTGATCGTCGCCGTCCTGCAGGACCACGGCGCGGCTCACGACGACCCCGAGCTGCTGGAGAGGCAGCTGACCTCATTCCAGGGCGCCTGCAACCCCGGGTGCGAGGACGTCCCAGGCCGCCGGGCACCTTCCCGGACCCTCACCGGGTGAAGGTGAGATGGGTGACCCCGCTGGGCGTCGACACCGCCTCCACCTCGTACTGCTGCTCCAACGCCTCCAACCCGTCCCACAACCGCACACCGCGACCGAGGAGGATCGGGACCTGCACGACGTGCAGGTGGTCGACGAGCCCGGCGGCGAGGAACTCGCGGAGCATCGTCGGGCCACCCCCGATACGGACGTCCTGGCCGGCGGCGGCCTGCCGAGCTGCGTCGAGCGCGTCTGCCGGCGCGGCGTCGAGGAAGTGGAACGTCGTACCGCCCTCCATCTCCAGCGGCGGCCGCGGGTGATGGGTCAGGACGTACGTCGGGGTGTGGAACGGCGGATTGTCTCCCCACCATCCGCGCCACTCCGGGGCGTCCTGCCAACCCGGGGGGCCGAACTTGCCGGCGCCCATGATCTCCGCGCCGATGCCGTGCTCGTGACGCTCGGCGAAGGCGTTGTCGACGCCGGCAGTGCCGGCGGCGTCCGTCGCGAGGAGACCGAGCAGATCCCAGAATCGGGTCGCGAACATCCACTCGTGGAGCCGATGACCGGCGTGACCGAACGGGGCGTCGGCGGCCTGGCCTTCACCGGTGGCGAAGCCGTCGAGCGAGATCGAGAAGTTGTGGACTCTGGCGCGCGACATGGCGGCTCCTTCGGTCGTCGATGCAGGCGTCAGACTGGTGACCTTTCCCGCAGGGCCAACTCATCGGCTCGCCCTCTGGACTCGCCGTGTGAACCCGGCGTCAGCGGATCAGAATCGGCGGCGCGCCGAGAGGCGGGCAGGTCAGCCTGGTGCTGATCCATTCCCTGCCGGGCCTGAGCACGCCGAGCCGCTGTCTCAGGACGAACGCGACCTTGACGTAGAACACGGCGGGTTCCTCGTGGCCGGGCAGGCCCAGGCGTGGGCAGTATCCCGGCCGAGTCAGCTCCACCCTGAGGCGCGTTCCGTTGTCGCTGCACCCGCCCGCGCACGGAATCAGCGACGCGAAGCTGCCGAAGCCAACGGCCTTGCGTCCGCCGAACCGCTTCCAGCGCACGCCGCGGGCGGCGCCGGCGATGCCGATGCGAACCTCTCGTGGGCGCACCTTGAAGGTCTCCCGCCCGGCCCATCGCGGTTGAAGTGCGCGACGCCGACCCGCCGCGTGAAGCCGACCTCGACGTCGAAGTGGGCGAACCAGGGTCGATTCACCGGCGGGGTGGCCTCCGCGTCGGGGTCGCAGACGCGATCTCCGTCTGCGACGGCGGTGAAGATGACCGCGTTGCCCTGGACGGACACGTTGGTGAGTTGCGCGTCAGAATTCTCACTCCGGGCGCCGACCGGCGGCCGCTGGACCCGAACGTCGCGCACCCCCGCCGGCAGCGTCAGCGTCGCGGACGCCGACACGCCGCAACCGACGCCCTCGATGACGCTCGCATCGGGGGCGAGCAGCGGGGCCACGACGGAGTTGCGCGGCGTGAGCGTCAACTCCGCGGCACCGGACGGGCAGACCACCACGGTGGCGAGTGCCACGACTGCTGCTGCGCTCAGACGACGCATGGCCGGAGAGGCGAGGGTAACTCAGGAGGCGGAGCATTGACCAGGTTGAGCTGAAGCGAGGACCGGAGCCATGGCGATCGAGGGCGCCTCCCCGGTGGTCCTCCCGCAGGTGGCGCTCGCCGTGCCCGGTTCAGCCCTTCTTCGCGTCCACGGCACGGCGCAGCTGCTCCTTGTTCATCGACGACCGGCCCTCGATGCCGAGGCGCTTGGCCTCCGCGTAGAGCTGGTCGCGGGTGCGACCGCGCGGGCCCCCTCGCCCGGAGCGCAGGCCGCCGCGCCGGCCGGATGAGATGTCGCGGGTCGAGGTCGGCGAGGCGGTCGCCGCCTCGCCGGCCCGGGCGCGCTCCTTGTTGACCGTCCGCGCGGCGATCTCCTTCGCCCGCGCGTCCGACTCGCCGCGGGCCTTCGCCGAGTCGCGGATGTGCTCGTACTGGCGCTCGCGCTTCGGGCTGCTGCCGCGGGGCATGTCGACCCTCCTTCGTCCGGATGCGTGACGGGAGTGGTACCCGCGCCGACCGCGCCCACAACACCCCTCCGATCCCGGTTTCGGCCGACGCCCGAGGGGTACCCCCGGGTCAGCCAGATCACCGACACGAAGGAGCGCGATGTCCAGCATCGAGGAGTCCGTCGAGATCAACGTCCCGGTCCGCGCCGCCTACGACCAGTGGACCCAGTTCGAGGAGTTCCCGCGCTTCATGGAGGGGGTCGAGTCGGTCCGCCAGATCGACGACACCCACCTGCACTGGGTGGCCGAGATCGCGGGGCAGCGCCGCGAGTGGGAGGCCGCGATCACCGAGCAGCACCCCGACGAGCGCATCGCCTGGGCCAGCACCGAGGGCCAGCGCAACGCCGGCGTGGTCACCTTCCACCGCCTGGACGAGGACCGCACCACGGTGATGCTGCAGCTGGACCACGAGCCCGAGGGGCTGGTTGACAAGGCCGGCGACGCCCTGGGCCTGGTGCGCCGGCGCGCCAAGGGCGACCTTGAGCGCTTCCGCGAGCTGATCGAGTCGCGCGGCACGGCGACGGGCGGCTGGCGCGGCGACGTGCCGCGGAGCTGAGCCCGTGAACGCCGTGGTGCTCAACTGCACGCTGAAGCCGTCGCCCGCCGAGTCCAACTCCGAGGCGCTCGCGCGGGTCGTGGCGACGGCCCTCGAGGAGCGGGGCGTCGCGGTCGAGTTCCACCGCGTCGTTGACCACGACGTGCGCCCCGGCGTGTCGTCGGACGAGGGCGACGGCGACGGCTGGCCGCGGCTGCGCGAGCGGATCCTCGCCGCGGAGATCCTCGTGGTCGCCACGCCGACCTGGCTGGGCCGGCCGTCCAGCGTGGCCCAGCGGGCGCTGGAGCGGATGGACGCCATGATCGCCGAGACCGACGACGACGGCCGCCCGGTGGCCTACAACCGTGTGGCCGGCGTCGTGGTCACGGGCAACGAGGACGGCGCCCACCACGTCATCGCGGAGGTCGCCGGGGCGCTCATCGACATCGGCTACACCGTCCCGGGGCAGGCGTGGACCTACTGGAACAGGGGTCCGGGGCCCGGCCCCAGCTACCTCGAGACCGACGAGGGCCACGAGTGGTCGCGGACCACCGGCCAGGCCGCCGCGGCGAACCTGGTGGCGGTGGCGGAGGCCCTCCGGGAGCGGCCGATGGGGCCTCCGCCGAGCTGAAACGCCGCCGGCCGCCTACGCCCGGGCCGCCACCTCCCTCTCGGGCCCCGCCTCGGGCGTGACCAGGATGGCGCCCTCGCCGCTGACGTAGGCCTCCTCGCCGTGCGCGACCACGTCCAGGCCCAGCGCCTCCTCGCCCTCGGTCGCGCGCAGGGGCATGACCGCGCCGATGGCGCGCAGCAGGATGTAGGTGGCCACGAAGGCGTAGGCCGGCGCGGCGAGCACGGCGACGGCCTGGTCCCAGAGCTGGCCGGGGTTGCCGAAGACCAGCCCGTCGGCCACGCCGTTCCACGACTCCTGGGCGAAGAAGCCGATGAACAGCAGCCCGGTGATGCCCGCGATGCCGTGGGCCGCGAGGACGTCCAGCGTCTCGTCCACACGGGTGCGCGTCCGCCACACGATGACGGCGTAGCTGGGGAGTGCGGCCAGGGCGCCGAGCGCCATGGCCCATCCCGGGCTGATGAAGCCGCCGGCCGGCGTGATGCCCACGCAGCCGACGATGATCGCGGTGGCGGCGCCGATCGCGGTCACCTTGCGCCCGCGGATCAGGTCGAGGGCGAACCACACGAGCAGCGTGCACGCCGGGCAGAGCAGCGTGTTGACGAACGCGAGCACGCTCGGGTCGCCGGTGGAGAAGCCGCTGCCGCCGTTGAAGCCGAACCAGCCGAACCACAGCAGGCCGGCGCCCAGCAGGACGTAGACCGCGTTGTGGGGCAGCAGGGCCTGGCGCCCGTAGTCCTTGCGCGCGCCCACGACCAGCGCCGCGGCGAGCGCCGAGAAGCCCGAGGCGATCTCCACCGGCACGCCGCCGGCGAAGTCGAGCGTCCCGCGCTGCAAGCCATCCGCCGCCGAACGCCCAGTGGGCGAGCACGGCGTAGACCGCCACCGACCAGAGCGGCGGCGAAGATCAGGAACGCGCCGAAGCGCATCCGCTCGACGACCGCGCCCGAGACCAGGGCGGTGGTGATGATGCAGAAGGTCGCCTGGAAGGCGAAGAAGACGAGATGCGGGATCGTGGTGCCGTCCCGCGGGGTGAACCCGACGTCGCTCAGGAAGGCGTAGTCGAGTCCGCCGACGAAGTCGCCGGACCCGTCGAACGCCAGGGAGTAGCCGACGACGGCCCACGTCACGGTGGCGACCGCGATCGCGGCGACGCACATCATGAAGGTGTTGAGGGTGTTCTTGGACCGCACCAGGCCCGCGTAGAACAGGCCGAGCGCCGGCGTCATCATCAGCACCAGCGCGGTCGCCATGAGCATCCAGGCGGTGTCTCCGGTGTCGATCACGACGCCACCGGGGTCACGGCCCCCTCGGCGGTCTCGCCGGTCCTGATGCGCACGGCCTGCGAGAGGTCGAGCACGAAGATCTTGCCGTCGCCGACGTCGCCGGTGCGCGCGCCGACGACGAGCGCGTCGATCGTCGGCTGCACGAACGGCTCCGAGACGGCGATCTCGAAGCGGACCTTCTCCGAGAGCCCCATCTTGACGGTTGTGCCGCGGTAGGTCTCGACGCGGTCGACCTCACCCCCGTGGCCCTGCACCCGGCTCATCGAATACCCGCGGATGTCAGCGCGGTAGAGCGCCTGCAGCACCTCGTTCGCCTTCTCGGGACGAACGATCCCGATCACCAGTTTCACGTTGCCCCCCAAGCTCCGCACGGTCGGAAGAACGCAGCGGGCGAGCCTATCGGGGAGCGGCGCCGCCCGGGGTGGCGCGCCCGGGCGCGCGGCGACGGGTCGACGGCGACGCCTACGGCTGATCGCCGGGCGCGTCGCCCTCCAGCTCGGCGACCACCCGCTCGGCCTCCGCGACGAGCCGCTCCGCCTCCTCGGCCTGGGCGGCGGCCTGGGCCTCGTCCGCCGCCGCCGCCCCGGCCTCATCGGCGCGCGCGGCCGCCACCCGCTCGGAATCCGCGAGCGCCTCGCGCCGCCGCTCCGCCTCGGCCTCGGCCTTCTCGCGCGCGCGCTCGGCCTTCTCGCGCCCCCGGCGGGCCCGGGCGAGCCGCTCGCGGGCCGCCTTGGCGTTCGCGGCCGCCGCCCGTGCGAGCTCCAGGGCCTCGGCGCGCGACGCCGCGCGCTGGTCCCGGGCCTTGCGCGCCCGCCGGACCGCGAGCTCGTCGGTGCCCGGCGCCGCATCGCCGGCCCGCGTTGACCGCGCGGGCCGCTTCGGCGCGGGGGGCGGGGAGGGGCGAGCCCTCCGAGCAGGCCGGCGCCCAGGTCGGGCTCGGGGTCGCGGGAGAGGCGCCCCCGCAGCAGCTCGTCGCGCTCGCCGTCGCGGCGGGCCGCCGCCCGGAGGGCGGCACGCACGGCCGGGTCGTCCGACAGCGCGGCCACGGCCGCGGCCTCGGCGTCCGCCGCCGCGCGGAGGTCGTCGGCTTCCGAGCGACCCTCCAGCATCGCGGCCTGGGTGGCGGCGAGTGCCTCCTCGGCGGCGACCGCGGCCGCGACGGCATCGGGCTCCTCACGCGCCATCCGGTTGAGCTCGGCCGCCAGCTTGGTCGGCCGTCGGAGGGCGCTCACGCGCTCGGCCCCGGCGCGGTCGCCGGAGCCCCGCAGCTCCTTGGCCAGCGCATCGCGCGTGGCGGTGAAGTCACCGGGCGGCCCGGCGTAGAGCGCGTCGAGCCGGGCCTCCAGGTCGTCCATCGGCACAGGATGGCGACCCGGGGCGGAGGTGCAAGTTCGGTAATGGTTTGGACAAGCGCGACGCCGGGGGACTGGCGCGACGGCCCCCGAGTGTGCATCATTTGTCACGAGGCGGGTGACGCCGCGGGCAACGGCGCCGCCTCGACTGCCCAGCCACTCGTTGACTGAGAGCACCGAAGACCGCCGATGGGGGTACACCGGCGGTCTTCGTCGTTCCCGGCCGGGAAATGGCCCCGGTCGCGGACGCGCCGTGTCCGGAATGCGATCTCGTGTGGGCGCTCCCCCGCCCGTACCGCACCAGGAGGCAGCGTGTCGGACGTCACCACCGCGGCCGTCGCTCCGCCGCGCCGCACCGCCGCCGGCCCCGCCATCGAGGCCGAGGGCCTGCGGAAGTCCTACGGCGAGGTCCAGGCGCTCGCGCGGCGTCGACCTCGCGCGTCCCGGCGGGCACCGTGCTCGGCCTGCTCGGCCCCAACGGCGCCGGCAAGACGACCGCGGTCCGCATCCTCACCACGCTGCTCCCGCCCGACGGCGGCAGCGCCCGTGTCGCCGGGCTCGACGTCGTGCGCGAGGCGGCCGCGCTGCGCGCGCGCATCGGCCTCGCCGGGCAGTACGCGGCGGTCGACGAGAACCTGACCGGGTTCGAGAACCTCGAGATGGTCGGGCGCCTCTACCACCTGCCGCGCGCCGACGCCACGGCGCGCGCGCCGACGAGCTGCTGGAGCGCTTCGACCTGGCCGACGCCGCCGGCCGGCTCGTGCGGACCTACTCGGGCGGCATGCGCCGCCGGCTCGACCTCGCCGCCGCGCTCGTCGCCCGCCCGCCGGTGCTGTTCCTCGACGAGCCGACCACCGGCCTCGACCCGCGCAGCCGCATCGGCGCTGTGGGAGACGATCGAGGCGCGCGTCGCCGACGGCACGACCGTTCTGCTCACCACCCAGTACCTCGACGAGGCCGACCGCCTCGCCGACCGGATCGCGGTCATCGACCACGGCCGCGTCATCGCCGAGGGCACCTCCGACGAGCTCAAGGACCGCGTCGGCGGCGAGCGGCTCGAGGTCGTGCTCGAGGACTCCGGCGCGACGCCGAGGCGGCCGATGGCGGCGCTGGCGCCGATGGCCGACGGAGCCGCCGGCGGTGCGACGACGGCGCGATCCGTGGTCGTGCCGCGCGAGCGCGCGGGGCGCGATCGCCGAGGCGGTGCGCCGGCTCGACGAGGCGGGCGTCGCAGATCGACGACGTCGCGCTGCGCCGCCCGACGCTCGACGACGTCTTCCTCGCCCTCACCGGCCACGCGGCCGAGCGGGCGGAGGACGAGGAGAACGGAGGAGCGCGGCGTGAGCGGCCTGGGCTACGCGGTCTCCGACACGCTGGTCCTCGCGCGAGCGCAACCTGCTGCGCATCCCGCGCCAGCCCGACCTGCTGATCAGCTTCACGATCCAGCCGATCATGTTCGTGCTGCTGTTCGTCTACGTCTTCGGCGGCGCGATCCAGACGCCGGGCTACGACTACGTGGACTTCCTCATCCCGGGCATCATCGTCCAGACGATCGCCTTCGGCGGCTTCGTCACGGCCGCTGGGCCTCGCGGAGGACCTCAAGAAGGGCCTGATCGACCGCTTCCGCTCGCTGCCGATGGCGCCGCTCGGCCGTGCTCGCCGGGCGCACGCTCGCCGACGTCGCCACCAACGCCTCGTCGATCGCGGTGATGGTCGGCGTCGGGCCTGATCGTCGGCTTCCGCTTCGACGCCTCGACTCCTCGAGGTCGTCGCGGGCATCGGCCTCGCTGCTGCTGTTCGGCTACGCCTTCTCGTGGGTCTTCGCCTTCATCGGCACTCATCGTCGTCGTCGCCCGAGTCGGCGCAGGCGATCGGCTTCATCGTCGATCTTCCCGCTCACCTTCGTCTCGTCGGCGTTCGTGCCGGTGGACGTCGATGCCGGACTGGCTGCAGGGCTTCGCCGAGGTCAACCCGTTCACCATGGCGGTCGACGCCCTGCGCGCGCTGTGGATCGGCGCTCCGGCGGGCAACTCCATCTGGGCGCGCGCTCGCGTGGTGCGTCGGGCTGATCCTCGTCTTCGGCGCGCTGGCGGTGGACCGCTACCGGAGGGCCACCCTGCGCTGAAAGCCGCGCCGCCCCGCTGTCTGGGGCGGGGGCGGGATCGTAGAGTGGCGCGGTGCCGCCGAGCCCACGTCGCCAGCAGCAGGGGCTCGAGCGCGTCCTCGGCGCCCCCGCGCTGTTCGCGACGGCCTACGGCAACGTGGGCTCGTCGATCTACTACGCGCTGGGCGTCACGGCGGCGCTGGCCCTCGGGCTCACGCCGGTCGTCTTCCTCATCGCCGGGCTCATCTTCGCCCTCACCGCGGCCACCTACGCCGAGGGCACGGTGCGCTTCCCCGAGGCCGGCGGGTCGTCGAGCTTCGCGCGCCACGCGTTCAACGAGGTCGTGAGCTTCGGGGCCGCCTGGGCCCAGATGCTCAACTACATCATCACGATCGCCATCTCGGCGTTCTTCGTCCCGCACTACCTGTCGATCTTCTGGGAGCCGCTCAAGCAGAACCCGTGGGACGTGATCGTGGGGGCGGCCGTGGTCGTGGTGCTGGTCGCGATCAACATCGTGGGTGTGAAGGAGGCGGCGCGGCTCAACATCGTGCTCGCCGTCATCGACTTCGCCACCCAGGCGCTGCTGGTCGTGCTGGGCTTCGTGCTGATCTTCTCGCCCGAGGTCCTGGTCGACAACGTCAACCTCGGCGTCGCGCCCACCTGGGAGAGCTTCTTCCTGGCCGTCCCGGTGGCGATGATCGCCTACACCGGCATCGAGACGATCTCGAACCTCTCCGAGGAGGCGCGCGACCCCTCGCGCGACATCCCGCGCTCGATCCGCCTGGTGGCGGTGGCCGTCTACGCCATCTACTTCACGCTCCCGGCGATCGCCCTGTCGGCGCTGCCGGTCTCGGAGGGGCCGGACGGCTACAGCACCCTGCTCGGCGAGCCCCCCGAGGACGGTGGCTTCGCCAACGACCCGGTGCTGGGGATCGTCAACAACCTGGGCGTCGAGGGGGCGCTGCTCACGACGCTCGAGGTCTACGTCGGGGTGCTCGCGGCGACGATCCTCTTCATCGCCGCCAACGCCGGCGTCATCGGCGCGTCGCGCATCACCTACGCCATGGCCAGCTACCGCCAGCTGCCCGAGCCGTTCCGGCGCCTGCACCGACGCTTCAAGACCCCCTGGCTGGCGCTGGTGCTGTTCGCCGGAGCCGCTTCGATCGTCGCGATCCTGCCGGGCCAGACCGACTTCCTCGGCACGATGTACTCGTTCGGGGCGATGCTCTCGTTCACGGTGGCGCACGTCTCGATCGTGGCCCTGCGGGTGCGCCGGCGCGACGAGGAGCTCGTCTACCGGGCCCGGCCCAACCTGCGCGCACGGGGGATCGACTGGCCCCTGTTCGCCATCCTCGGCGGGGCCGCGACCGGCCTGGCCTGGCTGGTGGTGGTCATCGAGGAGCCGGCGACGCGCTACGCGGGGTTCGCCTGGCTGGCGCTGGGCTTCGTGGTCTACCTGGTGTACCGGCGCCGGGTCCTGCGGCTGCCGGTGGCCGAGACCGTGCGGGCGCCGGCCATCGTCCTCACCGACGAGCTCCGGGTGGAGTACCGCACCATCGTCGTGCCGGTGATGCGGTCGGCCGAGTCGGAGGAGGCCCTCGTCCTCGCCTCGCGGCTCGCCGCCGAGCGCCGCTCGCGGGTGGCGATCGTCCACGTGCTCGAGGTGCCGATGGAGCTGCCCTTGACGGTCAACCTGCCCTCGGCGGAGCGCGAGGCGAACGACCTGCTCGACGACGCCCGGGCGCTGGTGGAGAGCCACGGGGTCCGCGCCGTCACGCGCCTCGAGCGCGCCCGCAGCGCCGGCCCGGCCATCGTCGCCGACGCCGTGTCGCGCACGGCCGACCTCGTGGTGATCGGCGCGGCGCGGCGCGGCATCGGGCGCCGGGCCCCGGTGTTCGGCAGGACGGTGCGGTACGTGCTCCGGCACAGCCCCTGCCGGGTGATCGTCGCCACGGCCCGCGTGCGGGCGGCGGCCTGATGGGCCGCGGCGCCGTGCCGGTGGTGCTCGCGAGCGCGGTCGTGATCCTGGGGCTCGCCGTGATCGTGCGCACGATCGCCCTCGGGGTGGGCGGCGGCCTCGGCCTGCTGATCGGCGGGCTGTTGGTGATCGGCGGCGGGCTGCGCCTCTACCTGCTGCGGCCGTGGCGAAGAGGCTGACCCCCGACCGCGGGCTGCGCGCCCGCTCGCTGGCCCTGATCGCCTTCGGCGAGGTGGGCTCGTCGCTGGCCTTCGCGCTCGGCATCGTCGCCCTCTACGCGATCGGGCTCACCCCCTGGGTGCTGCTGGCCGTCGGCCTGCTGGTGCTGGTCGTCAGCCTGTCCTACGCGGAGGGGGCGGCCGCGATGCCCGAGCCCGGGGGCGCCGCCACCTTCGTCCGCCGGGCCTTCAGCGACCCGGCCGGCTTCGTCACCGGGTGGCTGCTGTTCCTCGACTACTTCGTGGTCATCGCCCTGGCGGCGCTGTTCGTGCCCCACTACCTCGGCGCGGCGCTGGGCTGGGAGGCGGCGCGGGACCGTCCCTGGGACGCCCTGATCGGGGTGCTGGTGATCCTCGCGATCGCCGCGGCGCGGCGGCGGGTCAAGCTCTACAAGCTCGCGGTGGCGATGGTGGCGGCGGCCCTGCTGGTGGAGGTCGTGATCGTCGTGCTGGGGTTCGCCGTCGTGGTGTCGGCCGGGGCGCTCTCCGAGGGGGTCGACCTCGGGACCGCGCCTTCGTGGTCGTCCGTCGCCCTCGCGCTGGCCCTGGCGACACTGGCGTACACCGGCATCGAGAGCGTCTCGAGCTACGCCGCCGAGGTGCGGGAGCCCGGGCGCACGATCCCGCGGAGCCTGTTCGTGGGCATCGGCATCGCCGTGGCGGTGAACGTTGCCGTCGCCGTCGTAGGCGTCTCCGCGTTCCCGGCCGAGTCCGACCCGGGCGCGCCGGACGGCGTGGCGAGCGCCCTGGGCACCGAGTGGCTGAAGGCCCCCCTGGTCGGGGTCGCGTCGGCGGTGGGCGATGAGCTGGGCGGCCGCGACGTCCTCGAGGCCCTGGTCGGGGTCACGGGCGTCCTCATCCTCCTGGCCGCGGTCATCACCGCCATGGTGGGCGCCGAGCGCCTGGCCCAGTCGATGGCCCGCTACGACATGCTGCCCCACGCGTTCGCCCGGCCCGCCCGCGGGGCGCGGGCGCCGCTGGCGGGCGCGGTGGCCGTCGCCGCCATCTCGTCGGGGCTGCTCGTGCTGGCCGTGACGGCCGGCGACGGCGAGCGCTTCCTGGCCGGCCTCTACAGCTTCGGGGTGCTGATCGCGCTCACGGCCGCCCAGGCGGCGGTGGTGCGCCTGCGCGCCCGCGAGCCCGAGCTCGAGCGGCCGTTCCGGGTGCCGCTCTCCGTGCGCGCCGGCGGCGTCGAGGTCCCGCTTCCCGCGCTGATCGGCGGCGTCCTCACGCTCGGCCTCTGGGTCGCGGCCATCGAGACCAGCGAGGGGGCCCGCATCGCGGGGCCGGTCTGGCTGGCCGGCGGCATCGTCGTGTACCTGCTCTCGCGACGGGCCGCCGGGGAGACCGTGCTGGGGCGGGCCACGCCCCCCGAGCCCGACCTCGTGCCGTCGGTCGACGCGGAGATCCGGCGGATACTCGTGCCGCTCAAGCCGGGCGACATCGGCCGCGAGGTGCTGGCCACCGCCCTGCGGCTCGCCCGCGAGTCGGAGGCGAGCGTGCGCGTGCTGCACGTCCTCAAGGTCCCCATGGCTCAACCGCTCGACGCCGACCTGGGCGACGCCGAGCAGGCCGCGCTCGACGCCGTCCAGGAGGCCCGCGAGAGCGGCGCCGACCAGGGGGTCCGGGTGGAGGGGCTCGTCGTGCGGGCGCGGTCGCGCAGCGAGGCGATCGTCGCCGAGGCCCGCGAGCTCGGGGCCGACCTCGTGATGATGGGCTCGTCGCCGCGCTGGCGCGCCCAGTCCCGCTTCTTCGGCCCCCTGGTCGACGAGGTGTTGCGCACCGCGCCCTGTGAGGTGATTGTCGTCACCTATCCCGAGGGCGTCCTGGAAGGGGCGACTGGCGCATAATGGGCCCATGAAGGCGATCATCGTCGGCTGCGGCCGGGTCGGCTCCTCCCTGGCGCGCAGCCTGGCGGACGAGGGCTGGGAGGTCGTCGTGGTGGAGCAGCGCGAGGAGGCGCTCACGCGCCTGGGCGACGAGTGGCGCCACCCCGTCGTCCTGGGTCACGGCATGGACGCCGACGTCCTGGAGGAGGCGGGCATCGAGGGCGCCGACATGCTGATCGCCGCCACCGACGGCGACAACACGAACCTCATCGTCGCCCAGGTGGCGACCAAGCGGTACGGCGTGGACCACGTCGCGGCGCGGATCCAGGACCCGGCCCGGGCCGAGGCGTACGGGGACCGTGGGTTCGAGGTGATCTCGCCGGTGAAGATGGCGATCGAGGGGCTCACGCGCTGGGCCCTGACCGCGCGGGCGGCGACCTGATGTTCACCATCGTCGTCGGCGGCGGGAAGATGGGCTCCAACCTCACGCGCACCCTGGCCGCCCGCGGCCACGAGGTGACGGTGGTCGAGGCCAAGGGGCCGCGCGCCGACGTCCTCGAGGAGGAGTTCGGCCACCGGGTCGTCTTCGGGGACGGCACCGAGCTGTACGTCCTGGAGGCCGCCGGCATCACGCGGCCGCCCGACATCGTCGTGGCGGTGACGGGCGACGACGAGGACAACATGATCATCGCCCAGCTCGCCCGGGAGAAGTACGGCGTCGCCAAGGTCATCGCGCGCGTGAACGACCCGCGCAACCAGGTGCACTTCGACCTGCTCGGCATCTCGCCGACGGTCTGCCCGACCCAGCGCATCATGGCGCTGATCGAGCACGAGGTCCCCGAGCACGAGCTCGTCCACCTGCTGGAGCTGCGCCGCGAGAACCTGGAGATCATCGAGGTCGAAGTCGACCCCAGGTGCCCCTGCATCGGCAAGTCCGCCGAGAAGCTCGGGCTGCCCAGCGGGGCCCGGCTGATCTCGCTCGTTCGCGACGGGAAGGCCGAGCTCGTCGACGGCGAGACGGTCCTGAACGCCGGCGACCAGGTGATCGCCATCCTCGAGCCCGGGCGCGAGGACGAGGTGCGCCAGCTCCTGCTGGGCCGGTAGGCGGCTCCTCGGAGACGTACGTCACGCCTGTAGTCTGCGAGGCGTGACGACGATCCTGGACCGCCTCGAGGGCTGGCTGCTCGAGCGGAAGCGCTCCATCGAGATCGACGAGGCCCGGGAGCTGGTGGAGCTGCCCGCCGCCGAGTTGCCGCGGCTGCTGGCGCTCGCGCACGAGGTGCGCCGGACGTGGTGGGGCGAGGGCGTCGAGCTGGAGTCGCTGATCAGCGCCCAGACCGGGGGGTGCCCGGAGGACTGCGCCTTCTGCTCCCAGTCGATGCACTACGACGCGCCTGCCCAGCGGCACGCCTTCCTGCCGCTCGACCAGGTGCTGGCGGCGGCGCGGGCGACCGAGGCCTCGGGGGCGAGCGCCTTCTGCATCGTCGTGGCCGTGCGCGGCCCCGACCGGCGCCTGATGGACCAGGTGCTGCGGGCGATCGAGGCCATCCAGGGCGAGACCGGCCTCGACGTCGACTGCTCGCTGGGCATCCTCACCCGCCCCCAGGCAGAGGCGCTGCGCGACGCCGGCGTCCACCACTACAACCACAACCTCGAGACGAGCCGCAGCTACTTCCCCGAGATCGTCACGACGCACACGTGGGAGGAGCGGGTCGAGACCTGCCGGCTGGTGACCGGGCTCGGCATGAAGCTCTGCAGCGGCGGGATCCTGGGGATGGGGGAGACCTGGGAGCAGCGGCTCGAGCTGGCCTACGAGCTGCGCGAGGTCGGGCCCGACGAGATCCCGCTCAACTTCCTCAACCCCCGTCCGGGCACGCCGCTGGCCGGGCGCCGGCCCCTCGAGGCCCACGACGCGCTGCGCGCGATCGCGATCTTCCGGCTCGTGTTCCCCGACCGCATCATCCGCTACGCCGGCGGGCGGGAGCTGGTGCTGCGCGACGCCCAGGCCCTCGGCCTGGTGGGCGGCGTGAACGGGATGATCGTGGGCAACTACCTCACCACCGCCGGCCGGCCCGCCGCCGAGGACGTGCGCCTCGCGGCCGACCTGGGGATGCCGGTCGTGCCCGGGGCGCGGGCCGAGGCCGCGGCCTCGCGGGACTGAACGGGGAGCCCGTGGGCCCCCAGGAGGTGCTGGCGCTCGACCGCGCGCACGTCTGGCACCCCTACGCGCCGATGCCGGCCGCGGATCCGCCGCTCGTGGTCGAGTCGGCCTCCGGCGTGCGGCTGCGCCTCGCCGAGCCGGTGGACGGGCGGCGCGAGCTGGTCGACGGCATGTCCTCGTGGTGGTCGGCGATCCACGGCTACGGCCATCCCGCCCTCGACGCGGCCGCCCGCGACCAGATCGGGCGCATGAGCCACGTCATGTTCGGCGGGCTCACCCACGAGCCGGCCGTGGGGCTGGCCGCCCGTCTCGTCGACATCACCCCCGGGCCTCTGCGCCACGTCTTCCTGGCCGACTCCGGGTCGGTGGCCGTCGAGGTCGCCGCCAAGATGTGCCTGCAGCACTGGCGGTCGCTCGGCCGGCCCGAGAAGCGGCGCCTCTGCACCTGGCGTGGCGGCTACTACGGGGACACCCTCCAGCCGATGTCGGTCTGCGATCCCGAGGGCGGGATGCACCACCTGTGGTCCGGGGTGCTGCCCGAGCAGGTGTTCGCCGACATGCCCCCGGCCGGGTTCGACGCGCCCGCCGACCCGGCCTACCTCGAGCGCCTCGAGGCGGTCGTGTCGGCGCACGCCGGCGAGCTCGCCGCCGTGATCGTGGAGCCGGTCGTCCAGGGGGCGGGGGGCATGCGCTTCCACTCGCCGCGGTACCCGGCGGCGCTGCGCGAGATCGCCGACCGCCACGACGTCCTGCTCGTGTTCGACGAGATCGCCACCGGCTTCGGGCGCACCGGCGCGCTGTTCGCCGCCGATCACGCCGGCGTCTGCCCCGACGTCATGTGCGTCGGCAAGGCGATGACGGGCGGCTACATGACCATGGCCGCCGCCCTCTGCACGGCCGAGGTGGCCGACACGATCTCCGGCGGCGAGGTCCCGGTGCTCGCCCACGGCCCCACCTTCATGGGCAACCCCCTGGCGGCCGCCGTCGCGGGGGCCTCGATCGACCTGCTCCTGGCGGGCGACTGGCGGGGCGAGGTGGCGCGCATCGAGGCCGGCCTGCGCGAGGGGCTCGCGCCGGCCGCGGGGCTGCCGGGGGTCGCGGACGTACGGGCGCTCGGGGCGATCGGCGTGATCCAGCTCGACCACGAGGTCGGCCTCCCGGCGGCCACCCGGGCGGCCGTGAGCCGCGGGGTGTGGCTGCGGCCCTTCCGCGACCTGGTCTACACCATGCCGCCCTACGTCACCGACGACGACGACCTCGCCCGCATCTGCGACGCGGCCGTGGCGGCCGCCGGGGCCGGATGAGCCGAGCCGGGCTCGACTGGCTCCCGGGCGCCCTCGCCGACCTGGCCGACCGCGACCTGCTGCGCGTCCTCACCTACTGCGAGGGCGCGCCCGGCCCCGAGGTGGAGATCGACGGGGTGCCGCACCTGCTGCTGGCGTCCAACAACTACCTCGGACTGGCCGCCGACCCGGCGGTGGTGGAGGGCGCGCGCGCGGCCCTCGCGCGCTACGGCGCGGGCGCCGGCGCCTCTCGGCTGGTGACCGGCAGCCTCGACCTGCACCGGCGTCTCGAGGAGCGGCTCGCGGCGCTCAAGCGCTGCGAGGACGCGCTGGTCTTCCCGACCGGCTTCCAGGCCAACGTCGGCACCATCCCGGCGCTGGTCGGGCGCGGCGACGCGGTCTTCTCGGACGAGCTCAACCACGCCAGCCTCATCGACGGCTGCCGCCTGTCGGGCGCCGAGGTCGTGCGCTACCCGCACGCCGACGCCGACGCCCTGGAGGCCGCGGTGCGCGCCGCCGGGCCGCGCCCCCGGCGCCTGATCGCCACCGACACGGTCTTCTCCATGGACGGCGACCTCGCCCCGCTGCCGGCGATCGTCGCGGTCGCCGAGCGCCACGGCTGCATGCTGATGGTCGATGAGGCCCATGCCACCGGGGTGCTGGGGGCCACCGGCGCCGGCGCGCTGGAGCACTTCGGGCTGGAGGGCCGCGTGCCGGTCGTGATGGGGACCCTCTCCAAGGCCCTCGGCGCCCAGGGCGGCTACGTGGCCGGCGACCGCGACCTGTGCGCCTACCTGCGCACCCGCGACCGCGGCTTCGTCTTCACGACGGCCCTCGCCCCGGCGGCCGCGGGCGCCGCGCTGGCGGCGCTCGACATCGTGCGCGACCAGCCCGAGCGCCGCGCGCCGCCTGCGAACGCTGGTCGCCCGCCTCGTGGGGGGCGCGCGCGACCTCGGCTACGAGGTGCTGCCCACCGACTCGGCCGTGGTCGGCGTGCTGATCGGCGAGGCCGCCGACGCGCTCGCCGTGGCCGCGTCCCTGCGCCGCGACCGGGTGTGGGCGCCGGCGATCCGCCCGCCCTCGGTGCCGCCGGGCACCGCCCGCCTGCGCCTGACGGTCATGGCCACCCACGAGGACCGCCACGTCAACTGGGCCCTCGACGCCCTCGCCTCCGCCCGCCGCCTGGTGGCGGCCTGATGATCGACGAGCCCGGGATCTTCGTGATGGGCACCGGCACCGGCGTCGGCAAGACCGTCGTGACCGGCGCCATCGCCCTCGCGGCACGCGCCCGGGGCCGCGACCCCGCCGTCCTGAAGCCCGCCCAGACCGGCGACGACGGCACGATCACCGGCGACGCCGAGTTCGTCGCCGGCCTCGTCGGCCTCGACGAGCCGCCCGAGGCGATCTGCCCGTACCGCCTGCGGGCGCCGCTGGCGCCGTCGGTCGCCGCCGCCCTGGAGGGCCGCCGCCTCGACCCGCAGGTCGTCGCGCGCTCATACGACGATCTGTCGGAGCGGCACGACCTCGTGCTCGTGGAGGCCGCCGGCGGGGCGCTGGTGCCCTTCTCGGACGGCGTCAACATGGCGGGCCTGGCGTCCCTGCTCGGCCTGCCGGTGGTGGTCGCCGCCCGCCCCGGCCTGGGCACGCTCAACCACATCCTGCTGACCCTCGAGGCCCTGCACCGGCGCGGGCTGACGGTGCTGGGGGTGGTCATCAGCGGCTACCCCGCCGAGCCGGGCCTCGACGCGCTCACCAACCCGCCGGCGCTCGCGCGCCTCAACCCCGTGCCGCTGCTCGGGGTGATCCCGCACGACCCCGGCATCGACGTCGGGTCGGGCGCCGCCGGCGGCCTGGCCGAGTCCGGCCCGGCCGCGCTCGACCCCCTGCTCGGCGGCACGTTCTCGCCCGCCCGCTTCCGGCGCGCGGGCGAGTCCCGCCTCGCCGCCCTCACCGACCATCACGAGAGGAGCCCCGCCCGTGGACCCCACTGACGCCGCCCACGTCCTGCAGACGCCCGAGGAGTACGCCGACTTCCTCTCCGGGATGCCGCCCGACAAGCGGATCGAGATGATCAACAGCTTCCGCTGCGCCGAGCTGCAGGGCGCCGAGGAGCTGCGCGTGCTGTCGGAGACGGTCGACGACCCCGACCTCGCCCGCAAGTTCGCCCGGCACGCCGCCGACGAGGAGAAGCACGGCGCCTACTTCGCCGAGATCATGGGCCGCATGGGCGCCGAGCCGTTCGACCCGCCCGACGAGCCCGACCACATCACGATCGGCGGGCGCCTGATCGTCAACACGCTGAACGACATCGAGGAGATCCTCCCGCGGCGGGGCGAGACCGTCGGCCTCGACCGCGTGATCCCGGTCCTCACGCTCTTCCAGGCCGTCGAGAGCCGGGCGCTGGTGTCGTTCGAGGCCCACCGGCGCACGTTCGAGCAGGCCGACCCGGTCATCGCCGAGCGGATCGGCGAGATCATCGCCGACGAGAGCCACCACGCCGCCTACGTCCGCACGCTGCTCGACCGCTGGGCGGAGGAGGGCTGGGCCGACGCCGTGCGCGAGGCCCAGGAGGCCACCGACGCCCGCGAGGGGCGCGCCCGCGAGTGGGCGGCCGAGCGCCTGGAGGCCGAGCGGCTGCGCGAGGAGGGGATCCTGCCGGCGCCGTGACCGCCGATCGCCGCGAGAGGGTCCTCGCGGCCCTGGTGCGGGCCGGGCCCGCCGGCGTCTCGGGCCAGGCGCTGGCCGGCGACCTGGGCTGCTCGCGCGCGGCCGTCCACCGCCACGTCGAGGCTCTGCGGCGGGAGGGCCTCGACGTGCGGGGTGACCCGGACGGCTACCGGCTCGATCCCGGCGCCGACCCCGTCGTGCCGATGCTGGTGGAGCCGCGGCTCGTCCCGCCGGTCGGCGGTCCGGTGGTGTGGCTGGCCGAGACCGGCTCGACCAACGACGAGGCCATCGAGCGGGCCCGGGCGGGCGCCCCCGAGGGGCTCGTCGTCGGCGCCGACCGCCAGCGCGCGGGCCGGGGGCGGCGCGGCCGGCCGTGGCTCGCGGCGGCGGGGCACGCCCTGCTGGTCTCGGTGCTGCTGCGGCCCGGGGTCGCGCCGGTCGATGCCGGGCTGCTGCCGATCGTCGCGGCCGTGGGGGCCGCCGACGCGCTCGGCGACGACGCGCGCGTCGTCTGGCCCAACGACATCCTGATCGGGGGGCGCAAGGTGGCGGGCATCCTCTGCGAGATGTCGGCCGACCAGGAGCGCGTCGCCTGGGCCGTCGCGGGGATCGGCGTGAACGTCCGGTCGGCGCCCGCGCTCGACGACGCCCGGTGGGAGCCGGGGGCGTTGAGCGACCTGGGGCCTCCGCCCGCGCGGTCCGACCTGCTCGTCTCCCTGCTGGCCGCCCTCGGCAGCCGTTACGCGCAGTGGGCCGGCGACGGGCCAGAGCAGGTCCTCGACGCCTTCGCCGGGCGGGATGCTCTCCGTGGGAGGCGGGTCGCCGTCGACCTCGGGGGTGAGGAGGTCGTGGGCGAGTGCGCCGGCACGGACTCCCTCGGGCGTTTGCGGCTCGTCACCGCCGTGGGCGAGCGCCTGCTCGGGGCCGGCGAGGTCGTGCGGGTGGAGCCGGGGCCGAGGGGGTAGGTCTCTTTCGTGTCGTCCCGGCCAGCGCTCAGCGGCAGCGACATCTACCTCACGGACGACCTCCTCGGCGACGAGGAGCGCGCGGTGCGCGACCGGGTGCGCCGGTTCAGCGACGAGGAGGTCCGCCCGGTCATCAACGGCTACTGGGAGCGGGCCGAGTTCCCCTTCGAGCTCGTCCCGAAGCTGGCTGAGCTCGGCGTCTGCGGGGGGACGATCCGGGGCCACGGGTGCCCGGGCCTCAGCCCCCTCGCGGCCGGGCTCGTGGCCATGGAGCTCGCCCGCGGCGACGGCAGCATCAGCACCTTCCACGGCGTCCACAGCGGGCTCGCGATGACGTCGATCGCCCTGCTCGGCTCGGAGGAGCAGAAGGACCGGTGGCTGCCCGCCATGGCCCGCCTGGACGCCGTGGGCGCCTTCGCCCTCACCGAGCCGGCGCACGGCTCCGACGCGGTCACCCTCGAGACGCGCGTGCGCCGGCTGGGCGACGGCTACGTGATCGACGGCGCCAAGCGCTGGATCGGCAACGCGACCTTCGCCGACCTGATGGTGGTGTGGGCCCGCGACGCGGCCGGCGACGTCGGCGCCTACGTCGTCGAGAAGGGGACGCCTGGCGTCGAGGCGAGGTTGATCACGGGCAAGGTCGCGAAGCGCGCGTCCTGGCAGGCCGACCTGACGCTGACCGACGTGCGCGTGCCGGCCGGCAACCGGCTGGAGCGCGCGGCGACCTTCGACGACGCCGCGCGGGTGCTGGCCGCGGCCCGGCCCGGCATCGCCTGGGGCGCCCTTGGCCACGCCGTGGCCGGCTACGAGGCGGCCGTGGCCTACGCGCTGGAGCGGGAGCAGTTCGGCGCGCCGATCGGCGCCTACCAGATCACCCAGTACCGGCTGGCGAAGATGCTCGCGGACGTCACGGGCATGCGGCTCATCTGCATGCGGCTGGCCGAGCTCATGGACCGCGGCGAGCTGACGCCGGCGATGGCCAGCCTCGCCAAGATGCACAACGCGGCGCGGGCGCGCGCCGTCGTCGCCGAGGCCCGAGACCTGATGGGCGGCAACGGGCTGCTGCTCGAGTACGACGTGGCCCGCCACCTCGGCGACGTCGAGGTGGCGGCCACGGTCGAGGGCACCGACGTCGTCCACGCCCTCATCGTGGGGCGCGAGATCACGGGGATGTCGGCCTTCAGCTGACGCGTGCGACCGTCCCACCCCACATCGCGCGGCCGGGTGAGCGTGGGAGCAGGGCCGTAGGCTGGCGCGGTGCGCGCGGCCGTCTACCACGGGCGGGGACGGATCACCCTGGAGGAGCGGCCGGACCCGGTCGCCGGGCCCGGGGAGCTGGTCGTGCGCGTGCGCGCGTGCGGCCTCTGCGGCAGCGACCTGATGGCCTGGTACCAGGACCCGCGCGCGCCGGTTGTCCTCGGCCATGAGCCGGCCGGGGAGGTCGTCGAGGCCGGTCCGGGCGCGCCGTTCGCGGCTGGCGAGCGCGTGTTCGTGCACCACCATGTGCCCTGCATGACCTGCGCCCTCTGCCGCGCCGGGCGCCACACGCTCTGCGAGACCTTCCGCGCGACGCGCATCGAGCCCGGCGGGCTGGCCGAGATGATCCGGGTGCCGGAGGCCAACGCGCGCGCCGACGTCCTCGCGCTGCCGCCGTCGGTGCCCGACTGGGCGGCGACGCTGGTCGAGCCGCTGGCCTGCGTGGTCCGCGGCCAGCGCTGGGCCGGCGTCGGGCCGGGGTCGCGCGTCGCGGTGGTGGGCGCCGGGGCGATGGGCCTGCTCGAGATCAGCGCGGCCCTCGCGGCGGGCGCCGCGGCGGTCGTGGCGGTGGAGCCGCGCGCCGACCGGCGAGGTCCGGCCGAGGCCGCGGGCGCCGCCGCCCTCCCGGCGCCGGACCCGGACGCGCTGCGCGACGCGCTCGGCGACGCGCTCGCCGACCAGGTGTTCGTGTGTACGAGCGACCGCGAGGGAATCTCCTCCGCGCTGCACCTCGCGGAGCCGGGCGGCGTCGTCCAGCTCTTCGCGCCGACGCCGCCGGGCGAGCTCGTGGGGCTCGACCTGGGGTCGATCTTCTTCCGCGAGGTCACGATCCAGTCGACCTACTCGGCGGGGCCGTTCGACACGCGCGACGCCCTCGCCCTGCTGGTCTCGGGCGCGGTCGACGCCGACGCCGTCATCTCCCACCGCCTGCCCCTGGAGGAGGTGGAGGAGGCCTTCCGACTGGCGCGCTCGGGCGAGGCGACCAAGGTGGTCGTGGAGCCGTAGGCGGGTCCGGTGCTGGCGTCCGACGCCGAGCGCGACCAGGCCCTGGCGACCCTGCGCGACGCGTGCGCGTGCGCTCCTACTCGCTCCTGGGCGGGAGCACGGTCCGGCGGAGCACCTCGGGGTCGTCAGGCGCCGGGGGCCTTCTTGGCCACACCGGCGTCGAAGCGGGCGCGGTCGACGACGAAGCGCCGGTGCGTGCCCGAGCAGATGCGGTCGGCGCCGTCGTCGGCCTGTGCCGCGAAGGTGAGCAGGCGGCCGTCCACCTCCTCCAGGCGCACGCGCGCCGTCACCTCGAGGCCCGGCGGCGTGGCCGCGTCGTGGCTGAGGTCGACGTGGACGCCCAGCGACATCTCACCCTCGTCGAGGTGGGGGGCGATGGCGTCGATGCAGGCCCACTCGATCAGCCCCACCATGAAGCCCGTGGCGAACACCTCAGGCATCGCGGCGAAGCCGGCCGACTCGGGGTAGAGGTGGGGGACGGTCTTGGCGACGGGCACGACGAAGCGGTGCTCGTGCTCCAGGCCCGGGGCCAGGCTCGCCCTCACGGCCGGCTCCGGCTGACGAGGGCCGTGCAGAGGAAGCCGAGCGGCTCGCCGCCCACCGCGGTCAGCCGGTGGGGCTCGCCCGAGGCGACGAAGACGGCGTCGCCGGGGCCGGCCTCGGCCACCTCCTCGCCGAGCAGCACCTCCGCGCGCCCGTGGAGGATCACGATGGCGTGCTCGTGGGGGTGGCTCTCGAGCGCCGAGGCGCCGCCACCGGGGATGCGGAAGTAGCGCAGCTCGACGTCGCGGGCCCCCTCGGCGGCGCCGATGAGGGTGTGCCGCTCGGCGCCCGAGGCGTACCCCCGGGGGGTCACGCCCTCCCAGCTCCCCTCGCCCGTACGGCGCCTCACCAGGCCCATGCAACGCACGTTACCGGCCTCCGGCCGGGGCGGTCGGCGGCCGCGGCGCACGCGCTATGCTCCGCCGGGCGCGGGCCGCGGCCCGCGGACGTGGTGGGCGTAGCTCAGCTGGTAGAGCTCCTGGTTGTGGTCCAGGCGGTCGTGGGTTCGAGTCCCATCGCTCACCCCTCACGGCCGCATCTCGGGCGGGTGTGGCGGAACTGGCATACGCGCTAGGTTTAGGTCCTAGTGGGGCAACCCTTGGAGGTTCGAGTCCTCTCACCCGCATCACGATGGCACTGACGACCGAGGTCACACCCCTCGAGGAGAATCGCGTCCGTCTGGACGTGGCCGTCCCGGGGGACGAGGTCCGGCGCCAGATGGAGCGGGCCGTCCGTCAGCTCGGCCGCGAGGTGCGGGTCCCGGGCTTCCGGCCCGGCAAGGCTCCGGCCGAGGTCATCGTCCAGCGCGTCGGCCGGGAGGCCGTGGTGCAGGAGATGCTCAAGGCGGCGCTGGGGGGCTGGTACTCCGAGGCCGTCAGCGAGGCCGGCGTCGTGCCGATCGACGATCCCGAGCTCGACCTCGAGGACGTCCCCGACGACGGCGACCTGACCTTCCAGGCGACGGTCCAGGTGCGCCCCAAGGCGACCCTCGGCCGCTACACCGGGCTGGAGGTGGGCAAGGCCGAGCCGCAGGTGCCCGACGACGCGCTCGACCGGCAGCTCGAGGCCCTGCGCGACCGCGCCGCCCGCCTGGTGCCGGTGGAGCGGCCGGCGCGGACGGGCGACTTCGTCGTGATCGACTTCGACGGGGCCGTGGGCGGCCGGCCCATGCGCAACACGAGCGCCCGCGACTACCTGGTCGAGCTGGGCGGCGGCCGCCTGGTGGGCGAGTTCGACGCGCGGCTGGCCGGCATGTCGGAGGGGGAGACCGTGGAGTTCCCGGTCACCTACGGCGACGGCGACGGGCGCGACGAGCTGCGGGGCCGGACGGTCAACTACACCGTCACGGTCAAGCAGGTGCAGGAGAAGGAGCTGCCCGCCCTCGACGACGACCTGGCCGTCGGCGTCAGCGAGTTCGACACGCTCGACGACCTGAGGGCCGACGTGCAGGGGCGCCTCGACGAGGCGGCCCAGGCCGAGGTCGACGAGCTCTTCCGGCGCATGGTGATCGACGCGGCCGTGGCCGAGGCGACGGTCAACGTCCCCGCCGTGATGGTCGACCGCCGCATCGGGACCATCCTGCAGCAGACGGCGTCCCAGCTCCCCGAGGGCGTGGCCTTCGAGCAGTACCTGGCCGCGACCGGCCGCACCCTCGAGCAGGTCGTCGAGGAGCTGCGCCCGGACGCCGAGACCGCGATCCGGCGCGAGCTGGTCGTCGAGGCCGTCGCCGACGCCGAGGGCATCGAGGTCTCCGACGAGGAGGTCGAGGCCCAGGTGCGCGAGGACGCCGAGGCCACGGGCCGCGCGCCCGACCGGCTGCTTCACGACCTGCAGCACCACGGCGGCTGGGAGGCCCTGCGCGAGGACCTGCGCCTGAAGAAGGCCGTGGAGGTGCTCACCTCCGGCGCCGTCGCGATCCCGATGGAGCAGGCCGAGGCGCGCGAGCGGCTGTGGACGCCGGACGAGGCCCGCAAGGAGCAGGGCGACGCGGCAGGGAAGCCGGCCGCCGCCGGGAAGCTCTGGACGCCCGGCGATCCCCGATGACCACGCGCGACGAGAGGACCGGCAGTTGAGCCCGTTGATCCCGATGGTGGTCGAGCAGACGTCGCGCGGCGAGCGCTCGTTCGACATCTACTCGCGCCTGCTCAACGAGCGCATCGTCTTCCTCGGCACGCCCGTGGACGACCAGATCGCCAACCTGGTCGTGGCCCAGCTGCTGCACCTCGAGAGCGAGGACCCCGACAAGGACATCTCGATCTACATCAACTCGCCCGGGGGCTCGGTCTACGCGGGCCTGGCGATCTACGACACGATGCAGTTCATCAAGCCGGACGTCGCGACCATCTGCGTCGGCGTGGCCATGAGCATGGGGGCGCTCCTCCTCGCCGGCGGCGCCCACGGCAAGCGCATGGCCCTGCCCAACGCCAAGATCCTGATCCACCAGGTCTCGAGCGGCTTCAGCGGCCAGGCGACCGACATCGAGATCCACGCGCGGGAGATCATCGACCTGCGCAAGCGCCTCGACCAGATCATCGCCAAGCACACCGAGCAGCCGCTCGAGAAGGTCGAGAAGGACACCGATCGCGACTTCTTCATGACCTCCGAGGAGGCGAAGGAGTACGGCATCGTCGACCGGGTGATCGAGAGCCACTAGGCCGGGACCAGGGGGCGCTCCGCGGATGGCCAAGACCCACGAGTCGAACGAGCAGCTCCTCTGCAGCTTCTGCGGCAAGTCGCAGCGGCAGGTCAAGAAGCTGATCGCCGGCCCCGGCGTCTACATCTGCGACGAGTGCATCGACCTCTGCAACGAGATCATCGACGAGGAGCTGACCGCCCCGGTCACCTTCGACCCCGACTCGCTGCCGCGGCCGCGCGAGATCTACGACGTGCTGAACGACTACGTGGTCGGGCCAGGAGGAGGCCAAGCGCACGCTGGCCGTGGCCGTCTACAACCACTACAAGCGCGTCAACATGATGTCGGCGGGCGAGTCCGAGATCGAGCTCCAGAAGAGCAACATCCTGCTGCTCGGGCCCACGGGCTGCGGCAAGACGCTGCTGGCGCAGACGCTGGCGCGCATCCTCAACGTCCCCTTCGCCATCGCCGACGCCACGGCGCTCACCGAGGCGGGCTACGTCGGCGAGGACGTCGAGAACATCCTCCTCAAGCTGATCCAGGCGGCCGACTTCGACGTCAAGAAGGCCGAGACCGGGATCATCTACATCGACGAGGTCGACAAGATCGCGCGCAAGGCCGACAACCCGTCGATCACGCGCGACGTGTCGGGCGAGGGCGTGCAGCAGGCGCTGCTGAAGATCCTCGAGGGGACCGTGGCCTCGGTGCCGCCGCAGGGCGGGCGCAAGCATCCCCACCAGGAGTTCCTCACCATCGACACGACGAACGTGCTGTTCATCTGCGGCGGCGCGTTCGCGAACCTCGAGAAGATCATCGAGCGGCGCATCGGCCACAAGGGCGTGGGCTTCGCGGCGGAGGTGCGCAGCCGCCACGACCACGACCCGCACGACGTCTTCAGCGAGGTGCTGCCCGAGGACCTCATGAACTACGGGCTCATCCCCGAGTTCATCGGGCGGCTGCCGGTGATCTCGGCCGTGCACCAGCTCTCGCGCGACGACCTGGTGCAGATCCTGACCGAGCCCAAGAACGCGCTCGTGCGCCAGTACCGGCGCTTCTTCACCTTCGACGACGTCGACCTCGTGTTCGCCGACGACTCGCTCGGCGCGATCGCCGACCGGGCGCTGCAGCGCGAGACCGGCGCGCGCGGCCTGCGCTCCATCATGGAGGCGGCCCTGCTCGACGTGATGTTCGAGCTTCCCTCACGCGACGACGTGCTCAAGTGCGTGGTCACGCGCGAGACGATCGAGAAGTCGCTCCCGCCGACGCTGGTGACGGAGGCCCCGGGACGGGTCGCCGAGGCCGGCGGCGGCTCCGCGTAGCGCGGCGGCCGTGAGCAGCCCGCGCCGGGCGGATCGCTTCGATCCCGCGGCGGTCGAGCCGCGCTGGAGCGCCGCCTGGGACGAGGCGGGGGTCGGCCACGCCGACCCGGCCAGCGGCCGGCCGCCCTTCACCATCCCGATCCCGCCACCGAACGTCACGGGCGCCCTGCACATGGGGCACGCGCTCAACAACTCGATCCAGGACGTCCTCATCCGGGCCCGCCGCATGGCCGGCGACGAGACCCTCTGGATCTGCGGCACCGACCACGCCGGCATCGCCACCCAGGCGGTGGTGGAGAAGGCGCTCGCGGCCGAGGGCATCTCGCGCCAGGAGCTCGGCCGCGAGGAGTTCGTGCGCCGCGTCTGGGAGTGGAGGGAGCAGTACGGCGGCCGCATCATCGACCAGCTCAAGCGGCTGGGATGCACGCTCGACTACCGGCGCGAGCGCTTCACGATGGACGAGGGGTACGTCGAGGCTGTGCTCCACGTGTTCGTGGACCTCCACGAGAAGGGCTACATCTACCGCGACCGCTACCTGGTCAACTGGGACCCGGGCCTGGGCTCGGCGATCTCGGACCTGGAGGTGGAGGACCGCGAGGTCACGGACACCCTGGTGAGCATCGCCTACCCCCTGGCCGACGGGTCGGGCGAGGTCGTCGTGGCCACGGTTCGCCCCGAGACGATGCTCGGCGACACCGCCGTGGCCGTGAACCCCGGCGACGACCGCATGCGCGCACCTCGTCGGCCGGACGGCGATCCTCCCGCTGGTCGGCCGCGAGATCCCGGTCATCGGCGACGAGCACGTCGACCCGGAGTTCGGCACCGGCGCGCTGAAGATCACGCCCGGCCCACGACCCCAACGACTTCGAGATCGCCCGCCGCCACGACCTGCCGGCCGTCGGCGTGATCGGCGAGGACGGCCGCATGACGACGGACGCCGGGGAGCGGTACGCCGGGCTGACGCCGGCCGAGGCCGCCGCGCGGGTGATGGACGACCTGCGGGCGCAGGGGCTGATCCGGGGCGAGGAGCCCTACACGCACGTCGTGCCCTTCTCGCACCGGTCCGGCGCGCGGGTCGAGCCGCTGGTCTCGCTGCAGTGGTTCTGCGACATGACCCGGCTCGCCGCCCCGGCGATCGCGGCGGTCGAGGAGGGGCGGGTGCGCTTCACCCCGGCCAAGTGGGGCGACGTCTACCTGGCCTGGATGCGCGAGATCCGGCCCTGGTGCATCAGCCGCCAGCTCTGGTGGGGCCACCAGCTCCCGGTCTGGTACCGGGGCGACGCGACCCACGTCGGGCGCCAGGCGCCGGAGGGCGACGGCTGGGAGCGCGACCCCGACGTGCTCGACACCTGGTTCAGCTCCGCCCTCTGGCCCTTCGCCACCCTCGGGTGGCCCGAGCAGCACGCCCGAGCTCGAGCGCTTCTACCCGGCCCAGGTCCTGTCGACGGCGCGCGACATCATCTTCCTCTGGGTCGCCCGCATGGTGATGATGGGCTGCGAGTACATGGGAGAGGAGCCCTTCGCCGACGTCGCCATCCACTCGGTGGTGCAGGCGCCGGACGGGCGCCGCATGAGCAAGTCGCTCGGCACCGGCATCGACCCCATGGACGAGATCGACCGAAACGGAGCCGACGCGCTGCGGTTCGGGCTGCTGATGATGTCGAGCACCCAGGACGTGCGCTTCAGCCAGGACCGCATCGACCAGGGGCGCCAGCTCGTGACCAAGCTCTGGAACGCGGTGCGGCTGGTGGTCGACCGCGGCGGACGGGCGGGCGCCGGGCCCGTCGAGCCCGCGACGCTGGCCGACCGCTGGATCGCCTCCCGCATCGCCACCGGCGTCGACCAGGCGGAGGGCCACCTCGCGCGCTTCGAGCTGTCGCAGCTGGCCGACCTGGTCTACCACCTGGTCTTCGACGATTTCTGCGACTGGTACCTGGAGCTGCTGAAGGCGGGGCAGGCCACGCCGGAGATGGCCGGGGCGGCGCTGGAGCAGCTGCTGGCGCTCGCGCACCCGCTGATGCCGTTCGTCACCGAGGAGGGCTGGTCGCGCCTGCCGGGCGCCGGCGGCCTGATGGCGCTCCACGCCCCCGCCGCGGCGCCCGGGCCGCGCGACGCGGCGGCCGAGGCCGAGATGGCGGAGGTCCAGGAGGTCGTGACGGCCCTGCGCGGCTTCCGCTCGCGCCGCGGCCTGCCTCCGCGGACCCCGCTCCGCGTCGACCCGCCGCCGCACCGGGCCACCGCGGCCCTCGACGCGGTCGCGCCGGCGTCCGGGGACGACGAGCTCGTGCCGACGCTGCTGGCCGGCGGCCGGTCGGTCGCCGTGGCCGCGGCGCGCGAGGCCGTCGACCCCGAGGTCGAGCGGCGCCGGCTGGCCGAGGAGCTGGCGACGGCCGAGGGCGAGCTGGCCCGGGCCGAGGCCAAGCTGGCCAACCACGCCTTCGTCGACCGCGCCCCGGCCCACCTGGTGGACGCCGAGCGCGAGAAGGCCGCGCGCTACGGCGCCGAGCGGGAGGCGCTCGCGGCCCGCATCGCCGCGCTCGGGTGACGCCGGCCGAGGCCCGGGACTGGATCGCCGGGCTCCAGATCCTGGGGATGCGGCTCGGGCTCGATCGCATCCGGGCCCTGCTGGCGGCCCTCGGCCATCCGGAGCGGAGCGCGCCGGCGGTCCACGTGGTGGGCACGAACGGCAAGTCGTCAACGACGCAGCTGGCCGCCGCGGCCCTGACGAGCCAGGGCCGGGCGGCGGGCGCCTATCTGTCGCCCCACGTCGCCGACTGGACCGAGCGCATCCAGCTCGGCGGCGCGGCGATCGGCGACGGCGCCTTCGCGGAGGCGGCCGGCGCGGTGCGCGCCGCCGCCGAGGGGCCGGAGCTGTCGCCCGGCGATCCCGTGACCCAGTTCGAGGCCCTCACGGCCATGGCCTTCTGGGCCTTTCGCCGCGCCGGGGTGGGCGCCATGGCGATCGAGGCGGGGCTGGGCGGGCGCTGGGACGCGACCAACGTGCTGCCGGCGCAGACGGCGGTGGTCCTGACCAACGTCGCGCGCGAGCACACGGAGTTCCTCGGCGACACCGAGGCCGAGATCGCCGGCGAGAAGCTGGCCGTGTGCCCCGACGGGTCGGCCCGGCTGGTGGTGGGGCCGCTGGGTCCCGCGGCGCGGGCGGCGGTCGAGGCCGAGCTTCGCCGCCGTGGCCTCTCCGCGCTGCGCTACGGCGAGGGCCTCAGCGCCCGCGACGACGGGGGCGGCGTGGAGGTGGCGACGCCGCTGGCCCGCTACCCCGGCCTGCCGCTCGCCCTGCGGGGGGCGTTCCAGCGCCACAACCTGGCCTGCGCGGTGGCGGCGGTCGAGCAGGCGCTCGGCGGGCCCCTGCGGTTGGAGCCCCTGCGGCGGGGCATCGCCGGCGTGCGGATGCCCGGCCGCCTCGAGGTGGTCCCGGGCGCGCCTCCCCTCGTGCTGGACGGCGCCCACAACCCGGCCGGCATGGCGACGCTGGTCGCCGAGCTGCCCGCTCTGCGCGCCGGTGCCGGGCCGGTCGTGGCCGTCGTCTCGGCCCTCGACTACAAGGACGTCGACGGCATGGTGGCCGAGCTCGCCCCGGCCGTCGACATGGTCGTGGCCACCCGCTCGTCGCACCCCCGCGCGGCGCCGCCCGCGCGCCTGGCCGGCCTGGCGCGGGCGGAGGGCGTCCGGTCGGTGGCCGTGGACGACCCGGCCGCGGCCCTGGCGCGGGCCCGGGACGAGGCGGGGCCGGAGGGCACGGTGGTGGTGGCGGGATCCCTGTATTTGCTCGGGGATCTTCGTCCGGACGCCCTCGCGGACCACCGGGAACCCCCTGCTAGACTCGCGCCCGCCCGGAAGGGCGCAGGCCCACCCGAGCGAATATAGGTGCGCATGCGAGTGAAACGGCTTCCCCACTGATGCTCGCGATCGGCCGAGGCCTGCTGGGCTTCGCCCAGTCGAACCCGCAGTCGACCTCCGACTCGGACGACCCCTTCGAGTCGATCTCCAACTTCTTCGACTCGGGGCTGTGGAGCGCCATCAGCCTCATGCTGCAGGTGTTCGTCGTCCTGCTCTGGCTGGCCCTGGTCTGGTGGACCTACCAGGACGCCCGCCGCCGCTTCGAGTCGCCGGCCGCGATCGCCGGCTGCGTCGCGCTGTCGGTGCTGCTGCCGTTCCTGGGGTCGATCATCTACCTCATCGTGCGGCCGCCGGAGTACCTCGACGAGGCGCGCGAGCGGGAGCTCGAGCTGCTGGCCCTGGAGCGCCGGCTGGGCGAGCTGGGGGACGACGAGGGCCAGGAGATCGTGGCCCGGATGCTCGCGCGCGAGGGCGTGCAGTCCGATCCGTCCGGGATGCAGCGCGCCCTGCGCAACGCGGGCATGGCCTCTCACGACGACGTGCGCGACCTCGATCTGCGCCTGACAGAGCTGGAGTTCCGCATGCGGCTGGTCGACGGCGCGACGACCGAGACGTCGGTCCCCGACGACGGCCAGATCGAGCGGCGGCGCGCCCGCGAGCTCGAGCGCGAGGTGCCCGAGACCACGGGCGGCCGCACCGGCGAGGGCGGCCGCGGGTCCCGCTGGCGCCGGCCGCGCCGCGAGCCCGAGGCGTATGACTGAGCGCTCGTTCGTGATGGTCAAGCCGGACGGCGTCGCCGCCGGGCTCACGGGGGAGATCATCGCGAGGATCGAGCGCCGCGGCCTCACCATCGTCGCGCTGCGCAAGGACGTGATGGAGGGCGCCGTCGCGCAGGTGCACTACGGCGAGCACCGCGAGCGGCCGTTCTTCGGCGAGCTGGTGGAGTTCATCACCTCGGGGCCGGTCGTGATGCTGGCCGTCGAGGGCCAGGGGGCGATCGGCGCCCTGCGCACGATGATGGGGCCGACCGACCCGCTCGACGCGCCGCCCGGAACCATCCGCGGCGACTACGCCCTCGAGGTCGGCCAGAACGTGATCCATGGCTCCGACGGGCCCGAGTCGGCCGCCCGCGAGCTGGCGCTGCACTTCCCCGACCTCGGGTGATCCTCCTCGCGTCGCGCTCGCCTCAGCGGCGGGCGCTGCTCGGCGCGCTCGGAGTGGAGTTCCGCGTGGTCGCCCCGCGGGCGGAGGAGGGCGAGGACCCGCTCGCCAACGCCCGCGCCAAGGCGCGCGAGGTGGCCGGCCGCGCCGGGGTGCCGGAGGGCGGCGCCGTGCTGGGCGCGGACACCGAGGTGCTGCTCGACGGCCGCGTCCTCGGCAAGCCCGCCGACGCCGCCGCGGCTCGGCGCGAGCTCGCGGCGCTGGCCGGCCGCACCCACGTCGTCCGCTCGGCCTTTTGCCTGATCACGCAACGAGATGAGCGGGCGGTGGTCGAGGACGCCCGGGTGACCTTCCGAGCGCTCTCGGACGCGGCGATCCAGCGGTACGTCGACACCGGCGAGTGGCGCGACCGCGCCGGCGGCTACGCGATCCAGGGCGCCGGGGCGGCGCTGATCGAGCGCATCGAGGGCGACCACGCGACGGTGGTCGGCCTGCCGGTGGCGCGGCTCGCGGCCCTGCTGGAGGAGCTCGGCCTGCGGGCCTGAGTCAGCCCCGGCCGCGCTCGCAGGCCGCCCGGTCGCGCCCGGCCCCGCCCACGCAGAGGTCGCGCGGGCCTGCTCCGCCGAGCAGGGCGTCGCGCCCCGCCTGGCCCAGCAGGCGGTCGATGCCCGGGCCGCCCAGCAGGCGGTCGTTCCCGGCCTGCCCGAGGAGGCGGTCCTTTCCCGGCCCGCCCTTCAGCACGTCCCTCCCGGCGCCGCCGCAGACCACGTCGTTCCCGCCCAGCGCCGTCACGGTGTCGTCGCCGCCCAGGGCGGCGACCACGTCGGCCCGGCGCGTGCCCTTCAGCCGGTCCCGGCGCGGCGTGCCGACGATCGTGGCCGGCTTCCCGCCGCAGCGCGGCGGCCGCCCGGCGGCGCCCGGTCCGCCGGGCCCGCCGGGGCCGCCGCCTCCGGGATCGCCCTGGAGGCGCGCGACGGAGACGTCCCCGCTGTTGATGTCCACGACGCCGGCCGTCACCACGCCGCCGTCCGCCGCCAGCGCCAGCCCCCAGGCCGCGCCCGAGGGTGCCCCGGGGAAGCCGAAGGTCTGCAACCCGTCGCCGCTGAACGTCGTGTCGGGGCTGCCGCCGGGCTGCAGCCGCGCGACGGCGTGGTTCGCGTCCACCGATCCGGCGACGACGATCTTGCCGTCGGCCTGCAGGGCGACCGCGTTGCCGCTCTCGGTGACTGCCGCGTTCACGCGGGCGACGCCGTTCTCGCCGAAGCCCGGGTCGCGCGCGCCGTCGGCGGTGAGCCGCACGGCCAGGAGGTCCTGCTCGGCGATCTGCCGGCGGCCGGCGATCAGGAGCTTGCCGTCCGGTTGCAGCAGCGCGTCCTCGGCGACGTCGGAGCCGCCGAGGTCGAGCACGAGCCGGCCGTCGCCGTCGCCGCCGGCTCCGCCCGGCGAGAACGAGGGATCGAGCTGTCCTGTGCCGGGGAGGATCCGCGCGACCGCCATGTCCGAGCCGTTCGCGCCGGTCGTGATCCCGGCCACCACGATCTTCCCGTCGGCCTGCCGGGCCACGGCCCTCGCGCCGGCGCCCCCGTTGAAGCCGATGAACTGGTTGCCGAAGCCGATGATGGCGCCGCTCGCGCTGAGCTGCGTGACCACCGCGTTCGAGCCCTCCGGCACCGACGATGAGCCGGCCACGACGATCGTGCCGTCCGGCTGGACCAGCACGTCGCGCGCGCCGTCGATGCCCGTGTCCGCCGAGCCGCCGTAGCTGATCTCCAGGCGGCCGTCCGCGGGGTCCAGGTCGTCGCCGGACGCGCCCGGCGCGAACGAGGGGTCGAGCTGGCCGTCGGTCAGCAGGCGGGCGACCGCCACGTTCTCCCCGGTGCTCCCGGCCACGACCAGGCGGCCGTCGGGCTGGCGGGCCACGGCGAGGGCCCGGTCGGGCGCGCGGGCGAAGTCGATCTCGACGTTCCCGAAGCCGATGTCGAGCGTGCCGCCGGCGTTCAGCCGGCTCACCCGGAACGTCCCCTGGGGGCCCGACATCTGCTCCCCGGCCGTGACGACCTTCCCGTCAGGCTGCACCAGAACGTCGTTGGCCCGGTCGGCCCCACCGTAGTCGATGGTGACCCGCCCGTCGCCGTCGAAGCCCGGGTCGAGGTCGCCCGGCGCCGCGAGCGCGAGGCCCGCCGCGGTCGCCAGCGCCGCCGCGGCCGCGATCAACGCCACCGGCCGCCTCACCTCAGCCGCCGCCTCGCTCGCAGGCCGCGCGGTCGCGTCCGAGGCCGCCCAGGCAGCGGTCGCGGGGTCCGGGGCCGCCGGCCAGGATGTCGCGCCCGGCCTCGCCCTTCAGCAGGTTGACCCCGGGGCCGCCGAGCAGGCGGTCGTTCCCGGCCTGGCCGAGCAGGCGGTCCTTTCCCGGCCCGCCCTTCAGCAGGTCCCGCCCTGGCCCGCCGCAGACGACGTCGTTGCCGGCCAGCCCTGAGACGGTGTCGTTGCCGGCCAGGGCGGCGATCACGTCGGCGCGGCGTGTGCCCTTGAGCACCTCCCTGCCGGGCGTGCCCACGATGGTGGCCGCCTTCCCCCCGCAGCGGGGCGGGCGCCCCGCCCGGACCGCCCGGTCCGGCGCCGGACGGGACCGAGCCGCCCTCGAGCCGCGCCAGGGCCACGTCGCCCCCGCCGCCTCCCGCCGCGGCCCCCACGGCGACGAGCTTCCCGTCAGGCTGCTGGGCCAGGCCGAAGGCGACGCCGAACCCGCTCGGGAAGGCGACGGCCCGGGTTCCGCTGGGCCCGAACGTGGTGTCCGGCGCGCCCCCGGGCTGCAGGCGCACGAGACCGAAGCCGAGCGTCCCCCCCGTGGTCGCGATGCCCGCGACGACGATCTTGCCGTCGGCTTGGAGGACGCCGGCCTGGGGCGTCCTCGTTCGCTCCGAGGTCGATCACGACGACCCCGTCGCCGTCGAAGGCCGGGTCCGGCGAGCCGTTCGGGTTCAGGCGGACGACCACGATGTCCTTTGGCCCGGCGGGGAACGCGTTGGAGTTGTCGCGCCATCCGACCAGCACGATCTTGCCGTCGGGCTGCACGAGGACGTCTTCCGCCGCCTCTCGGAGGCCGACGTTGAGCAGCAGCCGACCGTCCCCGTCGGCGCCACCGGGCGAGAAGGATGCGTCGAGCTGCCCGTTGTCGCCGTCGATCCGCGCGACCGCGATGTCGAGCCCGCTCCCCGCGGGCACGACGACGCCGGCGACCACCAGGCGGCCGTCGGCCTGGCGGGCGGCCGCCAAGGCGGTGTCGCCGGTCCCGACGAAGTCGATGAACGCGTTGCCGAAGCCGGCGATCGCGCCGGCGGGGCTCAGCTTCGTGACGACGGCGAGACCCTGCGAGTTGACCGTGTAGCTGCCGCCGGCGAGGACGATCGAGCCGTCCGGCAGGGCCAGCACGTCCCCGGCGGTGTCGTCCCCGGTGATCGGAGAGCCGCCGTAGCTGAGCTCGAGCTCGCCGGGCCCGCCCGCCAGGTCGTCCGAGGTCGTGCTCGGGGCGAAGGAGGCATCGGGCTCGCCGCTGGGCAGGAACCGCACCACCGCGGCGTTGTCACCGTCCTCGCCGGCCGCCAGGAGGCGGCCGTTCGGCTGCCGGGCGACCGCCCGCGCGACGCCCGGATCGGGATCGCCGAAGAAGACGCTGCCGAGGAACCCCGGATCGGGCGAGCCGTCGCCCGCGCGCCTGCCGACGAAGAAGCGCTGCGAGGACCCGCCCGCGCCCGCCAGGAAGATCCGCCCGTCGGGCTCGACGAGCACGTCGTTCGCGACGTCGGAGCCCCCCAGGTCGAAAGTGGAGCGGCCGTTGACGCCGAAGGTGCGGTCGAGGTCGCCCGGGGCGGCGACGGCCAGGCCGGCGAGGGCGAGGAGCACCGCCGCCACGGCGGCCACGACGACCCCTCGGCTCATCTGCGTCCCCTCCGTCGGCGATCCGGGCGTGGTGCGGATGCGCCGCGAGACTAGTCCCGGGGCGCGAGGGGGCGCAACGGACGTCGGTCCAGGTCGCCGCCGCTACATCGGCGCCGGCGCGGTCGAGCTCTCGGCGGGGGTCGCGAGGTCGGAGCGGCGCAGCGCGAAGAGCGTGGCCAGGATCGCGGCGACGGCGAAGCCGGCGGCCACCCAGAAGGCGAGGCTGAAGCCGTCGGTGAGGGCCTCGGGCTGGGGGGTGCCGCCCTCGAGGAGGTCCTCGGTGCGGGTCGTTGACACGGTGGTGAGGATCGCCACGCCCAGCGCCCCGCCGATCTGCTGGCTGGTGTTGATGAGGCCCGACGCCAGGCCGGCCTCCTGGGGAGGCACGCCGGCGAGGGCGGCGATCGAGACCGGCACGAACGAGAACCCAAGGCCGACGCCGATGAGGATGAAGGGCCCGAAGAGGTTGGCGAGGTAGGTGCCGTTGACCGAGATCTGCGTGAACCAGACCAGGCCGGCCAGAATGGCCACCAGGCCGATCGTGAGGATGGGCTTCACACCCATCCTCGTGACCAGCGCCTGGGCCAGCCCGGAGGCCAGCACCGCCGTGAGCGCCACCGCCAGGTACCCGACGCCGGTCTCGAGGGCGGAGAAGCCCAGCACCTGCTGCATGTAGAGCGAGAGCAGGAAGAACATGCTGAACACGATCGTCCCGAGCCCGAAGCCGACGATGTTGGCCCCGGTCGGCGTCCGGCGCTTGAAGAAGCTCAGCGGCATCAGCGCGTGGCGGTTGCGCGACTCGATCACGAGGAAGATCGCCATCAGGACGACCGAGGCGGCGAGCACCAGGATCGTCTGAGCCGAGGTCCAGCCCACCTGGTTCGCCTGGGTGAGGCCGAAGACCAGCAGCATCAGGCTGGCGGTGACGGAGATGGCGCCGAAGGCGTCGAAGTTGCGCGCCATGCCCTCGACGCGGCTCTCCTTGACGAAGCGCGGGACGAAGAACAGCGTGGCGATGCCGATCGGCACGTTGATCCAGAAGACCCACTCCCAGCCGGCGTACTCGACGAGGATCCCGCCGAGCAGCACCCCGATCGCCGCGCCGGCCCCCGCGATGGCGCCCAGCACCCCCAGCGCCTTGTTGCGCTCCGCGCCCTCCTCGAACGTGACCAGCGTGATCGAGAACACCGACGGGGCGAGCATCGCCGCGGCGGCGCCCTGGAGGATCCGGGCCGCGATGAGCATCCCGTCGGTCGTGGAAACCGCGCACAGGAGCGAGGTGGCCGCGAAGCTGGCCAGGCCGATCATGAACAGCCTGCGCCGCCCGAGCAGGTCGCCGACCCGGCCGCCGAGCAGCAGGAAGCCGCCGAAGGTGAGGGCGTACCCGCTCACCACCCACTGGAGGTCGCCGGGCGAGAAGTCCAGGTCGGCCTGGATCGAGGGCAGGGCGACGTTCACGATCGACACGTCGAGGATCACCATCAGGTAGGCGATGCTGAGCACCGCCAGGGCCTTCCAGCGATCGGGATCCTGGCGCGGCGCGGCGTCGGTGCTCATCAGGCCTCCGGGGGACACGAGGTGACGACGGAACGATACGGGTCCGTCGCGCGCGTCGCCCGCCGGCGTCGCGAGCCGCCTAGAACAGGGGTGGGTACCGCTCCAGCAGGTCGGCGTGGCGCCTGGCGCGCTCGCGCTCGTCCACGGCGGCCGGGTCGGCCGCCTCCTCCTTCAGCCGCCGCAGCGTGGCCATGATCTCGCGGCGGCGCTCCTCGCGTCGCCGCTCCTCGCGCTCGGCGCGCCGGGCGGCGCGCCGGTACGAGCTGTTGTCGTCGGCGAAGAGGGGGGCCGAGGGCATCCGGGGAAAGTTAGCGAACCGCTCCGCCGTCACCCCCGGGTCGGCCCAGGCGCTTCTCGAACCAGTGGTCGGCGTAGTGCTCGTCGTTGAACGGCCGCACCTCCCGGTACCCGGATCGCCGGTAGAGGGCGATCGCCTCGGCCAGCGCGCGGTTGGTCTCGAGGCGCGCGGCGGCGGCGCCCGCCCCCTCCGCCCAGGCCTCGAGCGCGTCCAGGATCCGGCGCCCCAGCCCGAGGCCCCGCGCCTCCGGGGCGACCCACATCCGCTTGATGTCGGCCGCGCCCTCGTCGCGCCGCAGCACCAGGGCGCCGCACCCGACCGGCGCCCCCCGGAGCCGCGCGACGAGCAGCACCCCGGCCGGCGGCGTCAGGTCGCCCGGCTCCGCGGCGATGCTGAGGGCCGGGTCGAACCCCTCGGCGAAGCGCCCGCGAAGCTCGGCGACGTAGCGGTCGAGGCACCACCGGGCGTCCTCCGCGCCGGGGTCCTCGGCGGCGATCACCACGGCCGACGCGGACAGCAGCCGCTCGACCTCCGCCATCGCCGCGACCAGCCGCGCCCGCTGGCCCTCGCCGAGCGGCTCGAGGACCGCGGCCGCGAGCTCGTCCGAGCGCCGGTCGAGAACCCTCCTCTCGGCCCTGCCCGCCTCGGTCAGCCGCGCCCGGCGGACCCGCCCGTCGCCCGGCCCGGGCTCGACGACGACGAGCCCGTGGCGCTCGAGCGACCGCAGCAGCCGGGACGCGTAGCCCGAGTCGAGCCCCAGCCGCCGGCGCAGATCCCGCACCTCGGCGCCGCGCGGTCCGATCTCCCAGAGCATCCGCGACTCGCCGAGCGGACGGTCGCGGCCGAGGTACCGGTCGTGGAGCGCGCCGATGCGCTCGGCCACGCCGCGGTGGAAGCCCCGGACCGCGGCGATCGTCTCGGCGTCCATCCTCTGACCTTAGTCAGAGATCATGGAGCGGCGCAAGCCGGCGCCGCACCGGGCGGGTGGCGGACGTCCGCGCCGGAGGGTACGGTTGCCGCGACCCGAGGCGGGCGCGTCGGCGTGCCCGGCGACGGCCTCGGGTAGAATCCTCCGCTTTGCAGGCCCTCGGGCCGTGAGTGCGCTTCTGGGAGGCGACCGATCGGGTTCTGGAGCTACCTGACCGGGTTCGGCGGGCGGGACATGGCCGTGGACCTCGGCACGGCGAACACGCTGGTCTACGTCCGCGGCCGCGGCATCGTGCTGTCGGAGCCGTCCGTGGTGGCGATCGACCAGCGCAGCGGCGAGGTCCATGCGGTCGGCATCGAGGCCAAGCGGATGCTCGGCCGCACCCCCGGGAACATCAGCGCCATCCGGCCGCTGAAGGACGGCGTGATCGCCGACTTCGACGTCACCGAGCAGATGCTGCGCCACTTCATCCAGAAGGTGCACCAGAACCGGTGGGCGCACCCCCGCGTGGTGGTCTGCGTCCCGTCGGGGGTGACGGGGGTCGAGAAGCGCGCCGTCGAGGAGGCGACCCTCTCGGCCGGAGCGCGCAGCGCGTTCCTCATCGAGGAGCCGATGGCGGCGGCGATCGGCGCCGGCCTGCCGGTGGCCGAGCCGACCGGGAACATGGTCGTGGACATCGGCGGCGGCACCACCGAGGTGGCGGTCATCTCGCTCGGCGGCATCGTCTGCGCCCAGTCGATCCGGGTCGGCGGCGACGAGCTCGACGAGGCGATCATCAGCTACGTCAAGAAGGAGTACAAGCTGATGATCGGCAACCAGACGGCCGAGGAGGTCAAGCTCGAGATCGGCTCGGCCTACCCGTTGCGCGAGGAGGTCCAGGCCGAGATCCGCGGGCGCGACATGATCACGGGCCTTCCGAAGACCGTCGTGCTTTCGTCCGAGGATGTGCGCGAGGCCCTCGAGGAGCCGATGGTGCAGATCATCGACGCCGTGAAGTCGACGCTCGACAAGACGCCGCCCGAGCTGGCGTCCGACATCATGGACCGCGGGATCATGCTCGCGGGCGGCGGATCGCTGCTGCAGGGTCTCGACGAGCGCCTGCGGCGCGAGACCGAGATGCCGATCCACATCGCCGAGTCGCCGCTCACCTGCGTCGCGGTCGGCTCGGGGCGCTCGCTGGAGGAGTTCGAGGTGATGCAGAAGGCATCGGCGAACGGGCGAGGCCGGAAGCGCTACTGATCCGGGCCATCTGATGGCGAGCACGCCAGCGACCACCGGGATCGCTCGACGCCGCGCCAACGTACGGCGCGGGATCATCGCGGCTCTCGTGATCGTGTGCCTCGCGATCTTCACGGGGTACTTCCGCGAGACGGACGACGGGCCCCTCCACGGGGCCCAGAGCGCCGCCGCCAGCGTCATCTCGCCGGTGCAGGACGTCGCGTCCCGCGCGGTCGAGCCCTTCCGCGACGCCTGGGGGTGGGCGAGCGGCCTCAAGGACGCCCGCGACCGCGCCGCCTCGCTCCAGACCGAGGTCGACCGGCTGCGCGGGGAGGCCGTGTTCGGCGACGTCCAGGCCCAGCGCCTGGCCGAGCTCGAGCAGCTGCTCGGGGTGGAGGCGCTCGTCAACGCCTCGGCGGCCCTCGGCGGGTACGAGCCCCGGGCCAGCCGCATCGTCACGCGCTCGGTGTCGCCCTGGTGGCGCAGCGCGCGCGTCGGCATCGGCAGCTCCGACGGGGTGATCCGCAACTCGCCGGTGCTCGCGGGCAGCCAGCAGGGCGCGGCCCTGGTGGGCATCGTCACCAACGTCAGCGCGACCTCGGCCGACGTCGCCTTCATCACGGACGGCCGCACCGAGGTCGGCGGGAGGATCCCTGAGGCGGGCCCCTATCCCGGGCTGCTGTCGTCGGTCACGCCCGGGCAGCTGCAGCTGTCGGGCATCCCCAAGGAGGCCGCGGTCGCGACGGGGCAGGCGGTGGTGACCGGCGGCTTCGGCGTGCGCGGCCTCCAGTCCCCCTATCCGCCCGGGCTCCCGGTGGGGGTCGTGACCAGCGTCGGCACCCAGGAGGTCAACGTCGACCGGACCGTCCAGGTGACGCCCTACGTCGACCCGCGCGCGCTCTCCTACCTGTCGGTGCTGGTGCCGCAGAGCCCCGAGGCGATCGCGCGGGCTCGGGGGTGAGCAGCGACCTCCAGACGCGCGCCGTGGGGCCGGCCACGCCCCGCCCGATGCCGAGGGCCGGCAGCGCGCGCTTGGGCTGGGTGGTCGCGATCGCCCTCGGGGCCGTCCTCCTCCAGGTCACCGTGATGCCCTACGTCAACGTGGGCGACGGCATCCCCGACCTGATCGCGCCGACCGTCGTGGTCATCGCCATCCTCCGCGGGAGCCTGGTCGGGGCCGTGACGGGCTTCTCGATGGGCCTGCTCGTGGAGCTGGCCTCCCCCGTGGGGACGCTCGGGGTGCTGGCCCTGCTCTACCTCGTCATCGGGGCCTGGTGCGGGCGCTACTGCTCGCGCGAGGAGTCCTCGACGCTCACGGCGCCGCTGGCGCTGTCGGTCGCCGCGGCCCTCGTCGTGCAGATCGGCGTGATGATCTTCCAGCTTCTGCTGGGCAACCAGATGCCGGCGTCCGAATTCATCGTGTCGGCGCTGCTGCCCACCCTGGCGCTGACCGCCCTGCTGAGCCCGCCCGTGCTGCTGACGGGGCGCCGGCTGCTGGGGCCGCCCCGGGTCGTCGAGCCCTACGCGGTGGGACCGTGACGACCCGCGCACGCCCGCCGCGGCGCACCGGCCTGCGCGCCGGCCTGTCCTCCGGGGGCTGGGCGCCCGCCCTCACGCCGAGCACGGCCATGCGCATCGCGCTGCTGGGGGGCATCGCCCTCGCGCTGCTGGGCCTCCTGCTCATCCGCCTCTGGTTCCTCCAGGTCATCAGCGGCGAGGAGTACGCCGCCGCGGCCGAGGGCAACCGGCTGCGGACGGTCGATGTCGAGGCCCCGCGCGGCAAGGTGCTCGACCGCAACGGCGAGCTGCTGGTGGGCAACCGCACCGGGACCGACCTGGTCGTCGACCCGCGAGAGCTCACGGGCGAGCGGCGCGACCAGGTGGTCAACCGGCTGGCCGGAAAGCTGGAGGGCGTCACGGCGGCCGACCTTCGCGAGCGCATAGAGGCGGGGGAGAGCCGGCCCTTCGAGTCGGTGGTGATCGCCCAGAACGTCCGCCCGGCGGTGGCCTACTACCTGGCCCAGCGCGAGCGCCAGTTCCCCGGGGTGCGGCTGCGCGACGCCTACCTGCGCACCTACCCCCAGGGCCGCATGGCCGCCCACGTCCTCGGGGGCACGGGCAAGATCACGGCGGAGGAGATCGACGACTACCGCAGCCTCGGGTACGGCGGCGACGAGACCGTCGGCAAGGGGGGCGTCGAGCAGGAGTACGAGGAGTTCCTCCGGGGGGCGCCGGGCAGCTACACGCGCGAGGTCAACGCCTCCGGCGAGCCGACCGGCCGCGAGGTGGTCTCCTCGCTCGCCCCGCGGCCGGGGCGGGACGTCCAGCTCTCCATCGACGCTCCCACGCAGGCGGCGCTGCAGGAGGCCATCGCCGAGAAGGTCTCCCTCAACGGGCTCTCGACCGGCGGCGCCGGGGTGGCGCTCGACCCGCGCACCGGGGAGGTCCTGGCCCTGGCCTCCTACCCGGACTACGACCCCTCGGTCTTCATCAACGGCTCCCAGAAGCAGATCGAGAAGGTCATCGCCGACCCGGCCAACCGCCTGCTCAACCGCGCGATCGGCGGCCAGTACCCGGCCGGCTCGACCTTCAAGGCGATCAGCGCCGCCGCCGGCCTCGAGGACGGCTTCATCGCCGCCGGCGAGGAGGTCGAGTCGCCCTCGGAGATCGAGCTCTACAAGACCGTCTTCCCGAACTTCAGGAACCGCTCGCACGGCTACGTCAACCTGCCGACGGCGATCGAGGTGTCGAGCGACACCTACTTCTACCAGCTGGGCGACGAGTTCTACCGCGCCCAGGGATCGCCGCTGCAGGAGGAGGCCCGAACGTTCGGGCTCGGCGACCGCACCGGCCTCGACGTGCCGGGCGAGATCCCCGGCCTCATCCCCGACCCGGCCTGGAAGCGGCAGAACTTCGCCGGGACCCCGTTCACCGACCTCGACCGCAGCTGGAAGCCGGGCGACACGATCAACCTCACCGTCGGCCAGGGGTACCTGGGCGTGACGCCGATGCAGATGGCGGTGGCCTACGCGGCCATCGCCAACGGCGGCACGGTCTACACCCCGAGCGTGGGCCGCCGCGTGCTCGACCCCAACGGGCGCCAGCTCCAGGAGCTCGCGTCGGGCAAGCCGACCGGGTCGATCGACGTCAGCCCCGACAACCTGGCGGCGATCCGCGACGGGCTCTACCGCGCGGCCAACTACGCCGGCGGCACCTCGACCTCGGTCTTCGGCAGCCTGCCGACCGACCGCAAGGTCGCCGGCAAGACCGGCACGGCCGAGCAGGTGGAGGGCAGGGAGGACCACTCCTGGTTCGTCGGCTACGCGCCCTTCGACGACCCCAAGATCGTCGTGGCGGTGGTGATCGAGGCCGCCGGCACCGGGTCGAGCGCCGCCGCGCCGACCGTCTGCCGCACGATCGCCGCCTACGCGGAGACCTCGTTCGACCCGGGCCTCTGCGGCGACGGGGCGGAGGCCAACTGAGGCGCGACACGTGACCACGATCGCCCCTCCCCGCCGCGCGCGCTCGGGCCTCGGCGACCGCGCCCGGTCGGCGGTGCTCGGGCTCGACTGGGTGCTGCTCGCCGCCGTCGCGGCCATCACCGGGTTCAGCCTGTTCGTCATCGGGCGCTCCACCGAGGGCGACATCGCGGGCGACCCCCGCTTCTACCTCGACCGCCAGATCCTCTTCGTGGTCCTCGGCGCGATCGGCATGGCCGTGGCGATGCGGGTCAACCTCGACCACGTCTCGCGCTGGGCCTGGGCGCTGTGGGGCGGGCTCCTGGCGTCGCTGGCCGTCGTCTTCGTCCTGGGCGAGGCCACCCGCGGCTCGAACCGCTGGATCGACATCGGGCCGTTCAGCCTGCAGCCGTCCGAGTTCGGCAAGGTCGTGCTGATGGTGGTGCTGGCGGGCATCGCCCTGCAGCGCATCGACTCGGTCGGCACGGTGCGGTTCACGCTGCTGCTGACGGCGGTCGCCGGCGTGCCGGCGGCGGTGGTGTTCCTCCAGCCCGACCTCGGCACGTCCCTCGTCTACGCGGTCGTGCTGGTGGCCGTGCTCTTCTTGGTGGGCGTCCCGTGGACCCACTTCGCCGTCTTCGGCTCCCTCCTGGCCGTGCTGATCCTCAGCGTTCTGTGGCTGCTGCCGACGGCGGGGTTCAAGGTGCTCGAGGACTACCAGGTCGAGCGCCTGACGGCGTTCGTCGGCGCCGAGCGCGACACCAACGACGCCGGCTACCAGCTCGATCAGAGCAAGACGGCCATCGGCTCCGGGGGCACGCTCGGGAAGGGGCCCGACGGCGCCACCCAGGCGAACAACAACTTCCTGCCCGAGCACCACACCGACTTCATCTTCGCGGTGACGTCCGAGATGTTCGGCTTCGCCGGAGGCGGCCTGCTGATCTGCCTCTACGGGCTCATACTCTGGCGCGGCCTGCGCGCGATGGCGCGGGCGTCCAGCCAGATGGACATGCTCGTGGCGGGCGCGATACTCGCAATGCTCGGGTTCCAGGTGTTCGTTAACATCGGCATGACCGTGGGCATCATGCCGATCACCGGCATCCCGTTGCCGCTGATGAGCTACGGCGGGAGCCAGACCATCACGACCCTGATCGCCGTCGGGCTCCTCCTGGGGATCCACCACCGCCGCTCGCCCATCCCCGGCTAGTTGAACGTCCTCAAGACCCTCACCGCGGGCCTCAAGGCGGTGCGCCCGGTGGCGGACGCGGTGCGCACGGTTGAGGAGGTGGCCGACGAAGCCGGGCACATCGCGATCCTGCCCGGCGAGCCCGACGCCACCCGGCGCCTGCGGGAGGTGCTCGGCCACCCGGCCCCGGCCCCCGACGAGGACGCGCTGGCGATCCTCGCCGTGACCCCCGGCATGGACCTGTCCGGCGCGGCCGCCCTGGAGCGGGCGCGGCGGCGCAACCCCGCCAGCGCCCTCGCCGTGCTGATCGGGACCCGGAGCGAGCGCGCCGAGCTCGAGCGCGCGCTGCTCGAGGGCCATGGCCTGGAGGCGTCCAACCTCGCGCACGTCGCCTCCCTCGAGGGCGAGGGCGGGGAGGCCGTGATCGAGCGCGTCATCGACATGCTCGGCCTCGCCGCGGTCGCCGCGGGGCGGCGCACGCCCGCCCTGCGCCCGGCGATCGGCCGGCGCATCGTGCGCGGCGCGTCGCGGCAGGCGGCGGGGATCGGCGCGCTGCCGCTGGGCGGCGCCGCGATGCCCGTCCTCGCGCTGCAGCAGATCAAGATGGTCGGCCAGCTCGCCACGCTCCACGGCCGGCCCCTCGACGCCGAGCGGGTGCTGTCGGCCCTCGCCGTCCTGGGCGCGGGCTTCGGCTGGCGGGCGCTCGGGCGAAGCGCCGTGAGCCTCGTGCCCGTGGGCGGGTGGGCGGTGTCGGGCGGGATCGCCTACGGCGTGACCCGCGGCCTCGGCGAGGCCGCCCGCGCCCAGCTGGAGGCCGGCCACAGCCTCCTCGAGGGCTCGCGGCTGGAGGCGGTCACGCCCGCGATCGAGAAGGTGCTGGCGCGGCTGCCGGGGAGGGCGAGCTGAGCAAGCAGATCCTGGTGTCGGTCAACCGCGCCGAGACGCGTGTGGCGATCATGGAGGACGGCCGGGCCGCGGAGGTCTACATCGAGCGGCGCGGCCAGCGCTCCGTGGTGGGCCACGTCTGGAAGGGGCGGGTCGAGAACGTCCTCGCCGGCATGGAGGCCGCCTTCATCGAGGTGGGCCTCGAGAAGAACGGCTTCCTGCACGTCAACGAGGTCGCCGCGCTGGGCGTGCCCAAGCGCAAGCGCCAGATCGCCGACCTGCTCAAGCGCGGCGACGAGGTGCTGGTGCAGGCGACCAAGGACCCCATGGGCACCAAGGGCTCCCGTCTCACCATGCAGCTCTCGCTGGCCGGGCGGTTCGTCGTCTACGTGCCCTTCGGCGACGGGGTCGGGGTGAGCAAGCGGCTGGCGGACGACGAGCGCACCCGGCTGCGGTCGATCTGCGGCGCGCTGCCGCTCGAGACGGGCGGCCTGATCGTTCGCACCGCGGCGGCCGGGGCCTCGGCGGGGGAGATCGCCCGCGACCTCGCCTACCTCAAGCGCCTCTGGGCGACCCTGCAGGAGCGGGGGGAGGTGGCGACCGCGCCGAAGCTGCTCTACTCCGAGGCCGACGTCTCGCTGCGGGTCATCCGCGACCTGCTGAACTCCGACGTCAACGAGGTGCTGGTCAACGACGACGCCCAGTACGAGCGGATCATCGGCTTCCTGCGCCGCACCTCGCCGGCGATGGCCGACCGGGTGCGCCACTACGCCGAGGACCGGCCGCTGTTCTCGGCCCACGGGGTCGAGGCCACGATCCGCTCGACGATGGACCGGCGCGTGCCGCTGTCGTCCGGCGGCTACCTGGTGATCGACGACACCGAGGCCATGACGGTCATCGACGTCAACAGCGGCCGCAACGTCGGCAAGGGCGGCAACCGCCTCGAGGACACCATCACCAAGACCAACCTCGAGGCCGCCACCGAGGTGGTGCGCCAGCTGCGCCTGCGCGACATCGGCGGCATCGTGATCATCGACTTCATCGACATGGACGACGAGACCAACCGGCGGGCCGTGAAGGCCGCGCTCGACGAGGCCCTCGCGCGCGACCGCACCCGCACCTACGTGGTCGACATCTCGCCGCTGGGGCTGGTGGAGATGACGCGCCAGAACATCTCCGACGGGCCGCGCGAGATCATGACCGAGGTCTGCCCCACCTGCGACGGGGTCGGGGTGCTGCCGAGCGACGAGACGACCGTCATCTCGGTCGAGCGCGAGCTGCGCGAGTCGCTCGCGGCGCACCGGGGCGGCGGCGGCGTGGTCGTGGCCGTGCACCCGCGGGTGGCCGACCTGCTCGCCGGCGACGACGGGGCCCGGCTGGCCGAGCTCGAGGCCGAGGCCGAGGTGACGATCCGCCTCGAGGGCGACCCGGGCCTGGCGGCCGACGCCGCGCGGGTGCGCGCGGCCGACGGCCCCGCGCCGGCCGTGGCCGCGCCGGCCCCCGCGGCGCCCGCGCGCTCCGGGGCCCGCCGCCGGGTCTCCTCCCGCTCGGGGTAGCCCGGCCCGGCGCCGGGGCCGTCCGCGCCGCGCGCGACCATGGAGGCATGGGCGCGGGTGCGGCGACGGGAGGCGGGACGGCGGACGCGGCGGTCTACGGGCTCGTCTACGACGAGGCGGTGCGCGCCCTGGACGACCAGCGCTCGATCCTCGACAACCTGCGGACCCGCTCGGGTATCGTCCTGTCCGCAGCCGCCGTCACCACGTCGTTCTTCGGCGGGCTGGCCCTTCGCGACGGGAGCGCCGGGCCCCTGGCCTGGGCGGCGGTCGCCGCGTTCGTGCTCTGCGGCGTGGCGTGCCTCGCGGTCCAGTTCCCGCACGGGCGGTGGGAGTTCCGGGCGTCGCCGGCGAGCCTGATCGCCGAGATCGACGCCACGGCGCCCGCCGTCGAGGTCATCCAGAGGGATCTCGCGCTCTACATGGAGCGGAGCTGGCTGGCGAACGAGCGACGCACGCAGGCGAGCATGGTGTGGCCGCTGCGGATCGCGGCCCTGGCGCTGGTCGTCGAGGTCCTGGCCTGGGTTCTCGATCTCGCCGGGATCGGCTAGGGTCGTCGCATGCCCGGCAAGCCCCGGCCCGCGCCCCAGCCCACGACGATCACGAACCCGATCCGTCCGGAGACGCGCGGCGGCTGACCGGCCGCGCCGCGTCAGCGCAGGCGCGCCCTCATCCAGAGGAAGCCGTAGAGCTGGTGGGGCACGTAGCCGCTCACGCGCGGCGACAGCACATCGGTCTTCAGGCCGTGGGCGAAGGGCGCCCAGGGCGCCAGCGCGGCCACGGCGCGCTCGGCGTCGGCGAACCGCCGGGCGCGTAGCCCCGGGGCCCAGGTGGCCTGGGCGCGGGCGATCAGGCGGTCAACGCGCTCGTCGTCGAGCAGCGCGTAGTTGAGGTTCGCGCCCGGGCGGATGGACGCGCCCGACAGCAGCAGCGAGAACCAGTCGGCGCCGTCGGGGTAGTCGTTGCGCCAGCGCGCGTAGCCGATCTGCGAGGGGGCGGCGGGGTCGGCGAGCGCGGCGAGCAGCGCGCCGCGCTCCCACAGCCGCACCTCCGGCCGCAACCCGATGGCCGACAGGGCCCGGGCGAGCCGGCGCGTCGCCGAGGTCAACGGCTCGCGGCTGAGCCCCCACACGGCGACAGACGCCCCCTCCGCCCCCGCCTGGCGCACCAGGCGCCGCGCGGCGGGCAGGTCGGGCGCCGCCGGCTCGGACGGCTGCCGCGCGCCGGGGATCCCGGGCGGGAGGATGCGGTCGGTGGCGGCGGCCTGGCCGCCGAAGGAGGCCGCCAGGGCCCGGCGGTCGATGGCCAGGTTCACGGCGCGTCGCACGCGGACGTCGTCGAACGGCGCGCGGCGGGTGTTCATGAAGAAGTAGTAGGTGGACCCCTCCTGGTGGCGCCGCACCAGCGCGCCCGTGCGCGCCGCCGCCGCGACCTGGTCGGGGGAGGGCCGGCCCAGCACGTAATCGGCGTCGCCGGCGGCGGCGCGGCGCACGGCCTCGTCGACGGGGACGCCGAGGTCGACCCGGATGCGCTCGGGCCCCTCGGCCGGCCCGGCCGGCCCGGCGGCGTAGCCGCGGTTGCGCTCCAGGTCGATGCGCACCCCCGGCCCGTACGCGGTGATCCGGTAGGGGCCGGCCGACGCGAGGCCGGCCGACCCCTGGTCGGAGGGCGGCGTCCCGCGCGGCACGGCGAAGGCGAACGGCAGCGCCAGCGCGCGCAGGAAGGCGGGGTCGGAGCGCGCCAGGCGGAACTCCACCTCGCCGGCGCGGTCGCGGGCGCGGATGCCGCTGATCCCGCCCTCGCCGGCGGCCTCGAAGGCCCGCGCGCCGCGGATGCCGCGGTAGAGGCCCCGGCCGGGCGACCTCATGACGAAGAGGCGCTCGATCCCGGCCTTGACGTCGCTGGGGCGGACGGGCCGGCTCTCGGGCGGTCCGAAGCGCGCGTCGGCCCGCAGCCGGAACACCAGCCGCCGGCCGCCGTCCGACACCGCCGGCAGCGACTCGGCCAGCGCCGGCGCCACCTCGGCGCCCGCGGCCCCGCTCTCGCGCCGGTAGCCGACGAGGCCCTCGCCGGAGTTGGCCAGCACCTGCCACGACTCCGGGGCATAGGCCATCGCCGGATCGAGGGAGTCCGGGGCGTCCTCGGCCGCCACGGTGAGCGTGGCGGCGGAGGCCGGGACGGCGGCGCCCGAGATCAGGGCCAGGACGACGGCCGCGCGCAGGAGATGCCTCACAGGCCCGCGGTTCTACACCGCCCGGCCCGGGGGGTCGAGGCGGGAGGTCGTGGCGGCCCGGGGCCGCTCACGCTAACATCCGCCGTCGCTCGTCAATCGACTGGCAAAAGGATCGTGCCCGACTACGCCGTCATCGCCCTCGGGGGCAAGCAGTACCGCGTCCGCGAAGGCGAGCGCCTGCTCGTCAACCGCCTCCCCCAGGACGAGGGCGCGACCTTCGAGCCGCGGGTGCTGGCGACCGGCGACGGCGAGGGCATCGCCGACGGCGGGGCCGTCAGCGCGACGGTCGAGGAGCACGTGCTCGGGAAGAAGATCCTGGTCTTCACCTACAAGCCCAAGCGCAACTCGCGGCGCCGGCGGGGCCACCGCTCACGCCTCTCGCGGGTGCGCATCGACACCATCGCGGCCGGCTGAGGAGGCGGGGGCATGGCTCACAAGAAGGGCGGGGGCTCCAGCCGCAACGGCCGGGACTCGAAGCCGAAGTACCTCGGGGTGAAGGTGTTCGCCGGCCAGGTCGTCCCGGCAGGCTCGATCATCGTGCGCCAGCGCGGCACGCGCTTCCGGCCCGGCGACGGCGCCGGCATCGGCCGCGACCACACGATCTTCGCGACCGTGTCCGGCCGCGTGGAGTTCACCGACGGCCGCAAGGGCCGCCGCGTGTCCGTGCACGCCCAGGAGCCGGCGGCCGCCTCGTCGTAGGGCCGCGGGCCGCGGTGCCCTTCACCGACAGCGCGCAGATCCACGTGGAGGGAGGCCGCGGCGGCAACGGCTGCCTCTCGTTCCGGCGCGAGCCGAAGATCCCGCGCGGCGGCCCGGACGGGGGCAACGGGGGCCGCGGGGGCAACGTCGTGCTCGTGGCCGACGACCAGGTCACCGACCTCTCGCGCTTCCGCCACGCCGTGCACCACCGCGCGCCGGCCGGCGGGCACGGCGAGGGCAAGGCGCGGCACGGCCGGTCGGGGGGCGACCTCCTGGTGGCCGTGCCGCCGGGCACGCGCGTGCTGCGCGACGGCCACCGCATCGCCGAGCTCGGCGCGCCGGGCGAGCGCGTCCCCGTGGCCCGGGGCGGTGACGGCGGCGTCGGCAACCGGGCCTTCCGCTCGTCAACGCACCAGGCGCCGCGCACGACCGTGCCGGGGGGCTCCGGGGAGCAGGCCTGGCTGACCCTCGAGCTGCGGCTGCCGGTGGACGTCGGCATCGTGGGCCTGCCCAACAGCGGCAAGAGCGCCCTGCTGGCGGCCCTGACCGGGGCCTCTCCGGTGGTGGCCGCCTACCCCCAGTCCACGCGCGAGCCGGCGTTCGGCCCCCTGGAGGACGCGGACGGGGTGCTCTACCTGGTGGCCGACCTGCCCGGGCTGGCGGCCGACGGCACCCCGCGCGCCGACTCGCACCTCGAGCAGCTCGAGCGCGCGCGGGTGATCCTTCACGCGGTCGACGCCTCCGATCCCGAGCCGGTGGCCGAGCGCCTCGAGCGCGCCCGCGCCGGCCTCGACGGCCTGGCCCCGTCCGGCGCCCGCGAGCTGGTGGTGGCCACGGCGGCCGACCCGGCCGACCCGCCGGCCGGCGCCGACGCCGCCGTGGAGGCCGATGACGGGGCCGGCATCGACGCGCTCCGCGAGCGGGTGCTGGCCGCCCTGCGGGGCGGCTGATGGCCGTCCTGGTGGCCAAGCTCGGTTCGTCCACGCTGGTCAACCCGGCCGGGGCGCTGCGCGAGGACGTGCTGGAGGCGCGCGTGCGCGACCTCGTGCGGGTGCGCCGCCAGGGGCACCACCCGGTCCTGGTGACCAGCGGCGCCATCGCCTGCGGCGTCGGCCGGCTCGGCCTGGCGCCGCGCCCGGCCGCCCTGCCCGACCTCCAGGCCGCGTCGGCGGTGGGCCAGGGGATCCTGTTCCAGCGCTACGCGGCGGCGTTCGCCCCCCATGGGGTGGTGCCGGCCCAGGTGCTCCTCACCTCCAGCGACCTGGCGGCGCGGGCCTCCTACCTCAACGCCCGCACCACCCTGCGACGGCTGCTCGACCTCGGCGCCGTGCCGGTGATCAACGAGAACGACACGACGGCCACCGACGAGCTCACGTTCGGCGACAACGACGTCCTCGCCGCCCAGGTGGCGATCCTGCTGGGCGCCGCCTGGCTGCTGCTGCTGACCGAGCGCGACGGCCTCTACGCCGACGCGCCGGCCGGCCCGGAGTTGCTCGGCGACGTGCCCGCCGGCACAGGGCCGGAGGACCTGGACCTGGCCGACATGGGCGGGTCGCGGCCGGGCCGCGGCGGCATCGCGAGCAAGGTCGCCTCGGCGAGCATGGCGACCGGCGGCGGCGTGACCACGGTCATCGCCTCCGGCACGGCCGACGGCGTGATCCCGGCCGTCGCGTCGGGGCATCACGTGGGCACGCGCTTCGCGCCGGCGGCGCGCCGCGAGGGCGCCTTCAAGCTCTGGCTGCGCTACGCCAAGCCGGCGATGGGCCGGGTCGCCATCGACGCGGGCGCCGCCCGGGCGCTGCGCGAGCGCGGCACCTCGCTCCTGGCGGTGGGCGTCACGGGGTGCGAGGGCGCGTTCCTCGCGGGCGACGCCGTCAACGTCGTCGCCGACGGGGCGCCGGTGGGCAAGGGCATCTCGGCGATGTCGGCCGACGAGGTCCGCAGCGTCGCCGGGCTGAAGTCGGACGACGTGCGCCGCCGCCTGCCCGACGCCGCCCCGCAGGTGATCCATCGCGACGAGTTCGTGCTCGACGACGCGCGCGGCACGGCATGACGCCGGCCCCGGGCCCGCGCCGCGTCGGGGTGCTGGGCGGCACCTTCGACCCGCCCCACATCGGGCACCTGATCGTCGCCTCGGAGGCCCGGTGGCAGCTCGATCTCGACGTGGTCCGACTCGTGCCCGCGCGCGAGCCGCCCCACAAGCCGGCGGGCCGGCAGGCCGACCCGGCCCGGCGCGCGGCGTGGCTGGAGGCGGCCGTCGCCGGGACGCCGGGGCTCGAGGTCTCGCGCATCGAGCTCGACCGCGACGGGCCGAGCTACACGGCCGACACCCTCGAGGCGATGGCCGCCGGCGAGCCGGTGCCGCTGCTCTGGTTCATCCTCGGGGCCGACCAGCTCGCGGGCCTGCCCGGCTGGCGCGACCCGGCGCGCATCCTCGCGGCCGCGCGCCTGGCCGTGGTGCCGCGGGCGGGACACGACGCCCGAGCCCTCGCCGAGCGCATCGCACCGGGACGCGCCGACGTGCTGGACGTCCCCGAGATCGGCGTCTCGTCGAGCATGATCCGCGAGCGCATCGACGCCGGCCGGCCGGTGCGCTTCCTCGTGCCCCCCGCGGTGGAGGAGTCGCTGCGTCGGGAGGGTCTGGTAGCCTCGCCCGAGCTTGGAGAGACCACGAAAGGATCCCTCGCGACCACGTTGGAGCTGACCCTGGCCGCGGCCGCCGCCGCGGAGTCGAAGAACGCCAGGGACATCGTGATCCTCGACATGCGGGGCCTCGTGTCCTATACGGACTACCTCCTGATCGCCACGGGCCAGACCCCGCGGCAGACCAAGGCGATCGCCGAGGAGATCCGTCTCCAGCTCAAGGAGCTCCACGGCGCCCGGGCGCGCAAGGTCGAGGGCGAGCGCGAGGGCGAGTGGATCCTCATCGACATGCTCGACCTGGTGGCCCACGTCTTCACGCCCGAGGCCCGCGACTTCTACCGCCTCGACCGCCTCTGGCGCGAGGCCCCCCAGCAGCAGTACGCCGCCACGGCCTCGTAGGCCCGCGAGGGGTCGGCTAGACTCCGTCCCTCGGCGGGGGATTAGCTCAGTTGGGAGAGCGCTACGCTGGCAGCGTAGAGGTCACCGGTTCGAGCCCGGTATCCTCCATCCCGTGAAAAGGCTCTGCTGTGCAGGGCCTTTCGTCGTCCTGGACCCGGTCGGGTAGGGTCGCCCCGGTGATGACGACCCCGGTGGTGCGTCCCCTCGTCCTGGCGGTCAACGACGACCGCGGGGTGGGGGCCGCGATCGAGCGCGACCTGAGGCGCCGCTACGGCGCGGGCCGCCGCGTCGTGCTCGCGGACTCCGGCGAGGCGGGGCTCGGGATCGTCGAGGAGGTCGTGCGCCGCGGCGAGCCGGTGGCCCTGCTCGTCGTCGACCAGAGGATGCCGGGGATGACCGGGGTGGAGTTCCTGGCCCGTGCGCTGACGCTCGCCCCCCACGCCAAGCGGGTGCTCCTCACCGGGTACGCCGACACCGAGGCGGCGATCCGGGCGATCAACGAGCTCCGGCTCGACCACTACCTGATGAAGCCCTGGACCCCGCCCGAGTCGCGGCTGTACCCCGTGCTCGACGATCTCCTGGAGGACTGGGAGGCGGACTCGGCGGCGCGGCTCGCCGAGCCGGGGCTGAGGCTGATCGGGCACCGGTTCTCCCCCGAGGCGCACGCCGCCCGCGACTTCGTGGCGCGCAACGGCGTCAACTACCGCTGGCTCGACGTCGCCGACCCCGAGGCGGGCCGGCTCATGGCCGCCGCCGGGCTGGACGACCCGCCGCTCCCGGTGCTGGTCTTCGAGGACGGTGCCGTGCTGGTCCGGCCGGCCCAGGGGGAGATCGCCGCGCGCATCGGCCTGCACACGGCCGCGAAGCGACCCTTCTACGACCTCGTCATCGTCGGCGGCGGGCCCTCAGGCCTGGCGGCGGCGGTCTACGGGGCGTCCGAGGGGCTACGGACGCTGCTCGTGGAGCGGCACGCGGCGGGCGGGCAGGCGGGGCAGAGCGCGCGGATCGAGAACTACCTCGGGTTCCCGTCCGGTCTGAGCGGGGCCGACCTCGCGCGCCGCGCGAAGGACCAGGCGGAGCGCCTCGGCGCGGAGATGCTCACGGCGCGCGAGGTGCTCGGCATCCGCGAGCACGGCCCGTCGCGGGTGGTCACGCTCGACGGCGGCGAGGAGATCGGCGCCCACAGCGTGGTCGTGGCGACCGGGGTGCACTACGCGCGGCTCGAGGCCCCGGGGATCGAGCCGATCACCGGCTCCGGGGTGTACTACGGGGCCGCGCCCGCCGAGGCAGCGGCAGTTGCGGCCGAGGACGTCGTCGTCGTCGGCGCCGGTAACTCGGCGGGGCAGGCGGCCCTCGACCTCGCCACCAGGGCGCGACGGGTGACCGTCCTGTGCCGCGCCGACGGGCTCGAGCGGAGCATGTCCCACTACCTCGTCGAGCGGATCCGCGCGCTCGCGAACGTCGAGGTGGCGACGAACGCCGTGGTCCGGGCGGCGTCGGGCGACGGGCGGCTGGAGGAGCTGACGGTCGCGGTGAACGGCCACGAGCGGCGCATGCCCGCCACGGCGGCGTTCGTCTTCATCGGGGCGCGGCCCCAGACCGACTGGCTCGGCGACACGCTGGCCCGCGACGCCGGTGGGTTCATCGCCTCCGGGCCGGCGCTGAGCCGGATCGAGGGACGGCACCGCTGGCGGCTGGAGCGCGACCCCCTCCTGCTGGAGACCAGCCTGCCCGGCGTGTTCGTGGCCGGCGACGTCCGCGACCAGTCGATCAAGCGCGTGGCCTCGGCGGTGGGGGAGGGCTCGATGGCGGTGCAGCTCGTGCACCAGTACCTCGGCGGCGTGCGGGCGGCGGCGGCGCCATGACCGCCACGCGCCTGCGCGAGGTGCCGATCCTGGCCGCCCTCGGCGACGAGGAGCTCGAGCGGCTCGCCGCGGAAGGGCGGGAGCGGCGCCTCGCGCCGGGGGAGTACCTCTTCCGCCAGGGCGAGCCGGCGGGTCACTTCCACGTCGTGCTCTCCGGAAAGCTGGACACGACGCGCGAGGTGGCCGGCGAGCAGGTCCTGATGATGAGCCACGGGCCGGGCGGCTACCTCAGCGCCATGGCGCTGCTCACCGACACCCCGTACCGCGGGTCCACCTACGCCGTCGGCGAGACGGTGGTCTTCGAGCTGGACGGGGAGGAGCTGCGCCGGCTGGCGTTCGGCCACCCGTCGCTGCTGCGCGAGTTCCTCCCGGCGCTCGAGTCCGTGAGCGGCGCCGTCAAGGGCGTCGAGCGCGACCGCGAGAAGCTGCTCGCGGTCGGCCGTCTCGCGGCCGGGCTCGCCCACGAGCTGAACAACCCCGCGGCCGCCGCCTCGCGGGGGGTGGCGACGCTCCGCGACTACGAGCGGCAACGGCAGGCGGCGTTCGCCGAGGTCGCGGACGGGGGCGCTCCGGCCGCCCAGCTCGCCGCCCTCGTGTCCCTCGCGGCGGAGGCCACCGACCGCGCCGCGCCGGCCGAGCGGCGCGATGCGCTCGCCGAGAGCGATCGCGAGCAGGAGCTCGCCGAGGCGCTCGAGCGGCGCGGCCTGCCGGACCCCTACGAGACCGCCTCCCAGCTCACGGAGGCGCGGCTGGGCCCGGAGTGGGTCAACCGCGTGGCGGCCGGCGTGGGCGAGGACGACCTCGCCGCCGGCCTGCGCTTCGTCGCCGCCTGCGCCGGCGCCCGGGTGGTGCTGGGCGACCTCGAGGAGGCGACCATGCGCATCGCCAGCCTCGTCGGCGACGTCAAGAGGTACTCCTACCTGGACCAGGCGCCGGTGCAGACGGTGAACATCCACGAGGGGCTCGAGAGCACGCTGTCGCTCCTGAGCCACAAGCTGCGCGAGAAGCGCGTCGCGGTCGAGCGCGACCTCGACCCCGATCTGCCGGGCGTCGAGGCATCGGGCGCCGAGCTCAACCAGGTCTGGACGAACCTGATCGACAACGCGGCCGACGCCGTCGCCCCCGGCGGGCGGGTCACGCTGCGCACGCGGCGGCAGGGTGAGCGCGTGTCCGTCGAGGTCGGCGACGACGGGCCGGGGATCCCCGACGACCTGCAGGCCCGGGTGTTCGACGCGTTCTTCACCACCAAGCCGGTCGGGCAGGGCACCGGCCTCGGGCTGGACATCGCCCGGCGCATCGTCATCCGTCACCACGGTGAGCTGCGGCTCCGGTCGCGGCCCGGCGACACCCGCTTCGAGGTTCTGCTCCCGGTCGGCTGACCGGCGAGGAGCTGTCGATCGGGCCGCCCCCCGTTCGTCTCTGGGGGGATCCGTCGATGAAGGAGGACCCGATGAGGTACATGCTGCTGATCCACCAGGCCGACGCCCCGACGCCGCGGTCGCCCGAGGACTGGGCGCGGCTGTCGCAGGCCGAGCAGCAGGCGGTCTACGCCGACTACCAGGCGATCAACGAGACGCCCGGGGTCACGCCCGGCCAGGCGCTCGCCCCGCCCGAGACGGCGACCACGGTGCGCGTCGAGGACGGGACCACGCTCACGACCGACGGCCCGTTCGTCGAGACGAAGGAGGCGATCGGCGGGTACCTGCTGTTCGAGGCCGACGACCTCGACGCGGCGATCGCGCTGGCCGCGCGGGTGCCCGCGGCGCGCCTGGGCGGCGCGGTGGAGGTGCGGCCGATCGTGGAGTGGTAGCGACGCTCGACCGGGTCTTCCGCGACCAGTGGGGGCGCGTCCTCGCGGCCCTGATCGGCTATCTCGGCGACTTCGACCTCGCCGAGGAGGCCGCCCAGGAGGCCTTCGCGATCGCCGCCGAGCGGTGGCCGAGGGAGGGGGCGCCCGCCGACCCGGGCAGGTGGCTCGTGGCCACGGCGCGCAACCGCGCGATCGACCGGATACGGCGCGACCGCACGCTGGCCGCCAAGACCCGCCTGCTGGAGGTCCCGGAGGCGGCGGAGGACCCCGTGGACGAGACGCCATTCCCCGACGAGCGGCTCGAGCTGATCTTCACCTGCTGCCACCCCGCGCTCGCGACGGAGGCGCAGGTCGCCCTCACGCTGCGGACGCTCGGGGGCCTGTCCACCGCTGAGATCGCCCGCGCCTTCCTGGTTCCCGAGCCGACGATGGCCCAGCGCCTGGTGCGGGCCAAGCGCAAGATCGCGACCGCCGGGATCCCGTTCCGGGTGCCTCCCGAGCACCTCCTGCCCGACCGCCTCGCGGCCGTGCTGGCCGTGGTCTACCTGATCTTCAACGAGGGCTACTCCGGGCGTGGGGAGCTTGGGCCCGAGGCGCTCTCCCTCGGGCGGGCGCTCGCCGAGCTGATGCCCGACGAGCCGGAGGTCCACGGCCTGTTGGCCATGATGCTGCTGCTCGACGCCCGCCGCGAGGCCCGCGTGCGCGACGGGGAGCTGGTGCTGCTGGCCGACCAGGACCGCGCGCTCTGGGACGACGCCCGGATCGCCGAGGGGCGGGCGGCGCTCCACCGGGCTCTGGCCCTGCGCGGCCGCGGCCCGTACGTCGTGCAGGCCGCGATCGCGTCCCTCCACGCCGAGGAGCCGCGCGACTGGCCCCAGATCGCCGCCCTCTACGGCGAGCTCGCCCGCATGACGGGCTCCCCGGTGGTCGAGCTGAACCGGGCCGTCGCCGTCGCCGAGGCCGAGGGCCCGGAGGCCGGCCTCGCGCTCGTCGAGCGCCTCTCGCTGCCGGACTACCGCTACCTGCACTCGGCGCGGGGGGAGCTGCTCCGCCGCCTGGGCCGGGCCGATGAGGCCCGTGACGCCTACCGCCGCGCCCTCGATCTGACCCACGACGACGCCGAGCGCCGGCTGCTGGAGCGGCTGCTGGCCGAGATCCCCTGACGCGCTCCCTCAGCCCCCGAGGAAGCCCAGCACCTCGGCCAGGAAGAGCTCGCGCCCGGTGTCCATCGCCGCGTGGCCCTGGCCGGGCATGACGGCGACCCGGGAGCCGGGCAGGGCGGCGTGGGCCCGCTCCACCGCCTCCACGAAGGCGGGCCGGGTGTCGCCGCCCCGCAGCAGCAGCGCCGGGACCCCGAGGCCGCGGAACCGCGACGGGGCGAGCCGGTACCCGTCGTCGGCCCGCAGCTCGCGCGGGATGGTGTGCGCGACGGCCCGCCGCGCCGCCCAGCCGTCCACGTCCGACCGCATCGTCGCGACATCGCCGGCGGTCCGGCCCGCGACCGTGATCATGAACTCCGACAGCATCGCGTCGAGATCGCCGCGGGCGAGCAGGTCCTCGAGGGGTCCGATGGCCTCGGCGGATGGCGAGGCCTCGCCCAGCGGCGGCTCGTAGAGCACCATCCGACCGACGCCGCCGGTCAGGAGCGCCGCCTCCATCGCGCAGGTCGCCCCATAGGAGTGGGCGACGACTCGGGCGCCCTCGCCGGCCGCGTCCACGACGGCCGCGAGGTCCTCGAACTCGCGCTCGATCGCGTACGGCGCGGCGTCGCCGCTGGCCCCGCGCCCGCGCCGGTCCACCGCGAGCACCGTGAAGCGGGCCGCGAGGGCGGGGAGCACCCCCGCCCAGCGGGCGTGGTCGGCGCCGGTGCCGTGCACCAGCACGAGGGGCGGGCCGGCGCCGCTGCGCCAGGCGCCGATCGCCGTCCCATCGGCGGAGGTGACGGTCATGAGGTCCGCGCCTGCCATGGCCGGTTCTCTACCCCGCCCGCCCGCGATGCGTCAACCCCCCGGCCCGGTGTCAGGGTATGGGCGTGAGGAGGATCGGTGCGGACGAGCGGCGGGCGCGGCTGGGCGTGCGCCACCTCCTCGCGGGGGCGATGGCCCCGGGGCCGGTCGAGGCGGCGCGCGCGGTGGTCGGGCTCCACGCGACCGACCCGGCCACGGTGCACCTGTCGGCCGCGGCGCGGATGGCCGAGCCGGACGTCGGGGCGGTGGAGCGGGCGCTGTACGACGAGCGGTCGCTCATCCGCATGCTCGGGATGCGGCGGACGATGTTCGTCGTGCCCGACGACCTCGCGCCGGCCATCCAGGCGTCGTGCACCGACGCCATCGCGGCGCGCGAGCGGACCCGGCTGGTGACGCGACTGCGGGACGCGGGCGTCGCCGCCGACGCCGGCGCCTGGCTGGCCGAGGTCGAGGAGGCCACCCTGGCGGCGCTGCGGGCCCGCGGCGAGGCCGCCGCCGCCGAGCTGTCGGCCGACGAGCCCCGCCTGCGGACGTCGGTCCTGATGGCCGCGGGCAAGCCCTACGAGGCGCGCCAGAACGTCTCCACCTGGGTGCTCGGGCAGCTCTCGATGGACGGCCGAGTGGTGCGCGGGCGCCCGCGCGGCTCGTGGATCTCGAGCCAGTACCGCTGGTCGCCGGTCGAGCGCTGGCTCCCCGGCGGCATGCCCGCCCGGGGCGCCGACGAGGCCTCGGCCGAGCTCGTGCGGCGCTACCTGGCGGCCTTCGGGCCGGCGCCCGTGGCCGACGTCCGCTGGTGGACCGGCTGGACCGCCCGCCAGACGGCCGAGGCGCTGGCCCGCCTCGACACCGCCGAGGCCGACCTCGGCGACGGCGCGACCGGCCTCCTGCTCGCCGACGACCTCCATCCGGTCACGCCTCCCGAGCCCTGGGTGGCGCTGCTGCCGGCGCTCGACCCGACCCCGATGGGCTGGCACGACCGGGGCTGGTTCCTCGGCGACCACGGCCGGGCCCTGTTCGACCGCAGCGGCAACATCGGCCCCACGGTCTGGGCCGGCGGCCGCATCGTCGGCGGCTGGGCCCTGCGGGGGGACGGCGAGGTCGCCGTGCGCATGCTGGAGGACGTCGGCGCCGACGCCCGGGCGGCCGTCAACGCCGCGGCCGGCCGGCTGGGCGACTGGGTGGGCGGCGTGCGCTTCACCCCGCGCTTCCGGACGCCGCTCGAGCGCGAGCTCAGCGGGTAGACCAGAGCTCCTCCCTGTGGGCGGGCTGGGCCTCGCGGTCGTCAACCGCGAGGAGCCCCCGCGCCACCGCGCCCGGGGCGGCGGCGGTCACAGCCGCGCGAAGCGGTCGATGTCCTCCTCGAACTCGCGCAGCATCGCGCGCGTGAGGGTGGGGCGGGTCGCGGCGACCGCATCCCGGAGGTCGTCGATGCCGGCCGGGGAGTCGGCTCCGGTCGTCAGCGCCCGCTCGAACGCCGACTGGGCCGCCTTGCGGGCGGCGAACTCGACGTCGGCGGGCGTGAACAGCTCGCTGATCGCGACGAGCTCCTCCACGGGGACCGGCTCGGCGGTGATGTCGGTGAGGAACCCCCGCCACAGCGCCGCGCGGGCGTCCGCGTCGGGCGGGCCGATCGGGAGGACGTAGTCGAAGCGGCCGGGCCGCAGCAGGGCGGGGTCGAGGTCGCGGACCGAGTTGGTGGCGCAGACCAGCAGCCGGTCGTCGCGGCCGCGGAAGGGCGGGATCGCCTTCAGCAGCTCGTTCGTGACGCCCTCCGTGTCGGGGCGCGCCGCCCGCCGGCCGGCGATCTCGTCCACCTCGTCAATGAACAGCACCAGGTGCTCGATGTCGTAGGCCGCCTCGAAGAAGTCGCGCAGCGCCCCCGCGCGGCCGTGGGCGCCCTCGGCGGCGAGCCGGCTGGGGAAGAGCTCCACGAACGGCCAGCCGAGGCGGCCGGCGACGGCCTTGGCGAAGGTGGTCTTGCCCGTGCCGGGCGGGCCGAAGAGGACGGCCGCCTTCGGCGGGACGACGCCGTGGCGCCCGGCCAGGTCCGGCCGGGCCAGCGGCAGCACGATGCGCCGCTCGATCAGCTCCTTGGTCACCGCCATGCCGTCCAGCTCGTCCCATGCAGTCGGCTCGATGAGGCGCCCGCCCATGGCGCCGAGGGGGCCGAGATCGGCGGCGCGGAGCGGTTCGCGCTTCTCGAAGTACTCGACCCCCGGCGTGAGGGAATAGCCCTGGCGGACGAAGGCCTCGTGGCCGACGCCGCCCTCGGGCAGGAGGGCCGCGGTCCGCGTCACGCCCATGCGCAGCAGACGCCCCTCCAGCGCCCGCAGGAGCGCGGACCCCACCCCCCGCCCGCGCCGCGCGGGGTCGATGGCGATCCGCAGCACCCAGGCGCGCTCCCCCGTGACGCGGGCGACGCAGGTGCCGACGACCCGGCCGTCCTCCACGGCGACCACGGCGGGCGCGCCGCCGCCGAGCGCCTCGATCACCTCGGCCACGGGGAAGAGCGCCGGCGGTCCGCCGTCGTGCGAGGCCGTCCAGACCCGCACCGCCTCGTCGAGGTCGGCGGGGTCGAAGTCCCTGATGTGCCACGTCGCCGCCAGGTCGTGATCTTACTTGCATGCCCCCGCCAGGCACCGGTAGGGTCCGGTGAGACCGAGCGTTCTACCGCGGCGGCATCCACCAGCCGACGAGGGGCGAACCCGAATGTGCCTGGCGATCCCGGGGCGGATCCTCGAACTCGTCAACGAGCAGAACCGGCTCGCGAGGGTGGACGTCGCGGGAGTGATCAGGAACGTCAACGTCGGCCTCCTCGACGACGATCCCGGCGGCGGCGCGGTGCCGGGCGACTGGGTGCTGATCCACGTCGGCTTCGCGCTCTCCAAGGTCGACGAGGAGGAGGCCCTGGCGACGCGGCGCATGCTCGAGGCGATGGGCGAGGACTACGAGCAGGAGCTCGAGGACCTGAAGAGCAGCCTCATCGAGTGATCTCTCCGACCGCCCACCCACCGGCCGGGGACGGCCCCGACCTCTGCGATGCCGCGCAGGGGTGCATCACCTGCGGCGACGTCGCGGTGACGATGCGGGTCGTCTCGGTCGGCGAGGACGGGCTGGGGGCGTGCACGGGGGCGGACGGCCGGCGCGAGGAGGTGGACCTCGCGCTCGTCGCCCCCGTGGCGCCGGGGGATGCGGTGCTCGTGCACGCGGGCGTGGCGCTCGCCGTCCTCGGCGACGAGGCGGTCGCATGAGCGAAGCCGGGATGCGCTTCGTCGAGGAGTTCCGCGACCCCGAGCTCGGCCGGGCGCTCGCGGGCGAGATCCTCGGCGCGGTCGAGCCCGGCCGCCACTACAAGCTGATGGAGGTGTGCGGGGGCCACACGCACTCCATCTACAAGTACGGCGTCGACGACCTGCTGCCCGAGAACGTGGAGCTGGTGCACGGGCCGGGCTGCCCGGTGTGCGTCATCCCCATGGGGCGGGTCGACGACGGCATCGCCATCGCCCAAGAGCCGGGGGTGATCTTCACCTGCTTCGGCGACATGATGCGGGTGCCGGGCGGCGACGGCAGCCTGCTGGACGCCAAGGCCGAGGGGGCCGACGTGCGGATGGTCTACTCGCCGCTCGACGCCCTGCGGATCGCGCGCGAGAACCCCGACCGCGAGGTGGTCTTCTTCGCGATCGGCTTCGAGACGACCGCGCCGTCCACCGCCCTGACGCTCAAGCGCGCCCGGGCCGACGGCGTCGAGAACTTCTCGGTGATGTGCAACCACGTCCTGATCGTGCCGCCGCTGCGGGCGCTGCTCGAGTCGCCCGACCTGCGCCTGGACGGCTTCGTCGGACCGGGCCACGTCGCGACGGTGGTGGGGGCGCGCCCGTTCCACTTCATCCCCGCCGACCACGGCAAGCCAATCGTGGTCGCGGGCTTCGAGCCCCTCGACATCCTGCAGGCCGTCCGGATGCTGCTCGCGCAGATCGCCGAGGGCCGCTGCGAGGTCGAGAACCAGTACACGCGCGTGGTGCCGTGGGAGGGCAACCCCCGGGCGCTCCAGGTGATGGCCGAGACGTTCGCCCTGCGGCCGCACTTCGAGTGGCGGGGGCTGGGCTTCATCTCGCAGAGCGCGCTCCGGCTGTCGGACGACTACGCCGAGCTCGACGCCGAGCGGCGGTTCCCGGTCCCCGGAGTGCGCGTGGCCGACCCCAAGGCGTGCCAGTGCGGCGAGGTCCTGAAGGGCGTCATCAAGCCGTTCGAGTGCAAGGTCTTCGGCACCGCGTGCACGCCCGAGCGCCCGATCGGCACCTGCATGGTCTCGTCCGAGGGCGCGTGCGCGGCCTATTACAACTACGGCCGCTTCGCCCGCGAGCGGGAGGTCGTGTGATGTCCACGGTCTCCGAGCGCGAGCAGAAGGTGCTCGACATGATCGAGACCGCGCGCGGCAAGCGTGCGCGGTTCCGCGACGCGCGCATCACGATGGCCCACGGCGCCGGCGGCAAGGCGACCCAGACGCTGATCGAGGGCCTCCTGGCCCCGGCCTTCGCGTCGCCTGCCCTCGAGGCCATGGGCGACGCCGCCATCGTGTCCGCGGCGGGGGCCGAGCTCGCCCTGACGACCGACAGCTTCGTGGTGAAGCCGATCCGCTTCCCGGGCGGCTCGATCGGCGAGCTGGCCGTGAACGGGACGGTCAACGACCTGGCGGTCGCGGGCGCGCGCCCGGTGGCGATCACGCTGGCGATGGTGCTGGAGGAGGGCCTGCCCGCCGAGGAGCTGCGCGCCGAGGTCGAGGCGATCGCCGCGGCGGCCCGCGACGCGGGCGTGGAGGTCGTGGCCGGCGACACCAAGGTGGTCGAGCGCGGGCACGCCGACTCGATGTACCTCACGACGACCGGCCTGGGCGTGCGCGACCCGCGCGCCGCGCTGTCGCCCGACGCCCTCCGGCCGGGCGACCGCCTGCTGGTCTCCGGCCCGGTCGGGGCCCACGGGATGGCGATCATGCTGGCGCGCGGGGAGTTCGAGCTCGACGCGCCCATCGTCTCGGACACGCGCTCGCTGTGGCCGATGGCCGACGCCCTGCTGGATGCCGCGGGCCCCGGCCTGCGCTGCATGCGCGACGCGACCCGCGGGGGCGTGGCCTCGGTGCTCAACGAGCTCGCCCGGGCCTCGGGCGTGGCGATGCTGGTGCGCGAGGCCGCGGTGCCGGTGGCGCCGGCGGTGCGCGGGGCGGCCGAGATCCTCGGGATCGATCCGCTCTACGTCGCCAACGAGGGTGTGCTCGTGGCGGCGGTGGCGCCGGAGTCGGCCGAGGCCGCGCTCGCGGCCATGCGGGAGGCGCCGGGCGGCGAGGGCGCCGCGGAGATCGGGGCGGTCAGGACTGAGCCGCCCGGGATGGTGCTGGTGGAGACGTCCTTCGGAGGCAAGCGCGTCATGGATCAGCTGGTGGGCGATCCGCTGCCGCGCATCTGTTGACACCCTGACAGGGGGGATGCGATGGGGACCGTCGAGTTCACGCCGGGACAGCACGAGAAGGAGGCGATCACCGCCCACGTCATCTGGATGACGACGGGCCTGAGCTGCGACGGGGACTCCGTCGCGATGACCTCCGCCACCAGCCCGAGCCTCGAGGACATCATCCTCGGCGTGATCCCGGGCATGCCCAAGGTGGTCGTGCACAACCCGGTCCTCGCGTTCGAGAACGGCCAGGACTTCATGCAGGCCTGGTACGACGCCGAGGAGGGCAAGCTCGACCCCTTCGTCCTCGTCATGGAGGGGTCGGTGCCCAACGAGGAGATCAACGGCGAGGGCCACTGGGCCGCGATGGGCACCGATCCCTCCACCGGCCAGCCCATCACCACCAACGAGTGGATCGACCGCCTCGCGCCCAAGGCGGCGGCCGTCGTGGCGCTCGGCACCTGCGCGACCTACGGCGGCATCCCCGCCATGAAGAACAACCCCACCGGGGCGATGGGCCTGCCCGACTACCTCGGCTGGCGGTGGCGCTCCAAGGCGGGACTCCCCATCGTCTGCGTCCCCGGCTGTCCCACCCAGCCCGACAACACCACCGAGACGCTGCTCTACCTGGTGCTCCAGCTCGCCGGCATGGCGCCGATGATCGAGCTGGACGACGCGCTGCGGCCCAAGTGGCTGTTCGGCCGCACGGCCCACGAGAGCTGCAACCGGGCCGCCTTCTACGAGGAGGGCGACTTCGCCACCGAGTACGGCTCGGACCACCGCTGCCTGGTGAAGCTCGGCTGCAAGGGCCCGGTGGTGAAGTGCAACGTGCCGCTGCGCGGCTGGCAGAGCGGCATCGGCGGCTGCCCCAACGTCGGCGGCATCTGCATGGCCTGCACGATGCCGGGCTTCCCCGACAAGTACATGCCCTTCATGCAGGAGGACCCTAACGGGAAGCGCTCCTCCAACGTCGCCCGCTTCACGTACGGCCCGATCCTGCGCACGTTCCGGCAGCGCTCCATCACGAAGAAGTTCGACAAGGAGCCCGCCTGGCGCACCCCCGGCCGGACGCTCCAGTCCGGCTACACCGCCCGCTGGTGACCTTCAGACGGTCCGAGCAAGGAGACGAGGCAGCCCATGGCCACCGTTGAGCGACCCAAGGAAGACCAGAAGGTCATCGTCAAGGAGATGTCCTGGGACCCGATCACCCGCATCGTCGGGAGCCTCGGGATCCACGCGGAGATCGACTTCACCAACAACGAGGTGCTGAAGTGCTACAGCACCTCGATGGTGTTCCGCGGCTTCGACATCTTCATGAAGGGCATCGACCCGCGCGACAGCCACTTCATCACCAGCCGGATCTGCGGCATCTGCGGCGACAACCACTGCACCGTCTCGTGCCTGAACCAGAACATGGCGTACGGGGTGAAGCCCCCGAAGCTCGGCGACTACGCCTTCAACCTCGCCGAATCGGCCGACTTCATGTTCGACCACGCCATCTTCAACGACTGTATGTGCAACGTGGACTACTGCGAGCAGATGGTGAAGGACACCAACCCGTCGCTGCTCGAGAAGGCGGAGAAGACCGCGGCTCCGCACTCCGACGTGCACGGTTACCGGACGATCGCCGACATCATGCGGGCGCTCAACCCGTTCACCGGCGAGTTCTACCTCGAGACCCTGCAGGTGTCGCGCTACACGCGCGAGATGTACTGCCTCTTCGGCGGCCGTCACACGCACCCGTCCACGATCATGCCGGGCGGTTGCAGCGCCGACATCACGCACCAGACCTGCACCGACTACTACGTGCGCCTGATGCGGTACATCGACTACTGCAAGCGCTCCGTGCCCATGCACGACGACCTCTACGACTTCTTCTACGAGGCGCTGCCAGGCTACGAGCGGGTCGGCTACCGCGACACCAACCTGGTCTGCTGGGGCGCCTTCGACGACCCCGAGCACGTCGACTACCGCTACGCCTCCATGACCGACTGGGGCCGGCACCGCTTCGTCACGCCGGGCCTGGTCTTCGACGGCGAGCTGATCACGACCGACCTGGTCGAGATCAACCTGGCCATGCGGATCCTGCTGGGCAGCTCCTACTTCGACGACTGGTCGGAGGAGGAGACCTTCGTCACCCAGGACCCGCTGGGCAACCCGGTCGACAAGCGCCACCCCTGGAACAAGGTGACGCTGCCCAAGCCGCAGAAGCGCGACTGGGCCGACAAGTACAGCTGGGTCGTCTCGCCGCGCATGTTCGACGCGCGCAACGACAAGTACGTGGCCTGCGACACCGGCGGCGGCCCCTTCGCGCGCCAGTGGGTCACGGCGAAGGCCGGCCTGGTGCAGCTCGGGGACTACCTGAAGGCCACGGGCGAGAGCATCCAGATGGTGCTGCCCAAGACGGCCAACATGCCCGAGATGGAGCTCGAGTGGAAGATCCCGCCGTGGTCGAACGCGATCGAGCGCGACCGTGCCCGCTCCTACCACCAGGCCTACTCGGCCCTGGTGGGGCTCTACTGCCTCGAGAAGGCGATGGTCGAGGTCCGCGCCGGCCGCACCAAGAGCTGGAACGACTTCACCGTGCCGCAGGAGTCGGTGAGCGTCGGCTTCCACGAGGCCGCCCGCGGGGTGATCTCGCACCACATGGTCATCCGCGACGGGGTGGTCGCCAACTACCAGCCCTACCCGCCGACGCCGTGGAACGCCAACCCGCGCGACGTCTACGGGACGCCCGGGCCCTACGAGGACGCGGTGCAGAACACGCCGATCTTCGAGGAGAACGGGCCGGACAACTTCAAGGGGATCGACATCATGCGCACGGTGCGCAGCTTCGACCCCTGCCTGCCGTGCGGCGTGCACATGTACACCGGCGGCGGACGCGTCCGGAAGGTTCAGCACACGCCCACCGGAATGTGCTGAGGGAACGGCCGTGACGACGGAGGAGCTGAGCCCCGACCACCTCGTCCAACGGGTGCAGGAGCTGACCGAGCGCCTCGAGGGCATCGCCGACCCGGCCGCCCGCGAGGCGGCGGAGCGGCTCGTGGCCGCCGTCATGGACCTCTACGGGGAGGGCCTCGAGCGCATCGTCCGGGCCCTCGAGGAGGCCGGGCCGGAGGCCGCGGCCCTGCGCGAGGCGCTGGTGGACGACGGCGTGGTGGCCAGCCTCCTCCTCATCCACGGGCTCTACCCGGTCGACCTCGAGACGCGGGTGCAGGAGGCCCTCGACGGGGTGCGTCCCTACATGCACTCGCACGGCGGCGACGTCGAGCTGCTCAGCCTGGAGGAGGGGGTGGCCCGCCTGCGCCTGGAGGGCAGCTGCCAGGGCTGCCCGGCCTCGGCGGCGACCCTCGAGCAGGCCATCCGCCAGGCGCTGGAGGAGGCGGCGCCCGACCTGGCGGGCATGGAGGTGGAGGGGACCGAGGCCCCGTCCCGGGCGCCCGCGGCGTGACAAGCGCGGCAGGCCGGCGCCCGGAGCTGGTCACGGCGCTCAGGCGCCTGCGCGCGGGGGCCCCGGCCGCGGGGCCGGCGAGCGAGCCGGCCGCGCGCTGCGAGCTGTGCCGCTCCCAGATCCCCGACGAGCACCGCCACCTGCTGCACCTCGAGGAGCGGCGCATCCTCTGCGTGTGCCCGACCTGCTGGTCGCTGCGCTCGGGCGACCCCGAGTTCCGGCCGACCGGCGCGCGCACCCTGTTCCTGGAGGACCTGGTCGTGCCCGACGACGTCTGGGCGCGCTTCTCGATCCCGATCGGGCTCGCCTTCTTCATGCGCAGCTCCTCCGCCGGCCAGGTGGTGGCGATGTACCCCAGCCCCGCCGGCCCCACCGAGTGCGAGCTGCCCCTCGACGCCTGGGACGACCTGCTGGCGGTCAATCCGGTGCTCGACGGCCTCGAGCCCGACGCCGAGGGCCTGATCGTCAACCGGCTGACCGAGCCCCACCAGCACGTCCTGGCCCCGATCGACGCGTGCTACGGGCTGGTCGGCGTGGTCAAGGCCTCCTGGGAGGGCATCTCGGGCGGCGCGGGCCTGACCGGCGCGGTGGCCGGGTACATCGAGAGCCTGCGCCCGGGGATCGGCCGATGAGCGGCCCACCGCAGCTGGAGCTGACCATCACCGGCGCCGAGCCGGTGCCCCACGCCGCCGGGCCCACCATGCGCTTCCGCCTCGAGGCCCGCGACGAGTCCGGCCGCGACGTCTACACCGTCGCGCTGGTCTCCCAGATCCACCTCGAGCCGGCCAAGCGCCCCTACGGCGAGGCCGAGATCGCGCGCCTCGGCGACCTCTTCGGCTCGCGCGAGCGCTGGCCCGCGACGACCCGGCCGTTCCTGTGGGCCCGCGTCGACTCCCTGGTGCCGAGCTTCCGCGAGAGCGTCGCGTTCGACGTGCTGGTGCCCTGCACCTACGATCACGAGGTGGCCGGGGCGAAGTACCTGGCCTCGCTCGACGGCGGCGAGGTGCCGGTGGCGTTCCACTTCTCGGGCAACGTCATGTACCGCGGCGACGGCGGGGCGCTGCAGATCGTGCAGGTGCCCTGGGAGTCGACGGCCGCATACGCCCTGCCGGTCGACGTCTGGCGAGGGATGATCGAGAGCTACTACCCCAACAGCGGCTGGGTGCGGCTGCACGCCGACACCCTGGCCGAGCTGCGGCGCGAGGCCGCCGAGCGCGGGCTGCCGTCACTGGAGGCGTGCGTGGTGGAGATGCTCGGCGAGCGCGGGGGCGTGCGGTGAGCCGGCCGCGCGACGAGGCCTTCGTGGAGGAGCTGCTCGAGTCGCTGGTGTTCGAGGGCTACGCCCTCTACCCGTACACGGCCGGCGCGACCAAGAACGCGACGCCGACGCCCTTCGGGATCGTCTACCCGCCCGTCTACGCCGCGCGCGCCGACGGGCCCCACGACCACCTCCAGGCCCAGTGCCTCGCCCGCGTCGAGCCGGGGGCCTCCTTCGCGGCCGAGGTGCGGTTCCTGCAGGCGGAGGGCGAGCGGCACCGGGCGACCGAGCGGCGCGCCGCCCTCGACGGACCCGGGGAGGCGGCGATCGCGTTCCCGCCGCTCGAGGCGGCGGCGTCGCTGGCGGCCGAGGGCGCGGGTGAGGGGCTGGCGCGCGTCACGCTGCGGGTCGAGAACCGCACCGTCGTGCCCGAGGGCCTCGACCGCACGGCCGCGCTGGCCTCGTCGCTCCTGTTCGACCCACGTCGTGCTGCGGGCCTCCGGCGGGCGCTTCGTCTCGCCGCTCGAGGCCGACGGCTGCGCCAGCGTCAACACCTGGCCGTTCCTGGCCACCGACGCCGACGACGTCGTGGTGGGCGCGGCGATGGTGCTGCCCGACCACCCCGAGCTCGCCGAGCAGAGCCGCGGGAGCATGTTCGACGGCACCGAGATCGAGGAGGCCCTGCTGCTGCACGTGCTGGCCCTCAGCGACGGCGAGCGCGAGCAGATCGCCGCCGAGGACCCAGCGGTGCGCGAGATGGTGGCCCGCGCGGCCGCCGCCGCGCCCGAGGAGGTCATGCGCCTCCACGGCGTGATGCGCCCCGCGCGCGAGGAGGATCGCTGATGGGCCAGGCGCCGCGGCCCTCGACCTTCGGCGACGAGTACGCCGGCGAGAGCGAGGCCGTCGTCGACGGCGTGACCTTCCGCCTGGGCGACACGGTCACCGTGTCGGCCGCGCTCGACAGCACGGCACACGACGGCATGCTCGCGGGGCGCTCGGCCACGATCGAGCGCATCCTGATCGACTACGACGACGTCGTGCACCTTGCCGTCACCATGGACGACGACCCCGGGCAGGATCTGATGCGCGAGATGGGCCGCTACCTGTTCTTCAAGCCGCACGAGGTCGAGGTGCGTCGATGACGAGGGTCCGCGAGCGTCAGGTGCTGGTGGCCGGCATCGGCAACGCCTGGCTCAGCGACGACGGCTTCGGCGGCGAGGTGGCCCGGCGGCTCATCGACCGCGACCTGCCCTCGGGGGTCTCCGCGCTCGACGCGGGCACCGGGGGCCTCAGCCTGGCCTACGAGGTCATGCGCGGGTACGACGCCCTCGTGCTGGTGGACGTGAGCCGCCAGGGCGGCGAGCCGGGGACGCTCTACGTGATGGAGGTCTCCGAGGACGACGTCGAGGCCGGCATCGAGGACGGCGCGGTGCTCGACCCCCACGGCATGGACCCCCATACCGTGCTGCGCTTCGTCCGCGCCACGGGCGGCTGGCCGGGGAAGGTCGTGGTGGTCGCCTGCGAGCCGGCCGAGGTCGAGGAGATGGGGCTGACGCTCTCCGAGCCGGTGAAGGCGGCGGTCGACCGGGCCGTCGAGCTGGTGCTGACAACGGTGGCCGAGCTGCAGACCGAGGCCGCCTACGCCGAGCCCGAGAAGAAGGGCTGATGCACGAGCTGTCGGTGGCCTCGGCCATCCTCGACACGGCAGAGCGCCACGCCGCCGGCCGGCGGGTGACCGTCGTGAGCCTGCGGGTGGGCGAGCTGCGCCAGGTGGTGCCCGACACCCTGGCCTTCTACTGGGGCATCGTCACCCCCGGCACGCTCTGCGAGGGCTCGGCGCTGGAGCAGGAGGTGGTGCCGGCGCGCCTGCGCTGCGCAGGGTGCGCGACCGAGTGGGCGATGAGCGAGGCCGACTTCCGCTGCGCGTCCTGCGGCCGGCCCGCGGAGGTCGTGGCCGGGCAGGAGCTGGAGGTCGAGTCGATCGACGTCGAGGAGGGGGCATCGTGCACCGCACCCGCGTGAGGGTCGTCGAGGGGGCGCTGGACGCCAACGACACGATCGCCGCGGCCAACCGGGCCGACTTCGACCGTGCCGGGGTGGCCGTCGTCAACCTGATGAGCGCCCCCGGCGCCGGCAAGACGACGCTGCTGGAGCGGGCGCTGCCCGGCCTGGAGGGCGTGCGCGTGGGGGTGCTGGAGGGCGACGTGGCCGGCAGCTTCGACGCCGACCGGCTCTCGCGCCTGCACGTCCCCGTGACCCAGCTCAACACCGGCCAGGGGTTCGGGGGCGAGTGCCACCTCGACGCCAACATGGTGCGCTCGGCCCTGCCGGCGGTGCCGCTCGGCGAGATCGACCTGCTGGTGATCGAGAACGTCGGCAACCTGGTCTGCCCGGCCGAGTTCCGCGTGGGCGAGGACGCCCGGGCGATGGTCTGCTCGGTGACCGAGGGCGAGGACAAGCCGCTCAAGTACCCGCTGATGTTCCGCGCCTGCGAGCTGGTGATCGTCAACAAGGTCAACCTCATCCCGCACCTCGACGTCGACCTCGACCTGCTGCTGGGCCACCTGGACGCCGTGAACCCCGGAGTGCCGCGCATCCTCACGAGCGCCCGGACGGGCGAGGGGGTCAACGCACTGCGCGACTGGCTGGTGGGGGTGGCCGCCCGGGAGGCCGTGCGCGCATGACCGTGAGCGAGGCCCTCGTCGAGCGGCGGGCGGGCCTCGACGAGGCGTTCTTCGGCGAGGCGGCGGAGGGCATCGCGCGCATGTGCCACGCGATGGCCGAGCGCTTCGCCCGCGGCGGACGGCTGATCGCGGTGGGCGCGTCGCCCGGAGCCCGCTCCGACGTGCGCCACGTGGCCGTGGAGTTCGTCCACCCGGTGATCGTCGGTAAGCGCGCCCTGCCGGCCATCGGGCTCGCCGACCGCGAGTCCGTCGCGGCCGTGGGCGACCTGGTCGTGCCGGACGACATCGTGATGGCGGTCGGCACCGACGCCCCCGACCCGGGGGCCGACGCCGCCCTCGCCCTGGCGTCCGGGCGGGGCTGCCTGACCATCTCGCTGGACGCGCCCGGCGACGACCCGTTCGTGCGGCAGGAGCTGGCCGAGACCCACTACCACCTGCTCTGGGAGCTGGTGCACGTCTTCTTCGAGCACCGCGGCCTGCTCGAGGGCCGCGATGCGCGGGAGGGCCACGACTCGGGGGCGTCGGCGTTCCTCTACCCGTTCCTGGCCGAGCAGGAGCACGACCTCGAGGCCGTGGTCGCCGACGTGCGGCGGTCGGTGGTGATGAAGGCCGCCGAGATCGCCGCCCTGCGGGCGCAGACGCTGGCCGAGAACCGCGAGGCGCTGCTCGCCGCCGCCGCGGCGATCCGCGCGTCAACCGACGCCGGCGGCACCGTCCTGGCGCTCGGCAACGGCGGATCGGCCACCGACGCGATGGACGCGGTGGCCGACCTGCGCGCCGCCCCCCAGGGATGGCCGTCGCGGCGGGCCCTCGACCTCTCCGAGGACCCGGCGATCCTGACCGCCATCGCCAACGACGTCGGCGTCGAGGCCGTCTTCGCGCGCCAGGTGATCGCCTACGGGCGCCCGGGCGACGTCGCGCTGTCCTTCTCCACCAGCGGGAGCTCGGGCAACGTCATCGCGGCGCTGGCCGAGGCCCGGAGGCGGGGGCTGCGGACCGTCGCGATGGTGGGCTACGACGGCGGCCGGGTCGCCGCCGATGGCCTGGCCGACGTCATCGTGGTGACGCGCTCCGAGCACATCCCGCGCATCCAGGAGGCCCAGGCGAGCGCCTGGCACGTCGTCAGGGAGCTCGTCGAGCGCGCGGCGCCGTGACCGCCGGAGGCCTGCGGCGCGTGCGGGTGCGCGTCGAGGGGACGGTGCAGGGCGTGGGCTTCCGGCCCTTCGTCCACCGGCTCGCCGGGGATCTGGGGCTCGCGGGCTTCGTGCTCAACGACGCCGAGGGCGTCGTCGTCGAGGTGGAGGCCGACCGGGCGGCGGTCGAGCGCTTCCTCGAGCGCCTCGCCGCCGACGCGCCGCCCCTGGCGGTGGTCGAGCGCGTCGAGCCCCGCGAGATGCCCCCGCTCGGCGACCGCGGCTTCGCGATCCTCGCCAGCGAGCGGGGCGCCCGGCCGTCCGCCCCCGTGGCCCCCGACGCCGCCACCTGCGACGAGTGCCTCGCCGAGATGCGCGATCCGGCCGACCGCCGCCACCGCTACCCCTTCATCAACTGCACCGCCTGCGGCCCCCGCTTCACCATCGTCCTGGGCGTCCCGTACGACCGGGCCAACACCACGATGGCCGGCTTCACGATGTGCGCCCGCTGCCGCAGCGAGTACGAGGACCCCTCCGACCGGCGCTTCCACGCCGAGCCCAACGCCTGCCCCGACTGCGGCCCGACAGCCCGCGTCGTGGGGGGTGTGTCAATTGGCACGGGGGTCGACGGCCAATTGGCACACGACCCGGTCGCGGCCGCCGTCGCCGCCCTCTCGCAGGGCGCGATCGCCGCCGTGAAGGGGATCGGGGGGTTCCACCTGGCGTGCCGGGCCGACGACGAGGAGGCGGTCGCGCGGCTGCGCTCGCGCAAGCGGCGCGAGGAGAAGCCCTTCGCCGTGATGGCCCCCGACCTCGCCGGGGCGCGCGCGCTCGCGCGCCTCGATCGGGCCGACGAGGCGTTGATGACCGGCCGCGACCGGCCGATCGTGCTGGCGCCGCGCCGGCGGGGGGCGGCCGTGGCGCCGTCCGTCGCGCCGGGCTCGGCCGACCTCGGCGTGATGCTGCCCTACTCGCCGCTGCACCACCTGCTGCTGGGCGACGCGGGGGTCCCGCTCGTGATGACCAGCGGCAACGTCTCCGACGAGCCCATCGCCCACCGCGACGACGACGCCCTGGAGCGCCTGGCGGGGATCGCCGACCTGTTCCTGCTCCATGACCGGCCGATCGCCACGCGCACCGACGACTCGGTCGTGCGGTCGCTCGGCCGGGGTCCTCCGCTGGTCATGCGCCGGTCGCGGGGCCGCGTGCCGGACGCGCTCGAGCTCGCCGCGACCGCCGAGCGCCCGGTGCTGGCCTGCGGCGCCGAGCTCAAGAGCACCTTCTGCCTCGCGCGGGGGCGGCGGGCCTGGGTGGGCCACCACATCGGCGACCTGCAGAACTGGGAGACGCTGCGCGCGTTCCGCGACGGCGTCGCCCACTTCGAGGACCTCTTCGCGATCGCGCCCGCCGTCGTCGCCCACGACCTGCACCCGGACTACCTGTCCACGCGGTACGCCCTGGAGCGCGAGGGCGTCGCGCACGTCGCCGTTCAGCACCACCACGCCCACCTGGCGGCCTGCCTCGCCGAGCACGGCTGGACCGGACCCGCGGTGGGGGCGATCTACGACGGCGCCGGCCTCGGCGACGACGGCACCGTCTGGGGCGGGGAGATCCTCGCCGGCGACCTCGCCGGCGCGCGCCGCGTCGCCCACCTGCGCACCGTCAGGATGCCCGGAGGCGACGCGGCGACGCGCGAGCCGTGGCGGATGGCCTGCGCGTGGCTGCAGGACGCGGCCGGCGACGACCCGCCGCCGCCGGCGGCGCTGGCCGGCCGGGTCGACGCCGCGGCCTGGGCGGCCGTGGCCCGCCTGGCCCGCTCGGACCTGGCGCCGGTCACCAGCAGCGCCGGCCGCCTGTTCGACGCCGTCGCCGCCCTCTGCGGGCTGCGCGCGCGCGCCGGCTACGAGGGCCAGGCGGCCATCGAGCTGGAGGCGGCCTGCGACCCGGCCGAGCGCGGCGAGTACCCCATGGACGGGCTCGATCCGCGCGAGGCGATCCGAGCCGCCGCCTCCGACGCCGCCGCCGGCGTCGCCACCGGGGTCATCGCGGCACGGTTCCACCGCGGGCTCGCGGCGGCGACCTCCGCCGCGCTCGTCGACGCGGCGGGCGCCGAGGGCGCGGAGGCGGCCGTCCTCTCGGGCGGCGTCTTCCAGAACCGCCGCCTGCTGGAGGACGTCAGGGCGCGGCTGCGTCGCGCCGGCCTGCGCGTCCTGGTGCCCGAGCGGCTGCCGCCGAACGACGGGGGGATCTCCTACGGACAGGCGGCCGTCGCGGCGGCGTTGACGGCCGAGGGCCGCGCGGCATGACGGCGGCCTGACGCTCGGTGGCGAGGCTCCTCCCGGTCGTACACGTGAGACGGGAGGCCGTCATGCCGCAGGCAGAGCACCGCACGTTCGACAGCGCCGACGAGGTGCGCACGTTCGAGAAGGGCCGGATGGAGCTGGTCGAGATGGGGGGAGGCGTCGTCGGGCGGCTCGTCCTCGAGCCCGGCTGGCGCTGGTCGGACCACGTCAAGCCGCTCGTGAGGACGGAGCTGTGCGAGGCGCCGCACTTCCAGTACCACGTCGCGGGGATCCTGCGCGTCCGCATGGCCGACGGAACCGAGCTCGATGCCCGGCCGGGCGAGCTGACCGCCCTGCCGGCCGGCCACGACGCCTGGGTGGTGGGCGACGAGCCGGTCGTCGTGGTCGACTGGCACGGCGCGAGCACCTACGCGCGCGAGGGGTGACGCCGTAGGGTCGGCCGCGTGATCGACGGCCCGTTGCGCGCCCGCGTCGCCCCGGTCCTGGAGCCGGTCGCGCGGCGGGCGGCGGCCCGCGGCGTCGGCGCAGGGGCGGTCACCGCCGCCGGCCTGGGCGTCGGGGTCGGCGCCTGCGTCGCCGCCGCCCTCGCGCTGTGGCCGCTCGCCCTGGCCCTGTGGCTACTCAACCGGCTGATCGACGGCCTCGACGGGCCGATCGCACGCATCGAGGGGCCCACCGACCTGGGGGGCCTCTACGACTTCCTGGCCGACTTCGTGGTCTACGGCGGCTTCGTGGTCGGCGTCGCCATCGCCGAGCCCGATGCGCGCGTCGCCTGCGCGGCGCTCCTGGCCGCCTACCTGCTCAACAACGTGGCCCTGCTGTCGTTCTCGTCGTTGATCGAGAGGCGCGGGATCGAGATGGGCGACGAGCGCTCGCTGCGCTTCACCGGCGGGCTGACCGAGGGCTTCGAGACGATCGTGGCCTACAGCCTCATCTGCCTGTTCCCGGGCGCGGCGGAGGTCATCGTGTGGGTCTTCACCGGCATGGTGCTGGTCACCGTGGTGCAGAGGATCGCCCTGGCCAGGCGGACCCTCGGCGGGACCTAGCGGAAGACCCGGTACCCGCCCCGTGAGAGCCGGAAGCCCGGACCCGCCCCGCCCCGGGCCCGGCAGGTCAGGCCCGTCCGGCGTGATGTGCAGCGGATGCGGGTCGGAAGGGTGAGGCTGCGCCCGTAGGGCAGGGCGGGGCACTCGACCTGGCCCGCGGGGATGCACGCCGGGCCGATGTCTCCTCGGCAGGCCCCCAGGGTGACCCGGCCGCGGGAGAGGGTGGCCTCGGTCCCGATCCAGTCGAGGTCGCAGTCGGCCGGGCGCGGCGGCACCCGCGGCCACGATGCCCTCTCGACGAGGCAGTCCACGGTCGCCGTCTGGAAGTCGGCCACGCAGTCGATGTTCCCGGAGGGCGTGGTGAAGTGGATGACGTCCGCGCTCGCGACGGCGGGGGCCGCGAGGGCGCCGGCGCACGACAGCGCGACGATGAGGAGCCTGCGCACGGTGCCGAGCCTACCCCGGCGGGGCCCCCGCGGTCACGCCGACGGGATCGTCGTCGCCCGGCAGCCGCCAGAGCCGCTCCAGCGGGAGGTCAACGCCGACCTGGGCCCCCGCGGGCGGCGCGGCGGCGGGAGGGACGTGGGCCTCGATCCGCAGGTCTCCCGCGCTCAGGCGCAGGCGCACGTGCGCCCCCGCGTAGACGGCCTCCTCGACCCGCGCGACCATGGCAGCGCCCTCGTCGACGACCACGTGCTCGGGCCGGATGCCCAGGGCGGCGGCGCCGTCCGGGCCCGGCGCATCGATCTCGGCCCCCCCCAGAGCGATGCGCCCGTCCACGACCGTCCCGCGCAGCAGGTTGACCATCCCCACGAAGCGGGCCACGGCCGCCGAGGCGGGCCGCTCGAAGAGCTCCCGGGGCGGCCCCTGCTGCACGATCCGCCCCTCGAGCATGAGCGCCATCGACTCGCCCAGCTCGGCGGCCTCCGCGCGGTCGTGGGTCACGAGCAGGGTCGTCAGGCCGCGCTCCTCCTGCAGCCGCACGATCAGGCGGCGCAGGCCCTCGCGGCGGTTGGGGTTGACCGCGGCCAGCGGCTCGTCGAGCAGCAGCAGGTCGGGGTCGGCCGACAGCGCCCGGGCGAGGGCGACCCGCTGCTGCTCGCCCCCCGAGAGCCCGGTCGTCGCGCGCCCGGCGAGGCCGCCGAGGCCGACCTCGTCGAGGCGCTCCCGGGCCCGCGCCCGGCGCTCGGTCCGGCCCGCGCCGGCGGCCCGCAGCGGGAAGGCGACGTTCTCCTCCACGCTCAGGTGGGGCAGCAGGCGCGGCTCCTGGAACACCACGGCGATCCGCCGTTTGTGCGCGGGGACCGTCGCGAGGTCGCGCGCGCCGAGGCGCACGATGCCCTCCGACAGCGGCGTCAGCCCCGCCACGGCGCGCAGGAGCGTCGTCTTGCCGGCGCCCGACGGACCGACCAGCGAGGCGCGCGTGCCGGCGGGGACCCACAGGTCGACGCCGCGCAGCACCGGCGCGCCGTCGGGCGCAACCACCAGCCCGGCGCAGCGGAGCGCGGCGCTCACAGCGGCGACCGTGCCGCGCGCGCCGCCAGGACGAGGGCCAGGACGGCCGGGGCCAGGAACAGCAGCGCCAGGACGGCCGCCACCTGGGGGTCGGGGCCGATGAAGGGGAGCATCACCACGGGCAGCATGGGGCGCCCGGCCCCGACGGCCAGGCTGGAGCCGTACTGGCTCCAGGAGACGAGGAAGCCGATGAGGGCGGCGCCCGCCAGCGCCGGCCGCACGGCCGGGACGGTGACCCAGGCCAGGCGCCGCAGCGGGCTCGCGCCGGCGGTGCGCGCCATCTCCTCGAGCTCGGTCACGCGCGGGCCGAACCCCGACATCAGGACCACGATCACGTAGGGCAGCACGACCACCAGGTGGGCGAGCACGAGGCCGGCCAGGGTGTCGGAGAGGTCGAGGCGGATGAGCCACTCCAACAGGCCGGAGCCGGTGGCGTAGGGGGGCACCAGCAGCGGCATGGCCAGGAGCACGAAGACCAGGGCCGGGCGCCTGAGGCGGCGCTCGCCCAGCACCCGCGCGGCCGGCCAGCCGGCCAGCAGGGCGACGGCCGTGGTCGCGACGGCCACCGCGAGCGAGTTGGCGAGCGCCTCGGGGGCGCTCGTCCCGTCGAAGGCGACGTCGACCCCGCGCAGGCCGAGCCGCTGGGGGATCACCGCGGGCGCCCGCCACTCGTCGGCGAAGGCCCGGACCACCAGCGCGAGCAGGGGGATCGCGAAGGCCGCCGCGATCACGACGCCGAGCGCGCGCGGGGCGATCCGGCTACGCATTCTCGGCCGTCCGCGCGAAGCGCACCGCGGCCACCGCGAGGGCGATGGCCGCCAGCGCGGCGACGAGCAGGGCGGCGGCGGCCACCCCCTCGCCGGCCAGCAGGTCGCCCCGGGTCGCCTCGTACGCGTAGGTGGCGAGGGTCGGCGGGTAGTTCGGGCCCACCACCAGGGGCACCTCGAACGCGCCCAGCACGAAGGCCGCGACGATGATGGAGCCGACCACCAGCGGGGCGCGCACCGCCGGCCAGACCACCCAGCGCAGGCGCTGCCACGGCGACGCGCCGCACGTCGCCGCGGCCTCCTCGCGCTCGCCCAGCGCCCGCCCCATCGCCGACAGCACCAGCAGCACCAGGAACGGCGTCTCCTTGTAGACGTACACCGCGACGATCCCGAGGCCGAACGGGTCGCGCACCAGGTCGACCGGCAGGGCCCCGAGCGCCCGGTCGGCCAGGCCGCCCGGGGCCAGCCACAGAACCGCCAGGGTCGCGACGAGGAGGTGGGGCACGGGGACGGGCAGCGCCGCCACGGAGCGCAGCGCGGTGCCGCGGTGGCGGAGCGCGCCGGCGATCAGCAGCGCGAGCGCCGCCGAGATCACCGTCGCGACGGCCGTCACGCGCAGGGTGAACAGCAGCGCGTCGGCCAGGACCGGGTCGCCGAGCAGCGCCCGCCAGGAGCCGAGGCTCGCGCCGCCGCCGAGCGGCACGAGGCTCGTGCGCAGCGCCCCGGCCAGCGCCCCCCCGAAGAGCACCATGAGGATCGCGACCGCCGGCGCGAGCGCCGCGGCGGTCCTCAGCCGCCCCCGGTGGCCCGGCTCAGCCGCGCAGCACCTCCCGGGTCCAGCGGGCCTCGAGCGGCGCGACCCGGTCGGCGGCGAACTCCTCGACCGTCTCGCCCAGGTCGGACAGGTAGTAGGGGCTGTCGAGCACGGGCGCGAAGGCGCTGCGCTCCTCCTCGGGCACGCGGGACACGTCGAGGACGGTCGGGTTGCCGAGCACGGCGGGATCGGCCTTGCGCGCCTGGAGCTCCGGGCTCAGCAGCAGGTCGGCGACCACCTGGGCGCCCTCCGGGCTCGAGGCGTCGGCCGGGATCGTCACGAACGAGACGTTGGCCAGCGCCCCGGGCGCCAGGACGAAGGGCCGGGCCGTCTCCGGGAACTGGCCCTTCGCCACGGCGCCGTTGATGAAGTTCACGTCGTACGACATCGCGAAGTCCACCTGCCCGTTCGCGAACATCTCGTTGAGCTCCGCCTCGGAGGTGGGGAAGGCCTCGCCCCCGCGGTGCATCAGCGGCTTGAGCTCGCGCAGGTAGTCGAAGGCGGCGTCCTCGCCCTTCGCCGCGACGACCTGGCGCACGAAGGCCGAGCCGGTGAAGTCGGGAGGCGCCGGATGGGTCACCCGGCCCGGGTTGGCGCGCGCGTACTCCAGCAGGGCGTCGAGGTCGGCCGGCGGCTCGGGCACCGTCGCCGCGTCGTGGGCGAAGACGAAGGCGGCGCGGCTCCACGGCGCCTCCTGGCCGTCGACCGGCACCTGGAAGTCGCGCGTCAACGAGGGGTCGGCGGGGTCGAGGTAGCGGGCGTTCGGCAGGGCGCCTGCCCAGTCGCCGAGCCACAGGCCCACCTCCTTCCCGGCCGCGAAGTTCTCGCCGTTGATCCAGATCAGGTCGACCGCCCCGCCCGAGCCCTCGCCGGCCCGGCGCTGGGCTGCGACCCGCCGCACGGCGTCGGCGGTGTCGGTCACGGGCACCCGGCGCAGTGTCACGCCCGCCTCGCGCGCGGCGGGGATCACCGCGTCGTCGACGTAGGCGTTGACGCGGGCGTCGCCGCCGTACATCCACCAGCGGACCGTCTGGCCCCGGGCCGCCCGCTCGACGGCCGCGAAGCCCTCCGCCGCCGCCGACGTCCCGGCCGAGCCGGGATCGTCGTCGCCGCAGGCCGCCAATGCGGCGCAGAGGGCGAGGACGAGGGCGAGCGCAAGGGCGCGCAGGAGGCGTGGGCACATGGCGGTGGGGCTCCGCGGTGGGGCGGGGCACGGTAACGGCGGGAGCTTACGCGCCGATGAATCAGGGACGGCGACCCCCGCCCGGAAGGCGGACCGGGCGGGGGGTCGAACTACCCGGTCGTGGCGAGGCGCAGCTTCAACCAGCGCATGGCGGATCGGATCGAGGTGAGGGGCGGCGTCACGCCCGGCGTCGCCGTGCGGATCATCGCCGTCTACACGATGACGATCGTGTTCGTCTCGGCACTCCTCATGTGGCTGATCGACGACGAGAACTTCCCCAACTACGGCGTCTCGCTGTGGTGGGCGATCCAGACGGTGACGACGGTGGGGTACGGCGACGTCGTGCCCACCAACCTGGTCGGCCGGCTGGTCGCGGCCGTCGTGATGCTCACCGGCATCGGCCTGATCACGGTGGTGGGCGGCGCGATCGCCAGCGGCCTGGCCCAGACGGTCGCCCGCCGCCGGGGGATGGACGTGCAGGAAGCGACGCGCGCCGAGCTCGAGGCCATCCACCGCCGCCTCGACGACCTGGGTGCTCCCCGCCGTGACTGACGCGGGCCCGCCCGCGCGCGCGTGATGCGCCGGCCCGGACGACGGCACGGCGGCGACGCCCCGGTGCCGGCGGAGGCCCCGCGGGCTCCGGCCCCGCTCCCCGCCGGCGCGATGGAGCGGCTTTTCGTGGCGCCGCGGTGGCTGCGGTCGCTGGGGCGGACGTCATGGTTGATCGTGGGCATCGCCGGCGTCCTCCTCGGGCTCGTCTGGATCCTCGGCATCACCTCGACGATCGTCGAGCCGCTGGTGGCGGGCGGCGTCGTGGCCGCGGTGGCCTCGCCGGGCGTCGCCTGGCTCGCGCGCCACCGCGTCCCGCGGGCGGCCGGCGCCGGCCTGATGCTGCTCGCCCTGGTGGCGATCGGCGTCCTCATCGCCCTGCTCGTGCTGGGCGGCATCGTGGAGCAGTCGGCCCAGATCGAGGCCTCGGCCGACAAGGCCCTCGCCACGATCGAGGGCTGGGCCAACGACGCCGACGCCGGGGGGACCTCCGGGGCCGCGCAGGACATCACGAGCGCCGTGACCGCGTCGGGCGGCACCCTCCTCGAGGGCGTCGCGGACGGGATCGAAGGCCTCACCTCGCTGGCCTTCTTCCTCTCGTTCACCGTCTTCAGCCTCTTCTTCCTGTTGAAGGACGGCCCGGCGATCAAGCGCTTCGCCGACCGCCACCTGGGCGTGCCGGTGCCGATCGCGACCGTCGTGACCAGCGAGGTGCTCGGATCGCTGCGGAAGTACTTCCTCGGCGTGACGATCGTGGCCGCGTTCAACGCGGTCGTGGTCGGCGGCGGGGCGCTGATCCTCGGGGTCCCCCTGGCGGGGACGATCGCCGTCGTCACCTTCGTCACGGCCTACATCCCCTTCATCGGCGCCTTCGTCTCCGGCGCCTTCGCGGTGCTCATCGCGCTCGGCACGGAGGGATCCACGACGGCGCTGCTGATGCTCGTCATCGTGATCCTCGCGAACGGCGCGCTGCAGCAGGTGGTGCAGCCGATCGCCTTCGGCGCGACGCTCGACCTCAACCCCCTCGCGGTCCTGGTCGTGACGATCGCGGCCGGGAGCCTCTTCGGCATGGTCGGGCTGATCCTGGCGGCGCCGCTGACGTCGGCGGCGGTCCACGTGAGCCGCAGGCTCGCCCTCGCGCGCGCCGGCGATCCCCGCCCGCCGCCCGCGCAGCCGGGCTGAGGTCAGGCCCCGGGCGCTCCCGGCTCCTTCTGCAGCATCGCCCGCCAGCCCGCCAGCAGCGCGTGGACCGACTCGGCGCCGGAGACGCGCCCCTCAGGGGGCGGGAAGCCCGCCGGGTGCATGATGAAGGGCCGCGTCTGGGGGCCGCCCATGCCTCCGTGGAAGGAGATCAGCTCCTCGAAGGCGCAGCCCTCGTCCAGCTCGGGGTCGTAGAAGCTGTTGACCATGATGTCGGCGACGTGGGGGAAGCCGTCCGCGCGAAGCAGGTGCTCCGCCGCGGTGGGCGACAAGGGCGCCAGCGGGTCCTCGCCCACGACCCGCCCGCTCGCCAGGTGGCGCTCGCCCGCGCTCCCCAGGGCGAGCGGGCCGTGCTCGCGGGAGCGCACCAGCAGGAACCCGACGTGGGGGTGAGCGCGGAGCGCCGGGATGAGCTCCGGGTGGCGCTCGTCGATCTCCTCGCGGGTGAGCCGCTCGGGGCGCTCCATCAGGTAGATCAGGCCGAGGTTCCCCGAGCCCAGGACGACCACGTCGCCGCCGACCTCGTCGCCGGGCTCCGCTTCCTGGGGCGCCCGCCCGGTGGCCTCGCCGATGGCATGGCCGACCGCGGTGTCGTTCTCGTCGCCGGCCTTGATCGGGGCCACGGTGCCCGACGACAGCGAGCGCCGCACCAGGTCCTCCAGCCCGTAGCCGTTGCGCTGGAGGAAGGTGGCTCCCTGGGTCTGGCCGTGGTCGGAGAGGACCACGATCTCGTAGGGGCGGGGCGCGTAGGGACGGGCGCGGTCGATGCGGCCGAACTGCTGGTCGAGCTTGCGCAGGGCCTCGAGCGTGTCGGCCCGCTCGAGGCCCGAGTGGTGCGCCACCTCGTCGTAGGAGGCGAAGGTGGCGTAGACGGCGGGGCGGCCGGCCATCATGTCGGTGAGCACGCCGTGGACGACCAGGTCGCGCACGGCGACGCACATGGCCGCGCGCAGCAACGGGTAGACGCCCCCGCGGTGCCCGCGCGGGCGCACGTCGCGCCGGGCCGCCCGGAGCGCGGCGGTCCACTCCAGGAGCACCTCCCAGACCACCAGGACCAGCGTGCGCGTGACGTTGAAGCCGTTGGCGTAGAAGGCGCGATAGCCCGGGTTGGCGCTCTTCTCGGCCTCGACCCGGCTGACGGTGAGGATGGTCTCGTCGGCCTCGCCCGAGAGGAGGTTGCCGCGGCTGGCCCCGCCGCCGGCCAGCAGGCCCCTCCCGGTGGCGTGCCGCCGCTCGATCTCGGCGCAGTCGGCCGGGGCCGAGCAGGTCATCATGCGCCCGGTCGGCTTCTCGACCCAGCGGAACGCGGGGATGTCGTGGTTGGAGCCGAGCAGGATGCCCGCCTGGCTGGCGCCCGTCTGGGACGAGAGGTCCGTCTCCCACTCCACCAGGCGGTGGGTGTCATCGTGGAGCCAGCGGGCCATCTCGGGCGCGCTGCCGTCGCGCATCGCGCGCCGCAGCACCGGGAGTGAGAGGCCGTCGATCTCGAGGAAGACGATGCCCGGCGTCGCCGTCCGCGTCGTCCCCGACGTGCGGGCGGCGATGCGCTGCACGACGCGCAGGTCGTAGGCGTCGTCGTCGTTGGTGCCGAAAACCACCTCGAGCACGATGCCCACGGCGGAGGCGACCAGCGCCGCGAGCAGGGCCCAGCCGAAGGCGTCGACCTGCAGCGCCTCCGGGGCGATGTGGGCCGCGAGCTCCAGCAGCAGCGCGTCCGCGAGCAGGACCAGGATGAAGGTCAGCCCGACGGTGTAGGGCAGCCGCAGGGCCGCGATCAGCGGGGGCAGGAGTGCGTTGAGGATCCCGATCAGGCCCGCGGCCAGCACGGCTCCCCAGAAGCCGGTGATGTGGACCCCCGGGACGATCGCGGCCGCGCCCAGCAGGGCCAGCGCCGAGACCAGCCACGAGATCACGAGCCGCACCGGCCGCAGGCGGGGCCGCTGCGGCGCCCAGACCGCCCGGTCGCGGCCGGGCTCCGTCACAGGCTCACGGGGAAGGTGACGAGCCAGGCGAACGCGCCCAGGAAGACCGCCCAGCCCATGGCGATGACGGTCACGCGGATGCGGAACACCTGCAGCCGGGCGCCGATGCCCGCCAGCGCCAGGGAGGTGGCGAAGAGCACGACCGCCAGAACGTAGCGGTTGGCGTGCTCGACATCGACCTTCACCTGCTCGCCGGCCGCCGCCGCCTCGCCCTCGAGGGCGTCGGCGTCCTCGAGCGCCTGGAGCCGGTACTCGGGCAGCGCGAAGGGCGTCGGGGCCGCCTCGGGGTTGGTCAGCGGCCGCGACGCCCCCCAGCGCTCGAAGGCGGGCCGGAACTCGTCGCGGAACCGCTGCCGGTAGAAGGCCGCCAGCTCGTCCTCGCCCCGGGCGTAGGCGTCGGCCCACGCCGTGAAGGTCGCCACGTCGATCTGAACCTGCCGGTTGGCCAGCCCCGAGGCGCGGGCCGACTCCACCCGCGTCGCCGTCGCCCGCCCCGACGCGAGCGCCTGCTCACCGTGCCATTGGGAGGACTGGTACCCCGACCAGGCGGTCGCGACCGCCGCCAGGGCGAGCAGGACCGTCGCCGCGATCTCGACCAGCAGTTCCCGGCGCCCGGCGGTCACGCCGGCCGCGGCGCGCCGCGCGCGTCGCAGGGCGGCCGCACGTCGGCGCCGATCGCCGCGCCCCCCTCCCGCATCAGGACCAGCGCCCGCTCCATCGCGGTGGGTTGGAGGCCGACGGCATGGGGCTGGAAGGGGCGGTCCAGGAACGCCACCAGCGCCAGCGAGGCCGCGACCACCGCCACCACCGAGCCGATCTGGAGGCCCTGCACCAGCGCCCGCTCGCCGCTGTCGGCGAAGAAGAGCATGAAGGCGAAGAGGAGCCCCGCCGCCAGGAAGAGCACCACCCAGAGCGGCGTGGGGATGACCCCCTCGGCGCCGTGGAGGCGGTCCTGGCGGGCCAGCTCGCGCTCGCCGGTCCGGTCGAGCCACTTGTCGTAGGCCGCCTGCTCGGAGGCGGTGAGCGGCTCGGTGACCCGGAGCGTGCGGAACAGCGCCAGGCCCCACGGATTGATGGAGTCGCCGCCTGTGCCGTCCTCCATGCGGGGCCACTCCTGCTCGACCACGTAGCGCGCATAGCAGACCAGCTCGCCCGAGAGGTCGGCGCGGACGGCGGCCGGGAGGAGCTGGGCGGCCTCGAACTGCTGGACCACCGCGCGCGCCTCGCTCTCGGCGCCGCTGCGCGAGGTGTCGAAGCTCTCGAAGGCGAGGAACACCACGAAGCCGATCAGGATGGCGATGCTCGTCGCCAGCACGCCGAAGAAGCCCGCCGCCCGGTCCCCGTCGGCGAAGTAGCCGCCCTCCGGCGCCCGCCGCCGAACGAGCAGCAGGGCGGCGACGGCGACGGCGGTCGCGACGACCGTCAGCACGATCGCGAGCGGGACGGTCATGGGCCTCCGGGCTCGGGTCGAGGTCGGGCGCGACTATCTCAGCCGGGCAGGACGGCCTCGCGCATCCTCCCGATCGGATGACGGGATAGGCTGGCCGCGCTGTCACGCGAACCGGAGGCGGGACGATGGCGGTCCACGGGGTGGGCACGGGGTCCGGCGGCGAGATCTACGCGTCCAGCGACTCAACACAGCGGGTGCCGAGGGACCGGATGGCCGAGGACGAGTGGGAGCCGCGGCACGCCCACCGCCTGATCCGCGACGAGCTGCTGGTCGAGGGCAACGCGCGCCTCAACCTCGCGACGTTCACCCAGACCTGGATCGAGCCCGAGGCGGTCGCGCTGCTCGTCGAGACCTACGACAAGAACATGATCGACAAGGACGAGTACCCGCAGACCGCCGAGATCGAGCGCCGCTGCGTGAACATCATCGCCGGCCTCTGGAACGCGCCCGACGCGATCGACGCGGACCCCGCGACGGCCCCGGTCGGCACCTCCACCACCGGCTCGAGCGAGGCGTGCATGCTCGGCGGCATGGCCCTGCAGCGGGCCTGGCGCGCGCGCCGCCGGGCGGCCGGCGAGAGCGCCGACCGGCCCAACATCGTCATGGGCTCGAACGTCCAGGTCTGCTGGCACAAGTTCGCCCGCTACTGGGACGTCGAGCAGCGGCTCGTGCCGGTGGAGGGCGAGCGGTACGCGATGAACGCCGAGGAGGCCGTGGCCCGCTGCGACGAGAACACGATCGGCGTGGTGCCCGTCCTCGGCTCCACCTTCACGGGCGAGTACGAGCCCGTCGCGGAGATCAGCGCCGCACTCGACGACCTCCAGGCCGGCAGCGGGCTGGACGTGCCGATCCACGTGGACGCCGCCAGCGGGGGCTTCGTCGCGCCCTTCATCCAGCCGGACCTCGTCTGGGACTTCCGGCTGCCGCGCGTCAAGTCGATCAACGCCTCGGGCCACAAGTACGGCCTCGCGCCCCTCGGGGTGGGGTGGGTGGTCTGGCGCGATGCGGCCGCCCTGCCCGAGGAGCTGGTCTTCCACGTCAACTACCTGGGCGGCGACATGCCCGTCTTCGCGATCAACTTCTCGCGGCCCGGCAGCCAGGTGATCGCGCAGTACTACAACTTCGTCCGGCTGGGTCGGTCGGGCTATCGGCGGCTCCAGCAGAACGCCCAGGACGTCGCGCTCTACCTGGCCGACCAGATCGAGGCCATGGGGCCGTTCCGGATGCTGACCCGGGGCAACGACCTGCCCGTGCTGTCGTGGACGATGGCCGACGGCGCCAACTTCACGGTCTTCGAGCTGTCCGACGCCCTGCGCAGCTATGGGTGGCAGGTGCCGGCGTACACGATGCCGGAGGACCTCCAGGACCTGGCGATCTGCCGCATCGTGGTGCGGCACGGACTGCGCATGGACCTCGCCGACCTGTTCCTCGCCGACATGCGGAAGGTCCTCGACCGCTTCGCCGCCGAGCCCGAGCGGACCCCCACCACGACCGCGCCGGCCGGCTTCTCGCACGCGTAGCGGCCCGCCGCCGTGCGGCTGCGGTTGCTCGATTGGTGGATCGGCCTGCTGTTCGCCATCGGGTCGGCCTGCTTCGCCCTCGGCGCCTTCCCGGGCCTGGCGTCGCGGGCCGCCCCCACCGCGGTGGGGGTCACCTTCTTCGTCGGGTCGCTGTTCTTCACCAGCGCCGCCGGCCTGCAGCTCCTGCAGGCCCTGCGCGAGCGCGGCGCGACCGCGTTCCTCGACCGCGTGGCGAGCGCCGTGCAGTTCGCCGGGACGCTGTTCTTCAACTGGACGACCCTGTCGTCGCTCAACGAGGCCCTCGACACGCAGGAGCAGATCCGGCGCGTCTGGGCCCCCGACGCCCTCGGGTCGATCTGCTTCCTGGTGGCCAGCTACGTGGCCGTGGTGGCGGTCTGCGGGCGCCCGTGGTGCCGCCGCCGCGGCGACACGCCGTGGCGCATCGCCGCCCTCAACCTGCTCGGCTCGGTCTTCTTCGGGATCTCGGCGATGACGTCGTTCATCGTCCCCTCCACCGGCGACGTGCTCGACGCCGACGCCACCAACGCGACCACGTTCCTCGGGGCGGTGTGCTTCCTGGTGGGCGGCGTGCTCCTGATGCCCCGTGCCGGGCGCTCACTCGCCGTCCAGGGGTAGACCGTCGCCGGGCGACAGCACGACCACCTCGACCTCCGGGGCGACCTGGGCGGCGCGCCGCGCGAAGCGGAGCGGCGGATCGGCCAGGAAAGCCGGTGAGGCGCGGCGCACGGTGCCGGTGGGCGCGTACGTCCCCCAGTGGATCGGCACGGCGCGCCGGGGCCGCAGCAGGGCCAGGCTCCGCGCCCCGGAGTCCGGGTCGAGGTGGCCGTCGCCGAGCGTGGGGCCCCAGCCCCACACGGGGATGAGCGCGAGGTCGAGGGCGGGGGACGCCAGCTCGGCCATCCCGTCGAAGAGGTCGGTGTCGCCCGGGAAGTAGACCCGGCGGCTGCCGGTCACCGTGTACCCGAGCGCCGCCGACGCGGGCAGGCCCGGCGCCCGGCGACCGTCGTGCTCTGCGGGCACCGCCCGCACGCGCAGCGCCCCCACGACCACCTCGTCGCCCGCGTCGACCTCGACCGCGCCGGCCCGCAGCGCGCGCGGCAGCCAGCGCACCGCCCCCCGGGGCGCCACCACCACGCCCGGCGCGAGGCGGCGCAGCGACGAGCCGTGCAGGTGGTCGAGGTGCAGGTGCGAGATCAGCACCGCGTCGACGCCCTCGGGCACCGCCGGCCGCGGCACCATCCGCCGCAGCGGGCCGACGAGGCCGGTGAGCAGCGGGTCGGTGACCAGGCGCACCCCGTCGAGGTCGATGACCGCGGTGGAGTGCCCCAGCCAGGTCGCCCGGTCGGGCCGGGGCTCATGGCGGGGCCCCGTCAGGGCGCGGCGAGCTGGTGGAGCATGCTGTTGGCGGCGCCGCGCTCGCCCCAGAACGCCGCCTGCGCCTCCCGTCCCCCGAACCGGTACGCGGCACCGGTGGTGAACGAGAGCGGGTCCCAGGTGCCGACGTCGCGCAGGGCGGCGCCCTCGGGGCCCTCCGACAGCACCAGGTTGCTCTCGGCCGACCCCATGAAGTGGCCGACGTGGCTGGTCAGCCGCGCCACGGCCACGGCGCGGTGGCCGTCGGGGAGCGCGCGGGCGCCGCCCGCGGCGAGGCCCGCGTCCATCTCCGCCACGACGGCCTCGAGCGCCTCGGGGGCGTCGGCGGTCGCGAGCCCGGTGCAGGTGACGTAGCCGCGGGTCAGCACCGGGTGGCGGGTCCCGGCCCCGGCGACGACCTCGATCTCGAAGGTCTGCCCCAGCAGCCCGCGGTCGCGCAGCGGCGTGAAGCGGCCGTGGTCGGAGCCGAAGTCGGGCCAGCGCGGCGGATCGCGCAGCCGCGCGAGCACCCGGGCCGCGTCGCCGGCCGGCACCGGCCGGTAGGTCTTCCAGACCCGCTCCCCGGGCGGGGCGGAGGGCGGCGTGAGCGCGCCGAGCCGCGAATGCGCCAGGCGGCTCTCGGGGCGGTAGGCGTCGCGGGCGGCCCGGTCGGCGAACACGATCCCCCAGCCGCGGCGGGCGGGATCGGCGTAGCCGGCGGCGAATCCGTGGCCCAGCAGGCGCTCGCCTCCCTCGAGCAGGTCATCGCGGGCGAGCCGGCCGCGGCCGCCGCGCCGCTCGAAGCGCCGCCCGAAGGCGCGGTGGAACGCCGGCAGGTCGGTCAGGTGCAGGCGCCGGCCGCCGGCGCGGTGCCACCGGCTGGTCAGGACGCAGAAGGCCAGGCGCAGGTCGTCAACGTCGCGCGCCTCCGGGTCGCGCGCGTAGTAGGCCGCGTTGAGGAAGTCGGTCACCCACGGGGCCGCGTCCAGGGCGGCGATCGAGGTCCCGGCCATGCGCACGAAGCGGACGGCCCGGCCCAGCGGCCCGGGGTCGGCCGCCGTGCTCAGCGGCGTGCCCGGATGAAGGCGGTGAGGCCGTACGAGGTCACGGGCACCAGGCCGAGCTTGCGGTAGAAGCCCTCCGCGCCCCGCTCAGCCACCAGCACCTGGTGGTGGAAGCGGTCGATCGGATAGTGGTCGAGGATCGCCTCGGCGAGGGTGCGGCCGATGCCGCGGCGCTGCCGCTCGGGGGCCACCAGGATGTCGGCGATGTAGACCGCGAAGGCCTCGTCGGACATGGCGCGCGCGAAGCCCACCACGCGCTCGTCCTCGACGGCCACGACCGAGAACGAGGACGTCTCGATCGCCGTGCGCAGCCGCTCCGGGTCGCTCGCGTGGGTCCAGCCGTGGGCCCGGTAGAGCGCGATGATCCCGGGGAAATCCTCGGTCACGTCCGCCGGGCGGATGACGACGGGTGGGCGGGTTGTGGTCAAAAGGCCGTTCCCAAGGGGTGTGCGATACTCGCCGGCGTGTCGGCGCGAGCCCGAATCCTGCCGGAACGGTACGACCCCGGGCCCGTCGAATCCAAGTGGCAGGGCGTCTGGGAGCGAGAGCGCGCGTTCCACGCCGAACCCCTTGCGCGCGACGGCGAGCGGCCCGCGCGGGGCGAGCGCGAGAAGGCGTACGTGCTGGAGATGCTCCCGTATCCGTCGGGCGAGATCCACATCGGGCACGTCAAGAACTACACGATGGGCGACGCCGTGGCGCACTTCCGCCGGCGGCGCGGCGCGGCCGTGTTCCACCCGATGGGCTACGACTCGTTCGGGCTGCCGGCCGAGAACGCGGCCATCAGCACGGGCGAGCCCCCGGCCGAGGTGATCGCGCGGAACATCGACCGCATCCGCGAGCAGATGCGGCGCCTGGGCGTCTCGGTCGACTGGGAGACCGAGCTGGCCACCAGCGATCCCGGCTACTACCGCTGGACCCAGTGGATCTTCCTGCGGCTGCTCGAGCGCGGCCTGGCCGAGCGCCGCGAGGCCGCCGTCAACTGGTGCCCGGTCGACCAGACCGTGCTGGCCAACGAGCAGGTGATCGACGGCCACTGCGAGCGCTGCGGCGCCGAGGTCGAGCTGCGCCAGCTCACCCAGTGGTTCTTCCGCATCACCGACTACGCGCAGCGCCTGCTCGACGACATGGACGAGCTGATCGACTGGCCCGAGCGGGTGCTGACCCAGCAGCGCAACTGGATCGGGCGGTCCGAGGGCGCCCGGGCCGTCTTCCGGGTCGAGGGCGGCGACGAGGAGATCCCGGTCTTCACCACGCGCCCCGACACGCTGTTCGGCGCGACCTTCTTCGTCCTCGCCCCCGAGCACCCCGCGGTCGAGCGGCTGGTGCAGGGGCGGCCGGAGGCCGAGGCGGTGCTGGCCTACGCGTCGGCCGCCGCGCGCGAGTCGGCCGCCGAGCGCGGCGGCGCCGACGCGGCCAAGACCGGCGTCTTCACCGGGCGGCAGGCAATCAACCCGGTCAACGGGGAGCGGCTGCCGGTGTGGGTGGCCGACTACGTGCTCATGGACTACGGCACCGGCGCGCTGATGGCCGTGCCCGCCCACGACGAGCGCGACTTCGCCTTCGCGCGGGCCCACGGCCTGGAGGTGCGGCGCGTCATCGCCCCGGAGGGCGTCGACCCGGACGCGCCGGTCGACGAGCCGTACGCCGGCCCCGGGCGGCTGGTCAACTCGGGGTTCCTCGACGGCATGGAGGTCGACGAGGCCACGCGGGCGGTCAGCGCCTGGCTGGCCGAGCGCGGCCTGGGCGAGGCGACGGTCGGGTACCGCCTGCGCGACTGGCTGATCTCCCGCCAGCGCTACTGGGGCGCGCCGATCCCGGTGGTCCACTGCCCCGAGCACGGCGTCGTGCCGGTGCCCGACGACCAGCTGCCGGTGCTGCTGCCGGAGGTCGACGACTACGCGCCCCGGGGGAGCAGCCCGCTGGCCGCCGCGCGCGAGTGGGTCGAGGTGGAGCTGCCCGCTCTGCGGCGGCCCCGCGCGGCGCGAGACCGACACGATGGACACGTTCGTCGACTCGTCCTGGTACTTCCTGCGATACACGGCGCCCCGCCTGTCCGGGGCCGCGTTCGACCGCGAGGTCCTCGACTACTGGATGCCGGTCGACCAGTACATCGGCGGCATCGAGCACGCGATCCTTCACCTGCTCTACGCGCGCTTCGTCACCAAGGTCCTGCACGACGCCGGACTGGTGGGGGCCAACGAGCCGTTCGCCCGCCTCTTCACGCAGGGGATGATCCACCGCGACGGCGCGAAGATGAGCAAGAGCAAGGGCAACGTCGTCGCCCCCGACGAGTACGTCGACCGCCACGGCGCCGACACCCTGCGGCTCTACGTGCTGTTCATGGGCCCGGCGGCCGACGACGCGGAGTGGAGCGACCGGGGCGTCGAGGGCATGCGCCGCTTCCTGGACCGGCTCTGGCGCCTGGTCGCCGGGCTCGACCCCGGGGCGCCCGTCGAGCGGCCGTCGCTCCGGGCGGTCGCCGACGACCCGGTCGCCCTGGAGCTGCTGCGCAAGGCCGAGGCGACGGTCGCCAAGGTGACGACCGACCTGGGGGAGCGGTTCTCCTTCCACACGGCCATCTCGGCCATCCAGGAGCTGGTCAACCTCGGCACCAAGGGGGTGTCGGAGGGCACGATCGAGGGCGACCGGGCCCGCGACGCCCTGCGCTACGCCGCACAGACGGCGGTGTCGCTGCTGTTCCCCGTCGCGCCCCACGTCGCCAGCGAGCTGTGGGAGGCGCTGGGCGGCGGGCCGCTGTGGCGCGAGCCGTGGCCCGAGGCCGACCCGGCGTTCCTGGAGCGCGACACGGTCACCGTCGTCGTGCAGGTCAACGGCAAGCTGCGGGAGCGCCTGCAGGTGCCGGCCGGCCTGCCCTCGGACGAGCTGATCGCCCAGGCGCGAGAGCTGCCGAAGGTGGCCTCGGCGGTTGACGGGCGCGAGGTGGTGCGCGAGGTCGTGGTCCCCGACCGCCTGGTGAACCTCGTGCTCCGCTGAGGCGGAGCACGAGCAGCGCCGGGCAAGCCCGGCGTCGCTCGGCTCCGTTCCTCGACAGGTCCGTCACATTCGGCGCCCCGCCTGCGCGCGTGCGGGGCCTACGGTCGGGGCGTGGATCGCCTCCTCCCCTGGCTGCGCCGGTCTGGCTGGGCCTACGTCCTGGCGGCCGTCGCCCTGGGGCTGGCGGCCTGGCGGCTCGGGCCGGGATCGGGGGGCGGGGGAGGCCAGCCCGGGCCCCCGGACGCCGCGGCGACGGCTCCCGCGGCGCTGGTCGAAGCCCCCTCCCCGCGGGCGCTGGTCCACGTGGCCGGCGAGGTGCGCCGCCCGGGCGTCTATCGCGTGGGCGCCGGCGCGCGAGCCATCGAGGCGATCCGGCGCGCGGGCGGACCGACCCGCCGCGCCGACCTGTCGGCGCTCAATCTCGCGGCCCCGCTGCGGGACGGCCAGCAGGTGCTCATCCCGTCGCGGGCGGCGCGCGGCCGGGCCGGGGCGGCCGCCGGCGGGCCCGGGGCGGGGCCCGTGAGCCTGTCGTCGGCCACCGAGGCCGACCTCGACGCCCTCGACGGGATCGGCCCGACGCTCGCGGCGCGCATCGTCGAGTGGCGGCGGGCGCACGGCGGATTCGCCTCGGTCGACCAGCTCCTCGACGTGCCCGGCATCGGGCCGGGTCGGCTGGAGTCGCTGAAGTCCCAGGTCACCCCGTGACGGCCGCCGCGGCCGCGCGACCCGAGGGGTGGGTCGCGGCGGCCCGGAGTGGTCTAACATCGACGCACGGCGGGCGGCGCGACGGATCGCTCCCGAGGCCCCGGAGGGGGGCGGACCTGAACAGGTTCCTCAAGAGCGCGGCCTTCCCGATCCTGATCGTGATCCTGCTGGTGTTCGTGGCCCAGCGGCTGGTGGTCTCGGACGAGGACAAGGCCCCCCCGCCCACCTTCCCGGCCCTGATCGCCGACATCGGCGCCGGCGAGGTCTCGAGCGCCACCATCAAGACCGGCTCCAACGAGGTCCAGGCGACCCTCAAGGACGGCACCAAGATCACCACCGGCTACATCCCCGAGGACTCCACCGCCCTCACCGACGCCCTGGACGAGGCCAACGTGCCCTACGAGATCAAGGGCATCCCGGGATCGCCGTGGTGGTCGAGCCTGATCTGGCTGGCGCCTTTCGTGCTGTTCATCGTCTTCTGGATCTACCTCATGAACCGCATGCAGGGCGGCGGCTCCAAGGTGATGAGCTTCGGCAAGTCCCGGGCCAAGCGCATGGCCGTGGACGCCCCCAAGATCAGCTTCAAGGACGTGGCCGGGGCCGACGAGGCCGTCGAGGAGCTGCACGAGATCAAGGAGTTCCTGGAGAACCCCAAGAAGTTCCAGAGCCTGGGGGCCCGCATCCCCAAGGGCGTGCTGCTGTTCGGGCCCCCCGGCACGGGCAAGACCCTGCTGGCCCGGGCGGTGGCCGGCGAGGCCGGGGTGCCGTTCTTCTCGATCAGCGGCTCCGACTTCGTGGAGATGTTCGTCGGCGTCGGCGCCAGCCGGGTGCGCGACCTGTTCGAGCAGGCCAAGCAGAACAGCCCCTGCATCATCTTCATGGACGAGATCGACGCCGTCGGCCGCCACCGCGGGGCGGGCCTGGGGGGCGGCCACGACGAGCGCGAGCAGACCCTCAACCAGCTGCTGGTCGAGATGGACGGCTTCGAGGCCAAGGACAACATCATCCTGATCGCCGCCACCAACCGGCCCGACATCCTCGATCCGGCCCTGTTGCGGCCGGGGCGCTTCGACCGCCAGATCGTGGTCGACCGCCCCGACCGCGACGGCCGCGCCCAGATCCTGGCCGTCCACACCAAGGGCAAGCCGATCGCCAAGGAGATCGACCTGGGCACCCTGGCCGGCCAGACCCCCGGCTTCACCGGCGCCGACATCGCCAACCTGGTCAACGAGGCGGCGCTGCTGGCCGCCCGCAAGGGCAAGCGCCTGATCGAGCAGACCGAGCTCGAAGAGGGGATCATGCGCGTGATCGCCGGCCCGGAGAAGAAGAGCCGCATCCTCTCCGAGAAGGAGCGCGTGGTCACCGCCTACCACGAGATGGGCCACGCCCTGGTGGGCCACTTCCTGCCAAACGCCGACCCGGTGCACAAGATCAGCGTGGTCAGCCGGGGCCAGGCCCTGGGCTACACGATCTCGATGCCCGACGAGGACAAGTTCCTCACCACCCGGGCCCAGCTGGAGGACGCCATGGCCATGACCCTGGGGGGCCGGGCGGCCGAGGAGATCGTCTTCGACGAGATCACCACCGGGGCGGCCAACGACCTGGAGAAAGTCACCCAGACCGCCAAGCAGATGACGATGCGCTTTGGCATGTCCGACAAGCTGGGCCCGCGGGTGCTGGGCCACAACCACGGCGCGCCCTTTTTGGGGCGGGACATGCACTCCGAGCCCGACTACTCCGACGACATGGCCCGCACCATCGACGCCGAGATCCGGCGCATCATCGAGGAGGCCCACCAGCGCGCCAGAGACATCCTGGTCGAGCACCGGGCCGACCTGGAGACCCTCTCCAAGATCCTGCTGGCGCGCGAGACGATCGAGCGCACCGAGTTCCTGGCCCTGCTGGAGGGCCAGGACGAGGCCGGCGTGTTCGCCGAGCGCGACCGGCGCAACGCCGCCATCGAGGCCGAGTCCAAGCGCGCCAACGCCGAGCCCGAGGGCAAGAAGAAGCGCCTGCCCTACCCCGCCGCCGGGGACCCGATCCCCGAGGGGTGACGAGTGCGGCTGGCCGCCTCTCGCGGGCGGCCAGGCGCGCCTGCGGCCCCTGGCCGGGGCCTCCGGCAGCGGCGGCACCGCCTGCGGCGGGGACGGCCGCCTCGACCCTTTGAAGGACCAAGCAATTCGCCGCCCGATAGGAGCCGGTCAAGCGCATTGGGCCTCAGCGTCCCCCGGCGGCGATCTCCTCCAGGATCTCCACCGCGGCGTCCACGGGAGGGAGCGCCTCCATCGCGTCGGCGACCCGCCGGGCACCGCCGCCGAGGGTGGGGTCCTCGAGCACCCGGGTGACGGCCGCGGGAAGCTGATCGATCGTGCGTGCGTCGGGAAGCCCCAGAACCGACCGTGCCGCCGCCTCATCCTCCACCGCGACGCCGGCCTCCGCCCGGGCGACGGCGTTGGCGTTGGCCCACTGGTCGCCGCTGAAGAGCGGCATGACGATCAGCGGCACACGGTGGGCCAGCGCGCCGAGCGTCGAGCCGTAGCCGCCGTGGCAGACGATCGCCGCCGCCGCCGCGGCGGCGTCGTCGTGCGGGACCCAGGTCTCGACGTGCACGTTGGCCGGCACCGGACCCAGCTCGGCGACCTCCCGCGTGGCGTCGCCGACCGTGACCAGCAACCGGATCGGCAGCGGCGCCAGCGCCGCGATCGCACGCCGGTAGAGCACGGGGTAGTACGGCATGTGGCCCGCCGCGGCGACGGAGCCGAAGGTCATGTAGACCAGCGGGTCGTCGTTGCCCGGCCACCAGTCGGGAAGCGGCGCCGGCGCCTCGGCCCGGCCGAAGCGGAAGCGGTGAGCCGGGGCAGGCATCGCGGCGCCTGGGGCCTCCAGCGCCGCCGGCATCATCGTCAGGTAGGGCGCGGCACGGAGCCGGTCGCCCCGCGGGTCCGGGCGCAGTCCGAGCGAGCGGCCGGCGTCATCGACCGCCGGCGCCGCCAGGTCGATCGACTCCTCCTCGATCTCGGCGAGCCCGAGCCCGATGCGCGCCATCGGGATCCCGTGCCGCTCGGCGACGAGGGCCGAGCCGAACTCCCAGCTCTCGCGCACGATCAGATCCGGCCGCCGGTTCTCGACGGTCTCCGTCAGGCCCGGCACCGCGGCGCGGACGTCGATCCCGGCGAAGAAGTCCCGGATCATCACGGCGTGGGCCGTGGCCACGTCGAGCTCGGCGAACCGCCCCATCAGCGGCATCCAGTCCTCCCGGGGGGGATCGGCGAGGGGGACGAGCTCGAGGCCGGCGCGCGCGACGTTGGCGGCGAACTGTCCCTGGGCGGCCACCTCGACCTCGTGGCCGGCACGGAGCAGCGCGTGGCCGAACGGGGCCAGCGGTCCCAGGTGGCCGGAGCTGCCGCGGGTGGTGAGCAGAACGCGCACGGAGGATCAGGCCCTCGCCCAGCCCGCGATGAGGGTGTTCGGGGCGAGGCTCGGATCGAGCATCTTGCGCGCCTGGTCGGCGCCGGTGACCGGTAGGCCGGCCGGGTCGAGGGCGCCCACCTGCACCAGGATGGTCGCCTGGTCCCAGTAGATGTGCTCGTGGGTGACCCGGCCGTCGCGCACCCCCACCACCGCCGCGACCGGCAACTGCACCTCGCGTCCGCTGGGAGGCACGTCCGGGAGCATGAAGTCCATCTCGATGTCGTGGGTGAAGCGCATGACCATCTCGTCCACCACCCGATCGCGGCCGATGGTCCTCGACACCGGGACCGCCGACGTGTCGGCCGGCCAGCGGGGGATGAAGTGCTCCTCGTAGAACCGCCGCACCTCCGCGGCCCCGCGGCCGCCCGTCATGACGGCGACGTGGTTGAGGTAGGGGTCATCGACCATCGTCCCCATCGTGCGCTCGATGTCGCGCAGCTCGAACTCGGCCGCCATGTGCGCGTCGAAGGCACCGGCGTCGGCCTCGACCGGACCGCCCGCGTAGTCCGCGGCGGCGGCCGCGATCTCGTCGGCCCGGCGCACCGCCTCGCCGGAGCTCATCCCGGCCGTCGCCACCCCGCAGGCCCGGAGCAGATCCCGGGCGCGTCCGGCCCGCTCCGCGGTCTCGCTCATGGCTCCCTCCCGGTCGCGACGGTCGCGGCGGAGCCTCTCACGGCCGGCCGGCACCCGGGCGACCGGAGGGGAGCCGCCGGCCCTCAGCGGGCGATGCGCTCGTAGTTCAGCCGCATCAGCGCGATGACGTCGCGCACGTCGTCGTCGTCCTCGATCCGCCGTGCGGCCGGGCCGGCGCGGCCCGGGAAGACCGGGTGATGGGTGATGCGCCCTCCGTCGTGCAGCTCCTGCCACACGTCCTTGGGGAAGCCGAAGTGCGCGCTGCGGTCGCCGTGGAGGTGCCCGAGCTCGCGGCGACCCACCCGGAACGAGAGCTCGCCCCGGCTGCCGGGACCGACCTCGACCCCGGGCCAGGAGCCGACCTCCTGGACGATCCGCTCGCTCGCTCGCGCGGTGGTGGCCATCGACGCCTCCCTCGATCGGTGATGCCGACACCGTAGAAGCTCATGTGAGCTTGAAGTCAAGCGTCCGTGCGGCGCGCCGGCACGGAATCGCGCGTCCGCCGGCACGAAGTGTGCGGGAGCGGTGCGCACGGGCGGCCTAGCGTCGCGGGATGGGGCTCAGGAGGCCCGTCCCGCCCGCGCCCGCGGCGCTGCGGCTCGCGCCGCACGCGCTCCTGGCCGTGCTCTGCGGCGGGCTGCTCGCATCGCTGGTCGTCGCGGCGCCCGCCGGGCCCGCCGCCGCCGGAGTCGTCGTCGCGGGCCTCGCGGCGGGAGGCTTCGGGCGTCGCGGCCGGGCGGGGACGGCGCTGGCCCTTCTCGCCGCCGCCGTGGCTCTCGCGGGCTGGAGCTGGGGCAGCGCGCGGATCGCGGCGACGGCGCCGCCGCCGCTCGACCTGCCGGCGCGCGCGTCGGGGACGGTGGTCGTCGACGCCGTCCCCGTGCCCGACGGCCGGGGCGGCGTGCGGGCCCGGGCCGTGGCCGAGAGGCTGGCGCTGGCCTCGGGGGCCGCCGTCCCGCCGGGGACGCGCCTGCTGCTCGACGTCGACGACGGCCGGCGCGCGCCCGGGCTCGGGGAGCGCCTGCGCGTCGCGGGGAGGCTGCGGCCGGCCGCCGGGGCCGACGCGCCCGGCTGGTGGCGGCGCTGGCTCGCCCGGCAGGGCATCGCCGGACGGCTGCGGGCCGCGGCGCTCGCGCCCGAGGGGCGGAGGGGCGGGCTGGCGGGGGCACGCGACGCGTGGCGGCGGTGGGCGGCGGCCGGGGCGGGCGCGGGCCTGTCGGGCGACCGCCGGGAGCTCGTGCGCGGCATGGCCCTCGGCGGCGGGTCGGGACTGTCGGAGGGCGCGGCCGAGGCCTTCCGCGACGCGGGCCTCTGGCACCTGCTCGCCGTCTCGGGTCAGAACGTGACCGTGGTGGCCATCGCCGCGCTGGCGCTGCTGCGCGCGGCCGGGCTGCGGCGGCGCGGGGCCGTGGCCGCCGCCGCCGCGGTCATGGCGGCGTACTGCCTGGCCTGCGAGGGCGGGGCCTCGGTGGCGCGCGCGGGGATCGTCGGCGGCCTCGGGCTGCTGGCGGAGCTGCGCTCGGCGCCTCGCGAGCGGTGGTACCTGCTGCTCGCCGGCCTCGCGGTGCTGCTCGCCCACCAGCCGCGGGCGGTCGGCGACCCGGGCCTGCAGCTCTCGTTCGCGGCGGTCGTCGGGCTCTTCGCGATCGCCCCGCCCCTGGCGGCGTGGCTGCGCGGCTGGGTGCCGGGGCGCGTGGCCGACCTCGCGGCGATGGCCGGCGCCGCGGGGCTGGCGACGGCGCCGGTGCTGGTGTGGCAGTTCGGGCGCCTGTCGCTGGCGGGCCTCGCCCTGAACATCGTGGCCGTGCCGGTGGCGGCGCCGGTGGTCGTGCTCGCCCTGGCCGGAATCGCGGCCGGCGCGCTCGTCCCGGCGGCCGGCGCGGCGATGGGCTGGATCGCGGGGCTCGGCGCCGGGGCGCTGTTGCTGGCGGCCCGGGGCGCCGCCGCCATCCCCGGGGCGGCGGTCGACGTGCCCGCGGCCGCCGCGCCGCTGCTGGTCCCCCTGGCCGCGGCGCCGCCCCTGCTGGCGCGCGCGCTGCGGCCGGGCGCCGGGGAGGGCCTGCGGCGCCTCCCGTGGGGGGCGCTGGCCGTTGCGGGCGTCGCGCTGGCGGGGGTCGCCTGGGCGCTCGCGCGCCCCGGCCCGCCCCCACCCTGGCCGGCCGCGGCGGCCATCACGGCGCTGGACATCGGCCAGGGTGACGCGATCCTGCTGCGCAGCCCCGAGGGGGCCGCCGCCCTCGTCGACGCCGGGCCCCCGGGGTCGCCCGCGCCCGTGGTGCGGGCCCTGCGGGGCGCCGGGGTGCGGCGGCTCGACGCGCTCGTCCTGACCCACGACTCCCTCGACCACGTGGGCGGGGCGGCCGACGTGCTGGAGCGCCTCGACGTGGGCGTCGTCGTCCACGAGCCCGCCCCGGGCGACGGCTTCGCGCCCGCCCACCGGCGGGCCACGGCGGCCGCCCGCGCGCGCGGCGTCGCGGTGCGCGAGGCGCGGGCCGGTGCGCGGCTGGCGATCGGCGCCTGGCGGCTGAGGGTGCTGTCGCCCGCCCGCGGGCGCCTGCCGGGCCAGGACCCGAACCCGGCCAGCATGGTGGCCCTGGCGTCGGCCGGGCCGCTGGACGCCCTTCTGACGGCCGACGCCGAGGGCGATGCCCTCGCGTCGCTGCACCTGCCGCGCGTCGAGGTGCTGAAGGTCTCCCACCACGGCTCCGAGGACCCGGGGCTGCCCGAGGTCCTTCGGCGTCTGCGGCCGCGGGTCGCGCTGATCTCGGCGGGGCAGGGGAACCCGTTCCGCCACCCGCGGCCGGAGACCCTGGAGGCCCTGGCGGCGGCCGGCGCCGCGACCTGGCGCACCGACAGGGCCGGAGACGTCACCGTGACCGCCTCGGGCGCGGCCGTCGCCGTCGCGGCCAGCCGCTAACCTCACCCGCTCATGAGCGCCCCGGAGCCCCTGAAGCCCGCCTACGTGATCTGGGGCGAGGACCGGGCCACCGTCGAGCGGGCGCTGACGCGCCTGGCCGCCCGGGTGGCGCGCGAGGGCGGGCTGCCGCCCGAGCGGCTGCGGGCCGAGGAGACGCCGGCCGACGACGTCGTGTCGGCCTGCGAGGCCCTGTCGTTCGCCGGGCTGCGGCTGGTGATCGTGGAGGACGCCGACGTGTGGCGTGCGGCCGACGCTGCGCCGCTGGTCGCCTACCTCGAGCGTCCGAACGCCGGGACCTGCCTCGCCCTGGCCTCGACCGGCGCGCCGACGCCGAAGCTCATGGCCGCCGTGGCCGAGGCGGGTGACGTCCTCCACTTCGGCCCCGATCCCAAGGAGAAGGGCGCCAAGAGGGCCCAGTGGTTCGCCGAGCACCTGTCCAAGGAGGTCGGGCGCGCGGGGGGCTCGATCGCGCCGGCGGTCGCCCGCCGGGCGGTCGAGCGCGTGATGGTCGACCGCCCCGACGCCCGGCGCGCAGGGGTGACCGCGATGGAGCTCAGCCGCGAGGCCGAGAAGCTCGCCGCCTACGCGGACGGCGAGCCGATCACCGCCGAGATGGTCGAGGCCCTGGTGCCGCGGCACCCGGACGCCAAGACGTACGAGCTTGCCGACGCCATCGCGGCCGGCGACCCGGCGCGGGCGTACGACGTCCTGCAGGACCTGGCCACCGGCGACGACCCGGTGGCGCCGATCGTGGTCCAGGTGCAGCTGGCGAACCACTTCCGCCGGCTCGCCGAGGCCCAGGCCCTGGGCGACGCCGTCTCGCCCGAGGCGGTGACGGCGGCCACCGGCGTGGCGGGCTACCCGGCGCGCAAGCTGGCCGAGCAGGCCCGGGCGCTCCCGCCCGGGTGCGGCCGGCGGGCCGTCGCGCGGCTGGCCGAGCTGGAGCTCGACCTCCGGGTCAGCGCCCTGCGCGACCTCGGCCGCTCCCGCGACGACGGCGAGCGGCTCGTGCTCGAGGCGGCGACGCGGGACCTGCTCGCCCTGGCGCACGGCGGGAGGCCGGAGCCGGGCGGAGAAAACTAGGCGGTGGCCTTGGTCCTCTGGGAGACGCGCGCGACCCTGCTCTTCTTGCGGGCCGCGTTGTTGCGGTGAATCACGCCCTCGGCGGCGGCGCGGTCGATCAGGTGCTCGAGCTCGCGCGCCCGCTCCTCGATCTCGGCCCCGTCGCCGTTCTCCGCGGCGTCCCCGAGGCGCCGGAAGAGGGTCTTGATCGTCGAGCGGTACTTCAGGTTGCGCTCGCGCTGCTCGATCGCGCGGCGGTTCCGCTTCTTCTGCTGCTTGATGTTCGCCACGCGGGCGGTCCTCCGTCGGTCGGTCGGCGACGCATGGTAGCGGCCGCGTCCCGCCGGGGCCAGCCGTGAGCCGTCCGGCCGCGGGCCTCGGCCGCTCGACGGCCGTCTTCGCCGCCTGGACCGGCCTGAGCCGGGTGGCCGGGCTCGCTCGCGAGATCCTCGCCGCCGCCCTGTTCGGGACCCGGGGCTCGATCAACGCCTTCGTGATCGCGTTCCAGGTGCCGAACCTGCTGCGCAGCCTCGTCGCCGACTCCGCCCTGTCGGCGGCGTTCGTGCCGGTGTTCACCCAGCTCGAGGAGCAGGGCCGCCGGCGCGAGGCCCAGCGCCTGGTGGGCGGCCTCATCGGGCTCATCAGCATCGGGCTGGGGCTGATCACCCTGATCGCGATCGTCACCGCGCCCTGGGTGATGCCGCTCTTCGCCCCGGGGCTGCCGCCGGAGCTCGTCGACGAGACCGTCTTCCTGGCCCAGATCATGTTCCCGATCGTCGTGCTGCTGGGGCTCACCGGGCTCTTTGCGGCGGTGCTCCAGGCCTACGGAAGGTTCGGCGTCACCGCGTTCGTGCCGGTGCTGTGGAACGTCGTGATCATCTTCTGCCTGCTCGTGGCGACCCCGCTGGTCCCCGAGGACGACCGCGTGACGGTGTACGCGGTGGCGATCGTGATCGGCACGGTCGCCCAGCTGCTGTGGCTGCTGCCCTCGCTGCGCGGCCTGGGCCCGTTCCCCTTCTCGTTGGGGCTGCGCGACCGGCGCGTGGGGCGCGTGCTGGTGCTGATGCTCCCCGTGACGCTCGGGCTGGGCCTGATCAACGTCAACCTCTCGGTCGACGCGATCTTCGCGACCCTCGTCAGCGACCAGTCGCCGCGGGCCATCGACGCGGCGTTCCGCCTCTACCTGCTGCCGCAGGGGGTCTTCAGCGTCGCCATCGCGACCGTGCTCTTCCCGACCATCTCGCGCCTGGCGGCCCGCGAGGACATCGACGGCCTGCGCCGCACCCTGGCCGACGGGTTGCGGCAGATCTTCTTTCTGCTGCTGCCGGCGTCGGCCTTCCTGCTGGTCCTGGCCGAGCCGGTCGTGCGCCTTGTGTTCCAGCGCGGGGAGTTCAACGCGGAGAGCACCTCGCTGACCGCGGACGCGCTGCTCTTCTTCTCGATCGGCCTCGCCTTCAACGGCGCGAGCCTGCTCGTGATCCGCGCCTTCTTCGGCCTCCAGCGCCCCTGGCTGCCGACCAAGGTCGCCGCCCTCGGGGTCGCCCTGAACGCGGGCCTCAACGCGATCCTCTATCAGCCCCTGGGCACCGGCGGCATCCCGCTGTCGACCTCCATCACCAGCATCGTCACCTTCGTCGTCCTGGTGTGGCTGCTGGAGCGCGAGATCGGCGGGCTCCACCGCGAGGAGGTGATCGACGGGGCCAGCCGCAGCCTGGTCGCCAGCGCCGTCTCGGTGCTCCTGGCGTGGTGCGCGTGGACGATCCTCGACGAGTGGCTGGGGCGGGGGACGATCGCCCAGATCGTCAGCGTCGGGGGCGCCATGCTGGCCGGGGCCCTCGCCTACCTCGCGGCCGCCCAGGCCTTCGAGATGCCCGAATTGACGGCGCTTTCGCGCCTCCGGCGGCCGCTACGATGATCTCGTGGACCAGCAGCACATCCGCAACTTCTGCATCATCGCCCACATCGACCACGGCAAGTCCACGCTGGCCGACCGCATCCTCCAGGCGACCGGCGCGCTGAGCGAGCGCGAGATGCGCAGCCAGGTGCTCGACTCGATGGACCTCGAGCGGGAGCGGGGCATCACGATCAAGGCCCAGGCGGTGCGGGTCCACTACACGGCCGCGGACGGGCAGGCGTACCAGCTCAACCTCATCGACACGCCCGGGCACGTGGACTTCAGCTATGAGGTTTCCCGCAGCCTCGCCGCGGCCGAGGGGGCGCTGCTGGTCGTGGACGCCAGCCAGGGCATCGAGGCGCAGACGCTCGCCAACGCCTACCTCGCCATCGAGGGCGACCTCGAGCTGATCCCCGTGCTCAACAAGATCGACCTGCCCGCGGCCGATCCCGAGCTGCACGGGCGCGCCGTGGCCGACCTGGTCGGCGAGGACCCGGGCCGGGTGCTGCGCATCTCGGCCAAGACCGGCCAGGGCGTCGCCGAGGTGCTGGAGGCCGTCGTCGAGCGCGTCCCGCCGCCCGCCGGCGATCCCGCGGCGCCCGCGCGGGCCCTGATCTTCGACTCGGTCTACGACCAGTACCGCGGCGTGGTGGCCTTCGTCCGGGTGGTGGACGGCGCCTTCGCGCAGGGCGACCGCCTGCGCGCGATGCAGACCGGCCTGGTGGTGGACGCCGAGGAGATCGGCGTGATGTCGCCCGCGATGACCCCCACCGGGACGCTCCGGGCGGGGGAGACCGGCTACCTGGTGACCGGGCTCAAGAGCATCGGCGACCTGCGGGTGGGCGACACCCTCACGCTCTCCGGCCGGCCCGCCGCGGAGGCCCTCCCCGGCTACCGCGAGGTCAAGCCGATGGTCTTCTGCGGCCTCTTCCCGGTCGATTCCGACGACTACGCCGACCTGCGCGACGCGCTCGAGAAGCTGTCGCTCAACGACGCCTCGCTGCGCTGGGAGCCCGAGACCTCCTCGGCGCTGGGGTTCGGCTTCCGGTGCGGGTTCCTCGGGCTGCTGCACATGGACATCGTGCGCGAGCGCCTGGAGCGCGAGTACGACCTCGAGCTGCTGGCCACCACGCCCAACGTCGAATACCAGGTCACCGACACCCAGGGCGTCCGCCGCCCGGTTCGCTCGCCGGCCGAGCTGCCGCCGACGACCAGCATCGACCTCATCGAGGAGCCCTACGTGCGCTGCACCATCCTCGTCCCGCAGGAGGGCGTGGGCGCCGTGATGGGCCTCTGCCAGCACCGCCGGGGCGTCTTCGTGACCATGGAGCCGATCGAGCAGCGCCTGCAGATCGTCTACGACCTCCCTCTGGCGGAGATCGTCCTCGACTTCCACGACCAGCTGAAGTCGCGCACGCGCGGCTACGCCTCGCTCGACTACGAGATCGTGGGCTACCGCGAGAGCCCGCTCGTGAAGCTGGACGTGCTGCTGGCGGGGACACGGTCGACGCGCTCTCGATGATCGTCCACCGCGACCACGCCTACGCGCGCGGCAAGGGCCTGGTGGAGCGGCTGCACAAGACGATCCCGCGCCAGCTCTTCGACGTGCCGGTGCAGGCCGCGATCGGCGGCAAGATCCTGGCCCGCGAGACCGTGAAGGCCAAGCGCAAGGACGTGCTGGCCAAGTGCTACGGCGGCGACATCAGCCGCAAGCGCAAGCTGCTCGAGCGTCAGAAGGAGGGCAAGAAGCGCATGAAGCAGGTGGGCTCGGTGGAGGTGCCGCAGGAGGCGTTCCTGTCGGTGCTGCGCATCGGCGACGACGGGCGGGACGGCCCGTGAGCGTCGGCCACCTCTACGTCCACCTGCCGTTCTGCGCCTCGCGCTGCGGCTACTGCGCGTTCGTGGTCGAGACGGGGTCCCTCGCGATGCGCGACGCCTACGCCGGCGCCGTGCTGGCCGAGCTCGACCGGGAGTCGGGCCGCCTGGGTGCCCTCGAGACGGTGTACCTGGGCGGCGGCACGCCGACCCTGATGCGCCCGCGCCGCCTCGCGCGGCTGCTCGACGCGGTGCGGCCCCGCCTGGCGGCGGGCGCCGAGGTGAGCATCGAGGCCAACCCCGAGACGGTCGACCGGCGCGCGCTGCGCGAGCTGCGCGCGATGGGCGTGACGCGCCTGTCGGTGGGGGTGCAGTCGTTCCAGCCGCACCTGCTCGCCGCGCTCGACCGCGCCGCGACGCCGCAGCAGGCCCGCGACGTCGTGGGCTGCGCCCGGGCCGCCGGCTTCGAGGACGTCTCGATCGACCTCATCTTCGGCATCCCCGGCCAGACGCCGGCCGACCTCGAGGCCGACCTCGCCGAGGCCCTGGCGCTCGATCCCGACCACGTCTCCTGGTACGAGCTGGAGCTCAAGCCGGGGTCGGCCCTGGCCCGCCGCGGGCCGCCGGCCCTCGACGAGGACGAGGGCGCCGACGCCTACCGCCGCATCGTCGCCGGGCTGGAGGACGCGGGCTACCGCTGGTACGAGACGGCCAACTTCGCCCGGCCGGGCCGCGAGTGCCGCCACAGCCTGGCCTACTGGACCGCGAGCGACTACCTCGGGCTGGGCATCGGCGCGGTCAGCACCGTCGCGGGGCGCCGCTGGCGCAACCGCCCGGGCCTGTCGGCGTACGCGGCCGCCCTGGCGGCCGGGGAGGCGCCGCCTCGCGACGTCGAGCCGCTCGACGACGACGACCGCCGGCGCGAGCGCTGGATGCTGGGGCTGCGGCTCGCCGGCGGCCTCGACCTGGCGTGGTCGGGCCCGCCCGACCGGCCCGACGCGCTCGCGCGCCTGGCCGAGGCCGGCCTGCTGCGGGCCGGCGGCGACGGCGTGGCCCTCACCCGCGAGGGCCGCTTCGTGCAGAACGCCGTCCTGCACGAGCTGATGGAGTACGCGTGACCGCGCCGGCCGAGCGCGGGGGCCTCAAGCCGCGCCAGGAGGTGATCCTGCGCACGGTGGTCGAGGAGCACATCGCCACCGGCGCCCCGGTGGGCAGCAAGAACATCGCCGGCCGGGAGGGCATCGACTTCGCGTCGTCCACGGTGCGCTACGAGCTGGCGCGGCTCGAGGAGCTCGGCTTCCTCGACCACCCCCACACCTCCGCCGGCCGGGTGCCCACCGACCGCGGCTACCGCTACTACGTCGACACCCTGCTGGTGCGCGACCCCCCCGCCCGGCCGCCGGCGATGGTCGAGCGGGCCCTCGACACCACCGAGATGCGCCGCGAGATCGACGCCGCGCTGGGGCGGCTCGCGGACGTCGTCGCCCAGGTCACGAGCCTGCTGGGCATCGTCACGGCGCCGCCGCCCGAGTCGTCGACCGTGCGGCACGTCGAGGTGCTCCAGCTGCAGCCGCAGCTCGTGATGGTGGTCGTCATCACCTCGACCGGCGCCGTCACCAAGCGCGTCTTCGCCTTCGACGGCCCGGTTGACCCGGGCCTGTGCGAGTGGGCCGGGGCGTTCCTCAACGAGCAGGTCCGCGGCCTGGCCGTGGGGGCCCGCATGATCGGCTCCCGCATCGCCGAGCCCTCGCTGAGCCCCGGCGAGACGGCCTTCCTGGGGGCGATCTCGCCGGCCCTGGTCGACCTGGAGGAGCAGGCCGTGGGGGGGATCTACATCGGCGGCCAGGCCCGCTTCCTCGCCGAGCAGCGCCACCTCGACCTATGGCCCTCGACGCCCTGATGGAGTCGCTCGAGGAGCGCTACCAGCTGCTGGCGTTCCTGCGCGGCGCCCTCGGCCGCAACGAGGTGTACCTGCGCATCGGCTCCGAGCTGCCGGACAGCAGCCTGGCCGGGCTCAGCATGGTGGCGGCCAACTACGGAGTGCCGCGCCGCAACCTCGGCACGGTGTCGCTGTTCGGGCCCACGCGCATGGACTACCGCCTGGCCATGGCCACCGTGCGGGGGGCCGCGCAGATCCTCTCCGAGTACGTCGAGGAGGTGTACGAATGATGGAGGCCGGCGCGGTCGACGACCGCTTCGAGATCCTCGAGGTCTGGCGGCGGCCCCTGCAGGGGGAGCCCTCGGCGGCGGTGCGGGTGCTCGCCAAGGTGGAGGCCGGGGCGTACGGGCCCGAGGAGTACGCCGTCGGCATCAGCACCCGCGCCGACGCCCAGCTCTCGCCGCTGCTCGACGAGGCCGACCTCTTCACCGGGCTCTCCTTCGCCGAGGCCCACTGGGTGGCCGCGGTGCTCGCCAGCGCCGCCGACCGGGTGGAGGACGCCGAGAGCCTGCTGTTCGACCTGCGCGTGCCGGTCGACCTCGCCTGGCGGGAGGTGGAGCTGGCGTCGGAGGTCGTCGAGCCGGGCGGCCTGCGCTCGGCCCCGCTGGTGCCGTGGGAGCTCGACGAGGGCGCCGCCGGCCCGAGCCGCTACGCGATCGCCATCTACACCCTCGATTGCGGTCACCAGGCCGTCGAACTGCTGCGCCAGGACCCCGACGCCGCCCCCTTCTGGGTGGAGGAGGGCGCGGTTGACCACCTCGTCGCCCGCGACGCCCGCAGCCTCACGCGGCTGCTCTACGGCGCCGGGAACCTCGAGGAGGCCCACGGCATCATCGAGGCGGCTCCAGGCCAACCTCGCCCACCACCCGGACGGCGAGGAGGACGAGGACGACGAGGACGACGACAGGGACTGAGCCCGCTGCTCGGCGCCCGGCGCCGGTCGCCTTGGGGGCCGCGATCTCGTAGCATCGCGGCGATGCCGATCGAGGGCCCGACGCTGGCGGCCCCGGCGGGCCCGCTGCCCGACCTGCTCCGGCCGGGGCTCGAGGCCGACCCCGACGCGCTCGCCCTCGCCTCGACCGAGCGGACGGTGACCTGGCGGGAGGCCGACGAGGCGCGGCTGCGGCTGGCCGCAGGCTATGCGGCGCTGGGCCTGGGGCCCGGCGACCGGCTCGCCTCGCTGATGCCGAACCGGATCGACCTCGCGATCCACTACCTGGCCTGCTTCACGGCCGGGCCTCGTCGCGACGCCGCTGAACTACCGCTACACCGCCCGCGAGATCGACCACGCCCTCGAGGTGAGCGGGGCGTCGGCGCTGCTCGCGCATGCCGAGCGGGCCGACGACGTCAGCGGCCAGCCGGCTGGCCGGGCGGCTGCCCCTCGGGATCGTCTGGTTCGAGGGCGCCGCGAGCGGGCCGCCGGTTCGAGACGTCGCTCGCGACCGCCTCGGCGGAGGCCCCGGCGCCGCCGGACCCCGCGGCTCCGGCCGCCATCTTCTTCACCTCGGGCAGCACCGGCCCGGCGAAGGGCGTGACCCACACGTTCGAGACGCTCGGCTGGATGGTCGCCGGCGCCGCGGCCGCCGTCGAGCTGACGCCGGCCGACGTCTTCCTGCCGGGATCGTCGATGTCGCACATCGGGTCGTTCATGCTGGACCTTCGCGGCGCTCTCGGTCGGCGCGCGGGTCGTCGGTGGCCCGGGCGTTCGACGCCGACGAGATCCTGCCGCTGCTGCGCGTCCAGCGCCCGACGCTGATGTCCATGCTCCCGGCCGCGCTCGGCGGCGCTGGTGCGCGACCACGACGTCGCCGCCGGACGACTTCGCCTCGCTGCGGGTCTGCTCGGCCGGCGCCGACAAGGTGTCGCTGCAGCTCGAGGAGGAGTTCGTCCGCCTCGCCGGCTTCCCGATCGACGAGGGCTACGGCATGACCGAGGTCGGCCTCGCCACGATGAACCCCCCGTCGGGCGTGATCAAGCGCGGGCTCGATCGGCCGCCCCGGTCGCCGGGGTCGCCGTCGCGCTCCGCGACGACGACGGCGCCGAGGTCGTCGCCCGGCACCGTCGGGCGCGTCTGGATCAGGTCGCGCAGCCAAGCACGGTCGGCTACTGGGGCGACCCGAGCCGACCGCGGCGATCATCCAGCGACGGATGGCTCGACTCCGGCGACCTCGCCCGGGCCGACGAGGACGGCTACCTCTGGTTCTTCGGCCGCAAGAAGCAGATCATCGTCCACGACGGCTCGAACATCAGCCCGCTCGAGGTGGAGGGCGCGCTGCGTCGAGCACCCGCGCGGTCGCGCTCGCGGGCGTGGTCGGCATCCACGACGCCGTGCACGGCGAGAACGTGCGCGCGTACGTCACGGTCGCCGGCGCGGCGCCGACCGCCCGACGAGCGCGCGAGCTGATCGCGTTCGCCCGCGAGCGGGTCGGCTACAAGGCACCGGAGGAGGTCGTCTTCCTCGACGAGATGCCGCTCAACCCGACCGGCAAGGTCGACCGCGTCGGGTCTGAAGCGGCTGGCCGAGGAGCACCTGCACCCCCATGATCTCGGCGCGTCGCGCTAACCTCGCCGATGGCGATGGCGCGCGACTACTACGAGATCCTCGGCGTCGGCCGCGACGCGAGCGAGGACGAGATCAAGCGGTCCTTCCGGCGGCGGGCGCGGGAGCTTCACCCGGACGTCAACCCCGACCCGCAGGCGGAGGCCCGCTTCAAGGAGCTGGCCCGGGCCTACGAGGTCCTCTCCGACCCCGAGACGCGGGCGGTCTACGACCGCCACGGCGCCGAGGGCCTGCGCGGCCGGGGCGGCCCGGACTTCGCCGACTTCGGCTCCTTCCAGGACCTCTTCGACGCGTTCTTCGGGGGCGATGTCTTCGGCCGCCGCCCGGCCGGGCCGCGCGCCGGCGACGACGTCGGCGTGGCCATCGGGATCTCGTTCGTGGAGTCGGCGCAGGGCGCCACCCGCACCGTCGAGTACGAGTCCGTGGGCGCCTGCGAGCAGTGCGACGGCTCGGGCGCCGCCCCCGGCGCGGAGATCGCCCGGTGCGCCATGTGCGAGGGCCAGGGCCAGGTGCGCCAGGTCAGCCGCGGCGCCTTCGGGCAGTTCGTCCGCGCCCAGACCTGTCCCCAGTGCCGGGGGGCCGGAGAGATCCCCTCGGAGCCGTGCCCGGAGTGCGCCGGGCGGGGCCGCGTGCGCACCGACGCGTCGCTGTCGGTTGACATCCCGGCCGGGATCGCCAACGGCCAGCGCATCCGCATCCCCGGCCGCGGCGACGCGGGCGAGCGGGGTGCGTCCCCCGGCGACCTCTACGTGCAGGTCGGCGTGGCGGAGGACCCGCGGTTCGCGCGCGAGGGGCTGGACGTGGTCACGCGCATCGCCGTCCCGGTCACCGACGCCATGCTCGGCACGGCGGTCACCGTGCCCACCGTCGAGGGCGAGGCCGAGGTCGAGCTGCGGCCCGGCACCCAGTCCGGCGACGAGCTGGTGATGAAGGGGCGGGGCTTCCCGGCGCTCGCCGGGCGCGGCCGCGGCGACCAGCGCGTGGTCGTGGAGGTGCGCGTGCCGCGCGTGCTCACCGAGGAGGGCCGCACGGCGGTCGAGGGGCTCGCCGAGGCGCTCGACGAGCGCAGCTACCGCGAGGACGAGGGCTTCTTCGACCGCCTCAAGTCTGCGTTCCGCTGAGGCCGGCGGGCGCCTGGTGCGCCTGGCCGTCAGCGTGCCCGCCGCGCAGGCGGAGCGGGCGATCGCCGAGGCGTCGGCGGCCCTGGGGACGGGTTGCCGCGAGGAGGCCGGCCCCGGCGGCCGCGCCCGTCTCGACTTCTGGGTCCCCGAGGGGGCGGCCGACCCGGCCGGCCTCGAGGCGCTGCTGACGGGGGCCGGGATCGACGCGCGGGTCGAGGCGCTGCCCCAGGACACGGTTGGCGCGACGCGCTGGCCGCCTTCCACCGGCCGGTCGACGTGGCGGGGCGCCTGCGCGTGCGCCCCCCCTGGGCCGCGCCGCGGCCGCCGCTGCTGGACGTCGCGATCGACCCCGGCATGGCGTTCGGCACCGGCCAGCACGCCACCACCCGCGCCTGCCTGGAGCTGCTGGCCGCCCTGCCCGGACGGGGGTCGCTGCTCGACGCCGGCTGCGGCTCCGGGGTGCTGGCCATCGCCGGACGCCGCCTGGGCTTCGACCCGGTGTGGGCGCTCGACGCCGACCCGCTCTGCGTTGACGCCACGATCGCCAACGCCCGCCGCAACGGCGTGGGCCTGCGCGTCGCGCGGCGCGCCATCGGCGCCGGCCGGCTGCCGGCGGCCGACGCGGTGGTCGCCAACCTCACCGGAGGTCTCCTCCGGTCGCTGGCCGCGGCGCTCCCCGAGCCGGCCCCGCGCGCCCTCGTGGCCTCGGGGATGCGGCCCGAGGAGGTCGCCGGGGTCGAGCAGGCGATGGCCGCGCGGGGCCTGGCGGCGGCCCGGCGGGCCGAGGAGGAGGGCTGGGCGACGGTCCTGCTGACGCGGTGAGGCACACCTTCCGCTACATGGTTGACGATCCCCCCGCCCCGGGCGACGAGGTCGCGCTGTCGGCCGACGACTCGCGCCACCTGGCGAGGGTGGTGCGGCGGCGGCCCGGAGACGAGGTGGAGCTGACCGACGGCGCCGGGCGGCTCTGGACGGCGGTGGTGCTGACGACGGGCGAGAGGGCCGTGGTGCGCGCCGGGGCGCCGCGCACGGCCCCCGAGCCGGCGCCGGTGGCGCTGTACCTCGGGCTCACCGACTGGGCGCGCGTGGACACGGTGGTCGAGAAGGCCGCCGAGCTCGGCGTGCGGGAGGTGGTCGTGATGACCAGCGAGCGCGCCCGCCGCGTGCCCGGCCCGGAGGCCTGGGAGCGCCGCCGGGCGCGCCTGGAGCGGGTGGCGCGGGCGGCGGCGCGCCAGTCCGGCCAGGCGTGGCTGCCGCGCCTGCGGGGGCTGGTACCGTTCGGCGATGCCGTGGCCGAGATCCCGACCGGGGAGGGGTTCCTGATCGACCCGCGCGGCGACGCGGCGATCACCGCGGTGTCGGGCTCCGGGCGGGCGGCGCTGCTCGTCGGGCCCCAGGCGGGCTTCTCGGACGCCGAGGTCGCCCGCGCCCGCGCGGCGGGCATGGCGGTCTGCGGCCTCGGGCCGGCGGTGCTCCGCACCGAGACGGCCGCGATCGCGGCCGTGACCCTCGCCCTCGCGGCCGCGGGCCGCCTGCGGGGCGGTCACGCGTGACGGCGCCCGACTGCCTCTTCTGCCGCATCGCCGGCGGGGCGATCCCCGCGAGCGTGGTGGCGCGCGACGGCGGCTTCCTCGCCTTCGAGGACATCGCCCCCAAGGCGCCCGTGCACCTGCTCGTCATCCCCGAGCGCCACGTCGAGTCGATCGCCGGCGTCGCCGGGTTGTCGGAGGCCGAGCGGGCCGCGATGCTGCCGTTCATCGCGGCCACCGCGAGCGCGGCGGGGCTCGACTCCTCGGGCTACCGCGTGACCACCAACCACGGGCCCGACGCCCGCCAGAGCGTCCTCCACCTGCACTGGCACGTCATGGGCGGCGGCCGCCTGTCGGAGACCATGTGAGCGCCGCCGGGCCGACCGCGCGCGCCCAGCGCGTCATCGAGCTCGACGACCGGGTGGCCGTGGAGCTGGCGGGCGAGCACGACCGCGTGCTGCGCGAGCTCGAGGAGCGCCTCGAGGACCTCGAGATCGCCCTGCGCGGCAACCGCCTGACGCTGAGCGGCGACGAGGTCCGCGTGCGGGCGGCGGCGGAGGTGGTCGAGCAGCTCGCCGGCCTCGTGAGCGCCGGGCGGCCGATCGAGCGCGGCACCGTGGCGGCCGTCGCCGACGCCGTCGAGGGGGCCGAGCCGGGCCGGCCGCTGGACGACGTGGTCTGGCGCAACCGCGAGACCGTCGTCACCCCGCGGACGGCCGGCCAGAAGCGCTACGTGGACGCGATCCGCGACCACACCATCACCTTCGGCATCGGCCCGGCGGGCACCGGCAAGACCTACCTGGCCGTCGCCATCGCCGCCGCGGCGCTGTCGCGCCGCGAGGTGGGCCGCATCATCCTCACGCGCCCGGCGGTCGAGGCGGGCGAGCGCCTGGGCTTCCTGCCCGGCGACCTCGCCGCCAAGGTCGACCCCTACCTGCGCCCCCTGTTCGACGCGCTCTACGACATGCTCGACGCCGAGCGGGTCGAGGCGGCCTTCGAGCGGGGCCAGATCGAGGTGGCGCCGCTGGCCTTCATGCGCGGCCGCACCCTCAACGACAGCTTCATCATCCTCGACGAGGCGCAGAACACGACCCGCGAGCAGATGCAGATGTTCCTCACGCGCCTCGGCTACGGGTCGCGGATGGTCGTGACGGGCGACATCACCCAGATCGACCTCCCACCGGCGCAGCGCTCGGGGCTCGTCGCGGTGCCCGAGGTGCTCGAGGGCATCCAGGACATCGCCTTCGTGCGGCTGGACCGCCGCGACGTCGTGCGCCATCGTCTCGTGCAACGGATCGTCGACGCCTACGGGGCGGCCCAGGAGCGCGAGAGCACATGATCGAGGTCGAGGCGCGGGGCGGCGCGGAGGCGGCGCCGCTGGTCGCGCGCCTGGTGTGGGCGTGCGGCCGGCTCGGCCTCGATCGCGCGAGCATGGGGCTGATGGTGGTGGCGCCGGAGGAGATGGCCGCCATCAACGCCGACCACCGCGGGCGGCCCGAGCCCACCGACGTCCTGGCCTTCCCGGTCGACGGGCCCGACGCGCTGGGCTGGCCGGCCGACGGCCCCGCGCCCGAGCTCGGGGACGTGGTGATCTGCCCCGAGGCGGCCCAGGAGCCGCTCGAGACGCTCGCCGTCCACGGGCTGCTGCACCTGCTGGGCTACGACCACGAGACCGACGAGGGCCAGATGCTCGCCCTGCAGGACCGCCTCGTCGCCGAGGCGCCGTGACCACGTCGCCCACCCGCACCCCGCCCGAGCCGCCCGGGCCCGGGCCGGGCGACGGCCGGCGCTCGCGCGTGCGCCGCGCCCTGGGGATGCGGTCGGCGTCGGGCACGCTGCCGCCCCAGGGCTCGCTGCGCTGGTCGTTCACCTGGGCCTTCGAGGGCATCGTCTACGTGCTCCGCACCCAGCGGAACATGCAGATCCACGTCGCGGCGGCCGTGGTGGCGCTCGTCATGGGCCTGCTGCTCGACTTCTCGCGGCTCGAGCTGGCGGCGATCATGGGCGCGATCAGCCTGGTGCTGGTGGCCGAGATGATGAACACGGCCATCGAGGCGGCGATCGACGCGGTGGTCACGTCGTACCACCCGCTGGTGAAGATCGCGAAGGACGTGGCGGCCGGGGCGGTGCTGGTGGCGACCGTCAACGCGCTCGCGATCGCCTACTTCGTCTTCTACGACACCCTGACGGAGCCCGGGCGCGACCTGCTGGTGGGGGTGCGGCGCTCGCCCACCCACATCGTGGTGGTGGTCATGATCGTGACCCTGATCGCCGTGATCGCCGTCAAGGCGTGGGTCGGCCGCGGCACGGCCCTGCGCGGGGGCCTGCCCTCGGGCCACGCGGCCGCGGCCTTCGCGGGCTGGGCGGCGGTCACGATCCTGGCCGAGCCGCTGCGCCACGCGGCGCTGGTGTCGACGCTGGCCTTCCTGATGGCCCTGCTGGTGGCCCAGTCGCGCGTGGAGGCCGGCATCCACTCGATCGTGGAGGTGGCCGCCGGGGCAGTGCTCGGGACGGGCGTCGCCATCGTCATCTTCCAGCTGTGGGGGTGAGCTTCCGCTCCGGCCTCGTCGCGCTGGCCGGTCGCCCCAACGTCGGCAAGTCGACCCTGGCCAACGCCCTCGCCGGGGCCCAGGTGGCGGCGGTCTCGCCGCGCCCCCAGACCACCCGGCGCCGCATCACGGCCGTCGTCCACGGGGACGGCTGGCAGGCCGTCCTGCTCGACCTGCCGGGCTTCCAGCGCCCCGCCGACGGGCTCACGACCCGCATGCAGGCGACGGTCGACCGCAGCCTCGTCGACTGCGACGCCGCGCTGTTCGTGCTCAGCGCGGCCGAGCCGATCGGCGCCGGCGACCGCTTCATCGCCGAGCGCCTGCGGGCCTCGCGGCTTCCGGTCATCACGGTGGTCAACAAGGTCGACCGGGCCGAGCCGGGCGACCTGGCGGCGACGATCGCGCGGGCGGCGACGCTGGTGGACTTCCGCTCGCTCCATCCGGTGAGCGCCAGGAGCGGCGACGGCGTCGAGGCGCTGCGCGAGGACCTGCCGGCGATCCTGGGGCCCGGCCCGCGCTACTTCCCCGAGGGCATGGCCACCGACCAGACCGACGAGGAGCTGGCCGCGGAGCTCATCCGCGAGGCGGCGCTGCTGCGCCTGCGCCAGGAGGTCCCGCACGCCCTGGCCGTCGACCTCGAGGAGATCGAGCCCGCGCGGCGCGGGGTGGTGGTGCGGGCGGCCCTGCTGGTGGAGACCGAGTCGCAGAAGGGCATCGTCGTGGGGCGGGGCGGGGGCATGGTGCGCGACATCGGCGCGGCGGCGCGCTCGGCCCTCGGCCGGCTCTGGGGCACCGAGGTGCACCTCGACCTCACGGTGCGCGTCCGCAGGCGCTGGCGCGACGACGAGGCGACCCTCAGCCGCCTCGGCCTCTAGCGAGGGAGTCGACCCGCTTGCGCGCCCGGCGCGTCGCCGCGCACCCGGCGCCGCCTCGTCCCGGTCAACCAGCCGCGGCGCCCGAGGGGGCCGCTCAGGGCTCCCGCAGCAACCGGCTCATCCGGCGGTCGCGGTAGATCCGGCCGCCGGTCTGGCAGGTGGGGCAGTAGACCAGCTCGTACTCGGCGAACCCCACGCGCTCGAGGCGGGTGCCGCAGCGCAGGCAGGGCTCGCCGAAGTGCCCGTGGACGGCCGTGACGCGCTGCTCCCTGTTGGGGAGGTCGGTCGAGATGCGGGCGCGGGCGCGGTCCAGCGCCTGCTGCAGGACGGTGTCGGCGGCGCGCGCCAGCCGCTCGACCTGCGCGTCGTCGAGCGTCGCGGCCCGGGCGAAGGGGGGCAGGCGGGCGGCCCACATGATGTCGCTGGCGTACGCCCGCCCGATGCCGGCGACGCGGCGGCCGTCGCGCAGCGCGGTGTGCAGCACCGCGCCGTCGCCCGAGAGCGCCGCGCGCCAGCCCTCGGGGGCGAGGCCGATCGGCTCGGGGCCGAGGCGCGCGAGGGGCCGGTGCGCCGCCCGCCCCTCCGCGTCGAGGAGGTGCGCGGAGGCCCTGCGGTGGGTTCGACAGCTCGCGCAGGCGAAGCACCTCGTCCCGGCCGACGTCCAGATCGAGTGCTGCCGTGCGCGGGGGGCGCGGGCCGGTGAGACGCGGGGCGAGGCCGAGGCGGCCGGCCTGCATCAGGTGCACCACCAGGGCCAGGCCGCCCTCGGCGTCGGCCCCGACGATCTTGCCGCGCCGCCACACGCCCTCGATCTCCCGGCCCGCCAGGGCCTCCAGGGAGGGTCGGCGCTGCGGATCGTGGCCGGGTGGTGCACGCGGACGCCCTCGACCCGCCGGCCGCGGAGGGCCGCGTGGAGCCCCTCGGCGAGCGCCTGGAGCTCGGGCAGCTCAGGCACGGGCGGTCCAGGGGGGCGTCGTTATACTCGCCCGGATGCGCGAGCCGTCACCCCCGGCGCCGCGGTGATGCGCGCCGAGGACCTCACAAAGACGCTCGATCTCACCGTCCTCTCGTCCGATCTCACCGAGGCCGACGTCGAGCAGGCGTGCGACGACGCGCGCGGGCACCACTTCGCCGCCCTGTGCTGCTACCCGCACCACGTCCCCCTCGTGGCGCAGCTGCTGCGGGGGTGCGACGTCAAGACCTCGGCGGTCATCGACTTCCCCGCCGGCACTGGGTTCGACGGCCGAGCGGGCGGCGGCCGCCGCGCAGGCGGTGGCGGAGGGCGCGGACGAGGTCGAGGTGGTCATGAACTACCGTGCCATGCTGGCAGGTGACTTCCGCCTCGCGCGCGACGACCTCCTGCGGGTGGTGCGGGCGGTGCGCGGGCGCGCCGCCAACGACGCGCGGGGCGACGTGCTCATCAAGGTCATCATCGAGGCGCCGCGGATGGACGACAAGCTCAAGAGGCTGGCCTGCATGATCGTCGACGGCGTCGGCGCCGACTTCGCGAAGACGTGCACCGGCGTCGGCACCGAGGCGACGATCCACGACGTCGAGCTGATGCGCGACGCCCTGCCGGAGGCCGTGGGCGTGAAGGCCTCCGGCGGCGTGCGCACGCTGGAGTCGGTCCAGGCCATGATCGGCGCCGGCGCGGCGCGCGTGGGAACGTCGTCGGCCGTGAGCGTCATGGCCGAGCTGGCGGCGCTGAACGGCGATGCCTGACGCCGGCGCGGCGCCGGCGGCGTCGGCGGCCGACCTGGTGGCGCGCGTCCGTTTCGGCCCGGACGGGCTCGTGCCGGCCGTCGTGCAGGACGCCGGCGACGGCCGCGTGCTGACCCAGGCGTGGATGAGCCGCGAGTCGCTGGAGCGCACCCTCGACACCGGCCAGACCTGGTTCTGGAGCCGGTCGCGGGGGGAGCTGTGGCGAAAGGGCGCCACCAGCGGCAACACCCAGGCCGTCCGCGCCGTGGCGCTCGACTGCGACCGCGACTCCGTGCTCGTGCTCGTTGACCAGACCGGCGTGGCCTGCCACACGGGCGAGCCGACCTGCTTCCACGAGCCCCTCACCGAGGGCGCCGCGCCCGCGCCGTTCGCGGCCCTGGCCGACCTGGAGCGCACGATCGCCCAGCGGGCGGAGGCCGGCGACCCCGAGGGCTCGTACACGGCGCGGCTGCTGGCCAAGGGCATCAACACGGTCTGCAAGAAGGTGGGGGAGGAGGCGACCGAGGTCGTCGTGGCCGCCAAGGGCGCCGAGCGCGACCAGGTGGTCTACGAGAGCGCCGACCTGCTCTACCACCTCGCCGTGCTGTGGCGCGCCAGCGGCGTCAGCCTCGACGAGGTGGCGCGCGAGCTGGCCTCGCGGCGCCGATGACCCGGCTGCGGCTGGAGGTGCCGCCCCGCGGGGGCTCGCGCCTCGACGTCTCGCCCGGCGTGGACGCCGTGCGCGCGATGGCCCCGCGCGGTGGGCAGGTGCCGCTGGTGCACACCTACATCGCCGACTGCGAGACGCCCGTCAGCGCCTTCCTGAAGCTGCGCGACGGGGGGCCGGCGTTCCTGCTCGAGTCGGTGGAGCAGGGACGCCTCGGGCGCTACTCGATGATCGGGGTCCGGCCCCAGGCCGTGATCCGGGGCGCCGGCGGGGAGCTGGTGGAGACCGGAGCCGACGGCCGCGAGCGCCACCTCGACGCCTCGGATCCGTTCGGCGCCGTCGAGGACGCGGTCGACCGCGTGGGCATGGCGCCGCCGGGAGAGCCCCTCACCTTCTGGGGCGGGGCGGTCGGCTTCTTCGGCTACGACCTCGTCCGCACCGTCGAGCGCCTGCCGGGCCAGCCGCCCGACGACCTCGGCATCCCCGACCTGGTCGCCCTGATCACCGGGCCTGTGGTCGTGTTCGACCACATGCGCCGCTCGCTCACCATCGTGGCCCCCTGCCCGGTGGGCGGCGAGGACCCCGAGGCGGCCTACTGGCGCACCGTGGCGACCGTCGCCGAGATGCGCGCGCGGCTGTCGGGGCCCGTGCCGCGCCCGCCCGAGCGGGAGGGCGAGCCCATGCTGGGACCGGTCACCAGCAACCTCACGCGCGAGGCCTTCGAGGCGGGGGTCGAGCGGGCGCGCGAGTACATCTTCGCCGGCGACGCCTTCCAGATCGTCCCCTCCCAGCGCTTCTCGGCGCCGATGGGCCTCGACCCGTTCGCCGTCTACCGGGGCCTTCGGACGGTCAACCCGTCCCCCTACATGTTCTTCCTCGAGACCGATGACGTGACCCTCGTCGGCTCGTCGCCCGAGATGCTGGTCAAGGTGGAGGGCGGCGCGGTGGAGATGCACCCCATCGCCGGCAGCCGCCCGCGCGGCGCCGACGAGGCCGAGGACCAGCGCCTGGGCGAGGAGCTGCTGGCCGACCCGAAGGAGCGCGCCGAGCACGTGATGCTGGTCGACCTGGGCCGCAACGACCTGGGGCGGGTGTCGGAGATCGGCACGGTGCGCGTGTCGGAGCTGATGGACGTGCGCCGCTACAGCCACGTCATGCACATCGAGAGCTCGGTGGTGGGGCGCCTCGCGCCCGGCCGGCGGTCGTCGGACGCCCTGCGGGCCACCTTCCCGGCCGGGACGCTCTCGGGGGCGCCCAAGGTGCGGGCGATGGAGATCATCGACGAGCTCGAGCCGACCAAGCGCGGCCCCTACGGCGGCGCCGTCGGCTGGCTGGGCTGGGACGGGAGCCTGGACACCTGCATCACCATCCGCACCATCGTCTGCCGCGACGGGGTCGCCCACGTGCAGGCGGGCGCCGGCATCGTGGCCGACTCGGTGCCGGCCACCGAGTACGAGGAGACCCAGAACAAGGCGGCGGCGCTCTTCCGGGCGATCGAGGTCGCGGCCGGTCAGGAGGATTGGTGACCGCCCCCCGCGTGGCGCTCGTCGACAACTACGACAGCTTCACCTACAACCTCGTCCAGTACCTGGGCGAGCTGGGGGCGGAGGTCGAGGTGCGCCGCCACGACGCGATCGACGTCGCCGGCGTACGGGCGCTCGAGCCGACCCACCTGGTGATCTCACCGGGCCCGAAGACCCCCGACGAGGCGGGCATCTCGGTCGATGCCATCCGCGAGCTGGCGGGCACCGTGCCGATCCTCGGCGTCTGCCTCGGCCACCAGGCGATCGGCCAGGCCTTCGGCGGCCGGGTGGTGCGGGGCCGCGAGCCGGTGCACGGCAAGACCAGCGCCATCGAGCACGACGGCCGCACGGTCTTCGCCGGCCTCGAGAACCCGATGGTCGCGACGCGCTACCACTCGCTGGTCGTGCACCCCGACCTCGCGCCGGACCTCGAGGTCTCGGCCTGGTGCGACGGCGACGTGGTGATGGGCGTGCGCCACCGTTCGCTGCCCGTCGAGGGGGTGCAGTTCCACCCCGAGTCGATCCTCACCGGCTCGGGCAAGGCGCTGCTCGCGAACTTCCTGGCCCTCTCCGCCTAGCGGCCCCCGATGCCGTCGCCGGTGATCTCCGAGGCCATCGACCGCCTGCTGGCGGGCGAGGACCTCGGCCGCGACGGCGCCGCCGCCGCGCTGGAGGCGGTGATGTCGGGCGAGGCCGGCGACGCCCAGACGGCCGGCTTCCTCATCGCCCTCCGGGCAAAGGGCGAGACGGCGGCCGAGCTGGCGGGGCTCGCGTTGACCATCCGGGCGCGCGCCGAGCGGGTGGAGCCCCCGCTCGGGCCGTTCATCGACACCTGCGGCACGGGTGGTGGGCGGCCGACCTTCAACATCTCCACGACCGCCACGTTCGTCGCCGCCGGGGCGGGGGTGGCCGTCGCCAAGCACGGCAACCGTTCGGCCACCTCGCGGTGCGGGAGCGCCGACGTGCTCGAGGCCCTCGGCGCCCGCATCGACCTCGACCCCGACGCGGTGGGGCGCTGCCTGGAGGAGACCGGCCTCGGCTTCATGTTCGCCCCGGCCCACCACCCGGCCTTCCGGCACATCGTCCCGGTGCGCCGGGCCCTCGGCGTGAGGACGATCTTCAACCTGCTGGGCCCGCTCACCAACCCGGCCGGGGCGCCGCGCCAGCTCCTGGGCGTCAGCGACGCCGCCTACCTCGAGCGGATGGGGCGCGCCCTGGCGGAGCTCGGCTGCGAGCGCGCCATGCTCGTGCGCGGACGCGACGGCATGGACGAGGTGTCGACCGGCGCGGTCAGCGACGTCGTCCACGTCGATGGCGGCACCGTCACGTCGGCCGAGATCGACCCGGCCGCGCTCGGGTTCGCCCCGCCGCGCGACGGCGACATCGCCGGCGGCGACCCGGCCGCCAACGCCGAGGTCCTGCGCGCCGTGCTCGGCGGGGCCGCCGGCCCGGCGCGCGACGTGGTCGTGCTCAACGCGGCCGCGGCCCTGTGGGTGGCGGGGGTGGCGCCCGACCTCGAGCACGGGGTGGCGGGGGCCTCGGCGAGCATCGACAGCGGCGCGGCGCGCGAGCGGCTCGACGCGTTCGTGGCCGCCACCCGCCGCCTGGGCGGCGCGTAGACTCGGCGGGCGTGGCCACCTTCCTCGAGACCGTCGTGGAGCGCACCCAGGCCGACGTGGCCCGGAGGATGCGCGAGACGCCCGCCGCCGAGCTCGAGGCGCGCCTGGGCCCCGCCCGACGGGGGCGGCCCTTCTCCGAGGCCCTGATCGCCGAGGGCATCTCGCTGATCGCCGAGATGAAGCGGGCGAGCCCGTCGCGAGGGCCGATCCGGCCCGGGGCGAGCGTCGCGGAGATCGTCCGCTCCTACCAGGCGGCCGGCGCGCGGGCCGTCTCCGTGCTCACCGAGCCGGCCCACTTCGGCGGCAGCCTCGCCGACCTCGTCGAGGCCCGCGCCGCCTGCGACCTCCCCCTGCTGCGCAAGGACTTCGTGGTCGACGAGTACCAGGTGCTCGAGGCGCGCGCGGCCGGCGCCGACGCGGTGCTGCTGATCGTCGCGGCCCTGGAGGGGCGGCGCCTGAGCGAGCTGATGGCGGCGGCCTCCGACCTGGGCATGGACAGCCTGGTCGAGGTCCACGACGAGGCGGAGGTCGAGGCCGCCGTCGAGGCCGGCGCGGAGGTCATGGGCATCAACAACCGCGACCTGCACAGCCTCGAGGTCGACCTCGGCACCACCTTCCGCCTGCTGGCCGACGTCCCGGCCGGCACCGTCGTGGTGGCGGAGTCGGGGATCACCCACCGCGGCCACGTGGCCGACCTCGAGGACGCCGGCGTCGACGCGATCCTCGTCGGCGAGGCGCTGATGCGGGCCGACGACCCCGAGCGCGCCGTGCGCGACCTGCTGGGCTGAGCGCGCCGGGCCGGGAAGGGTCGGGGACGCCGAGGTCGAAGCCGGTCCCGTGAAGTTCCGCCGCCGGTACGAGGTCGTGGTCGAGGGGGTCTCCGGGCAGGCTGTGGCCCAGCGCACGGTCATCTCCGGCCACCGCTCCGAGGAGGAGGCCCGCCAGGCGGCCGATCTCGAGCGGTCGCGCCTCGAGGTGATCCACGGCGCCGCGGCGCGGTCGTGGCGGATCCTGGTGGTCTTCGGCGACGAGGTGCTCGCCGTGGTCGTGCCCGAGGCGGAGGGGGCGGACCTGCTGCGGCCGGCCGCGCCCCCGGCCCCGCAGGAGCCCGCCGACGAGCCGGCGCCGCCCGAGCCGGCCGCCGAGGGCAGCGACGAGGAGGCGCCGCCCGCGCCCGAGGAGGGGCCGGAGGAGGGGGCCGAGCCGTCCCCCGAGGGGCCGGTGCCGGACTGGGTCATCCAGCGCTTCGAGGACTCGATCGCGCGGCGCGGCGACCGCGAGGACGGCGAGCCCCCCGACGGCGAGGACGCGGCCGCCTAACCGCTACCCTGGGCCCATGGACTGGGATCGCCGCCGCACGATCGGGGCCGTCGTGGGGGGCGTCCTCATCGCCGGGGTGGTGGTGCTGCTGGTCCTGGGCCTGGCCAACCGCGACACCGGCACCGCGATCCAGGACGCCCTGGAGGAGGGGACCCGGCCGGAGGCGCCCGGGTTCACCGCGCCGGTGCTGCTGGCGGCGGACGGCATCGGGCCCACCGGGGCCGAGGTCGCGCTCGACGACCTGCGCGGGCGCGTGGTCGTCCTCAACTTCTGGGCCTCGTGGTGCGGGCCGTGCGAGAACGAGGCGCCGATCCTGAACGAGGTGGCCCGCCGCTACCGCGCGGGCGGCGTGGGCGCCTCCGACGTCGTGGTGCTGGGCCTCGACACACAGGACCTCACCGACGAGGCCCTGGCGTTCGCGCGCGAGTTCGGCATCACGTACCCGTCGCTGCGCGAGCGGGGCGAGGACGTGTACCGGGACTACGAGGCGCGAGGCGTCCCGGAGACGTTCGTGATCGACCGCGAGGGGCGGATCGCCCTGAAGATCGTCGGCGAGGTCACCGACCCCGCCCAGCTCACGACCGCGATCGACCAGCTGTGAGGCGGGCCGTCCTGCTCATCGCGCTCGCGCTCGTTGCGGCGCTGCCCGCGGCCGCCGGCGCGCTGACGGTCAACGAGGTCGCCCGCGAGGTGCGCTGCCCCACCTGCAACACCCCCCTCGACGTCTCGAACTCGCCGGCCGCGACCGACATGAAGGCCTACATCGCCGAGCGGATCGACCGCGGCTGGGACAAGGAGCGCATCATCGACGGCTTGGTGGCCGAGTTCGGCGACGGCGTGCGGGCGACGCCGCCCAAGTCGGGCTTCGACCTGATCGCCTGGGTCGTCCCCGCCCTCGTCGTGCTGGCGGGCATCGCGGCCATCGGGGCGCTCGCCTGGACCTGGTCGCGGCGCCGTCCGGCGGGCGCGGAGGCCGAGCCGCCCCCGCCCAGCGCCGAGGAGGCACGCCGCCTCGACGACGAGCTGCGCCGCTTGGGGTGAGGGGCGACGTGCGCGTGGGGACGGCCTCCTGGACCGACCCCGAGTTCATCAAGGCCGGCTGGTACCCGCCCGACGTCAAGGGCGACGCGGCGGCGCGCCTGCGCCACTACGCCGACCGCTTCCCCATGGTCGAGGTCAACGCGAGCTTCTACGCGCTGCCCACGATCGAGACGACCGCGTCGTGGGCCGAGCGCACGCCGGAGCGCTTCCGCTTCCACGTCAAGGCCCACCAGGTGATCTCGGGGCACCCGTCCGAGCCCGGCCGCCTGCCCGCGCCGCTGCGCGAGCTGCCCGCGTCGTACGACTCCAAGGGACGCATCCGGCGCCCCAGCCGCGAGCTGCGCGACGCCGTCATCGACTCGCTGCTCGAGGCCGTCGGTCCCCTGGGCGACAAGCTCGGCGCGATCCTGGTGCAGCTGCCGCCCTACGTCGTCTCCGGCGACCGCCAGCGCGAGGAGGTCGGCCGCATCCTGTCGCGCCTGCGGCCCGTGCGGGCGGCGGTCGAGTTCCGTCACCGCTCCTGGGCCGAGCCGGGCGAGCGCGAGGCGGCGGCCGAGCTGTTGGCGGCCCACGACGCCGCCTGGGTGGTCGTCGACGCGCCCCGTATCGAGGCGAAGAACGTCATGCCTCCCATCGTCGAGGTGACCACGCCGGGGCTCGCCTACCTGCGCCTTCACGGCCGCAACGCCGCCACCTGGAACACCGGCCGCACCGTGGCCGAGCGCTTCGACCACGTCTACACCGAGGCCGAGATGGACGAGTGGCTCGACCCGGTCCTGGACATGGCCGAGCGCGCCCAGGAGGTCGCAGTCGTCTTCAACAACAACGCCCGCGACCACGCCCTGAGGAACGCCGCGGAGTTCGCGCAGATGCTGCGCGGCCGGGCTGGCGCGACCTAGGGGCGGCCGACGGCGGCCATCAGCTCCTCGGCCGGCACCCGGTAGATGCGGGCGAGCTGGTCGAGGACGGCCTCGGACGGCTCCTGACGGTCGTTCTCGATCCGCGAGAGCACGGACGCCGTGGGGCCGCCGGCCACGCGCACGTCGAGCAGGGTCAGGCCGCGGTCGCACCGCAGGCGCCTGAGGTGGGGGCCGACGCCGGTCACGCATGGTCCATACCCCCGAAGGCCCGGTTTTGATCACCGGCTCGGCGCCCCGGGACGCTGGACGACTCAATAGTTGCGTTTTCTGCGGGCGTCGACCGTCCGAATCGCGGGTCATGCGACGTCGTAGACCTCGGCGGCGGGGGAGGCCATCACGCGGTCGGCCATCTCCCGCTTCAGGCCGTCGAGCCGGCGCTCCTGCTCGCCGGAGCGCGGGTCGGCCCGGGCCAGGTCGATGAACTCGTCCGTCACGATGCCGTCCCGCACCGCCAGGGTCACCCGGCGCCCGCGGTACGCCAGCTCGAACACGAAGCGCTCCATGGCCCTGCCGCGCTCCGGGCGGGCGAGCGAGGGGTTGACGACGTAGCGCCCGTCGCTCACCGCCCGGGTCACCAGCTCGATGCCGTCCCGCGCGCCCGGGCCGCCGAACGCCGTCCGCACGGCGATCTCGCGCCGTTGCGGCGGCTCGCCCGGCGAGATCAGCGGAAGGGCGCGCTCGAGCACCTTGAAGGCGTGGGCCACTCCGCCGGGGGAGCCGGAGCCGTGGTACCGCATGAGGTCGTCGAACGCGAACGCGAGCGGGTGGTCGCCGTCGCGCACCGTGAGCGGGGCGTTCGTCGCCGCGCCCACGGTACCGCTCCGCCGTTCAGATGCCGAGGAGCTGCTTCTTCTTCGCCTCGAACTCCTCGTCGCTGAGGATGCCCTGGTCGCGCAGCTTGGCGAGCTGCTCGAGCTCGGCCATGTAGTCCGGCTCGGCGGCGTCGGGGGGCGGGGCTGCGGCGGCCTCTTCGGCCGCGTATTGCTGCTCCTCCTGCTCGGACCAGCGGCCGGCCTGGCGGCGGCTCACGCGGTTCGACACGGCGGTCGCGGTGCCCGCGACCACCGCGGTGCGGGCCATCGCCCTCACGAGTCTCGGCACAGAGCTCTCCCTTCCATCGGTTGTCGGTCAGTCCTCGAGCGCCTCGAGCGCCTCGAGCAGGTCGGATGGCGCGATGCGCTGAAAGGCGATGAGCTGGCCGCCGTTGCGGCGCACGGCCGCGGCGAAGGGCGCCGCCCAGCGGTTCTCGTAGACGATCACGACCGCCGACTCGCCGGCCTCCAGCGCGGCGCCGGCGCCCTCGACGTCGTCGTCGCCGAGCAGGCCGGAGCTGGCTCCCTCGAAGACCGTGAAGTCGCCGATGCGGTCCTGGTCGATGCCGTCGATCGTGAAGCCGGCGACCGAGCCGTCATCGCCCTTGGTGATGAAGAGGATGTCGAGCACGCGGATGACCCCGCGGTCGACGAGGTCGACCAGGATCGGCGCCGCCTCCCCGGTCATCGGCGCGTCGGCCGGGAAGCCGATCACCACCACGTCGATCGGTCCCAGGTCGTCCAGGTCGTCCGTGCTCATATCGCCTCCTCGTCGGCGAGCGGGTCCGTGTCCGGCAGCGGGACGGTACCCGCTCGCGCGGCGTTCGGCCAGCCCCGGAAGGCCGATGCTAGTGTCAGGCGGATGGGCGACGAGACCCCCCGGATTGCCCCGCCCACGGGATCCCCATGCGGCCGACGACGCGCGTGATGCGCAGTCACGGCCTCCAGGGCGGGCAGGCCATCCCCAAGGACAAGACGGTCGAGGTGTGGCGGTGCCCGGCGTGCGGCCGGGAGCTGCCGCGGTCCTAGGACGCCGGCCGGGGCCGGGGCGCCAGCGCGGCCGCGGCCGGCGCGCCGGCGGTGGCGCCGCTCTCCCGCAGCACCTTCAGGAACGCGGCGACCACGCGCGGGTCGAACTGGGTACCGGCGCCCTCGCGCAGCTCCTCCATCGCCGCCGCGGGGGAGCGCGCCGGGTCGTAGGGGCGGTCGCTGACGATGGCCTCGTAGGCGTCGCACGCGCCCACGATGCGGGCGGGCAGCGGGATCTGCTCGCCCTGGAGCCCGTCCGGGTAGCCGCCGCCGTCCCAGTGCTCGTGCATCGCCCTCAGAAGGGGCGCGAGGTGGGCGAGCGAGGGGATGCCGCGCACGATGTCCTCGCCGGCGGCCGGGTGGTCGCGCACGATCGCCCACTCCCCCGCCGAGAGCGGGCCCGGCTTGTCGAGGATCTCCTGCGGCACGGCCAGCTTGCCGAGGTCGTGCAGGGCTCCCGCGACCCGCAGCTCGCCCAGCTCCCGCTCCGGCATGCCCATGCGCCGGCCGACCTCGACGGCGAACTCGGCCACGTCGCCCGAGTGACCGCCCACCTCGTGGTCCTTCACGGCCAGCGCCTGCAGGATCGAGCCCACGGCCGCGTCGGCCGACGCGCTCAGCCGCAGCCGCGGCGCCTCGGAGAGGCCGTACGCCGCGGCGACCACGAGCGGCCCCAGGGCCGTCCAGACGATCGCCATGGCCGCGTCCTCGTTCGAGCCCTCGCCCGCGGCCCACGAGATGCGCTCGGCCGCCAGGGTCGCCTCGGCGACGACGGCGGTCGCCAGGCCCATCCGCAGGGGCATCCGGACCCCCACGACCGCGAGCATCACGAGCAGGACCGCGTGGACCGGCTCGAAACCCTCGCTCCCGGGCAACAGGGCGGGCGATGCCCCCACGACCACGCAGGCGAGCGCCAGGGCGATCGACCGCGCCGAGCGCGCCGGCCAGCGCGGCGCCGCGACCAGGGCCGACAGCATCGGCGTCATGCGGCCGGCGGCCGCACGCTGCGGGCGGCCGTGGCCAGCTCGTCGATGCGTAGGGCGACGGCCACTGCGGCGGCCTTGTCGGCGTCGGACGCCGCGTCGGCGACGTACCACGCCTCCCGGGAGAAGTAGGACAGGCGGGCCGCGGCGTCATCCCGGTCGACGCTCGCGCGGGCCTGCTCCTCGAGGTAGCGGAGGATCTCCTCGCACTCGTCGCTCGACCAGCCGCCCCCGCCGACGGGCTCGCGCCGGCGGCCGAGCAGCCACCAGACCATGATCAGCAGCGGGACCTTCACCACCACGAGGGCCGCGACCACCCACACGGCGAGCGTCTCGGGGCTCCCCGCCCCCGCGGCGAGGAGGGCCGCGAAGCTGCCGATCGAGAGCACCACCAGTGCCCCGGCGACGATGACGAGGATCACGCCGGCGCGCAGGTTGCCCCGTGCGTCCATCAGCAGTGAGCCGCGGGAATTCACGATCTGACGCTACCAATCTCTCGCAAGCTTGCGCTTCCGCCGAGAGGCGCGCCTCGACGAACGAGTAGTTTCCGTGCGTTCTCGGCCCAGGTAGACAAGCGGCGATGGCTCACCGCCTCGGGACGATCGCGCTCGCCCTCGGCCTGGCGGCGGCACTCCCGGCGCCCGCGGTGGCCGGCCCGCTGGCGAAGGCCCTCGACCACCTGGCGGCGCGCCAGGACCCGGTCGCGGGCGGCGTCAACGAGGGGCCGGGCACCGATCCCACCTACACCGCCTGGGCCGCCCTCGCGGTGGCCGCGTCGGGGGAGGACCCGGCCCGCTGGCGCAGCGGGATCGCGACGCTGCGCGACGCGGTGGCCGCGCCGCAGCGGCTCCCGAGGCTGGGCGACCTCGAGCTGACCGCCGTCGCCGCCGCGGCCTCCGGGCTCGACCCGCGGGCCGTCGGCCGCCGCAACCCGGTGCGGGAGGTGGTCGCGGCGCAGCGCGCCGACGGCTCGATCGGCGAGTCGCCCTCGACCACGGCGTGGGGGATCCTCGCGCTGCGCGCCGGGGGCCTCGACCAGGTCACCCGCACCGTGCGGCGGGCGCGCGCCGCGCTGGTACGTCAGCAGAACCGCGACGGAGGGTGGGGGACCGGCGCCGAATCGCCCGGCTCGGGGCCGAACACGACCTCCGCCGCGGTCCAGGCGCTCTGGGCCGCGGGGGCGAGCGCCGGGAGCGGGACGGCGATCGACCGCGCCCGCGACTTCCTGGTCGGGGCGCAGAATCCCGACGGCGGCTTCCCGGCCGTCGTCGACGGCGAGACCCAGGCTCTCACGACGGCCTGGGTCACCGTGGCGCTGCACACCATCGGCGAGGATCCCGACCGGCCGCCGTGGAACAGGGCGGGCGGCCCGCTCGAGGCGCTCCGCGGGATGCAGCTCGCCAACGGCGGCATCCGCAACGAGCGCGACTCGCCGGCCGCCTCGGTCTGGGCGACCTCCCAGGCCGCCCTCGCGTTCGCCCGCGGGCCGCTGCCGCTGGGACCCCGGACGCTGCGCCCGGTGCCCGCGCGGTCACCGCGGGTGCTGTGGCGGGTGCCGGGCCCGGGCGAGCCCACGCGGGGCTCGCTCACGGTGCGCTACCGCGACGACGAGGGCGGAACCGGCATCGACCCGGCCCGCGTGCGGCTGAGCGTCGCCGGCCGGGACGTGACGCGGCGGGCCCTCGTGACGCCCTTCGCCCTGCGCCTGCCCGCGGCCGACCTCGTCCCCGGGGCCGTCGTGCGGCTCGCGCTCCAGGACCGGGCCGGCAACGCCAGCGCGACGGGCTGGAGGCTGGCGGGGTAGGTCGTTAACGGGCAAAGCACCTTGCGGAGGCGCCGCCCGGTTCCCTACACTCGACGCATGGTCACGCTCACCGCCGACGCCCGAGACAAGCTGCGAGGGCTGCTGGCCGACGAGGGCGATCCCGCCGCGGGCCTGCGGGTGCAGGTGATCCCGGGGGGCTGCTCGGGCTTCGAGTACGACCTCTCGCTGGCGGGCCCGGAGGACGGCGACGAGGTCGTGGTCGACGACGGCGTGCGGGTGATCGTCGACCGCTTCAGCGTGCCGTACCTCCTCGGCGTCGAGCTCGACTACGAGGAGGGGTTCCAGGGGGCCGGGTTCCTGATCAAGAACCCCAACGCGACCTCCTCCTGCGGCTGCGGGAAGAGCTTCCAGGCCTGACCTGAGCGCGGTCCACTGGCGCCCGGCCGGCCCCCGGCGGCGCCGCGTGACCTGGCGGTTCGCGCGTCTCGTCTTCAACCTGGGCCTCCCGATCGCCGGCTACCGCGTCGCGGGCCGCCGGCGCATCCCGCGCCGCGGGGGGGTGCTGATCGTGGCGAACCACGTCGGCGACCTCGACCCGGTCTTCGTGGGCATGGCGAGCGTCCACCGGCCGGCCCAGTACCTCACCGACGCGCGCCACTTCGGGCGGCGCGCGTTCGCCGAGCTGCTCTTCTCCGTCGGCTCGTTCCCGGTGCGGACCGGCAGCCCCGACACCCGTGCCCTGCGGTACGCCCGCGAGCAGCTCGAGGCCGGCGAGATGATCGTGGTCTTCCCCGAGGGCCGGCCGGGCTGGGGCGCGCCGATGGGCGAGTTCCTCGACGGGGCCGGGTACCTCGGCCTCACCCCGGGCGTGACCGTCCTCCCGGCCGCGATCTGGGGCGTGCACCACCTCCTGCGCGGCTGGCGGCCGGTGGGCCGTGGCCCGGTGCTGGTCGCCTTCGGCCACCCCGTGGAGATCCCGGAGTCGGGCACGCGGCGCGAGCGGACGGCCGAGCTGGCCCGCCGGATGCAGGCCGCCGTGGCGGAGCTGCTGGAGCCGATGGCGCGGGCGCGCCCGTGATCGCCGACGCCGCGCCTCCGCCGCCCGTGATCTCGGCGCCCGCCGTCAGCTATGGGCGGGTCGCCGTCCGCCTCGGTCGCGGCACCGAGCGGATCGAGGTCCAGGCCGGCGGGCGCATCACGGCCCGCCTGCGGCCGCCGCCGGGCCCGCGGCGGGTGTCGGTGCCCGTGCCGGTGGGGGTCAACCCGGTGCGGGTGCGCGCGATCGGCCGCGGGGGCTCGCGGTGGTCGGCGACGGTGCGGGTGCGGGCGCTGCCGCGCAGCGGGCGGCGCGCGGGGCGCATCCCCGGCTTCGTTGACCGGCGCCTCCAGCGGGACGTCGAGGCCCTCGTCGCGGGCACGTCCGCGACCACGGGCGTCTACGTGCAGCACCTGGTGACCGGCTGCGGCGCGGCGGTCAACGCGGACGCCCAGTTCCCGGCGGCCAGCACCCTCAAGGCCGCGATCCTGGTCGAGGCCGTGCGGCGCGGGCAGGCGGGGGCCCTCGCCGCGACGCTCGACACGATGATCATCGACTCGAACGACCAGGCCGCCAACACCGTCCTGGCGGCCCTGGGAGGGGGCTCCGGCGACGCCGGGGCCGCCCGTGTCACGCAGACGCTCCGCGACCTGGGCCTGAGCCGCTCCCTGGTGCGCCGCCCCTACATCATCGAGAACGCGCGCCGGCCGCTGCCGATCGAGACCCGGGCGAGCCCGCCCCTCTACACCAACTTCATCAGCACCCCCTACGAGCTGGCGCGGCTGATGGTGGCCATCCACCGGGGGGCGATCGGCCGCGGGGGCGTCGCGCGCATCGGCATCGGGGAGCGCGCGGCGCGGTCGGAGCTGCTCGCCCGCCTGCTCGACGTGCGCGACACCAGCAAGCTCGTCGCCGGGCTGCCCTCCGCGGTGCCGGTGGCCCACAAGACCGGCTACACCGACCAGGTGCGGCACGACGCCGGGATCGTCTACCTGCGCAGCGGCCCGGTCGTGGCGTCCGCCATGACCTACGCGGGCTCCGGGATCGCCGGGACGGGCGAGCGCTTCATCGCCCGGGTCGCCACCGCCGCGCGCGGCCGCCTCGCCGGCGGCGGATCGTGCGAGGGCCTGCCGCTGAGCCTGCCGCGCCGCTAGGGCCGGCTCACGGGCCGGCCGGCGGCGCGGAAGCCCGCCGCAGGCGGATGCGGCGCTGCTCGAGGGCGGCGCGCCAGTCGATGCGCCCCAGCAGCCAGAGGACGGCGGCGACCCCGAGCAGCCCGAGCGCCACCGTCCACGGCGCCACCCAGTCGCGCAGCCGGTCGGCGATCTCGTCGGCCGCGGCGCTCGCCAGGCCGACGCCGAGGCCGTAGGAGACCAGGCGCCCGGCGAACGCCGCGGCCCCGACCAGGGCCAGGCTCACCCGCAGCACCCCGGCGGCCGCGTAGAGGGCGCCGGCCGGGGGAGGGGCGACGGCCAGCAGGGCCGCCGTCCCGAGCAGGCCCCGGCGGCCGTGGAGGTGGCCCGCGAGGTAGTCGACGTTCGCCCGCGTCCCGGCCGTCATCAGGCGGGGCCCCAGCGCCCGCGTCCACGCGGCAAGGCCCGTCCGCCCCACGGCGGCGCCCAGCGCTCCTGCGACCACGATCCCGGCGGCGCTCCCGCCCAGCTCCACGCTGATGTAGGCCAGAACCAGCCACGAGGGCGGCAGGGGGAGGGGGGTGATCGTCATGGCCACCACGATCCCGAAGGCGAGGAGGTACTCCACCGCACGAGGTTAGTCCGCGCCGGGCGGCGTCCGGCGACGCCCCGCTAGCGTGCGCCCGGCGTGATCTCCGCGGTCCTCCACACCGACCCCGCCTGCCCCTGGGCCTACTCGGCCCTACCCGCGCTGCGCGCGCTCGACTGGCGCTACGGCGATCAGCTCGCCTGGCGGCTGGTGGTGATCGGCCTGACCGAGACGGCGAGCCAGTACGCCGAGCGCGGCTACACGCCGCTGAGCGCGGCCGCCGGGCAGGCCGGGTTCCGGGACCGCTTCGGGATGCCGTTCGCCGCGACGCCCAAGGCGCGCGTGGCCGGGACCTCGCGCGCGTGCCGCGCGATCGTGGCCGCGCGCCTGGCCGACCCCGGCGCGGAGTGGCGCGTGCTGCGCGCCCTGCAGCTGGCGAACTTCACCACGACCATGCTCCTGGACGACGACCACGACCTCGCCGCGGCGCTCGCCGTCCTGCCCGGCGTTGACGGCGAGGCCCTGGTCGGCCGCATCGACGAGCCCGACGTGGTGGAGGCGTACGAGCGCGACCGGGCCGAGGCGCGCTCGGCCGCCGGCTCGGCCGCCGAGCTGCAGGGCAAGACCGCGGCGACCGACGGGCCGGTGCGGTTCACGGCGCCGTCGCTGGTGCTGGAGCGCGACGGCGCCCGGCTGGTCGCTGGCGGCTGGCAGCCCCTGCCGGCCTACGACGTGCTGGTGGCGAACCTCGACCCCGACCTGCGGCGCGCGCCGCCGCCCGATGGCCCCGAGCCGCTGCTGCGCCGCTTCCCGGACGGGATCACGACCATGGAGGCGGCCGTGCTCCTGGCGCGCGGCAACGACGACCCCGACCCGGCCGCCGCCGAGGGGGCGCTGCTCGCCCTGGCGGCGGCGGGCGGGGCGGTCAAGCTCCCCCTGGCGTCCGGGGCTCTCTGGCAGGCTCCTCCACCGCGTCCCTGAGCCGCCCCAGGCGCCGTCAGGCGCGAGTCCGACGCCGGCCGTTGACGCCGGAGCGCGCCCGGGGTCATCGCTCGAGCGAGACGACGGGCGCAAAGCCGCCGAAGATCATCCGCCCGGCGTCGAACGGCATCGGGTTCTTCTCGGGGTCCATGCGCGGGTCGGTCTTCATCACCTCGTCCATCCGGCCCATGGCCGCGTCCCGCGTCGCCTTGTCGGGCCACTCGATCCACGAGAAGACGATGCTCTCGTCGTCGCCCGCCTGCACGGCGCGCCGGAAATCGGTCCGCTCGCCGTCGGGGACGTCGTCGCCCCAGCACTCGATGATGCGCGTCGCGCCGAGATCCATGAAGACCGCGTCACCCGCCTTCGCGTGGTCGATGAACTCCTGCTTCCGCGCGCTCGGCACGGCGATCAGGAAACCGTCGACGTAGGTCATCGCTTCTCCTTCCGCACGGTGCTCGGAGGGATTCGTGCCTCCGAGGTCGATTCGTACCCGTGAGACGGCACCGGCAACCGCGACTCATCGGCGGAACGGCGGGGCAGGTACGACTCCAGGCGATCGGCCAGCTCCCGCGGACGGCTGAGGGCGGGGCAGTGGCCGCCGCCGATCTCGTCGGGGGCGGTCCCGATCCGCTCCCGCGCGACCCGGCGCGTCCACTCGGCCGGGAAGAGGCGGTCGGCGCGGCACAGCAGGTAGCGCGTCGGCACGTCGGGCCAGGCGCCGAGCGGCCAGGGCTCGGTCCACGGCCGCTCGGCCTGGTCCCGGCCGTGGGCCAGCGCCTCGGCGGCCAGCTCCGGCGCGACGTCGTGGTAGAAGGTCGCGACCGGGTCGTCGCCCCCCTCACCGCCGTCGTAGCCGGTGGCCGCGAACATCTCCTCGGCCGTCTCGCCGGGCGCCGGCACCATCCCCGCCACCAGCACCAGCAGCTCGGCCGGCACCCGCGCGCACACGAGCGGCGCGGTGTAGCCGCCGAAGGACTGGGCCACCACCACGACCCGGTCGTGGGCACCGATCGCCTCGACGACGACGTCGGCGTAGTCGGTCAGCCCGGCCGACGGGTCGTCGCAGGGCAGGTCCGGCGCGACGACCTCGTGGCCCCGCCCGCGTAGCTCGGCCGCCGCCAGGTGCCAGTACCAGCCGACGTCGCCGGCGCCGTGGATCAGTGCGTATGTCGCCATCGCGCTCCTCCTCGGGTGTCGAGGATGAGACGGCCGCCGACGGCGGGACTCATCGGCCGGCGAGCGGGGCCACGCGCTCCATGAAGAGCTCCAGCTGCCGCACCTCGTCCCGGAGGGGCCAGAGGAAGATGCGCTGCACGCCCGCGTCGGCGAAGGCGCGCAGCCGCTCCGCGCACAGCTCGGCCGGGCCGATCGGGAGGGAGAGGGCCCGCAGCTCCTCGACCGGGCGGCCCACGAGCGGGGAGAGGACGTCGGCGAGGACGCGCTCGGCGCCCCCGGAGTCCTCGGTGACGCAGAGCCAGGCCGTGGCGAGGGCGTTCGGCATCCCGGCCACCGGGCCGGCGGAGGCCGCCCGCACGCGGGCGGGCGTGATGTTGTAGGCCGAGGCCAGCCAGCCGTCCCCGTGCCGGGCGACGCGCCGCAGGCCGGCCGGCGTTCCCCAGCTCGCGACCCAGATCGGCGGCCCGGGGCGCTGGACCGGCGGCGGCTCGAGGACACCGCCGTGGAGCAGGGCCCGGAGCGCCGGGAGGGCCTCGTCGAAGCGCCGCCAGCGCTCCTCGAAGGGGACACCGGCCGCGGCGTAGTCGCGCGCGGTCGAGCCCGCGCCGACCCCGGCGAGCACGCGCCCGCCCGACAGGACGTCGAGCGCGGCGAGGGCCTTGGCGAGCGGGGCGGGCCCGCGGATGACCGGGAGCGCCACCGTCGTCGCCAGCGTCATGTCGCCGGACTCGCCGATCACCGCGGCGAGCGCGGTCGGGCCGTCGAGCCAGGGCCGCGAGAAGAAGAGGTGGTCGTTGGCGCAGAGGTAGCGGTAGCCGGCGTCCGCGGCCGTCGCCGCATATGCCCTGAGCCCCCGCAGGGACGGGGGCGTCCCGAGGTCGATCAGGGGCAGGTGGGCGCCGTACTCCACGCCCCCGAGTCTCCCCCAAACTGGTCAGCGGCGGCCATAGCCGAAGTTCTGGCCCTCGGGCACGGCCGCGCGCACGCGGGCCATCTCGGCGGCGTCGCCCATGCCGTCGGCGGCCTCGGCGGGCGGGTCGATCCGCTCGAGGCGGGTCACGAGCACGTTCAGGTTCCGGTCGCGGCGCTCGAGGCGGCCGTGGGCCATCACCAGCGGGTCGGCCCGGACGACCGCCCGGTGGCGCTCGTAGACCTCGGGGCGGACGATGCAGTTGACCATCCCGGTCTCGTCCTCCAGCAGCAGGAAGACGATGCCGCCGGCGGTCGCCGGCCGTTGGCGCGCCACCACCAGGCCGGCGGTGACGACCCGGGCGCCGTCGGGCGCCTCGCGCAGCTGGGCGGCCGACAGCACCCCGCGCGGCAGGCCGGGGCGCACCAGGGCCACCAGGTGCCAGCCGGTTGACAGGCCCATGGTCTCGTAGTCGGTGAGCGTGCGCTCGAAGCGGCCGAGCTCGGGGAGGGGAGGCGCCTCCCCGGCCGGGATGGGGAGGGCGAGCTGCAGGCCCCCCGCCCCGGCCCGGGGGCGCGCCAGCACGCCGAGCTCCCAGAGCATCGCCCGGCGCGGGCGCTCGAAGGCGTCGCAGGCGCCCGCCCGCACGAGCTGGGCGAGCTGCCCGCGGCGCAGGTCGGCGCGCGCGGCCAGGTCGGCCATGTCGCGGAAGGGGCCGTTGACCGCAACGCTCGTTGACCAGGCGGGCGGCGGCCTCGGCGCGCACCTCGCGCACGTAGCCCAGGCCCACCCGCACGGCGCCGTCCTCGATCGTGCAGGCCGCCCCGGAGCGCGCGACGCACGGGGGCAGCACCCGCACGCCGCGCCGCTGGGCGTCGCGCACCAGGCTGGCGGGCGGGTAGAAGCCCATGGGCTGGGCGTTCATCAGCGAGGCCAGGAACTCGGCCGGGTAGCGCCGGCGCAGCCAGGCGCTCTGGTAGGCCAGCACGGCGAAGGCCGACGAGTGGGCCTTGGGGAAGCCGAAGTTCGAGAAGCCGATCAGCTTGCGGAAGACCGTGCGGATGGTCTCGTCGTTCGACCCCGCGGGCGCGGGCGCCGTCGCGGAACTCCCGCCACAGGGCCACCATCGCCTCGCGGCTGCGCTTGCGGCTCATCGCCCGCCGCAGCGCCTCGGCCTGGCCGGGCGTGAAGCCGGCGAGCGCCATCGCCACCTCCAGCACCTGCTCCTGGAAGACCACCACCCCGAGCGTCTCGCGCAGACAGCCCGCCAGCAGCGGGTGGTCGTAGGGGGGCTCGAACGACGGGTCGGCGCGCTTGGCGCGTCGGTGCTTCACGTAGGGGTGCACGGCCCCGCCGCTCACCGGCCCGGGGCGGATGAGGGCCACCTGGATCGTGAGGTCGTCGAGGTTCTCGGGCCGGGTCTGCAGCAGGCTCTGCATCTGGGCCCGGCTCTCGATCTGGAACACCCCCACGGTGTCGGCGTCCTGGATCTCGGCGTAGACCGCCGGGTCGGACACGCCGATGCGCGACAGGTTGACGCTCTCGCCGCGCGCGCGGGCGATCAGGTCGATGCACTCCTCGACCGCCGACAGCATCCCCAGCCCCAGCAGGTCGATCTTCACGAAGCCGGCGTCGGCGCAGGAGTCCTTGTCCCACTGGCAGATCTGGCGCCCGGGGAAGGCGGCCGGCACCACCGGCACCAGCTCGACCAGCGGCCGCGCGCTCACCACCATGCCCCCGGAGTGCTGCGACAGGTGTCGGGGCAGGCCTGCCGCCTCGCGCGCCAGGGCGGCCAGGGCCCGCCAGCGCGGCGACGCCAGCTTGGCCTCGCCGTCGGGCAGCCGGGCGAGCTCCTCCTCCACCGCCCGCGCCGACGACCACCCGTCCGACAGCCGCGTCAGTCGCTCCAGGTCGGCCTCGGGCAGGGCGAGCGCCCCGCCCAGCTCGCGGATGGCCATGCGGATGCGGAAGGTGGGGAAGGCCGCCACCAGGGCGGCGTGCTCGTGCCCGTAGCGGGCGATCACCTCCTCGATGAGGGCTTCGCGCACGTCGCGGGGGAAGTCGAGGTCGATGTCGGGCACCGACGCCATGTCGCGGTTGAGGAAGCGGCCCAGGAAGAGGCCGTTCTCGACCGGATCGACGTGGGAGAGGCCGGTGAGGTAGCAGACGATCGAGCCCACCGACGACCCGCGGCCGCGCCCCGGCGGCAGCCAGCGCCGCGCCGACCCGGCCGGGCGCACGCGCAGGGCCACCTCGCGGGCCAGCTCGAGGATGTCGCGGTGCAGCAGGAAGAAGCCGGCCAGGTCGTGGTGCGCGATCAGCGCCAGCTCCTGGTCGAGGCGCCGGCGGGCCTCGCGGCGCTTGCGCGCACCTGTGTAGCGGGCGCCGAGCTGGTGGCCGCAGATGCGCGCCAGCGCGGCCTGGGCGGTCTCGCCGGGGTGCGACCCGGCGAAGTCGGGGAAGCGGTAGCCGAGGTCGCGCGAGAGGTCGAACTCCAGGCGCTCGGCCAGGCGCGCGGTCTGCGCGGCGGCCTCGGGATGGTCGGCGAACAGGGCGGCCGACTCGGCCGGCGTCCTCAGCACGGCCTGGCGGTTGCCGCGCCGCTCGTCCTCCGACCCGTCCAGCGTGAGGCGGTGGCGGATCGCCACGAAGGCGTCCTGCAGGAAGGTCCGGGCCGGGTCGTGGGCGTGGGGGTCGCCGGTGGCGACGGCCCGCAGCCCGGCCTCGTCGGCGAGCTGGGCCAGCTCGCGCGCCAGGCGCCGGCCGCCGCGCGAGCGCGGGTGCTGGATCTCGACGTAGACGTCGTCCGGCCCGAGATCCCGCGCCAACTCGCGGGCCGCCGCCAGCGCCTCGCGGCGGCGGCCCGCGGCCACCAGCCTCGGCACCAGGCCGTGACGGGCGCAGCCGGTCAGGCACACCAGCCCCTCGGAGTGGGCGGCGAGCGCGGAGCGGTCGAGCGCGGGGGGCAGCGCCCGCCGGTCGGGGGGCGGGCGGGTGTCCGCGTGGGCGAGCGTGATGAGCCGGCAGAGGTTGGCGTAGCCGGCGGCGTCGGCCGCCAGCAGCGTGAGGTGGGCGCCGTCGCGCAGCGTGAGCTCGGCCCCGGTGATCGGCCGCACCCCCGCCGCCCGCGCGGCGTGGGCGAAGGCCAGCGATCCGCAGAGGCCGTCGTGGTCGGTGAGGGCGAGCGCCGTGTGGCCCAGCTCGGCCGCCCGCTCGGCCATCTCCTCGGGCGCCGAGGCGCCGTCGAGGAAGCTGAAGGCCGAGTGCGCGTGGAGCTCGACGTAGGGGGTCGCCATGCGAACACATGTTCGTACTCCGCGGTCGCCGGCACAAGCCGTAGAGTCGGCCCGTGGACGACGGGCCGCTCTACCTCGACGACCTGAGCGTCGGGCAGCGCTTCATCACCGGGGACTACGCCCTCGACGCCGAGGGCATCGTGGAATTCGCGCGCCAATGGGACCCCCAGCCGTTCCACACCGACCCGGAGGCCGCGCAGGGAACCTTCTTCGGCGCGCTGGTCGCGAGCGGTTGGCACACGGCCGGCATCACCATGCGCCTCCTCGTCGAGGGCCTTCCGATCGCGGGCGGCCTCATCGGCGCCGGAGGCGAGATCTCCTGGCCCGCCCCCACCCGCCCCGGCGCGGTGCTGCACGTCGAGGCCGAGGTCCTCGAGGTGCGGCCCTCGCGCTCACGGCCCGACCGCGGCATGGCGATCGTCCGCATCGAGACCCTGGACGAGCGCGGCGCGGTCGCCCAGGTCTTCATCTGCACGATGGTGGTGCCCCGCCGGCCCTCATGAGCCGGCCGTCCACGGCGCGCCCTAGTGGGTGGCGTGCATGAGGTGCTCCAGGCCCTCGCCGAGCGCCCGCAGCGCCCGGGGGGCGTCGTGGGGGTCGAGGTCGATCCACAGGACCCACGCGCGGCCGGTGCCGCGGCGCGCCTCGGCGAGGGCCGCGTCGAGCCCGGCGGGGGTCGTCACGCGCCGGCCCTCGGCGCCGAGGGCCGCGGCGACGGCGGCGTAGTCCCAGGGGGCGACGTCGTTGAAGGGCCCGTTGACGATCGCGCGCTCGGCGCCGTAGCCGTGGTTGTCGAGCACCAGCACGATCGGGTCGAGGCCCTGCGCGACGGCGGTCGACAGGTCCGGCCCGGTCATCTGGAAGGAGCCGTCGCCGACCAGCACCACCGGGCGCCCGCGCCCCCGGGCCAGGCGGGCGCCGGTCGCCGCCGGGACGGCGAAGCCCATCCCGACGTAGAGGCGCGCGATGTGCAGCTGGCGCGCCCGCTTCAGGCGGACGTCCATCACGAGGTGGGCCGCCACGCCCACGTCGCTCACCAGGATGTCGGACGGGCGCAGGAAGGCGTCGAGGCGCGCGGCGAGCAGGTCGCAGGTCACCCGCCGCCCGCGAGGCCGGCCGCGCGCCCAGGCGCTCGGCAGCCGCTTCCGGGGCGTGCCGCGCGGGGGCGGGCGCTCCTCCAGGCCGTCGAGCAGGTCGGCGAGCGTCACGCCCGGGTAGCGGCGGTGGCGAACGCGCAGGCCGGTGTGGTCGGCGGCGATGCGCCGGTCGTCGGCCACGCCGAGGGTGAATGCGCCGGTGCTGATGTCGTTGATGTCCACCCCGAGCTCGAGCACGAGGTCGGAGCGCTCGACCATCCCCCGCACGCCCTCGTCCGACGACGCCCCGGAGTAGACGCCGACGACCAGCGGATGACCCTCGTTGACGCCGCCCTTGCCCATCACCGACTCCACGACCGGGGCGGCCATCCGCTCGGCGAGGGCCACGACGCGCGCGCCGTCGTCGCGGCGCAGCACGCCGACCCCCGACCACACCACCGGGCGACGGGCCGCCGCCAGGACCTCGCGGGCGTCGGCGACGCCGGCCTCGACGCGCCCGGGCGCGACCGTCGGCGCTCCCCGCGTCCGCCGCCCGCGCCGCGGCGCGGGGCGCTCGTCGAGCAGGTCGCGCGGCACCTCGACGTACAGCGGCCGGTGCCCGGCGACGCACCGGTCGAGCGCCCCCTCCAGGTCCTCCAGGGCCGTCTCGAGATCGTCGAGCGCCACGGTCTCGCCGACGAGCTCGGCCATCGCCCGGCGCGGCGCGTCGATGTCGTCCCCCGGCGTGTGGTGGAGGCGGCGCCCGTCGCGCTCCCGAAGGCCCGGCGCTCCCGATATCAGCACCACCGGCACCCGCTCGGCGTTCGCCCCGCCGATCGCCGCGGCCGCCCCGAGCGCGCCCACCCCGAACGTGACCGCGGCAGCGCCCAGCCCGCGTTCCCGGGCGTAGCCGTCGGCGGAGTAGGCGGCGGCCTCCTCGCGCGTGGAGTTGACCATCGTGAGCCCCCGCTCGGAGCCCACCCTGAACAGTCCCAGCACGAAGTCGCCCGGCACGCCGAAGACGTGCCGCACCCCGCGGCGCCGCAGAGCGTCGATCAGGTGCTCGCCGAGGGACCGCGGTCGGCGCCGAGCCACGGGACCTCAGGCGCTGGGGTCGGCGCTGAAGCTCGGGTAGCGGTCGGTGAGCAGCATGATGTAGCCCCACGTCTGCTGCGTGAAGCGGATGATCCACGCGATCAGGTTCCGCATCCCGAGCGGGATGCCGCCGGTGAAGATGCCGATGACCCAGGCGATGATCCACAGCACCGAGAGCAGGAGGTTGATGACGTAGAGCACGATCACGGCCGGGATCGCGAGGAAGAACCGGAAGAGCGTGATCAGCCGGTTCTGCGGGGCCGGAGGAGCGATCGTCAGGTCGGCGTCGTAGGGGCGGTCGCCCAGGAAGCCCGGGTAGGGGTCGGCGAGGAAGTAGAGGTAGCCATGGACGTGGGTGGAATAGCGCAGGTACTGCGCGATGAAGTCGTGCAGCCCCTGCGGTGTCTTCCCCGCGAACAGGGTGGCGAACCAGCTGACGATGACGGCGAAGTAGACGGCGATGCCCCAGATCGCCAGCCAGATGAGGTGGGGGATCACGAGCAGCCAGCGGAACGCGACGGTGAGCCGGCTGCGGCTCAGGTCGTCGGTGACCTGGAGGGTGATCGGGTGTGAGTCCATGGGCAGCGACCCTAAGCGGCGCTGCCCGCGACGGCAAGCGCCGGCACCCGCCCGGTTGGGCGGGGCGGGGCCCCGGGGATACGATCGCGCGCCGTGAAGCCCCGTCTCCGCCTCCCCCGCACCCGGCTGGCCGCGCCGCTCGCCGCGGCGCTCTGCCTCGCCGCCGCGGGCCCGGCCGCCGGCGCCCTGCCGTACGTGGCGATCGACGCCGGGCACGGGGGCCGCGACACCGGCGCCGTCGGCATCCTGACGGCCGGCACGCCCACCGGCCTGACCCCGCGGGTCGACGACCAGGGGCGGACGGCGCTGTTCGAGAAGGACGTGAACCTCGACATCGCCGCGCGGCTCCAGGCCGTGCTCGGCGCGGCGGGCGCGCGGACGCTCATGACCCGCACGACCGACCTCGGCGGCGGCGACCGGAGCTGGCCGACGGTGCGGGCCGACCTCAGGTCGCGCACCGACATCGCCAACGAGGCCCGCGTCGACCTCTTCGTCTCGGTCCACAACAACGCGCTGCGGGCCACCACCAGCGGCACCGAGACGTTCCACTACTACTACGCGAGCGCCGCCTCGCGCCGCCTCGCCGTGGAGGTGCAGCGCGAGATGGTGACCGCGCTTGGCCTGCCGAACCGCGGCGTCAAGAGCGCCGGCTTCTACGTCCTGCGCAACACGCGGATGCCGGCGATCCTCACCGAGAGCGCCTTCCTCTCGAACCCCTCCGAGGCCCTGCTGCTGGCCGACCCGGCCGTGCGCCAGCGCATCGCCGACGCGATCGCCCGGGGCGTGCAGCGCTACGCGACGCGCCAGGTGACGACCCCCGCGCCGCTCGCGCCGACGATCGGCCCCTGGCGCGCGAGGCCGGCGCGCGTCCCCGCCGGCTACCGGCTGGTGAAGACCGGGCGGAGCAACCCGGTCGGCCGCGGAGGGTGGCTCGCCGTGATCGGGCGCTACCGCGCGCCCGAGGCGACGCTCGCCGACACGATCGGCCCGTGGCGCACCCGCCCGGCGTCGGTCCCCGAGGGCTACCGGCTGGTGAAGACCGGGCGGGCAAACCCGACCGGGCGGGGTGGCTGGCTCGCGGTGCGCGAGGCGGCCTGACGCGTGAGGCCCGGGGGCCGACGGCGACCGCGGGACCTCGTGCCGGCCGCCCTGCTCGCGGCGCTCGGCCTCGCGACGGCCGCGCCTCATGCGCTGGGCCTCGACTGGTCGGCCCGCGAGCGTCTCAGCGCCGCGGGCGTCGCCGCGCGCGACCCGGAGATCGCGCTGACCCCCGGCCCTGGCGGGATCGTGATCTGGAGAGCGGGTGGCGCGGGAGGAACGGGCCGGGTGCAGGCCGTCTCCGCCGCACGCCTGGCGCGCGGCTTCGGGCGCCCCCGCGATATCTCGGTCTCGCGGGTCGTCTCCTTCAGCCGGCTCGCCGTGGCGGCCGGCGCGGGCGGCGCCGTGGCGATCTGGACCGGCCGGCCGGCGGGCTCGGAGCGCGTGGAGGCGGCCGATCGGCCATCCGGCGCGGCGTTTTTCGGGGCCGCCCAGCCCGTCAGCCCGGACGGGGGCTTTCGCCCCGACGCGGCGGTCGCGCCCGAGGGGACCGCCCACGCGGTCTGGGAGCGCATCGGGAGGATTGAGGCCGCGCGCCGCCCGGCGGGCGCGACGGCGTGGGAACTGCCGCGCCCGGTCGCCGAAGGGGCCCAGGTCCCGCGCATCGCCGTCGATGCCGCCGGCAACGCCGTGGCCGTCTTCCGCCGCGGCACCGGTCCGTCGACCCGCGCGGTCGCGACCGCGGCGCTGGCCGTCGGGGGCGGCGACTGGACGAGCACCGGCGACATCGCGGGCTCGCAGGAGGGGCCGGCGATCCTCGGCCCCGGATATCCGAGCCTCGCGGTCGATGCGGGGGGCCGGGCGGTCGCGGCCTGGACGAGGCTGACGCGCCAGGGCGGCGTCACGACAATCCAGGCCGCGATCCTCCCCGGCGCCGGCGAGCCCTGGGGCCGTGCCGTCGATCTGACGCCCCCGACGGGCAACGCCTTCGCCCCGCAGGTGGCGGTTGACGGCCGGGGCGACGGCATCGCGGTGTGGTCGCGGGCCCGGAATGGGCGAACCTTCATCCAGACGGCGCTCCTTCGTGGCGGGCGCTGGTCGGCTCCGCGCGCCCTGACGCCTCCGGACGATCAGGCCTCGAACCCCCGCGTGGCGATGAGCGAGGCCGGCGACGCGCTGGTGGTGTGGACCCGCTCCCAGCGCGGGCGGCTCGTGGTCCAGGGGATGCAGCGTCTCGCCGGCAGCGCGGCCTGGCGCGGCCCCTGGACCCTCTCGCGCACGGGCCGAGGCCGCAACGGCTTCGCGCCGCAGGTCGCGGTGGCGCAACGCGACGGCTTGGTGGTCTGGTACGAGCGCGTCGGCCGCGCGAACGCCGGTGTCGTGAGCGCCCGCGCGGTCCGCCTCGACCGGCCGTAGGAGCCCCTGGCCGAGGAGCAGGACGCTAGGGGTGCGCGAACCATCCCCCGCCCGGGCCGTCGAGGTACACCACCGCGACCCGGCCGGGGTCGAGCACCAGCTCGAAGTAGTGGCGGTTGACGGGCCGGTCCGTCCACCAGCGGTCCTGCACCAGCCAGTCGTCGCGCACCGCCGCCACGGCGCGCCGGCGACCCCGCAGCACGACCGCGCGCGGGACGCCGTCCGGCGCGTCGACCTCGGCGGGGCGCGGCGCGCCCAGCGCGCGCAGGCTCACGGCTCGTAGGGGGTCAGGGCCCAGCGCCGCTCGGGGAGCCGCGACCAGGGCTCGAGCTCCACGGCCCGCAGCATCGCCTCGGGCCCCTGGGCGGCGCGCACCTGCCGGATCGCCTCGCGCGCCCGCGTCCGCCGCTCCTGGCCGGGGGAGGAGATGGCCGTGAGCTGGTGGCCCGCGACCGCCCCCGAGGCGTCGGCCCCGATCCACAGCTCGCTCACCGGGCCGGTGACGGCGCCGAGGTGGGGCAGGGCGGCCAGCGCGAGCCGGTCGGGGTCGGCGGTGGCCTCGCGCAGGGAGATGTCGCGCACCCACGACCCGCCGCCGGCCAGCCGGGCGTGCAGCGCGAGCGCCCGCAGGGCGGCGCCGCGACCGCGCGCGGCCCCCGCCAGCTCGCCCAGCAGGAGCCGGGCGGCGGCTTCGAGCGCCGGCAGCGAGCCCACCGGCTCGGGGAAGCAGAAGGCGGCGCGCAGAGGCGCCGGCGGCCGGCGCGGCCGCGGCGCCCGCCCCGGTTCCCCGCGCGCGAGGCGCCAGGCGGCGAGGCCGGGGAAGCCCAGGCGGTCGAGCGCCGCCGCCGCCGGGAGGGCGGCGATCTGGCCCATCGTGCGCAGGCCGAGGTCGTGCAGCGCGGCCACCAGGTCGGGGGGCAGGGGAAGGCGGTCGGCCGGCAGCGGGGCCAGGAACTCGGCGACGCCGTCACCCTCGATCACCAGCGGGCCCCCCCGCGGCGCCTCGCGCGCGGCCTGAAGGGCGGCGAACAGCGACGGCGCCGCCCCGATGCGGCCGTCGGCCCCCACCGGCAGGGCGGCCCGCACCCGTCGCAGCACCGCGACCGGGCCGCCGTGCATCCGCAGCGTGCCGCGCGCGTCGAACGCGGCCCCGTCGAGGCCGATGGGCTCGACCGCGAACCCGTCGCCCTCGAGCCGCTCCACGAGCCGTTCGAGGGCCTGCGCGGCGGCGTCGGGGTCGGGCACCACGAGGTCGAGCCGTGGGCAGCGGGCGAGCGCCTCGCCCACCCGCAGCCCGGGCCGCACCCCGGCCCCCTCCGCCGCCGGGGTGCAGAGCCCGACCACCTGGGGCGCCCCCGGCGCCGGCCCGAGCGCGACCGGCGCGTCGAGCGGCCGGCGCGCCTGGAGCAGCGCCACCAGCAGCGGCAGGCGGGGGACGTGGACGGCGACGATCATCGAACATATGTTCGCTCATGGCGCGGACGTCGGCAAGCGCGGCGAGCCGCCCGTCGGCCGAGGCGAACGCGTCAGGTCCGGGTCGGCCTCCCGGGCCCGCGTCACGCCCGGGACGACCCCCAGCGGTCGTCGTGGACCAGGGTCCGCCAGGGACGGCGGATCTTGGCCAGGGCGGGCGGGAGGCCGACGGGGAACTCCTCCGGGTAGCCGAGCGGGGTGACCAGCGGCGCCTCGACCTCGGGCGGGATGCCGAGCAGCGCGCGGAACTCGTCCTCGACGAACAACTGGAAGACCGACGGCACCGTCCCGAGGCCCTTGGCCCGGGCCGCGACCATGAGGTTCTCGAACAGGAAGCCGACCGACACCATGTCGGCGTCGCGCTCCCAGTCGCGGTCGGGGTCGGGCGGGTAGGCGTTGCGCGGCACGCGCAGGCCCACGATCCAGACCGGCGCCTTCGGGTAGGTGGCGAGGACATCGCGCGCGTAGCCGCGCGCCCACTCGGCGTGCTCCTCGGGGGTCGATCCCTCCTTGGCCGGCCGGGCGATGCGGAAGTACTCGCCGCCACCGCGGATGAAGAGATCGGCCAGCGCCGCGCGGATCGCGGGCTCCCGCACGACCAGGACGCTCCACGCCTGGGCCATCCCCCCGGTCGGGGCCAGCAGGGCGAGGCGCAGGACCTCGTCGAGGTCCTCGTCCGCCACCGGCCGGTCGGTGTAGCGGCGCACACTGCGGCGCTTGCGGATGGCTTCCAGGGCGTCCATTCTCATTCCTCCTCAGAGTCCGGGACAGACTAGGGGGCGCGATGCGGGCGTGGGTGCTGGTCGCGGTGGCGCTGCTCGTCGGCGTCGCGCCCTGCGCTGCGGCGCCCACGGTCGTCCGGGGATGGCCGGTCTCGGCACCGGCGGGCTCCGTGCACCAGGGCCCCGGCGGGGGCGCGGTGGTGATCAGCTCGAGCGCTCTCGAGCTCAACGAGTACACCGTGGAGGCCTACCGGCTCGACGGGCGCCGTCGCTGGGTCAACACCGCGCGAGCGGGCTGCGGCAACTGCGACGAGGGCCTGCAACCCGCCCGGCGGCAGGCCGACGGCACCTACGGCCTCATCGGCGTGACCGGCGACGATTATTGGTCGGTGAGCCAGGCCGGCCGCCGTGTGGGCGGCTGCACCGGGGCGGTGCTGCCGGACGGGACCTGCATCGCGAGCGAGTTCCCGCGCCCGGCGCCGCGCTTCGACCCGCAGCCCGCCCTGGTGGCGCGGCGCGGGGGAGCGGCGCTGTGGAGCCTCGCCGAGCCGGGGCTCGTGTGGGCCCCCGAGTCCGACGTCGCCCCCTACGTGGTGCGCGACGGGACCGACACGGCCTACGCGGCGTACGCCCCCGAGACGGCCGACGGGCGCCTCGTGGCCGTCGATGCGGCGACCGGTGGGCTGCGCGCCCGGGTGCCCGGCAGCTTCAGGCTGATCGCCGCGACGGCCGATGCCGGCCTGGCGCTCCGGGGCAGCGCGCTCGTGGCCGTCGGTCCCGACGGCACCCAGCGCTGGTCCGCCCCCATCGGGCCTCCGTTCATCTTCCCGCAGGACGTGATCGTCAACCGGGCCCGCGCCCGGGTCTACGTCGGCCGGCGGGATGGGGACCGGTGGCGCACGACCGCGTTCTCGACCGCCGACGGGAGCGTGCTCTGGCGCAGCGCCGCCGGCGGCAGCGTGCGGCCGTTCTCGCTGGCCCAGGGAGGGCTCCTGCTGGCGGGGGTCGTGCAGGGCCGGACGAACGCGCTGCGGGCCCTCGGCCTCGACGGGGCGCCGCGCTGGACGTTCCGAACGGCCCACGCGGTCGTGGGCGCCCGCGAGCTCACCGGCCGGACCGTCGTGGTCGCGACCGACCGCGGGGACGCGCGGGGGCCGCTCTGGCGCATCGACCCCCTGCGCCGCTGAGGATCAGTCCTCGGGAGGGGGCCGCCGGGCGGCCTTGACCTGCGCGCGGCGCGCCTTGTCGGCCAGCCGGCGCTCCCGGGCGGAGCGCGAGGGGCGCGTCGGGCGGCGTGGGGGAGGGGCCGGGGAGAGGGCCTGCGCGACCCGCCGCTCCAGGCGCTCTACGACGATCTCGCGGTTGCGCTCCCGGGAGCGGTCGGCCTGGCTGCTCAGCCGCAGCGGCCGGCGGTCGAGGCGCAACCCGGCCGCCAGGCGGGCGACGACGTCCTTCGGCAGGCCGTCCAGGTCGGCGGCCGTCAGCGTGAGGACGGCCCGCGTCTCGGCGTGGTCGCGCCGCTGGCCGCCGGGGCCCGAGGAGCGGGAGAAGGACCACGTCCCGCGCCCGGCCAGCAGCGCGGCGACCTCCTCGGGGGTCACTTCGCGCCGGCGGGCACCTTGGGGGTCGCGGCCCGGGCCTCCTCGAGGCGGGCCGCGGCCTCCTCGCGCGTCACCTCGCCCTCGCGCCCCCTCTCCCGCTTCCAGATGACGAACCCGCAGCCCGGGTTCTTGCGGCTCTTCCAGCTCGTGCAGCCGTAGGCGCGGCTGTTCTCCACGATCTGGCCGCCGCAGCCGGGGGTGGGGCAGTCGCCGATCGGCTCCTTCGAGGCGGACGGCGCGGCGTTGGTCTCGCCCCGGGCCACCATCTCGGCGGCCGTCTCGGGGTCGACCTCGCCCTTCTGGCCGCGCACCTTCTTCCAGATGACGTAGCCGCACCCCGGCTCGGCGCGGCTCTTCCAGCTGGTGCAGCCGTAGCTCTTGGTGCGCTCCACGATCTGCCCGCCGCAGCCCTCGGTCGGGCAGGGGCCGATGACCTCGCGCTCGCCCTCCAGGTCCTTGCTCGACCGCCCGGCGGCGATGTGCTCCAGGGCCTCGTCGCGCGTGAGGGTCCTGCCGTTCCGCTGCTTCCAGAGCGTGTAGCCGCAGCCCGGGTCGTCCTTGCCGTGGTAGGTGTTGCAGCCGTAGCTCTTGGGGTACTCGACGATCTGGCCCTCGCAGCCCGGGGTGGGGCAGGGGGCCAGGGGCTCGCGCTCGATCCGCAGGTCGCCGCGCTCCTTGTCGGCGAACCAGGCGACCACCTCCCGCGTGAACCCGTCGATCTCGCGCCGGAAGTCGGCCGCCTGCTCCTCGCCCCGCTCGATGCGGTTGAGGCGCTGCTCCCAGCGGCCGGTCAGCTCGGCGCGGGTGAGCAGGTGGTCGCCCAGCATCTTCACCAGCCCCACGCCCTTCTCGGTGGCGCGCAGGCTGCGCCCCTCGCGCTCGATGTACTCGGCGCCGATCAGCCGCTCGATGGTCGCGGCCCGGGTGGCGGGCGTGCCGATGCCCGCGTCCTTCATGGCCTCGGCGGCCTCGTCGTCCTCGACGAGCTTGCCCGCGGTCTCCATGGCCCGCAGCAGCGTGCCCTCCGAGTAGCGCGCCGGCGGCTTGGTCTGCTTGGCCAGCGCCTCGGCCTGCGCGCAGCGCACCCTCTGGCCGACGGCCAGCGCCGGCAGGGCCTGCTCCTTCTCCTCGTCGCCCTTCTGGGCTCCCGGGGCGGGGTCCGCCTCCTGGCCGTAGGCGCTCCGCCACCCGGCCTCGATCAGGACCTTGCCCTTGCTGCGGAACAGGTGCTCGCCGACGCGCGTCTCCACCGTCGTGCGCTCGAAGCGCGCCGCCGGGTGGAAGACGGCCAGGAACCGTCGCGCGACCATGTCGTAGATCCGGCGCTCGTCGCGCCCGAGCCGCGCGAGGTCGTGGTCGCCCTCGGTGGGGATGATCGCGTGGTGGTCGGTGACCTTGGCGTCGCTGACCACCCGGCCCAGGGGGAGGCGGTCGAGCCCGAGCACGTAGCGCGCCGCGTCGGCGTACTCGGGCGCGGCCGCCCCGACGCCGCTCGCGACGCCCTTGAGCTGGCCGGCCATGTCGCCCGACAGGTAGCGCGAGTTGGTGCGCGGGTAGGTCAGCAGCTTGTGCTGGTCGTAGAGGGCCTGGGCGGCGCTCAGGGTGCGGGACGCCGAGAACCCGTGCCGGCTGTTCGCCTCGCGCTGAAGGGTCGTGAGGTCGTAGAGGAGGGGCGGCTGCTCGACCTGGGGCTTGGTCTCGAGCGACTCCACCACGCCGTCGGCGCCGCTCGCGGCCGCGGCGATCGCCTCGGCGGGGCCGGCCTCGGACAGCCGCGTCCTGGAGCCCTCGTGCCACAGGCCCGTGTAGGCCGACTCGGCCGAGACCTCGAAGCGCGCCTCGACCTCCCAGTAGTCCTCCGGGACGAAGGCGGCGATGGCCAGGTCGCGGTTGACGATCAGCGCGAGGGTGGGCGTCTGGACGCGGCCGAGCGAGAGCACCTTGCGCACCGACCCGGCCTTGGTCGTGGCGGCGCGGGTGGCGTTCATGCCCACGAGCCAGTCGGCCTCGCTGCGGGCGCGGGCGGCGGCCTCGAGGGGCCGCATCGACTCGTCGTCGCGCAGCCCGTCGAAGGCCTCGCGGATGGCGCCGGCCGTCATCGAGCTGAACCACGCCCGCTTCACCGGCTTGTCCCGGGTCGCCGCCGGGGCGGTCTCGAGGATGAGCTTGAAGATGAGCTCGCCCTCGCGGCCGGCGTCGCACGCGTTGACGATCCGGTCAACCTCCGGGCGCTTCATGAGGGCGTGCAGCGACTTGAGCTGCTTGGCCGCCCGGGGGTCCCGGGGCTGGTAGCGGAAGCTCTCGGGGAGGATCGGCAGGTCCTCGTAGCGCCACTTCTTGTAGCGGGCGTCGTAGGCCTCCGGGTCGACCTGCTCGACCAGGTGCCCGACAGCGTGGGCGACGATGGCGTCGGGCCCCTCCCAGTGGTCGCCGGACTTCTTGGCGGCGCCCCCGAAGAGGGCCTTCGCGACGTCCTGGGCGACGGACGGCTTCTCGCAGACGATCAGGGTTCGGGACATTGGCGGGTGAGGTTAGCACCGGCCCCCGCGGGCTCGTCCAGGACCGCGAGGCCCGGTTTCACGGCCCTGAGACGACCGCCTGGACCCTTTGCCAGACCCGCTCCGGGACCGTCTTCAGCTCGCTGACGGCCTCGTCCAGCGCCACGTCGACCACCCGGTCGCCGCGCAGCGCGGCCATCCTCCCGAAGCCCCCCTCGGCCACCAGCTCGGCCGCCCTCATGCCGTAGCGCGTGGCGAGGGCGCGGTCGAACGCGATCGGCGTCCCGCCGCGCTGGACGTGCCCCAGGACGACGGCGCGCGCCTCGGCCCCTGTCTCGGCGGCGATGCGCTCGGCGAGCGCGTCGCCCACGCCGACCTCGGCGAGCTGCCGGTGCCCGAACTCGTCGACGGCGCCCTCGCCGGCCTCGTCGCCGAGCTCGACGCCCTCGCTCACGACCACGATCGCATAGCCCCGCCCCCGCGCCCGACGCCCGCGGATGCGCTCGCAGACCGCCTGCACCGACGGCGGTCGCTCGGGGATCAGGATGGCGTGGGCGCCGCCCGCCAGGCCCGACTCCAGCGCGATCCAGCCGGCGTGCCGGCCCATCACCTCGACCACGATCACGCGGTCGTGCGACTCGGCGGTGGTGTGCAGCCGGTCGATGGCGTCGGTGGCGATCTGCACGGCGGTCCAGAAGCCGAACGTGTAGTCCGTGCCCGAGAGGTCGTTGTCGATCGTCTTCGGGACGCCCACGACCGGGAGGCCGAGCTCGCCGTGCAGCCGCCGCGCCACCCCGAGCGTGTCCTCGCCGCCGATCGCCACCAGGGCGTCGAGGCCGAGGTCGGCGAACGCGCGCGCGCACTCCTCCCCGCCGCCCTCCTCCTTGAAGGGGTTGGTGCGCGAGCTGCCGAGGATCGTGCCCCCGCGGGTGAGGATGGGCCCGACGACGTCGCGGTCGAGGGGCGTGGTCTCACGGCGCAGCAGGCCGCGCCAGCCGCCGCGCAGGCCCACGTGGTCGTGCCCGTGGTCGCGGCCGCCGACGCGCACGACCGCCCGGATGACCGCGTTGAGGCCGGGGCAGTCGCCCCCGCCGGTGAGCACCGCGACGCGCACGGCGCGCAGGCTACCTCGCCCGGAGGCCCGCCACCGGGCCACCGTCCTCGGGCCCGGCCGAGGCGCGCTGCACGAGGAGCGCCAGCGCCGCCGCCAGCGCCGCGCCGGCCACGGCGCTGGCGGCGGCCGCGGCCGCGAACGTGGTCCGGTCGCCGGCGAACTCGACCAGGTCGATGCGGTCCTGCGTCGCGGCGGCCACCAGGGCGCCGAAGCCGACCGAGAGGGCAATGGCCAGCCCGCCGCCGGCGCGGGCCGCCCGGCCCGCCGCCGGCCCGCGGCGCGCCAGCTCGCCGGCTCCCGGGGCGGACGCGAGCACGGCCGCGACCAGCGCCGCCCACGCCACGGCAACCAGGTAGGCGCCCACCACGTCGCTGGGCCGGTGCCAGTCGAGCGCGATCACGGCCACCCCGACGCCCACGGCGTAGGCCGTCCCGACCAGTGTGGCGGCGACCCGCAGGGCCGGGGGCGACACCAGCACCAGCGCCATCGCGAGCGACATCGCGACGGTCACGTGGCCGCTCGGGTAGGTGCCGGCCTCCGGCCCCAGCGCCCCCGGCCGGTCCAGCGCGGCCTTCAGGTACTGGGTGGTGACGTTCGCGCCGAGGACGATGGCCCCGGCGCCGAGCGCCAGCCGTGGGCGCGCGCGCAGGAACGCGATCCCCATGATCGCCGCTCCGAGCAGGGCGAGGGAGGAGACGCTGATCGTGTCGAGCAGGTCGGAGGTCTCGTCGAAGGCCCGCGAGCCGGGGCCCAGGTCGCCCCTGGCCGCGTCGTCCAGGCTCCGGCCCGAGGCCGTGCGCACGGCCAGCAGGTAGACGGCCGCCACGCCGAGCGCGGCGGCGCCGGCGAGCGCGAGCAGCGCCCCGGCGGCGGGCGGGGCGGAGGAGCGGCGGGGCGGCATGCCCGGAATGTAGGGCCCGCCGCGGCGGGCCCGGCGTGGCCCGGGCTTGCGCCGGGGGGCCGGGGGCGCTTGCATTGCCCCACGGACCGGCTCCTCTCATCCCTCCCGGCCACGTTGCGCGGCCGCCTCGCCGCCGCCGCCGCCCTCGTCGCCGCCGCGGGCCTGGCCGTCTGGACACTCGCGCGCCGCCGCGCCCGCCGGGAGCAGCGGCGGGTCGCCGCGTCGGCCGCCGGCAACGGATCGGTCAACCGGGTGGAGGAGGCCTCGCTGGAGTCGTTCCCGGCGTCCGACCCGCCGGGCTGGGGCGGCGCGGGCCTCTAGAAGGCCCCGGGCCCCTTCTCGGAGGGCTCGACCCCGCAGCGGCGGTCGACCGGCTCGCCGTCGGCGGCGAGCGACTCGCCCGCGCGCAGGGGGCCGGCGACCACGCCGGGCGCGACCGGCCCCAGGTCGGCGATCCGCATCTTGGCCCGGCAGACCGGCTGCGCCGCTCCCGCGAAGGCCTCCTCGGCGAGGCGCAGGGCCTCGTCGGCGCCGGCCGCGGCCACGACCACCTGCTCGTGCTGGAAGGGCCCCTCCCAGCCGCTGGTGACGGCGAAGAGGCGCGGCGGTGCGTCAACGTCCATCGGCCGAACCGTAGCGCGGTCCCACGCCGCCGCGGGCGGCAACTTCGCAACGGCGCGCCCGCCACACGCAACGCCGAGGCGGTTGCCGCGGCCCACCGGGCGTGTCTGAATGGCGAGATCGGCGACTCGGGGCGGAGGGGGACGATGGCGATCGGTCGTTGGGCGGCGCTCGCGGGAGCCTGTCTCGCGGCCGCGGCCCTGGCGCCCGCCGTCGCGGCCGGCCAGGCGCAGCCGGTCTGGAACCTGCGCGTGGCCTCGTTCAAGGCCCCGTCGTCGATCGAGGTCGGCCAGCGCGCCGAGATCTCGGGCCGGGTGGCCCCCAAGGCCGCCGTCCCGGTCCTGATCGAGCGACTCGAGGGCGGCGCCTGGACGACCCTCGTCTCCCTGCGGACCGGCCGCGACGGGCGCTTCGCAGCCAAGCTGCCGCTGCGGCGGCCGGGCAGCCTGCGCGCCAGCCTCGAGGCGCCCGTCGGGACGCTCGTCTCCAGCCGCCGCCGCTTCGTGGGGGTCCGCCGCCGCGTGGTCTTCCAGGTCCGCGCGACCGAGTACCAGCAGATCGCCGGCAACGCCTTCCGGGCGACGGGGCGCATCAGGCCGGCCGTGAAGGGCGAGACCGCGGTCATCGAGGGATCGGTCGACGGCGGGACGTACCGGCCGCTGAAGCGCGTCGCCGTCCGCTCCGGCCGGGTGGCGGCCACCTTCGCGCCGCCGCGGGGCGGCCGCTGGCGCTTCCGCCTGGTCTCGGCGCCCCGGCCCGGCATCGACTCGGGCGGCATCGACTCGGCGGCGGCCATGACCGTGGCCGGGCTCAACCCGCACGACGTCCCGCAGTCCGCGCCGCACTACCTCGTCCAGAAGATCGGCGAGACCTCCCTCTACTACTACCAGCACGGCAAGCTCGTGCGGCTCTTCCCGGTCGTCTTCGGCGCGCCCTCGACGCCCACGCCGATCGGCTCCTTCCGCGTGTACTCCAAGACGTCGGGCCCCAGCGCCGCGTTCGGCCCGCTGGTGCTCTGGTACCACCGCGGCTACGGGATCCACGGCACCAACCAGGAGTACCTCCTCGGCCGGTCGTGGCGCTACTACTCCCACGGCTGCACCCGCAACTACAACGCCAACATCATCTGGCTGTGGGGCCGCGTGCCGGTGGGGACGCCGGTCCGGAACATCTACTAGGTCTCCTCGACCCCGGGGTTGCGGGCCGGCGGGCCGGCGGCTGGTAACGTCGCCGCCCATGCGCTGGGTGCCCCTCGCGCTCGCCGCCCCGCTCGGCGCGATGGCGCTGACGGCGCCGCCCGCCACGGCCGACTGGGGAGCCCCGGTGCGCCTGTCGTCCCTCGACCGGGCCACGTACGCGTCCCCCGCCGCCGCCGCCGGGGCGGCCGGCGAGGCGCTGGCGGCCTGGGTGCGCACGCCCGCGGGCGCCCTCCGGGGGGCCGGACGGGTGCAGGTGGCCCCCCGTCTGTCCGGGCGCGGCTGGTCGCGGGCCCGGACCATGTCGGGCCCGGGCGCGTCGCTGCCGCGCGTGGCGCTGAACGCCCGCGGCGATGCGGCCGCGGTCTGGCGCAACGGGCGCCTGGTCGTCGCGGCCGTGCGGCGGGGGCGGGCCGGGCGCTGGTCGCCCGGGCGCGTCGTCGAGGCCGACGCGCCGGTGCAGGCGCTGCTGGTGGCGCTCGACCGGCGGGGACGGCCGACGACCGCCTGGGTGGAGCGGCGCGGCGGCCGCTTCCTGGTGCGGCTGGCCACCGCCGGCCCCGGCGGGGCCGCGTGGACCGTCCGCGAGGCGAGCCTGTCGACGCCCGGACCGGAGCCGCCCGCCCTCGCGCTGAGCCCCGGGAAGGGCGCCCTCGCGGCCTGGGTCGACGACGACCGGGTGCTCGCGTCGCGCACCGTGTCGGGGGCGTTCGAGCGGCCCGTCGAGCTGTCGGGGGAGGGCTCGTCGTCGCCGGGGATCGCCCTCGGCGACTCGGGGGCCGCCCTGGCCTCGTGGAGCGCGCGGCTGCCGGGCGGCACGCGCGTGCTGCAGGCCACGGGCCGGCCGGCGGGCGCGCCGCGCTGGGCCGCGCCCGACGACGTGGGCATCGGCGCCGCGCCGGCCGTCGCGGTCAACTCCGCGGGCGACGCCGTCGTCGCGTGGGGGACGGGAGCGCCCGGCGGCGAGCAGGCCGTCGAGGCGAGCACCCGGCGGCGTGGGGGCCTGTGGCGGGCCTCGACCATCGTGGCCCCGCGCGAGTGCGGGTGCGGGATCGGCGCGGCCGGGGCGGCGGTCGATGGCGGCGGCCGGGCGGTCGTCTCGTGGCGGCGCGACGGCGGCGGGGCGGGGGCCGCGGGGGGCGCCGCGGCCCTCGCGCCCGGCGGCGACAGCTGGGAGCGGGCGCGCATCCCCGCCGGCCGGATGGCCGGGGCGCCCGCCGTGGCCGGGGCCCCCACGGCGGGGACGGTGGCCGTCTGGACGGCGGACGGCCCCGGCGGCGGCGTGCGCGCCCTCGTCAACGGCCGCTAGCTCCCGCCGCGCCCGCGCCGACCCGTTCGGCCAGTTGGATTCGGCGCCCGGGGCTGCTTCGATACCCGCCGACATGGCCACGACCGCCCCGCCCCAGCAGGCCGCGCCCTGGCCGCTCGCCCGCCGCCTCGCGACCGGGCTGGTGCAGCCGGGCGGCGCCGTCATGGCGGGGCGGGCGCTCGAGGGGCTGGGCCTCGACGCGGGCGACCGCGTCGTCGAGCTCGCGCCCGGCATCGGCGCGACCACCGCTCTCGTCCTCGCGCGCGACCCGCGCTCCTGGACCGGCGTCGAGCCCGACGCCCTGGCGGCCGAGCACCTCGGGCGCGCCGTCCGGGGCGGGGGCCGCGAGGTGCGGGCCGCGCCGGTCGTCGCCACGGGGCTCCCCGACGCCTCCGCCGGCGTCGTCATCGCCGACGCGTTGCTGACCACCCTCGACGACGACGGCGCCGCCGCGGTGGTCGCCGAGGCCCGGCGCGTCCTCCGCCCGGATGGCCGCATCGCCCTCCACGAGATCGCGCCCGCCGGCGGGCCGGCCGATCCGGAGGCCGAGGCCGACCTGGCCGGCGCCGGCCTGAGCCCGCGCCCGGCCGAGCGGCTGCGGGCGCTCGCCGAGGCGGCCGGCTTCGTCGTCGTGGGCTCCCTCACCGGCCCGCTCGACCTGCCCGCCCCCCACGAGCTCATGCGCGAGGCCGGGCCGCGCACGGCCCTGCAGGCCACCCGCCAGATCGCGCGCGACGGCGACCTGCGCCGCGCGGTGACCTCGGGGCGGCAGACGCTCGAGCGCCGCGCGTCGGCCCTGCGCTCGGTGCTGCTGGTGGCCGAGGTACCCCTGATCCAGGGGATGCGCCGCCCGCGGCGATAGCGTGGGCCCGATGCGCCGCCTGCTGCCCGCCGCCACGATCGCCGCGGCATGCGCGGCCGCCCTCGCGACGGCGCCGGGCGGCGCCGCCGCGCCGGGGCCCGCCGCGGACGCGGGCCCCGCGCCCCCCACGCCGGAGCGGGCGTGGGTCGGCAGGGTGCTGGTGCCGGTGACCGCCCGGCGGGCGCCCGACCTCTCGGCCCGGGCGCGGACCGTCCTGCAGCCGATCGCGCCCCTCGGCGACGGGCCCACCGCCCTCCTCATCACGCGCACCGTCGTGAAGAAGGGCCGCCGCTGGGCCGAGGTCCTGCTGCCGGTCCGGCCCAACGGCGTGATCGGCTGGGTGCCCGCCGACGTCCTGCGCATCCGCTCCACGCCGCTGCGAATCGTCATCGACGTCAGCGAGCGCCGCCTCACGCTCTTCCGCGCCAACCGGCCGATCATCCGGGCGCCCGTGGCGGTGGGCAAGCCGGGCACGGAGACGCCCCGCTCCGACCACTTCGCCATCGCCGAGCTGATCCACACGCGCACGCCGGGGGCGTTCCTCGGGCCGGTCGTGTTCCCCATCACGGGCTACTCGGAGCGGCTCAACGAGTTCGCCGGCGGCAACGGCCGCGTGGCGATCCACGGCACCAGCCTGCCCGAGCTGATCGGCACCGCCGCCAGCAACGGCTGCATCCGCATGCGCAACCGCGACGTGGTGCGGCTCGCGCGCCTCGTGCGGCCGGGGACCCCGGTCAAGATCCGCGACTGACGGGCCGTGCGGATCGAGCTCCCCGACCCGCCGCTGGCCGACGGCCGCATCCGCCTGCGCGAGCTGGCCGAGGCCGACCTCGAGGACCTGGTCGCAGGCTGCCGCGACCCGCTCGTCCAGCGCTTCACGCACGTTCCGCGGAACTACGGCGAGGCGCACGGCCGGGCGTTCATCGCGTGCGCACCCGAGCGTCGCGCGCGCGGCGAGTCGCTCGAGCTGGCGATCGCGGAGGCGGCCGGCGGCCGGCTGCTGGGGGTCGTCGGGCTGGTGGTGGACCGGCACGACGCCGAGCGGGCCGAGGTGGGGTACTGGGTCGGGCCCTGGGCGCGCGGGGCCGGGGTCGCGGGGCGGGCGCTGGCGCTGATCTCGCGCTGGGCGCTGGGCCCCCTGGGGCTCGTCCGGCTGGACCTCCACGCCGCCGTCTCCAACGCCGCGTCCCTGCGGGTGGCCGAGCGCTGCGGCTTCGTGCGGGAGGGCACCCTGCGGGGCGCCTGGTTCCGCACGCCGTCGCGCGAGGACCTGGCGCTCTGCTCGCTGCTCGCCGACGACCTGGCCGGATAGGCTGGCGCCGATGGGGCGCGACACCGCCGCCGGCGGCTCGATCTGGGAGGACGGCCTGGGCCGCCGGGACGACGACGCGGTCGTGCTCTGGCACGACGAGGCCGAGCTGACGCCCGACCCGCAGTCGGTGCGCTACGGGGAGGGGCGCGCCGGGGTCGCCGTCCAGGCCGTTGTCGCCGGGCCCGCCTTCCGCGGCCGCCCGCACGTTGACCTGCGCCTCCACGAGGGGCTCCGGCCCGTCTACGCCCGGCTCACCCCGGAGGAGGCCCGCCGGCTCGGGGCGATGCTCGCGGCCGCCGCCGACGCGGCCGAGCGGGCGCGGCCCTGAGCATGTGACACCTGTCACATCGGGGTGAGGGTTCTGGCGGCTCCCGGTTGATCCCCCTCCGCGCCGTCGTGATGGTGGGGTGACGACCAGACGATGGGGGAGGCGCGATGCCGGAGACGATGCGGGCCGCCGTGTTCCAGGACGTCCGGGACATCCACATCGAGGAGGTCCCCAAGCCCGAGCCCGGCCCCACCGACGCGGTCGTCAGGGTCACCACGACCACGATCTGCGGGACCGACTCGCACATCTGGCGGGGCGAGTACCCGGTGGCGAAGGGGAGGATCGTCGGCCACGAGCCGGTCGGGGTGATCGACCGGCTGGGCGAGGCCGTGCGCGGCTTCGAGGTGGGCGACCGCGTGGTGGTCGGCGCGATCACGCCCTGCGGGGCCTGCTACTTCTGCCAGCACGGGGACTTCTCCCAGTGCGCCGGCTACGAGGACAGCTGGGGCATGATCGGCGGCTGGCGGCTGGGGAACTCGATGCACGGGGTCCAGGCCGACCACTTCCTCGTGCCCTACGCGCAGGCCAACCTGGCGAAGATCCCCGACGAGCTGAGCGACGAGGAGGTGGTGTTCGTCACGGACATCGCCACCACCGGGATCTCGGCCGCGGAGACCGGCCACGTCGGCATCGGCGACTCGGTCGTGGTCTACGCGCAGGGCCCGATCGGCCTCTGCGCGACGGCGGGCGCCCGGCTGAAGGGCGCCGCGCTGGTCATCGGCGTCGACTCCAACCCGACGCGGCTGGAGATGGCGAAGCGGATGGGCGCCGACGAGGTCATCGACTTCACCCAGGAGGACCCGGTCGCCAAGGTCAAGGCCCTCACCGAGGGCCGCGGCGCCGACGTGGCGATCGAGGCGCTCGGCATCCAGGAGACCTTCGAGAACTGCCTGGCGTCGGTCCGGCCGGCCGGGGTGGTCTCGTCGCTGGGCGTCTACGCGGACAAGGTCTCGGTGCCGCTCGAGGGCTTCGTCTACGGCATCGGCGACATCGACATCCGCACCACGCTCTGCCCCGGCGGCAAGGAGCGCATGCGGGCGATGATGGAGATGGTGCGCCGCGGGCGGCTCGACCTGAAGCAGCTCATCACGCACCGCTTCGCCCTGGAGGACATCGAGGAGGCCTACCCGTTGTTCTCAAACCAGGAGGACGACGTGATCAAGGTGGCCATCACCCCATAGGCTGGTCCCGTTCGCCGTGCACGCGAAGGGGGGACGGAGATGGACCTGAAGGGGAACTCCGTGACGTGGCTGGGCCACGCCACCTGGCTGTGGGAGACGTCCGAGGGCAAGCGCCTCCTGATCGACACCTGGCTCGAGGGCAACCCGGCCTGCCCGGACGACATGAAGGACCCCGCCGCCCTGAAGCTCGACGGGATCCTCATCACGCACGGCCACTTCGACCACGTCGGCGAGGGCGCGACAGAAGCCGTCCGGGCCATCACCGGCAGCGGCGCGCCCGCCTTCGCCCAGTTCGAGACGGCCGTCTACCTGGGCGGCAAGGGCTGCGAGGTCACGGGCTTCAACACCGGCGGGACCGTCGAGGTCGCCGGCGTGCAGGCCACGATGGTCCAGGCCGTGCACTCCGGGGGGATCACGGGCGACGACGGCGGGATGGTCTACGGCGGCATGTCGAACGGCTACGTCCTGGAGTTCTCCGACGGGCTCGTCGCCTACCACTCCGGCGACACCGACGTGTTCGGCGACATGGCGCTGATCGCGGAGATCTACCGCCCGGACGTGAGCGTCCTGTCGATCGGCGGCTTCTACACCATGGGCCCCCGCCAGGCGGCCCACGCCGTGCGCCTGCTCGGCGCCACCCAGGTGCTCGGCAGCCACTTCGGCACCTTCCCGGCCCTCGCCGGCACGCCGGCCGCCCTCCGGGAGCTTGTGGGCGCCGGCGTCGACATCCCCGACATCAGCCCGGGCGACCGCCTGCCCTAGTCAACCGAGGAGCGCTCGCGCCTGGTCGATCACCGCCGCCGCCTCGGCGTCGGCGGCCAGGCGGCGGGCCGCGTCCTCGGCCGGCTCGGCGTCGGCGCGCAGGCGGTCGGTGAAGGGCCGCCCGGCCCGCTCCCGCGCCAGCACGAGCCAGGCCTCCGGGACGGCGTCGTCGGGCTCGGCCGCCAGCATCTCGGCGAGCTGGAGGGTCCAGGCGCGCGCGAGCAGGTCGATGTTGTACCCGCCCCCGGCCAGCACGATCCAGCGGCCGGCCGCCGCGTCCACCGCCAGCTCGCCCATCAGCCGGTAGGAGCGGCGGAGGCCGTCGAGGCTGACCTGCAGGTGCGAGTAGGGGTCCGCGTGGTGGGGGTCGGCGCCCTGGTGCGTCACCAGGACGTCGGGCCGGAACCTCCGCACCGCCGGAGCGATCACCTCCTCGATCGCCCGCAGGTAGGGCCCATCGCCCGCGAAGGGCGGCAGCGGCACGTTCACCGCCGTCCCCACGGCGTCGCCGACGCCGCGCTCGGCCAGGCCGCCGGTGCCGGGGTAGAGGAAGCGCCCGCTCTCGTGCACCGAGCAGGTCAGCACCCGCGGCTCCTCGTAGAAGAGCCACTGGACGCCGTCGCCATGGTGGGCGTCGATGTTGACGTACGCGACCCGCTCGGCGCCCGCGTCGAGCAGCCACCGGATCGCCAGGGCGCAGTCGTTGTAGACGCAGAAGCCCGACGCCTGGGCGGCGCGGGCGTGATGCAGCCCGGCGGGCGCCGGGCAGAAGGCGCGGGCGGCGAGGCCCTCCCACACCAGCGAGGCGGCCGTCAGCGCCGCGCCGCAGACGGCCAGGGCGGCCTCGTGCATCCCCGCCGTCGCGGGGGTGTCGCCGCCCGGCTGAAGGCCCCACTGGACGGCCTCGGGGGCGGCGGCCAGCACCGGGGCGTCGCTCAGCCGCCGCACGGCGCGCACGTAGGCCGGGGCGTGGATGCGCTCGACGTCCTCGACGGCGGCCGGGGGCGGGTTGACGCGGACGGCGGCCGGGTGGTCGCGCAGCCCGTAGGCGTCCATCAGCTCGATGCCGAGCTCGCGGCGCAGGGGCCGGCCGGCGTCGTCGGAGGGGTTGTAGTCCTGCAGCCGCGGCCCGTGGACGACGGCGGTTGCCCCCTCGGTCATGCCGCCGCGGCGACGACGTCCAGCAGTGCGTCTGCGACCGACTCGACGAAGTCGTCGTCGAGGGGCTCGAACGACACCATCGCGCGGTAGAAGAGCGGGCCGACGAGCATGGAGACCGCGTTCTGGGGGTCGAGCCCGGCCGGCAGCTCCCCGTCGCGGATGCCGCGCTCGAGCACGTCGACCATCGGGCGCTGGCGCTCGGCGATGAACGCCGCGTGCAGGCCGGCCAGCTCCGGGTCGCGCCGGGCGGCGTCGGCGAGGGACTGCAGCGACGCGCACGAGCCCTCCTCGCGCAGGAAGCGCGCGAGGCCCGCCAGGATCTCCAGCAGGTCGCCGCGCAGCGTGCCGGTGTCGGGCGGGTCGGCCTTGGGGCCGGCGCAGAGCCCGAAGGCCTCGATCACGAGCGCGTCCCGGTTGGGCCAGTGGCGGTAGATGGTCGTCTTTGCCGCGCCCGAGCGCGCCGCCACAGCCTCGATGCTCACGCCGGGGAAGCCCTGCTCGGAGATGAGCGCCGCCGTCGCCTCGAGGATCGCCGCCTTCGACCGGGCGACGCGGGGATCGTCTCGCATTACCGGATCCTGTCCGATCGGCCGTGCGCTTTCCGCTACGGACACGTAGCGTTCCGCACCTTCCGCTACGGAAGCGTAGCGAATACGACGCACCGATCGGAAGGAGAGGGTGTGAGCGCCGCCGATTCCCGCCGCCGCTGGATCGCGCTGGTCCTGCTGTGCGCGACCCAGTTCGTCGTCGTGCTCGACGTCGCGATCGTGAACGTCGCCCTGCCATCGCGGTGATCGGGCTGCTCGCCACCCTCCTGCTGCTCGACCGGCGGGACCGGGCCCAGGAGGCCCCGGCCGAGGCGGCGCCGACCGCGTCGTGACGCTCGCGCTCCCCGAGCAGGGGCTCGGCTGCATGCGGCTGAGGGCGCCCGGCCCGGCCCTCGGGGTCGTGGGCCGGGCCCTCGACCTGGGCGTGACGCTGCTCGACACCGCCGACCTCTACGGCGACGGCCTCAACGAGACGCTCGTGGGCCGCGCGCTCGCCGCGGACGAGCTGGACGAGCTCGACCGGGCGGCGGCTCCTACGACGCCGGGGCCGTCGGGGGCGTCCGCTTGAGGTCGGGCTCCAGGTAGATCACCCGGGCGATCGGGACGGCCTCGCGCACGCGGGCCTCGGTCGCGTTGATCGCCTCGGCGATGCCGGCCGAGCCGAGCGACGGGTCGAGCTCGAGCTTGGCGCCCACCAGCAGCTCCTCGGGGCCGATGTGCTGGGTGCGCATGTGGATCAGGCTCCGCACCTGGGGCGTCCCCTCGATGGCCGACCGGATGCGGCGCAGGTCCTCGGGCGTCGCCGACTCGCCGATCAGCAGCCCCTTCATCTCGACCACCAGGATCACCGCGATCGTCACCAGGAGGAGGCCGATCATGAGCGTCGCGACGCCGTCCCAGCGCGGCTCGTCGAGCACGACGGCCAGGGTGACGCCCGTGAAGGCGAACACGAGGCCGAACAGCGCGCCGAGGTCCTCCAGCAGAACGACCGGCAGCTCGGGTTGCCTGGAGCGCCGGATGTAGGCCCACCACCCCAACCCCCGCCGTTCGGGGTTCGCCGCCTTCACGGCCGTGCGCAGCGAGAAGACCTCGAGCACCGCCGCCACCCCGAGGATCCCCAGGGCGACGGCGGGCGAGGTGATCTCGTGGGGCTCGCGCAGCTTCTCGATCCCCTCGTAGACGGCGAACACCCCGCCGACGAGGAACAGGACGAGCGCGACGATGAACGACCAGAAGTAGCGCTCGCGCCCGAAGCCGAAGGGGTTCTCGGGGGTGGCCGGGCGCGCGGCGCGGGCGCCGCCCAGGAACAGCAGGCCCTGGTTGGCCGTGTCGGCCACCGAGTGGATCGCCTCGGCCAGCATCGACGAGGCGCCGGTGATGAGGAAGCCGACGAACTTGGCGATCGCGATGCCGAGGTTGGCCAGGAAGGCCGCCGCGATGGCCCGCTTGCTGCCCTCGTGCACGCACCGCTCCCTGCCGTGGGGGACGACCCGGCGCAAATATGCCAGGCGAAGTCGTCCGTGAGACGCCCGTGAGGCGGCGATGAGACCGTCCGGGCGGGAATGGACCCCCGGGGCGCGGCGTCCTTCCCTATGACGGACACCCGGACCAGGGATGGAGACCATGGACATCGGACGCGACATCCGCACGTACACCATCGAGCCGCTCGAGACGCCGGTCCCGGCCCGGACCCCGGCCGAGCTTCCCGCGCAGGCGCCGGCCGAGCCGGTTCCCGTGGGCTCGTGAGCGCCGCCCCGGACTACCTCGCGCCGGTCGTCGGCTGGCGCACGTGGTGCGTCGACGACTCGGGCGCCGAGGCCCGCCTGCGAAGCGTCGTGCGCCCGGGGGAGTGGCCGGTCGGCGAGGCGATGACCGCCGGGTGCTCGTGGGGCAGCATCTCCCACCAGCCTCCGGGCATCGGGTGCCGCTGCGGCATCCACGCGGCCCGCGACGCCGCCGAGGCCGCCTTCCACGCCGAGCTGCCCTCGCGGGCCCATGAGCCCGTGGCCGTGGGCCTGGTCGCGTTGTGGGGGCGGGTCGTGGAGGGGGACGCGGGCTGGCGGGCCGCGTCGGCCTACCCGTCGGTGCTCTACGTGCCCGCGCGCAGCGCCGGGGAGCGCGAGCGCAGCGCGCGGATCGCCTGGGACCTGACGGCCTACGGCGTGCCGGCCGGGGTGCTCGACTGCACCACTCGCGGCGTCGCCGAGGCCCTGTGGGCCGTGACGCCCGCCGCCCGCGCCGCGCTGCCGCGGCCGCTCCCCCTCGCCGCGTAGGGCCGCACTGCCACAGCTGCTGGCGGCGCGGCGAGAAGCGCCGATCAGATGTGCAGCTCCTCGGGCTGGAGCGCACCGTCGCGGAAGCGGGTCCCCGAGAGCGCCGCGGCGCTCGGGAAGGTGCGGTAGGCCCCCGTGGCGATGAGCTCGGCCAGGCAGAGCCCGGCCGCCCACGACTGCATCACCCCGCGCCCCGAGAACGAGTGGATCTCGTAGGCGTTGCCCAGGCCCTCGACGGCGCCGAGCAGCGCCGAGTTGTCGGGGGACAGCTCGTAGAGTCCCGCCCAGCCGCCGGCGTAGCCGAGGCGGTCGAAGGCGCTGACGCGCGACGCCAGGCGCGGCCAGATCTCGCGCTCGAAGAAGGCCCGGCCCTCGCTCGCGAAGTCGTAGCCGGGCGGGTCGCCGGGGGGCGAGTAGCCGGCCAGGATCAGCTCGCCCGACTCCGCGTGGAAGTAGCAGTCGGAGGTGTCCACGATCATGCCGTGGGGCGAGAGGTCGACCTCGCGCGAGGCGGCGAGGCTGAGCTGGCGCGGCACCGCCCGGCAGGGCACCGGCGCTCCGAGCAGGTCGGCCACCTGGACGGCCCAGGGGCCGGCGGCGTTGACGATCCGCTCGCACGCGACCGGCTCGCGGGGGCCGTCCGGGGCGCGGCCCTCCAGCGCCGCGGCCGCGGCGGTCGCGTCGTCGAGCACGACCAGCTCGGCGCCCGTCACGACCGGCCCGTCGCGCCGCACGGCGGCGACCATGCGGCGATCGACGAAGCGCACCCCGGCCTCGCGGGCGCGGGCCCGGTAGTGCTCCTTGACGGCGTTGGGGCTCACGAGGCCGTCCTTGGGCGAGAAGGTCGCCCCGGAAACGCCGTCGAGCTGGTCGATGAAGGGCCAGCGCCGGGTGACGTCGGCGGGCGTCAGGGCCTCGATCTCGCGGCCGAAGCCGTTCTGCATCGGAAGCCGGGCCAGCGCCTCGCGCAGGCGCTCGGGCCCGTGGAGCCACAGGTAGCCGTCCTCCCGGAACCCGAACTCCTCGCGATGGCCCCCGATGAACGCGATCGTGGCCGCGCACAGCTCCACGTTCACCGGTTGCCACCAGGTGGCCCGTACGCCGCCGGCGTTGAGCTCCGACGACGACCGCGCGCCGGCGAGGTCGGGGTCGATCACGACGACGCCGTCCTCGCCGAGCGCGGCGAGGTGCATGGCCGTCGCGCTGCCGGCGAGCCCGGCTCCGACGATCAGGGTCCGCGCGGGCTCCACCTCGCCTCCTCGTCGCCTCATCCCCCATGAATAGCGCCAAATCGGGGGTGGGGGAGGGGCTCCGGGGGAGAGGAGGGCCCGAAAAAGAGGGAGGCGGGGGAGACCGGGGAGGGCTTTACAGGGCTTTTTCGGCCCCGATACTGGCGCGCATGCCCGTCCGCCGGTCGCCCCTGCCCATCTGCCTCACACTGGCCCTCTGCGCCCTCGCGGCGCTCCTGGTCGCGGGCACGGCCGGCGCGCGCGCCGCCGCGGTCACGATCGCCCCCGGGGACACCCTCGGCGCCATCGCGGCCCGCAACGGCACCACCGTGGCCGCCCTCGCTTCCGCGAACGGCATCGCCGACCCCGACCGGATCGTCGCGGGCGCCCGCCTGACGGTGCCCGGCGGAGGCGGGTCGGCGGGCCCGGCGGACGCGGGCGGCTCCTACCGCGTGAGGTCCGGCGACACCCTGGGCGCGATCGCCGCGCGCAACGGGACCAGCGTCGCCGCGATCGCCGCCCTCAACGGCATCGCGAACCCGAACATGGTCGCCGCCGGCCGCAGCCTGCGCCTGCCCGCATCCTCGGGCGCCACCGCGGGCAGGCCGGTCGGCATGGCCTCGATCAACCCCGGCGGGCCCGAGGTGGGGGCGCTCATCGACCGGATGGCGACGCGCCACGGCGTGCCGGCGTCGCTGGCGCGGGCGGTCGGCTGGCAGGAGAGCCGCTGGTCGCAGAGCGCCCTCTCGCACGCCGGCGCCGTCGGCGTGATGCAGCTCATGCCCGAGACCGCCCGCTGGTTCGGCCCGGCGGTGCTGGGACGCCGCATCAACCCGCACCGGATCGACGACAACGTCGAGGGCGGGGTGGCCTACATCGGCTGGCTGCTGCGCCAGACCGGCGGCAGGGAGCGCCTGGCGGTCGGCTCGTACTACCAGGGCCTGGGGGCCACCCGGACGCGCGGCTTCTACGAGGACACCAAGGACTACGTGGCCAGCGTGATGACGTTCCGCGGCCGCGTGTAGAGGGGCCGCCGGCCGCTCGAGAACGGCGAGGGCCCGAGCTCGCGGTAGATGGCGAGCCCGGTGTCGCGCTCGCGGCGCCCCACCCACCCGCGGTTGACGAGGTTGACGGCCCCGACGCCCGCGACCACGCCGCCCAGGACGGCCGCCAGACCCCCGCCCAGGACGGCGACGACGGCCACCGCGACGGCCGCCAGGGCGAGGGGGACGGCCGTGCGGCGCACCGTGAGGCCCGTCGTCTCGACCCGGGTGGCCGGGTCGGCCGCGGCCGGGTCCGCGTCGCGTAGCCAGCGCGAGGTCATCAGGCTCACTGCCCCCAGTGCGACGAGGGCGACGACCCAGGGGACCACGGCCCGCGCGGCGGAGTCCGAGAGCAGCAAGCCGGCGATCAGCCCGCCGGCCCCGATCGCCACCTGGCCGACGCCCGCGACCAGCAGCTCGGTCCCCAGACGCGCGATCGGCCTCACCGGCTGGGATACTCGCACAGGTGGCATCCCCGCTCGCGATCCCGGTTCGACGGCCAGCTCCTCGGCCGGGACCCGGCCGAGATCGCCCTCATGGCGGCCGAGGCCGAGCGCGCCGGGCTGGCCCGCCTCTGGGCGCCCGAGCTGCACCGCTCGGCCACCGTCCCGATCGCCGTCGCGGCGGCCGCGACCGAGCGGATCGAGCTCGGCACCGGCATCGCCCTCGCCTTCACCCGCAGCCCGATGGTGCTCGCGCTGGAGGCGCTCGACCTCGACGAGGCCACGGACGGCCGCTTCGTCCTGGGCCTCGGCGCCGGGGTGCGGCGCCTCAACGCCGGCTGGCACGCGGCCGCGTACGACCCGCCGGTGCGGCGCATGCGCGAGCTGGTGGCCGCCACGCGGGAGCTGGTGGCGGCGCTGGCCCAGGGGCGCGACGCCCGCGCGCCGGGTGCGATCTACGACATCGAGGTCCGCGGCCTGCGCCGCCCCTACGCCGCCCCGCGCGCCGCGATCCCGGTGTGGCTGGCGGCCGTCCTCCCCGGCATGACGGCCCTCGCGGGCGAGATCGCCGACGGCTTCCTCGACCACCCGGTGACCACCCCGGCGTGGCTGGCCGAGCGGCTGCTCCCCGCGCTCGACGCCGGCGGCGCGCGCGCCGGCCGCCCGCGGCCCGCGGTGGCGGGCGCGCTGATCTGCGCCGCCTCCGACGACGACCCGGGCGCGGCGCGCCGCGCGGCGGCGGCGACGGTGGGCTTCTACGCCACCGTGAGGACCTACGAGGAGCTGTTCTCCGGGCACGGCTTCGGCGGGCGGCTGGCCGCCATCCGGCGGGCCTTCGCCGCCGGCGACGGCGAGGCCCTGGCCGACGCCGTGGGCGACGACATGACCGACGCCTTCGCCGCCGCCGGCACCGTCGCCCAGGTGCGGGAGCGCGCCCGCGCCTACGAGGGCCTCGCCGACCGCCTCTGGGCCGCTCCGCCGCACCACCTCCAGGGCCCGGACGAGACGGCGCGCTGGCAGAGGGGAATACTGGAGGCGTTTGGCACGCGCACCTGACCTCGCCGAGTACCAGAAGAAGCGCGACTTCGGCGCCACGCCGGAGCCGGCCCCGGCGGCCCCGCCCGGCGACGCGGAGGGGCGGCCCCGCTTCGTGGTGCAGCGCCACGACGCCCGCGCGCTGCACTTCGACCTGCGGCTGGAGGTCGACGGCGCCCTGGCGTCGTGGGCCGTGCCCAAGGGGCCGCCGCTGCGCGAGGGCGTCAAGCGCCTGGCGGTGCGCACCGAGGACCACCCGCTCGAGTACCTGACCTTCGCCGCGGTCATCCCCGAGGGCCAGTACGGGGCCGGCCGAATGACCGTGTGGGACGGCGGCACCTACGAGGCGGAGAAGCGGGACGAGGACGAGTGGAAGCTGGTGCTCGAGGGCCGGATCCTGCGGGGCGCGTACCACCTCGTGCGCACGGGGGCGCGCGGCGGCAAGGACGAGTGGCTGATCTTCCGCTCGACCGCCGGGCCGCCCGGGCCGCCCGACCCGGAGCCGCGCTTCCGGGAGCTGCGGCCGATGCTCGCCTCGTCCCGCCAGGACCCGTTCGACGACCCGGACTGGGCCTTCGAGCTGAAGTGGGACGGCTACCGGGCGCTGGCGCTGGTCACCTCGGAGGCCACCGAGCTGCGCAGCCGCACCGGACGCGACCTGAGCGGGGCCTACCCGGAGCTCGCCGACCTGCGGCGGGCCGTGACCCTCCAGGAGGTGGTGCTCGACGGCGAGGTGGTGGTGTTGGACGAGGAGGGCCGCCCCGACTTCAACGCGCTCCAGAACGGGCGGGGCCCCTTCACGTACGTCGCCTTCGACATCCTCCACGCCGACGGCGAGTGGCTGCTGGAGCGGCCCTGGCGCGAGCGGCGCGAGCGCCTGGCCGCCGCGGTGGCGCCCGAGGGCGCCCCGCGCCTGATCGTGAGCGACCACGTCGAGGGCAGCGGCACCGCCCTGTTCGCGGCCGCGGCCGCGAAGGGCCTCGAGGGGATCGTCGCCAAGCGGGCCGACGGCGCCTACCGTCCGGGGCAGCGGGTCAAGGACTGGGTCAAGGTCAAGAGCCGCCCCGAGATGGTCGCGACGATCGGCGGCTTCACCGAGGGGGACGGCTCGCGGCGGGGAACGGTCGGGGCCCTGCTGGTGGGCGAGCCGGGCGAGGACGGCGGCCTGACGTACCTGTCGCACGTCGGCAGCGGCTTCTCTCACGACATGGCCCGGGGCCTGTGGGACCGCCTGCGCTCCATGGAGGTGCCGGAGTCGCCCTTCGCGAACGAGGTGCCGCGGGGCCGCCCGGCGCCCCGCTGGGTGCGCCCCGACCTGCGGGCGGAGGTGAGCTACGCGGAGCGGACGCCCGACAACCGCCTGCGCGCGCCCGTGTTCGGCGGGCTGGTTGACGACCCGGGCGAGGGCCCCGACGTGCCGCCGGGCCCGTTCGGCGGCCAGAGCGGCGACCGGGTGCTCGAGGACGGCGGGCGCCGCATCACCCTGACCAACCTCGACAAGCCCTACTGGCCGGACGAGGGGATCACGAAGGGCCACCTGCTCGACCACTACCTGCGGATGGCCCCCGTGCTGGTGCCGCACGTCGCCGGCCGGCCCCAGATCCTCAAGCGCTACCCCGACGGGATCGCGGGCGAATTCTTCTTCCAGCACAACGTCGGCGACCAGGCGCCCGACTGGATGCGCACGGCGCGGCTGTCGCGCAGCGGCCGCTCGGACGAGAAGACCAGCCACTACGCCGTCGTCGACGACGCGCTGGGCCTTCTCTGGCTGGTCAACCTGGGCTGCATCGAGCTCAACCCGTGGCAGAGCCTGGCCGACGCGCCCGACCGTCCGACCCACGTGCTGTTCGACCTCGACCCGGCCGACGGCCTGCCGTTCGACCGGGTGGTCGAGACCGCGCTGCTGGTGCGCGAGTCGCTCGAGGCCGTGGGCCTGCGCGGCCACCCGCGCACCTCCGGCGCCAGCGGCATGCACGTGCTGGTCCCGATCGTGCCCGGGCCCGACTGGGACGCGGTGCGCCTCTTCGCCCAGGTGGTCTGCGAGGCCCTCGTGCGCGCCCATCCGACGCTCGTGACGACCGAGCGGGTCGTCGCCAAGCGCGGCGCGCGCGTGTACCTCGACGCGGGGCAGAACGGCCGCGGCCGCAGCATCGCCAGCGTCTACTCGGTGCGGCCGCGCCCGGGGGCGCCGGTCGCGACGCCCTTGCTCTGGGACGAGGTCCGGCCCGGGCTCGATCCCCGAGCGCTGAGCATGGGCGCGGTCGCGCGGCGGGTCGAGCGCGACGGCGACCTCGCCGCGGGGCTGCTGACCGACCTGCAGCCGCTCGACGAGGCCGTCGCGCGCCTCGCCCCCGGGTGAGGCGGGTGCTCGGCGGGGCGCTGGCGGCCGCCGCCCTGGCCGCCGGCTGCGGGGGCGGGGGGACGCCCTCGCCCGCCCCGCCGCCTCCGCCCGAGACGGTCGAGGCGCTCGGCTCCGGCTACTTCGTCGGCACCGGCCCCGACGGGCTGGGCGCGACGGTCGACCTGCGCGCCTCCGACCCGGTCGTCGAGGCCCTCGAGGCTGCGCTGCGGGTCGGCGCCCCGGCGGCCGGGCCCGCCCCGTCGGTGGGGATCGCCTCGCTCGTCAACGGGTCGTCAACGCGCGTGAGGACGCCGGCCTTCACGGCGGTCCTCGACACCGGGGGCCGCGCGACGCTGCGCGGCGCGGTCGACGCCCTGCGCGGCCGCTCGGGCCCGGCCGACCGGAGGGCGGCGGCGCTGGTGCCCCCGCGGCGCGTCACCCTGGCGCCGCGGGCGAGCGCGGTCGAGTACGTGGTCCTGTACGGGGCTGTGCCCGGCCGCGTCGCCGAGGTCCTCATGAGGGGGGTCGAGGGGGGGCCGGTGCGGCTCGCTCCACGACCTCGGTAGGGGACCGCGGCCCGACGGCGAACTCACGCTGCGCATGCCCCCCGACGTCCACGCCCTGGCCGAGCGACTCAAGCGCGACTACGAGCGCTTCAGCCCCGCCCAGCAGTCGCTGGCCCGCTACCTGGCCGACCACCTGGCCGACGTCCCGCTGCTGTCGGCGCACGAGGTCGCGCGCGCCTCGCACTGCAGCCCGGCGACGGTGGTGCGGTTCGCCCAGGCCCTCGGCTACTCCGGGTATCCCGAGATGCAGCGGACGGTGCGCCGCGCCCAGCGCCCCGGGCTGCCGCCGCGGCCCGGCGACCGCCAGCTCGGGCTTCCGCTGTCGGCCGACGGCATCGAGTCGGCGCTGGCCGCCGAGCGGCTGGCCCTCGACGACCTCTCCGAGCGCCTGGGCACGGCCGGGCTCGGCTCCATCGCCGCCGCCATCGGCGCGCGCGCGCCGCTGGTGATCGCCGGCGAGGGACACGCCCGCACCGTCGTGACGCTCATCGAGGAGCGCCTGGCGCGCGCCGGGCGCCCGGTGGCGGCCGTGACCTCGCTCGACCCCGCGGCCCGCGTCTGGCTCGACGCCCTCGGGCCCGGCGGCGCGGTGCTCGCCGTCGCCATCGGCCGCGAGTCGCGCGTCGCCCAGGCGGCGGTGTCGGCGGGCCGGACGGCCGGCGTCCCCGCGGCCGCGCTGGTCGACAGCAGCCTCAACCCCCTGGCCCGCAACCCGCTCGCCCGGGTGGTGCCGGCGGACGCCCGCGACGGCGCCCCGACCCTCGTCGCCATGGTGGCCGTGGCCCAGGCGCTGGCGGTGGCGCTGTCGCCGCCGCGCCGCGAGATCGCCGCCGCGGGGCTGGCCGCCGTCGGCGCGTGACGGTGGGGCCCGGGCCCTCCCGCTAGAATCCACACCTCGGCCTTCGACCGAGGGGTAGCGCGTGGCAGAGGGCAATGGCGCCACCGGCACGTTCCGGGTCAAGAGCGGGCTGGCGCAGATGCTCAAGGGCGGCGTCATCATGGACGTCACGACCCCCGAGCAGGCGCGCATCGCCGAGGAGGCGGGGGCCTGCGCGGTGATGGCCCTCGAGCGCATCCCGGCCGACATCCGCGCCGACGGCGGGGTGGCCCGCATGAGCGACCCCGCGATGATCGCCGGTATCCAGGAAGCCGTCTCGATCCCGGTGATGGCCAAGTGCCGCATCGGCCACTTCGCCGAGGCCCAGGTGCTGGAGGCCCTGCAGATCGACTTCATCGACGAGTCCGAGGTGCTCACCCCGGCCGACGAGGCCCACCACATCGACAAGGGCGCCTTCACCGTGCCCTTCGTGTGCGGGGCCACCGACCTCGGGGAGGCCCTGCGGCGCATCGGCGAGGGCGCCGCGATGATCCGCACCAAGGGCGAGGCCGGCACCGGCAACGTGGTCGAGGCCGTGCGCCACATGCGCGCGATCGCCGGCGGCATCCGGTCGCTCGCGGCCCGGCCGCCCGAGGAGCTGCACGCCGCCGCCAAGGAGCTGCGCGCCCCCTATGAGCTGGTGGCCGGCGTCGCGGCCGAGGGCCATCTGCCGGTGGTCAACTTCAGCGCCGGCGGCATCGCCACCCCGGCCGACGCGGCCCTGATGATGCAGCTGGGCGCCGAGGGGGTGTTCGTGGGGTCGGGCATCTACAAGAGCGCCGACCCGCCTGTCCGCGCCCGGGCGATCGTCGAGGCCGTCACCCACTTCGCCGACCCGCAGGTGCTGGCCCGGGTGTCGGCCGGCATCGGCGAGCCCATGTCGGGGCTGGAGATCTCGGCCCTGGCCCAGGGCGAGCTGCTGCAGGGCCGGGGGTGGTGAGCGGGCCCCTGGCGAGCCTCGGCCGGCCGCGGGTCGGGGTGCTGGCGGTGCAGGGCGCGTTCGCCGAGCACGCCGCGGCCCTGGCGGCGGTCGGCGCCGAGCCGGCCGAGGTGCGGGCGCCGGCCGACCTGGGCGGGCTGGACGCGATCGTGCTGCCCGGGGGCGAGAGCACCACGCTGGGCCTGGTCGCCGAGGCATCGGGGCTCTTGGGCGCCCTGCGCGCGCGCATCGACGGCGGCATGCCGGCGCTCGGGACCTGCGCGGGCATGATCGTGCTCGCCCGGGCCACCACCGGCGGCCCGCAGCCGCTGGTGGGCGGCATGGACATCGTCGTGCGCCGCAACGCGTTCGGGCGCCAGGTGGCGTCGTTCGAGGCGCCGGTGGCCGTGCCGGCCCTGGGGCCGGAGCCGGTTGACGCCGTGTTCATCCGGGCGCCGTGGATCGAGGAGGCCGGCCCGGGCGTCGAGGTCCTGGGGCGCCACGCCGGGCACGGGGTGGCCGCGCGCCAGGGCGACCTGATGGTGACCGCGTTCCACCCGGAGCTCTCCGGGGAGCGCCGCTTCCACGAGTGGCTGGTGGAGCGCGCGAGGGCCCGTCGCGAGGCGGCGGACGACGGCGAGAGGAGGGACCGTGTCGGGGCACAGTAAGTGGGCGACGATCAAGCGGAAGAAGGGCGCCGCCGACGCGAAGCGCGGCCAGCTCTTCTCGAAGCTGTCGCGGGCGATCATCGTGGCGGCGAAGGAGGGCGGCCCGGACCCCGAGTCCAATGCGACGCTCGCCGGCGCCATCCAGAAGGCGCGCGACAACTCGATGCCCAAGGACAACATCGAGCGCGCGATCCAGCGCGGCGCGGGCGGGGGCGAGGGCGACTCCTACGAGTCGATGGTCTACGAGGGCTACGCCCCGGGCGGCGTGGCCGTCATCACGACGATCCTCACCGACAACCGCAACCGCACCGCCAGCGACCTGCGGCACATCTTCACCAAGAACGGCGGCTCCCTCGGCACGCCGGGGAGCGTCGCCTGGCAGTTCGACCGCAAGGGCCTGGTGCTGGTGGACCGCGAGGGCGTCGACGAGGACGAGGTGATGGAGCTGGCCCTGGCGGGTGGCGCCGACGACATCTCCGAGGATGGCGCCCAGTGGCAGATCACGACCGACCCGGTCGACTTCATGGGCGTGCGGGAGTCGCTCGAGGAGGGCGGCGTCGGCTACGTCTCGGCCGAGCTCACGATGGTCCCCAAGAGCACCGTCGAGGTCACCGAGAAGGAGGCCCGGCAGGTCCTGCGGCTCATCGACGAGCTCGAGGACAACGACGACGTCCAGGGCGTCTACGCCAACTTCGACATCTCCGAGGAGATCCTCGAGGCCGTGGCGGGCTGAGCCGTCCTCAGCGCCCCGGCAGGGGGCTGAGGATCATGACGCGGTTGCCGTCGGGGTCGGCCACCCGGGCCATGCGCTCGCCCCAGTCCTGGTCGGCGGGCTCGTCCAGGACGGTGACCCCGGAGTCGCGCAGGGCCGCGACGGCGGCGTCGCAGTCGGCCGCGTAGGCGCAGATCTCGATGCGGGGCCGGTCGTCGGGCGCCGGCGGCAGCCCGGCCTCCTCGCCCAGGCCCAGCAGGCAGCCGCCGAGCTCCAGGGTGACGAAGACCGGCGGCCCCTGCTCGGGGAAGCGGTAGGTCTGCTGGCCGCCCAGGAGCCCGATGTAGAAGTCGAGCGCCCGCGCCAGGTCCGAGACGGTCAGGATCGGGAACGCGCCGGTGACGTTGGCGGCCATTGCGCCTTTCTACCGTCCGGACCCGCTGATTGGCTACCCGTGTGAGTGGCGGCGTCATCGGGGTGGACCCGGGCCTGGCATCGACCGGGTACGCCGTCGTCGCCGGCTCGGGGGCCCGGCTCGAGGTGCTCGCGCTCGGGACGATCCGCACCTCGCCCCGCACCCCGCACCCGCAGCGGCTGCGCGCGATCCACGACGGCGTCGCGGCGCTGGCGGCGGAGCACGCGGTCGGCGCCGCCGCGGTGGAGTCGTGGTTCGTCCACCCGGTCAGCCGCGCGGCGATGGGGATGGCCGAGGCCCGCGGGGCGATCCTCGTGGCGCTCGCGGGCGCCGCGATCGAGGTGACCGAGTACGCCCCCAACACCATCAAGCAGGCCGTGACAGGGCAGGGCGGGGCCGGCAAGGCGCAGGTGCGGGCGATGGTGCGGCGCCTGGCCGCGGCCGAGCCCGGCGGCGACCACGAGGCCGACGCGCTGGCGGCGGCGATCTGCCACCTGAGCTCGGCGCCCCTGCGCGGGGCCATCCGCCGGGCGCGGTAGCCTCGGCTCCGTGATTCGCTCCGTCAGGGGCCGCGTGCTGGCGCACGAGGCCGAGGGCCCCGTGGTCGAGGTCGGCGGGGTCGGCCTGCTCGTGCGCGTCTCGGCCACGACCGGCGCGGCCCTGCCCGCCGCGGGCGCCGAGGCGTCCCTGCTCACCGTCCTGGTCGTGCGCGAGGAGTCGCTCGACCTCTACGGATTCGCCAGCGCGGGCGAGCGGGCCCTCTTCGAGGCGTTCACGGGCGTGAGCGGGGTCGGCCCGCGGCTGGCGCTCGCCATCTGCGGCCTCGACCAGCCCGACGAGCTGCGCCTGGCGCTGGCCCGGGGCGACAGCGCGCGCCTGCAGGCCGCCAGCGGCGTGGGCAAGCGCACGGCCGAGCGCGTGGTGCTGGAGCTGCGCGACCGCCTCGGGTCGCTCAACGGGGGCGAGCCGCCCCGCGTGACCGCCGGGTCGGCCGACGCCTACCTGTCGGCCCGCGACGGGCTCGTCGCGCTCGGGTTCCGTCCCGACGAGGCCGACGCGGCCCTGACCGACGCGCCCGAGGGCCTCGACGCCGAGGGCCTGGTGCGCCACGGGCTCGGGAGACTGCGCCGATGACCGAGGAGCGCCTCGCCGAGGGGGCCGACATCGGGGCCGAGGACGAGCTCGACCTGTCGCTGCGCCCCCGCAGCCTGGACGAGTTCATCGGCCAGGAGGGGGTCAAGCAGCAGCTCGGCATCTTCCTGGAGGCCGCGCGCCAGCGCGGCGAGGCGCTCGACCACGTGCTGCTCGCCGGGCCCCCGGGCCTCGGCAAGACGTCGCTGGCGGGCATCGTGGCGGCCGAGCTGGGGGTCGGCTTCCACGTCACCAGCGGCCCGGTGCTGGAGCGCAAGGGCGACCTCGCCGCCGTGCTGACGGCGCTCGAGCCCCACGACGTCCTCTTCATCGACGAGATCCACCGCCTCAACCGCGCGGTGGAGGAGGTCCTCTACCCGGCGATGGAGGACTTCCAGCTCGACGTCATCCTGGGCCAGGGGCCCTCGGCGCGGACGCTGCGCCTCGACCTGCCGCGCTTCACGCTGATCGGCGCCACCACCCGCACCGGCCTGCTCACCACCCCGCTGCGCGGTCGCTTCGGGGTGCTGCACCGGCTGGACTACTACGGCGCGGACGACCTGGCCGCGATCGTGCACCGCTCCGCCCGGCTGCTCGGCGTGGCCATCGACGAGGACGGCGCCGCCGCCCTCGCGGCCCGCTCGCGGGGGACGCCGCGCATCGCCAACCGCCTGCTGCGGAGGGTGCGCGACGTCGCCCAGGTGCGCGGCCATCCCACGGTCGACCGGGCCGTCGCCGAGGAGGCGATGGAGCTTCTGGAGGTCGACGAGCTCGGCCTCGACGACCTCGACCGCCAGCTCCTGCGCCGCCTCGCCGAGACGTTCGAGGGCCGCCCGGTGGGCCTGGGCACGCTGGCCGACAGCGTGGGCGAGTCGCCGGACACGATCGAGGACGTCTACGAGCCCTACCTGCTGCAGGAGGGGCTGCTCAAGCGCACCCCCCGCGGCCGGGTGGCCACGCCCCGCGCGTACCGCCACCTCGGCCTCACCCCGCCGGCGCAGGGCCACCCCGAGCTCTTCTGATTCAGGCTGAGGGCCGGCCCGGGCCCGGGCGACCGGTGGGGACGAGATGGTTATGATCGGCACATGGCGCAGACCGTGGGCGACGTGATGGCCGACGTGAAGGTGAGCATGGGCCCGGGCGAAGACCTGCGCTCGCTCGCGGTCGCCCTCAGCGGGGCCCGCACCGGGCTCGGCATCGTCAACGTGGAGGGCGGCGGCGTCATCACCGAGCGCGACGTCCTGCGGGCGATCGCCGACGGCACCGACCTCGACGCGGCGCGGATCGGCGACTGGATGACGCCGGACCCGGTCAGCGTCGAGCGGTCCACGCCGCTGTCCGACGCGTGCGACCTGATGATCGGGCGCGGCGTGCGCCACCTGCTGGTGCGCGAGGGCGACGAGCTCGTCGGCGTCCTGAACATGCGCGACGTGGTGGGGGTCCTGTCGGGGGCCGCGGAGCTCGGCGCCGTCCCCCCGGCGCGGGGCTCCTAGCGCGATCGTCGCGAGCCCGGGGCGGTTGATCGAGGCGATCCCACTCGAGCCGGTGGACGCGATCACGGTGACCACGCTCGTGGACAACGTGACCGACTCGCTGCTCCCCGACGACGGCCCGGCGAGGCGGCCATCCCTGGCCGGCTCGCCACGGATGCCGGCGCCCCTCCTCGCGGGCGGTGACACCGACGACGCCCTGCGCGCCGAGCACGGGTTCTCCGCGCTGGTCACGATCGCCACCGGCGACCGGGAGACCCGCGTGCTGTTCGACGCCGGCCGGACTCCGGACGGGCTCGTGGAGAACATGCGACGGCTCGAGCTGTCCCCCCGTGACATCGAGATCATCGTGCTCAGCCACGGGCATTGGGATCACGTCACGGGCATGCACGGGTTGGTGGGGCGTCTCGGGCGGGCGAACATGCCCGTCCTCATCCACCCGGAGTTCTGGACCCGCCGCCGCGTCGCCTTCCCCGGCGGCGACCCGATGGAGCTCCCCACGACGAGCAGGGGCGCGCTGCAGGGCGCGGGCTTCGAGATCGTCGAGCGGCGCCAGCCCTCCTTCCTGCTGGGGGGCTCGCTCCTGGTGACCGGCGAGGTCGACCGGACCACGGAGTTCGAGCGCGGCTTCCCCGGCCACGAGGCCCACCGGCACGGCGCGTGGCACCCCGACCCGCTCATCCTCGACGACCAGGCCCTCGTCGCGACCGTGCGCGGACGCGGTCTCGTCGTCCTGACCGGCTGCGGGCACTCCGGCATCATCAACATCCTGCGCTACGCCCGGAAGCTCACGGGCGAGCGGCGGATCCACGCCGTCGTCGGAGGCTTCCACCTCGCCGGGCGGTCGTTCGAGCCGATCATCGGGCCGACCTGCGACGCGCTCGGAGAGCTCTCCCCGGACTACCTCGTGCCCGCGCACTGCACCGGCTGGCGGGCCACTCACGCGCTCGCCGCCCGGTTCCCGGAGGCCTTCATCCAGAACAGCGTCGGCACGCGCTTCGAGTTCGTGGCCGCCGAGGGCTAGCCCGGAGGGGCGCCCACCTCCTCCACGAGGTCGGCCACCGAGTTGACGACCCGGGAGGGGCGGTAGGGGAAGCGGGTGACGTCCTCGCGCGCGGTCACGCCGGTGAGGACCAGCACCGTCTCGAGCCCCGCCTCGATCCCGGCCACGATGTCGGTGTCCATGCGGTCGCCGATCATCAGGGTGGTCTCGGAGTGGGCGTCGATGGTGTTCAGCGCCGAGCGCATCATCAGCGGGTTGGGCTTGCCGACGTAGTAGGGCGCGACCCCCGTGGCCCGGGTGATGAGGGCGGCGACCGCGCCGGTGGCGGGGAGCGGGCCCGCGGGCGACGGCCCGGTGGGGTCCGGGTTGGTCGCGATGAACCGCACCCCCCGGCCGATGAGCTGGATGGCGTGGGCGATGCGCTCGAAGCTGTAGTTGCGGGTCTCGCCGAGGACCACGTAGTCGGGCGCCCGCTCGGTCAGGGTGTAGCCGGCCTCGTGCAGCGCGGTCGTCAGGCCCGCCTCGCCGATGACGAAGGCCGAGCCCCCCGGGCGCTGGTCGTGCAGGAAGCGCGCCGTCGCCAGCGCCGAGGTCCAGATCGACTCCTCGGGCACGTCGAGGCCCGCCGTGCGCAGCCGCGCCGCCAGGTCGCGGGGCGTGTAGATGGAGTTGTTGGTGAGCACCAGGAAGGCGGTGCCGGTCTCCCGCAGGCGCGCGACGAGCCGATCGGCGCCGGGGATGACGTGCTCCTCCTCCACGAGCACGCCGTCCATGTCCATCAGCCAGGAGCGGGTCTCGCGGCCGGACATCACTCCGCGTCCCGCGAGTGGCCGGCGCGCAGCGCGGCCGGGGCGTTGCGCACCAGCTCGATCGGGTTGCGGCGCAGGTTGTAGCGCAGGCCCATGGGCGGCGGCGGACGGCCGTCGCCGCGCTTGGAGTCGAGGATCTCGAGGTAGAGCGCCTCGACCCGGCGGGCGATCTCCGGCCAGGAGTAGCGCTCCTGCGCCACCGCGCGGCCCCGCTCGGCCCAGTCGGCGCGCATCCCGGGGTCGTCGAGCACCTCGCCGATGCCCGCCGCGAGGCCGGCGGGGTCCGAGGGCGGCACGAAGCGGCCGGGGGCGCCGTCGCGGATCACCTGCCGGAAGCCGACGTTGTCGGCGCAGACGATCGGCGTCCCGGAGGCCATGGCCTCCAGCAGGACGACCCCGAACGAGGCGAGCACGCAGGGCGCGGCGAAGACGGTGGCCTCGCGGTAGAGGCGCGGCCGCTCCCGGTCGAGCAGGCCCAGCCACTCGACCCGGTCGTCGACGCCGAGGCTCCGGGACAGGCGGTGGTAGACCCGCCGCAGGGGGCCGTCCCCGACCACCTGCAGCACGGCGTCGCGCCCCTCGTCGCGGAGGATGCGCAGGGCCCGCAGCATGGTGTCGAGCTCGTTGCGCGGGTCGAAGCGCCCCACGAAGAGGATGCGGGGCGGCCCCGGCGGGTGCTCCTCGCCGGGCCGGAGCGGGCGGTAGAGGTCGACGTCCACGCCGTTCGGGATCACCTCGAAGCGCTGATCCCCGAAGTACGGCCGCAGGGCCGTGAGGCAGGCCTCGGAGACGGCGATCAGGCGGTCGGCGCGCGCCACCGTGGCGCGCACGTAGGCGAAGAAGTGCGTGTAGCCCCAGTGGCCGCCCTCGAAGTAGGTGTGGAAGGTCCCCACGGTGACCGGGGCCTGGGAGACCCGCAGCCCCCAGAGCGTCAGGGTGGGCGGGGCGAGGCCCTGCCCGTGGACCACGTCCATGCCGCGCAGGGCGCGGGCGACGCGGCGCTTCTGGCCCGGGCCCACGCTCACGCGGGCGACCGATCCGTTGCTGACGATCGGCATGGAGATCGCGGTGCGCACCGTCCGGTAGCCGTGCCGCGCCAGGTTCTCGGCGTCGAGCTCGCGGGCCAGGCGCTTCTTGCCCCAGGGCGCCATGCTCGTGACCACGGTCACGTCGTGGCCCCGCGCCGCCATCTCTCGGCTGAGGTTGTGCACGTGCTCGGGGATGCCTCCCAGGACCGGGTAGGCGTACTCGGTGACCATGGCGATCCTCACGCCGCGGCCGCCTGCCAGGGGCGCGGGAGGGAGCGCGCGAGCGGGTCCACGACGGCGAGCGCCAGGAGCACGCAGGCGGCGCCCCCGACCGCGTCGAGCCACCAGTGGTTGGCGGTCGCCATGACGACGAACACCATCGCCGCCGGCCACAGGAAGGCCAGCCAGCGCAGCGGCGAGCCGCGGTGCATCCAGAAGAGCGTCAGCGCGAACAGGAACGTGTAGCCCACGTGCATCGACGGCATCGCGGCGAACTCGTTGCGGAACGGCTCGAACCACGACAGCGCCCCGCCCAGCTCCAGGCTGGCCTTGGTCGGGTCGTCGAGGCCGAGGTCCGTCAGCCGCGGCGGCGCGAGCGGGTAGAGCCAGTACCCGATCAGCGCCAGCCCGTTCGTGACCCAGAACCAGTTGCGGAAGGCGGCATAGAACCGGCGGCGCCGGAACCACATCCACAGGAACATCACGACGAAGCCCGTCGTGTGGGCGAGGGTGTACGCCCAGGTGACGACGAACTCGCCCCCCGGCACCGACTGGGTCCACTCCTGGACGTCGGGCTCCACGAAGAGTCCCAGCGCCCGCTCGGCGTCGATGACGTCGAGGGCGTGGCCGATCGGCGCGACGGCGTCGCTCACGGCGACCACGTCGCGGAGCCACTCGTAGGCGAGCATCAGCACCAGGAAGAGCACCAGCTCGGCGCCGATGGGCCACCTGGCGGACCACGCGCGCGCGAGGGGCGACGGGCGGGCGGCGACGGTCACGGCGGCTGACGGTACCAAAGGCCCCGGCGGGGCACCGCGCGCGCCCGGGCGGCGCCGGGCCCTTTGATATCCTCGGCCGCGCCGGTCGCGCGCGGACCGGCCATCGACCGACGCCCCGAGCGAGGAGCCCTCCCGAATGTCGGCGCTGCTCCTGCCGATCTACATCCTGATCTTCATCGGGCTGATCTACCTCGTCGGCATCCGTCCCCAGCAGAAGCGGCGCAGACAGCTCGAGAACATCCTCTCCAACCTCCAGACGGGCGACGAGGTGGTCACGGTCTCGGGGATCTACGGCACCGTCACCGAGGTCGAGAAGGGCGACACCATCCTGCTGGAGATCGCGGAGGACACCGACATCCGAGTGGCCAAGAGCTCGATCGCGCGCAAGGTCACGGAGAGCGGGGCGGGGGCCGACGTCTCGGCCGCGGCCGACGCCTAGCCGGGGCGCGAGCCCCGCCGGCTGCCCATGAGGCGCCCGATCCTCCTGCTGGCGCTGGTCGTCGGCCTCCTGGCCGCGTCCGCCCTGGCGATCGCGCTGCGGCCCACCGTGCTCGGCCTCGACCTCCAGGGCGGGGTCGAGGTGGTGCTGCAGGGCAAGCCGACCGAGCAGGCCCAGGTCACGCCGGAGGCGATCGACCGCTCGGTCGAGATCATCCGCGACCGCGTTCGACGCGTTCGGCGTCGCCGAGCCCGAGATCCAGACCCAGGGCGACGACCAGATCGTGGTCGCGCTGCCCGGCGCCGAGGACCCCGAGCAGGTCGTCAACGACCTGATCAACCCGGCCCAGCTCACGTTCATCCCCTTCGAGGCGAACGTCGTCGACCAGGCGGGCACGACGAGCCTCTACGAGGCGGCCAAGCTCGCCGAGCGGACGACTCCCGAAGAGGCGCGCGGGCTCCCGAGCTACTACGCGTTCGACCGGCGGTCGAAGGAGCTGCTGGCGGGCCCCGAGATCGACCGCCTGTCGCTGCGCGAGGCGCTCCCGAACGACCGGATCCCCGAGAGCGCCGAGGTGGTCGTGGTGCCCAAGGGGCTCTTCATCGCCTCGGAGGAGAGCCAGCGCTTCCAGACCCGCACGTCGGGCACGCAGACGATCTGGCGCGTCTTCCAGAACAACCCGGGGCTCACCGGCCAGGACGTCAGCTCGGCCCGGGCCGAGCTCCAGACCCGCTCCATCGGCGGCAACGAGTGGGTCGTGACGATGGACTTCACGGACGAGGGCGGCGACAAGTTCCAGGACCTCACCCGCCAGCTCGCGGTCGAGGGCAACCTCAAGAACCAGCTCCAGCGGTTCGCGATCATCCTCGACGGCGAGATCGTGTCGAACCCCACGGTTGACTACGAGGAGTTCCCGACGGGCATCGGCGGCGGGAGCGCGCTGATCCAGGGCGACTTCAGCCAGGACGAGGCTCAGACCCTCGCCACCCAGATCAACTCCGGCGCCCTGCCGATCGAGCTGGAGGTCATCAGCCAGAAGCAGGTCTCCGCGACCCTCGGCCAGGAGTCGCTCGACCAGGCGCTCTTCGCGGGCATCGCCGGCCTGGTCCTGGTGATGCTCTTCCTGATCGCCTACTACCGGTTCCTCGGCGTGATCGCCGCCCTGGGCCTCATCGTCTACGCGGTGCTGTTCTACGCGGTGGTGGTGCTGGTGCCCATCACGCTGACCCTGCCGGGCATCGCGGGCATCATCCTCACGATCGGCGTCGCGTCCGACGCCAACGTGGTCATCTTCGAGCGCGTCCGCGAGGAGGCGCGCGCCGGCAAGTCGCCGAAGGCGGCGATCCTGGCCGGCTACAAGAAGGGCCTCAGCGCGATCATCGACGCGAACGTGGTCACGTTCGCGACCGCGGCCATCCTGTTCCTGTTCGCGACCGCGGGCGTCAAGGGCTTCGCCTTCACGCTGATGATCGGCGTCATCCTGTCGCTCTTCACGGCCGTGGTGGCCACGCGGGCCGTGTTCAACGTGCTCGCCGAGACGCGCTTCCTCCGCGACGACCGCTACATGGGCCTCAACCAGCGGGAGATCCGCTGGAAGATGGACTTCGTCGGCAAGTGGAAGCTGTGGATGGCGATCTCGTTCGTCCCGATCGCCATCGGCACGGTCTTCATCGTCGCCAACGGCCTCAACCTCGGCCTCGACTTCGAGAGCGGCACCCGGGTGGAGGCCCTGTTCGAGCGCCCCGCCACCGAGGACGGCGTGCGGGCCGTGACCCAGGAGCTCGGGCTGCCCGACGCCAAGATCCAGGCGACGAGCGAGCAGACCGACGCGGGCCGGGTTGACGGTTTCCAGATCCAGACCGAGACGCTCCAGCCGGCCGAGCTCCAGGACCTGCGCCGGGCGCTCGACGCGGAGTTCGGGCTGCAGGACGGCGACTTCCAGACGGTCGACACCGTCGGGCCGGTGCTCGGCGAGCAGATCATCCGCAACGCGATCTGGGCGATCCTGCTCAGCTTCGCCGTGATCGTGCTCTACCTGACGATCCGCTTCGAGTACAAGCTGGCGCTGCCGGCGCTGCTGTCGGTGATCCACGACATCTGGCTGTCGATCGCCATCTACTCGGTGACCGGCCGGGAGTTCACCAGCGCCACCCTGGCGGCGCTGCTCACGATCCTCGGATACTCGCTCTACGACGTGGTGATCGTGTTCGACCGCATCCGCGAGAACCAGCGGATCATGCGCAAGTTCGACCTACCGGGAGATCGTCAACACCTCCGTGCACGAGACGCTCACGCGCTCGATCATCACCTCGCTCACGACGCTCATCCCCCTGACGGTGCTGTACTTCTTCGGCGGCGACACGCTCAAGGACTTCGCGTTCGCGCTCATCATCGGGATCCTCGCGGGCGGCCTGTCGTCGATCGCCATCGCCGCGCCCCTCGCCGCGCTCTGGAAGGAGCGCGAGCCCCAGGAACGGCGCCGCACGGCGAAGGCCGAGCGGAAGGCCGTGGCGGTCTCGGGCGACGCCGACGTGGTCGACGTTCGACACCCTCGCGCGGGCCGAGGCGGCCCTCGAGGCCGAGCTGCAGCTCGAGAACGAGGGGCCGGAGGCGGAGGCGGACGAGGAACCGCGGCAGCTGGAGGCCGGCGAGCCGGAGCCCGAGCCGGAGCCCGAGCCGGAGCCCGAGCCGGAGCCCGAGCCGGACGCGGCTCCCGAGCCCGCCGCGCAGGCGCCGGCGGGGCCGGAGCCCCAGGCGGAGGACGACGGCGCCCCGGCGCCCGTGCCCGCCGCCGACGACGGCGACGAGGAGCCGCGACCGCGGCGCGACCGACCCGCCCCCGAGCGACAGAGGCGGCACCGCAACGTCCAGAAAAGGAGGCGCAGGTGACCACCGTCCGAGAGAGCATGGAGCAGGCCGTCCTGATGTCGATCGGCGCGGCTGCGCTCACCCGAGAGCGGGCCGAGGCGGCCGCCGCCGACCTGGTGCGCAAGGGCCAGATGGGCACCGACGAGGGCAAGCAGGTCGTGGACCGCATGATGGCCCGCGTCCGGGGAGACGGCGCGGTGACGGCCGGCATCGTCGGCCGCCTGGAGGGCGGCGTCCAGGGCGTCATCCGCGAGCTCGGCATCGCCACCCGGGGCGAGCTCGAGGACGTCACGCTGCGGCTGACCGAGCTCGAGCACCGCATCTCCCTGCTGGAGCGCGGGCCGGGGTCCGACTGAGCCGCCTGGTGGGATCGGCGTAGGCCGCGTCCATCCGAATCGCGTGGTTTTCGCTCGGCGGGCTGCCCGACCTCGGTTCGTCGACGGTCTCCTCGCCCGCCCCCTGCCGCGTCCGCGCGCGCTGCTACCTTGGCCCGCATGGCGCGCGGTGAACGGCGGCAGAACCTTGCGCGTCTCGGGGAGATCGCGCAGGTCGCCGCCCGCCACGGCTTCGGCTACGCCTTCGGCCGGAAGGAGGTCCCGGCCGAGGCGCTCGAGGAGGGCGCCGGCGGCCGCAGCCGGGGGCGCCGCGTGCGCGAGATGCTCGACGAGCTGGGGCCGACCTTCGTCAAGTTCGGCCAGCTCCTGTCCACCCGGCCCGACATCGTGCCGCCGGACATCCTCGAGGAGCTGCGGGGCCTCCAGGACGACGCCCGCCCCGAGCCCTTCGCCCACATCCGGTCCGTCGTGGAGGCCGAGCTCGGCCTGACCATCGAGCAGGTTTTCGTCGAGTTCGACGAGCAGCCCATCGCCGCGGCCTCGATCGGCCAGGTGCACCGGGCCCGCCTGCCCGACGGGCAGCAGGTCGTGGTCAAGGTGCAGCGCCCCGACGCCGAGCGCCAGATCAGCGCCGACATCCAGCTGCTCTACCAGGTGGCCAAGGTGGCGCGCGAGCGCATCCGGCGGCTCCAGTTCATCGACCTGGTGGAGACGGTCGACGAGTTCGCCCGCACCATCCGGCGCGAGCTCGACTACGGCATCGAGGCCCGCAACGCGGAGATCTTCCGGCGCCAGTTCGCGGGCGACGACACCGTCTCGGTGCCGAAGATCTACTGGCGCTACACGACCGCGCGGGTGCTCACCATGGAGCGGGTGGAGGGCACGAGCCTGCGCCAACTCGACATGGACGCCTGGCCGGGGGCCGACCGGCTGAAGCTGGCGAACCGGTTCACCGAGACGTGGATGCAGATGATCTTCGTCCACGGCTTCTTCCACGCGGACCCGCACCCGGCCAACGTCCTCGTGCGCGACGCCGACCGCATCAGCCTGGTTGACTTCGGGATGTCCGAGCAGCTCACGACCCGTGACCGCGAGGCGCTGATGCGGCTCGTGATCGACATCCTGAACCAGGACGCCGAGCGGCTCCCCCGCCGGCTGAGGGCCCTCGGGGTCCAGTTCCCGCGCAACAAGGAGGAGGAGCTCAGCGACCGCCTCGCCGTGATCCTGCAGCGCTACTCCGCGAGCGCGATCGGCGACATCGACGTGCGCGAGGTGCTGAGGGAGATCTTCGGGACGGTGTACGCCATCGGCGTCACGATGCCCGCCCGCTGGGTGATGCTCGACAAGACGCTCGCCACCCTGGCCGGCGTCGCGCTGGAGATCTCGCCCGACTTCAACGTGTTCGAGGTCGCGCGCCCCTACGCCCTGCGCCTCGCCGCCGACCGCTACCGCCCCGACCGCATCGCGGGACGGGTGCGGTCCGATGCGGCCCGCTACGCCGAGGCCATCCTCGACTACCCCTTCCAGCTCTCGGAGCTGCTCGACGAGTTCAAGGACGGCGACGTCGAGATCCGCATCAAGCCGGAGGGGTTCGAGGAGGCGGTCGACAAGGCCGAGGCGAGCGCCAACCGGCTCATCCTCGGGCTCGTGGCCTCGGCCCTCATCGTCGGCTCGGCCGTGATCGCGGTGTTCGCGCGCTACGCCGACGTGGCGGGCGTGTCGCTGATCGCGCTGCCCGGCGTGATCGCGGCCCTGATCCTCGTCGTCTGGCTCTGCGTGGGCATCTTCCGCTCGGGGCGCTGGTGAGCTGGCGGGCCCGGCGCGCGGCCTTCGACCGGGTCGCCGCCCTGGAGGAGGCGCTGGGCGTGCCCGAGCCGGTCGCATGGGCGCTCGTGCGCCGCGGCCTGGACGACCCCGCGGCGGCGCGCGCCTTCCTGGCGGCCGACGGCCCCCTCGCCCCGCCGGAGGACGTGCCCGGGATCGCCCAGGCGGCCGACCGCCTGGCGCGCGCCGTGCGCGGGGGCGAGCGCATCGCCGTGCACGGCGACTACGACTGCGACGGCGTGTGCTCGACCGCGGTCCTCGTGCGCGCCCTGCGCGGCCGCGGCGCGACGGTTAACCCATTCCTGCCCAGCCGCTTCGCCGATGGCTACGGGGTGGCGGTCGAGACCGTCGAGCGGCTGGCCGCCGGGGGCGCGCGCGTGCTCGTCTGCGTGGACTGCGGCACCTCCGCGGTCGAGGCGCTGACGCGGGCGGTGGAGCTCGGCGTGGACCCCATCGTGCTCGACCACCACCTCGCCGGCGGCCGGCGGCCGCCGGGGATCGTCGCCAACCCGGCCCTGGGGCGGCCGGCGGACGACCTGCCGGCGGCGGTCGGCGTGGTGCACATGGCGGTGCGGGCCCTGGCGGACCGGCTCGACGGGGGCGGGCTGGCCCCCGACCCCGACGAGGGCATCGACCTGGTCGCCCTCGCCACCGTCGCCGACGCCGTGCCCCTCACGGGCGACAACCGGCGCCGGGTGGCCCGGGGCCTGCGGGCCATCCGCGACCGGCCGCGTCCCGGCATCGCCGCCCTCTGCGCGGCGGCGGGCGTCGAGCCGCGCACCGTGAGCGCCCGCACCCTCGGGTTCACGCTGGCGCCGTGCATCAACGCCGCCGGCCGCCTGGCCGACGCCGGCCGGGCCTTCGAGCTCCTGCTGGCCACCGACCGCGAGGAGGCCGATCCGATCGCGGTCGAGCTCTGGGAGCTCAACGCGCAGCGCCGGGAGGTGGAGCGGGAGATCCTGGAGGCGGCGATCGCCCAGCACGAGGCCGAGCCCGACGAGATCCGCGGCGCGGGGGCGATCGTCGTGGCCGGCGACGGCTGGCACGAGGGCGTCGTGGGCATCGTGGCCGCCCGCCTGGTGGAGCGCTTCGAGCGGCCCGCGGTCGTGATCGCGCGCGACGGCGCGGGCGCCAAGGGATCGGGCCGCAGCCTGCCGGGCGTCGACCTCCACGCCCTGGTGGGGTCCGCGGCGGGCCCGTTGACGCGCTGGGGGGGCCACGCGGGCGCGGTCGGGCTCGAGCTGCCGGCCGCGGCCGTGGCGCGGTTCCGCGACGAGCTCCACCTCGCCGCCGAGGGCGCGCGGGCGGCGATCGCGCGGGCGCGGGTCAAGGCCGTCGACGCCGTCGTGGGCGGCCGCGACCTCACCCTGGCCACGGCCGAGGCGATCGAGACGCTCGCGCCCTTCGGGCGCGGCAACCCGCAGGTGCGCCTCGTCGTCGCCGGCGCCGAGCTGGAGTCGCCGGGGCGGGTGGGGGAGGGCAAGCACCTGCAGGTGCGCCTGCGCTCCTGCGGGGCCCACGCGCGGGCCGTCGGCTTCCGCATGGGGGAGCGGGCCGCCGGGCTGGCCCTGGACGAGCGCCACGACGCCGTCGTCTCGCTCGACATCGAGCGCTGGCAGGGCCTGGTGGGGCCGCGCGTCACGGTCGAGGCGCTGGAGGAGCTCGGGCCCCGCGACCCCCTTCCCGGCCAGTGCGCCCAGGCCTGCGACGTCCGCTGCCCCGACCGGCTGCCGCTGGCGTCGCTCCGCGCCATGCTCGACGACCCCCTGGAGCCGCCCCCGTCGCCGCCCGACGGCGCCGCCCCCCCGCTCGGCGTGCGCGACCGCCGCGGGGAGTGCTCGTCGCTGGCGATCCTGGCGGGCCTGGCGGGGGCCGACCGGGGCGTCGTCGCGGTGGTCGGCGACGTCGCGCGGCGCCGCCCGGCGCTCGAGACCGCCCTCGAGCCGGGCCGGCTCGGGCTCGAGGTGGCGGTGCTGGCCGGCGGGCGCTGCGACCCGGGGGCGATGGCCGCCCGCCTGGCCCGCGCGCGCGGCGTGCCGGCGCTGGTGATGGTCAACTACGCGCGCCTGGCCGAGGTCGAGCCGCCCGAGGGGATGCACCTGGCGCTGGTTCGACCCGCCCGCCTCGGCGGCCGAGGCGGCCTGGGCGGCCCACCGCGCCGGCGGGCGCTGGCTGCACCTGACCTGGAGCGAGGCCGAGACCGACCTGGCGCGGGGGCTGGCCGAGGAGGACTGGGAGCTGCGCCCGGCGGTCACGGCCCTCTGGCGGGCGCTGCGGGACGCGGGCCCCCTGGCGTGGGGCCCGGAGCTGGAGGCGGCCCTGCTCGGCGACGGGCCGGCCATGCGGCCGCACCGGGTGGCGGCCCGGGCGCTGGCGGTGCTGCGCGAGCTCGGCCTGGTGGCGGTGGGCGACGACGGGGTGCGCGCCGCCGCCGATCCCGCGCGGCGCGACCTCGAGGCCTCGCCGCTCTACCGGGCCTGCCGGGACCGGCTCGAGGAGGCGCGGGCGTTCCTGGCGCTGGCGCCGACCCTCGACCTGGCGGCCCCGCCCCTCGCGCTTGACGCGGGGGCGGCGGGGGTGGGATAGCTCCCGGGATCCGCCGCGCCCGGACGCCGGCGGCGACCAGGAGGCTCGAATGCCGAAGGCCCTTGCGCGGTGGCTCCTCGCTCTGGCGGGCGCGGCCGTGATCGGCGGGCTGCTGCCCGGCGCCGCGACCGCGACCCGGCCGAGCACGCAGGCCGAGATCGACGGGATCCTCGCCGCCGTGCAACAGTCGCCGCTGATCTCCCAGGTCCCCGGCCGGCCGTTCATCGTCACCCAGATCACGGTCTCGACCGCCTCGGCGAGCCCGCTCTACGCCTCGGGCGTCGTCAGCCCCCGCAAGGTCGCCGGCCGCCGGCGGGTGCCGATCGAGCTGCTCTTCCGCCAGAACGCCGACGGCACGTGGGCCCTCATCGACTTCGGCGCCAACTTCTGCGGCGACGCCGACGTGCCCGGCGCGGTGCTCCGCGACCTCTTCGGCACCTCCTGCGGCGGGTCCGGCGGGGGCTCGAACGCCGGCTCGGGGTTCGCCGTCCTGGGGACCGCCGTGGCCGGGCCGAGCACCGTGAAGCTGATCGCCGTGCGCGGCGCCCGGCGCGGCGCGGTCCAGCCGGCGAGCGCGTTCGTCCAGGTGCAGCGCGGCGCGAAGGTGGTCGTCCAGCAGACCGTCGGCCGCGTCCTCGGCTTCAACTGGAGCCTGCTCAGCCGGCCCGGCGGCGGCGGGGTCATCGCCCTCGCCTCGGTCGGCAGCGGGCCCCAGTACATCACGGTGACCCTGCGCAGGAGCGCCAACGCCTACGGCACCCAGTCGTACACCTACGCCGCGGGGGTCCTGCTGCCCGTCCGGGGGACGCTGCCCACCTCCAACTGAGCGGAGCCGCCGCGGGCGCCCGGGACCGGGCGTTCGCGGCCCCGCGGGCGGAGGCGCGCCCCGGCCCCCGGCGCCCCCATCGCGCAGCCAGCGGCCGTCGGTGAACCAGCGCATCATCGTCCGCCGCGACGGAGGCCGCGCCGGCCCGGCCCCCGCGCGGCGCCGCAGGTCCGGGATCACGATCGACGGCGGCTCGCCGGCGGCGAAGCGCCGCTCGGCCTCCCCACGGAGGTCCGGCCACGCATACGAGCCCGGCCTGTGCCGGGGCGGCGCCCCCCGCAGCCGGGCGAGGTGGAGGTCCAGCGCCCGGTGCCGGGCCCGCGTCATGCACCCGGCGGCCTCCCACGCCCGCATCAGGCTCGTCACGAGGTCCCGCCCCGCGCGTTGCGTGAGGAACGTGGCGCTCCGGTGGCCCGCGCACAGCCACACCGACACCCCTCCCGGCATGTGCAGCAGCCCCCGCTCCCCTTCGCCCGGCCCCATGCAGATCAGGCACGGGGGCCGCTTCCCCAGGCGATCCCCCTTGTAGAGCGTTCGGGCCACGGCGGGCATCGTCGCCCACCGGGCCCGCGCCACTCATCCCCCATCCACGCCGAGTCCGTGCCGGGGCTGTGCCGGGGTGTGTGTCGATTGGCCGAGCCGCCGACGGCCAAATCGACCGCAGGCACGACGAGCGGACGACCCGGCGCCGGGGGTGGCGCGTCGGGCGCCGAAGGACCGCCGTGCAGTCAGCAAATCGGCATGAACCGCGAGCCCCCGTCCGGGAGCCCAGGAAGCAGGGGCGATGGGGGGAAGGGGTGGCCCGCCCGCGCCTCGTGTGCCGATTGACCGGCGACGACTCGGCCAATTGGCAGATGCCCAATCCGCCGGTCGCGGGCCGGGCGGGCCTGGGTCGATCGCCGCGCGCCGCCCTCGGCGGGGCCGCTCCTCGGGGGCGTCTGGCCGGTCGCGGTATCCTCGGAGCATGGCCAAGGACCTCGCGGACATCGGGCTGGCGCTCGAGTCGGCCGAGCCGGAGCTCGAGCAGCTCATCGGGGAGGTCGCCGCGCACCACCCCGACATCGACCGGGACGCGGTGCGGCGCGCGTACGCCTTCGCCGAGGACCGGCACCGCGCCCAGTTGCGCAACTCGGGCGAGCCCTTCATCACCCACCCGCTCGGGTGCGCCCGCATCTGCGCCGGGCTCGGCCTCGACGGGACCGCGGTGTCGGCGGCCCTGCTGCACGACACGGTGGAGGACACCAGCGCCAGCCTCGACGACATCGAGCGCCTCTTCGGCGCCGAGGTGCGCTCGCTGGTGGACGGCGTCACCAAGCTGTCGAAGATCCACTTCGACAGCCAGGAGGAGCACCAGGCCGAGAACTACCGCAAGCTCATCGTGTCGATGTCGAGCGACATCCGCGTGCTCGTCATCAAGCTCGCCGACCGCCTCCACAACATGCGCACGCTGGCCTACATGACCAAGCCGAAGCAGATCCAGAAGGCCAAGGAGACGCTCGAGGTCTACGCGCCGCTCGCGCACCGGCTCGGCATCCACTCGATCAAGTGGGAGCTCGAGGACCTGGCGTTCGCGACCCTGCACCCGCGCCGCTACCGCGAGATCCAGCAGATGGTCAACCAGCGCCGGCCCGACCGCGAGGCCTTCATCGAGGAGGCCGGCCGCATCCTCAGCCACGAGCTCGACGCGGTCGGCATCACCGGCGTCGAGATCGTCGGCCGGGCGAAGCACTTCTACTCGATCTACGAGAAGATGACCCGCAAGGGCAAGGAGTTCAACGAGATCTACGACCTCACGGCGATGCGCGTGCTGGTCGAACTCGGTGAAGGACTGCTACGGCGCGGTGGGCATCATCCATTCGCTCTGGAAGCCGCTGCCCGGGCGCTTCAAGGACATGATCGCCATGCCCAAGCCCAACATGTACCAGAGCCTCCACACGACGGTGCTGGGGCCCGAGCGCAAGCCGCTCGAGATCCAGATCCGCACCTACGCGATGCACCAGACGGCCGAGTTCGGCGTCGCGGCGCACTGGCTCTACAAGGAGGGCAGGGGCGACCAGCCGGCCTGGGTCTCGCGCATGATGGACTGGCAGAGCGAGACGCGCGACCCGGCCGAGTTCATGCAGGCGCTGCGCTCGGACCTCTACTCGGACGAGGTCTACGTCTTCACGCCCAAGGGCGAGGTGCGCGACCTGCCGGGCGGCGCGACGCCGCTCGACTTCGCCTACGACGTCCACACCGACGTCGGCCACCGCTGCGTCGGGGCCAAGGTGAACGGCCGGATCGTGCCGCTCACCTACACCCTCCAGTCGGGCGACTTCGTCGAGATCCTCACCTCGAAGGCGCCCCGGGCGCCCTCGCGCGACTGGCTCAACCTGGTCAAGACCACCAAGGCGCGCTCGAAGATCAGCCAGTTCTTCCGGCGCGAGCGCCGCGAGGACGCCGAGCACCAGGGGCGCGACGCGCTGCAGGAGAGCCTGCGCAAGGCCGGCCTCCCGAGCCAGCGGGTGGCCGGGTCGCCGCTGCTCCTGGAGGTCATCCAGGAGATGGGCTTCCGCAAGGCCGACGAGTTCTACATCTCCCTGGGCCTCGGCAAGACGTCGGTGCAGGTCGTCGTGAACAAGATCCTCCACCGCCTCAAGGCGGGGCAGGCCGTCACCGAGGAGGCCGCGCCGCCGGGGGCCGCGCCGCGCGGCCGGCGGCCCCAGACCGCCACGGCCTCGAGCGACCTCGGCATCGAGGTCGACGGGCTCGCCGACGTGCTGGTGCGCCTGGCCAAGTGCTGCAAGCCGGTGCCCGGCGACCCGATCCTGGGCTACATCTCCCTGGGCAGGGGCATCACGATCCACCGCGAGGACTGCCCCAACGCCAAGGCGCTGCAGCGCAACCCGGAGCGCTTCACCGAGGTGCGCTGGGGCGGCGCCAACCAGCAGTCCTTCCGCGTCGAGATCGCCGTCGACGCCTGGGACCGCGCGCGCCTGCTCGAGGACCTCTCGCGCGCGTTCGCCGAGAACGGGGTCAACATCGTCTCGGCGCACTGCGCGATGGAGGACCAGATGGTCCACGACCGCTTCACGGTGGAGGTGGGCGACGTGGACACGCTGAAGGCCTCGATCAACGCCCTGCGGAACGTGGAATCGGTCTTCGACGCCTACCGGGTGACGCCGGGGTCGTAGGCGGCCTGAGGCGCCGGGGGGCGACCGGGACACCTGGTACCCTGGCCACCCGTGGAATGGCTCGATCTCGTGGTCCCGTCGGTGGCCATCCTGGCGCTCTTCGGCGTGATCGGCCTCATCGTCATCGCCATCCGTCAGGGGCGGGCCATCCGTCGGCTCGAGGACCGGCTGGCGCGCACGGGCGACGCGGCGGTCGAGGCCCCGCTGCAGCGGATCGCCGACCTGCAGGCGCGCCACACGACCTCGACGGGCTCGCCGGACCTGCGCGGGCCCCTGCGGACCGGCGCCATCGTGGGCGTGGCCGCCCTGGTGGTCGTCGCCCTGGTCGGCGGCATCTGGTACCTCTTCGCCCGCGACGACGGCGGCTCGGCGGCCGCCGAGAGCGGGCGGCCGGCGACGACGCAGCAGCAGACCCAGGCGGCGCCGGCGGCGCCCCCGCCCGACCAGGCGCTGGTGCCCGACGAGGTCCCGCAGATCGACAAGAGCGCCCACACGGTGGCCGTCTTCAACGCGAGCGGCATCGACGGCGTGGCGGGCGACATCGTCGCGCCCGCGCTCGAGAACGAGGGCTATCAGGTGCCGCTGGTGGCCAACCCGCCCGACGGCGACACCGACCGCCAGCGGTCGGTCGTGATGTACACGAGCGGCAACCGGAAGGCGGCCCAGAACGTGGCCCACGACCTGGGCGTCACGCGGGCCCCGCCGCTCGACGGCTACACCGACGAGCAGGTGGGCGACGCCGACGTCGTGGTCCTCGTGGGCCTCGACATCGCCAACGGGGGCATCGCCGCCACGCCGTAATCCCGCGCCGTGCACCCGCCGGGTTGCCCGGCCGGCCGGTTGCGGCTAGGCTCGACCTTCGCGAGATCGTGCCGATCGGCACGAATGGAAGGAGGCCATCGATGGCCGTGTACCCGGCGACTGCAGCCGGGCGTGCCCGGGCCGACGTGCACCGCCTCAGGCTGTCCCGGCACCACGTCTACGCGTGCCGGTACTGCCGCGACGCCGTCCGCGTCACGAGCGCGCACTACCTCCCCGAGGCGTGCCCGACCTGTTGCACGTCAACGTGGGGGGACGACCTGGGCTGCGAGAGCCCCGCCGGCTGCGACGCCATCCGCCGCCCCGGGGTCCGGGGGCGCGCCCACTGCCACGCCTGCGGGCACAGCGTCTGGACGTTGGTGGGCGCCGCGAGCCCGGAGCGGCTCGCGGGCTGATTCACCCCGCCGGTCATGCGGGGGGCGTTCCGTGCCCCCCGCCGCCCGGCGTCTCGATGCCCAGCACGTCCCCGGCCTCGAGGCGGCCGCGCCACTTGGCGGGCAGCTCCGTGCCGTTGAGGGTCGTGCGCCCGGGCGCGCCGTCGACCCCGTCCTCCCGGCCCGCCGGCCCCCGCCGGCGCCGCTCGGCGATGACCGACGCCTCGCAGCCGGCGAGCGTCATCAGCCGCCGCTCCACGCCGTCACCGCCGCGGCGCGCGCCCGCGCCGCCCGAGCCGCGGCGCAGCCGGTACGCCTCGACGCGCAGCGGGTAGGCGGTCTCGAGCGCCTCCACGGGGGTGTTGAGCGTGTTGCTCATGGCGACGTGGACGCCCGACGGGCCGTCGGCGCCCGAGGACGCGCCCTGGCCTCCGCCGATCGTCTCGTAGTAGGTGAACCCCGGCCCGCCGATGGTCACGTTGTTCATCGTGCCCTGACCCTGGGCGGGGACGTTGACCGCGCCCCCGAGCGCGGCCATCACCGCATCGACGATGCGGCTCGAGGTCTCGACGTTGCCGCCGGCGACCGCGGCGGGCGCGAGGGCGCTCACCAGGCAGCCGGGCGGCGCGATGACCTCCACCGGCGCGAAGGCGCCCGCCGAGGCCGGGATGTCGGGGTCGGTGAGGGCGCGCACCACGAAGTAGGCCGCCGAGCGGGTCACGGCCGGCGGGCAGTTGCAGTTGCCGGGCCCGGCGGGATCGGTGCCCGTGAAGTTGACCGTCATGGCGTCACCGGCGATCGTCACGGCCACCCGGATCCAGAGGTCGCCCTCGGCCACCCCGTCGCCCTCGAGGGCCTCGGCGGCCTCGTAGCGGCCGTCCGGCATGGCGGCGATGGCGGCCCGCGTCCGCCGTTCTGCGTAGCCGAGCAGCGCCGCGAACGCCTCGCGCACCCGCCCGGCGCCGTGGCGCGCCGCCACCTCGGCGAGGCGGCGGTCGGCCAGGCGGTGCGCGGCGAGCTGGGCACGCAGGTCGCCCTCCCGCTCGCCGGGGGTGCGGGTGTTGGCCAGCACGATGTCGAGCACGTCGGTCACCGGCGCCCCGCCGGCGACCAGGCGCACCGGCGGGATCACCAGCCCCTCCTGCACCAGCTCGCGCGAGCCCGCGGGCATGCTGCCCGGCGCCATGCCGCCGACGTCGGCGTGGTGGGCGCGCGTCACGGCGTAGGCCGCGACGGCGCCGTCCAGCGGGACGGCCGAGATCATCGTGAGGTCGGGCAGGTGCGTGCCCCCGCGGTAGGGGTCGTTGACCAGCCACACCTCGCCCGGCGCGGCCCCTCGCGCGCGCGCGGCCTCCACCGCCTCGGGCATCGCGCCCAGGTGCACCGGGATCGAGGCCGACTGCACCACCATGCGGCCCCCGGCGTCGAAGATCGCCGTGCTGCAGTCGCGGCGCTCCTTGATGTTGGGGCTGAAGGCGCTGCGCACGAGCGCCGCCTCCATCTCCTCGGCCACGGCGCGCAGGGCGTTGGCCATCACCTGGAGCGTGACCGGGTCCATCAGGCGTCCCGGCCCAGGAGGAGTCCGCCGATGGCATCGGTCCGGGCCGTCCAGCCCGGGGCGACCCAGCAGGTGGCGCCGTCCATCGGGATCACGGCCGGGCCGGGCACGGGCGGGCCGGGCTCGCGGCCGGGCAGGTCGGGGTCGGCGCCGGGGCGCTCAGCGGCAAGGCGCAGCGACACCGCCTCCACCGGCCGGGCGCGGTCGGCGTCCCCGTAGCGCGCCTCGTGGGCATCGTGGAACGCGGCGGCGAGCTCCGACTCGGGGGCGGCCGGGTCCCAGTCCACGGTGAGCGAATGGCTCTGCCCGGCATAGCGGCAGTCGGCCGCGGCCCGCTGGGCGGCCCCGGGCAGCTCGCCGGAGGCGCGCTCGGCCAGCGGCTGCAGGCGGGTGGCGAGGCCGTCGCCCGCGTTGACCCGCGCGAGCACCGTCTGGACGTAGTCGCGCCGCTCCCCCGCCATCACCAGCCCCAGCGCGGCCAGCACCCCCGCGGCCGGTGGGGCCACGACGCGCCGTACCCCGAGCTCGTCGGCCACGGCGCAGGCGTGCAGGGGGCCGGCGCCGCCGAAGGCGATCAGGGCCGCCTGCCGCGGGTCCTCGCCCCGCTCCACGCTCACCAGGCGGAGGGCGCGGACCATTTCCTGCACCGCGACCTCCACGATGCCCTCGGCGCAGGCCGCGACCTCCATGCCCAGCTCGCCGGCCAGGCCCGCGACGGCCGCGCGCGCCGCCGCGGGGTCGAGCCGGATGCGGCCCCCCAGCGGCGCGTCGGCCGGCAGGCGGCCGAGCACGACGTTCGCGTCGGTGACCGTCGGCTCGGACCCGCCGAGGGCGTACGCGGCCGGCCCGGGGCGGGCGCCCGCCGAGCGGGGCCCCACCCGCAGCGCCCCGCCGGAGTCGGCCCAGGCCACGCTGCCGCCTCCCGCCGACACCGTCGCCACGTCGAGCATCGGCAGGTGCAGCGGGTGCCCGGCGATGACGGTCTCGCTCGTGCGGGCGGGCGCTCCGTCGCGCACCAGGGCCACGTCGCACGAGGTGCCGCCCATGTCGAAGGTGAGGGCGAGCGGCGTCCCCTCGCGCGCGGCCAGGCGGGCTGCGCCGATGACGCCGCCGGCCGGGCCGCTGAGGACGGTCCAGGCGGCGTGGCGCGCCGAGGCCTCGATCGGGAGCACCCCGCCGCTCGACTGCATGATGGCGGGCGGCGGCAGGCCCGCCTCGCCCGCCCGGCCCCCGAGGCGCTCCAGGTAGGTCCGCAGCACGGGCGTGAGGTAGGCGTCCACGGCGGTCGTCGAGAGCCGCTCGTACTCCCGGATCTCAGGCAGGACCTCGCACGACGCGCTCACGTGGACCCCCGGCAGGGCCTCGCGCAGCGCCGCGGCGACGGCCCGCTCGTGGTCGGGGTGGGCGAACGAGAACAGGAGCCCCACCGCGACGGCCTCGGCGCCGTCGGCGCGCACCGCCTCCACGGCGCGGCGCAGCGACTCGGGGTCGAGCGGGCGCAGCACGCCGTCCGGGCCGCAGCGCTCGGCCACCTCGTGGGCGCGCTCGGCGGGGATCAGGGGCGGCGGGTGGTGGGCGTCGAGGCGGTAGAGCGAGGCCCGCGTCTGGCGGCGCAGCTCGAGCACGTCGCCGAAGCCCTCGGTGGCCACGAGCGAGGTCCGCGCGCCGGTGCCCTCCAGCAGCGCGTTGGTGCCGACGGTCATGCCGTGGCCGAAGGCGGCCACGTCCGCGGGCCCCAGGCCGGCGGCCTCCAGGGCCGCGAGGACCGCGGCGACGACGCCCTCGCTCTGGTCGCCGGGTGTGGTGGGCACCTTGGCCGTCACGAGCCGCCCGCCGGCCACCACCACGGCGTCGGTGAACGTGCCGCCCACGTCCACGCCGACCAGGGCGCCTTCCGGCGCTCGCGGGACCCCGCCTATCATCGGCGCCGCACTCTAGTCCCTCCTCGGGAGACCCCGTCCGCCGCGCTCTGCTACCCGCCGCCCTCGCCGCCCTGTCCCTGCCCGCCACCGCCGCGGCGCTGCCGGCGCTCACGGGCCCGCCCGGCGCCCTGCTGCGCGGGGGGCCGGCCGAGCTGTCGCCGGGTCCGCCGAACGGCGATTTCGCCCAGGGCCTGCTGGGGTGGGAGGTCCAGGGCCGCGAGCCGCCGCAGGCCCTCGGCCGCGGCGTGCGCCTGCGGGCCAACACCACCCTCGTCTCGCCGCCGCTGGTCGTGCCGGCCGGCGCTCAGGCGCTCGCGATCACGGCCCGCGCGGGCGGCGGGACCCTGCTGGAGGTGCGGGCCCGGCCGGCCGAGGGCGGCGCCGAAGTGACGCTGGGGTCGGTCGAGCCCGGGGCCGCCGCCCGGCAGCACCTCGTGGCGGCCAGGCTCATCTCGGGGACCTCGGTGCGGGTGGTGATCGACCCGGTGCCGGCGCTCGGCGCGTCGGCCGACCTGCTGCGCGTCGGGCCGGTCACCGCGCCGCTGCCCGGATGGAGCGTCGCCCGCTCTGTCCCCGCGCTGACGGGCCCCCGCGGGCGGCGGGCCCTGCGAGCGGCCGAGCTGCTGTCGCTGGTCTCGCCGCCCTTCGCGCCCGGCCCGGGCGCGCGGACCCTGCTGGTGGCGGTGCGCGGGGACGGCGTGCTGCGCGCGAGCGCCGGCGGGCGGACCGTGGCCGCCCGGGCCACGGCCGCGTGGCGCGACGTCGCGGTGCCGCTGGCCTCGCGTTCCCGGGCGGCCCTGGTCCTCGACGTGCGACCGGGGGGCCGAGGGCTGGAGCTGCGCGACCTCGGGCTCGTGCGCCGGGCGACGCGGGCCAGGGGCCTGCGCCTGAGGCGATCGGGCGGGAGGGCGCGCGTCGAGGCGACCCTCGTGCCGGCTGGCGGCCGCCTCGTCGCCGAGCTGCGCGACGCCCGCGGCCGCCGGGTGGCGCGGGCGCGCTCGGACGGCGCCGGCCGCCTCCGCCTGGTCGCGGCGGCGGGCGGCCCGCTGACCCTGGTGGTGCCCGGCGATCGCACCCGGATCGGCCTCCGCGCGCGGGTGTGAGGATGGCCGGCGCGGACAATACGACTGACCGCCTCTTGCGGGCGGCCAGGCGCGCCTCCGGGCCCTGGCCGGGCCCTCCGGCAGCGGCGGCACCGCCTGCGGCGGGAACGGCCGCCTCTACCCAAACACCAGGCGACCGACCGCCTCGTGCGGGCGGCCAGGCGCGCCTGCGGGCCCTGGCCGGGCCCTCGGCAGCGGCGGCACCGCCTGCGGCGGGAACGGCCGCTTCTAACCTTTGCGGCGGCAGCCGCCCGGGGCCCGTCAGAAGTCCTGGACCGTCGGGCGGACGAGGATCTCGTTGACGTCGACGTGGGGGGGCCGGCCGAGCGCGAACATGGCCGCCTCCGCGACGTCCTCGGGGGTGAGCTGCGCCCCCCCGACGGGCTCGTCGTAGAAGGGCGTCTCGACCGTGCCGGGCGAGAGCAGGGTCACGCGCACGCCGCTGCCGTGCAGGTCCTGGCGGGCGGCCTCGGCCATCGCCGTCACGGCCCACTTGGTGCAGGAGTAGAGCGACCCCGGCACCACCTTGCGGCCGGCGACGGAGCCGATCAGCAGGAGGTGGCCGCGGCTCTCGCGGAGCGCCTCGACGCTCGCCCGCACGCTCAGGGCCGCGCCGTAGACGTTGGTGAGGACCATCTCGCGCCAGTGCTCGGGCGACTCCTGCAGGAAGCCACGCTTCGCCCCGAACCCGGCGTTCGCGAAGACGGCGTCGATCCGGCCGAAGCGCTCCAGGGCCTCGGCGACCAGCCGCTGCTGGTCGTCCCACTCGGTCACGTCGCAGGCCACGGCGAGCGCGCGCTCCGGCCCGCCCAGCTCCCGGGCGAGGCCGCCCAGCGGCACGAAGCGGCGCGCGGCCAGGACCACCCGGTAGCCGGCGGCCGAGGCGGCGCGGGCCGTCGCCGCGCCGATGCCGCTGGAGGCGCCGGTGATGACGATGACCGGGTCGGCCGCCACTAGCCCTCGATGCGGCGGGCGTAGGCCCCGGGCCACTCGGAGCTCAGGCTGCTCGCCTGAGACTCCGCCTCCGGCCTGGGCCGGGTAGGAGCCCGAGAAGAGCACCCAGTAGCCCGGCTGAAGCCCGGGGTGGTCGGAGGAGAAGAGCACGCCCGCCGGCTCGCCGGCCGCCGCCAGGCGGGTCTTGCCGGCGCGGGCGTCGGACTCGCTGCGCACCGACGACAGGACCGCGGTCCAGGCGGTCTCGCCGGCCGGCCAGTCGGACCCGGCCGTGTCGGGGTCGGGGGTCGGGGTCGGCTCCGGCTCGGTGCCGGTCTGGGTCTCGGCGGTCGTCGTGCCGTCCGTGGTGGCCGGCGCGGTCGGGGTCGTGGGACCCGTGACGGTGGGGAAGCCCGTCACCGTGCCGGTCGTGTCGGTGGGGACGGTGGGCGCCGTCGGGGTCGTGAAGGAGGTGTCGGGCGGGAGGGGGCCGGTGAGCGGCGGGGGCACGACCGGCCCGGTGCCGGTCGGCGCCGTGACCGAGGTGGTCGTCGACGAGCCCCCGTCGTCGTCGCTCGCGACGGCGTAGGCCAGCGCCCCGGCGCCCAGCCCGAGCACCACCATGGCGGCCGCCACCAGGGCGGCCACCCGGCCGCCGCGGCGCAGCCTGGGCGCGAGCGGCGTGGGCGAGCCGCACTCCAGGCAGTAGGTCTGGTCGGGCTCCAGCTCGGCGCCGCACACGTCGCAGCGCGGGACGGGGGGCGGGCCCTCCTCGCCCGGTCCCTCGCCGTCGCCCCCGCCGTCGCCGCCCGCGTCGTCCGAGAACCAGCGGTCGGCCTCCTCCCAGCCGGTGGGCCGCTCGTCGCTCATGGGCCTCTGGGCGCGTCCGGCGGGTCGGGCGGGTCGGGGTCCGTGGCCGGCGGCGGCGCGGGGGTGATCACGGCCGTCACCTGATCGTCGCCCTCGGAGGTCGGCACGAGCTGCGCGCCGCACTGCCAGCAGAAGCGCGCCTCGGCGCGGAAGGGCGCCCGGCAGGTGAGGCAGTTCCCGGCGACGCCGTCATCGGCGCCCCGCCGGCGGCGCTCCCTGCGCTCGCGGTCGATCTCGCCCAGGCGCGTGTCGATGTCGCGGACGGTGTCGTCGAGCATCGCGACCTCGCCGGCCTTGCGCTGCATGACCTCCTCGCCGAGCTGGTCGCGCCGGTAGAGCTCGAAGGCCAGCCCGCCGAGGTGGTAGACGGCCTCCTCGCGCTCGGTCAGGAGCCGCCGCCGCTCGCGCCGCAGGCGGGCCGGGCCCTCGGGGCGGGGCGGGGGCGGGATCGCCTCGGTGGGCTGCTCGGGCGGCTCGTCGCCGTTCATGGCGGGCTCGGCCGGCTGCCGGCGCCGGGGCATCAGGCCTCGCAACGACCGCCGCTCCGCCGGCTCCTGCTCGGTCGTCTCGGCGGGCGGCTCCTCAGGGGGCGGCTGCGGGGTCTCCTCGGGGGGGTCCGCCATCGCGGGCATGGTAACGAGAAGCCCGGCCGCCGCTCGTGACCCCGTCGCAGGGGGCGGATTGACGCGCGTCGGCGCCGCTCCCTATACTCGCTCCCAGCATCGAGAGCGGTGGAGGGACTGGCCCTGTGAAGCCGCGGCAACCAGCGCGAAAGCGCCAGGTGCCAATTCCATCAGGCGGAAGCCTGGGAGATGCGAGAGCCCGATCGGCACCGCCAATCGCCCTCGCCCTCCCGGGAGGGCGTTTTTTCATGGCGGACCGGGAGGGCACGGTGACGGACACGACGACGGCCACGGCGCTCCGATGTAAGGAGTGCGAGCGCATGGGCGAGCTCACCGCCGCGTACGTCTGCGAGTACTGCTTCGGCCCGCTCGAGGTCGTCTACGACACCGAGCGGATCGCCGCCCTGGTCAGCCGCGAGCGGATCGCGCAGGGCCCGCCGTCGCTGTGGCGCTACCGCGACTTCCTGCCCTGCGCCCCCGACGACCCGACCGCCGGGCTGCCCGCCGGCATGACCCCCCTGGTGCGCGCGCCGCGCCTGGCCGAGGCCCTCGGCCTGCGCGACGTGTGGGTCAAGAACGACACGGCCAACCCCACCCACAGCTTCAAGGACCGGGTGGTGTCGGTGGCGCTGGAGAAGGCGGTGCAGCTCGGCTACCGCGTGGTCGCGTGCGCCTCCACCGGCAACCTGGCCAACTCCGTCGCCGCGTACGCCTCGGCGCACGGCCTGGAGAGCTACGTCTTCGTGCCGGCCGACCTCGAGGAGCAGAAGATCGTCGCGACGGCGGTCTACGGCACCACCCTGGTCGCCGTCAACGGGGTCTACGACGACGTCAACCGCCTCTGCATGGAGCTCGCCGCCGACCGCCCGTGGGCCTTCGTCAACGTCAACGTGCGCCCGTACTACAGCGAGGGCTCGAAGACCCTGGCCTACGAGGTCGCCGAGCAGCTCGGCTGGAGCCTGCCCGACCGCTGCATCGTCCCGATCGCCTCGGGGTCGCTGTACACCAAGATCAACCGCGGGTTCCGCGACTTCATCGAGACCGGCCTGGTGGAGGGCGAGGCGCCCGTGATGGACGGCGCCCAGGCCGCCGGCTGCAGCCCGGTGGCCGCGGCCCACGAGGCCGGGCTCGACTTCGTCGCGCCCGTCCGCCCGGACACCATCGCCAAGAGCCTCGCCATCGGCAACCCGGCCGACGGCGTCTTCGCCCTGGATGTGGCGGACGCCACCGGCGGGTCGATCTCGGCCGTGACCGAGGAGGAGATCGTGGAGGGCATCGAGCTGCTCGCCCGCACGACCGGCATCTTCACCGAGACGGCCGGGGGCGTCACGACCGCCGTCCTCGCCAAGCTCGCCGGCGCCGGGCGCATCGACCCCGACGAGCGCGTGGTGCTGTACATCACCGGCGACGGCCTCAAGACCCTCGACGCCGTCGCGTCCCGCATCGAGCGGTTCGACGTCGCGCCGACGGTCGCGAGCTTCGAGGAGGCGATGGGCGAGGCCCGCCTGATCGCCTGAACACCCGACGAGAGGAGACCCCCCACATGCCCGTGACCGTCCGCATCCCCGCTCCGCTCCGCCCCGTGACCGGCGGCGCGGCGGCGGTGGAGTGCTCCCCCGGGACGGTGCGCGAGCTGATCGACCAGCTCGACGCCCAGCACTCCGGGTTCCGCGACCGCGTGATGGAGGACGGGGCCCTGCGGCGCTTCGTCAACGTCTTCGTCGCGGGCGAGGACGTGCGCTTCGGCGACGGCATCGACACTGCGGTGACCGAGGGCCAGGAGGTCACCATCCTGCCCGCGGTGGCCGGGGGCTGACCACCGCCATGCGGGCCGCCCTCGTCACGGGCGGCAGCGGGCTGGTCGGCCGGGCGCTGATCGCCCGCCTGGCGGGGTCGGGCGTGCGGGTGCTGGCCACGGCGCGGTCGCTGCCGGCCGAGCGGGCGGTGGCCGAGGCCGGCGCCCGGCCGCTCCACACCGACCTGGCGAACATCGGCGCGTGGGAGCGCGAGGCGGCCGAGGCCGATGCGATCTTCCACGCCGGCCTGCCCCGGCTCGACCCGCCCCTGCGCCCCTCCGGCGCGCGCCGCCGCGCCCGCGACGCCGCGGCCGGCGCCGCCGGGCTGGCGGCGATCGCGGGCGGCCGCCCCGTGGTGGTCGCATCCTCGGGCCTGCTCTACGGCGACCGGCCGCGCGAGCCCGCCGTCGACGACGACCCGGCGCCCGCCCGTCCGCCGGCGGTGGCGGGCGCGGCCGCGGCGGCCGAGCGGGCGCTCGCCGGGGACGACGTGCGGGCCGTGCGCCTGCCCTGGGTCTACGGCGAGTCCGGCCTCCTGCGCGACCTGATCGTCGGCCTGCGGATCCGCCGCTACCGGATCGTCGGCGTCGGCGACAACCGCTGGACCCTCCTGGGGGCGGAGGACGCCGCGGCCGCGCTGGTGGCCGCCCTCGACGCGCCCCCGGGCGCCTACACGGCCGCCGAGGCGGACGCGCCCACCCAGGCGGAGGTGGTCGGGGCGCTCTGCGCGCTGCCCGACCTGCGGCGTCCCGACCGCGTCGCGCCGCGGCTCGCGGCCCTCTCGATCGGGAGGGGCGATGGCCGAGGCGCTCGGCACCTCCCTGCACATCCGCACCGGGCGGCTCGCGGACTCGGGGTGGGCTGCGACGGGGGACTGGCGCCGCGACGTGATCAGCCTCGCCAGGAGCCCCCTTCCCCTTCCGGGGTGAGGGGGAGGGTGACCACGCGGGGCCGGCCCGCGACCCGGTACTGCACGTCGAGGGTGTCGCCCTTCAGGTCGCCGTAGACGCCGATGCCGATCCCCAGCAGCACCTTGCGCCCCAGGCCGAGCGGCGGCTGGGCTCGCAGCGGCGGCGAGAAGCGCAGCACGCCCTCCCGCACCGTGAAGCCCTGGCCCTCGGGCCGCTCCTCGCCGTTCACGTAGACCCGGAAGGGCGGCTCGGCGCCCTCCGGGAGCGCCACCTCGTGGACCTCGGTTCCCGTCGCCATCGGCGCGCGGAGGCTATCCCAGCGCGCGCAGGGCCGCCCACGCCGACGGGGCGGTGACCGAGAAGTCGTAGAGGCTCCAGCCCAGCGGCGCCAGCTCCGCCACGGAGCGGGCGAAGGCGCGCGCCTCGGCTGCCGAGAACTCGTCGCCCAGGCCGCCGATGAGGTGGATGGGCACGTCGGGCCGTCCGGTGGCCGTGCGCAGGATCGTCATGCTGCGGCTGACGTCGCGCCGCACCACGGCGGCGCCGTCGCCGCGGTAGGTCGAGTAGACCATCGGCAGGAAGGCGTCGTAGACGCCGGCCAGGTCGGCGTAGGGGAAGGGCTGCCAGTAGTCCCGGCGCAGCGCCATCCCGCGCGGGTTGGGGATGATCGCCCCGAGGGCGTAGTCCGGCCCCACCGCGGCCCGCAGCCGCTGCGACAGGTCCATGGTCCGGCGGTTGCGCAGCGACACCGGCGTCACGCCGCTCCACTCGATGTCGAGCGCGAAGCCGTCGAAGGCCTCGCCGCCCTCCGAGCGGAACCGGATCGCCGCGAGCGAGCGCCGCAGGTCGCGGCCGCCCGCGGCGAATCCCGGCAGGTACCACGCCACCACCGCGATGCCGCGGGCGTGGGCGGCGTCGAGGAAGCGCGAGACGCGGTCGGGCCGCACGATGTCGCGCGACTGCTTGAAGTTGGCCGTCTCCAGATAGACCGTGCGCACCCCGCGGGCCGCGATCCGCCGGACCGTGCCCTCGGGGTCGGCCAGCTGGCGGTCGTCGTAGATGTTGACCCAGGTGCCGAGGCCCCGGTAGGCCTCCACGCTCGGGGCGGCGGCGGCCGCCGCGGGCAGGGCGACGGCCAGCGCGACGGCGAGGGCGGCGATGGACCGGATCACGCCGCGACCCTAGTGCGTCATCCGGCCGGCGCCGACCGGGCCCGGTCCAGCAGGGCGCGGGTGGCGTCCGCCCGCGGGCCGGCCCCGACCGCCTCCATCGCGTCGAGGGCGCGCACGAGATGGCCCTCGGCCCGCGCCGGGTCGCCCGCCGTGAGCGCCATCATGCCGAGGAAGTGATCGACCGGGCCGTACCAGTAGACGGCCCGCGCCACGACCCCGTGCAGCGCGGCGAACGGCGCAAGGTGGGCGTAGAGGCGCTCGGCCGGCGCGGCGTCGCCGAGCACCGCGACCGCCTCGCAGAGGTCGAGGGCGGCGTGCCAGTTGGCGTCGAGCCGCAGGGCGGCGAGGTCGTCGTCCATCAGCCGCGCCACGGTCCGCCGCGCGTCGGCGCGCCGTCCGAGGACGGCGTCGATCCAGGCGAGGCCGGTCTCCCAGGCCCAGGGCGCCGACGACTCGGCCATGCCCCGCGCGATCCAGGCCCGGTGCCCCTCGTCGAACTGAACGGGCTCGAAGGTCCCCCAGGCGCGCTGGATGCCGACCAGCAGCTCGGCGTTGGGGTCGTCGGCCCGGCGGCCGATCGCCAGCGCCTCGGCGCCGAGCCGGGCCGCCGCGCCGGCCCGGCCCTCGATCAGCTCGAGGGTGGCGCGCCACATCGGGACCCACCAGCGGTAGTGGGGCAGGCCGAGCTCGTCGGCGGCGACGGCGTAGGCGTCCACCTCGGCGCCCGCCTCCGCCACCTCCCCGAGCTCCATGAGGTCGAGCACCCGCCAACTGCGCCCCTGCAGCACCAGCTCGGGGTCGCCCGCCCGCTGCGCCTCGGCGACCATCAGCGTGGCCGTGTCGAGCCGCTCGCGCGCGTGGGGCGCGTCCCAGATGGCCACCCGGCGGGCGTTGAGCGCCGTGGCCACGGCGGCCGGGTCGTCGCAGGCCCGGGCCGCCTCGACGGCCGCACGGCTGAGCGCGTCGGCCCGGCCGCGGTCCTCGTAGTAGAGCTCGGTCGCCAGGCGCCCGAGCAGCCGTGCCCGCAGGCCGTCGTCCCCGGGCCCGATCCGGTCGAGGGCCTCCTCCAGCAGTTCGACGAGGCCCTCGTCGCAGGGGCCGATGGTCACACCCAGGCCGCCCGCCCCGAGGGCGGCGCGCGCGAGCAGGGCGGCGTCGCCGGCCGCGCGCGCCGCCCCGGCCGCGTCGTCGAACGCCGCCCGCGCCGCCACCCGGGCCCCCGAGCGGTTGCGGGCGTCGCCCAGCCGGGCGCTCAGCTCGCCCCGCCGCGGATCCCCGGCCGGCAGGGTCGCCAGCGCCCGCTCGTAGTGGCCGGCCGCCTCCGAGTCGGCCGACAGCGCCGCCGCCTGCTCGGCGGCCGCGACCGACCAGCGCAGGGCCCGTGCCGGATCGCCCGCCTCGCCCGCGGCGAGCAGGTGGTGCGCCACCTGCGCCGGCGGCGCCTGCGGCCGGCTCTCGAGCGCGTCGGCGATGCGGGCGTGGACCCGTGCCCGGCGCGCGGCGGACGCGCCGTCGTGAAGGGTCTCGGCCACGAGGGCGTGCGCGAAGGCGTGCCGGCCTCCGGGGCCCCGCTCCACCAGCAGTCCGGCCCCCGCGCCGCGCTCCACGGCCGCGAGCGCGGCGTCCGGCCCGTGGACCTCGTCGAGCAGCGCGAGGTCGATCTCGTCGCCGGCGAGGGCCGCGGTGGTGAGGACCTCGACCGCTCCGTCACCCAGGCGGTCGAGCCGGCGCCCGATGACCTCCTTGACCCCCGGGGGCAGCCCGCCCGCCTCGTCGCCGCCCTCGCCCATGTGCCGGCCGATCTCCCCGAGGAACAGCGGGTTCCCGTCGGTGCGCGCGCGCAGCGGCCCGGCCAGCGAGCGGTCAACGCCGAGCAGGTCGGCGGTCTCCTGCTCGCTCAGGCCGCCCAGCGGGATCGTCACCAGGGGCTGCTCCCGCCGCAGGTCGGCGAGGGCGTCGGCCAGCGGATGCCCGCGGCCGGTCTCGGTGTCGCGGTAGGTGGCGAGCACCAGCATCGGCGCCCGGTCGGCCATCCGGCCCAGGTGGCGCAGCAGCAGCAGCGTCGGCCGGTCGGCCCAGTGCAGGTCGTCCAGCACCAGCAGCGCCGGCCGCCGGGCCGCCGCGGCCTCGACGAGGGCCCGCGCGGCCTCGAAGGCGCGATAGCGGGCCGTGGCCGCGTCGTCGTCGTCCGCCGCCTCCCGCGGGGCGACCGCCGGCAGGAGGCGGGCGAGGTCCTCGCGGCGCGCGCCGATGAGGGCCTCGCGCTCCTCCGGCGCCGCCTCCCGCAGCAGGCGCTCCAGCGCCTCGACGAAGGGCTGGTGGGGCACGAGGTTCTCCTCGTCGCTGCGCCCGTAGAGCACCAGCGCGCCCCCGGCGTGGAGCCGCGCCGCCAGCTCGGCCGCCAGCCGCGTCTTGCCGATGCCGGGCTCGCCGGCCAGGCAGGCGATCCGGAGCGCGCCGGCCGACGCGTCGTCCCATGCCGCCTCCAGCCGCATCAGGGCGTCGGCGCGCCCGACGAACGCGCCGGCGCGCGCCAGCGGGGGCGGTAGCGGCGGCTGCGCGGCGGCCGGAGCGGCCGCGCCCGAGGGGCGCCCGCGGCGCACCTCATCCACCAGCTCGCGGGTCTCGGCCGACGGCACGATGCCGAGCTCGCGGCGCAGCCGCTCGCGCAGCGACTCGTAGGCCTCCACCGCGCCCGCGCGGTCGCCCGCCCCCGCCAGCCGGGCGATGAGGTCGCGGGCCGCGCGTTCGCCGAGGGGGTCGGCTCCGGCCCGGCGCCGGCTCCAGGCGATCGCGGCGGCGGGGTCGCCTGCGGCCTCGGCCCGCGCGGCCAGGTCGCCGAGCACGGCGACCACCTCGCCGCGGTGCTCCTCCCGCAGCCCGTCGACCCAGTCCTCGTCGAGCCCCGCGAGCAGGTCGCCGTCGGCCAGCGCCACGGCTTCCTCGAGGCGCCCGCCGGCCACCAGCGCGTGGAACTCGGCCAGGTCGACCCGCACCAGGGCCCGGTCGCCGGAGAGCCCCAGCCGCTCGCGCTCGCTCAGCAGCCAGGCGTCCGCGCCGGGGCCGAGCGCCCCGCGCAGCGCCCAGGCCGCCTGGCGCAGGCTCTTGCGGGCGCTCTCCTCGAGGGCGTCCGGCCGCAGCCTCCCCGCGAGGACGCTTCGCGGGTGGAGCCCCGGATGGACGGCCAGCCAGGCCAGCAGCGCGCGGGCGCGCGCGGAGGGCGGCAACTCCACGGGGGCGCCGTCGGCTCGCGCCGAGAGCTCCCCGAGCACGCGGATCTCCAGCATCCGGGCAAGCCTATGCTTGCGCCGGGATGACCATCCACGGCCGTGCACACGAGCGCGCGGCGCTGGAGGCGGCCGTCGCGGCGGGCGCCCCCGGCTCCACCCTCGCCCTGGTGGGCGAGGCGGGCATCGAGGCGATGGACGATCGACCCGTGTGAGACGCTGGCCGAGACGGTGGAGGGACGATGGGGGAGGAGGCTGGGCTGGTGAGCGATGCGACCGAGGAGACGGACATGAGCACCACCCAGACCACGACCGAGGGGATCGGCGCCGACGCCCTCGTGGAGCGCACCTTCGGGGCCCTGATCGGCGCCATGGAACTGGCGTCCATGCACATCGGCGAGCGCCTCGGGCTCTACGCGGCACTCGACGAGGCGGGCCCCAGCACCAGCGCCGAGCTGGCGGCGGCGGCCGGCGTCGACGAGCGCTACGCCCGGGAGTGGCTCGAGCAGCAGGCCGTCGCCGGCGTGCTGGCGGTCGACGACCAGGCCGTGGCCGGCGCGCGCCGTTACGCCCTTCCGGCCGAGCACCGCGAGCCGCTGCTCGACCGCGACAGCCCGATGTACCTCGGCGCGATGCCGCAGATCACCGTCGGCATGTTCGCCCCGATCGAGCAGATGGTGGCGGCCTTCCGCACCGGCGCGGGCGTGCCGTACTCCGAGTACGGCGTCCACGCCCGCGAGGGCATCGCCGCGTTCAACCGGCCCATGTTCGTCAACGAGCTCGCCCAGGCCTGGTTCCCGGCCGTGCCCGAGGTCGATGCGCGGCTGCGCGCGACCCCGCCGGCGCGGGTCGCCGACATCGCCTGCGGCGCCGGCTGGTCGAGCGTGTCGATCGCGCGCGGCTACCCCTCGGCCCGGGTGGACGGCTTCGACGTCAACGCCCCCTCGATCGAGCTGGCCCGGGCGCTCGCCGCCGAGCAGGGCCTCGGCGACCGGGTGCGCTTCTTCGTGCAGGACGCGAGCGACCCCGGCCTCGAGGGCACCTACGACCTGGTCACGATCTTCGAGGCCCTCCACGACATGTCCCGCCCGGTCGACGCCCTGCGCACCGCGCGCGGGCTGCTGGCTGAGGGCGGCAGCGTGATCGTGGGCGACGAGAAGGTGGCCGAGGCGTTCACGGCGCCGGGCGACGAGCTGGAGCGGCTCAACTACGGCTTCAGCGTCCTGCACTGCCTGGCGGTGGGGCGCGAGGACGAGCACTCGGCCGGCACCGGCACCGTCATCCGGTCCGACACGGTGAAGGGCTACGCCCGGGCCGCCGGGTTCGCGGAGGCCGAGGTCCTGCCCATCGAGCACGACTTCTGGCGCTTCTACCGCCTCACGGGCTGACCTCGTCGGCGGCGGGCGCCTCCTTCGCGGGGGCGTCCGGCGCCGCGGCGTCCGGCTCGCCCTCGGGCCGCGGCTCGGGGGCCGGCACCACGTCAACGACGCCGATGTCGACCTGGGCCACCTCGAGCCCGGTGCCGAACTGCACGCGCTCGATGACCCGGGCGCGGACCGCGTCGACCACCGCCGGGATGGCGGCGCCGTCGCGCACCACCAACCGAAGGTCGATCGACGCGCGGCCGGCGACGATGCGCACCCCGGCGTTGCCGCTGCGCCGGTCCGACGCCCGCACCCAGCCGCGGCGCATGCGCCCGCCGCGCAGGTCCTCGACGCCGTCCACCTCGTGCGCGGCCGCGGCGGCGATCTTGGCGACGATCTGGTCGGCGATCCAGGTGGAGCCGGCCTCGGCGGGCGCGCCCGCTCCGGGCGCGGGCCCGGGGAACTGTTCCGTGCTCATGGCGCCTCCTCGGTGAGGAGCCCAGTCTGGCGCATCGGCGGGCGCTACCGTGAGGGCGTGGGGTGGCGAGAGTCGCTGAGGAGCCCGTGGGCCGGCGTCGGCGCCGGGCTCGCCGGGGTCGCGCTCGTGACGGCCGGGGTCGAGCTGGCGAGCGACCGGGTCAACGTCCTGTCGATGGCGGTCGTCTACCAGCTGCTCGTGCTCGCGGTCAGCGCCGCCTGGGGGCTGCGGGCGGGGCTCGCGACCGGCCTGGGCTCGGTCCTGGCGATCAACTGGTTCTTCGTCCCGCCCACCGGGACGTTCACCATCGGCGACAGCCGCGGGTGGATCTCCCTCGCCGTCTTCGCCGTCACCGCGGTCATCACGAGCCGTCTCACCGCCGAGGCGCGCAGCCGCCGGCGCGAGAGCGAGACCCGCCTGCGCGAGGCCGAGCGGCTCGCCGCCATGGCCCGCACCGTCCTCGAGGAGATCGGCCCCGGCCCTCCGGGACCCGCCGTGGAGGAGGCCGCCGCCTCCGCGCTCGGCGTCGAGCGCTGCGCGTTCGTCCTCGATCCCGGCGCGGAGCCGGCCGGAGGGGACGGGGCGTCGCGGCTGACCCCGTCGCAGCGTGGCTTCACGGTCCCCCTGGTCGCCGCCGGCCGGCCGCTCGGGTTGATGGAGGTGGGCCCGGCCATCGCCGGAGCAGAGCCGGGGTGGGCCCGGGGCGGCCTGGTCGAGGCCGTCGCCGGCCTCGCGGCCGTGGCGGTCGAGCGGGGCCGGCTCATCGAGGCGGCGCTCGAGGCCGAGGGCCTGCGCCGCAGCGACGAGCTGAAGACCGCGCTGCTGCACGGGGTGTCGCACGAGTTCCGCACGCCCCTCACCGCGATCCGCACCGCCGCTCACGCGGTCGCCGAGGACCCCTCCGCCCCGGGATCGGGCGAGCTGCTCGAGGCCATGGCGCTCGAGACCGACCGGCTGGAGCGGCTGGTGGCCAACCTGCTCGACCTCTCCCGCCTGGAGGCGGGAGGCGTCACGGCGCGCCTCGACTGGTGCGCGGCGGCCGAGCTGGCCGCGGGCGCCGTCGAGGCGGCCGAGCCCCTGCTCGAGGGCCGCGCCGTCGACCTCGACGTGCCGGCCGAGCTGCCGCTGGTGCGCGCCGACGCGGTCCTCTGCGAGCGGATCCTCGTCAACCTGCTGCACAACGCCGCCCGCCACGGCCGGCCGCCCATCCGGCTCGAGGGCCGCGCCGACCGGGAGCGGCTCCTGCTGGCCGTGTCCGACGCGGGCTCGGGCCTGGACGCGGCGATCGCCGGGCGGGCGCTCGAGCCGTTCGTCGCCGGGCCCCGCACCGGCGGCACCGGGATCGGCCTGGCCCTCGCCCTCGGCCTCGCCCGCGCCCAGGGGGGCGACCTGCGCCTGGAGCCGGGCACCCCGGGCGCGCGCGCCGTCCTCGAGCTGCCGCTCGCGCCGGTGGCCGAGGCGGCGCGATGAGGGCCGAGCGGGTGCTGGTCGTCGACGACGAGCCCCAGGTGCTGCGCGGCCTCACGGCGGCCCTGCGGGCCGCGGGCTACGACGTCGGCGAGGCGGAGACGGCCGCCGGGGCGCTGGAGGCGGCCGCGCTGCGCCCGCCGGACGCCGTGGTGCTCGATCTGCGCCTGCCCGACGGCAGCGGGGTGGAGGTCTGCCGGCGCCTGCGCGAGTGGAGCCAGGCGCCCGTCGTGGTGGTCTCGGCGGTCGACGACGAGGACGAGAAGATCGCGGCGCTCGACGCGGGCGCCGACGACTACGTCACCAAGCCCTACGCCGTCGGCGAGCTGCTGGCGAGGCTGCGCGCCGCGCTGCGCCGCGCGGCCGCCCCCGCGGGCGAGCCCCCGGTGGTGCGGTTCGGCGACGTCGAGGTCGATCTGGCCCGGCGGGAGGTGCTGCGGGCGGAGGAGCGCGTGCACCTCACCCCGCACGAGTACGGCCTGCTCGCCGAGCTGGCCCGGCACCCCGGGCGGGTCCTGACGCACCGGGCGCTGCTGGGGGCGGTCTGGGGCCCCGAGTACGGCGACGAGACCCACTACCTGCGGGTCTACATGGCCAACCTGCGCCGCAAGCTCGAGGACGACCCCGCGCGCCCCCGGCACCTGGTCACCGAGACCGGCGTCGGCTACCGGCTGCGGCCGTGACAGGGCCGGCTAGAGCCACCCGACGCGCCGGAACTGCACGTAGAGCGCGACGGCCGCCACGACGATCACGCCGACGACGAGCGGGTAGCCGTAGGTCCAGCCGAGCTCGGGCATGTTCTCGAAGTTCATCCCGTAGATCCCGGCGATCATGGTCGGGACCGCGATGATCGCCGCCCACGCCGAGATGCGGCGGACGTCCTCGTTCTGGCGCACGCTCGCCTGGGTGAGGTTGGCCGTGAGGACGCTCGTGAGGAGCTCGCGGAAGCCCTCGACCTGGTCCACGACCCGCAGAAGGTGGTCGTGGATGTCCCGGAAGTACGGGTGCATCTCCCGGTCGATCAGGTCGTGGCGGCCGCGGCCCAGCGCCTCGACCGGCTCCTGGAGCGGGGAGATCGCGTCGTGCAGCTCGAGCACCTCCCGCTTGAGCGTGTAGATCCGCTCGGCCGGGTTGGAGCGCGAGTTCGAGAAGACCTCGCCCTCGACCTCCCGGATCTGCAGGTCGATCGACTCGATGACCGGCGCGTAGTCGTCGACGACCCGGTCGACGATCGCGTGCACGGCGGCGCCGGGCCCGCAGCGCAGCAGGTCCGGCCGGTTCTCGATGCCGAGGCGCACGTCGTGCAGGTCGCCGGCGCCGTGGCGCACGGTGATCAGGAAGTCGTCGCCGATGAAGAGCTGGATCTCGCCGAAGCCGACCGTGCCCCCGGGCTCGAGGTGGGCCGTCTTCAGGACGGCGAAGAGGGTCCCGCCGTAGACCTCGAGCTTCGGGCGCTGATGGGCCTTGATCGCGTCCTCCACCGCCAGCTCGTGGAGCTCGAACGTGCGCCGCACCGCGTCGAACTCGGCCTCGTCCGGCTCGGCGAGCCCGATCCAGACGAAGCCGCCCTCGGCGTCGCAGGCGGCCCGCGCGGCCTCGACCGGCAGGTCGCCGGTGCGTCGCCGGCCCTCCTCGTAGACGGCGCAATCGACGATCACGGGCCGATCATAGGAGCCGGGAGACCCCCTTGATGACATCTTTACGGCGCGCTCCCGGCCCTTGAGGCGCCCTTGAGATCGCCCGGCGTAGCGTCGCCCGCCGTGGGCGACCTCGCCGCCATCGCCATCGCGCTCGCCGCGTTCGCGCTCTTCTTCGCCTCGATCTGGCTGATCGGGAAGATCGACTGATGGTCGCGGGCGACGTCGCGGGGATCGTGGTGGCCTCGATCCTCTTCCTCTACCTCTGCTACGCCCTCTTCCGGGCCGAGCGCTTCTGATGACGGCCAACGGCGTCGCCCAGATCGTCTTCTACCTGGTCGTGCTCACGGCCCTGACGCCTCCCCTCGGCGCCTATATCGCGCGCGTCTACGAGGGCCGACGCATCCCGGGCGTCTCCGCGGTGCTGGGCCCGGTGGAGCGCGGCATCCTCCGGGGGCTGCGGATCGACCCTGCCAGGCAGCAGGGCTGGAAGGCCTACGCCGCGGCCGTGCTGGCGTTCAGCGTCGCGAGCTTCGCGCTCCTCTACGCGATCCTGCGGCTCCAGGAGCACCTGCCGCTCAACCCCAACGAGTACCCCGGGATGACCTGGTTCACCGCCTTCAACACCGCGGCGAGCTTCGTCAGCAACACGAACTGGCAATTCTACGGGGGCGAGTCGACGCTCTCCTACCTGAGCCAGATGGCCGGGCTGACGGTGCAGAACTTCGTCTCGGCCGCCGTGGGCATGGCCGTGCTGGCGGCGGTGATCCGCGGCTTCGTCCGCCGCGGGGCCTCGGCCCTCGGCAACTTCTGGGCCGACCTGGTGCGGATCACGCTCTACGTGCTGCTGCCCCTGGCCATCGTCGTCGGCCTGTTCCTCGGCTCGCAGGGCGTGGTCCAGACCTTCTCCGACCCCGTGACCTACCAGACTCTGGAGGCCCGGACGCTCGGCGCCACCGACGAGGAGGGCGCGCCCGCCAGCCAGAGCGTCTACCGCGGCCCGGTCGCCTCGCAGGTCGCCATCAAGCAGATCGGCACCAACGGCGGCGGCTACTACAACGCCAACTCGGCGGTCCCGTTCGAGAACCCGACGCCGCTCACCAACTTCGTCGAGATGCTGATGCTCCTGCTGGTCCCGGCGGCGCTGACCTACACGTTCGGGATCATGGCCGGCTCGCGGGCCCAGGGCTGGTCCCTGTTCGCGGCGATGATGGTGGTGCTGGTGGTCTCGATCGCCGTGGCGACGCCGTTCGAGCAACGCGGCGGGGAGGTGCTGCAGCAGACCGGGGTCGAGCTGAGCGCCGAGGACGGCTCCACCGGGGGCAATCTCAGCGACAAGGAGCAGCGCTTCGGCATCACCAACTCGGCCCTCTGGGGGGTCTCCACGACGGCCGCGTCGAACGGGTCGGTCAACAGCGGCCACGACGCCTGGACCGGTGGCGCGGCGATCGTCCCACTCACCCTCATGGGCATGGGGGAGGTGATCTTCGGCGGCGTCGGATCCGGCCTCTACGGGATGCTGCTGTTCGTCGTCGTCGCGGTCTTCGTGGCCGGCCTGATGGTGGGCCGCACGCCCGAGTACCTCGGCAAGAAGATCGGCGGGCGGGAGATCAAGCTCACCCTGATCGGCGTGCTCGTCATGCCCGTCGGCCTGCTGATCATGCTCGCCGCCGCGGTGACCACCGACGCGGGCACCGCCTCGATCTTCAACGCGGGCCCCCAGGGCTTCGGCGAGGCCTACTACGCCTACACGTCCCAGTTCAACAACAACGGCAGCGCCTTCGCCGGCTACGGCGTCACCGAGCTGTCGGCCAGCCTGGGCGGCGTGGCCATGCTGCTGGGCCGCTTCGCGCCGATCCTGGCGGTGCTGGCGCTCGCCGGTGCGCTCTCGAACAAGCCGGTCGCCCCCTTCAGCGCGGGCACCCTTCGCACCACCACGCCCACCTTCGTGGCGATGCTGATCTTCGTGATCATCCTCGTCGCGGCGCTCACCTTCCTGCCCGCGCTCGCGCTCGGCCCGATCGGCGTCGAGCTGTCGGAGAGCCCCTTCTGATGGCCCGCAAGGCCCTGCGCCTGTCGGCCGTCGCGGCCGGGATGGTCGTGATCTTCACGGTCCTGCTGGGCATCGTCTACCCGCTGGCCATGACCGGCGCCGCCCAGGCGCTCTTCCCCGGCAAGGCCGACGGCAGCCTGGTGGAGCTCGACGGCGAGGTCGTCGGCTCGGAGCTCGCCGGGCAGGTCTTCACGTCGCCGGCCTACTTCCACTCGCGGCCCTCGGCCACGACGCCGGCCGACAACCCGTCGGCGACCACCTTCGCCAACCTCGGCCCCAACACGATCGCCCTCGAGGAGGCCGTGGACGGCTACATCGCCGACGCCCTCGACCTGGAGGGGCCGTACACCCCCGGGCTGCGGGCCCAGGACCTGCCGGTCAACATGATCACCACCTCGGCCTCGGGCATCGACCCCCACGTCTCCGAGGCCAGCGCCCGCCTTCAGGCGGCCCGGATCGCGGCTGTCCGCGACGTGCCGATCGAGCGCGTGCTCGAGCTCATCGACGACAACACCGAGGGCCGCTCGGTGGGCTTCCTGGGCGAGCCCGGGGTCAACGTCCTCCTGCTCAACCTCGACCTGGACCAGCTCGCCGGTCCGCCCCCGCGCCCGTGACCGTCTCCTCCCGCCCCCGCCGCAAGCTCTTCACGACCGACATCGTCGTCCCGGCGCTCTGGGCGTCGTTCCGCAAGCTCGACCCCCGGGTGCAGATCCGCAACCCGGTGATGTTCGTGGTCGAGGTGGGCAGCGCGATCACGACGGGCATCTTCCTGGCCGACCTGTTCCGGGGCGAGACCGACGACCTCTGGTTCACCGGCGTCGTCGCCCTGTGGCTGTGGCTGACCGTGCTGTTCGCCAACTTCGCCGAGGCCGTCGCCGAGGGGCGCGGCAGGGCGCAGGCCAACGCCCTGCGGGCCACCCGCCGCGAGATGACGGCCCGGCGCCTGGGGGCGTCGGGCGCGGAGGAGCGGGTGCCCGCGTCGGAGCTGCGTCCGGGCGACATGGTGGTGTGCGAGGCGGGCGACCTGATCCCCGGCGACGGCGACGTCGTCAACGGCGTCGCCTCGGTCAACGAGTCGGCCATCACCGGCGAGTCGGCACCGGTGATCCGCGAGTCGGGCGGCGACCGCAGCGCGGTCACGGGAGGCACGAGGGTGCTGTCCGACCGGATCGTCGTCCGGATCACCCAGGAGCCGGGCGCGAGCTTCCTCGACCGCATGATCGGCCTCGTCGAGGGCACCCAGCGCCGCAAGACGCCCAACGAGATCGCCCTCAACATCCTGATCGCGGGCCTGACGATCGTCTTCCTGGTGGTGACGGTGACCCTGCGCCCGCTGGCGAGCTACGCCGACAGCGACGTGTCGGTGACCGTGCTGATCGCCCTGCTCGTGTCGCTGATCCCCACGACCATCGGAGCGCTGCTGTCGGCGATCGGGATCGCGGGGATCGACCGCCTGGTGCAGCGCAACGTGCTGGCCATGAGCGGGCGGGCCGTCGAGGCGGCCGGCGACGTCGACACGCTGCTGCTCGACAAGACCGGCACCATCACGCTCGGCAACCGCCAGGCCGCCGAGTTCATCCCGGTCGCGGGCGTTCCCGAGCGCGAGCTGGCCGAGGCGGCGCAGCTCTCCTCGCTGGCCGACGAGACGCCCGAGGGGCGCTCGATCGTGGTGCTTGCCAAGGAGCGCTTCGACCTGCGCGAGCGCGCCGAGGTCGCGCGCGGCCTGGAGTTCGTCCCCTTCAGCGCCGAGACCCGCATGAGCGGCGTCAAGACCAACGGCACGTCGATCCGCAAGGGCGCGGCCGACGCCATCTCGGCCTGGGTCGCCGCGCGCGGGGGGTCGGCGCCGGACGGCCTCACCGAGATCGTGGAGGGCGTGGCGCGCTCCGGCGGCACCCCGCTGGTGGTGGCGCGCGACGCGCAGACCCTGGGCGTCATCCACCTCAAGGACGTGGTGAAGGAGGGGATGACCCAGCGCTTCACCGAGCTGCGCCGCATGGGCATCCGCACGGTCATGATCACCGGCGACAACCGGCTGACGGCCGCGGCGATCGCGGCCGAGGCCGGCGTCGACGACTTCCTCGCCCAGGCGACGCCCGAGGACAAGATGACCCTGATCCGCGAGGAGCAGGGCAACGGCCACCTGGTCGCCATGACGGGGGACGGCACCAACGACGCTCCGGCCCTGGCCCAGGCCGACGTCGGCGTCGCGATGAACACCGGCACCTCCGCCGCCAAGGAGGCCGGGAACATGGTCGACCTCGACTCCGACCCCACCAAGCTGATCGAGATCGTCGAGGTCGGCAAGCAGCTCCTGATCACCCGCGGGGCGCTCACCACCTTCTCGATCGCCAACGACGTCGCCAAGTACTTCGCGATCCTGCCGGCCGTCTTCATCACCGCCTACGCCGCCGAGCAGGGCGGCGAGGGGCCGCTCGACGCGCTCAACGTGATGGACCTGGGGTCCCCGCGCAGCGCCATCATCTCGGCGATCGTCTTCAACGCGCTCATCATCCCGGCGCTGGTGCCGCTGGCCCTTCGCGGCGTGCGCTACCGCGCCATCGGCGCCACCCGCCTGCTGCGCCGTAACCTCCTGATCTACGGCGTGGGGGGCGTCATCGCGCCCTTCGTCGGCATCAAGCTGATCGACCTCCTCATCCACAACGTGTTCGGGGCGTAGCGAATCCCGGGACGGCTCAAGGTCTACGTGGGAATGGCCGCCGGCGTGGGCAAGACCTACGCGATGCTGGAGGAGGGCCACGAGCGCATCGCGGCCGGGGAGGACGTGGTGATCGGCTGGCTGGAGCCCCACGGCCGGCCGGACACGATCGCGATGGCCGAGGGCATCGAGGAGGTGCCGCCCCTCGAGGTCGCGCACCGCGGCGTGCCCCTGCGCGACCTGGACGTGGACGCGGTGATCGCCCGGGCCCCGCAGGTGGCCCTGGTGGACGAGCTCGCCCACACCAACGCGCCCGGGATGGACCGGGCCAAGCGTTACCAGGACGTCCAGGAGCTCCAGCTGGCCGGCATCGACGTGATCTCCACCGTGAACGTCCAGCACCTCGAGAGCCTCAACGACCGCATCCTCGAGCTGACCGGCGTGCGGGTGCGCGAGACGATCCCCGACCAGGTGCTGCTCGACGCGGACGAGGTCGTGCTGGTGGACCTCACCCCCGAGGCGTTGCAGGCGCGGCTCCGGGCGGGGAAGGTGTACCCCACGGAGCGGGTGGAGGCGGCGCTGCTGAACTTCTTCACGACCGCGAACCTGGGGACCCTGCGGGAGGTGGCCCTGCGGGAGGTGGCCGACTCGGTCGACGAGCGCGTGCGGCGCGACACGCCGGGCCCCGGCGTCGTGCTGCAGGGGGTGCCGGCCGCCCTGGTCGAGCGGGTGATGGTGGTCGTGCGGCCCGAGGTCGGGGCGCAGCGCCTGACCCGCGCCGCGTGGCGGGCGGCCCGCCGGCTGGGCGCCGAGCTGGACATCGTCATGCCCGAGGGCCGGGACGACGCCGAGGCGGCCCGGCAGCGCGAGCTCGTGCGCGGCCTCGCGGTGACGCTGGGCGCGCATATGATCCAGGTGCCCGAGGAGGACCTCGCCGACGCCGTCGTGAGCCTCGCCGGCGAGCGCGGGGTCACGCGGCTCGCGCTGTCCCGGCCGGGGCGGCGGGGCCTGGCCGGGCGGCTGCGAGGCGACCTGCTGACGACCCTGCTCGAGCGGCTCGAGGGGGTGGACGTGCTGCTCATCGCCGAACGGCGGGCCCGGGCGGAGGAGCGGTGAGCCGCGACCGCCGCATCCTGGTGGCGACCCTGAAGGAGCGCCCGCCGTCGACTGCCCTGGCGCTGGCCGGCGAGCTGGCCGCGGAGGGCGGCGAGGTCGTGCTGGCGGCCGTGCTCGTGGTGCCCCACTCGCAGCCGCTCGAGGCGGCCCTCGACCGCGCCGTGGCCGCGGCCTGCGAGATGCTCGACGAGGCCGAGCGCGCCGCCGCGCCGAGCGCGGCCGGCTTCGACACGCGCCTGGTCCGGGCGCGGTCGTTCGCCGAGGGCGTGCTCGAGACCCTGGCGGCCGAGCGCTTCGACCTGCTCGTGCTGGAGCGGGGCCTCGGCGCCACGCTGGACGGTGCGGCCTCCCAGGTCGCGGCGCTGTTCGAGAAGGCGGGGCCGGCCGTGATGATCGTCCGGCGGGCCCTCCCCGCGGAGGGCGGGGCGTAGCGGCCCGGCCGGCGCGCTCGGCGCGTCAGGCGGTCTCCGCGCTCGCGCCGGCGACGCCGCGCCGCCGCAACCACAGCAGGCTCGCCGGGACGGCCGACAGCAGCGCCGCCAGCGCCCCTACCCGCATCACGGTGTCGACCGCCGACTGGTCGACCCCCGCGCCGCCCGACAGCTCCTCGAGGAGCGTGGCCGACAGCACCGTGGCGAGCGCGGCGGCGATCACGATGGCGGTCAGGGCGATGCCCGAGGCGGCCCCGGCCTTCTCGCGCGGCACCGCCGCCAGCGCGCCCTGGTTCACGAGGGCGTAGTTGGTGCCCACCCCCAGGCCCAGGATCGCGAACAGCGGGAGCCAGACGGGGATCTCGTCGACCAGGGAGACCCCGATCGCGCCGACGGCCCCCAGCAGCGCCGCGACCGCCATGAGCAGGCCCACGTCGTGGTGGGCGACCAGCCGGCCCGACAGGGGTCCGGCGATCGCCACCCCCGCCGACATGGCGAGGAACGCGAGCCCCGACTCCAGCGGCGAGAGGTCCTTGACGTCCTGGAGCCACACCGTGGCCACGAACACCGACAGCGCCCAGAGGAAGTTCGACAGGAAGCCGCTGAGGGTCACCATCACGAAGGGGTGGCTGCGGAAGGTCGGCAGGTCAACCAGCGGGCTGTCGACGCGGCGCTCGAGCGCGACGAAGACGACCAGCAGGACGACGAAGGCCGCGATGCACAGGGCCAGCCAGACCGGCTCGGACTCGGCCCACGCCGGCCCCCGGTCGATGGCCAGGGTGAGCGTGACGATGGCCGCGCTGAGGGTGACGACCCCGCGGTAGTCGACGTGCCGCGAGGCGGTCTCGTCGCGCGACTCGCGCACGAAGGCCAGGATCATCACCGTCGCGATCACGGCGAACGGCACGTTCAGCAGGAAGACCCAGCGCCAGTCGAGCAGGTCGGTGAGCACGCCCCCCACCAAGGGCCCGAGGGCGGTGCCGATGGTCGAGACCAGCACGACCGCGCCGATCGCCTTCGGGCGCACCTCGTCGTCGAACGCGTTCCCGACGACGCCCATGCTGGTGGGGAAGAGGATGGCCGCGCCGACCCCCTGCAGCACGCGGCAGGCCACCAGCATGTACTCGTCGACGGCCAGCCCGCAGAGCAGCGACGCCGCGCCGAATATCGCGACCCCGACCAGCAGCGTGCGCTTGCGCCCCATGATGTCGCCGATGCGCCCCCCCGCCACCATGAACGCGGCGAACGAGATCAGGTAGCCGGTCAGGGCCCACTGGATGTCCGTGGTCGAACACGTCGAGGTCGTCGGCCATCTGCGGGATGGCGACGCTCAGCGCGAAGTAATCGAGCGTGACCAGCACCTGGGCCAGCCCGACCGCCACCAGGATCAGGATTCCGGCTCTCGGGATCCTCGCGGCCACGGGGCCATCCTGCCACGTCGGGTCCCGGGGGGGTTTCGCAGCGGCCGCGCGCCGTGCATCATCCCAGGCCGGGGCACCACGAGACGAGGTCGGGATGACGCGGGTCGGGCGGCGGGGGCGGCGATCGCCGTAGCCGGGGAGCGGGTGGACGTCGCCGTGGTCGGCGCGGGCCCCGCGGGCTCGACCGCCGCCTACCGGCTTGCGGCGGCGGGCGCGCGGGTGGTGCTGCTCGACCGGCAGCGGTTCCCGCGCGACAAGCCCTGCGGCGGCGGCCTGACGATGCGCGGGGTGCGCCTGCTGCCGTTCGACGTCTCGCCGGTGGTCGAGGACCGGGTCGACCGGGTGCGCCTGCGGCTGCGTTTCGCGCGCGTCCACGACGCCCGCTTCGATGCGCCGATCGCGCTGATGACGCAGCGCCGCCGCCTCGACCAGTTCCTGCTCGAGCACGCCGCCGAGGCCGGCGCCGAGGTCCGCGACGGCGTCCGCGTGCGCGGCGTCGAGACGGAGGGCCCGGCGGGGATGGTGGTCGAGCTCGACGGCGGCCGGCTGCGCGCGGGCGTCGTCCTCGGCGCCGACGGCGCGAACGGGGTCTGCGCCAAGGCCCTCGGGCTCGGCGCCGACCGTGCCTTCGCCGTCGCCTACGAGGGCAACCTGCCGGTCGCGGGGGCCGCGGCCGCGGAGCACCGCGGCCGGATGACCCTCGAGCTCGGCATGGTGCCCGGGGGGTACGGCTGGATCTTCCCCAAGGGCGACCACGTCAACGTGGGCGTGGGCGGCTGGGCGGCCGAGGGCCCGCGGCTCAAGGAGCACCTGCAGGAGCTCTGCGCCCAGCACGGCGTGACGATGGACGACCTCGTCGACCAGCGGGGCCACCGCCTGCCGATGCGCCGCTCCTGGGGCCTCACCGCGCGCGGCCGGGCCGCGGTGGTCGGCGACGCCGCCGGCCTGGTCAACCCGCTGTCGGGGGACGGGATCTTCGAGGCGATCCTCAGCTCGAAGCTCGCCAGCGAGGCCGCCATGGACGTGCTCGAGGGCCGGGCGGCGGGGATGGAGCCCTACCAGGGTCGGCTGCGCCGCGCGCTCGCCGGCCACGCCGCCACCGCCTGGACGGCCAAGCTCATGCTGGAGCGCGCGCCCGGGCTCACCTGGCACGCGCTCCGCTCGCCGGTCGTGAACCGCTTCGTGGCCGGGCGGCTGGCCCGCCCGGATCCCCGGCCGGTGCCCGGCAGCGCCCTGCTGGAGCGCTCGGCGCGCCTGGGCCTGGGCGCCGAGGCCCGCTAGGCGCTCGTCAGGCCAGGCCGATCCGCTCGGCCTCGTCCCGCGGCAGGGCGCCGAGGATCGTGAACTCGTTGCCCTCCGGGTCGGCCATGACGCGGTGCTGGCCCTCGGGGTCGTGGTCGATGCTGAGCAGCCGCCCTCCCAGCTCCTGCACGCGCCGGGTCGCGGCCTCGAGGTCGGAGACCTCGATGTCCGGCCGGGCCCGGATCGCGGCGGGGCGCTCGCCCTGCGCGGGCAGGAAGCCGAGGTAGAGGCCGCCGCGGTCGCGGCCGAGCTGGATCCAGTCGTCGCGCCGGTCGATCAGCTCGACGCCCAGGAACGCCTGCCAGAAGTCCGCCGCCCGCCCGATGTCCTCGGCCTCGAAGACGAGCGCGCGGACCCACCCGGTGACCTGCGGCGCATCGGCGCTCACGCGCTGCTCCTCCCGCTCGTACGGTCGATCCAGTCGAAGACGCGCTGGTTGCGCACCTGGGGCGCGAGGATCTCGCAGTCGAGGCTCGCCCCGTCCTCGGCGGTGAACGCCTCGAGCGTCACCGGGCCGCCGAGGGCGGCCGCCACCTCGGCCGACTGCCCGGCCCACGCCTCGGCATCGGCCGGGTCGCAGACCATCGCCGGGCAGGAGATCCGCCCGCCGAGGTCGCCCAGGTCCATCTCGGCGAGGCCGGCCAGCGCGTCGTAGAGCGGGGTCTCGAGGCCCCAGGGCTCGCGGGCCTTGACGTCGCTGAAGCGGACGTCGGCCGACCCCTCACGGGCCGCCGCGAGGGCCGACTCGAACCCCGGGCGGTCGTCGGCGCGGAAGCGCGCCACCACGCCGTCGGGGAACTGGCCCAGGGTCGCCTCGATCACCCGAGCGATCCCCGGGTCGAGCACCAGCGCCGCCACGCGGGGCTCGAAGGCGGCCGCGCGGGCGGCCAGGTAGCCGCCGTGGCTCACGCCGACCAGCACGGCGGCGTCCCCGGCGACCGCCGGGTGGGCGAGGGCGGCGTCGAGCGCGGGGGAGAGCACGGCCTCGAAGTCCGGGCGGGCGGTGAGCCCGCTCTCGTAGAGCGCGTGGCCCTGGCCGGGGCCGTCGAACACCAGCGCCGCGTACCCCCGTGCCACCGCGTCCTGCACGCCGATCATCATGCCGTCGGAGATGGGCGTGTCGAGGCCGTTCACGATGGCGACCAGCGGGCTCGGGCGGGCCGCCCCGGCGGGGGTGTAGAGGTAGCCGTCGAGGGCCGCGCCGTCGAACGGGATCGCCAGCCGCTCGACCGGGGTGGGCCAGTTGCGCATCGAGGCCTCGAAGGCGTCGCGGTGCTCGCGCCAGGCCGCCGCGGCGCGCTCGGGCCCCGAGGTGCCGAGCACGTACCAGAAGCCCGCGAAGGTGTAGTTGGCCGAGCGCAGATACGACCGGGCCGCGCTGACCGCGCGGCCGTCGCGCTCGCACTCCTCGGCCACCGCCCGCAGGCGCCGGCCGCGGTCGGCCCAGGCGTCGAACCAGCCGTCGAGGTCGCCGGCGCCCACACCCGCCGAGGCCACCAGCACCTCGCCGACCTCGGACATCCCGTAGGCGACCCCGTTGAGGGCGCAACGGATCGCGAAGTCGAACCCCGGGTCCGCGCTGAAGCTGACCTGCGCCATCGGCCCCCCGGGTCGCTGCCGGGCGCGAGTCTACCCAGCTCCCGCGCCGCTATCGTGGCCCGCCATGAGCATGCTCGTCGCTCCCCCCGACCACGCCACCGCGCTCCTCTGCACGCGCGGGGTGGTGGGGGCTCTGCGGCCGGGCGGGCGGCGGCTGGAGCCCCTCCAGCTCCGGGTGCTGCACGCGGTCGTGCGCGAGCTGTGGGGGATCGACGAGGACTGCGCCGCGCTCGAGCCGGTCCCGGCGCGGGAGATCGCCGCGGCGGTGTCCGACCCGCTCCTGCGCCGGCGGGTCGTGCAGCTCGCGGTGACCCTCGAGCTGCTGCTGCACCCGCTCCCGCCCGAGGTCGGCGACCAGGTGGCCCGCTTCGCCCGGGAGCTGGGCGACGACGAGCCCGCGGTGCGGGCGTCGCGGCGCCTGGCGCACGACCAGCTCGTGCTGATGTACGCCTGCCTGCAGCGCAACAGCTGGTACCCGGCCGAGACGCGCCGCGGGATGGGCCACGGCCACCTGTTCGAGCTGGTGCGCTCCAAGCTGTCCTACTACGCGCTGGCCGAGGACGACGCCATCGCGCGGCGCTGGTGCGCGCTCGGCGACCTGCCGGCGGGCACCTGGGGGCGGGGCGTCTTCGACTTTTACCGGGCCAACGGCTTCCCGTTCCCGGGCGAGCGCCACGGCATCTACGAGGTGGGGGCGAAGCACGACTGGGTGCACGTGCTGGCCGACTACGGCACGACGCCCGAGGGCGAGGTCAACGTCTTCGCGTTCATCGCCGCCTCGATGCCCGATGCCGAGGGCTTCGTGCTGCTCGTGGTGACGCTCGGGATCTTCCAGAACGGCTCGATCCACCACATGTTCGGCCGCGAGGTCCCGGGCGGGGGGATGGACGCGCTCGAGGTGAGGGGCGGGCCGCGGCGCTTCGCCGAGGCGGTGGCGCGGGGGGAGGCATGCGGGGTGGACGTGCTCGGGGGCGTCAACCACTTCGCCCTGGCGGGGCTGACCCTGGACGAGGCACGTCGGCGCTTCCGCGTGGAGCCGCGCCGAGGGTGAGCGCGCCGGCGCAGGTGGGCCGGCGGGGGCCGGTGCCCGTGATCGCCGCGGTGTCGCTCGCGCTGGTCACCGCCGTCATCGACTACTACGCGCTGACGGTCGCGCTGCCCGCGATGGCCGACGACTTCGGCGTGCGGGCGGCGTCCCTCCACTGGGTCATCACGGCCTATCTGCTCGCGTTCGCGTCGCTCACGATCATCGGCGGCCGCCTGGGCGACGCCTTCGGCCGGCGCAGGGTGCTGATCATCGGGCTCTGCATCTTCGGGCTCGCCTCGGCCGCCGCCGGCCTGGCGCCCACCGTCGAGGTGGTCGTGGCCTTCCGGGCCGTCCAGGGCGCGGGCGCGGCCCTGCTCTTCCCGGTGGGCCTCGCCGCGCTCTCCGAGGCGTTCGGCGTCGCGCGGCGTGCCTGGGCGGTCGGCGTCGTGATGGGGGTGATCAGCGTCGGCACCGCGGTCGGGCCGTTCGTCGGCGGGGCGCTGACCCAGGCCCTCGACTGGCGCTTCGTCTTCCTGGTGAACGTCCCGGTCTGCGTCGCCGCGGTGATCATGGCCCTCTACGCGCTGGAGGAGACGGTCGCGGAGGGCGCGTCGGGCAAGATCGATCCGGCCGGCTGCATCACGCTGGCGGGCGGCCTCGTCGCACTGACCGTCGGGATCGACCAGTGGGGCACCCTCTACGCCGGCCCCCTCGTCGCCATCTTCATGGCCTCGTGGCTGCTCCTGTGGGCCTTCGTGGGCGTCGAGCGGCGCACCGAGGCGCCGCTCGTCAACCTGGAGATCCTGCGGTCGCCGGGCTTTCGCGGCATCCTGGCCTCCGGCTGCCTCGGCAACGTCGGCTGGGCGCTGGCCGTCTTCGGCGCGACCCTCTACCTGCAGCGGATCGAGGGCCTGAACGCCCTGGAGGCCGGCTCCGCCTTCCTGGCCATGTCGGCCGGCAGCGCCCTCGGGGGGCCCGCGGCCGGCCGTTTCGTGCCGCGCGTCGGCGCGAAGGCGGTCTTGGTCGTCTCGCTGGGGGCCGGCGCCCTGGCGCTGCTGTGGCTCTCGGCCGGCTGGCCCGCCTGGTCGTTCCTGCCGGCCCTCTTCTTCACCGGCCTCACGACCGGCGTCGCCTATGCGGCGACGAACATCGGCACGATGGCCGCGGCGCCCCCGCGGCTGACCGGCGAGATCTCCGGGATCACGCTGACCGCCCTGATGACCGCGGCCGCCATCGCGGTGACGGTCGGCGGCCGGATCATCTCCGGGTCCCCGCAGGGCGACGAGGCGGACGCGATCGGCGACACGCTGCGCCTCGGGGCCCTGGTGACGGCGGCGGGCGCGGCGATTATGCTGGCCGCGGCTCGCAGGGCGCCGGGGCGGGCCGCCGCCACGACACCGGGGGAGTCGGCATGAGACGACCGCATCGCGCAGCCCGGCCGGCGCGGCGCGGGACGGCCCTCATGCTGGTCGCGGCGGCCGGCGCGGCCGCGGCGCTCGCGGCCGTCGGCGCCGCCCTCGGCGGCGACCTGCCCGAGCCGCCGGCGCCGTACACCGACGCCGAGCTCACGGTCAACCAGCGGCCCGGCCAGCCGCTGCGCGAGCCGCCCCGGGTGCGGCCGCAGGACGACGTCACCTCCATCGACCTGACCGCGCGCGCCACGCGCATGGTCGCGGGCGTCAACGCCGTCTTCGCGCCCTGGAACGCCATGCTGCCGTCGCCGACGGTCGAGGTCGACCCGGGCGACCTGCTGCGGATCAAGCTCGACAACCAGAACCCCTACGGGCAGGCCACGAACCTCCACGTCCACGGCATGCACGTCTCGCCGAGGACCCCGGGCGACAACGTCTTCCTCAACATCCCCAGCGGCAAGGACTTCCAGTACTCCTACCCCGTGCCGAAGGACCACGTCCCCGGCATGTACTGGTACCACCCGCACCGGCACCCGCTGGTGCAGACCCAGGTCTTCGGCGGCCAGGCCGGCGCGATCATCGTGCGCGGCGGCCTCGACGAGGTCCCGGGAGTGGGCGACGTCCGCGACCGGGTGATGGTCTTCCAGGCCACCCAGGTCAACGACCAGGGCCGCGTCATCCGGTTCCCCAGCGCCTCGGCGCCGCGGCGCCAGCTGCAGCTCATCAACGGCCAGCTCAGGCCCACGATCGACATCCGCCCGGGCGAGACCCAGCGCTGGCGGATCCTCAACGGCAGCTCGGACAAGTTCCTGGTCATCCGCCTCCAGGGCCACTCGATGTGGCAGATCGCCAACGACGGCAACCCCCTGGCGAAGCCGATCCGCACGACGGTCCAGTTCCTCGGGCCGGGCGAGCGCCGCGAGATCCTGGTGCGCGCCGGCGCGCGGCGGGGCCGCTTCGCGTTCCAGTCGATGAACTTCGTGCCGGTCACCAAGCAGCCGACCTACAGCGCCCCCACACGCACGATCGGCACCATGGTCGTCTCGGGAGAGGCGGTCGCGCCGCGCCCGATCCCGGCGGAGCTGGTGCCGGTGGAGGACCTGCGCGACCCCGGCGTGAAGATCGCGCGCAGGCGCCAGATCGTGCTGTCCGAGGGCTTCGATCCCGGCCCGCCGCCGAAGCCGTCGTTCTTCATCAACGGCAAGGAGTTCGACGCAGAGCGCATCGACGAGACGATGCGGCTCAACACCGTCGAGGAGTGGACCGTGCGCAACGTCACCGACGAGTGGCACACGCTCCACATCCACATCAACCCGTACCAGGTCATCAAGATCAACGGGAAGCCGGTCAAACCGGTCCTCTGGGACGACAACGTCACGCTGGGGCCGAACGGCGGCTCGGTGACCTGGCGGTCGCGCTTCACCGACTTCACCGGCAAGTTCGTCATGCACTGCCACGTGCTCTTCCACGAGGACAACGGGATGATGAGCGCGGTGCGGATCGTCAAGGGGGGCGGCGCGAGGTGAGAACGGCCGACACCTAGGGTGGCTTTCGCCGGTCCCTCGCGGGACCGGAGACTCGCCGCATCGATCACCACTCCACGGGCCCCCGGGCCCACGGGAGGCATCCGATGCGGCACCTTCAGCTCGTCGTCAACCACCAGCCCGCTCCGACGGACTTCCCCCCGACGTGGGACGAGTTCGAGGCCGCCCGCCGGCGCTTCTTCGCCCGCCTCGAGATGCCGGCCGCGCCGGCGGGCGCGGGAGAGGGCGCCGAGGCCGAGGCCCCCGGGGAGGTCGTGCGGTCGTGAGCACCGCCGTCCATCCAGCGCTCGCGGGCGACGCGGGGCACGCCGCCGGCCCCGCGCTCGCCCTCGGCTGCCTGGGCCGGCTGCGCCTCAGCGCCGACGGCGCCGAGCTGCCGTGGCGGCCGGTGCGCCGGGGACGGGCCCTCTTCCAGTACCTGGTGGCCCACCGCCGCCGCTCCGTGGCGCGCGACGAGCTGGCCGACGTCTTCTGGCCCGGCTCCAGCCCCTCGGCTGCGCGGAACTGCATCAACACCTCGCTGTCGATCCTGCGCAGCGGGCTGCGGGACGTGCTCGGCGACCTGCCGGTGGTGGTGCACCGCGAGGGGGCCTACACGCTCGAGCCCGGGCTCGACCTGACGGTCGACGCCGAGGAGTTCGAGGCGGCGGCCGCCCAGGGCGACCGGCGGCGCCACGCGGGCGACGTCGAGGGCGCGGCGCGAGAGTACCGCCGCGCCGCCGGCCTCTACCGCGGCGACCTCTTCGAGGACGACCCCTACGAAGACTGGATGGCCGTGCGGCGCCGCTACCTGCGCGAGACGCACCTCACCGCGCTGGGCGACCTGGCCGATTGCGAGGCGGCGCTGGGCGACCCGTCGGCCGCCATCGCGCTCTGCCGCCAGGCGCTGCTGCTCGACCCCGAGCGCGAGGACGTCCACCGCCGCCTGATGGCCGCCTACCTGCGGGTCGGCCAGCGCGCCCAGGCCCTGCGCCAGTTCGAGCTCTGCGCCGACGCCCTGCGCCGGCGCCTGCGGGCCGCGCCCAGCGCCGAGACGCAGGCGCTGCACGAGCGGATCCGGCGGGCGGGGGGTTGACGCCATGGCGCGGATCGTCCGCATCGACGCGACCTCCGTCCCGGTCTGGGCGCCCTGCGCGGCCTGCTGGGGGCAGGGGCGCATCTACTGCCGCGACGAGGAGACCCGCCGGCTGACGCCGGTGGCCTGCTACGGCTGCCTCGGCGTCGGCCAGACGCTCGAGGTCACGCCGGAGCCGGGTCCAGGAGGACCCCGCAGCTCTTCGGCGTAGGTTCCCCGCGCGATGCGGCAGATGGGGAGACCGATCGTCACGGCGTGAGCGATTCCAGGGGGACGCCGGGGTCCGCGAGCGCGCCCGGGTCCACGGCGGCGCGCGATCGGATCAGCGCCTGGACGGCCTCGTTGACGTCCCAGACGTTGATGTTCATTCCGGCCTGGACGGTGCCGTCGGCGCCGAGCCAGAACACCACCGCCTCGCGGGCGGCGAGGTCGCCGCGCACGACGACGCGCGCGTCGGCGTCGGCCAGGCCCGAGTACTCCATGCCGACGTCGTACTGGTCGGAGTAGAAGTAGGGGAGGCGGTCGAAGGGGTCGGTGCGGCCGAGCATGGCGCCGGCCGCCGCGGGGCCCTGGTTGACCGCGTTGGCCCAGTGCTCCACGCGCACCCGGCGGCGGTAGAAGGGGTGCTCGGCGTTGGCCACGTCGCCGGCCGCGAAGACGTCGCCGTCGGCCCGCAGCGTCGCGTCCACCAGCACGCCGTCGTCGACGGCCAGGCCGGCCCCCTCGGCGAGGCCCGTGCGCGGAGCCGCCCCCACCCCGATCAGCACCGCCGCGCAGTCGACCGCCCGCCCCCCCGCCAGCCGCACGCGCTCGGCGCGGCCGTCGCCCTCGACGGCCTCGACGCCGGCGTCGGTGAGCAGCTCGACGCCGTGGTCGCGGTGCAGGTCGGCGTACATGCCGCCCACCTCGGCGCCGAGCACCGCCTGCAGCGGGACCGACTGCTGCTCGACCACCGTCACCTCCATCCCCCCGCCCCGGGCGGACGCCGCCACCTCGGAGCCGATCCAGCCGGCCCCGATCACGACCAGGCGGCCCCCGCCGGCGATCACGTCGCGCAGCCCGTCGCAGTCGTCGAGGGTCCGGAGGACGTGGACGCCCGGCAGGTCGGCGCCCGGGATCGGCAGGCGGCGCGGCTCGGCGCCGGTGGCGAGCAGGAGCCGGCTCCAGGAGAGGATCTCCCCGTCGGACAGGGTCACCGTGTGGCCGGCCGGGTCGATGGCCGTGGCCTCGCGGCCCCGCCACAGCTCGATCTCCTGCTCGGCGTAGTAGCCCTCGGGGTGGACGTAGACGCCGTCCCGCTCGGACTCGCCCTGCAGGTAGCCCTTGGAGAGCGGGGGGCGCTCGTAGGGCCGGTGCGGCTCGGCCCCGATCAGCACCACGCGGCCGTCGAAGCCCTCCTCGCGCAGCGCCTCGGCGGCCTTGGCGCCGGCCAGGCTCGCCCCCACGATCGCGAACGTCGGTCGCTCCGCCACGGTTCCCTCCCTACCCCGCGCCCAGCGGGATCGAATCCTCCGACAGCACCGCCTGGTCGGCGCCGCTGGTCGCGACCAGCCGCAGGGTGATCTCCCCGCGGCCGGGGAAGTCGTCGGGGTCGATGCGCACGACGGGCTCGGCGAGGTCGATGCCCACTGCGCGCCAGGTGGCCCCGCCGTCGGCGCTCGCCTGCACCAGGAAGCGGCGCCCGGCGGCCGGCGGGGCGTCCCACTCCACCAGCACGTCGTCGTCCGGCGCCGGCCCGACCCTCACCGCCGGGGGCGCCGACACCTCGCCCGGCCCGGCCGCCGGCGCCGCCGGGCCGCCGATGGGCCGGCTGTCGAGCACCCGGCCGTCGTGGCGCAGCTCGATGCGGCGGGCCTCCGGCGCCGGAGGCAGCACGGCGTCGATCGTGCCGGTGAGGTCATCGTCGGGCAGCTCGCAGGCGCTCGGCCGGAAGGCGACCGGCTGGTTGACCAGCACGCGGCCGCGGGCCGTCGTCAGCGCGACCGAGAAGGGCTCCCGCCCGGCGTCGTCGTCGGGCGGCGACGGCTCGTCGGGCGACGGCAGCACGGCGCTCAGGGCGCCCGTCCCGCGGGTGAGGTTGGCGGCCGCCACGACGTGGAGCCCCGCCACCGCGTCACCCGGGCCGGATGCCGCCGCCCCGGCGGGCGGCCCGCCCGCGCCGAGGGCGTTCTCGGCCGACAGGCGCCGGCGGATGCCGTCGTAGGTGAACGAGCTGAGCCACTGGTTGGCACAGTAGGACATGACGTCGTGCCAGGCGGCTCCCGGAAGCGCGCGCATGGGCAGCGCGAGGAGAGGGTCGCCGGCGTCCAGGCCGACGTAGCGGCCGTCGGCGTTCGAGAGCTGACCGCCCGTGAACGGGTACGAGGCGCCGCCGCCCGCGCCGCAGAACTCCGCGTGGAAGCGGCCGAAGGTGTGCCCCAGCTCGTGCCCGGTGTACCAGTCGCCGTAGGTGCCGTCGGTGTCCCAGCCGAACGTGGAGGGCCCGGTCGGGCCCGAGGCCACCGTCCCCGGTGACGGCCCGGACGGGATGCCGGACGCCAGCCCCCGCATGAACCCGCCGCCGTCGGCGACCAGCCCGTAGTAGTGGGTGCGCCGGTCGGTGCCGCCGGCCACGTCCACCGCGCGCAGGGCGATCAGGAGGGCGTTGATCTCGGAGGCGTCGAACGGCGCCGGGTGCGGGGCGTCGATGGTCGAGGTGGTGAGGGTGACCGTCGCGACGGGGTAGGCGCGGCGCAGCCACGAGCGGATGAGGTCGATGTCGAGGGCCGACGGCAGGTGCGTCGTGGCCCCGCCGGACGCGTAGCGGATCCTCGCGACGTGCACCCGCAGCGGCGCGGCCCGCGTGAAGCGCACGGTCGTGAGGGGGGGCGGTGTCAGGGGCAGCAGGGGGCCCGTCGCCATCCGCACGCTGCCCAGCTTCAGCGACAGGGCGCCCGCCGACGTGAAGTTCGAGGGCAGGGCGAAGTTGAGGCTGAAGCCGACGTCGTGGCGGCGGCTGAGGAGGGCGGCCAGCGAGGACCCGCTGCGCGACGGGTCGAGCGCCGCCGGCCCGATGGGCGCGATGCCGAACCACGGACCGGACGGCGAGCGGGCCACGCGCAGCACCCCGCGCACCGAGACCGGCCCCGCGGAATAGGAGAGGTAGACGCGCACGATGGTGCGCTTGCCGGCCACCAGGGGCACGGAGTTGAGGTGGTCCTGGACCGCCTGGGTCACCTCGACGCCGTCGACGACCACCTGGGTCGCGGGTCCGGCCTCGGGGCCGGCGTCGAGCGCGGCGAGCAGTTCGGGCGGAGCCGGGCGTCCCATCGTCCCTCCCGGGTCGTGGTGGGCTCGGGCCGATCATCCGCCCACCGGGCGCCCGTCCGCAACGCCCCACTACGATCTCCCGGTGGACGAGATCGTCGTGCGCGACGCTCCGGCGCAGGAGCGCTTCGAGGCCACGGCCGGCGGCCGGCTCGCGGGGATCGCCGCCTACCGGCTCCGCCCCGGCGCGGTGGTCTTCACGCACACCGCCGTCGAGCCCGAGTGGGAGGGCCGCGGGGTCGGCGGCGCCTTGGCCCGCGCGGCGCTCGACGACGCGCGGGGGCGCGGGCTGCGGGTCGTGCCGCGCTGCCCCTTCATCGCCGCCTGGATCCGCCGCCACCCCGAGTACGCCGAGCTGGTGGCGCCGGAGGACCGGGCCCTGCTCGAGCCCCGGAGATAGCGGGCCGGCCCGGAGCACCCCAGCGCGACGGGCCGACCCTGTCGAGGACCGACCGGAGCGGACGCCCGGGCCGGCCCTTGCCCGAGCCCGGCGAGGAGGAGGTGAGACCCCCGCCCGGCTCTCCCAACCTGAATCGGCGCCCGTCGGTCCCGTCTTGAGCGTCGCGGCCGGCAGGTACCCTCCGGCGATGGCAGCGGCGTCCGATGCCCTCTGACGCGGACGTGATCCGGGCGATCTACGCCGCCCTCGCGGCCGGCGACGTGGGCCCGCTCATGGAGCGCCTGGACGAGGAGATCGAGTGGCATGAGCCGGCCGGGGCGCCGGTCGTCGCCGGCGCCTTCCACGGTCGGGCGGCGGTGCTCGCCGAGGTGCTGGCCCGCATGCCGGAGGTGTGGGAGGAGTTCAGCGTCCGCCCCGAGGAGTTCTTCGTCGTGGACGAGCGGGTGATCGTGACGGGCCGGCTCGAGGTCCAGGCGCGCGGCACGGGGGGCCGCGCCGTCGCGCCGTTCGTGCACATCTGGGGGATGCGGAACGGGCGCATCGTGTCGTGGCGGTGCCACACGGACACGGCGCTGCTCCAGGCCGCGCGCACGTCCCGCTAGAGCCGGCCGTCATTTCGCAGCAGGCGCTCGGCGCCACCGGCCCGGCTACGGTTGCCGGGGCCGTGATACCCCTGCTACCGATCGAGCCTGGGCCCTTCCGCATCGCGCTCGGGGTTCGGGCGCTCGGCGCCGCCCCCATCGCCGTCGTGGACGAGGCCCGCCACCGGGACCAGGTGCGCCTCCGCGAGCGACTCCTCGCCGAGGACCACGACTACCGCTACCGGGGCGGCCCGGGCACCGTCGCGGCGCAGTGGGAGGTCGTCGCCCTCCTGCTGCGCGACCTCGCCCGCAACAACCCGCGGCTCATGTCGCTCAGCGAGGACGGGGATCGCTGGACATGGGAGACGCGGCCGCTCGAGGGCGGGACGGCCTTCCGCCTCGGCGATGCGGCGAGCCTGCCGCACGAGCCTCTCGACTGGGTGGGCCGGCAGGCCGTCGAGGACCTCGTGCTCCTGTCCGGTGACGCGGAGGCGGGCTTCCCCGTCGTCGCCGGCCAGGTCTGCTTCCCCAACGACTGGTCCCTGCCCGACAAGCTGGGCCGGCCGCTGCTGGGGGTGCACGCCCCGGTGCCCAGGTTCGCGCCCCAGGCCGGCGAGGCGACGGTCCGGCTGCTGGAGCGGCTCCGGCCGGGCCGGCCCGTGTGGCGCGCCAACTGGGCGATCCGGGCGACGGACGCCCTCGATCTCTCGCCGCGCGTCGGGCCCGTGCCGGTCGACCACGTGAACTCGGGCAACGCCGGGGAGGCCCTGGTGGTGCGCGTCGAGCGCCAGACGCTCTCTCGGCTGCCCGAGAGCGGCGCGATCCTCTTCACGATCCACACCCGCTCGCGGCCGCTCGACGTCGTGGCCGGCGATCCGGAGCGGGCCCGCCGCCTGCTCGGGGCGATCCGGTCGATGCCGCCCGACATGGCCCGCTACAAGGGCATCGCCCCGCTCCACGACGCCCTGGTCGGCTATCTGGAGCCCCGCGCCGCCGGCCACGGGTGATGGCCCGGCAGGGAGACGCGACACGCGCGGCAACCTTCGGACCTACCCTGCAAATGGCCACAATCGACCCCGCGAAGGGGACGCCCGGGCCGGTCGAGGACAGCCCGTGGGCCGGGCGCGTCATCAGGGTGCGCTAGCCCGTCGCGCTTACAGCGAGCGCCGGGCCGCGAGCCGTCCGCTCACAACGCGCGGGCGATCCTCCGGATCATCTGGTCGAGCCACCCGATCAGCACCATGACGAACATCGGTGCTGATCCTCGACGGCGCCACGCGGCCGGGTCAAGCGGGCGGGCGGGGTGGACGGGCACGTCGGACCGGACCGCCAGCTTCACCGCCCCGCGCGGACCTCGGCGGTGAGCTTCTCCACCTGGCGCTGGAGCTCGCGCATCTCCGCCACAAGCGCGTTTTCCCCTTCCGCTGGCCGTCGCCGCCGGGCGGCTTCGAGAAACGCGCTGGTGATGGCGGCCGTCGAAACGGCGATGAAGGCAAGCCCGACGACCATGACGAACGCCGCGATGACGCGCCCGCCAGCCGACTCTGGCACCACGTCCCCGTATCCGACCGTGGTGGTGGTCTGGATCGCCCACCACAACCCCAACCAGATGTTCGGATAGGTGTCGGGGTCGGTCAGTCGGATGAGGACCCCCGCGATGATGGTGACCGTAAGGGTGACCATCAGCGTGGCCCTCCACGCGCCGCGAAGCGGATTGCGCGTGATCCGCTCGAGCTGCGCGTCGAGCCTTCGCTCCAACTTGGATAGCACGAGCGTCTCCCCTCATCGCATGCGAGTCAGCGAGGCGAAGCGACTCAGCGCCTGCGCCGTCCTGCCAGGCCAGCTCACCGCCGCCCAGTTCCGGGCTTCGCGATTGGCGGCGCGCTCAGGCGAGCCGGCCTCAACCGGCCTTGGAGGACATGATGCCCAGCAGCCCGGCCTGGAGGTGCCCATGGGGTGTGAGCTTATGCCGCATGAAGCGCGGGAGAGACTGTGAGGTCGCGGCGTTTCTTGGCGCGGGGTACGACCGGGCGACGGCTGTGGCCGGAGACTCCGACCGAGGCCGAACGGGTCCGGGCGGCCATGCCCACCGTTCGGGCTCAGGTGCTGTGGGGGCTGATGCCGACGCGGGCCTTGCGCCCCGAGGAGGCCCTGTCGCGGAGGGGCTGGCCCGCTGGCGCGAGCGGTGCCGCGCCGAGCCGACGACCTGGTGGACCCGGCGCTGGGCCGCGCGGACCGCGACCCGCACCCGGACGCGGCCACCCCTGCTAGGCGCCGCCGAAGACCAACGCGGCGAGTCGCTCCAGGGCTTCGAGTTTCGTTTCGCCGTGCGCGAACAGATCGGTCGAGGCGACCCCACGGGGTGCGGCCCCAGAGGGAACGGCCACGACGAGCCAGTCCGGGAAATGGTCGGCGGCGCGAGGCTCGTTGTCGAACCACAGGCCCAGACCCTCAGCCTCCAGCCTGGCTTCGATCTCGGCGGTGCGGCGCTCATCGCCCATCGCGCGAGCCTATCCTCCGGCACACCCCTGGCGCACACCCCGAACCAGGGTTCCCGTGGCCCAGGGGGAAATTCTCCGGCCACAGCCGTGTCCGGCGCCTCCCGGCGCGGAGAAGAACCGTTGGCCTCGACGGCAAGCCGGAGCTAGCGGAGCCCGCGCGGCCGCCAACCCTCATCCGCCCGGGAGCCCGGACAGCTCTACTGGCCAGCCCACCAGTCGCGCTGGCCATCGACGTCCTCGCGCGGAGCCTCGCCGAGATTGGGCGCGCCGATGACGAGGATCTCGAGGCCCTCCGGCCCGGCCTCGTAGCCTCGCCACGTACCGGGCGGGACGCGCACCGCGTCCCATTCCTTGAGCTCGACGATCTGGTCGTCGACCTTCATCCGCCCGCTCCCGCGCAGGACCACGTACACCTCCTCTTGCTTCTTGTGCGTGTGGCCGTACGGAAAGCGATAGCCGGGCGGGACGCGCTGGTAGCTCAGGCCGGATTTCTCGAGCTCGAGCGCCTCGGTCGCCGAGCGGAACTCCAGGTCCGGCGCGCCGTCGAACTTAGAGCCGAGGTCCTCCAGATCCTCCTTGATGTTCCTGAGCGTGAACGGCACGGCGCAATCCTATGGCACCGCGCAGGACGTGCCATCGCGCTACACAACTGCGCCACCGGCCCACGCTCACACCCCCCAACTCGCGGCAATCTGGGCGCTGTGAGTCGCGTCCGAAGCTGACGCAGGGCCGCGGCGCCATCACCCCACCGCCTATCCGCCGGGTGTCCGTGCGGCACGTCGGCCCGCGGCCGCAACGGTTCCGTACGCTCTGCCATCGCCGCGACCCACCCGCCCCAGCGCCGTCGGCTCCGGAGTGGCCCACGCACCTCCGGTGCGACCCATGCCCTGCTTGCCGTGCCGACGCTCGGCTTCGCGCTGGCGGCGGCGACGGTCACCACGTACCTCCCGGTGGTCGTCGCCGACTCGGCCGGCTCTGCCACCGCCATCGGGGCGCTGATCGCCGTCCAGGGGGTGCTCGCCCTCTTCCTGCCGGTCGTGGTCGGCGCGCGATCGGACCGCCTTCGCACGCGGATCGGCGGCCGGCTGCCGTTCGTGCTGGCCGGGGTGCCGGTCATGGCGCTGGCGCTCGTGCTCCTGGGGCTCCAGGACGAGCTGTGGCCGGCGCTCGCGATCGTTACCGTTCTGTTCGCGGCCTACTACGTCGCCTACGAGCCGTACCGCTCGATGTACCCGGATCTGGTGTCCGTGCGCGACGCCGGGCGGTCGCAGAGCGCCCAGGCGGTGGCACGGGGCATCGGGACCGCGCTCGCCCTCGTCGGCGGCGGGCTGCTCCTGGCCATCGACGAGACCGTGCCCTTCGTCGTGGCGGCGGGCGTCCTGCTGGCCACGACCGGGGCGTTCGTCTGGGCTCTCCTGCGGCGCGAGCTCCCCCTCCAGGAGGAGCCGATCGGCGCGATGCGGGCGCGAGCCGCCTTCCGGGAGGTGCGCCGGCTGCTCGTCGAGCTGCCCGGGCTGCGGGCCTTCTTCGCCGCCAACGCCCTGTGGGAGGGCGCGCTCGCCGCCATCAGCACCTTCGTCGTGCTCTGGGTCACCGACGGCCTCGGGCTCAGCCTCCCCGCGGCAGCGGGCGTGATCGGCGCCGGGGGGGCGTGCGTGCTGGTGGGCGCCGCGCTGGCGGGACGGCTCGCCGAGCGCTTCGGCACCCGGCGGGTGGTCCGGGCGACGGCGGTCACCTACGGCGCGCCGATGATCGTGCCCTTCCTGTTCGACGACACCGCGCTGCTGGTGCCGATGATCCCGCTCATCGCGGCGAGCGCCGGGATCATGATGGCGCTGCCCTACGCGATGCTGATCCCCATGATGCCGAGAGCCGACCACGGTCTGCTGACCGGCATATACAGCATGAGCCGGGGGGTCGGGATCGTGCTCGGCCCGCTGCTCGCGGGCGCGGCGATCGAGGCCCAGCAGGCGCTCGGCACGCCGCTCGGGATCGTCGAGTACTCGGCCCTCTGGCTGGTCGCCGGCCTCTTGCTGCTCGCGAGCGTGCCACTGCTCGCGATGTGCCGTCCGGTGCCGACGCGAGGGCGACTGGTGGCGCGGGCGGCCAGGGAGTAGACGCCGACCGTCACGAGATTGATGCCCCGCAGCAGACGGCGTCGCCGCGACGACCGGGACGACGCCGAGCACGATCGAGGGGATGGCCCACGGCGCGTTTTCGATGAGGCGGCCCTTGCGCCCAACGTCCCGGTCGAGGACGCGGTCGAATCGGCACGGGTACAGGTTGCCGCCCAAGAGGTGTACCCAGGGTGTACCCGCGATGCGGCGGAGGCGGATTCGGACCCCGCCGGAGATAGTAAAAACGCCCCTGATAGCGGGGGCTTTAGCTAGCGTGTGCGGCAGGTTCGAACCTGCGACCTCTGGCTCCGGAGCGGCGCCGGGAGCGGTGACGAGGGGTGGTGAGGGGTTGAAACCACCCGCATTGGGCGGCTTTCCGCCTCGCGGCGACCGATGCCGTTCACCCCTGTTTCTGGTCGATGTTCCCACGTGGTTCCCAGGATCCGGAGCGCCGGGCACCGAGCTGAGCCCGTTGCCAGGGCCGACGTTCACGACGACATCCCCGTGACGGGCCATAGCCGAGCAGGGTGTCGGGATCGAGCCCCGGGCGTACCTTGGCCGGCGCACCAAGCGCCGCGTGTCAGCGGGCGAGGCGCAGCGGCAGGGCGAGGGGAGGACGGACGACGTGCTCGTCCAGGAAGCCGGCTTTCGGCATCACGATCGCAGCGTCACGGGTCGAACTGCTCGAGCGCGGCCTCGACGTCGTAGCCGAGCGCCAGCGCGAGCTTCGGGGCGGACGCGACGACCCGCGCTGACCCCGCCACCGGCGCCACCGCCTCGAGCGTGGCGACGATCTCGTCCCTCGTCGCCCCGACCACGAGGGCGAGCGTCACGGCATGCTGGAAGGAGGAGGGCGCCGCGTCGACGGCGATGGTCGCCGCGACGCGCACGAGTGCCGCCGACCGCTCGTCGAGGACCGACGCCGCGAACGCGCTGCCGTCCGCCGTGATCAGGTCGACGAGCGCCTCGTCGTGCACCGCCAGCCGGCGAAGGTGCTCCTTGTAGTCGTCCATGGCGCCGATCCCTCCTCAGCTCGCCCATGGTCCCGACCCCATTTCACCTCGTGCGGCCCTCCCCCGCGTCATCCTTCCCGGGTGAATTGTCCCGCGGCGGGTAGATGGAGCCCTCCAGGAGCCCGATCTCGACGGCGCGCTCGATCGCCTGTCCGCGCGAGGAGGCTCCCAGCTTGCGGTAGATCGCGAGCGCCTCGCTCTTGACCGTGTTCTGCGAGATGTACAGTCGCGCGCCGATCTCCGGAAACGTGAGATGGGTGGCGAGATAGGGGAGCAGCCGGAGCTCCGCGCCGGTCAGGCTCATCGCCCAGGTGCCGGCCGAGCCCGAGGTCGCCCCCAGGCGCTCGCGCAGCTCCTGCGCCTCCTCGACGAGCGAGCCCAGGTCGGGGCGGCGCTCGAGCACCGCCTCGGTCTCGGAGAACACCGTGCGGGCGGCGGCGACCTCCCCCAGCCGGAGATGGGCGCGGGTGAGCTCGAGCCCGACCTGCACGGTGAACCAGGGGAAGGAGTGGTCGAGTAGAGGCCGCAGGGGGTGGACGCGCGTCAGCGCCGCGCGGGCATCCGCCTGCAACCCCTTGTGGAGCGCCACGCGCGCCTCCGCGACATGCGCCATGGCGCTCGTCGCGTAGTCGCCGAGGCCCGTCGCCTCGACGTGCGCCTGTGCCGCCCGCGCCTGTCGTCCGGCCTCGTCCCAGGAGCCGTGCCGCGCCGCGAGGAGCGCGAGCTCTGCCTGCGCGACGAAGACGTCGTCCGCGGCGCCGCTGGCCAGCCCCGTTTCGACGGCTGCCTCGAGGTCTGCTCGCGCGCGATCGTTGGCGCCGAGCAGCGCTTGGGCGACGCCCCGGATGAGCAGCGCGTTGGCTCGCCAGTCGCTTGCCGGGGGGAACTGCTCGAGCGCCCGTTCAGCCTCCGCGAGTGCCCGGTCCACGCCGTCTGCCATCATGTAGGCGCGCAGATTGGCAACCCAGGGCTCGATCGTGACGCTACCGTCCGAGAGCGGGATGGCCGAGGTCGCCCCATCGGCGAGCGCGAGCCACCGTTCGGCCTCCGCCGGACGCCCGGTCAGGGCGCGGAACCAGGCGCCGAAGACCGCGAGCGCGGGGAACCGCACCAGGTCGGCCTCGTCGAACCAGGCGAGCCACCCCTCGAGGGTCTCCAAGCGCCCGCCGTAGTAGAGGGGTTGGCAGAGCCGGTCGACGAGCGCGGCGACGGCGGCCGTCTCGCCCGCCTCCTGCCCGTAGAGGACCGCCGCCTCCGGCAAGCCGTTGGCCGCGCACCAGGCCATCGCACGGCCGTTGAGCAGGGCCACCATCTCGGGCTCGCGCCGGGCGAGCTCGCTGCGCAGGAGCTCGCCGAACAGGTGGTGGTAGCGATACCACTCGCCTCGCCGGTCGAGCGGCACGACGAAGCCGTTCGAGCGCTCGAGCGACTCGAGCGTGGCCGCGGACCGCGTGGTCTCGAGCAGCGCGTCGCAGAGGGGGCCGCACATCCTCTCGAGCACCGAGGTGTGCATGAGGAACCGGGCCTCGGCCTCCGGCAGCCGGGACAGGAGCTCGAAGCGGAAGTACTCCGCCACCAACCGGTCGTCGCCGGTGAACGCCTCGGCACGCGCCGCCTCGGGCGCCCCGGCCTGCAGCGAGAGCGCGGCGAGGTAGAGGCCGGCCGGCCAGCCCTCGGTCCGCGCGGTGAGGTCGGCGACGTCGGTTGGGTCGAGCTCGATGCCCGCGCCCCTCAGCAGCGCGTCCGCCTCCTGTTCGTCGAGGCGGAGGTCGGGCGCGCCGATGTCGTGCAACCGCCCCTGCGTCCGCGCGCGGGCGAGGGGCAGGGCCGGCTCCTCCCTGCTCGCGATGGCGATCAGCGAGCCTGCCGGAACGTAGTCGAGCAGAGCGGCGAGCACGTCGAGGCAGGATGGGTTCGTGAGGACGTGCAGGTCGTCGAGCACCAGCACCAGCGGCCGGTCGCGGGCGGTCAGCGCGCTCCCGAGACGCGGGACGCGCGTGGACCAATTCGAGCCGCCCGGGCCGGACAACGCGTCGAAGACCTCGGGCGCGATCGGCTCGACCCGGTGGAGCGCGGCCGCGATGTAGCGCATGAACAGGACGGCGTCGTTGTCCCGCCCGTCGAGGGCGACCCACGCGAAGGGACGCGGATCCGCCTCGGCCCACCGCGCGAGCAGGGTCGTCTTGCCGTACCCGGCGGGCGCGATGACGGCCGCGAACGGCAGGGGCGACGCGCACAAGGGAGCGATCACGTCTGTCTTCGCGACGGTGACCGGTCGGATCGGCGGCGGCGCGAGCTTCGCCTCGATGAGGTCCAGAGAGGAGTCCGCGACCGCCACCGCCGGTGAATCTAGTGGTCGGCGCCTCACCGGGCAACGAGCCGCATCGCCCGGGCTCCCCCGACACACGACCGCGGCCCACGCGGCCGCCGGCGATCAGCGCGTGCGTTCCTCCAAGCGGGCCAGGCGCTCCTCGATCGAGCTCAGGTGGCGAATCAGCTCGGACTGGCGTTCCCGATCCTCTCGCTGCTCGTCGCTGCTCGCCTCGCGCTGGCTCTGGTCGATCAGCGTGGCGGTCACGACGCCGGTCAGGATGGGGAAGAACGCCATCGTGAAGACGATCAGGCCCGCCGCGACGAAGCGGCCGGCGCCGTTCGTCGGCACGACGTCCCCGTAGCCGACCGTTCCCACCGTCACGACGGACCACCAGAGCGCGTCCCAGAAGTTGTCGAACGCGTCCCGGTCGAGCAGGAAGGCGAGCAGCGCCCCGAGCATCGCGACGGCGACGGCCGCGACGGCGATCCACCCGAGGGCGGCGCGGGGCGTCACGCCGCCCAGCAGGAGCCCGCGCCGCCGTTCCTGCCGCTTCGCCCCCCTCGTGGGGGGAGAGGGCTGATCGGCCATGAGGGGTTCGGGCATGTCTAGTCCTTCCCGTTGGGAGTTCTCACCGGACCCCCGGGCCTCGCCGGCGACAAGCGGCCGCTCGACTCAGCGGCGGCGGGCGACTCGCCGTGAGGTGCGCCGTGCGACCCTGCGCGATCCCATCATCTCGACCTCCTCTGCTCGTGTGTGTGCCCGATCCACGTGCTAGGCCTGCGCCGCGCTCTGCTCCAGGGCGTGGAGCTCCGCGGCCTCCTCGGCCGTCACCAGCCCGATCTCGATGAGGTCGAGCGGGCTGATGAACCCGTCGCTGATGCGGAAGCCGCCCGCCCGGGCGATGGCGTCGCGCAGCGGCACGGCCCAGTGGTGCTCGATCAGCAGCAGGGCCGCCGCCGAGTCGTTGGGGATGTCCTCGAGGATGTCCCAGGCCTCCTCGTCGTCGAAGACATGCACGCCCTCGGCGCCCGCCTCGGCGCCGGCCAGCGCGCCGGCCTCCATCCCCTCCTCGCCCTCGATCCCCAGGCCGATCAGGGCGCCCACCGTGCTGCCCAGCTCGACGGCCTCGTCCTTTGTCAGGTTGCTCAGGTGGGCGACCTCGATCTCGCCCTGCGCGTCCTTGTGCACCGCCAGGGCGTCGATGACGCGCACGGTGTCGCTCTGCCGGAGCCGCTCCAGCTCGGCGATGATCTCGCCGTGGAACTCCGGGTGCTGGAAGCCCAGCACGATCAGTTGCACTGGTCCGATTGCCATGCTCACTCCTCTCTCATGAATGCGCGCCTCAGGCCCTCAGGTCAACCCTCGCCGTCTTCCAGCCCGCCGTGAGCGCGTAAAGGACCACCACTCCGAGCCCGATGGCGACCAGGCTCCACAGCGGGTAGGCCGGGAACCAGGCGATCTGGCCGATCATGTTGACGACGAGGGCCACGATCGCGAACCAGCGGCCCCACTCCTTGCCGGCGAAGAGCGCCGCGCCCGCGAGGATCAGCACGATCCCCCAGATGAGGAGGGTCCAGCCCCAGGTCGTGAAGTCGGTGCTGACGAGGAGACCCGAGTCGGTGACGGCGTAGACCTCGTCCTTCAGCAGGGCCGCGAGGCCCTGGATGATGTCGACGGCGCCGATCGTGAACATCACGATGGCGGCGAAGATGACCCATCCACTCCACGCCGATCCCTCTTCGTAGGTGTCCGTGGACAACGCGCTACCTCCCGTGCCGAGGCCGGCGGGCGCGGGCCCGCCGGCGACCGATGATGTCGGGGCCGAGCCTCGGTTCTCCGATCCCTCCGCGCATCCTCCAGATCGGGTGATCGGCGATCGTCACAGGCTCACCGGGAAGGTGACGAGCCAGGCGAACGTGCCCAGGAAGACCGCCCAGCCCATGGCGATGACGGTCACGCGGATGCGGAACACCTGCAGCCGGGCGCCGATGCCCGCCAGCGCCAGGGAGGTGGCGAAGAGCACGACCGCCAGGACGTAGCGGTTGGCGTGCTCGACGTTGACGCCGAGGCCCAGCGCCTCCGGGAGATGCTGGCCCAGGCCGGCCCGCGCGCTTCCGTCCTGGTGGTCCGCTGCGCCGACCCGGGCGAGGCGGCCGCCGTCGTCGTCTTGGCCGCCGAGCGGGCCCACGACAGCTGGCATGGCTCGCGCGCCGAGTTCATCACCGGCCTCGATCAGGCCGCCGGCAGCTTCGACTGGCTGCGTGGCGCCCTGGACGAGCCCCCTTCCTCAACCGCCGCCGGCTGACCGGCCCCCGCCGACCTTCTCGTCGGCGGGGGCGGTCACGTCACCCCGTGGTGGTCCCGCCTGTGCCGGGGCAGTCGGGGCCGAGGGCGTCCGCGGCCTGCTCGACCGGGGCCACGGCGGCGCCCACATCGGCAAGGGCCTGCTGGGGCGATTCGCCCGCGGCGAGGCCTTGGGCGGCCGACTGGACGGCCGACCTGAGCCCGTCGACGGCGCTCGACAGCGCCTCCTGGTCCGCGCTCGAGGCGGCGGATGCGGCCGACGCCAGCCCCGAGGCCGCGCTCTGCAGATCCGTGACGGCGGTCTGGAGCTGGGTCGCCGTCGTGTTCGCCGGGTCGAGCCCCCTGAGGGCGTCGGCGGCCTGCTGTACGTCGGCGGCGCTGGAGCAGACCGCCTGGCTCGGCGCCGCGGTCTGGCTCGGCGCCGCGGTCTGGCTGTCGGAGTCGTCGTCGCCGCACGCCACCGCCCCGACGAGGGCCAGGCAGACGGCGAGCGACGCGAGCGCGTATCTGAGCATCGGAAGACCTCCCTCGGGACTCGTGGGCCGAGGATCACGCATCGGCCTGCGGACCGCATCATCCGGATCGGGCGATGCCCACCAGCGGCCGCTCGGCGATGCTGGCCCGGATCGGTGCCACCATACAAAAGGGGCCGTGATGGCCAGCGAGGACAGCACCTTCCTGCTCGTCGGGGCGTATGCGAGCGTCGACGACGCCCAGGCCGACTACGACGTGGTCAAGGCCCTCCACGCCGAGAAGGTGATCGGCGGCTACGACGCCGCCGTCATCACCAAGGATGACAAGGGCAAGGTGCACGTGAACAAGGACGAGACCGCGACGCGCCGGGGCGGCTGGGGCGGCGCCGGGGTCGGCGCGCTCGTGGGGCTGATCTTCCCGCCGGCGCTGATCGGCAGCGCGGCGGTCGGCGCGGCCGTCGGCGCCTTCGGCGGCCACCTCTCCAAGGGCATGTCGCGCTCGGACATGAAGGAGCTGGGCGACCTCCTCGACGTGGGTGAGGCCGGCCTGGTCGTGATCGGCGACTGGCGCCTCGAGGAGCGCATCGACGAGCTCCTGAGCAAGGCTGAGCGGCGCGAGGCGAAGGAGCTGCGCGACCTCGACAAGGCGGAGACCGAGGCGCAGATCGGCACCCTGATGTCGGGGGAGGGGACCTAGGCCACTCGAGCCGGGAGCGGTTCTGGACCGGGGGGAGCGCCGGCCCGTGCCCCGGCGCCCGCTCGCGCGGCCGTGAATGACCATGAGCGACATCGGCGATCGGCGCGTTGACGCGCCCCAGGATCCCGACGAGGCCCCTGACGCCGGCCGCGGCGGTCGCCTGCGAGCCAGGCTCACTGCCACGGTCGCGAGCGCGAGGAGCGCGAGTGAACGGCACGTGGCGATCGCGGTCCCGCTCCGGGCGGCGGAGCGAAACCGGCGCGTTGCGGCGAGCGTTCTCGCGGGGGGGCTCGCCTATCGGCTGTTCCTGTGGTTGCTGCCGTTCGGCCTGATCGTCGGAGGCGCGCTCGGCTTCCTGAACGCGGACAGCACCGAGACCGCGGTTGGGACGGGTGGCCTTCCGGCCGCGATCAGCGACGCGATCGGCGACGCCTCGCGTGCCGCGCAGTCCGACTCGTGGTGGCTCCTCGCGGTCGGCGTGTCGCTCCTCCTCTGGGCGGGCTACACGGGCGCGAAGGCCGTGAGGCTCGTCCATGCGCTCGTGTGGGACGAGCCCCCCTCGAGGACGAGGCCGCTCCTGGGTTCAGTCGCCTTCACCGGGGTGCTGTGCGCGGTCTGGGCCGAGATCGCGCTCACCTGGTGGCTCCGTGACGAGACGTGGCCGAGCCTCCTCCTCGGCGTGCTCAGCGTCGCGCCGCTCGCGGCGCTGTGGCTCTGGGTGTCTCTTCACCTTCCGCACCGGGACGCCCCGTGGCAGGCACTGCTGCCCGGCGCGGTCGTCGTCGCCATCGGATTCCAGGTGCTGCACGAAGTGGTCGTCATCTATCTCGTGCCCGAGCTCGAGAAGTCGACGTCGCTGTACGGCAGCCTCGGCGCCGCGACGACGATCATCTTCTTCGTCTACCTCGTCGCCACGCTCGTCGTCGCCTCGCCGATTCTCAACAGCTCGCTCCACGAAGAGCTCTCGTAGACTCGAAGGGGTCCCCGACATGACGACCAACGCCCAAGACGACCGCCGCGTCCCGACCAAGGCAAGGGTCGAGCATCCCAGCGTGGCCGAGCGGGTCGCGCGCGGCCAGGCGTCGCGGGCGGACGTGCCCCGCTCGGCCCACGCGGAGTTCGACCCCGGCCCGGACCGCCCGGACCCGGTCGCGCTGCTCGAGCGTCAGGCGACGACCCGCGTGCCCGAGCTCGTGCCGATCCGCTATGGGCGCATGCTGGTCTCGCCCTTCGCCTTCTTCCGGGGCGCCGCCCTGATCATGGCCAGCGACCTCGCCACCACGCCGACGACCGGCCTGCGCGTCCAGCTCTGCGGGGACGCCCACCTCTCGAACTTCGGCCTCTTCGGCAGCCCCGAGCGGCGCCTGCTCTTCGACATCAACGACTTCGACGAGACCCTCCCGGGACCATTCGAGTGGGACGTGAAGCGCCTCGCGGCCAGCCTTGAAGTGGCCGGCCGTGACCGGGGCTTCGCGGACGCGGACCGGGAGGGGATCGTCCGGGCGTGCGTCCGCGCCTACCGGAGCGCGATGGCGGGATTCGCCGGGCAGCCGAACCTGGACGTCTTCTACACCGGGTTCGACATCGAGCAGGTCGCCGCCCGCTACCGGGCCAGCGTCTCGCGGAAGCTCGCGAAGCGAGCCGACAAGAGCATCGCCAAGGCGCGCACCAAGGACAGCATGCAGGCCCTCGAGCGGCTGACCGAGGAGGTGGACGGCCGGCCGCGCATCGTGGCCGACGCCCCGCTGATCGTCCCGGTGCGGGATCTCCTGCCCGACGAGGCGGCCGGGGACCTCCTCGAGTGGGCGCACGCCCGCCTGCGCGAGTACCGGCGCAGCCTCGAGATCGACCGCCGTCGTCTCCTGGAGCGGTACGAGTTCGTCGACCTCGCGCGCAAGGTGGTGGGGGTGGGCAGCGTGGGGACGCGGGCCTGGATCGCCCTGATGCTCGGCCGCGACCGGCGCGACCCGCTGTTCCTCCAGATCAAGGAGGCCGAGCCGTCGGTGCTCGAGGACTTCGCCGGACGCAGCGACTATCGCAACGCCGGTCACCGGGTGGTCTCGGGTCAGAGGCTTATGCAGGCGGCGAGCGACATCTTCCTGGGATGGCTGCGAGTCGCGGACGGCCTCGACGGCGGTGAGCGCGATTACTACGTGCGCCAGCTGCGGGATTGGAAGGGCTCGGCCGAGATCGAGGCGATGGCCCCCGAGGGCATGCGCATCTACGCCGAGATGTGCGCCTGGACCCTGGCCCGGGCCCACGCCCGCTCGGGCGACCCGGTGGCGATCGCGGCCTATCTCGGCAAGAAGGACGCCTTCGACCGCGCCATCGCGGTGTTCGCCACCGCCTACGCGGACCGCAACGAGCGCGACTACGAGCTCCTCAAGGAGGCCGTCGCCGGCGGACGGCTCGAGGCCCAGACGGGGCTGTAGCCGGCGAGTCCGAGCCGGACCTCAGCGGCGACACGGAGGCGCACGTCCTGCGGGGGCCGCGTCAGTTGAGCATCTTCTTGACGGCCGGCTGGGCCCGGTCGGCCACCAGCCTGAAGAAGCCCCTCGCCCGGAGGAGGCCGACGGCCTTGGCGGCGATCACGGTGAAGGGCACGGCCAGGATGAGGCCGACGATGCCGGCGAGGAAGCCGCCCAGCGCCGTGACGACGAGCACGACCAGCGGGTGGATGTCGAGGGTGCGGCCCATCACCTTGGGCTCCACGAAGTTCTCCAGCAGCAGGTTCGAGGCGACCACCACCACCAGCATGACGATGGCCACATCGAGCCCGCCGTCGCCGAGGGCGACGATCACGGCCAGCCCGCCGCCGAGGAAGGCCCCGATGTAGGGGATGTAGCCGCCGATGAAGTTCACCACCAAGATGGTGAACACGAGCGGAAGACCGAGCAGCAGGGCGGCGAGGGCGACGACCACCGCGACGATCGCGGACATGGCCGTGCGGCCCCGCCCGTAGTCGCGGAGGATCCGGCACGCCTCGCCGACGAAGCCGTCAACCTCGCCCCGGATCGACGGTGCGATCTGCGCGACCACCGAGCGCCGGAGCTTGGCGCCGTCCTTGAGCAGGTAGTACATGACGAGGGCGCCGAGGATCAGGCCGGTGGCCACCCCGAGCAGCGCGTCGACGCCGGAGACCAGCTTGGTGAGGAAGCCGCCGGTGACCTCCGGGGACGCCTCCTCGATCGCCGTCCGGACATCGTCCAGGTGGGCCTGATCGAGACCGAGGTCGTCGACCGCGTAGGCAATCGCCTCGTCGACCGAGTCACCGATCTCAGCTGTCTGGTCGATCACGCCCTGCGCGGTCGCGATCACGACCAGGGCCCCGATGGCCAGCAGGCCGAGGACGACCAGGCCGGCGGCCACGCTGGGCTTGAGCCCGTGGCGCACGAGCTTCCCGACCAGGGGTCTGAAGATCACGGCCAGCACGGCGGCGAAGACCAGCGGGAGCACGATCTCGCTCACCGCGGCCAACGCGAAGGCCACGATGACCGCCGCCACCACGCACCCCACGAAGCTCCACGCCCAGACCCCGAGCCTGGGCACCGAGCCGCCGTTGTTCATCGCGACCGCCTCCCGCGTTTCCTGACCGGCGCCGTGGGTCCGATGTGCCGTTCCGTTGGTGGGGTTGCGCGCATCGCGCGTCTCCTGGTCCGCGCCCGCGGCATCCGGGCGGCTTCCGGCAACGTATGCGCGCGCCGGTGGCGGCGCATCACCCGCATCGGATGATGGCGGAGCCTTCGGGCCCGGTTAGGACTGGTCCCGTGGAGCACCGCTCCTCCCCCCGTGGCCCACGCCCGAGGATGCGCAACGCCTTGCACACCGGCGAGCGGCGCGTGGCCCGAGATCCAGGAGGCCTCGGAGAAATCGACCGGTGAGGGAGGACACGGGCGGGACCAGGCGAGCGGCTCCGCGCGATCAGACCCGGCCCGACCGGCGAGGCGGCCACGCTCACCTGGATCGGATGATGCGACCCGGCCGGGTCGGTGCATACGGTCGTCTCAAGCTCGGAGGGGCCGCATTCTCGAGAGGGAGGACCACGGGATGAGCACCACCAAGAGGAAGAAGAAGGGCGTCTCGGCGAAGACGTTGCGCTCGATCTCGACCCCGGATCGCGTCGAGAGCCGTCTCGGCACGCTCGAGTTCGACGACGGCGCGCCCTCGGCGGCGACGGCCGAGCTGCTCTACGACCACCTCGACTTCATGCGCGGGGTCGAGGCGTTCATCGGCGCCTACCCCGGCGCGTCGGTGGCCGCGATCCGCAAGGGGTTCCTGTCGATCGGGGTCGAGGACAACGAGATCCTGCTGTTCTCGGACCTGATGGATTCGGCGTCGCTGTTCCTCACCGGCAACTGCGACACGGTCTACTTCCTCTCCTTCATCGACCTCAGCGAGGGACCGATGGTGCTCGACGTCCCACCGCTCGGCCCGCCGTCGGGGATCCTCGGCACGATCGACGACATGTGGTGGCGCTGGGTCACCGACTTCGGCGTCCCCGGCCCCGACCGGGGCCAGGGCGGGCGCTACCTGATCGTCGGGCCGGGCTACGACGGGCCGCTGCCCGCCGGCGGCTTCCACGTCTCGCACGCGCGCACCACGCGCGCCGTCGTGCTGGGCCGCGCGTTCATGGTCGACGGCGATCCCGGGCCCGTGGTGAAGGCGATCCGCGACGGCGTCCGCATCTCCCCCGACGTGCCCGCCGCCGAGGGCACGGCGGTGGCGGCGTTCCTCGCCGGCGAGGTCCCGACCCTCGCCCCGGTCGCCCCGGTCCCCGAGCAGCGGTTCATCGAGGGGTCGGGCGTCGCCTTCAACACGATCGCGCCGAACGACTTCGGCTTCTGGGAGACGGTCGACGACCTGGTGCAGCAGGAGCCGGCCGGGGCGGGTGAGCCCGAGCTGATGGGGATGCTGGCGTCCGTCGGGATCGTCAAGGGCACCCCCTTCGCGCCCGACGAGCGCATGCGCAAGGTCCTCGAGGACGCCGTGGTCGTGGGCAACGCCACGGCGCGCACGATCGCGTTCGCGCCGCGGGAGGAGGAGGGCTTCGCGTACTACCCCGGCTCATGGTGGGTCAACGGGCTCTGGGTCGGCGGCCACGAGTTCCTCGACCCCCCGCCGCAGGTCACCGCCGAGGGCGTCGTGCCGAGCCCGAGCGACGGGGCGCGCAAGCTCAACTCGCGCATCTGGTTCCTCTATCCCGCCACCGGCGTCACCCCGGCGATGTGCATGCGCCTGACCGGCATCGGCTCCCAGTACCTCATCGCGATGCGCGGCGGCGACGGGGAGTTCCTGGACGGGGGCCGCAGCTACCGGCTCACCCTGCCGGCCGACATCCCGCAGAGCCGCTTCTGGTCGGTGATCCTCTACGACCGCCAGACGCGCTCCATGCTGCAGACCGACCAGCCCAAGCCCGACCTCAGCAGCCAGACGGGAACGGTCGAGACGAACCCCGACGGCTCGACGGACATCTACATGGGGCCCGCGGCGCCCGAGGGCAAGGGCGCCAACTGGCTCCAGACCGTCCCCGGCAAGGGCTTCTTCGTGATCCTTCGGCTCTACAACCCGCTGCAGCCGTTCTTCGACCAGACCTGGCGACCGAGCGAGATCGAACCGGCGTAGCCCTCCGCGAGATCGTCCGAACCCCGCTCACCCATGGCCAACGTCGGCGGGCCAGAGTCACCCGGATCGCCTGCGGGCCGAGCTGCCCACCCTCTGCGATCAGGTGCTGTGGGGGCTGATGGCCTACGCCGGCCTACGCCCCGAGGAGGCGCTGGCCCTGCGCTGGGGCGACGTCGGCGCGACGCTCCACGTCCACCGCGCGTTTCACCCACGGCGAGCAGAAGGACACCAAGACCGGGCGCGCTCGCAGCGTCACCGTGATCGGCCCCCTTGCCGACGACCTGGCCGCCTGGCGCGAGCGCAGCGAGTGGTCGGAGACCGGGGATCTGGTGCCCGAGCCTCGGCCGCGCCGACCGGCCGGCCGACGCCACCCGCCAGGGCGGGTTCCTCCACCTGGGCAACTGGCGCAACCACGCCTTCATCCCGGCGACCCGCCGCGCAGGGCTGACGGGCGTCATCCCCTACAACGGGCGCGACACCTTCGCCAGCCTGCTGATCTACGAGGGCCGGCCGCCGATCCTGGTGGCCGCCGCGCTCGGCCACGGCGACACCCAGACCCTCTGGCGCCACTACCCCGGCGTCTTCGCGGAGGCCGAGCACGTGGCCCGGATGCCCATCGACGAGGCTGCCCGGAGGGCCCGCGAGCAGCTCCGTTCGGAACGAAATGTTCCCACGTCGTTCCCACGCGCCGTGTCCGCGGGCCGAATCGGCGCCACGGCGGTTCGTAGATTTCGCCGTTTGCAGGCGAAATTCAAGCACGCGCGGCAGGATTCGAACCTGCGACCTCTGGCTCCGGAGGCCAGCGCTCTATCCACTGAGCTACGCGCGCTCTGGGGGCTAGCTTAGCCGAGTGCCCCGCATCGCCGTCATCTCGGACACCCACATGCCGCGCAAGGGCCTCGCGCTGCCGCCGGCGTGCGTCGCGCGCCTGCGGGCCGCCGACCTGATCGTCCACGCCGGGGACTGGTCGTCGATGGAGGCGGTCGCCCGCGTCCGCGGCCTGGGCCCCCCGGTCGTGGGCGTGCGGGGGAACGTCGAGGAGCCGGCCGTGCGCGCGGCGCTGCCGGCGACGGCGCAGGCCGAGGTCGGCGGGGTGCGGATCGGGGTCGTCCACGACGGCGGTCCCGGGGCGGGGCGGCTCTCGCGCCTGAGGCGGCGCTTCCCGGCGGCCGACGCGGTCGTCTTCGGCCACTCGCACATCCCCTGGCACGAGGCCGCCGAGGACGGGTTCGTCGTGGTGAACCCCGGCAGCCCGACCGACCGGCGCCGCTCGCGCCGCCACAGCATGGCCGAGCTGGAGATCGCGGACGGCCGGGTGGCGGCGGTGTCGTTCTTCGCGGTCAACGAGCCGGCGGGGCCGCTCGACCCCGGTCTCATCGCCGGGGAGGCGCGGAACCGCCGTTAGGATCGGACGATGGACCTGCACGTCACCCTGGTGGGGACGGCGGCCTCGGTGCCCACGGCGGCGCGGGGCACCGCCGCGACCATGATCGCCCGCGGCGGGGAGCGCTGGCTGGTCAACTGCGGCGAGGGCACGCAGCGCCAGCTGCTGCGCTCGGGCCTCGGGCTGGTCAACCTCGACCTGCTGCTCATCACCCACCTGCACGGCGACCACTACCTCGGGCTGCCGGGGCTGCTGAAGACCTACGGGCTGCGCGGCCGCGAGCGCCCGCTGCGGGTCGCCGGCCCGCGCGGGCTGGCGCGGCTGGTGGAGGTGCTGCGGCCGGTGATCGGGAGGACGCCCTTCCCGCTGGAGGTCGACGAGCTCGACGAGCGCTACGCGGGCGTCGCGGCGGCGGGGGACGGCTACCGCATCGAGCACGTCCCGAGCCGCCACACCGTGCCCTCGGTGGCCTTCGCCCTGGTCGAGGACGAGCGCCCCGGCGCGTTCGACGTCGCCGCCGCCCGGTCGCTCGGGGTTGAGGAGGGGCCCGACTTCGGGCGCCTGCAGCGCGGCGAGGAGGTGGTCACGGCGGCCGGCCGGGCCGTGCGCCCCGCCGAGGTGCTCGGGCCGCCGCGGGCGGGGCGGACGGTGCTGGTGAGCGGCGACACCGAGCCCTGCGCGCCGGTGCTGGAGGCCGCCCGCGGCGCCTCGGTGCTCGTGCACGAGGCGACCTTCCTCGACGACGACCGGGACCGGGCGCGCGAGACCCGCCACTCGACCGCCCGCGAGGCCGCGGCGCTCGCGCGCGAGGCGGGGGTGGGGCTGCTCGTGCTGACGCACCTCTCGAGCCGCCACGCCCCCCGCGACGTCCGCGAGGAGGCCGAGGCCGAGTTCGCCCGCGTGCTGGTGCCGCGCGACTTCGACCGGGTGGAGGTGCCCTTCCCGGAGCGGGGCGGGCCGGTGGTCCACGCCGCCCGGCCCGGGCCGCGGCGGGGGGCCCCTGACGCGCCGTCGGGGGCACCTGCTACCGTGGCGCCCATCGACCTTTAACCCGGTCCCGCGAGGCCGGAAAGGAGACCGGATGACCGTGCGCCCGTTCCACCGCCTCACCCCCGCGCACCCATAGCCCGCGTCGCCGAGAGGGTGCTGGTCAACTCCGACCAGCTCCGGCGCACCGTCGCCCGCATCGCCCACGAGATCGTGGAGCGCCACGGCGAGCCCGACGGCCTCGCGCTGATCGGCATCCACACCCGCGGGGTGCCGCTGGCCGCACGGCTCGCGCGTCTGATCGGCGAGTTCGCCGGCGCGGAGCCGGCCTTCGGGACGGTGGACATCGCGCTCTACCGCGACGACGTCGGCCTCGACAGCCGTCGCGGGGCGCTGCCGGTCGTGGGCGACACGGTCCTCGACTTCGACGTCTCGGAGCGCGCCGTGGTGCTGGTCGACGACGTCCTCTACACCGGGCGCACCATCCGGGCGGCCATCGACGCCGTCTTCGACTACGGCCGCCCGCCGCTGGTGCAGCTCGCGGTGCTGGTGGACCGGGGCCACCGGGAGCTCCCGATCCGCCCGGACTACGTGGGCAAGAACCTGCCGACCTCGCGCTCCCAGCGGGTGAGCGTGCGCCTGGAGGAGATCGACGGCGCGGACGAGGTCGTGCTCGAGGACGACGCGGAGGGGCCGTCGTGACACGCCGGTCGCTGATCTCGATCGCCGACCTCGACCGCGCGGAGATCGCCCGCATCCTGCGCGTGAGCAACCGCTTCGCCGAGGTCATGCAGCGCGACATCAAGAAGGTACCGACGCTGCGGGGCCGGACGATCATCAACATGTTCTTCGAGGCCTCCACGCGCACCTCGACCTCGTTCGAGCTGGCCGGCAAGCGCCTGTCGGCCGACGTGGTGAACGTCAAGGGCTCCGGCTCGAGCGTGGAGAAGGGCGAGACCCTGAAGGACACCGTCCTCACGCTCGCGTCCTACGCGCCCGACGTGCTGGTGATCCGCCACTCCGCCGCCGGCGCCTGCCAGATCGCGGCGCGGCACACCGAGGCGGCCGTCATCAACGCGGGCGACGGCAAGCACGAGCACCCCACCCAGACCCTGCTCGACCTCTACACGATCGAGCGCGAGGTGGGGCCGCTCGACGGCCTGCACGTCGCCTTCGTCGGCGACATCGCCCACTCGCGCGTCGCGCGCTCGGGCATCCGCGGCTTCCAGACGATGGGCGCGCGCGTCTCCCTGATCGCGCCGCCGACGCTCGTGCCCCGCGACGCCCCGGAGGGGCTCGGGGTGGACGTCTCCACCGACGTCCGCGACGTCGCCGACGCCGACATCGTCTACGTCCTGCGCATGCAGCTCGAGCGCATGGGCCCGGGCGGGTTCGTGCCCTCGCTGCGCGAGTACGCCGCCACCTACGGCATCGGCCACGAGCGGCTGCGCCCCGGCCAGCGGGTGATGCACGCCGGGCCGATCAACCGCGGCGTCGAGATCACCGGCGCCCTCGCCGACGACCCGGCCACCCTCATCGTGCGCCAGGCGGCCAACGGCATGGTCGTGCGGATGGCCGTGCTCTACGACCTCCTGGCCGAGCCCGCCGGCACGGCCGAGCCTGCCGAGCAGATCGGCGCGGTCGCCGTCTCGTGACCGCCCGGCTCGTCCAGCGGCCCGGCCCGGCCGCGTCCCTCGTGCTGCGCGGGGTGCGCGTCCTCGACCCGGCCGCCGGCATCGACGAGGAGCGCGACCTGGTGGTGCGCGAGGGCCGCGTGGGCGGATCCCCCGCCGGGCTGGAGGAGGTCAACGCCGCCGGGCTGGTGGCCGTGCCGGGCTTCGTCGACCCCCACGTCCACCTGCGCACGCCCGGGCGCGAGGACCTCGAGGACATCGCCACCGGCACCGCCGCGGCCGCGGCCGGCGGCTTCGTGGCGATCGTGGCCATGCCCAACACCTCGCCGGTCGTCAACACGGCCTCGGTGCTCGAGTCGCTGCTCGAGCGCGGGGAGAAAGAGGCGGCCGTGCGGGTCGGGTTCCTCGCGGCCATCACCGCCGGCCAGAGGGGCGCGGAGCTGACCGAGCAGGTGGAGCTCGCCCGGGCCGGAGCCGCGGGCTTCAGCGATGACGGCCATCCGGTCGCCGACGCCGGGGTGATGCGCCGGGCGCTGCAGTACCAGCGCATCACCGGCCTGCCGCTCGTGCTGCACGAGGAGGACCCCGCCCTGTCGGGGGCGGGGGTGATGCACGAGGGCGCCGTGGCCAGCCGGCTCGGCCTGGGCGGGATCCCCTCGGTCTCGGAGAGCGTGGCCGTGGCGCGCGACGCCGCCCTGGCGGAGTACGAGGACGGGCGCATCCACATCTGCCACGTCTCCGCGGCCGAGACGGCCGACGAGGTCCGGCGGGCCAAGGAGCGCGGCGTGCGGATCACCGCGGAGGTCACCCCGCACCACCTGGCGCTCACCGACGCCGCGGTCGCCTCGCTCGACCCCGTCCGCCACAAGATGAACCCCCCGCTGCGCGAGGAGTCCGACCGCGAGGCGCTCATCGCCGCGCTGGCCGACGGCACGATCGACTGCGTGGCCACCGACCACGCGCCCCACGCGGCCGACGAGAAGGAGGTGCCGTTCGAGGAGGCGCCCTTCGGCGTCACCGGCCTCGAGACGGCGTTCGCGGCCTGCCACACCCATCTGGTGCTCACGGGGCGGATGAGCCTGGAGACGCTCGTGCGGCGCATGGGCGCCGACGCCGCGGCCGTCCTCGACCTGCCGGCGCCGACCCTCGCCGAGGGGGCGGTCGCCGACATCGCGCTGCTCGCCCTCGACGAGCGCGCCGTCGTGGGGGACGACGGGTTCCGGAGCCGCTCGCGCAACTCGGCCTTCCTCGGCGACGAGCTGGCCGGGCGGGTGCGGCTCACGATCGCGGGAGGTCAGATCGCATGGCGGGCGTAGACGACCGGCGCCACCCGGCGCTGCTCGAGCGGGAGCGGACGGGGTTGATCCTGATCGACGTCCAGGAGGCCTTCCGGCCCGTGATCGACCGCTTCGACGAGGTGGTCGCCAACTGCGGCCTGCTCGCCGAGGGCTTCGGTGTGCTCGGGCGGCCGGTGCTGGTGAGCGAGCAGTACCCCAAGGGCCTCGGCCACACCGTGCCCGAGCTGGCCGAGCGCCTGCCGGGGGAGGCCCGGGTGGTGGAGAAGGTGCGCTTCTCGGCCTGCGGGGTGAGCGCGTTCGACGAGGCGGTCGCGCAAACCGGCGCCCGGAGCTGGGTGGTGGCCGGCATCGAGACGCACGTCTGCGTCAACCAGACCGTGCACGACCTGCTCGAGATGGGCTTCCAGGTGCAGGTGGCCGCCGACGCGGTCTCGTCGCGCACCCCCGGCAACCGCGAGCTCGGCATGGCGAAGATGGCCGCCGCCGGCGCCGGCACCACCAGCGCGGAGATGGCCCTGTTCGAGATGCTCGAGCGGGCGGGCTCCGACGAGTTCAAGCAGATCTCGCGCCTGGTGAGATGAGCGGCGGCGGCCGCGCCTGGGTGGTGCTGGAGGACGGCCTCGTCCTGCCGGCGCGGTCGGTGGCCGCGCCCGGCACGGCGCTGGGCGAGATGGTGTTCACCACCGGCATGGGCGGCTACCAGGAGGCGGTCACCGACCCGTCGTACCTGGGCCAGATCCTGTGCTTTGCGGCGCCCATGATCGGCAACTACGGCACCGGCCCGGCCTACGACGAGAGCGGGCGCCCGTGGCCCGGGGCCGTCGTCATGGCCCGCGCCGGCGACCGGGCCGGGGCGGCGGGGCCGGTGGGCTGGCGGCGCTGGCTGGCGGAGCGGGGCGTGCCGGCCGTGGACGACTGCGACACCCGCCGCCTGGTGCGCCACCTGCGCGACCGGGGGGCGATGCGCGGCGGGGTGTCCGACGAGCTGGGACCCGACGAGCTGCTGGCGCGCGTGCGAGCCCACCCGGTGCTGGACGGCCGCGACCTGGCGGCCGAGGCCGCCGGGCCGGAGCGCGCGCTGGGGGGGACGGGCCGCGGGTGGTGGCCGTCGACTGCGGCATGAAGGAGAGCATCGCCCGCGGGCTGGCGGCGGCCGGCTGCCGGATCGACGTGGTGCCGGCGGGGACGGGCGCGGACGAGATCCTCGCGCGCGGACCCGACGGCGTGTTCGTCTCCAACGGCCCGGGCGACCCGGCGGCGGTGGCGCCCGTGATCGAGGCGGTCCGCGGCCTGCTCGGGCAGGTGCCGGTGTTCGGCATCTGCCTCGGCCACCAGATGCTCGCCCACGCCCTCGGCCTGACGACGCGCAAGCTGCCCTTCGGCCACCGCGGCGCGAACCATCCGGTGCGCCGGGCCGGCGACGGCGGCGTGGAGATCACGGTGCAGAACCACGGGTACGCGGTGCAGGCGACGGCGCTGCCCGACGGCGTGGAGGTCACCCGCACCAGCCTCTTCGACGGCTCGGTCGAGGGGATCGCGGCGCCCGAGCTGCGCGCCTGGTCGGTGCAGTACCACCCGGAGGCCAGCCCCGGGCCTCGCGACGCGCGCTACATGTTCCGCGAGTTCGCCGAGGCGCTGCGGTAGTGCCGCGGCGGACGGACATCGGCACGGTCATCGTGCTCGGCAGCGGCCCGATCGTGATCGGGCAGGCGGGGGAGTTCGACTACTCGGGCACCCAGGCCTGCCGGGCGCTCCGCGCCGAGGGCTACCGCGTCGTGCTGGTCAACTCGAACCCGGCCACGATCATGACCGACCCCTCGGTGGCCGACCGCACCTACGTCGAGCCGCTCGACCTGGAGGCCGTCGAGGCGGTCATCGAGCGGGAGCGCCCCGACGCCCTGCTGCCGACGCTCGGCGGCCAGACCGCCCTCAACCTGGCGATGGAGCTCTCGGGCGAGGGCGTCCTCGACCGCGCCGGCGTCGAGCTGATCGGCGCCGACGCGCAGGCCATCCGCCGGGCCGAGGACCGGGAGGCCTTCCGCGACACGATGGCCGCCGCCGGCCTCGCCGTCCCCGAGAGCCGGGTGGTCGGCGACATGGCCGCCGGCCGGGCCGCGGCGGCCGAGCTGGGGCTGCCGGTGATCCTGCGCCCCGGGTTCACGCTGGGCGGGGAGGGGGGAGGGGCGGCGCGCACCCCGGCCGAGCTCGAGGAGCGCCTGGCCCGCGCGCTCGACGCGAGCCCGATCGGCCAGGTGCTGGTCGAGCGCTCCGTGCTCGGCTGGGCCGAGGTCGAGCTCGAGGTGATGCGCGACGCCGCCGACAACGCGGTGGTGGTCTGCTCGATCGAGAACGTCAACCCGATGGGGGTCCACACCGGCGACTCGGTGACGGTCGCCCCGGTGATGACCCTCTCCGACCCCGAGCTCCAGTTGCTGCGCGACGCCGCGCTGGCGGTCATCCGGGCGGTCGGCGTGGCGACCGGCGGCGCCAACGTGCAGTTCGCGCTCGACCGGGCGACCGGGGAGATGGTGGTCATCGAGATGAACCCGCGGGTGTCGCGCAGCTCGGCGCTGGCCTCCAAGGCCACGGGCTTCCCGATCGCCAAGATCGCCGCGCGCCTGGCCGTGGGCTACACGCTCGACGAGCTGCCCAACGAGATCACCGGGGTCACGCCGGCCAGCTTCGAGCCGACCCTCGACTACGTCGCCGTGAAGATGCCCCGCTTCGCGTTCGAGAAGCTGCCCGGCGCCTCGACCGAGCTCACCACCCACATGAAGAGCGTGGGCGAGGTGCTGGCGCTGGGGCGCACCTTCGGCCAGGCCTTCGGCAAGGCCATGGCCGGGCGGGAGCTCGACGCCCGGCCGGCCGCGCCGGGCGGGATCGACGAGGCGCTCGAGCGGCTCCGCACGCCGGCCGCCGACCGCTACGACGTGCTGCTGTGGGCGCTCGCCGCGGGCGCCCCGGCCGAGCGGCTGGTGGAGGCGACCGGCATCGACCCGTGGTTCCTGGCGGAGCTGGGCGCGCTGGCCGCGGCCCGCGAGGGCGTCCGGGCGCCGCTCGACGACCTCGGGCCGGACCGGCTGCGGGCCGCCCGCCGCGCCGGCCTGGCCGACCGCGACATCGCCGCCGCGGCGGGCGCCGGCGAGCGCGCCGTGGGGCGGCGGCGGCGGGCGCTGGGCGTGCGCCCCACCTACCACGCGGTCAACACCTGCGCGGCCGAGTTCGCGGCGCTGACGCCCTACTACTACTCGGCCTTCGAGACCGCGAGCGAGCTGCCGCCCGACGACCGGCCGAGCATCGTCGTCCTCGGGTCGGGGCCGAACCGCATCGGCCAGGGGATCGAGTTCGACTACTGTTGCGTCCACGCCGCCGAGACGGCCCGCGAGCTCGGATACGCCTCGGTGATGGTGAACTGCAACCCGGAGACCGTCTCCACCGACCACGGCGTGAGCGACCGGCTCTACCTGGAGCCGGTGACCATCGACGCCGTCCTCGACATCTGCGAGGCCGAGCGCCCGGCCGGCGTGATCGCACAGCTCGGAGGCCAGACCCCGCTGCGGCTGGCCCGCGCGCTGGCCGAGGAGGGCGTGCCGGTGCTCGGCACTCCGCCCGACGCCATCGACCTCGCCGAGGACCGCGGCCGCTTCGGCCGGCTCCTCGACGAGCTGGGCCTGCGGGCCCCCCCGTGGGCCATCGCCGACGGGGGGGCCGACGCCCTGCGCGCCGCCGACGAGGTGGGCTACCCGGTGCTGGTGCGGCCCAGCTACGTGCTGGGCGGGCGGGCCATGGCCGTGTGCGACTCGGCCGACGCCCTCCGGGGCTACCTCGAGCGCGAGCGGCCCGAGGGGCTGCTGCTGGTGGACCGCTTCCTGGAGGGGGCGACCGAGGTCGACGTGGACGCCCTCTGCGACGGGGGCGGCTGCTGGGTGGCGGCCGTGATGGAGCACGTCGAGGCGGCCGGCGTGCACTCGGGCGACTCGGCCTGCGTGCTCCCGCCCCAGGGCGCCGGGCCGGGCCTGGTCGCCGAGATCGAGGAGCAGACCGCCGCGCTGGCCCGCGCGCTCGGCGCCGTCGGCCTGCTGAACGTGCAGTACGCGGTGCGCGACGGCGTCGTGCACGTCATCGAGGCCAACCCGCGCGCCTCGCGCACAGTCCCCTTCGTCGCCAAGGCGACCGGCGTGCCGCTGGTGCGCCACGCGGTGCGCCTCATGCTCGGCGCCGGCCTGGACGACCTCGACCTCCCGGTCGCCGCGCCCGCGACCCAGGTGGCGGTCAAGGAGGCGGTGCTGCCGTTCGCGCGCTTCCCCGGCGCCGACCCGGTGCTCGGTCCGGAGATGCGCGCGACCGGCGAGGTGATGGGGCTGGGCGGCAGCTTCGCCGAGGCCTTCGCCAAGGCCCAGCGCGGCGCGGGCCAGGCGCTGCCGCGGTCGGGGGTGGCGTTCATCTCGGCGCGGGACGCCGACAAGCCGCGGGCGGTGGGGCTGGCCGCCCGCCTGGCGCGGGCGGGCCTCGGGCTGGTGGCCACCTCCGGCACGGCGGCCGCCCTGGCCGCGGCGGGCCTCGAGGTGCGCCCGGTCCGGAAGGTCTCGGAGGGCTCGCCCCACGTCGGCGACCTGATCGCCGCCGGGGAGGTCGCCTTGGTGGTGAACACGCCGCGCGGGGGGCACGGCGCCCGCACCGACGGCTTCGAGATCCGGGCGGCCGCGATCCGTGCGGGCATCCCCTGCATCACGACGATCGAGGCCGCCGAGGCGGCGGCCGTGGCGGTGGGCGCGCCACGGCCCGCCCGCCCGCGGGCGCTCCAGGACCGGGGCGCGGGCGACCCCGGCGCCCAGGCGTTCCGACCGGGCCTCCGTACCCCTTCACCCTCAACCTGAGGGGGAGATTCTGGCGGCCTGCAACATTGGTCACTTACCGTGCAACATGCGTGAAAAGCAGGTAAAAAGGGCTGCAAAGTCGCCTTGTCAGCAGCGAAGGAGCACACCTAGAATGGCGCGGCGATGGCCACCACGACCAGCCCTCCAAAGCCAGTGACTCAGGCACCCGAGCGCTCGCTCGATCAGCGTATGGAGGCCCTCCGCCGGGCGAACCAGATTCGTTCCCGCAGGGCCCAGCTCAAGAGAGACCTGAAGAGTGGGCGGACGTCCATTCAGGCAGTGATCGCCGAGCCCCCCGAGTTCGTCCAGACGGCCAAGGTGTTTGACATGCTGATGGCCGTCCCGAAGTACGGGAAGGTGAAGGCGACGCGATTCCTGAACACCTGCCGCATATCGCAGGGCAAGACGATCGGGGGCCTTTCCGATCGACAGCGCACCGAGCTGCTGGAGCTTCTGCACCGGTAGCGGGGCGCACCCGCGTCATCATCGTCTCGGGACCCTCGGGCGCGGGGAAGGGGACGCTCATCGAGCGCATCCTTCCCCGCTTCCCGAACGTCGAGGTCGCGGTCTCGGCCACCACCCGCCGCCGCCGGCCGGGGGAGGTCGACGGGCGCGAGTACCACTTCCTGAGCGCCGCCGAGTTCGCGCGCCGGGTCGCCGCGGGGCAGTTCCTCGAGCACGTCGAGTACGCCGGCAACCGGTACGGGACCCTGCGGTCGGAGATCGATCGGATCATGCGCGTGGGGCGCTCGCCCCTGGTGGAGATCGAGCTGGCCGGCGCCCGCGCCGTTCGGCGGGACGTGCCCGAGGCGGCGTCCGTGTTCATCGCGCCCCCGTCGCTCGCCGAGCTCGGCCGGCGGCTCGAGCGGCGGGCCACCGACACCGACGACGAGATCGCCGCCCGCCTCGCCACCAGCCGGGTGGAGCTCGAGGCGATGGGGGAGTTCGACCACGTGGTCGTCAACGACGACGTGGCCGCGGCCGCCGAGGAGCTGGCCGCGGCGATCGGGGCGGCCACGGGCGAGGCGCCCCGTGGCTGAGGTCCTGCTCGGCGTCTCCGGCGGCATCGCCGCCTACAAGGCGATCGACGTCATGCGCATCCTCCAGCGCTCCGGCCACGGGGTGACCGTCGTCATGACGCGCGCCGCCCGCCGGTTCGTGGGCCCGGCGACGTTCGCCGCGCTGTCGGGCCGGCCGGTGGGGACCGACCTGTTCGGCGCCGAGGACCGCCCGGGCTACGGGCACCTCGACCTGGCGCGGCGCGCCGACCTGCTGCTGGTCGCGCCGGCCTCGGCCAACACCCTCGCGAAGATGGCCGGGGGGCTCGGCGACGGGCTGCTCGGGTCGGCCTACCTCGCCTTCGACGGGCCGGTGGTCGTGGCCCCGGCGATGAACACCCGCATGTGGACCCACCCGGCCACGGCCGACAACCTCGCCCGACTGGTGGCCCGCGGGGTCCAGGTGGTGGCGCCGGCCTCCGGGCTGCTGGCCGACGGTGAGGTGGGGGTGGGGCGGCTGGCCGAGCCGGCCGAGATCGCGGCGGCCGTCGAGGCCCGGCTGGCCGCCGCCGGCACGATGGCCGGCCGCCGTGTGCTGGTGAGCGCCGGGGGCACGCGCGAGCCCATCGACCCGGTGCGCTACGTCGGCAACCGGTCGAGCGGGCGCATGGGGTGGGCCGTCGCCGAGGCGGCCCGCCGGCGCGGCGCCGGGGTGACCGTGCTCGCCTCCAACGTCGACCTGCCCCGGCACCCCGACGTCCGCTACGTCGATGCGCCGACGGCCGCCGACCTGCGCCGCGCCGCCCTCGACGCCTTCGGCTCGTGCGACGTGCTGGTGATGGCGGCCGCCGTCGCCGACTTCGCCCCCGCCGCCACCCGGGAGGGCAAGATCGACAAGGGCGCCGAGGGGCGGCTCGCCCTCGAGCTCGAGCCCACGGCCGACATCCTCTCCGAGCTCGCCGCGCGCCGCGACGGCCAGGTGGTGGTGGGCTTCGCCGCGGAGCACGGCCCCGAGGGCCTCGCCCGGGCGCGCGCAAAGCGCGAGCGCAAGACCCTCGACCTGATCGTCCACAACGACGTCTCGGTCGACGGCGTCGGCTTCGGCAGCCCCGAGAACGAGATCACCATCATCGGCGCCGGCGGCGAGGAGGCGTTCCCCCGCATGAGCAAGGAGGCCTGCGCCGAGCGGATCCTCGACGCCGTGCTCCCGCTGCTCCCCGCCGCCTAGCCGCGCCGAGGCCGCACCAGCAGCACCGAGCAGGGGGCGTGGCGGGCGAGGTGGCCGGCGAAGCTCCCCAGCAGGATCCGCTCGCGCGTGCCGCGGTGCGAGGCGGCCACGATCAGGTCGGCGCGGGCGTCGGCGGCCCAGTCGCAGATCGCCGACGCCGCCGTCCCCAGGTTGACCAGCGCCACGGGGTGGCCGCCGGCCCCGGCCGCCGCCGCGGCCAGCCACGCGGGCGGCGGCACCGCGGCGTCGTGGGGCGGCCCGACGGCGACGTGGACGACGCTCAGGCGCCCGCCGCCGAGCTCCCGCAGCCGGACGGCCTCCGCCAGCGCGGCCGCCGACGCCTCGGACTCGTCGATCGCGCAGGCGATGTGACCCCAGGCCCCGGCGTCGCCCCGCCCGGGCGCGTCCTGTGAGCGCTTCAGCGTCATGGCGGGCAGGGTACGCAACCGCACCGATGCCGCGGCTCCACGCGGCATCTTTGTATTACCCTCGGACGATCGCGACCTCGCCCCTCGCCACCCCGCCGCTCCGGGACGACGAGCTGGCACAGGCCTCCGCGCTGGCCGGTGCGCTCGTGGACGCCTGCGCGCGCGCCGTGCGCGCCCCGCGGACGAGCCTTCAGGCCTGCGTCATCGCCCTCCTGTCGGGCGGGCACGTGATGATCGAGGACGTCCCCGGCGTGGGGAAGACGGTCCTCGCCAAGAGCCTGGCCCGCGCCGCCGGGTGCGACTACTCGCGGGTGCAGTGCACGGCCGACCTCCTGCCCGCCGACGTCACCGGGGTCACGGTCTGGGACCAGAACGCCGCCACCTTCCTCTTCCGGGCCGGGCCGGTGTTCGCGAACCTGGTCCTGGTCGACGAGATCAACCGCGCGTCGCCCAAGACCCAGTCGGCGCTCCTCGAGTGCATGGAGGAGGGCCAGGTGACCGTGGACGGGCAGACCCGGGCGCTCCCGCGGCCGTTCATGATCATCGCCACCCAGAACCCGGTGGAGTACGAGGGCACCTTCCCGCTGCCCGAGGCCCAGCTCGACCGGTTCGCCGTGCGCGTGCGCATCGGCTACCCGCCGCCGCGCGAGGAGGCCGCGATGATCCTCGACCTGGCCGCGCAGGACCCGGTGGAGCTCGTCACCCCGGTCGCCAGCGAGGAGGAGATCCTCGTCGCGCGGGCGGCGGCCGAGCGCGTGCACGCCGACCCCGCCCTGGCCGACTACGTCGTGGCGCTGTCAACGGCCACCCGCGCCGACCCGCGGTTGCAGCTGGGGGCGAGCCCGCGCGCCGGCCTCGCGCTGCTGAGGGCGGCCAAGGCCCTGGCGCTCCTCGAGGGCCGCGGCTTCGTGCTGCCGGACGACGTGAAGTCCCTGGCGTCCGCCGTCCTCGGGCACCGGCTCATCCTCACCCCCGACGCGCGGGCCCGCGGCGGCGGCCCCGAGGAGGTCGTCGCCTCGGCGCTCGACGCCGTGCCCGTCCCGCTGTGACGTCCCCGGACGGCCCGCGCCGGCCGGAGCGCCCGCCCGCGCGCGCGCTGGGGCTCGCCGGCGTCGGCGCCGTGGCGCTGATCGCCAGCCAGGGGTTCGGGACGGCCGCGCTGGCCACGCTCGGGGCCGGCCTGATCGCCCTGCCCGTGCTCGTGACGGCGCTCGTGTGGGCGGCCGCCTCGGGCCTCGACCTGCGGCGGCGCCTCGAGCCGGCCCGCCTCGTCGCGGGCGAGCCGCTGGCCGTGAGCCTCGAGGTGAGCGGCTGGCCGGCCCGCATCGGTCTCGACCGGCTGCTCGACCTCTCGCTCGACCCGGGGCTCGGGACGGCCCGCGGCGCCGGGGCGCCCGCGCGGCGGGGCAGCCGGACCTGGGTGATCCGGTCGGCCCCCCGCGGAGACCACCGCCTGCCGCCGCCCCGCCTTCGGGTGGCCGACCCGTTCGGGCTGGCGCGGCGAACGCGCCAGGGCGGCGGCGACGACGCCGTGATCGTCACGCCCTGGGCGCCGGTGATCGAGCGGCTGGCGCTGGGGTCCCGCCGCGACGGCCGCGGCGCGCGCCGCCGGCTGCCGCTGGCCGGCTTCGGCGAGCTCGACCGGGTGCGCGATTACCAGCCCGGCGACCCGCTGTCGCGGGTCCACTGGGCCCAGACGGCCAAGCGGGGCCGCCTGCAGACCAAGGTTCTGAGGGCGGCCGAGGGGTCCGGCCGCACCACGATGGTGCTGGTTAACGGCAGCCCCCCGGCCGGCGACGCGTTCGAGCTGGCGGTGAGCGCGGGCGGCGCCGCCGCCCGCTACGCCGGCGGCCGCGGGGAGCCGTTCGGCGTGGCGCACACCGGCCGCCGCCCGGCGCGCATCCCGGTGGGACGGGCATCGTGGCCGGCCGCCGAGATGGCCCTCACGCAGCTCGAGCCCGGGGGCGAGCGCTCGCTCTCGCTGGCCCTGCGGGCGGAGATCACGGCGCCCGACCCGCCCGAGCTGGTCCTCGTGACCACCTCGGCGGCCGACCCCGCGCTCGCCGCGGCCGTCGCGCAGGCGATCGGCGTGGGCGTGCGGGTGGCCGTCGTCCTGGCCGGGCCGGCCGCCGCCGCGGCCGCGGACCTCCTCAACGCCGGCGCCGACGTCGCGATCGCCGGCGGACCCGACGACCTGGTCGCCGCGCTCAGCGCGACCGACGCCCGTGCGCGCGTCTCCTAGGGCCGGCCCCGCAGCCGCGACGGCGCTGGCGCTGACGGTCCTCGCCGTCGCGTGGGCCGGCCTGTACGAGGGCGTCGGCTGGCCGCGGATCGTCGCGCTCTGCGCCGCAGCGGCCCTCCCGGCGATCGCGGCGACGTCGCGGCGGGCCCGGAGCGCGCTGGTGGCCGCCGCCTTCGCGATCGCCGTGCTGGCCGTGCTGGCGTTGGCCCTGCGGCACTCGGTGTGGGACTACGCCACCCTCGACGGGGCGGCCTGGCGCGACGCGCGCGCGGTCATCCCCGACGGCCTGCGCACGGCGTCCGACACCGGCCTGCCGGTCTCGGTCGCGGAGCACCCGGAGCTGGCCGCGCTGCTCGACCTGGTGCTGGCGGCCCTCGCGGCGACGATCGCCTGGCAGATCCTCGCCCGCCGCCGGCCGGTCGCCGGGCTGGTCGCGCTGGGGGTGGGCCTCGCGTACCGCTGGACGGTGGAGCCGCCAGACGACGGGGTGGCCATGGGCGCGCTGGCGCTCGCGGCCGTCGCCGCGATCCTGGCGCTGGCCTCCTGGGAGGGCGGCGGCGGCGAGCGGGCCGCGCGGCGGGCCGCCGGCGCCCTCGTCCTCGGGGGCGTCGCCGTGATCATCGGCGCCGGCCTCGGCGCCGGTCCGGTGCAGGCCGGCGAGCCGTGGTGGGGGTGGAAGGACTGGGAGGTCGGCGGCGGGCAGCCGGCGGCGGCGTCGGCGCTCGACCTGCGCCAGCGCTACGGCGCGCTCGACTGGCCCGCGACCCCGCGGGTGGCGCTGACCGTCGAGTCCGAGTCCAACCTGCCGCTGCGGGCGGTGGTCCTCGAGGACTTCGACGGCGTCGCCTTCCAGCTCGCCGACCCGCTGGCCGGCTCGACCGGGGAACGGCTGGTGCCGGTGGTCGGCAACGCGATCACCGTCGAGGAGCCCGACGGGATCGGACCCTCGATCACCCAGCGGGTCTCGCTCGTCGGGGCCAGCTCCCAGGTGCTGCTCTTCTCCGGGCGCCCGCGGCGGGTCGAGGGCCCGTTCGCCGGGACCGCGCGCATCGCCGCCGGCGCCGTGCAGCTGCAGCGGCCGCTCGAGCCCGGAGACGACTACACGGTGCGGACCGTCGTCCCCAAGCCGCGGCCGGCCGATCTCGTGGGCGCCGAGCCCTACGACCCGGCCGCGATCCCCGCCGCCTCGACCCGCCTGCGCGGGGGCTACGGGACCGACCCCGTGGACGTCCCGGCGTGGGGCAGCGGCGAGCCCGCACCAGCCGACGATGCCCTCGGGCCGTACGCGGCCGTGCGGGACCTGGCGCGGGAGGTGGCCGGCGACGCGGAGACGCCCTACGCCGCGGTCAACCGCATCGAGTCGCACCTGCGGCGGCGGTACGTCTACGACGAGCAGCCCCCCTACCCCACGAGCATCCCCGACGGCGCGGGCAGCCCGGCCGACAACCCGCCCCTGGCCGACTTCCTGCTGTCGAGCAGCCGCGGCTTCTGCCAGCACTTCGCGGGGGGGATGGCCGTGATGCTGCGCACGCTCGGCATCCCGTCGCGGATCGCGGTCGGCTACGGCACCGGGCGCTTCGACGCGGAGCGCGAGGCGTGGGTGGTGCTCGACCGCGACGCCCACTCGTGGGTGGAGGTGTGGTTCCCCGGACGCGGGTGGCTGCCGTTCGACCCCACCCCCGGCCGGTCGGCGCCGAACCCCGCCTCGGTGTCGTCGCCCGAGTACGCCCCCAGCCGGTTCGAGATCGACCTCGGCGGCATCGAGGACGCCGCCGTGGAGCCGCCCGCCGCCGACCCGACGGGCCCCGAGGAGCCGGAGGAGGAGGAGCCCGCCCCCGCGGCGTCCTCGGGGGGCGGGGGCGGCGGCCCGCCGTGGGAGTGGGCCCTGCTCGCCCTCGCGCTGCCGCTGGTCGCCGTCCCGGCCGCGCGGGCGGGCCGGCGCGTGCGGGCCCGCCGCCGCGGCGACGAGCGGGCGCGCGTGATCTCCGCGGCGCGCGACCTGGAGACGTCGCTGGACGCGCTCGGCTGGGCGCCGCCGCGAGCCGGCTCGCCCAGCGAGCGCGCCGCGGACCTGCGCGAGCGCACCGGCGTCAACGCGTCGGCGCTGTACCGGCGGGCCGCCCTGGCGCGTTATGCCGCCGCCCCGCCGCCCGCGGGCGCCGGGTCCGCGGCGTGGCGCGAGGCGGGCCGGCTGCGCCGCGCGGTGCGGCGCCGGGCCTCCCTGGGGCGCCGCCTGCGCGCGGCGTTCGCCATCCGTCCGCGGCGCGGTACCGTAGCCGCATGAGCCCCGACGCCGCCTACGACGCCTTCCGCCACGGCACCTGGCTGCTGGAGGCGCGCGAGTACCGCCAGGCTGCCGTCGCCCTCGAGCGGGCGAAGGCCCTCGAGCCGGACAAGGCCTCCATCCGCGAGGCCCTCGGGCGGGCGTACCTGTCGTCGCGCGCCTACGGCCGGGCCGCCGAGGAGTTCGCCGCGGCCGTCGAGCTGTCGCCCACCGACGGCTACGCCCATTACGGCCTCGCCCGCTCGCTCGACCGGCTGGGCGACCCGCTCGCGGCGCGCCACTACCGGCTGGCCGAGTGCTTCGGCACCGGCATCGAGTAGCCCGAGGCGGTCACTCGCCCGGCAGGAGCGACCAGAGCGTCTTGTCGACGCGGGTCCCGTCGGGCCTTGGCAGGGAGCGGACCACCCCCTCGCGGGTGAAGCCGGCGCGCTGCAGCACCCGGTCGGACGCGTCGTTGCCGACGTTGACGTAAGCCTCCACGCGCAGCACGCCGAGGGCGAAGGCGTGCTCGGCGAGAAGGCGCGCGCTGGGGGTGGCCACCCCGCGGCCACGGGCCGCGGGGAAGAGCCAGTAGCCGATCTCGACGATGGCCCGCTCGGCGTCGAGGTGGTGGAAGACGGCCCCGCCTCGGGCCACGGGAGATGCGGCCCCTCGCGGCCGCAGGCGCACTCCGCACCCGGCTCGCCTTCGGCAGGTTGCCGGCCTCGAGGAGCTCGGGGTCGTCGAAGGCCGGCAGGAGCTCGTCGATGTCCGCCTCCCGCGGCGGCCGCACCACGAGGTCGCCGTCCCGCAGCCCCCGCTCGGGGAACGCGAGCCGGATGGCCGGGCCCGGCGCGCCGAGGAGCGCCACCGCGTCAGCTCCCGGGCGGCGGGCGGAACTCCGTGCCCGCGGGCACGTCGAAGCCAGCCCTGACGACGCTCTCGTAGGTCTCGTCCACCACTGAGCAGAGCGTCCCCAGCAGGCCGTCGAGTGCGTCGGCGTCGAGGCCCGACAGCGACGCGTCGCAGACGAGGAAGACGTCGCCGTGGTCGTCGATGGCGAAGCGCCAGTGGGGCGTCAACAGGTTCTTCCGCAGCAGGCGGCGGTAGACCTCCTCGTGGGCGCGGTCGGGCCCTCGCAGCACGAACGCGCGGATCGTGAGGGTGCGCTCGCGGACGCTCAGGGCCGCCCCGATGGCGCCGCGCTTGGAGGACGGCAGCCGCACGCCCCATTCGCGCTCCCCGCGGCGCTCCGCCTCCGCTCCGATCTGGTCGAGGTAGAGCGCGATGCGCGCGGGGGCGGCGTCCATGGGCCGCGATGCTAGACGAGCGGCCCACTACGATCCCCGCCGCGTGCGCGTCGTGCTCCAGAGGGTCCGCTGGGCCCGGGTCGAGGTCGCGGGGGAGACGGTCGGGGCGATCGGGCCCGGGCTGCTCGCCCTGGTCGGGGTCGCCGCCGGGGACGCCGCCGAGGACGCCCGCCTGCTCGCGCGCAAGACGGCCCGGCTGAGGGTCCTCGCCGGCGACGACCGGCCGTTCGACCGCGCCCTCCTCGACGTCCCCGGGGCCGCCCTGCTGTGCGTGAGCCAGTTCACGCTGCTCGCCGACCTGCGCCGCGGCAACCGGCCGTCGTGGTCGGCGGCGGCCCCGCCCGAGCTGGCCGAGCCCCTGGTGGAGGCCTACGCCGCCGCCGTCGCGGCCGAGGGCGTGCCGGTGGAGCGGGGGCGCTTCGGCGCGGCGATGGCCGTCAGCCTGGAGAACGACGGTCCGGTCACGATCGTCCTCGACAGCGACGACCTGCGCGCGCCGCGGCGCTCAGCCGGCTGAGGCGGCTCCCAGGCCGAACGGGCTGCCCTCGGAGTCGCGGCAGATGGCCCAGCGCTCTCCGGGATGGATGATGGCGCCGCCGAGCTCCTCCACCCGGGCGAGCGCCGCCGGCAGGTCGTCGACCGCGAAGTAGGGGAGGGAGACGGTGTCCCCGGGACCCGGTCCGCGCGCGTGGACGCCGACCGCCACCGCGCCGCCCCGGCTCTGCCACCCCTCGCCCTCGCCGGGCCCGCGCGGCGCGAGCTCCCGCCCCAGCAGGCTCTCCCAGAACCGCCGCGCCCGCTCGGGATCGTCGGCGGGGAACTCGATGAGCGACGGCGAGGCCACGCGGGCAGCGTAGCGCCGCCCGCCGGGCTGGCGCGCCCGGGTTCGACTGGGCGAGACTGGCCCCGCAGCGCACCCGCGATGGAGGCGACACGATGAGCTCAGCCATCCGCGTCGAGGAGTCCGTCGGCATCGCGCGGCCGCCGGCCGAGGTCTGGGACGCGATCGCCGACTACGCGTTCGACCTGAGGTGGCGCAACGGGCTCCGCGAGATGACGCCCGACCCGCCGGGCCCGCCCGCGCCCGGGACGCGCGTGCACGAGGTCGTCCGCTCCGCCGGGCGCGACTACGTCGCCGACACCGTGGTCACCGACCTCGACCCCGGCGTCTCCTACCGCTTCGAGGGCGCGGGCAGCATCGGGGGCCTCCGCGGGAGCCGGGAGGTCCGCCCGGCCGCGTCGGGCGACGGCGCCGAGTTCACCTACGCCGTCGAGCTGCGGCCCACGGGCGGCCTGCGCCTGCTTCGTCCGTTGCTCGGCCCGATGGTCCGGGCGGGGCTGAGGAAGGACCTCCGGAGCCTGAAGGCGCTGCTCGAGGACGAGCCGCACTAATGGTCCGCCATGGCGCGGAGGGCGCCGCAGGGTACGGAACGTATGTTCGTGCCTCGTGCTAGAATACGCCTACATGCGGGGCTGTTCCGAGGGGGAGATGCAGCGGATGCAGAGGGGGACGCGAGGGTTCCAGAGGGGCCGGCCCGAGGCGCGGTGGACCGCGGCGGACCTGGCCGAGGTGGTCGAGGCGGTGGTGCGGGCGGCGCCCGGCGCGCTGTGGAGCGCCGACGACCTGCGCGCGCGGCTGGCGTTCGGCCACGAGGGCGGCGGCCCGGCGGCGTCGTCGGTGCGCGAGGCGCTGCGGGCGCTGGAGGACGCCGGGCGGGTCGAGCGGGTCGAGGTCTGGGGCCGCGTCGGCTGGGGCGGCACCCGCCACGCCTACCGGGGCCGCCCGGCACCCCGCCGGGAGCGCCTGCCGGTCGCGGCCTGAGGGGGCCGGCCCGGACGCGACGCCGCCCCGGTGCTATCGTGGACGTCCCCGCGAGGGGGACGACACGGCGGCGACGGGAGGTGGGTGACGAACCCACCTTTTTTGTGGGCGGGGGACGTCGCCCTGAGGAGGCCATCCCGATGAGTGCCCATGGAGACATCGAGCGGCGGGTCGAGGACGCCTTGGCGCGGTCGATGCCCGAGGTCAACCTGCGGGAGCTGAACGTGCTGCCGAACCGGGGCGGCACCCTGCGGCTCGTCGTGGACCACCCGGACGGCGTCGACCACGGCGTCTGCGCGGACGTCACCCGGGCGCTCGACGAGGCCGGCCTGCTCGAGGAGTACGGCGCCGAGGTCTGGTCGCCCGGGCCCGAGCCGCCGCTCCGCACCCCCGAGCACTTCCGCCGGGCGGTGGGGCGGCGCGTGAAGGTGCGCGCCGACGGCCGCCGCGCGTTTACGGGTACCCTTGTGGGTGCCGACGACCGTTCCCTGCGGCTGGCGCTGGGGGGCGCGGACGAGGTGGAGATCCCGCTCTCCGAGGTGCGCAGGGCGCGCGCGCTCGAGACCACGGAGGCGGCGGGATGAGGGCCGGTCGCGGCGCGAGCCGGTCGGGTGGGGCGCACTCCGTCCAGGACGGGAGGGGGACGAACAGGTGAACCGAGAGATCATCGAGGCGATCAAGCAGATCGAGCGCGAGAAGGGGATCGATTCCGAGACCCTGCTCGTGGCCCTCGAGGACGCCCTCCTGGCCGCGTACAAGAAGACCCCCGACGCCGCCGAGTTCGCGCGCGTCAACATCGACCGCGAGACCGGTGAGATGCGGGTCTTCCAGCTCATCCTGCCCGCGGGCGAGGAGCTGCGGACGCTGCCGCGGGAGGAGCCCGAGATCCCCGAGGGCGTCGACCCCGAGGAGTACGAGCCGCCGCCCCCGGACATCGACTGGGCGGCCTACGAGGACAGCGAGATCCAGGCCATCGACGTCACGCCGGACAACTTCGGCCGCATCGCCGCCCAGACGGCGAAGCAGGTGATCCTGCAGCGCATCCGCGAGGCCGAGCGCGAGATGATGTACGAGGAGTACGTCAACCGCGTCGGCGACGTCGTCACCGGGATCATCCAGCAGTCGGACTCCCGCTACACACTGGTCAACCTCGGCCGGGTCGAGGCGCTGCTCCCCGAGGGCGAGCAGGTCCACAACGAGCGCTACGACCACGGCGCGCGCATCAAGGCGGTCATCACCGAGGTGCGCAGCTCCACGAAGGGGCCGCAGGTCATCGTCAGCCGTCGCTCCGACCAGCTCGTGCGCGAGCTGTTCAAGCTCGAGGTGCCGGAGATGGCCGACGGCCTGGTCGAGATCCGGGGCGTGGCCCGCGAGCCGGGCTGGCGCTCGAAGATCGCCGTGATCTCGCACGTCCAGGGCGTCGAACCCGGTGGGCGCGTGCGTCGGCCCGCGCGGGTCGCGCGTGCGCATGGTCGTGAGCGAGCTGCGGGGCGAGAAGATCGACATCATCCCGTTCAACGAGGAGCCCGCCCGCTACGTGGCCAAGGCCCTCTCGCCGGCCCGCGTGCGCGAGGTGCTGGTGGAGGACGAGGCGCGCCAGGCGACGGTCATCGTCCCGGACGACCAGCTCTCGCTGGCCATCGGGCGCGAGGGGATGAACGCCCGGCTCGCCGCCCGGCTCACCGGCTGGCGGATCGACATCAAGAGCGAGTCGACCTTCGCCCGCGAGGAGGAGAGCGACGAGTTCGGCGACGAGATGGACGCCGGCGTCACCCGCTGCGCGGCGATGCTGCGCACCGGCAAGCGGTGCCCGAACGCCGCGGTCCCGCCGTCCCGCTACTGCGCCCTGCCCGCCCACTCGCGGCTCGCGGCCCTCGAGGCGAGCCTCGGCCGGCCGCTCACGGGCGAGGAGGTCGAGGAGGCGAGCACGGACGAGGGCCTCGAGCGGATCTCCGGCCTCGCGCCGGCGGCCGTGGCCGCGTCCGGCGAGGGAGAGGAGGCCCCGGCATAGGAGAGCGCCGACGCCACGCGCCCGACACACTCCGCAGCGCCGCTGCCTCGGCTGCGGGGAACGGCGCGACAAGGGCGCCCTGGCGCGCTTCGTCGCCGCCCCGGAGGACGGGGGGCACGCGCTCGTGCGGGACGATGGCGCGAGCCTGGGCGGCCGGGGCCTCTACGTGTGCCGGCGGCGGGAGTGCTTCGAGCGGGCGGTGGCGCGGCGCGCCTTCCCACGGGGAGCGCGCGTGACGGGGGACCTGAGGATCGACCCGGCCCTCGGGCCGGAGGTCGAGACGGAGGATCGATGGGGGACGTGATGGAGAAGAAGAGGATCTACGAGATCGCCAAGGAGGAGGGGCTTCCGAGCTCGCTCGTGCTCCAGCGGCTGCAGCGGGCCGGCGTGCCCGTGAAGACCGCGTCGTCAACCGTCAACGTGGCCGAGGCGCTGCACGTCCTCAACCCGAACCGCTACCCCAAGCCCGAGCCGCAGCCCGAGCCCGAGCCCGCGCCGACGCCGAAGGCCGCGCCCAAGCCGAAGAAGGCCGCCGCGCCGGCCGCGGAGGCCTCCGCGGCCGAGACCGAGCCGGCGCCCGCGCCCGCCCCGGCGAAGCCCGCGGCGCCGAAGAAGGCCGCGCCCGCCCCGCCCCCCCCTGCGCCGGAGCCCGAGCCGGCGCCGGAGCCCGTCGCGGCCGAGCCTGCGCCCGAGCCCGTCGCCGCAGAGCCCGCGCCCGAGCCCGTCGCCGCAGAGCCCGCGCCCGAGCCGGAGCCGGAGCCCGTCCCCGTCGCCGCCCCGGAGCCCGAGCCGGAGCCGGAGCCCGTCCCCGTCGCCGCCCCGGAGCCCGAGCCGGAGCCCGCCCCCGAGCCCGTCGCCGAAGCGCCGGCGCCCGAGCCGCCCGCCCCGGAGCCGGAGCCGGAGCCCGCTGCCGAGGCCCCACCCGCGCCCGCGCAGGAGCCCACCCCCGCCCCGCGGGCCGCCTCGCCCGCCCCCCCGGCGCGGCCGGCGCGGCCGGCCGGGAACGGCGCCGCGCGCACCGACGCCCCGGCCGGGGGGCGCGGCAAGCGCCGGCGCGTGGTGATCGACCCGCAGGCCGGCCGTCGCGGCCCGGCCGTCCCGGGCCGCGACCGGCGCCAGGGGCGCCCGCCGCGCACCGAGGAGAAGCCGGCCGCGCCCGTCGTGCCGGTCAACCTGCCGCCCGTCGAGGTCCCCTCGGGGGCGACGGTCAAGGACCTGGCCGAGGCCCTCGGGGTCTCGACGGCGCAGATCATCAAGACCCTCATGGTCCTGGGCGAGATGGCCACCATCACCCAGTCGCTCTCCGACGACGCGATCGAGCTCATCGCGACCGACCTGGAGCGCAAGGTCAACGTCGTGCACGCCGAGGAGGAGGCCGAGCGGCCCGAGGAGTTCGACGACGCGGACGAGGATCTGGTGGCGCGCGCGCCGGTCGTGGCCGTCATGGGCCACGTCGACCACGGCAAGACCTCGCTCCTCGACGCGATCCGCTCCACCGAGGTCGCGGCCGGCGAGGCCGGCGGCATCACCCAGCACATCGGTGCCTACCAGGTGCACCACGACGGCCGCGAGATCACCTTCCTCGACACGCCGGGCCACGAGGCCTTCACGGCCATGCGGGCCCGCGGCGCCAAGATCACCGACGTCGCGGTCATCGTCGTGGCCGCCGACGACGGCGTGATGCCCCAGACCATCGAGGCGATCGACCACGCTCGCGCGGCCGAGGTGCCCTTCATGGTGGCCGTGAACAAGGTCGACAAGGACGACGCCAACCCCGACCGGGTGCGGCAGGAGCTGTCCCAGCGCGAGGTGATCCCCTCCGACTGGGGCGGCAGCCACGAGTTCGTCAACGTCTCGGCCGTGGAGGGCACGGGCATCGAGTCCCTGCTCGAGACCGTGCTGCTGGTGGCCGACGCCGACGCCGAGCCCAAGGCGAACCCCGGCCCCGAGGCGTCGGGGACGGTCATCGAGTCGCGCCTCGACCCCGGCCGGGGACCGGTGGCGACCTTCCTCGTTCAGCGCGGCACCCTCCGCGTGGGCGACGTGATCGTGGCCGGCGACGTCTTCGGGCGGGTGCGCGCCATGAGCGACCACACGGGCGCCTCCATCGCCGAGGCGGGGCCGTCGGTGCCCGTCGAGGTCCTCGGCCTGGGCGGGGTGGTCAACGCCGGCGAGCGCTTCCGCGCCGTCGAGAACGAGCGCGAGGCGCGCCAGCGGGCGGGCGAGCGCAACCAGCGCCTTCGGGCCGAGGAGCTGGCGAACCGCCGCCCGGTGTCGCTCGACGACGTCTTCGCCCGCATCCGCGAGGGCGGCCTCAAGGAGCTGAACATCATCATCAAGGGCGACGTCCAGGGCTCCGTGGGCGCCCTCAACGACGCCCTCGAGAAGGTCGAGCAGACCGAGGTCCGCCTCGGGGTGATCCACACCGGGGTGGGCGCGATCAACGAGTCGGACGTCATGCTCGCGTCGGCCTCCCAGGCGATCATCATCGGTTTCAACGTCCGCCCCCGGCCCGAGGCGAAGGTGCTCGCCGACCGCGAGGGCGTGGACATCCGCACCTACCGCGTGATCTACCGGGCCATCGAGGACGTGCGCGACGCCCTGGTCGGCCTGCTGGAGCCCGACATCGTCGAGGACGTGATCGGCGAGCTCGAGGTGCGGGCGACCTTCCGTGCCAGCCGGCTGGGCACGATCGCCGGGTGCTACGTCACGACCGGTGTCGTGCGGCGCAACTCGAACGTGCGCCTGATCCGTGAGGGGACGGTGGTCCACGAGGGCCGCATCGCGTCGTTGAAGCGCTTCAACGAGGACGCGCGGGAGGTCACGGCCGGGTTCGAGTGCGGCGTCCTGATCGAGGACTACAACGACGTCAAGGAGGGCGACGAGATCGAGGCGTACGAGCTGCGCGAGGTCGCCCGCACGTCGCAGGCCGCGGCCGCGGCCCCCGAGTCCGCGCCGGCGCCGGCGGCGGCCGAGTAGCCGGGGGTCGCCCGGGGTGGAGTGCGGTCACGTCGGGATCCTCACCGTCGACCTGCACCTGCCCGACGGCGCGTCGCTGAAGACCAAGCGGAGGGAGCTCATGCGGCTCAAGAGCGCTCTGGCGCGGCGCTTCGCGTGCGCCGTCGCCGAGGTCGATCACCACGACCTCTGGCAGCGCGCGCGGCTCACCCTCGCGATCGTCGGGCGGGAGGCGGGCGAGACCGACGACCGCCTGCTGCAGGCGTCGCGGTTCCTCCACTCCGATGAGGCCTTCCAGGTCGTGGACGAGTCGCGGGAGCTGGTGGCGGTCTCGGGCGACGGCGCCGGCCGGTGGGGCTGACGTGGCCCGGCGCCCCCGGAGCACGCGCATGCGGCGCGTGGACACGGCCCTCCGCCAGGTGCTGGCAGAGGTGGTCGGGCGCGAGCTGTCCGACCCGCGCCTCGGCTTCGTGACGATCACCCGGGTCGAGGCGACGCAGGACATCCGGGAGGCCAAGGTCTGGTTCAGCACGCTGCGCCCGCGCGACCGCGAGGGGAGCCTGGCGGCGCTGGAGTCGGCGCGCGGCCTGCTGCAGGCGCGGCTGGCGGCGGAGCTCTCGGCGCGCCACACCCCGCAGCTCACCTTCCACTACGACTCCACCCAGCAGGACGCGGCGCGGCTGACGCGGCTCATCGACGAGGTCACGGCGCCCTCCGACGAGGCGGACCGGCGGTGAGCCGCGTCGCCTCCCGGCGCGACGCGTCGCGGGCCGAGGTGGCGCGGGCCCTGGCGCGGCCGGGCGAGCGGCTGGTGGTGACCGCCCACCACAACCCCGACGGCGACGCCATCGGCTCGATGCTGGGGCTCGCGCGAGCGCTGCGCGCCGCCGGACAGGACGTGGTGCTCGCCCACCCCGACCCGGAGCCGGTCCCGAGCGACCTCGCCTTCCTGGTCGCCGACGGGGAGCGGATCGAGGCGACCCTCCCGGACGACCTGGCCGACCGGGTGCTGGTGGCCGTCGACTGCGCCAGCGAGCACCGCCTCTGGCACGAGCCCGTTCACGAGGGCGCGCGGGTCGTGGTGAACGTCAACCACCACCAGGACAACACCCGCTTCGGCGACCTGAACCTGGTGGAGCCGGGCGCCTCCAGCACCGCGGAGGTGGTCGCCGGCGTGCTGGAGGCGGCCGGCTGGCCGCTGTCGGCGGAGGTGGCCGTCCCGCTCTACGCCGGCCTCATCACCGACACGGGCCGCTTCGGCTACGCCAACACCCGCCCCGAGGCGCACCGGCTGGCCGCCGCCCTGATCGAGGCCGGGGTCAACCCGGCGGACATGTCGCGCCGGCTCTACGAGGAGCAGCCGCTCGAGCGCCTGCTGCTCGCCGGCCGCGCGCTCGAGCGGGCCCGGCCCCTCGCGGGGGGGCGGGCGCTGGGGTCGGTGCTGACGCGCGACGACTTCGCGGCCGTCGGAGGCGACGACACCGAGGGGATCGTCGAGCTGATGCGCGCGGTGCGCGGCATCCGGGCGGCGGCCTTCGTGCGCGAGTCCGGCCCCGACGGCGCGTGGCGCGTCTCGCTGCGCACCGCCGACCCGGCGGTCAACGTCTCCGAGATCGCGCGCCAGGAGGGCGGCGGAGGCCACCGCGCGGCGGCCGGCTTCAGCTCCCGCCGCGACCCCGACGAGCTCCTGGAGTGGATCGGGCGCGAGCTCGCCGCGCGGCTCGACCGCGACGGGGCCGATGGCTGAGGCGGCGGTCGCGGTGGGCCCCGCCCTCTGGCTCGTCGACAAGCCCGCCGGGCCGACCTCCCACGATGTCGTCGCGCAGGTGCGCCGCGGCCTGGGCCGCGGCGTCAAGGTCGGGCACTCGGGCACGCTCGACCCGTTCGCCACCGGGCTCCTGGTGATCATGCTGGGCCGCGCGACCCGGCTCGCGCCGTACCTCACCGGCCTGGACAAGACGTACCTCGCCACCCTGCGCACCGGGTTCACCTCCGCGACCGGCGACCCCGAGGGGCCGGTCGAGGCGGCCGGTGAGCCCGCGAGCGCCGGGGCCGTCGGGGACGTCCTGCCCGGCTTCCTCGGCCCGGGCCGGCAGCGGGTGCCGGCCCTCGCGGCGGTGAAGGTCAACGGCGAGCGCCTCTACCGGCGGGCGCGCCGGGGCGAGCCGGTGGAGGGGCCCGAGCGACACATCGAGGTCCACGAGATCCGCCTGGAGGCCGACCACGGAGGCGGGGTCGTCACGATCGCGGTGCGCTGCTCGGCGGGGACCTACGTGCGCCGGCTGGCCTCCGACATCGGCGAGCGCCTCGGGTGCGGCGCCTATCTCACGGCGCTGCGCCGCACGGCCGTCGGCGGCCTGTCGGTCAACGACGCCGTGGCCCCCGAGGCGGTCGCCCCGTCCGGCGGGCTCGACCCGGCCCGCGGCCTCGCGCACCTGGAGGCCCGCCCCCTGACCGAGCACGAGCTGCCCGCCGTCCTCCACGGCCGCCCCGTCCCGCGGGGCCCGGCGCGCGGCGCGGGCCCGGTCGCGCTGCTGGCGCCCGACGGCCGCCTGGTGGCCGTCGCCCGGGTCGGAGGCTCTGGCCTGCGCCCGGCGGTGGTCCTCGAGGATCCCGCGTGAGGCGCTACCAGTCCCTGGGCCACCTGCCCCTGGGCGGGGACCGGCGGGTGGTGGCCATCGGCACCTTCGACGGCGTCCACCTGGGGCACCAGGCCGTCATCCGCCGCGCCATCGAGATCGCGCGCGCGCGCCGGCTCGCGTCGATGACGCTCACCTTCGAGCCGCAGCCCATCGCGGTGCTGCGGCCCGAGCTGAAGCCCGCGGTCCTGACCCCGATCGGCCTCAAGAGCCAGCTCATCGAGCGCCTCGGCGTGGACGAGCTGCTGGTGGTGCCCTTCACGAAGGCCTTCGCGCGCATCCGCGCCGAGCGGTTCGCCGAGATGCTGCTCTCGGCGCCGGTCGCCGCCGAGGTCGTGGTGGTGGGGGAGAACTTCCGCTTCGGGCACGGGGGCTCGGGGACGGTCGGGATGCTGAGCCAGTTCGGGCGCTCGCGGGGGCTGGAGGTCGAGTCGCCCGCCACCATCGCGAGCGCCGACGGCAAGCCGATCTCGTCGACGCGCATCCGGCGCCTCGTGGCGACCGGGCAGGTCGCCGAGGTCATCCCGCTGCTGGCGCGGCCCCACTCGGTGGAGGGTGTCGTCGTGCCCGGCGACCAGCGCGGCCGCGCCATGGGGATCCCCACGGCGAACCTGGAGGTGCCGGCCGACATCGCCCTGCCGAGCCGGGGCGTGTACGCCGGGAGAGCGGTGCTCGAGACGGGCCGCAGCGCCGCCGCCGTCAACATCGGCGTGGCGCCGACCTTCACCGCCGCCGACGCGCGGTCAACCTTGCGGATCGAGGCCTTCCTGCTCGACCACGACGGCAGCGACATGTACGGCCGCACCATGAGGATCGAGTTCCTCGAGCGCCTGCGCGACGAGCGCCGCTTCGAGTCGCCCGAGGCCCTGGTGGCTCAGATCACCCGCGACATCGAGCGCACCCGCGAGGTGGCCGCCCGACCGGAGGGCGCCCCCGCCTGAGGGTCGCGCAGCGCCCCGCCCGGACCCCTCCCGCGCCGCCGGTGCCAATTGGCCAACGGGTTCACTGCCAAAATGGCCACACCCCGAGACGGCGCTTCGGGCTCGGGTTCTCGAGGTGCCGGGCCCCCGGCGGGGTCGCGTGTTCAATTGACCGGCGGCCCGTCGGCCAATTGGCCAACAGCCACCGGCACGGGTCCGGCCGCACGCGTCGCGGCCTCGCGGCGATCCTCGTAGTGTCGGCGGCGGACAACGCCCGACAAGGAGCGCCCCGATGTTCCCACGCCTGCGCCGGCCCAGCCCGGCGATGATCGTCGCCCTGATCGCCCTCTTCGTCGCGACCGCCGGGGCCGGCGTCGCGGCCACCGTCATCGACGGGCGCAATCTGAAGAACCGCTCCGTCTCCACGCCGAAGCTCCAGATCGGCTCGGTGCGCACGGCCCAGCTCTCGACCGGGGCCGTCAGCACCAGCAAGATCCGCGGCAAGGCCGTGACCGGCGGCAAGCTCGCCGCCGGCGCGGTGGGCACCGACCAGCTGGCCGCCGGCGCCGTGCGCGCGGCCGACATCGGCGCGGGCGCCATCGGCACGCCGCAGATCGCGGCGGGGGCCGTCGTCAACGCGGCGATCGCCAACGGCGCCGTGAGCGAGGGCAAGATCGCCAACGGCGCTGTGAGCCGAGCCAAGCTGACGGCCGATGCGCTGCTGCCATCGCTCGTCGTGCGGCGTTCGGCGCCGGTCGTGGTCCCGAACGGCACCGTTGGCACCGCCACCGCGACCTGCCAGCCGGGTGAGCGCGCGACCGGCGGCGGGGCACTCCCGGTGACACCGCCGACCCAGGAGATCCTGCCGCTGGGCGGCGCGCCGCTCCCGAACGGCGACGGCGACGTCCCGACGGCTTGGCAGGGTTTCGTCATCAACAGCTCGATGAGCGCCACCCCGGTGCAGATGGTCGCCTTCGCGATCTGCGCGCGGGCCGGCTGAACGGCTGGCCGCCCTGCGGAGAAGGGACTAGCCTGGACGGGGTGAGCGTGGAGTTCGTCAGGGGCGCGCCTCACCCCGCCCTCGCCTCGGCGGTCGTCCGGTACTCGGGCTACGCCGAGCGCGCCCGGGGCCCGTGCGGTTCCGGGAGCTGCCGTGCACCTTCGTGCCCGTGATCATCGACCTCGACGCGGGCTGGGCCCTGGCCGACGGTCGCCGCCCCGAGCGCCCGCCCGAGCGCATGGGCTCCTTCGTCGCGGGGCTCACGGACGGCCCGGTGCTGGTCGAGCACGCCGGCTCGGCCCGGTGCCTGCAGGTCAACCTCGCCCCGCTCGCCGCGCGGCGGCTGCTCGGCCTGCCGATGAGCGAGCTGGCCAACCGCGCGGTCGCCCTCGAGGACGTCCTCGGGCCATCGGCGGGCGAGCTCGTCGAGCGGGTGGCGGACGCCCCCGGCTGGGAGGCGCGCTTCGCCCTCCTCGACCGGGCGCTCGCGGCGCGCTTCGCGGAGGCGCCTCCCCCCGACCCCGAGGTGGCGTGGTCGCTCGGGCGCCTGGCCGCCAGCGGCGGGGCGGCCGCCATCGGCCCGCTGGCCGACGAGCTGGGATGGAGCCACCGCCGCCTGATCGCGCGCTTCCGCGACGCCGTCGGGCTGCCGCCCAAGCGGGTGGCCCGCATCCTGCGGTTCGAGCGCCTGACCGCCCTGCTGGCGCGCGAGCCGCGCGCCGACCTCTCCCGCTCGGCGCCCGCCTGCGGCTACTACGACCAGGCCCACCTCGCCCGCGAGGTGCGCGAGCTCGCCGGGGTGACGCCGACCGAGCTCCGGGCGCTCGGCGTCAATTCCGTCCAAGACGACGCGGCGCTGCCCGCCTAGCCTCGCCCCAGTGCCTGCACCGAGCGAGGAGGCCCCCGTGCCCGAGACGACGACCCTGAACGGCGCGTTCCCGATCGTGCCCTACTCCCGCCCGCGCGAGGCGATCACCTGGCTCGAGCGCGCCTTCGGCGCCGAGGCGACCGCGGTCCACCCACCGGAGCCCGACCAGCCCCTCGTGCACGCCGAGGTGCGCGTGGGCGAGGGCCTGGTGATGATCAACGACGCCGACCGCGCCGACGGCAGCCCCTTCAGCCTGCCCGGGCCGGTGCTGGTCTACGTGGTGGTCGGCGACCCCGACGCCCTCCACGACCGAGCCGTCGATGAGGGCGTGGAGATCGTCAGCGGGCTCACCGACCAGGACTACGGCTCGCGGGAGTTCGCCGCGCGCGACCCCCACGGCAACGTCTGGAGCTTCGGGACCTACCGGCCGAACGCCGCCTGATCGGGGCCGGCGCTCTCAGGCCGAGGCGGGCGCGGTGCGGCCCAGGCCGTCCTCGTCGACCAGGTCGCGCCGGCTGGTCTCCGGCAGGCCGCGCAGGGCGACGAGGGCGGCCACCAGGCAGGCCCCCAGGATCAGCATCAGGAAGTAGGGGCTGACGACGGGGGCGAGCCCGCCCAGCACCGCCAGGCCCACGGAGCCGGCGGCGACCTGGCAGACGAGCACGAAGGACGTCAGCGAGGCGCGGACCTCGGTGGGGAAGAGCTCGGCCACGTAGGCCACCGACGCCGCCAGGAAGCACGAGCCCGCGGTGGCGAGCAGGAAGAAGCCCGGGGAGAAGAGCGCCTCGACCTGGGTGAACACGAGCACCGTGCCCGCGGCGCCCAGCACGATGGCCAGCGCGATCATGGGCCGGCGGCCGGCCAGGTCGCTGATGCGGCCCCCGAGCCAGAACCCCAGCACCCCGAAGACGGCGGAGGCGAGGATCAGGCCGGTGAAGAGGGTGCTCCAGCCGTAATCGGTCTGGGCCAGCTCGGAGGCGTAGAAGAACCCGCTCGTCTGGACCAGGCCGAAGGCGCCGACGATGGCGACGACGCGCCACAACCGGCCCCGGTGGGCGGGCTCGACGCGCGGCCAGAGCGTCGTCTGCAGCCGGTGCTGTGCGCGGGCCACCTGGAACGCCCGCGTCTCCGGCAGCCGCCGGCGCAGGTACGCGGCGAAGCCGAGCGGGATCAGGGCGACGACGTAGAAGAGGCGCCAGTCGAGGGGCGTCAGGGGGATCAGCAGCAGCATGCCGGCCACCGCCCCGAATCCGAGGCCCGAGACGATGCCGAGCGCCGACAGCCCGGCCCCGCGGCGGTCCGGGCGCAACTCCTCGGCCACGACCAGGTTCGCCAGCCCCGCCTCCGTGGCCAGGAAGACCCGCGCGGCCATCTGCAGCGCCACGAACGCGATCAGGCCCCAGGCGAGCGCCGTCATGCCGGTGGCCAGGGTGAACAGCGCCAGCGAGACGAGCAGCAGGGCGCGCCGGCCCCAGCGGTCGGCCAGGCGCATCAGCGGCAGGCTGCCCACGGTCGCGAGCCGGATGATCGCGACGCCGATGCCGAAGGCCGCGATGCCGACCCCCAGGCCCTTGGCGATGACCGGAGCGGCGAGCGTGAGCAGGGCCACGTCGTAGACCTCGAAGAAGCCCACGGTCGCCAGCGGAGCGAGAACGCTCCACTCGCGCCTGTTGAAGTCCACGAGGGACCTGATGCCGCGCGCCTCCGTCGTCACCCTGTAACCATCGGCTACGGCGCGCCCGGGCTCGAGCGACGCGGCGAGGTCGATCCTGCGGGACAGAGTAGCGGGACGCCCGGCGCGCGGCGGGCGCCCCGGTGTGACTCAGTGCCGCGAGCGCTCGAGGCGGTCCGAAGGGAGGGCCGGGAGGGGTCTGCTAACCTCGCGCCACCCCCGGGTTGCGAGACGCGCTCTGCGCGCATCCCCCCGGAGGACGTGAGAATCGACCCGGGGCGGCTTCGGCTGCGCCGCGGCTGAGCGAGGACATGGAGTGCTGAACAAGGACGCGAAGGCGGAGGTCATCGGTGCCTACCGCCAGCACGAGTCGGACACGGGATCGCCGCAGGTACAGGTGGCCATCCTCACCGAGCGGATCAACGGGCTCACGGAGCACCTCAAGACGCACAAGAAGGACCATCACTCGCGGCGAGGTCTGCTGCAGATGGTCGGGCGCCGGCGCCGGCTGCTGAACTACCTGCAGCGCGAGGACCTGGACGCCTATCGCGAGCTCACCAAGCAGCTCGGCCTGCGCCGATAGCGCGGCTGGGCGACGAGCGGACGACGAAGGACGACAGAGGGCCGGCGCCGGGCGGTGCCGGCACACGAGGCGCCTCGCCGAGGGGTGGGGCAGACAAGGGATGTGACATGGCAGTAGAGACGGTGACCGTCGAGATCGGCGACGTGCCGATCGAGTTTGAGACGGGCAAGCTCGCCAAGCAGGCGAACGGGTCCGTCGTCGTCCGGTCGGGCGACACGATCGTCCTGGTCACGGCGGTGGGCGCGCAGGAGGCGCGCCCGGGGGCGGACTTCTTCCCCCTCACGGTGGACGTGGAGGAGCGGATGTATGCCGCGGGCAAGATCCCCGGCGGCTTCATCAAGCGCGAGTCGCGCCCGAGCGACCGCGCCACCCTGACGGCGCGCATGACCGACCGGCCGATCCGGCCGCTGTGGCCCAAGGGCTACCGCAACGAGACCCAGGTGGTCGCGACGGTCCTGTCGGTCAACCAGGTCAACGCGTTCGACATCCTCTGCCTCAACGGGGCGTCGGCGGCCCTGATGCTCTCTGAGCTGCCGTTTCACGGCCCCGTGGGCGCCGTTCGGATCGGCCTGGTGGGCGACGAGTTCATCATCAACCCGACCCTCCAGGAGAGCGCCGAGTCGGAGCTCGACCTGATCGTGGCCGGGACGGCGGAGGCCATCTCGATGGTCGAGGCCGGCGCGGTGGAGGTCAACGAGGAGACGATGCTCGAGGCGCTCCAGATCGCCCACGAGGAGATCCGGCGCCTGTGCGAGGTCCAGCTCGAGCTGGCCAAGAAGGCCGGCAAGCCGAAGTGGGAGGTCGTCTCGGCGGCCGTCAACGACAAGCTGGTGGCGAAGATCGAGAAGGCCGTCGGCGCCGACCTCGCCGAGGCCACCCGCGAGCAGGCCAAGCTGTCCCGCCGCGACAAGGTCGCCGTCGTGCGAGCCGCCGCGGCGGCCAAGTTCGTCGGCGAGGACGCCGACCCCGAGACGGCCGCGGCCTTCAACTCGGCCTTCGACGCCCTCCAGAAGCGCCTCATCCGCCAGCGGATCGCGGTCAACAAGGAGCGTCCCGACGGGCGCAAGGCCGACGAGATCCGGCCCATCAGCTGCGAGGTGCGGGTGCTGCCGCGCGTGCACGGCTCGGGCCTGTTCACCCGCGGCGAGACCCAGGTGCTCACGAGCCTCGCGCTCGGCACGTCCAAGGAGGCGCAGCGGATCGACGGGCTCGGCGTCGAGACCACCAAACGCTACATCCACCACTACAACTTCCCGCCCTTCAGCGTGGGCGAGACCGGCTTCATGCGCGGGCCCAAGCGCCGCGACATCGGCCACGGGGCGCTCGCCGAGCGGGCCCTCCTGCCGATGGTCCCGCCGGACGAGGAGTTCCCCTACACGCTGCGGCTCGTCTCCGAGACCCTCGAGAGCAACGGCTCGTCGTCGATGGCGTCGGTCTGCGGCTCCACCCTCGCCCTGCTCGACGCCGGCGTGAAGATCACGCGCTCGGTGGCCGGCATCGCGATGGGCCTCATCAAGGAGGGCGACGAGCACGTCATCCTCTCCGACATCCAGGGCGACGAGGACCACCTCGGCGACATGGACTTCAAGGTGGCCGGCACCTCCGAGGGCATCACCGCCCTCCAGATGGACATCAAGATCACCGGTGTCACGTTCGAGATCCTGCGCGACGCGCTGGCCCAGGCGAAGGCCGGCCGGCAGTTCATCCTCGGGATCATGGCCGAGACGATGCCCGGCCCCTCCGACGAGCTGTCGCCGTGGGCGCCGCGCATCACGGCGATCAAGATCGACCCGGAGCGGATCGGCACCGTCATCGGCAAGGGCGGCGAGACCATCCGCGGGCTCGAGGCCGACTACGGCGTCGAGATCTCCATCGAGGACGACGGGACGGTCAAGGTCTACGGCGTCGAGGGCCAGAAGGCCGACGAGGCCGTGGAGATGATCCGCGCCATGACCAAGGACGTCGAGGTCGGCGACACCTACATGGGGGCGAAGGTCGTCAAGACGACCACCTTCGGCGCCTTCGTCGAGCTCACCAAGGGCGTCAACGGGCTCCTGCACATCTCGAACCTCAGCCGTGGCCGGGTCGAGAAGGTGGAGGACGTGCTCAACCGCGGCGACACCGTGGACGTGCGGGTCGTCGAGGTCAACAAGATGCGGGGCCGGATCGGCCTCCGGATCATCGGGCTGGAGGACGACGCCCCCGCCGACGGGTCGGACAACGGCGGCGTCGCGGCCGACGGCGACGCGGAGCCGCGCCGCAGGCGGCGGAGGCTCACGACCGCCGAGTGACCGGCGCGCGTTCGCAGCACCCCGTCGTCACGTCGGGCAGGGGAGGGCTCCGGGTCGTCTCGGAGCCCGTCCCCGGCGTGCGCTCGGTGGCGATCGGCGTCTGGATCGGGGTCGGCTCGCGCTTCGAGCGCGTCGAGGAGGCGGGCATCTCCCACTTCCTCGAGCACATGCTGTTCAAGGGCACGCCGAGCCACTCGCCGGAGGAGATCGCCCAGGTCTTCGACGGCCTCGGCGGCGAGGTCAACGCCGCCACCGGCAAGGACTACACGGTCCTCTACTGCCGGGTGCTCGACGAGCTCGTCGACCGGGCCATGCCCGTGCTCACCGACATGCTCCAGCGCCCGACCTTCTCCGACCTCGACCAGGAGCGCGAGGTGGTGCTGGAGGAGATCGCCATGTACGAGGACGACCCCCAGGACCAGATCCACGACCTCACCAGCCTGGCGGTCTTCCCCGACCAGGCCCTCGGCCGGCCCGTGATCGGCACGGCGCAGGTCATCGGCGCGGTGCCCGAGGACGGCGTGCGGGCCTACCACCGCGGTCACTACACGGCGCCGAACGTCGTGGTGGCGGCCGCCGGCAACATCACCCACGAGCGGGTCGGCGAGCTCGCCGACGAGCTGCTGGGCGACCTCCCGCTCGAGCCCGGCGCGGGGGTGTACGAGCCAGCCCGCCCCGGCCCGCCGACGCTCGTGGTGAAGGAGAAGGCCACCGAGCAATACCACCTCTGCCTCGGGGGGCCGGGGCTCTCGCGCAACGACCCCCGGCGGCACGCCCAGTCGGTGCTCGACGCGGTGCTCGGCGGCTCGATGAGCAGCCGCCTGTTCCAGGAGATCCGCGAGAAGCGAGGGCTGGCCTACTCGGTCGGCACGTACGCCGTGGGCTACGCCGACGCCGGCCAGGTGGGCGTCTACCTTGGCACGCGCGAGGACAACCTCGGCACGGCCTGCGAGATCGTGGCCGAGGAGCTGCTCCGCATGGGCGACGAGCCGATGCCCGACGACGAGCTGCGCCGCGCCAAGGACCACCTCAAGGGACGCCTGGTGCTCGGCATGGAGAGCTCGGGCACCCGGATGAACCGCATCGGGCGCGCCGTGCTCACCGGGACCGAGCTGTTGACCGTCAACGAGACGATGGAGAGGATCGAAGCCGTGACGGCCGAGGACGTCCGCGATCTCGCCCACGAGCACTGGCAGCCCCAGTCGCTGTCGGCCGCGGCCATCGGGGCCAGCGGGGATACGATCCGCGCGGCCGTCGGGCGCCTGTCCCCGGAGCTCGCCCGGGCATCGTGATCCGGGGCGAACGGCCCAGGGTCCGTTAACGGCGGGCCAACGCGGAGCGGCCGGTGCTGCGCCGTGGTCCGCAGTCCACTACCACTCGGCTGTGACCACACCCGCCACCGCAGAGTTCCCGACCCAGCCGATGCCGACGGCGTCCGAGGCGCTCGGTTCGGCGTCGTCGCGGTGGCGCGCGGGCCTGCTGGCGCTGGCCGTGGCGGTGGCCTTCGCCGACTCGTCGATCGTGGTCCTGGCGCTGCCCGAGCTGCTCGGCGCCTTCGAGACCTCGATCGAGCCCGTGTCGTGGGTGGTGACCTCCTACAACGTGGCCGTCGCCGTCGTGGCCCTCGCCCTGATCCCGTTCGTGGGGCGGCTGAACGCGGCGCGGCTGACCCGCTGGGGGCTCGTGCTCTTCTGCGCCGCCTGCGTGGGCTGCGCGGTTGCGGGTGGGCTGGGCGTCCTCGTGGGCGCCCGGACGCTGCAGGGCGTCGGGGCGGCGCTGCTGCTCGCGGGCTCGGTGCCGCTGCTCGGGGCGCTCTGCGGCTCGGCGGCGCGCGGGGCGCTGCTCTGGGGCGGGGCCGGGGTGATCGGCGCGGCGGTGGGGCCGGCCCTGGGCGGCGTGCTGACCCAGGCCTTCGACTGGCGGGCGATCTTCATCGCCCAGGTGCCGGTGGCCGCCGCGGCGGTCGCCGCCACCGTGGGCGCGCCGTCGCTCTCGCGCGAGGCGGCGTCCCCCGTCGCCGACGGGGCACGGCGGGCGCGCCTGATCTCGGGCGCGGCTCTCGCGCTGATCTCCGCCGCGCTCGTCGGGGCCCTGTTCCTGGCCGTGGTGCTGATGATCGACGGCTGGGGCCACCCCCCGCTGCTGGCCGCCGCGGTGGTGAGCGCCCTGCCGCTCGGGACGCTCGTGGCCGGCCCCGTGGCGCGCCGGAGCGCGCCGGTGGTCGCCGTGGGCGGGGGAGTCCTCCTCGTCGCGGGCAGCCTGATGGTGATGGCCCTGCTTCCCGAGCCGAGCCTCGCCATGCTCGGCGTGGCCCTCGCCCTCTGCGGCCTGGGGCTCGGGCTGAGCCTGCCGGCGCTCACCGACGCCTCGCTGCGCGGGCCCAGCCTGTCGGCGTCCGGCACCTGGTCGGTGGGCATCCGCCACGCCGGCCTCGTGCTCGGCCTGGTGCTGCTGACGCCGCTGCTCGCGGCCGACCTGGCCGACGTGGAGGACCGCGCGCGGCTGGCCGGCGCCGCCGCCCTGATCGAGGCGCCCCTCTCCATCCAGGACAAGGTCGTCGTCGGCGTCGAGCTGGAGAGGGCCATCGACGAGGCGCCGCGGGGCGAGGTGCCCGACCTCAGCGCGGCGATCGCCGCGGGCGGCGACCCCGACTCGCCCGGCCGCCAGGAGCTCGGCCGTGACCTCGAGCGGGTGATCTCGGACGCCATCACGCGCGGCTTCCGCGGGGCCTTCGTGCTCTGCGCGATCCTGGCCGCCCTCGCCCTGGTCCCGGTCGCCCTGCTGCGGCGGGGGGCGCTGCGATGACCCTGCGGCGCGCCGGCCACCTGGCCATCGCCGCGGCGCTGGCGGCCGTGGCGATCCTGATCGTGGTGGAGATCCAGCGCGGCGCCTTCGCCGAGGGGGCGTTGGGCGTGCCCGACCCCTGCGCGCGCTCCGTCAACGTGGAGACCGACGGCCTGGACGGCGCGGCCCAGCGGATCGGCCTGCGCGCGATCGATCTGGCCGCCTGCGAGCTCGGCACGACGCGGGAGCAACTCCTGATCTCCACCGCGACCTCCCTCGAGGATTCGCGCGACTTCGCCCCCGGCACCGAGGACGCCATCCGCCGCGGCCTGGACCGCGCGATCGACGAGGAGGAGGACGCCGGGCGCCTGAACACCGTCGCGGCCTTCCTCCTGTCGCAGGCGGCCGAGCGCGCCCCGGTGGAGTGGGTCATCCGGGCGGTGGAGGAGATCGGCCCGATCGTGGGCTGAGGGTCCCCACGCCGCCCTCGGCGCGCCCGACCCGTGGGCGCCGTCGTCGCGTGTTGGCCAATTGGCCGTGCCGTGTTCGGCCAATTGGCCGGATCGCCGCGGATCGCCGCTTTCCGGTCCTCGCTCAGCTCATCCTGGTCCCACCGCGCATCCTGGGTTACCCTCGCCACCTCGGTCATGCGTCGTCTGAGCGCAGCAGCAGTCCTGGCACTGGCCGCCGCGGCGGTGTGGCTGTCCGGTACCGCCGAGTCGGCGCTCACGCCGCGCAACTCCATCCTCGCCCCTCTGCCCGTCAGCGATTCGATCAGCATCGAGGGCGTCGGTTGCGGCGTGCCGGCCTCGGCGACCGTGACGCTGCCGGCGGGGGTGTCCGACGTCCGGCCCCGGCGGCCGGCGGTCGGCGCCAGGAGCGGTGACGCGGCGCTCACCGGCGTGTCCGTGCAGGGGACCGCGGTCACCTTCACGGCCGTCGCGGACGGAGAGCGCGTGTGCGACCCCACCGCCAGCGACACCCTGCCGGCGAATCGATCCTGGTCCGCCGACTTCGAGGTCGAGGTCGGCTTCACGCTGCGCGTCGGCCTCGTGCACTTCAACGTCGAAGGGCCGGGCCGAGAGACCTTCAAGGTGCGCCCACGAGAGGTTCGAATCCGCCTCTTCGGCGCGGCCCGCGGCCTGCGCTGGACGCAGTTCGGTGGACGGAAGGCCGTGGGTCTCGGCAGCTTCAGGTCGCTGATCCCCTGCCCGGGCGGCTGCACCGACAACGGAACGCGCCTCAGGGTGGAGCTGACCCGGCCGGGATACTGCCCAGGCCTGAGCCGGCCCGGCCGCGAGGAACCCGCCGTGTTCTACACCAAGATCGCGTTCGTCCTGAGAGAACAGCTCGGGGTGCTCAGGCCCGGCAGGGAATGGGTCAGCACCAAGCTAAGGAATGTCTGCCCGCCCGGCGCCGCGCCGCCGATTCTCATCCGCTGACGCCAGGCTCACACAGGCGAGCCCCGATGCCGAGGGCCGGACTCGAGGCGGCCTCACCACGATCTTCGGGTCGCACAGAACGAGCGGGGTCGAGGGGGTAGGCGAAGGCATCCGGCGCCCCTCGGCGCCCACCGGTGCTCGGTGCGTCGCGGTGGGCCATTCGGCGTGGTGGCGATGGCCAATTGGACATCCCCCGACACGCTCCCGGCGCTCTCTCGCCTCGATCAGGTGCTGATCGTCCCCCCTCGGGGAGCCACCATCGGGCTCGTGGCGCGATCGCTCTACAAGGGGGAGAGGCTCGGGAACCGGCCGCCGTGCCTGCTGTGCATGGGCGCCGGGGAAGGGGAGCGGGCGGAGCTGCACATGGGCTACGGCGTCTCGGTCTGGCTCTGCGCGGCCCACCGGAGCGACGAGTTCCAGGGGCGGCGGGCGGGCCGGGACTTCGTGGCCTCGCTCTCCCGGGCCTGGGCCGGGGCCGGGTGCCTCACGCGGGCGCGGCACCGGGCCCTCGACGCCCACCGGGCCCGGGTGGTGGCCCCGGCCCCGCCGCGGCCGCGCCCCGGGTCCTACGCGTGGCCGGCCCTGCGGGCGGAGGCCGAGCGGCGCTTCCGTGCCGGCGAGCCTCCCCGGGGCGTCATCGACGCCCTCAGGGAGCGGGAGCGGGCCGGGCGGGCGGTTCCGCCCTCGCGCCGCACGATGCGGCGGTGGTTCGCGGAGAGGCGCTGGCCGGGCGGCGGTGGAGGGGCGGACGCCCCCTCAGGGCGGGGCGGACCCGGCCAGCGCCCGGGGCGCCAGCCCGAAGGCGACCACCCATCCGGCGCCCCCGCCGTCCACGGCGATCTCGGTGAGGCTGGCCGTCGGCACCGCGACCAGGCCGGACCGGGGGAGCGAGGCGATCGTCGCGCAGGCCGCCCGGATCGGTCCCCCGTGCGTGACGACCAGGGCCCGCTGCGCGCCCGAGGCCGCGAGCTCGCGCGCGGCGGCCTCCACCCGGGCGCAGGTGTCGGGGAAGGCCTCGCCGGCGGGTGGCGCGGCCGACCCCTCCAGCCAGGCGGCGTGGGCGGCGGGCTCCTCGGCCACGACCTCGGAGGCCGGGCGGCCGGTCCAGCGCCCCAGGTCCGCCTCGCGCCAGCGCGCGTCGGGGCGCGCCGCCTCGAGGCCCAGCTGGGCGGCGGTCTCGAGCGCCCGCCGCAGGTCGGACGTCACCACCGCATCGGGGTCGAGGCGGGCGACCAGCGGCGCCAGCGCCCGGGCCTGCGCGCGGCCGGCGTCGCTCAGCGGGGGGTCGGCGGTGCCCTGCATCAGCCCCTCCGCGTTCCAGGTCAACTCGCCGTGGCGCAGGAGGATGAGGCGCACCGCGGCAGGTTACGGCCTCCGCTACCGCACCTCGATCCTGAGCGACCAGGAGCGCAGCGTGCCGTGTCGCGCGGGGCCAGGTCGCGCACCGACAGGCGCCAGTCGCCGGCGATCGGCAGACCGGCCATGGCCCCGAGGCCCGCCGCGCTCGTTCCGTCCCAGGTCCGCACGAGGTCGCGGCGGCCCCCGCCCTGGCGGTCGTGGAGGATCGCGGCGGCGCCGCCGGGGGCCAGGATCTCCACGCGCAGGTCTCCGATGTAGGGGTGCGCGATGTCCACCGACACGGCGACCAGGCGCGCGACCCCCTGCTCGGGCACCGCGATGTCGCTGTGCACGGCGGCGGCGGGCGCGTCCGGGATGGCCAGGGCCGGGTCGGCCCGCCGCTCGATCGGCGCGGTCGCCGGCGCGACGTCGACCTCGATGCTCCAGCGGTTCAGGCGCCCCGTGTCGCGTCGCTCGGTGTCGGTGACGTGCAGGGTCCACGCGCCGGCCACCGCCTCGCCGAGCAGGGCGGCCAGGGGCGACCCCGGCTCGGCCGAGTCCCAGGTCGCGCGGATGTCGTCCCCGCCGCTGCCCTGGCGGTCGTGGAGCAGCGCGCGCGCCCCCGATGGCGCCGCCAGCTCCACCCGCAGGTCGCCGATCCAGGTGTGGACGATCTCGGCCGACACCCGCAGGGCCGCCACGGCGCCGGGCGCCGAGAGCGTGATGGCGCTCACCGCCCCGACCGGGTCGTCGTCGGGGATGAGCAGGTCGGCGTGCGCCTCGCCGGCGGCGGTGCCGCCCGGGGCGGGGGCGCTCCCCGCGCGCAGCCGCACCGAGGCTCCGGGGGCGCCCACGTCCGAGATCACCAGGCCCGAGCCCGTGCCGTCCCACAGGCGCGAGGAGGGGACGGTGGTGTCGGACAGGATCGCCCCGGACGCCGCGGCGAAGAGGTCGCCGGCGTCGCCGGTGTTGCGGTTGCCCTCGAGGTCGAGGTGCCCGTCGGCCTGGAGGAGCGCGAGCTGGAAGTGGCGCTCGCGGGTGCCGTCCTCCCACTCGTTGGAGCCCAGGGTGTCGCAGTGGAAGACGGCGACGCCCGACGACGGCAGCGAGGCGTCGGTGCCGACGCGGGAGCGGTTCTCGACGATGAAGTACTCGTTGATGCGGCCGGTGGGGGAGAACCGGTGCACCCGCGAGTAGTCGCCCTGGCGCAGCTCGTGCTCGCCCGGGTCGAGCGGCACCACCTCCTCGGGCCAGCCCACCAGGTCGCGCAGGTAGCCGCTGACGGCCGCCGGCGCCCGGCCCTGGCCGAGGTGGTTTCCCGACCCCATGAGGCAGTAGACGCCGATGCCGGCGCTCTTCTCGAAGTCGCCGTCCCGCTCGCCGTAGTCGTAGAGGTCGGGGAACCGGCACAGCAGGTGGCCGCTCTCGTGCGCGAAGGTGCCGATGCTCAGGTCGACCGCGCTCCGGCCCATGCTGGACACCTGGTAGAAGTGGGTGCGGATGCCCCCCGGGTAGGTGATGCGCCGCACCGAGTTGTGGGGCCACAGCTCGCCCTCGTAGAGCGTGCGCCCGGCGTACATGAGGTTGATCGCGTCGACGATGCCCTCGCCGCGCGAGTCGAAGTCGTGCAGGTCCACCCCGTGCGCCGAGATGGCGAGGTCGAGGGCCTCCTTCATCAGCGGCGTCGTCTTGTAGTGCTCCAGCGGCCGGCTCAGCTGCACCGGGCCGACGACGGTGTTGCGGTAGTCGAGGCGCCCGTCGGACATCGTGAGGTAGTAGTCGCGCACCGAGCCGCGGTTCCCGTTGGCGGAGTAGCCCTCCTGGTTGAGCAGCGCGTCGACGTCGGCGGGCGTCACGGTGGCCTGCAGGTCGGCGAAGTTCACCAGCACCGTCAGGCCGCGCACGATGCCCTCGCTCACGCGCCGGCCCTCCAGCAGCCCGTCGTTGACGCCGACCGTGCGCACGTGGTGGGAGGTGGTGGGGGCGTCGCGCGGCCGCAGCTCCCCGTAGCGGCGGCCGAACTTGGCGTTGCGCACCTCGGGCGACTCGCGCAGATGGGTCGGTATGCCGGGAGGGCAGGGCTTGTCGATGGTGACCCCGGTCGAGACGAAGCGCCCGGCCGCCAGGGCGGCGTAGCAGTAGCGCCCGAGGTCGGTGTCGAAGACGACGGTGTGGCCCTCGCAGACCTCGTAGCGGGCGTAGAACTCGTCGCCGAACACCCGCAGGCGCACCTGCGGCCCGCCGGGTTGGGGGAACGTCAGGGTCTCGCCGAAGATCGCGCTCACCGGACGAGTATCCGCCTCCGGGGGCCCTCCTGGCGACCCCCGATAGTGTGCGGGCGTGCAGAGCGTGTGCGTCTGCGGGGCCGCGGGGCGGATGGGCCGCTCGGTGGTCGCCGCCGTCGAGGCCGAGGCCGACCTGCGGCTGGCGGCCGCCGTCGACCCGGCGCTGGCGCCGGGGGAGGGGCGCTACCCGTCGCTGGCGCCGGCCCTCGAGGCCGGGGGCCTGGACGTGCTGGTGGACTTCACCCAGCCGGCCGTCGTCTTCGGCAACGCCCGCGACGCCCTGCGGGCGGGCGTCCACGCCGTGATCGGGACGACCGGCCTGAGCGAGGACCAGGTCGCCGAGCTGCGCGCCCTCGCCGAGGGCGGCACAGCGAACATCGTCATCGCCCCGAACTTCGCCGTCGGCGCGGTGCTGATGATGCGCTTCGCCGCCGAGGCCTCGCGGCACATGGCCCGGGCCGAGATCGTCGAGCTGCACCACGACGGGAAGCTCGACGCCCCCTCCGGCACGGCCCTTCGCACGGCCGGGCTGATGGAGGGCGAGGTGCCCATCCACTCGGTGCGCCTCCCGGGCCTGGTGGCCCACCAGGAGGTGATCCTGGGCGGGCTGGGCGAGACCCTCACCATCCGCCACGATTCGCTCTCGCGCGAGAGCTTCATGCCAGGCGTGGTGATGGCGGTGCGGGCGGTGCCGGAGCGGCCTGGGCTGACGATGGGCCTGGAGCCGATCCTGTTCGACGAGGCCTGACCACGGTTTACGCGGTACGTCGCCGATGACGGCCCCCGCGACGCGGTTGCCGAGCTCCTGCGCCTGTCCGACGAGATCGACTTTCGCCCTCGGGGACGCATCGATCCTCCGCGCCGCCCAGGTGGCCGGGTGCGAGCGGCTCCTCAGCGAGGACCTCCACCACGGCGCGCGGTACACGGACGTCGTCGTGGAGAACCCCTTCCGGAAGATCGTCGTCACGTAGGGCGCGACACGGGGCCGCGGCTATGCTCGCGCGGTGCCGAAGCGAATCACCTCGGTCCTCGTGGCCAACCGGAGCGAGATCGCGATCCGCGTCTTCCGGGCCGCGACCGAGCTGGGGCTGCGGACCGTCGCGATCTACGCCCTCGAGGACCGCTTCGCGCTCCACCGCTTCAAGGCCGACGAGGCCTACCAGGTGGGCAAGGGGGCCGAGCCGGTGCGGGCCTACCTCGGCATCGAGGAGATCGTGCGGGTCGCGCGCGCCGCCGGGGTCGACGCGATCCACCCGGGCTACGGCTTCCTGGCCGAGAACCCCGAGCTGGCCGACGCATGCGTGCGCGAGGGCATCGTCTGGATCGGGCCGCCCAAGCGCGTGATGGAGCGGCTGGGGAACAAGGTCGAGGCGCGGGCGATGGCGGAGCGGGCCGGCGTGCCGGTGATGCCGGCGACGGGCGCGCTGCCGCACGACCCGGCCGAGGCCCGCCGGCTCGCCGAGGGCGTCGGCTTCCCGCTGATGGTCAAGGCCAGCTGGGGCGGCGGCGGGCGCGGGATGCGCATGGTCCACGACCCCGCGGCGCTGGACGAGGCCGTCGAGGCGGGCCGGCGGGAGGCGCGCGCCGCCTTCGGCAACGACGAGGTCTTCCTCGAGCGCCTGGTCGAGCGGGCGTGGCACATCGAGGTGCAGATCCTGGCCGACCGCCACGGCGAGGTCGTCCACCTCTTCGAGCGCGACTGCACCGTGCAGCGGCGCCACCAGAAGGTCATCGAGATCGCGCCGTCCCCGCGTCTCGACCCGGCGCTGCGCGACGCCATCTGCGACGCCGCCGTGCGCCTGGCCCGCGAGGCCCGCTACCAGTGCGCGGGCACGGTCGAGTTCCTGGTCGACTCCGACCGCGGCGAGTTCTACTTCATCGAGGTCAACCCGCGCATCCAGGTGGAGCACACCGTCACCGAGGTGGTGACCGGCATCGACATCGTCAAGGCCCAGATCCGGCTCTCGGAGGGCGCGGCGGTCGGCGACCCCGCGAGCGGCGTGCCGGCCCAGGGTGACGTCCGGGTGAACGGGTCTGCCATGCAGTGCCGCATCACCACCGAGGATCCCGAGAACCACTTCATCCCGGACTACGGGCGCATCAGCGCGTATCGCGAGGCCACCGGCTTCGGCATCCGCCTCGACGGGGGCACGGCGTACTCGTCGGCCGTCATCACCCCGTTCTACGACTCGCTGCTGGAGAAGGTGACCGCCTGGGCGCCGACCCACGACGAGGCGATCTCGCGCATGTACCGGGCGCTGCGGGAGTTCCGCATCCGCGGGGTCAAGACCAACCTGCCCTTCCTCGAGGCGCTGGCGACGCACCCGGCCTTCCGGGCGGGGGAGTACACGACCCGGTTCGTCGACGAGACGCCCGAGCTGTTCGCCTTCCGCCCGCGGCGCGACCGGGCCACGCGGCTGCTGCAGTTCATCGGCGACGTCCTGGTGAACGGCAACCCGGAGGCGGTGGGGCGGCCCGTGCCCGAGCACATCCGCCTGCCGGCGATCCCCGTCCCGCCGCCGCGCTCGCGCGAGCCCGAGGGCTCCCGCGACCGCCTGCGCGACCTCGGACCGGAGGGCTTCGCGCGCTGGATGCGCGACGAACAGCGGCTGCTGCTGACCGACACGACGTTCCGCGACGCCCACCAGTCGCTGCTGGCGACCCGTTTCCGCACCCACGACCTGGTGGGCCCGGCGCCCTACTACGCCCGTCACCTCTCCGGCCTGCTGTCGCTCGAGGCCTGGGGCGGGGCGACGTTCGACGTGGCGATGCGGTTCCTGCGCGAGGACCCGTGGGACCGCCTGGCCCAGCTCCGCGCCGCCGCGCCGAACGTCCTCATCCAGATGCTCCTGCGGGCCTCGAACGCGGTCGGCTACACGAACTACCCCGACAACGTGGTGCGCTACTTCGTGGCCCAGGCGGCCGAGGCGGGCATCGACCTCTTCCGCGTCTTCGACAGCCTCAACTGGGTCGAGAACATGCGCGTCGCCATGGATGCGGTGCGGGAGTCGGGCGCGCTGCTGGAGGCGGCCATCTGCTACACGGGCGACCTCTCCGATCCGTCCCGCGCCAAGTACGACCTCGACTACTACGTCCGGATGGCGGTGGAGCTCGAGGCCGCCGGCGCCCACATCCTCGGCATCAAGGACATGGCCGGCCTCTGCAAGCCCGAGGCGGCGCGCCTGCTGGTGAGCGCGCTGCGCGCCGAGGTGGGCATCCCGGTGCACTTCCACACCCACGACACCGCCGGGTCGGGCGTGGCGTCGGTGCTCGCGGCCGCCGAGGCCGGGGTCGACGCCGCCGACGCCGCGATGGACCCCATGAGCGGCCTCACCTCCCAGCCCAGCCTGGGGGCGATCGCGGAGGCCCTGCGCGGCGCGTCGCGCGACACCGGCCTGGCGCGAGAGCCGCTGGCCGCTGTCGCCGACTACTGGGAGGCCGTCCGCTCCAAGTACGCCGGCTTCGAGAGCGACATGCGGGCGGGCACGGCCGAGGTCTACGAGCACGAGATGCCGGGCGGCCAGTACACCAACCTGCGCCAGCAGGCGCGGGCCCTGGGCATCGAGAGCCGCTGGCGCGAGGTCGCGCGGGCCTACGCCGACGTGAACCGGATGTTCGGCGACATCGTCAAGGTCACGCCCACGTCGAAGGTGGTCGGCGACCTGGCCGTCTACATGGTCACGAACGACCTGACCCCCCGGGAGGTGCTCGACCCGGACCGCGAGATCGCGTTCCCCGACTCGGTCGTCGAGTACTTCCACGGCGACCTCGGCCAGCCGTACGGGGGCTTTCCCGAGGAGCTGCAGCGAAAGGTGCTGAAGGGTGAGGACCCGCTGCGCGTGCGCCCGGGCGAGGTGATGCCCCCGACCGACCTCGAGGCGTCCCGCGCCGAGGCCGAGCGCAAGGTGCGCCGCCACGTGAGCGACCGCGAGCTGGCCTCCTACCTCATGTACCCGAAGGTCTTCGTCAACTTCGCCGAGCACCAGCGCCTGCACGGCGACGTCAGCGTGCTGCCGACCCCCGTCTTCTTCTTCGGGCTCGAGCGCGACGACGAGCTGTTCGTGGACATCGAGCGCGGCAAGACCCTCGTCATCCGCCATCTCGCCATCGGCGAGCCCGACCCGCAGGGCGTGCGGACGATCTTCTTCGAGCTGAACGGCCAGCCCCGCGAGGTGAAGGTGGCCGACCGGTCGCTCGCTCCCACGGGCCCCGCCAAGCGGATGGCCGACGAGGGTGACCCGGCGCACGTCCCCGCCCCGATGCCCGGCCTGGTGGTCGCCGTCTCGGCGCACGAGGGCGAGCGCGTGTCGCGCGGCGACCGCCTGCTCTCGATCGAGGCGATGAAGATGGAGACCGGCGTCTTCGCCGAGCGCGACGGCGTCCTGCGGGAGGTGCTGGTGGCGGCCGGGACCCAGGTCGAGACCAAGCAGCTGCTGATGGTGGTGGGCGACGGGGCCGACGAGGAGGAGTGACGGCCCGCGGGGAGCCCTGACGCCCTCCGGTACGATGCCCCGGGGTGGCGACCGAGGGGGAGCGATGAGCGAGGGTTGGAGCAGGATCGCGGAGGCCGATGTCGAGGAGCGCGAGCGACGGGGCGGGGGCGCCTCGTCGCGCGACGTCGCCGGCGCCGTCGGAGCCGAGAACATGGCCCTGCGGGTGTGGCGCTACGGGCCGGGCCACGAGATGGCCTACCACCGCCACGGCAACCAGGAGGAGGTCTACCACCTCATCTCGGGCGGCCCCCAGGAGGTGCTGGTGGAGGGCGAGGTCGTCGAGGTGCAGGACGGCGAGTGGCTGCGGTTCCACAAGGACACCGTGCGGCGCATCCAGAACCACAGCGACCGCGAGGCGGTGTGGCTGACCATCGGCGCGCCGCCCGGGCCGGGGATCACGGACGGCATCCGCATCGACCCCGAGACGGGCCAGGAGATCCCCCGGACGTGAGGCGCAGCGGCCGGCGGCTAGCGGTGGGCCCGCGCCTGTTCGCGCTCGCCGCCCTGCTGGCCCGCCGTCAGGGCCCGAAGGTCGCGAAGCTGCTGCTGCTGAAGGCCCAGGCCTGGCTGGCCGACCCGGCCAACGAGGAGACCAAGCAGGCCCTGGTCGCGCAGTTGCGGACGATCGCCGAGACCGCGGCGGGGACCGTGGGGCGCATGAGCGGCCGGCTGGCTCGCGAGGTCGAGAAGCGGCGCGTCACGCCCGCCGCCTGGGAGCGCGACCTCATGCGCCTGCGCTACGAGATCGCCGACATGGCCCCGGGGCCGATGCGGGCGGCGGCAATCGAGGCCTACGCCTCCCAGGCGCGCGCCGGCGTCCACCTGATCGGCGACGCGAAGAGCCCCTCCGAGACGCGGCGCCAGGTGATCGCCGCCCTGCGGGCCGAGCAGCGCATGCTCCGCGGCGACCGCCTGTCGGCCGCCGAGCGCGAGCGCGCCCTCGCCGCGGTGGAGGAGGCGCTGGCGGCGTGCGGGGCGGGCGCGGCGGTGGCGCGGACGTGAGCGGCTCCTACGACGCCATCGTCTGCGGCGGGTCGTTCGGCGGGCTGGCCGCGGCCTCGCAGATCGGCGGGCGGGTGCTGGTGATCGACCGGCTGCCCATCGGCGAGGGGGAGACGTCGGCCTCGGCCGTCCCCCTCGCCTGCCTGGAGAACATGGACCTCCTCGACTGCGTCGAGCAGGTGCACGAGGAGCTGATCATCCACACCAAGCGCCGCAGCCAGCGCCTGCGCTTCTTCGACTTCGCGACCTTCGACTACCGCCGCTTCTGCACCGACCTGTTCGCCCGGACGGGCGCGGACTTCGTGCAGGCCCGCATCACCGGGGCGGGGGACGGGACGGTCCAGACCACCGAGGGCACCTTCGAGGCGCCTCTCGTGGTCGAGGCGGCCGGGTGGCGCACCTCGGCTCCCAAGGGGCGGCCGGCTCGGCGGGCGCGGGCGCCGCGCAAGAGCTTCGGCGTGGAGGCGCGGCAGCCGTACCGGGGCGACGGCCTGCACTTCTACGTCGGCCCCAGCAACGGCAGCCGCCGCTTCTACTGGATCTTCCCGGCCGGCGACCACGTCCGCGCGGGGCTGGCGACCTACACGGGCCACTCGGCGCTGTCGCAGGACCTGGTCAACTTCCTCGGTCGCCACGACCTGGGCGACCCGGGCCACCAGCACGGCGGCTTCTTCACCTCGCGCCTGATCGACCCCATCCGCGACGGCATGTTCGTGGTCGGCGACGCCGCCGGCCAGTGCCTGCCGGTGTCCGGCGAGGGCATCCGCCCGGCGCTGGTCTTCGGCCAGCTCGCCGGCCGCCTGGCCGAGCGGGTGCGCCTCGGTGAGATCCCGCTCGACCGGGCGCTGTCCCGCTACCGCGCCTACGTGCTCTCGCGGGGGCGCGGCTACCGCTTCCTCGACCGCCTGCAGTCGGTGCTCAACGTGCTGCCCGACCCGCTCTTCGCCGCCTTCGCGCGGTCGATCGCGAGCGACCGGGTGCTGCCCTGGGCCATCTCGCGCTACTGGCGCGTGGCCGACCCCGACCTGCTCACACCGGTCGCCGCCCCCGACCCGATCCCCCTGGTGGCGTCCGCGGTCTGACGGCGCTGCGGCCCGAGCCGACGTGGGCGTCGAGCCAGTCGGTGACCGGACGGGCGTCGGAGGCAACGCGGCGGGCGAAGCCGACTGCCGCGCGGCTCTCCATGGCCCCGTCCGGCGCGAGCGCCCAGACGATCATGTTGGTGAAGCGCAGCAGGTCCGCGCGCGGGTGGTCGCGGGGGACGCCCCGCGGGGTCCCGGTCAGCGCCGGAGCGCCGACCTCGAGGCCCGCGGCGTCGGCGGCGTCGAGGGCCGCCTGGAGCGCCGCGCCGCCGGCCTCGTCGAGGACGCCCTCTCGGAAGCGCGCGAGCTGGTCGCGGGAGAGCTGGTAGTAGCCCGTGCCCGCGGTCAGGCCGTCCGCCGAGACCGCCACGTACAGTCCCGCCTCGCTGCCGGGCCGGGACGCGACGCCGTAGGTCGAACGTCTTGAGGGGCCGCTTGTCGCGCGAGAAGCGCACATCCCGGTGCGGCCGGAAGAGCTTCACCTCGCCGCCCCATGCGTCGGCCAGCTCCCCGAGCAGCGCCGCGAGCGGGTCGCGCACCTCGGCCGCCCAGGCGTCCTTGGTGGCGGCCCAGTACTCGCGGGAGTTGTCGCGCTCCAGGCCCTCGAACCACGCGACGGCTCCGGGGCCGAAGCCGGAGAAGGGTGCCGTGCCCACGCCGGGCGCGACTATACTCCCGCCCGTGCTGGGCACGATCCTGACCGCGATGGTCACGCCGTTCGGCGACGACCTGCGCGTCGACGAGCCCGCGGCCGCCGGCCTGGCGCACCACCTGCTGGAGCACGGCAGCGACGGCCTGGTGATCGCCGGCACCACCGGCGAGGCCTCCACGCTGAGCGACGAGGAGCAGGTGGCGCTGGTGCGGCAGATGGTCCGCGAGGTCGGCGGCGGCACGGCCACGGTGGTCGCGGGCACGGGCACCAACGACACCGCCCACTCGGTCCACCTCACCCGGCTCTGCGCCGACGCGGGCGCCGACGCGGCGCTGGTCGTGACCCCGTACTACAACAGGCCGCCGCGCGAGGGCATCGTGGCCCACATCGCGGCGATCGCCGAGGTCGGCCTGCCGGTGGTGCTCTACAACATCCCCGGCCGGACGGCCCTCAACATGCCGCCCGACCTGATCGCCGAGCTCGGCGGCATCCCCGGCGTCGTGGCCGTGAAGCAGGCCAACCCCGACCCCGCCGAGCTGCGCGCGGTCTCCGAGAACCCGCTGGCGCTCTATGCCGGCAACGACGACATGCTGCTGCCGGTGATGGAGCTGGGCGGCGCGGGGGTGATCTCGGTCACGTCGCACCTGGCGGGCGAGGAGATGGCCGCGATCGCCGCCGACGCCCGGCGCGGCGACCTCGACGAGGCCCGCCGGCGCGACGCCGGCCTGGCCGAGCTCTACGCCGCGCTCTTCGTCACGACCAGCCCGATCCTCATCAAGTCGGCCCTCGAGATGGCCGGGCTGATCCCCTCGGGCCGCCTGCGGCTGCCGCTGGTCGAGGCGACCCCCGTGCAGCGCGACATCCTGCGGACCGTGCTGGAGCGCCGCGGCACCCTGTCGCGGGCCTGACGCACACCGACACCCTGTCGCGGGCCTGACGCACACCGACACCCTGGAGGCAGACATCGCGAGCGAGCGATCCGGCGCGCGCGTGCGGGTGATACCGCTCGGCGGCGCCGGCGAGATCGGCAAGAACATGTACGTCGTCGAGAGCGACGGCCGGATGGTCGTCATCGACTGCGGCATCACCTTCCCGAAGAACGACCAGATGGGCGTGGACATCGTCCTCCCCGACTTCTCCTACGTGGTCGAGCGCGCCGACGCGCTCGAGGCGATCGTCCTCACCCACGGCCACGAGGACCACATCGGGGCGGTGCCCTTCCTGCTGCGCGCCGCCGGCAGCGACATCCCGGTCTACGGCCGCCGCTTCACCCTTGCCCTGCTGCGCCCCAAGCTCGGGGAGCACGGCCTCGCCGATTCGGCCGAGCTGATCGAGGTGCCGTACGGCCGCGAGGTGCCGGTCGGCCCCTTCCACGCCGAGTTCATCCCCATCACCCACTCCATGCCGGACTGCTCGGCGGTGGCGCTCCGCACGCCGGCCGGGACGATCCTCCACACCGGGGACTTCGGCATCGAGTTCGATCCGGTCGAACGGCCGCCTGAGCGCGGTGCCCGACTTCGTGCGCCTCGGCGACCGCGGGGTGCGCCTGCTGCTGGCCGACTCGACCAACGCCGAGGAGAGCGACCGCGCGGTCCCCTTCCCGAACGATGCGGTCAAGGACGGGCTGTCGGCCCTCTTCGCCACGTCCCGGGGCCGTGTGCTGGTGACGACCTTCTCGTCGCACATCCACCGCATGCAGCAGGTGCTGGAGGCCGCCTACCAGGACGGCCGCGTGGTCGCGCTGGTCGGCCGCTCGCTCACGCGCAACGTCAACATCGCGACCAACCTCGTCAACGCCGACAGGGGCGCGCCCTACCTCACGGTCCCGCCCGGCACGCTGGTGAGCCTGCGCGACCTCGAGGCGCGCCCCCACGACGAGCAGGTGATCCTGTGCACGGGCAGCCAGGGCGAGCCGATGGCCGCGCTCAGCCGCATCGCCCGCGGCGAGCACAAGCACGTGGACATCGTCGAGGGCGACACCGTCCTCTACTCGGCCAGCACCGTGCCCGGCAACGAGCTGGCGGTGGCCGAGATCGAGAACCGGCTCGTTCGCCAGGGTGCGCGGGTCCTCCGTGGCGAGGAGGCCGGGCTGCACCTGTCGGGCCACGGCCGCGCGCGCGACCTGCTGTTCATGCTCCAGTGGGTGCGGCCGGCCGACTTCGCCCCCATCCACGGCGAGACCAAGCACCAGCTCGCTCACGCCCGGCTGGCGTCGCGCTCGCCCCTCGGGCTCGCGCCGGACCGCATCCACGTCCTCGACAACGGCGACGTGCTGGAGCTCGACGGCGACACGGCGGCCGTCGTCGACGAGGTGCGCGTGGGGCTCACCTACGTCGACCAGGCGGGGGGAGGGGACGTGACCGAGAGCGTGCTGCGCGACCGCCGCCACCTCTCCGACGACGGGCTGGTGCTGGTGCTCGCGCGCATCGACGCGTCGGACGGCTCGCTGGTGGGCGAGGTCGAGGTGGTGACGCGCGGCTTCGCGGCCGGCGACGACGAGCAGCTCATCGAGGAGACGCGGCTCGAGGTCGAGCGCAGCCTGGCCTCCTCGGCCGAGCAGCGGGTCACGGAGGTCGGCGTGCTCCAGCACCAGATCCACGACGCTGTCGCCGGGCTCCTGCGCAAGCGCACCCAGCAGCGTCCGATGGTGCTCCCCAAGATCATCGAGGTCTGATCGCCGACAACGCGATCGCGCGCACGCGCGGCTAAACGCAACCGGGCGTGGCACCCACCCCCCGAACGGGGGGGATGACCCGTCCGTTCGGGTGGTCCACCGGGCGAGGGAGCCGGTGAATAGTCGGTTTCCAAAGCTGTGCTTCGCTGACAGGGATGTCTGACGTGCCCGCCCGACGCCTCATCACGCCCGCCCTCGCGATCCTCGTCGGCGCGGCGTTGGCCTGGCCCCTGGGCGCCGTCGCCCAGTCGGGGCCCGGCGAGCTCTGGGAGGCGTTCCCGCTCGACCCGCGGGCGGGCGAGCCGGCCACCCCGCCGGCGCCCGCGCCCGCCCCGGAAGGGGCGCCGCCCGCCGCCGGCTCGGACGGCGGCGGCGGCATCCTCATCGTCTCGGGCGCGGCCGCGCTGGTGGCGCTGGGCGCGGTCGGCGCCTACGCCCTGCTCGCCCGCCGGCAACGCCGCGGGCGGGACGACCCGGCGGCGGACGAGCCGCCCCGCGCCGCCATCGCCCTCCCGGCCGTCACCCCGTCGCCGCCGGCCCCGCGCGGCGCCGAGAGCGACGCGGAGCTGGCGCGCCTGGCCGCCGATTACCTGGAGGTGGTCGGGGCCGGCAGCCGCCGTCCGGTGGTCGATGTCGCCGAGCGGCGGGCGTGGGACGTCGAGCGCACGCGGCGCGCGCTGGCCCGGGCCCGTTCGCACGGCCTGCTCCTCAGCGCCGGCCGCGGACGCTCCGGGGGCGACCTCTCCGACGAGGCCCGGCGCCTGCTGGGCGCGTCAGCGCCCGCGGTCGCGCAGCCGCACGACCCGTCGCTGCCCGGACCCGGCCTCGTCGATGCCTCCGGCCTGTTCGGCGATGCCGGCGAGACCGGGGGCGGCGCGCGACCCCTGCGGCCGCCGGCCGCCATCGGGTCGAACGGCCGCGGCGCCGCATAGGGGGCTCACCCCCGCAGGAAGGAGACGATCTCCGGGAGCACCCGGCGCGGGTCCTCGAGGTGGGGCCAGTGGCCGGCTCCGGGCACCGCCCGCAGGCGGAGGTCGCCGGCGAAGTGCTCGCCCTGGGAGGCGTGCACCTCGGGCCGGATGCAGCCGTCGCGCTCGCCGTAGATCGCCAGCGTCGGGACCCGCACGACCTCGTCCCACCGGGCGGCGTCGCGGGCGAGGATCGGGTCGCGGGGCTCGGCCCCGAGGGCGGAGCGGTAGTAGCGCATCGCGGCCGTCAGGGTCCCGCGCGACGCCAGCGTCCGCCGCAGCGCGAACCACTCCTCCGGGGAGAAAGGCGGGGTCGGCGACCACTCGGCGACGAGGCGCTCCAGGAAGGCGAAGTCCCGGTCGGCCACGACGCGCTCGGCGAAGCCCTCCGCCAGGAACAGGAACTCGTACCAGGACATGCGCTGCTGCACCGGGTCCTCCCTCAGCGCCCGGGCGAACGCGCGCGCGTGGGGCATGCCGATGGTGACGAGCCGGCGCGACCCGCTCGGGCTGCAGCACGGCCGCGTGCAGGCCCGCCACCGCGCCCCAGTCGTGCCCGACGATCATCAGGGTGTCGCCGGACGCCAGGGAGCTCCCCAGCCCCAGGGCGTCGCCCGCCAGGGCGGCGGTCTCGAAGGTGCGCGCCTCGGCCGTGGAGGGCGCGTAGCCGCGCATGAACGGGGCGACGGCCCGGAAGCCGGCGGCCGCCAGCTCCTCGAGGAGCCCCCGCATCGAGGGCGCGTGGTCCGGGAAGCCGTGCAGGCAGAGGACGAGCTCGCCGACCCCCGCCTGCAGGTAGTGCAGCTTGACCGGCCCGAGGTCGCAGACGCCCGGGCTGATCATGCGGGCGCGCCTACTGGCCGATCGAGGCGATCATCTCGAAGCGGCGGCTCACGTCCGCCCAGTCGATGTTCGCCACGAAGGCGTCGATGTACTTGGGCCGGGCGGTCGAGAAGTCGCGGATGTAGGAGTGCTCGTAGACGTCGAGGGCGAGGATCGGCGTGGCGTTCCACACCGGGAACGTGTTCTGTGCGTCGCCGATGTACACGTCGAGCCGCTGCCAGTCCCAGTCCCAGGCCACCCAGGCCCAGCCCCGCGCCGCCATCCCGCCGGCCTTCAGCTCGGTGATCATGTCGTCGTGGCCGCCGAAGTCCTGCGCGATCCGGGCGGCCAGGGCGTCGGAGGGCGCGCCCCCGTCGGCGCTGAGGTTCTGGAAGTAGATCTCGTGGTTCTTGATGCCGCCGATCGCGAAGGTGAGCATCTCGCGGTAGCCGCGGTAGTCGGAGTAGATCTGGTTGGCCGCGGCGCGGTCCGCGTCGTGCAGCTTGGTCATGATCTCGTTGTACTTCTTGACGTACGCCTCGTAGAGGCCCCAGTGGGCCTCGACCGATTCCGCCGAGATCCCGTCGAGCGCCAGGATCTTGTCCGGCTTGGCGATCGCCGAGACCTGGTGGGGTTCCGCGTGGTGCACGGTGGGCCTCCTCGTCGGACTTGCTGGGGCGGGGCGATCCTAGTGGACCTCCCGCGGGGCGGCCCCGGGGCGGGCAGGAACGCGGTCCCCGGCGGTGTATCCCCCTCGGGCGGGCTCCCGGCCCCCGACCGGCCCGCGCCCGCACCGAGGAGGCACCAATCGGCACCCAGCTCGCACCCCGCAGCCGCCGCCCGCGCCCGGCGACGCGCGCCCGCCGCCGTCCGCCCCCGGCCGCGCGCAGACGCCAGACCCGCGAGCTGGTCGGCCTCGGGCTGGTGGCGCTGGCGGTGTTCCTGGGGGTGACCCTCTTCCTCGGGTTCGGCATCGGGCCGGTGGGGGGCTGGCTGGAGGACGGCCTGCGCCTGCTGGTCGGGCGGGCGGTGGCCCTCGCCCCGCTCGCCCTGATCGCCGCCGGGATCGTGCTGATCCTCGACCACCCGCTCGCGGCCGCCCGGCCGCTGCGGCTGGGCGTGGCGATCGGCGCGGGGGCCCTGCTGATCGCCCTGGCGGGCGGGGCGCTCGGGCTGGGCGGCATCGAGCGGGACGCCTGGTTCTCCCGCGAGGTCGTCAGCGAGCGCGGCGGCTATCTCGGCGAGGCCGGCTACTGGGCCACGAGCACCACCGTCGGCGAGGTCGGCACCGCGATCCTCGTCGTCGGCGGGCTGATCGCCGCGGTCATCCTGATCTCGGGAGCCTCGCTCGGGCACGTCCTGCGCCGCGGCGGGGAGGGCGCCGCGGTCGCCTCGCGCTCGGTGGGCAAGGGCGTCGCGACCGCCACGGTGACGGCCATCCGCACCAGCCAGACGCTCCGCGAGCGGCTCGACGCCGCCGGCCCGGCCACGCTCTCGGGCCGGCGCCGCGCCGATGCGGCTCCGCGGGCCCTGCTGGACGGCGCGGACACGTTCCCGGACATCTTCGCCGACCCGTCCGGGCTGCCGCCGTCCCCCGCGCTGGGGCCGGACGGCGGCGCGGCCTTCGCGCCGCACGACCCGCCCGCTCCCGCGCCCCGCGAGCCGGCGCCGGCCGGCCCGGGCGAGGGCGGCGACGAGGACATCTCCCCGGTCTTCACGCCGGGGCCGCCGGCGCGGCCACGCGACGGGAGCTACCGCGTGCCGCGGGCGACGCTCCTGAAGCGCTCCAGCGGGGCGGCGGCCCAGCCCGAGGAGCTCGTGCAGCGCACCAGCCGCATCCTCGAGGAGACCCTCGGGCACTTCGGGATCGAGGCCACGGTGGCCGACACCGTCAGCGGCCCGCGCGTGACGCGCTACGAGCTCCAGCTCGCCCCGGGCACCAAGGTGGGCCGGATCACGGCCCTCCGCGACGACCTCGCCTACGCGCTGGCGGCGCGCGAGGAGCTGCGCATCATCGCGCCGATCCCGGGCAAGCAGGCCGTGGGCGTGGAGGTTCCGAACCCCGAGGCGGCACTGGTCACGCTGGGCGACATCACGCGCGAGTTCCCGGCGCACGCCGGCCCGCTGATGGCCTGGCTGGGCCTGGACCTGGGGGGCAAGCCCGTCTACATCGACCTCGCGCGAATGCCCCACCTGCTCCTCGCCGGCTCCACGGGGACCGGCAAGAGCGTCTGCCTCAACTCGCTGCTCGCCTCGATCCTGCTCCGGGCCACGCCGGCCGAGCTGCGGATGATCCTCATCGACCCCAAGAAGGTCGAGCTGAACCACTACGAGAGCATCCCGCACCTTCTGACGCCGGTCGTCACCAACATGAAGGACGCGGCCGCGGTGCTGACCAACATCGTCCGCGAGATGGAGAGCCGCTACGAGCTGATGGGCATGGCCCGCGCGAGGAACCTGCGCGACTGGAACGAGGCGCGCGAGGCCGCGGGCGACCCGCCGATGCCCACGATCCTCGTCGTCATCGACGAGCTGGCCGACCTCATGATGGTCTCGCCGGCCGAGGTGGAGGACGCCATCATCCGCCTCGCCCAGAAGAGCCGCGCCGTCGGCATCCACCTCGTCCTGGCGACACAGCGGCCCTCGGCCGACGTGATCACGGGCATGATCAAGGCCAACGTCCCGTCGCGGATCGCCTTCGCCGTCTCGTCCCAGGTCGACTCCCGCGTGGTCCTGGACGCGGGCGGGGCGGAGACCCTGCTCGGGCACGGCGACATGCTCTTCCGGCCGGTCGGCACGTCCCGCCTGCAGCGCCTCCAGGGCGCCTACGTGGGCGAGGACGAGATCCGCGCGATCACCGACCACTGGCGCGCCCAGGGCCGGCCGGAGCTGCGCGAGGAGCTGATGGAGCGGCCCGAGCCGGTCGAGGACCCCCTCGACCACGACGCCGACGAGATGATCGCCCGCGCGGTCGAGATGGTCGTCCAGCAGGGCACCGCGTCGGTGTCGCTGCTGCAGCGCCGCCTGGGCGTGGGCTACGCGCGCGCCGGCCGCCTGGTCAACGCGATGGAGCGCATGGGCGTGGTGTCGGGGCACGAGGGCTCCAAGCCGCGCACGGTCCTGGTGGGCGAGGCCGACCTCGACCGGCTCCTGCGGCGGACCCCTCCGGACGCCGAGGACCCGCCTCCCGAGGGCTGACCGGGGCGGCGCCGCCCGGTTGCGGGGCGGCGGACGGCTCCGCTAGGGTGCCGGGCCTGACGGGAATCGCCTTTCCCCGTCAACGCCCCCATGTTCGAGATCGGTAACACACTCCGAGAGGCCCGCCTTCGGCGCGGCCTCGACATCCTCGACTGCGAGGCGGAGACCAAGATCCGCGCGAAGTACCTGCGCGCGATGGAGGAGGAGCAGTTCGACCTCATGCCGTCGCCCACGTACGTGCGCGGCTTCCTCAAGAGCTACGCCGAGTTCCTCGACCTCGACGGCCAGCTCGTCCTGGACGAGTACGAGAGCCGCTTCGGCGACTTCGACACCCCCCAGGAGCTCTCCGCCCGGGCCTCGCGGCCCGCGCGCGAGCAGCGGTTCGAGGGGCGTCCGCCGCCGCAGCGCCCGGGGCCGTCGCAGCGGCGCAACCGCCGCCGCCGGCGCACCGAGCTCCGCCTGCTGTGGCTGGCGATCGGCGGCGTGATGGCCGTCGCCCTGCTGGTCTGGCTCGGGGTGGGGGATGGCGACTCGCCCGCGCCGCTGGCCAACACCCCCGCGGCCCCCGACCCGGCGAGCGTCGCGCCGGCCGCGCCCGTCGAGCCCGACACCGCGTCGGAGGAGGGCTTGGTGCGGGTCAAGAAGACCCCGATCGTGCTCGCGGGGACCGGCACCATCGGCTCCTGGGTCCAGGTGCGGGGTGGCGACGCGGACGGGCGGGTGGTGTTCGAGCAGATCCTCGCGCCCGGCCAGGCCAAGACCTTCAAGGTCATCGAGGGGATCTGGATCCGCGCCGCCAACCCCTCCGAGCTCGCCGTGACCGTCGGCGGCCGCGAGGTCGAGCTGGAGAGCACCACCACCGCGAACTTCGAGATCAGCCGCGAGGGGGCGAAGGTCGTCGACTGAGGCCCGCGCCGCGCCGCCGCGCGCGGCGATCCTGGTGACGGGCGACGAGGTGCTGCGGGGACGGATCCGCGAGCGCAACGCCGGCATCATCGCCCGCTCGCTGGAGGCGGCCGGCGTCGGCGTCGAGCGCGTCGAGATCCTCGGCGACGACCGCGACGCCCTGGTCTCCGCCGTGCGGGCGCACCTGGAGACGGGCGTCAACCTCCTCTGCACCACGGGCGGGCTGGGCCCGACCCACGACGACCTCACGATGGAGGCGGTGGCCGCCGCCACGGGGCGGCCGCTGGCCGTCAACCTCGGCGCCCTGGCGATGGTCGAGGCGCGAAGCCTGCCGCTCGCCGACGAGCTCGAGACCGCGCGGGCCGTGCGCGAGAAGCAGGCCTCGCTGCCGGCGGGCGCCCGCGCGCTCCCCCCGTGGGCACCGCCCCCGGGGCCATGCTGGAGCACGAGGGGGCCCTCGTGGTGGTGCTGCCCGGGCCCCCGTGGGAGCTCGAGGCCATGTGGGGGGCCGCCCGGGAGCAGGAGCCGCTCGCCGGGCTGCTCGCGCGCGGCGGCGGTTCGGTCGAGCGGGTGCTGCGGCTCGACGCCGTCCCCGAGTCGCGGGCCGTGGCCGCGCTCGGACGGCTCGACCGGGACGCGTGGGACCGGCTGCGCGTGGGCATCTGCGCCCGCGACGGCGAGCTCGAGATCACGGTCCGCAGCCGCGCGGAGGACGCCTGGGCGGCGGCCGCCCTCGAGCGGCGCCTCGACGAGGCCTTCGGCGACGCGCTCTTCAGCCGCGACGGCGCGACCATCGACGAGGCCGTGGCGTCCCGGCTCCTCGCCGCCGGCCAGACCGTCGCCGTGGCCGAGTCGTGCACCGGGGGCGGCCTGGGCGCCCGGCTCACGGCGCGCCCCGGCTCGTCCGCCTACGTCCTGGGCGGCGTGATCTCCTACTCGGACGACGTGAAGCGGGACGTGCTCGGCGTCAACCGCGAGCTCCTGCGGCGCCACGGCGCGGTGTCGGCGCCGGTGGCCGAGGGGATGGCCGCGGGCGCGCGGCGGCTGGTGGGCAGCGACTGGGCGCTCTCGGTGACGGGGGTCGCCGGGCCGGGCGGGGGGACCCCGCAGAAGCCCGTCGGGCTCGTGTTCATCGGCCTGGCGGGGCCGGACGGCGTCTGCTCCGAGGAGCACCGCCTGCGCGGCGACCGCGAGCGGGTGCGCGAGAGCTCCGCGGCCCTCGCCCTCCACATCCTGCGCCGCGCGCTGGAGGCCCGGGCCACGGTGTGACGCGGGATGTCACGCCCCCGTGCCTCCGTCGTGCCGGACCGGTGCGGATCCGCGGGAGGCCGCCGGTCTAGGGTCGTCCTCATGGACCCGCCCCGAGCGACATCGGGCTCCTCGTGGCCTTCTCGGCCCGGCGGGCGGCGGGACGGGCCGGCCCCGTGAGGCTGCGCCCGGGATGCCGCCTGTTCGTGGCCGCCGACCTGCCGGCCCCGGCCCGCTCGGCGCTCGCCGAGGTCGGCCGCGAGCTGGCGGCGCGGTCCGGCGGGCGGCCGGTGCCCGAGGCGAGCCTTCACGTCACGCTCGACTTCCTCGGGGCGGTCCCGTCCGGCGCGGGGCCCGCGCTGGCCGCCGCCGTGCGCGAGGGCCTGGCCGGCCCGCGGGTCGCCGTGGCCCTCGGGGGCCTGCGTGCGCGGCCGCGGGCCTCGCGGGCGCGGCTGGTGGCCGTGGAGCTGCACGACCGCGACGGCGCCCTGGCCGAGCGGGCCCGGAGGGTGCGCGAGGCGGTCGGCGCGGCCCTCGGCCGGCGCCCCGACGCGTCCCCGCTCTGGCCGCACGTGACCGTCCTTCGGCTCGCGCGGGAGGCCCGCGTGGACCTCCCCGGGCCCCCCTCCGGTGGGGAACACGTGTTCGACGTCGGCCGAGCGGCGCTCTATGATTCCCACCAGTCGCCGGGAGGGCCTCCGCGGTATCGGGAGCTCGTCGCGGTGGAGTTCACACCCGTCCCCTGAAGGAGGCCCCGGTGGAGAAGCACGAGGCGCTCGGCTCGGCCGTCGCGCAGATCGAGCGGCAATTCGGCAAGGGCGCCATCATGCGGATGGGCGACTCCCCGCCGACCGAGGTGGCCGTGGTCTCGACGGGGTCGCTGGCGCTCGACATCGCCCTCGGCATCGGCGGGATCCCGCGCGGCCGCATCGTCGAGGTGTTCGGCCCCGAGAGCTCGGGGAAGACGACGCTGCTCTACCACATCATCGCCCAGGCCCAGCGGCACGGCGGCCTCTGCGCCTTCATCGACGCCGAGCACTCCATGGACCCCGGCTACGCCAAGCGCATCGGCGTGGACACCGACGAACTGCTGCTCTCGCAGCCCGACCACGGCGAGCAGGCGCTCGAGATCGCCGACCTGCTGGTGCGGTCGGCCGCGCTCGACGTCGTGGCGATCGACTCGGTCGCCGCCCTGGTGCCGAAGGCCGAGATCGAGGGCGAGATGGGCGACACCCACGTCGGCCTGCAGGCGCGGCTGATGTCCCAGGCGCTGCGCAAGCTGGCGGGGACCCTCAACCGCGCCGGCACGATCTGCGTGTTCACCAACCAGCTGCGGGAGAAGATCGGGGTCATGTTCGGCTCCCCCGAGACCACGCCGGGCGGCCGGGCGCTGAAGTTCTACGCCTCGGTGCGGCTCGACATCCGCCGCATCGAGACCCTCAAGGAGGGGGCCGAGGCGATCGGCAACCGGGCCCGGGTGAAGGTGGTCAAGAACAAGGTCGCGCCGCCGTTCCGCCAGGCCGAGTTCGACATCATCTACGGCGAGGGCATCTCGCACGAGGGCAACCTGATCGACGTCGGCGTCGAGCGCGGCATGGTGCAGAAGAGCGGGGCCTACTTCTCGTTCGACGAGGAGCGCCTGGGCCAGGGGCGCAACGCGGCCCGGGCCTTCCTGCGCGAGCACCCTGACGTCGCCGGCGCGCTGGAGGCGCGGATCCGGGAGGACGCGGGCATCGCGTCGTTGCCCGACTTCGACCCCGAGACCGGCGAGGTGCGCGAGCCCGAGGAGGCGCTGGCAGCCTCGGAGGCCTGACCCCCACCGGCGCCTGATTGCAGAGTGCTAGCATGGCGCCGGTGAGGACCCTCTACATCCGGAACGTCCCCGATGAGGTCGCCGAGCGGCTCGAGCTGCTCGCCGCGGGGGAGGGCACGTCCGTCAACGCGTTCGTCGTCAAGGAGCTGACCGAGTCGTCACGGCGTGCGTACAACCGTGCCTTGCTGTCCGATCTGCCGGATGTGGACATCAGCGTGGATGAGATCGTCGCGATCATCAGGGAGATGCGGGGCGACTGATGATGGTGGCCGACGCCTCGGTGATCGTCCGTGGCCTCGACATCGACGGTCCGGCGCGCCTGCTCCTCATCGATGGGCGGCTCCAGGCCCCGCACGTCGCCGACCAGGAGGTGGCCCAGGCCCTCAGGGGTCAGGTCATCCGGGGCGCGATGACCGCGCACGCAGCCGAGGAGCGGCTCGTGCGCTACCGCCGCCTCGGTCTGCGCCGCCACCCGAGCACCGGCCTGCTTCCGCGCATCTGGGCGCTCCGGGACAACCTGTCGGCGTACGACGCGTCCTACGTCGCCCTCGCCGAGGCGCTCGACTGCCCACTCGCCACGATGGACCTCCGGCTGGCGGGTGCGCCGGGAATCGCCTGCGAGGTCATCCGCGTGGCCGCCTGAGGGCGGCCGGTCAGCTTGCCGGGACCCGCCCCACGGCGACGACGACCTCGGCGGGGAGGGAGATGCCCGCACCGTCCGGCTCGGCCCGCGCCTCGACGTGGGCCGTCATGGCGTCGCGCACCTCGGCCTGGGCGGCGGCGTCGAGCCGGTTCACGAACAGGCCCGCCAGCGGGCCGCCGAGCACCGCCGCCTCGACCGCCTCGGCGGAGTCGGCGAAGCGCATCCTCCCCGGGATCGTCTCCAGGCCGGCCGGCTCCATCCCGGCCTCGGCGATCATCCGCGGCAGTACCCCGGGGAGGCCGAAGAAGAACATCATCGGGCAGACGGCGGAGAAGTACTCGGCACGCGACTCGATCAGCTCGATCACCGGGACGAACCACACCCTCGGCGCCGGCCCCCAGACGACCTGCAGCATCCGCCCGCCCGGACGCAGCACACGAGCAGCGCTCGCCATCGCCGCGCGCGCGTCGTAGCAGTACATGAGCCCGAAGCTGCAGCTCATCGCGTCAACCGAGGCATCGGCGAGGGAGAGGCGCTCCGCGTCGTCGACGCCGAAGGTCACGTCGTCGCGGTCGCCGAAGCGCGCCTGGGCCCGCTCCACCATCGCCGGAGAGAAGTCGATCCCCGACGCCCGCCCCGGCGCGAGGCGCTCCGCCAGCGCCACCGTCGTGTCGCCCGGGCCGCAAGCGACGTCCAGGCCCTCGGCGCCCGCGGGCGGGTCGAGGAGGTCGAGCCCGGCGGCCGTGAAGGGGGCGGTGCGGGCCGCCCACATGGCCTCGTAGACCTCCGCGACCCGTCCCCAGGCGGTGCGAAGACCGGCTTTCTCGGCGGGCTCGTCCACGACTGCGGACCCTATCGCGAGAGTGTCGAAACGGCGGTCGCCCGCGCGACGCGTCGGCGAACGGCAACGGGGACGTCGAGATCGCCACCGCCAGCCCGAACGTGCCGCCGATGCGGGTCTCGGCCGCGAGCGAGGGTGATCCGGGAGCTGTGGAAGAGCACGGGCGCGCCCCTGGTGGGCCGGCACGTGTACGACGTCACCAACGCGTGGGGCGGCCGGCACCCGATGGACGTCACGAGGGTCGTCCTCACCCCCGGCGCCCCGACGACCGGCCGGAGGACGACGAGAACTTCGTCTTCGTGACCGAGGGCATCGAGGCGGCCGGTGGTCACGGCCGAGGACATCGCCGGCGACAAGGGCGTCGGCGTCAACGGCGGCCAGATCGCGCGCCAGTGCCTCGACGCCGGGTTGCTCGACGAGGTCGAGCTCGTCCGCCCGCCGACCCGACCGCGGTCGCCCTCTAAGATCCCCGGAATGCGCTACCACCTGACCACCTTCGGGTGCCAGATGAACGACCACGACTCCGAGCGGATGCGGGGCGTGCTGGAGGGAATCGGCTACGCGGAGGCCGGCAGCCGCGACGACGCCGACCTGATCCTCTTCAACACCTGCACCATCCGGGGGTCGGCCGACGAGCGGTTCCTGGGCAACCTGGGCGATGCCAAGCGGGTAAAGCGCGAGCGGCCGGACGCCGTGGTGGCCGTGGGCGGCTGCTGGGCCCAGAGCCAGAAGGAGCGGGTCTTCGAGCAGTTCCCCTTCGTCAACATCGCCTTCGGGCCGGGCGAGGTGAGTCGCCTCGGCGAGCTGGTGGCGCGAGAGCGGCTCGACGCGGTCGGCGCCTTCAGCTTCGACGGGGCCTTCAGCGGCAGCCTGCCCGCTGTGCGCGAGCGGGCCCACCAGGCGTGGGTGCAGATCTCGGTGGGCTGCAACTGCGTCTGCGCGTACTGCATCGTGCCGAGCGTCCGGGGGCGGGAGCGCAGCCGTCCGGCAGCCGAGGTGCTCGCCGAGGTCGAGGCGCTCGCCGCCGACGGCGTCCGCGAGGTGACGCTGCTGGGTCAGAACGTCAACTCGTACGGCCGCGACCTGCCGCGGCAGGAGCGGGCCACGTTCGCGGAGCTGCTGAGGGCGGTCGCCGCCATCGACGGCATCTGGCGGGTGCGCTACACCAGCCCCCACCCGAAGGACATGCGCGCCGACGTGATCGCGGCGATGGCCGAGTGCCCGGAGGTCTGCGAGCACCTCCACCTGCCGGCGCAGTCGGGCAGCACGCGCATCCTGCGGGCGATGCGGCGGACCTACGGCCGCCAGCGCTACCTCGACCTGGTGGCGCGCCTGCGCGACGCGATCCCCGACCTGTCGCTGACGACCGACCTCATCGTCGGCTTCCCGGGCGAGACCGAGGCCGACTTCGCGCAGACCCTGACCCTGGTGGAGGAGTGCGGCTACGACGGGGCCTACACGTTCCTCTACTCGCCGCGGCCCGGCACCGAGGCGGGCGACGGCTTGACGGACGACGTGCCCTCCGAGGTGAAGCGCGAGCGGATCGCCCGCCTGGTCGAGACGGTGCAGCGCACCGCCGCGGAGCGGGCCGCCCGCTTCGTGGACACCGAGCGCGAGGTGCTCGTCGAGGGGCCCTCGCGCACCGACCCCTCGCGGTTGCGCGGCCGCCTGAGCCAGAACATCACGGTCAACTTCACCGGCGCCGCGGAGCCCGGCGGGCTGGCCCGCGTGTCGATCGAGGCCGCGACCTCGACCACGCTGAGCGGCCGCCAGTCGGAGGTGGCAGTTCCCGCCTGACGTCCTCGCGCTCGCCGGGCCCACGGGGGCCGGCAAGAGCGCGCTGGCGCACGCCGCGGCCGTGGCGCTCGGCGCCGAGATCGTGGTCGCCGACCCCTTCCAGCGCTACCGCGGGCTCGAGATCGCTGCCGACTCCCCGCGGCCGGACGCGCTCGCGGAGGTCCGGTACCACTGCGTCGGCGACCTGGCCCTGACCGAGAGGTCGACGGCCGCGGGCTTCGCCGAGCGCGCCCACGCGGCGATCGATGCCTGCGCGACGGCCGGTCGGCCGGCCGTCGTGTCGGGCGGCACCGGCCTCTACCTGCGGGCGGCGCTCGCCGACCTCGGCTTCCCGGCCGAGGGCCCCGCGGAGGTGCGGACGTGGGCCGAGGGGCTGGCGGGCGGCGACCCCGCCGCGGCCCTCGAGGAGCTGCGCGCGCGCGACCCCGACGCCGCGGCCCGCGTCGACGCCGCCAACCCGCGCCGGCTGGCCCGGGCCCTCGAGGTGGCCGCCGCGGGCGGGCGGCGGGGCGACGCTCTCTGGACGGCCGGCCTGCGGCGCCCCACGCTGCTGGTGGCCGTGACCCGGCCGCGCGAGGAGCTCGACCGCCGCATCGCGCGGCGGGTGCTCCGCGAGCTCGACGACGGCCTGGTGGCCGAGATCGAGGCGGCGCTCGACACCCCCGGCGTCTCGCGGGAGGCGCTGCAGGTGATCGGGGCCCGCGAGGTCGCGGCGCTGCGGGCTGGCGAGCTGGACGCCGCCGACCTGCCCGAGCGGCTCGCCGCCCGCACCCGGCGCCTGGCGCGCCGACAGCTCGCGTGGCTGCGCAGGACGCCCGGGGTGGCGGAGCTCGACCTCGGCGAGGTCCCCGCCGAGGACGCGCTGCCGGCGCTGCTGGCGCTGTGGCGGGGCGCGGAGGCCGGTCCGCTAACCTCCGCGCGATGAGGTTCGCCAAGTGGCAGGGGCTCGGCAACGACTACCTGATCGTCGAGATCGCCGAGTGGCCGCTGCCGCTCACGCCGGCCCGGGCGCGCCGGCTGTGCGACCGCAACTTCGGCGTCGGTGGTGACGGGGTGCTCGAGGTCACCGACGACGGCGGCGTGCCCCGCATGACGGTCTGGAACCCGGACGGCAGCCACGCCGAGAACTGCGGCAACGGCATCCGCATGGTCGCGCGGCACCTCGCGGCGCAGGGCCGCCTGCCCGCCGATGGGCGCATCCTCACGGACGGCGGGCCGGTGACCGTGCGGCCGGCCGGCGGCGACCGGGTGGAGGTGCGCATGGGCCGCGCGCGCTTTCCCGCGGGCGAGGCCCGGGAGCGGCTGACCGTCGCCGGCGGCGACGTCGAGCTCGCCGAGGTGTCGATGGGCAACCCGCACGCCATCGTCGAGCACCCCGCGCCCGACGAGGTGGTGCGCTCGCTCGGGCCGGCGATCGAGACGGACCCCCGGTTCCCGGACCGCGTCAACGTGGAGTTCGTGCGAGCCGAGGGCCCCTCGGAGATCACGATGCGCGTGTGGGAGCGCGGCGTGGGGGAGACCCTGGCCTGCGGCACGGGCGCCTGCGCCGCGGCGGTGGCCGCGGTGCGCCTGGGCGGGCTGCGCAGCCCCGTCACCGTGCACCTGGCCGGCGGCGACCTCGAGATCGCCGTTGACGACGACCTGGAGGTGACGATGACCGGGCCCGCGGAGGAGGTCTACCGGGGCGAGCTGTCGGCCGACCTGGCGCGCGCGCTGGAGGGGCTCTGAGCACCCGGGCCGTCGGCGCCGACCGGCTCCGGCGGCTGCCCCCGTACCTGTTCGCGCAGATCGAGCAGAAGATCGCCGCCAAGAAGGCGGCGGGCGTGGACGTCATCTCGCTCGGCATCGGCGACCCCGACACCCCGACGCCGGCCGTCGTCGTCGACGCGATGCGCGAGCAGGTCGCGCGCCCCGACACGCATCAGTACCCCTCCAACCGCGGGCGGGCGTCGTTCCGGGAGGCCGTCGCCGGCTTCTACGGGACCCGGTTCGGCGTCGAGCTCGACCCCGAGGCCGAGGTGATCCCCGCGCTGGGTGCCAAGGAGGCGGTGGCGAACGTCAACCTGGCCTTCCTCGACCCCGGGGACGTCGCCCTGGCCAGCGACCCCGGCTACCCGGTCTACACCACGGGCCCCCTGCTGGCGGGCGCCGAGCCGGTGCCGATGCCGCTGCTGCCCGAGCTCGGCTTCCAGCCCGACCTCGACGCGATCCCGGCCGACGTCGCCCGCCGCGCGCGGCTGATGTTCCTCAACTACCCCAACAACCCGACCGGGGGCGTCGTCGACGACGGCTTCTTCTCGCAGGCGGTGGAGTTCGCGCGCCGCAACGACGTCATCGTCGTGCACGACAACGCCTATTCGGAGATCACCTACGACGGCTACCGGGCGCCCTCGTTCCTCGAGACCCCCGGAGCGATGGACATCGGCGTCGAGATCTTCTCCCTGTCGAAGACCTACAACATGACCGGCTGGCGCGCGGGCGCCGTCGTGGGCAACCGCGATCTGGTGGGCGCCTACTGGCAGCTCAAGACGAACATCGACAGCGGCATGTTCGAGGCGCTCCAGGAGGCCGCCGCGGCGGCGCTGCGCTCCGACCAGTCCTCGGTCGCCGAGATGTGCGCGATCTACCAGCGCCGCCGCGACGTGCTGGTCGCCGCGCTGCGCGCGATCGGGCTTCACGTCGATCCGCCCAAGGGCGCCATCTACGTCTGGGCCCGCGTGCCCGAGGGGGACACCTCGGCGTCGTTCACCGAGCGGGTGCTCGAGGACGCCGCGGTCGTCATCTCGCCCGGCGCGGCCTACGGGCCCAGCGGCGAGGGCTTCGTGCGCATGAGCCTCACCGTGCCGGACGAGCGGCTGAACGAGGCCGCGGAGCGGATCGCCGCGCTCGTCTCCGGGTAGCCCGGTGCCGCTGGAGCTGCAGGTCCGCATCCTGCGGCCCGGGGGGCGGGTGCCGGCCCGCGCCCACCCCGGCGACGCGGGCCTCGACCTCACCGCCGCGGAGGCCGGGGAGGTCGCGCCGGGCGCGCGCGCCGCGATCGGCACCGGCATCGCCGTGGCCGTGCCGCCCGGGCACGCGGGGCTGGTGCTGCCGCGGTCGGGCCTCGCCCGCCGGCACGGCGTGACGCTGGCCAACTCCCCGGGGCTGATCGACGCCGGCTACCGCGGCGAGCTGGTCGTCACCCTCGTCAACCTCGGCGACGCTCCCCACCGGGTCGAGCCCGGCGACCGCATCGCCCAGCTCGTGCTGGTGCCCGTCGAGCTCTGGGGCGCCGCGCAGGTGGACGAGCTGCCGCCCTCCGACGGCCGCGGCGAGGGCGGCTTCGGCTCGACCGGCTGACGTGGGCCGCGCTCAGGCGGCCGGCGCCGACTTCCACACGCCGACGACGTTGCCCTGGGTGTCGCCGATGTAGGCGTACCAGCCCATTCCCGGCACCTCGGTCTTGGGCCGCACGATCTCGCCCCCGGCCGCCTCGGCCTTCGCCAGCGAATCCTCGATCGAGTCGACCTCCATCACGAGGACCGGCCCCGGCGCGTCGTCCGGGCGCGGCATCAGCGCCCCGTTGATCCCCCCCGGCGAAGTCGGCTGGAAGTCGGGTCCGACCGGGGTGGTCGTCGCCCCGATGTAGGCCGCGCCCATGCCGAGCTCGGCCGTCTCCCAGCCGAAGACGTCGCCGTAGAAACGCCGCGCCGCGTCCATGTCGCTCACCGGGATCTCGAAGTGCACCACGCGGTCCATCACAGGCCTCCTCGCGTCGATCGCCCGCCGCGAGGCTAGCGCGCGCCGGCCGCCCGCGCCGTTGCGGCCCTGTGCGCGGCCTCCTCGAGGCCGTCGTCCAGCGGCTCCAGCTCCACCGGCGCGCCCGCGCGGTGCTCGAGGCCCCAGGAGAGGAGCCGGTCGGCGAGCCAGGGGTTCTTGGGCAGCAGCGGGCCGTGGAGGTAGGTCCCCACCACGCGCCCGGTCACGCCCCCCTCGCCGCGGTCCTCGCCGTTGTTGCCGTGGCCGTGGACGACCCGCCCCAGGGGGCGGGAGCCGGGGCCCAGGAGCGTGCGCCCGGCGTGGTTCTCGAAGCCGACGACCCGCCGCCGCTCGCCGTCGAGCTCCGCGTCGATGACCAGGTTGCCGATGAGGCGGGTCGGCCCCGCGACCGTGTTGAGGTCGAGCAGCCCCAGCCCGGGCATGTGGGCGCCGCCGGCGCCGGTGTAGCCGTGGCCCGCCAGCTGGAAGCCGCCGCAGACGCAGAGCGCCGCCGCGCCCGAGGCGACCGCCGCCCGCAGGCCCTCGGCCTTCGCCCTCAGGAGGTCATCGGCCACGACGGCCTGGTCGCGGTCCTGGCCGCCGCCCAGGTAGAACAGGTCGTGCGCGGCAGGGTCCACCGGCTCGCCCAGCCCCGACGGGGTCACCTCGATGGCGTGACCGCGCCAGGCGAGGCGCCGCTCGAGCACGGCGATGTTGCCCCGGTCGGCATAGATGTTCATCTCGCCGGGGTAGAGGTGGCAGACGCGCAGGGTGAGGCTCACGGGACCGCCCGGCAGCGATAGACCTGACGCTCCGAGCCGTGGCGCAGCGGCGCGCCGTCGAAGCCGCCCGCCACCTCGACGGGCTCCAGGCCGGCGGCCGCGAGCAGGTCGGCCACCTCGTCGGGGCGGAAGACGTGCACGCGGTGGCGGCGCAGGATCTCGCGGGGCCGCTCCGGGGGGCGGTGCTCCTCGATGCGGAGGGTGAACTCCAGGGTCCCGGTGGCGGGCTCCCAGCGGTCGTACCAGCCGGAGTGGAGCAGAAGCGGCCCGGTCGCCCCGTCGCGGTGGTGGCCGCCGGAGCGCTCCCGCCCCATGGTCGCGACGATCTCGTCGGGATCGGGGTTGCCGACGTCGAATGCCAGCTCGCCTCCCTCGGCCAGGTGCGCCCGCACCCCGCGCAGGCAGGCCAGCCGCTGCGCCGGCTCGGTCAGCACCTGCAGCGTGTTCATCGCGGCGATGACCAGCGGGAACGCGCGGGGCAGGACCAGCGCGGCGAGGTCGCCGGCCACGGGCCGCACCCGCGCGCGCACCTCGTCGGGCTCGCCGGCGAGGCGCCGGCGCAGCTCTCCGAGCATCGCCGGGGAGCGGTCGAGGGCCCACACCTCGTGGCCGTCCCGGGCGAGCGGGATGGCCACGCGGCCGGTGGCCGCGCCGAGGTCGAGCACCGGCGACCCGCAGCGGGCGGCCGCGGTCCGCCAGAACGCGATGTCGTCGTCGTGGTGGGCGTGCTCGACGGCGAAGCGCCGCGCCTCGTCGTCGTCATCGCTCACGCCAGAACGCCTCGGCCGCCCCCCGGCGCACCAGCGTCTCGCGCAGGCCGAGCATCGCCGTGTAGGTGGGGAGCACGTAGAGGACACCGCCCTGCGGGACGGCCGCGACCGCCGCGTCGAGGGCCTCGTCGGGGTCGGGGACCACCGTCATGCGGTCGGCCCCGGCCCCGGCGTAGCGCACCCGCAGGGCCAGGTCGTAGGCGCGGTCGCCCGTCACGGTGAGCGACGCCGCGCGCGCGAGCAGGGGCTCGTAGTTAACGTCCCAGATCCACGAGACGTCGTGGCCGTCGGCGATGCGGTCGTTCAGGGCGATCAGCAGGTGCGGCCGGGCGTCGTCGAGCAGGATGGTGCGCACGGTCTCGTTGGTGCCGGTGGGGTTCTTGGCCAGGAGCAGGACGAGCTCGCGGCCCTCCAGGCGCACCCGCTCGCCGCGGCCGAAGGCCGCCGGGCTGCGCTCCAGCCCAGGCGCGAGGGCGGCGTGGGGGATGCCCATGGCGAGCGCCGCGGCGACGGCGGCGGTCGCGTTGTAGGCGTTGTGGACGCCGGGCAGCGCGATCGCCGCCTCCACCGGCCCGGCGGGCGTCTCGATTCGCAGGTCGGCGCCGTGGACCCCCCGGAGGTCCACACGCACGGCGCGCACGTCCGGGACCGGCCGCGCGGCGCCGCAGCCGGGGCACTCCCAGTGACCCAGGTGCCCGAGCGACACCATCGAGTAGCGCAGCGGCGCGGCGCAGGCGCGGCAGCGGACCGAGTCGGCGGCGTGGGGGAGGGCGGGCAGGGCGACGGCCGGGTCGTCGATGCCGAAGGTGAGCGCGCCGGGCCGGTCTCGGGCCAGCTCGGCGATCGCCGGGTCATCGGCGTTCAGCACCGGCACCGACCCCTCGGGCAGCCCCTCCACCATGCCCGCCCAGCGCGCGGCGATGCTCTCCAGCTCGCCGTAGCGGTCGAGCTGGTCGCGGAACAGGTTCATCAGCACGAGCACCCGGGGGCGCAGCTGGCGGGCGACCTCGGGGAGCGCGGCCTCGTCGACCTCGAACAGGCCCGCCTGCGGCGCGGGCCGCCGCGACCGCGCGTCGAGCAGGGCGGTCGCCACCCCCGACAGCAGGTTGGCCCCGGACGGGTTCGCGGCCAGCTCCCAGCCCGCCTCGCGCGCGCACGAGCCCACCAGGCGGGCCGTCGTCGTCTTGCCGTTGGTCGCCGAGATCAGCGTCACCCCGTGCGCCAGCCCGGCGCCGAGCTCGGCCACGGCCTCGGGCCGCAGGCGCAGGAGCACCTTGCCGGGCAGGCTCGTCCCGCCGCCGCGCCCCAGGCGCCGCGAGAGGCTCCCGGCGGCGCGCGCCAGGGTCAGCGAGGGAGCGGTCACGCGGACGATGGTAGCGGTGGGCCCCTCAGCCGGCGGGCGCCCACGAGCCGTCGGGGCGGCCCACGAGGACGCGCCCGAGCGGCGCGCGGAAGAGCCCGTGGTCGACGACGCCCGGCACCGCCGCCGCGCGGACGGCGACGGCCTCCCAGTCGCTCCCGGGCGGAGGACGCAGGTCGAGGATGACCAGGCCGTCGTCGCTGCGGCCGCGCCGCCGCACCGGGTCGAGGTCGGCGAGCGCGTCGGCCACCCGCGCGGCCCCGAAGGGGATCGCGGCGACCGGCAGCCGGCCCCAGGCGTCGAGCGACGCCGCCAGCTTGGGCGGGTTGACCAGCACCAGCCAGACCGCGGCCGCCCGCGCGACCAGGCGCTCCCGCACCAGCGCCCCGCCGCCGCCCTTCACCATGAGCCCGGCGGGATCGACGGCGTCCGCCCCGTCGAAGGCGAGGTCGAGGGGGTGGCGCAGCCGCTCCACCGGGATCCCCAGCTCCCGCGCCAGCGCCGCACTGGCCCGCGAGGTGGGCACGCCGCGGCACCGCAGCCCGCCGGCCACCCGGCGCCCCAGGGCCCGGATGCCGGCCGCGGCCGCGCGGCCGGTGCCCAGGCCCACCCGCATCCCGTCCTCGACCCGGGCGGCGGCTGCCTCGCCGGCCGCGGCCCACGCCCGCGCTCGCGCGTCCTCCACAGCCGAAGGCTATGCGACGATCCCGGGGTGCAGGAGATCGGCGGCGGCATCGGCATGATCGACACCCTCCTCGGGGGCATCGAGGGGGTCACCGCGGCCTACCTCGTGCCCGGCGAGCGGCCGGCCCTCGTGGAGACCGGCGCGCGGACCTCCGCGCCGGCGCTGCGGGCGGGCCTCGCGCGGGCGGGCGTGGGACCGGACGACCTGGCCTGGATCGTGCTCACGCACATCCACCTCGACCACTGCGGCGGCACGGGCATCGTCGCCGCGGCCTTCCCCCGCGCCACCGTGGTGGTGCACCGCCGGGGCGCGCGCCACCTGGCCGAGCCCGGGCGGCTGGTGGCGGCCTCCGCGGAGGTCTACGGGCGGCGCTGGGCGCTCTACGGCGGCCTCGACCGCACGCCCGCCGACCGGATCGTCGCGGCCGAGGACGGCCACCGCGTCCCGGTGAGCCCGGGCCGCGACCTGGTGCTGCTCGAGACGACCGGCCACGCCCGCCACCACATGGCGGTGCACGACGAGGCCACCGGCACCGTCTTCGCGGGCGACGCCGCCGGGGCGCGCCTGGGCGCGGGGGGCCTCTACCCGTCGCTCCCTCCGCCGGACGTTCGACCTCGACGCGGGCGCTCGCAGCCTCGACCGGATCGCCGGGCTGGCCCCGGCGCAGGTCTGCCTGGGCCATTTCGGCCCCGCCCCGGACCCGCAGGCGACCCTCGCGGTCGCCCGGGAGCAGCTCGCCCGCGTCGGCGCGGCCGCGGCCGGCGCGGGCGCCGGGCGCGAGGCCCTGGCGGCCGCGGTCGAGGAGGCCCTGCCGCTGGAGGCCACCGTCGCCGACGCCGGCGGCCTCGCGCGCTGGGAGCGGCTCGGGTGGGCGGACGCCAACGTCGACGGCCTCGCCGGGTGGCGCGAGCGGCCATGAAGGAGGTCAACGTCCGCCTGGTGGTCATGAGCGTCCGCGACGGCCGCCTCGAGGCGCTGCTGCTGCGGCTGCCGGGGAGCGTCTGGGCGCTCCCGGGAGCGCCGGTGGGGGCGGGGGCGACCCTCGAGGACGCCGCCCGGCGGGCCCTGGAGCGCCAGACCGGCATGCGCGGGATCCGCCTCGAGCAGCTCTATACCTTCGACCGCGCCGGCGGGGCGGGCGTGAGCGTCGCCCACCTGGCCCTGGCGCCGGCGGAGGGCCACCCCCTCGCGCCGGGACCGGACGTCGTGGAGGTGCGCTGGTTCCCGCCCGGCGACCTGCCGGCCCTGGACCCCTGCGAGGCCGAGATCCTGGAGTACGGACGGGCGCGCGTGCGCGCGAAGGCCGCATACGCGCCGATCGCCCTCGACCTGCTGCCCGAGGCCTTCACCCTCGGCGATCTCCAGGCCGTCTACGAGGCCGTGCTCGACCGGCCGCTCGACACCCGTAACTTCCGCCGCGACGTGCTGGCGTCGGGCGTCGTGGAGCCCCTGGACCGGGTCCGGTCGGACGGCCCGGGGCGCCCGGCCCGCCTCTATCGGTCGGCCGGGGGCGACTTCCAGGCGCTGGCCCCGGAGCGCCGCATCGCCCGCGCGATCGCCGGGGCCGACGAGGCTCCCTGAGGAGTGGGGGCACCGGGGCCTTTGGTAGCCTTCCGGCGGCCCGCGAGAGCGAAAGGAACCGCATGGCGGCACAGGACGGCGACCAGTACAAGGACCTTCCGGCGACCTGGCCCTTCCGGGCGGCGTTCACGCTGCTGCTGCTCGCGCTGACCTGGTTCTGCCTCGGCTTCGCGATCGAGGACCTGGGCAACGAGCTCGAGGCTCACCTGACCGTCTTCTGGCTCCTCCTGGCCGCGGGCGCCCTGGTCGCCCTGCTCGGCGCGGCCTACAACATCCAGCTCGGACGCCGCCGCAAGCGCCACGGGTGAGCGCCGAGCCGGTCGCCGCCCGGGCCGCCCGCCTGGCGGCGGCGGTGGCCTGGCTGAGCGAGGGCCGGTGGCGCGACGACGCCGCCCGACTGGCCGAGGGGCAGGCCGTCGAGGGGGGACTGCAGGCGGCGCCGACGTTCGGCGAGGTCGCCCGGCGCGGGACCGCGCTGGTCGAGGGCCTGGCCGAGGAGGGGCGCTGGGACGAGGCGGCGGGCCAGGCGCGCCACCTGCACGCCTTCTTCGCCCGGGAGGGCGGCCACCTCGGCCCGGTGGCCGCGCCGGCCTTCGACGGCCTGCTCGCCGCCGTCCTGGCGCGCGACCCCGACGAGGTCGCCGACTTCACGGCCCTGATCCGCGAGCTCTTCCCGTGACCCTGCCGTCCGGCCCGGACCCGCAGGAGGCGCCGGCCAACCGCAAGGGGCGGCTGCTGGTGGCCTCTCCCAGCCTGGTCGACCCCAACTTCCGGCGCGCCGTCGTCCTGATGCTGGAGCACTCGGACGAGGGGGCCCTGGGGCTGGTGCTGAACCGCCCCACGCCCCTCGTGGCCCGCGAGGCGCTGCCGGGCGCCCTCGCCGCCACGATGCCCTCGGAGGAGCGGGTCCACGAGGGCGGGCCGGTGCAGCCCGAGGCCGTCATCGTGCTCGCCGACTTCACGGACACCTCGCTCGCGGCCTCGGTGGCCTTCGCCCGCGTCGGCATCGTCGACCCGGACGCCGACGCCGCGAAGCTCGACGGCGCGGTGCGCGCCATCCGGGCCTACGGGGGATACGCGGGCTGGGGCCAGGGCCAGCTCGAGGGCGAGATCGCCGAGGAGGCGTGGATCGACGCCCCGCCGGCGCCCGAGGACGTCTTCGGGGACGACCCGGACGGCCTCTGGAGCCGCGTCCTCGAGCGCAAGGGCGGCGCCTGGCGCCTCATCGCCCGCATGCCCGAGAACCCGTCCGTGAACTGAATGTCATGAAGGAGGCCTCCTCGCTGGCACGCTCCGGCGTGTCAGCGAAGGAGCGAGCAGGAGGAGGCCGACTCACATGATGTTGCATGCCGGATTGGATCTCAGCCGCAGGCGGCTGGACTACTGCCTGCTCGATGAGCGCGGCGAGCGCATCGAGGTTGGCGCCGCCCCGCCGGACGCCGACGGGCTGGCCAGCCTGGCCCGCCGGGTCAGGGAGGCCTTCGGGCCCCTGCCGGTGAGCGCCGCGATCGAGTCGATGAACGGCGCCCGCTTCGTCCACGACACCCTCGAGCGGGCCGGCTGGCGGGTCGAGGTCGCCGACGCCCAGAAGGTGAAGGGCCTGGCGCCGCTTGCCTGCAAGACCGACCGCATCGACGCCTGGGTGCTTGCCGAGCTCAGCCGGCGCGAGCTGGTCCCGGCGATCTGGCTGCCCCGCTTCGAGCAGCGCGCCGAGCGTGAGCGGAGCCGCTTCCGCCTCTTCCTGGTGCGAAAGCGCTCCTCGCTCAAGCACCGCATCCACGCCCAGCTCCTGGCCTTCGGCCACGCCTGCCCGGTGAGCGACCTGTTCGGCGGCGCCGGCCGGCGGCTGCTCGATCGCCTCGACTTCCCTGAGCCCTGGCGCGGCGGCGTGGAGGCCTCGCTGCGGATGATCGACGACCTGGACCGCCAGATCTCGGGCATCGAGGCCGAGCTGCGAGCGCTCGGGGCCGATCACCGCTACGTCGCGCTGCTGATGAGCGCGCCCGGGATCGCCTGGGTGCTGGGGTACACGATCGCCGCCGAGATCGGCGACATCGAACGCTTCGCCTCGCCGGCAAAGCTGTGCGGCTACACCGGCCTGTGCCCGGCCGTCTACCAGTCGGGCAACACCGACCGGCGCGGCCCGCTCACCCACGCCGGGCCCAAGTGCCTGCGCTGGGCGCTCATGGAGGCCGCCACGCACGCCTGCCGGCACCCGCTCTACCGCGAGCGCTACCAGGTCACCAAGCGGCGCCTCGGCCGCCAGCGCGGGCCGAAGGTGGCGATGGTCAACATCGCCCGCCGCCTCGCCGAGGCGATCTGGCACATGCTGACCCGCAACCAGCCCTTTGCTCCGGCAGGCGCCGCGCAGGCTCTGGCCGCATGACGGCCCTCAACTGAGATGCGCCGCCGGAGCACGCTCCCATTCCACCTGGTCCTTCTGCGAGAAGGCGATAGAGAGTTGAGCGTCGCTCAGATCCCTCGATTTCAGGAGGTCAATGCCGGATCATTCAGCCCGCCTTGACCGACGACACTCCTTCATAGAGAGCCTGAGCACGCGCCTCCACTACGGCTGGGTCGTCGTCGGGGCGGCCTTCGTCGCCCTGCTGATCGCGTCGGGGGTGCGGGCGACCCCGACGATCCTCATCGAGCCGCTCGATGACCAGTTCGGCTGGCGCGTCGACCAGGTCTCGCTGGCCATCTCGATCAACCTCCTGCTCTTCGGCCTCATGGCGCCGTTCTCGGCCGCGCTGATGGAGCGCTACGGCCTGCGGCGGGTGGTGGCCGTGGCCCTGTCGGCCGTGGCCGCCGGGACCGCCGCGACCGTCGCGATGAGCGCGCTCTGGCAGCTCACCCTGTTCTGGGGCGTCGTGATCGGCGCGGCGACCGGATGCCTGTCGTCGCCCCTGGCGGCCGTGGTGGCGACCCGGTGGTTCGTGGAGCGCCGGGGTCTGGTCACCGGGCTGCTGTCGGCGGCATACGCGACCGGCCAGCTCATCTTCCTGCCCGTCCTGGCCGTGCTCGTGCGAGACGTGGGCTGGCGGTGGGCCAGCGCGGCCGTGGCGGTCAGCGCCGCCGCGACCGTTCCGGTGGCCGCCGCGCTGCTGCGCGAGCGCCCCGCCGACGTGGGCCTGCCGCCCTACGGGGGCCGCGAGGTCGAGCCGGCGCCGCCCCCCGGCGCGAACCCCTTCGCGGCCACCGCCGCCGCGCTGGCGCTGGGCCTGCGGTCGCGCGCGTTCTGGCTGCTCGCGGGCACGTTCTTCATCTGCGGCGCCACCACCGTCGGCGTGATCGGGACCCACCTGATCCCCGCGGCGCACGACCACGGAATCGGCGAGGTGGGCGCGGCGGGACTGCTGGCGGCCATCGGGGTGTTCGACATCCTCGGGGTCGCCGCGTCGGGCTGGCTCACCGACCGTTGGGACGCCCGGCAGCTCCTGTTCGCGTTCTACGCGCTGCGCGGGCTGTCGCTGTTCTTCCTGCCCTTCGTCCTCGGGGCGAGCGATGCCGGCCTCGCCGCGTTCGTGGTCGTGTTCGGCCTCGACTGGGTCGCCACCGTCCCCCCGACGGTGGCCCTCACCGTCGAGGCCTTCGGCCGCGAGCGCGCCGGGGTGGTCTTCGGCTGGATCTTCGCCGCTCACCAGCTCGGCGCCGCGGCGGCCGCGTGGGCCGCCGGCGCCGTCCGCGCGGCCGCCGAGAGCTACGAGCTCGCGTTCATGGGGGCCGGCCTGCTGGGGGTCGCGGCCGCGTTCCTGGCGCTCGGCATCGCGAGCCGCGGGCGGCCGGCGCCCGCGGCGGCGATGCCGATGTGACGGACGGCCGCTAGCCCAGGCGCCCCGAGTCGGGGAGGGCGCCGAGCTTCTGGAGCGACTGGCTCTCCACCTGGCGGATGCGCTCGCGGGTGACGTTGAACATCCGGCCGAGCTCGTCGAGCGTGCGCGGCTTCTCCCCGCGCAGCCCGTAGCGGAGCTCGAGCACGCGGCGCTCGCGGTAGCTGAGCTGGTCGAGCAGGTCGCGCAGCGCCTGCTCGCGGAGGCTCGTCTCGGCGGACATCTCCGGCGCGACCGTGTTCTCGTCGGCCAGGAAGCGCCCGAGCTCGGACTCCTCCTCCTCGCCGACGGGCTTCTCGAGCGAGACGGTCGGCTGGGCGCTGCGCAGGATCTCCTCGACCTCTTCGGGCGGGAGCCCGGCGGCGTCGCCGATCTCCTCGACCGTGGGCTCGCGTCCCAGCTGGCCGATCAGGACCCGCTCGGCGCGGCTGATCTGGTTGAGCTTCTCCACGACGTGCACCGGGATGCGGATGGTGCGGCCCTTGTCGGCGAGCGCCCGCGTCACGGCCTGGCGGATCCACCAGGTCGCGTACGTCGAGAACTTGAAGCCGCGCCGCCAGTCGAACTTCTCGACCGCGCGCACCAGGCCCAGCGTGCCCTCCTGGATGAGGTCGAGGAAGGGCAGCCCCCGCCCGCGGTAGCCCTTGGCGATCGACACCACCAGGCGCAGGTTGGCCTCGACCATCTGCTGCTTGGCCGCCTGGTCGCCCAGCTCGATGCGCTTGGCGAGGCGCACCTCGTCGGCGGCCGTCAGCAGCGGCACGCGGCCGATGTCCTTGAGGAAGAGCTGGAGCGAGTCGGTCGTCTGCTCGACCGCCGCGACGGGACGCCGCGGGCGCTCCACCTCCTCGGAGAGGGTCGCGGCGCGCGCGCCGGCCTCGGACTGCTCGAGGAGCTCGACGCCGGCCTCCTCGAGGTGCTGGTAGACCTCCTCGGCGGCGTCGGCGTCGAGGCCCAGTCCATCCAGCACCTCGGCGACCTCTTCCATCCCGAGGAAGCCCATCTCCTGCCCGCGGACGATGAGCTCGCGGAGCTCACCTTCCCGCGTCAGCCCGGTGACTTGCTGCGTCAACATCCGCCTCCGTTCCCGCTCGGGGTGCTTGCGTCTGCTGGGGGGCCGCGGCGATCCGTCGCCGCGCGACACCCGCGTCGCGCTCGACGCCCATCCGCTCGATAACCGGTTCGAATGCCGAGCATCGCGGAACCGCCCGCGAGACGGCTCGCCGACCGAACCGAGACTATGTTAGGACGCGGCCAAGACGTCAAGGGGCACATGGCCCATCGCGACGGGCGATCGGACGCTCTGTCAGCGGTATCCGCACACCGGCCAGGGGGCCGGGCCGCTCTGCGCGTACAGGATCGCCGCCCGCTTGTCCTGCTCGGCCTCCGTGGCCGCGGCCGGGTCGCCGGTGCCCCCGACCCCCTCCCAGGTGCCCTGGCTGAACTGGTACTTGCCGCGGTACTGGCCGCTCGCCGAGACCGCGCGCGGGTTCCCGCCCGACTCGCACCGGGCGATGCGCTCGAGCACCTCGCGGCTGGGGGCCCCGGGGGTCTCCACCGGCTCGGGCGCCGCCGGCGCGGGATCCGGGCCGGGCCGCGCATCGCGCCGCACCGACTCCTCCACCCGGCGCCCGCCGGACTCGATGGCCGCCGCCCGCTCCCGGCGGGCCGCGGGCCGCTCGCGCCGCCCCTCCTGCCCGACCACGGACTCCAGGGCGGAGGTGGCCTGCGCCAGCAGGGCGCGGCGGCCCCTCAGGAGGGCCTCCATGCGGGCGAGCCGGCCGGCGGCCTCCTCCAGGGCCCGGTCCGCCAGGGCGCGGCGGTCGATCAGCTCGGCCCGGAGGCGGGTGAGGCGCGCGCGGGTGCGCTCCAGGGTCGCCACGATGCGGGCGTCGCGGTCTCCGATCGCCTCGAGGGCCGCCTGGGCGGCGAGGGCGTCGGTCAGGTCGCCGGATGCCAACACCACCTCCACGAGCGACGGGGGCTCCTGGACGTAGATCGACACGAGACGCTCCGAGAGCCGCTCCACGGCGATCTCGTGGGCCTCCCGCGCCTCGCGCAGGGAGGCGGCGGTCGCCCGGATGCGGGCCCGCACGCCGTCGGCCCGTGCGCGCGCCTCGGCGTGTGCCGCTGCCGCCGCGCCCGCCTCGTCGCCGAGCCGCACCAGCTCGGCCTCCAGCTCGCGCACCTCCGCGCGGGCGCCCTCGACCACGTCGCTCCCGGAGCCTGCGGGGGCGGCATGGAGCGCGATCGCCGGCAGGCCGGCGAGGACGGCGGCCAGGGCGATGGCCGCGGCGACGCGGGCGGGGGACACGGGCGGCGGACGGTACCACGGGGTCCGCGCACCGCGCGACGCCTGACGGGCTGTCAGACCCCGCTCAGGGCAGCTCGGTGCGGGTCAACCGGCGCCCCGCGGCCCAGGCGGCGAGGGCCGTGACGACCGTCAGGACGACGATGGCGGCGGCCGCCGAGGTCTCGGGAGCGTTGACGTCGATGACGCCCTCGACGGCGACGGCACGCCCGTAGGCGGCGATGGAGAAGCGGTCGGCCGACGCCGCGAAGGTGGCGATCGAGCCCTCCCAGAGCAGGATGTAGAGCACCCCGATCACCACCGGGCGGCGCACCACCATCGCCAGCCACGCGGCGGCCGAGCAGTAGCAGAGCGCCGCCAGGGCGATCCCGAGCAGGGGCCACGCCACCTGGGCGCCGTCGGCGTCCGCCCCGAGCGCGATCAGGGCCGAGACCACGACGGCGGGGGCGAGGAGAGCCATGCACGTCGTCCACGCCGCCGCGATCTTGGTGAGGACGAGGGTGAGGCGCGAGAGGGGGGTCGCGGCCAGGTAGAGGATGGTGCCGTCCTCGCGCTCGTCGGCGATCGCGCTCGCGCCGATCACGACGGCGATGAAGGCCGTGATGGTGGGGATCACCAGGCGCTGCAGCAGGCGCGCCCAGAACAGCTCCGGCTCGATCTCGCCGCCCGCGGCGAAGGCCGTGGCGGCGATCACGGGGACCAGGGCCAGCACCGCCAGCGCCAGGATGCGCCGGCCCGAGAACAGGCTGCGGAGCGTGAGCCGGAAGACCGGGGCGCTGAGCGGGGCGGCGGCGATCACCGGCCGACGCCCCTCGACCGCTCGTGCAGGTAGGCGTAGACGCTCTCCAGGTCGTCGTCAACCGGCTCCATCCGGCGCAGGCGCACCCCGGCGTCGCGGGCCAGGCGGGGCAACTCGCGGCCCAGGCGCTCGACGTCGCCCGACTCGACGACCATGGCGCCGTCCTCGAAGCGCACCGACTCCACCAGGCCGGCGCCCACGAGCTCGCGGCCCAGGCCGCGCCCGTCGTCGGTGCGCAGGCGGATGCTGCGCGGGCGGTCGGCGATCAGGTCGCGGATCGCCTGGGTCGCGCCGCTCGCCACCAAGTGGCCGTTCACCAGCACCAGGACGCGCGGCGCCATGCGCTCGACCTCGTGGAGCACGTGCGACGACACCAGCACCGTCCGCCCCTCGTCTCCCAGGCGCGTGATCAGCTCCACGATGTGGCGCCGCTGCGCCGGGTCGAGGCCGTTGAGCGGCTCGTCCAGCAGCAGCAGCTCCGGGTCGTGCGCGAGCGCCTGGGCGAGCTTCACGCGCTGGCGCATGCCGTGCGAGAAGCCGCGCAGCCGGCGGTCGGCCGCGTCGGAGAGCCCGACCTCGCCGAGGGCCCGCGCCGCGGCGGCGTCCGGGTCGGCGACCCCGCGGAGCCGGGCGCAGAGGGCCACCATGGCGCGCGCGGTGAGGAAGGACCAGAGGGCGTCGCGGTCGTGGGCGACGCCGATGCGCCGGTAGGCGTCCGGGTTCGCGGAGAGATCCGTCCCGAGCACCCGCACGGTCCCGGTGCTCGGCTGGGTGAAGCCCGCGCACAGCTTCAGGGCGGTCGACTTGCCGGCGCCGTTGTGGCCGAGCAGGCCGGTGACGCCCGGGGCGAGGGAGAACGTGACGTCGGCCAGCGCCACCGTGTCGCCGTACCAGCGCGAGACGCCGTCGAAGGTCAGGGCCGGCCCGCTCACGCGTCGGCCCCGGGGCGGTAGCGGCGCAGCAGCACGGCGACGGCGACGCCGACGACGACCGCGTAGGCGATGGCGTACTCCCAGAGCGTGTTCGGGATCTCGTCGGCGGCGTCCGGGAACAGGTGGCCGGCGAACCCGATCGGCAGGATCGAGAGGCTCAGCAGGTCGAGGGCGTCGGCCCCGTCGAAGGCCTCCTGGAGCAGCCCGGCGAGCACCGTCGGCGCGACCAGCAGCAGCAGGTAGCCGCCGATGGCGAAGGCCCGCCGCCCCGTGAGCGACGACACCGCCAGCCCGACGAGGCCGTAGTAGACCGCCAGGATGACGCCGGCGGCCACGATCCGGGGCAGCTCGGCCCAGTTGTCCTGCAGGTAGCCGACAGGGTGCTCCTCGAACACCAGGATGCCGACGTAGAGCACCAGCATCGGGACCATCGTCACCAGCAGCAGGGGGCCGATGGCGGCGATGACCCGGCCCGCGAGGTACTCGCCGCGGCTGACGGCCGTCGAGAAGTAGAGCGCCAGCGTCCCGTCGCGCCGGTCGGGGCAGAGCAGCTCCGGCGTCGTGATCCCCGCGAACAGCAGGATCACGACGCCGATGATCGCCTGGTAGTCCGAGAAGGGCAGCGCGTCGGTGAGGTCGATTCCGGTCTGGTCGGCGAACAGGGCCCGCACGCCCAGCACGATCACCGCGGGCGCGACGGCCAGCAGGATGAGCGTGATCGGAACGGCCTTGGCCTTCCAGCCGCGGCGCGCCCCGAGCGACCGCAGCGCCCCCCAGCGCGCCAGCGAGAGCACCGCGGCGGCGCGGCCGCGACGCTCGCCCGTGTACGTCCCGTAGCGGACGTCGCGGATCTCGGCGTCGGCCGTCCGGGCGCCCGGCGGCAGGCCGGTGGCGCTCACTCCAGCGCCTCCACCAGCGCGTCCTCCAGCGTCGGGCCGGCGGGGCGGAGCTCGCGCATCGCGACCCCGGCCTCGGCGGCCGCGTCGCGGACGGCGTCGAGCAGGGCGTCCTCGGGGGCACCGCTCACCGTGACGGCGCCGTCGCGGCGCTCGGCGGCGAGCCCCCGGGCCTGCAGCAGCCCGGCGAAGCGGTCGAGGTCGCCGGTCGCGCGCACGAGCATGGCGCCGCCGGAGAGGCCCTCCATCTGGTCGATGCGCCCGGCGGTCACGACCCGCCCCTCGCGCAGCACGACGACCGCGTCGCACGTGCGCGTGACGTCCTCCAACACGTGTGACGACAGCAGCACGGCGATGCCGAGCTCGCTCGACAGCCGCCGCACCAGGGCGAGCATCTCCTCGCGGCCGGAGGGGTCGAGCCCGTTGGTGGGCTCGTCCAGCACCACCAGCTCAGGGGAGTGCACGAGCGCCTGGGCCAGCTTGGCCCGCTGCTTCATGCCGGTGGAGAAGGTGCGGATGAGGCGGGAGCGCTCCTCCTCCAGGCCCACCTGGAACAGCACCTCCGACGCCCGCAGGACGGCATCGCGGCGGGGGAGACCGCGGAGCTCGGCCATGTGCACCACCAGGTCGCGGGCCGTCATCTCCAGCGGCAGGCAGTCGAGCTCCGGCATGTAGCCCAGCCGGCGGCGGATCCCGTCGCGGTCGCGGGCCACGTCGGTGCCCAGGACCTCGACGCGCCCCTCGTCCGGGCGCACCAGGCCGAGGAGGATCTTCATGAGGGTTGACTTGCCCGCGCCGTTGGCGCCGAGCAGGCCGGTCGCCGGCGCATCGAGGGCCAGCGTCACGCCGTCGAGCGCCGCCACCGGGCCGAAGCTCTTGGCGACCCCCTCGGCCGCGATCAGGCGGGCGGCGCCGGCGGGCGCGGTGAGGGTGGAGGACTCCACGCGCCGTCCAGTGTAGGGCCTGCCCGGCGGGGCCAGCCCCGGCCCCGGCGACGGCGCGCCAGGACCGGGTTAACGCTCAGTTCAGGCCGTGGCGGACTCGGCCCCGGCCTCGACCGGCACCGCCGCCGCGCCGGGCACGTCGTCGCCGCGGATGAAGGCCTCGGTGAGGTCGTGGGCGACCGAGTCGGGGTGCTGCACCGGGGGGCTCTTCATGAAGTACGACGAGGGCCCCTCGAGCGTGCCGCCGATGCCGCGGTCCATCGCCAGCTTCGCGCAGCGGACGGCGTCGATGACGATCCCGGCCGAGTTGGGGGAGTCCCACACCTCCAGCTTCAGCTCCACCGTCAGCGGCACGTCGCCGAAGCCGGTGCCCTCGAGGCGGATGTGGGCCCACTTGCGGTCGGCGAGCCACGGCACGTAGTCGCTCGGGCCGATGTGGATGTCCTTGGGATCGATCTCGGTGTCGATGATCGACGTCACCGCGTTGGTCTTGGAGATCTTCTTCGACTGCAGCCGCTCGCGCTCCAGCATGTTGAGGAAGTCGGTGTTGCCGCCGAAGTTGAGCTGGGACGTGTGGGCGAGCTTCACGCCGCGGTCGCCCATCAGGCGGGCCAGCTGACGGTGGACGATCGTCGCGCCGACCTGGCTCTTGATGTCGTCGCCGACGATCGGGAGGCCGCGCTCGTGGAAGCGCTGCTGCCAGTAGGCCTCGCGGCCGATGAACACCGGCACGCAGTTCACGAACGCGCACCCGGCGCGGAGGACCTGCTCGACGTACCACTTGGTGGCGTTCTCGGAGCCGACCGGCAGGTAGTTGATGACCACGTGGGTGTTCGTGTCGCGCAGGATGCCGACGATGTCCGCGGTCGGGCCGTCGGCCTTGGTGATGACCTCGGAGAGGTACTTGCCGAGGCCGTCGTGGGTCATGCCGCGCTGCACCTCGACGCCCTGGAACGGGACGTCGGAGATCTTGATGGTGTTGTTGGGCTCGGCGAACACCGCCTCCGACAGGTCGCGCCCGACCTTGCGGGCGTCGATGTCGAACGCGGCGGTGAAGCGGATGTCGCGCACGTGGTAGCCGCCGAGGCCCACGTGCATCAGCCCGGGCACGAACTCGTCCGGCGCGGCGTCGCGGTAGTACTCGACGCCCTGCACGAGGGACGAGGCGCAGTTGCCCACGCCGATGATGGCCACGTTGACGGTGTCGCTCACAGGTGGTTCTCCTTCGCGTTCGGGTCGGGCGGACGCTAAATCTGTTCGTGTTTTTACACGAAACAGCCGTTAGTGTAAAGTCTCGCGCATGACCACGCTGATCGGATACGTCCGCATCGGGCCCCGCGAGCGCGAGGGGGACCGTCCCAGCCTGGACATCCAGCGCCGGGGCCTGGAGAACGCGGCGCGCGCGGGCGGCTGGGGGCTGCTGCGGGTGGAGGAGGACGTGCGCTCGGGCCGCACGCTGCGGCGGCCGGGCCTGCGGGCGGCGCTCGCGGCCTGCCGTGCGGGCGAGGCGGACGGCATCGCCGTCGCGCGGCTGGACCGGCTCACGTACTCCGTCACCGACCTCGCCGAGCTGGTGCGCGAGGCGGTCGACGGCGGCTTCACGATCGTCTCGCTGCAGCCGGCCGTTGACATCGCCGCGGACGGCGGCCGCGCGGTGGGGGAGGTGCTCGCCGAGGCCGCGACGTGGCAGGCGCGCCCGATGGCCACGGCCGGGCGCGCCCTCGCCGGCCGCCCCGGGCGCCCGTCCTCCACGCCGGCCGCCGTCGCCGAGCGCATCCGCGGCCTGCGGGCCCAGGGGATGACCCTCCAGGCGATCTGCGACGTCCTCAACGGCGAGGGCGTGCCCACGCCGCGCGGCGGCGCCGAGTGGCGCCCCACCTCCCTGCGCTCGGTGCTGCGGGCCTGAGGGCCCTCACCGGGCCGGGCACGACGCCCCGGCCTCGTCGACGTACCCCTGCCACCGCGCGGCCGTCTCGGCGAAGCCGCGCCGGGGGAACGGCTCGGCCAGCGCGGCCAGCAGGCGCACGTGGTAGCAGTGGTAGTTGAGGTCGGCGAGGTAGCTGCGCCAGGGGCGGCCCGGCGTCAGCAGGCCGTAGTAGCTCCACGAGCCCGAGTCGTGGTCGGCGAGGTGCCGCTCGAGCGTCGCCGCGCCGCGGTCGGCGAGGTCGCGCGCCAGGGCGATGGCCGCGGCCGACGCCGGCGGCTCGGGGCCGTCGCGGTCGAGGGCGGCCGCGGTCCCCCGGAGGTTGAGCAGCGTGACCATGAAGCCGTTGAGCGCGGCGCCCTTCCACGGGCTCTCGCCCGGGTACGCGCGCTCCACGTACCACGGCGCCGGCTCCTGGCCGCGGCCGGTCGCGACCCGGGTCCGCACCCCGCCCTCGTTGACCGGGACGACGAAGGCCGACAGCGCGTCGAGCGCGGCCGCCTCGAAGCGCGGATCGCCGGTCCGGGCCGTCGCGTGGGCCATCAGGAGGGCCACGCGGGCCTGGGCCATGCCCGATGTCCCGGGCCGGATCGCGCCGGGGTCGTCGGCCACGTCGTAGTACTCCCAGGCCAGGAAGCGGCGCTCGCCGGCGGCGCGCGCGACGCCCATCTCCATCAGGGCGGCGGCGAGGGCCTCGGCCGGGACGTCGTCGTTGAGGCCGCGCCACCGGCCCGTCGTCGCCACCGGGTTCACGGCGAACCCCTGGCCGCGCCGGTAGGTGAGGATCACCCCGTCCTCGTCGCGCAGCAGCACCCGCGCGGCCGGCGACCCGCGCCGCGCGAACCACCAGGCGTTCGCGCGCAGGCCCCGCGCGATCGTGGCTCGGCGCCCCGGCGGAGCCGCGGGCGCGCCCGGCCCGAGGTAGGTCCCCCAGAGCGCCAGGGAGCGGCGGATGTCGGCCTCCTCGGCCGATCCCCGCGCCGCGGCCGCCAGCGCGGCCACCAGCGCCCGGCGCGCCGGGTCGTGGCCGGTGAGGGCCTCGGCGGCGGGGACGGAGACGCCGTCCGGCGGCGCGGGCGGCGGATCGACGCGGGGTGGGGGAGGGGGAGGGGGCTCAGGCGCGGGCCGAGGCCCGGCGGGGGCCGGCACCTCGGGCCGCGGCCGGGGGTCGGGGTCGGCGCGCGGCGCGGGCTCCGCGGGGGCCGGTGCGGGCACGGGAGGCTCGGTGGGGTCGGCTGGAGCCGGGGCCCGGGGCGCCGGCGCCGCGGGCGGCGGGGGCTCCAGCAGGGCCTCCTCCGGAGGGGCGGCCGGGGCCACGGCGGCCGCGGGCGGGGTGGCCGTGCCGCCGTCGAGCCACGCCGCCCCCCCGAACCCCACGGCCGCCGCCACGACCCCGACGGCGAGCAGGGCGGCGGCCTGGCGTGCGCGGCTCACCGCCCCCTCATATCACCCCCGGCCGGTCAGCCCTCCTCGACCGCCGGCCGCGGCGGGGGCGCCGGCTGGTCGGCCGGCGTCGCCGTGCCCTCCGGCGGCTCGATGGTCAGGCGCGGCAGCACCCGGTCGAGCCAGCGCGGCATGTACCACATCCGCTCGTTCATCAGGTGCATCACGGCGGGGACCAGGATGAGCCTCACGATGAAGGCGTCGATCAGGATCGCCATGCCGAGCGCGAGCCCGAACTCCTTGATGATGCGGTCCTCGCCGAGCAGGAACGACAGGAACACCACCGACATGATCAGCGCGGCCGCGACCACGACGCGCCCGATCGCCCCGATCCCGCGGGTGATGGCCGGCCGCGCGCCCGCGCCCTTGACGTACTCCTCGCGGATGCGGCTCACGAGGAAGACCTCGTAGTCCATCGAGAGGCCGAACAGGATCGCGAACACGATCACCGGCAGGAACGACTCGATGGGGCCGGTGCGGTCGAGGCCGATCAGCTCCTGCCCCCACCCCCACTGGAAGACGGCGATCAGGATGCCGAAGCTCGCGAACGCCGACATCAGGGTCGTGATCGACGCCTTGATCGCGACGACGATCGAGCGGAAGGCCATCGACAGCAGCACGAAGGTGATGCCGATCACCGCCAGCAGGAACAGCGGCAGACGCTCGTCGATGCGCTGGGCGACGTCGTCGAAGGCCGCCGTCTGGCCGCCGATGAAGGCCTGGGCCTGCCCGCCGCCGAGCGTCGCCGGGACGACGTCGCCGCGCAGCTCCTCGACCAGGTCCTGGGTGTCGGAGTCCTGGGGTGAGGTGGTGGGGAAGACCGTGACGATCGCGGTGTCGCCCGCGTCGTTGACGTTCGGGTCGCTGACCGACTCGACGCCGGCCGTGTCCCGGAACGCCGCCGCCAGCCGGGTCGCCGCGCCCGGGTCGGAGGCCTGGTTGACCGTCACCAGCAGCGGGCCGTTGAAGCCGGGCCCGAAGCCCACGGCGAGCAGGTCGTAGGCCTTGCGCGTCGTGGTGTCGGGCGGGTTGGACCCGGCGTCGCTCGAGCCGAGCTGTACCGAGAGGACCGGGATCGCCAGGATCACCAGCACCGCCGTGGCGGCGAGGGCCGAGGAGCGGGCGTGACGCGTCACGAACCGGCCCCAGCGGGCGATCGCGGTGCCGTCGGCGCCGGCCGTCGAGGCGTCCCTGCGGCGGGTGAACGGCACCCGCCCCCTGTCGATGCGCGGCCCGAGCAGGCTGAGGATCGCGGGCAGCAGCGTGATGGCGGCGGCCACGGCCGTCACCACCGTGATGGCCGCGCCGAGGCCGAGCTTGGTGATGAAGTCCAGCCCGATCACGGCCAGCGCCGAGATCGAGATCGCCACCGTCAGCCCGGCGAACACCACGGCGCGGCCGGCCGTCGCCACGGCGCCCGCGGCGGCGTCCTCTCCGCTGAGCCCGTCGTGGATGCCCTGGCGGAAGCGCGTGAGGATGAAGAGCGAGTAGTCGATGCCGACGCCCAGGCCGAGCATCGTCGCCAGCACCGGCGTGATGGTGTTGAAGTTGGTCACGGCCGCGCCGAGCGTCAGCAGGGACAGGCCCAGGCCGACGGACACCAGCGCGAGCACGATCGGCAGGCCCGCGGCGACCACGCTGCCCAGCATGATCAGGAGGATGATGATCGCCGCGATCAGGCCGAGCAGCTCGCTCGTCCCCGTCGCGGGCGGCTCGGAGTTCTGGATCACGGGGCCGGTGAACTCGAGCTGCACGCCCGAGCCGGCGACGGCCGCGAGGGTGGTCTCCTTGAGCTGGTCGACGTCGTCGGTGGGCACGTCGAAGGACTGCTGCGCGAACTGCACGTCGGCGTAGGCGATGCGGCCGTCCTCGCTGACGTCGGCCGCGCGCCGGGTCAGGGGGTTGCCGACGTCCTCGACGCCGGGGACCGCCGCCGCGGCGGCGAGCGCGTCGCGGATCGCGGCCGGCGCCTGGCCCTCGGCGAGGGTCTGGCCCTCGGGGACCGCGAAGACGAGTTGGGCGTTCTCGCCGGACTGCTGCGGGAAGCGCTGCTCGAGGAGATCGGTGGCGCGCTGGGCGTCGGAGTCGGGGATCGTGAACTCGTCGACGAGGGTGCCGCCGAAGGTGGCGCTCCCTCCGACGATCGCCACGGCCACGACCACCCAGATGGCGATCGTGCGCCAGCCGTGGCGGGCACAGGCCCGCGCGAGGCGCGCGAGGGCGCCCTCGTGGTCCGGGCCGTTCGTGGGGACGGGCGGGTTCTGACTCATCTCACTCTCCAACGGGGCGGAGGACGGGGGCGAATCTCGCAGGACGACCCCGACGACGGGTAAACGGACCGTCAAGTCCGGGTAAAGGGACCGACAAGAGCATCGCGAGGCCCGCCACGGCCGTCTTCTCGAATCGTGCGCTTCCGGATGTGAGACCGGGGCGAGCCGCCGGATTCATCGGTCCGGCCCGGGGCGATAGGCTCGGCGTGGTGTCCGTCACCCCAAGCGCTCCCGCCGAGGAGGGGTCCGCGCCCGAGCGGCGGGCCGCGCCGAGGATCCCCGTCGGCATCCCGGTGCGGGTCGCCAACGGCGACCGCGCCTGCGCGGGGGTCGTCCGCGACGCCTCCCTGACCGGCCTCCTCGTGGAGCTCTCCGAGCCGCTGCCGTTCGTGGAGCGCGACGTGGTCGTGGCCCTGGTCCTGCCCGGGGCGGGGCGCCACGACGTGGACGCCGCCATCGTCCGCCGGGCCCTGGGCGCCGGCGGCCACGTCATGCTCGCGCTTCGGGTGACCGGCCGCCGCCCGCGGCCCCTGGGCGCGGCCCGTGCGGCCCGGCCGGCGTCACCGCCGCCCGGGCGCCCGCCGCGCGAGCGCCCCCGCGCCGTCGCGATGGCCGAGCTGCGCGCGGTGGGCACGCGGGCCTACGAGCTGGCGCTGGTCGACCCGGACGCCGCGGCTCCCGTCCCGCTCGTCGCCTGGATGGGCCGCCTCGCCGACGAGCTCGGGCTCAGCCGGCCGGCGCGGCCGCAGACCTCCCGTGCCCTCCTGACGGCGGTGTCAGAGCTGAGCCGGGCCGCCCGCCCCGGTCAGAGGCCCGCCCAGCCCGAGTAGTCCTCGTCGGGCCACGGGCTCGGCCCCTTTGGCGGCTTGGGCGGCGGCTGCTCGGGGAGCTCGGTCGGGAGCACGGCCCCTCCACGGGTCGGCGTCGGGATGGGACGACGCTATCGGCGGCCTCGGACGGACCCCTCGTGCCCGCAGCGCACGGGAACTGAAGTTATGTCGCCTACGAGCTGAGGGCGGCCAGCATGTCCCGCACCGCCACCACCCCCATGCCCTCGGAGGTCGCCTCCAGGACGAGGACGCCGTCGTCCTCGATGACCTCCCAGCGCGCGAACCCGCAGCATCCGGCCTCGGCGGCGGCCAGCGCGCGCAGCCGCGGCGCCACGTCCGGGCCGTCGCGGAAGGTCAGCCGCGCTCCACCGGGCACGTGGACCGCGTCGCGCAGGGCGGCCGCGGCCAGCCGGCGCCACTGGGCCCGGCGCTCGGCGAGCGCGTCCGTACCGAGCGAGCAGGCGACCGGTGCGCGGGGCTCCACGTCCCGACACTAGCCCGCGGCCCCCGTCGCGCGCCCCGCTCGGACGGCGACGGCGGTCTCGGCCGCGGCGCGACCGTTCACGACCGCCTCGATCCGGTGCTCGCCAGGATGGTGCGTGCGCGTGGTGTGCTGGCGCAGCGAGACGGTCTTCGACAGCTCCGCAGACGCGCCCGGCCCGAGGTCGAGCTCCCGCACCACGAAGACCTTCGGCGACGTGCCGCCGCGCGCCGTCACGAAGTGCACGCGCAGGTGGACGATCGCGCGGGCCGGGCCCGCTCCGGCGTTCGTGACCCGCAGGCGCACGGTCATCGAGCCGCCGATGCGCGCCGGCGAGGGCTCGACGGCGAGCCCGTCCACCGTCAGGGCCGGCGCCGGCCCCGCCCCGAGGGCGTCCAGTGCGGCCGGGTCGCCCGCCTTCACCAGCGTGCGCAGCGCGTGGCGCACCATCGCGCGGCGCTCGGGTGGCGCATCGGCCAGCCAGCGGGCGGCGAGGCCGGTCACCAGCCGGGGGTGGTCCTTGGAGATGTCGTTGAGGTTGTTCGCCACCGAGCGCCGGACGTAGCCGCTCGGGTCGTCGCGCAGCGCCTCGAGCAGTGGAAGGACGGGCGAGGGGTCGTCGACGAAGCGGTGCAGGCGCGGGGCCCACGGCAGGCGCGGGCGCGTCCCCTCCGAGACCAGGCGCCGTACGTGGAGGCTCGGGTCGCCGGTCCACTCCCCCAGCCGCGCGAGCGTGCGCCCGGGCTCGGCGTCGATGAACGCGCGGACGCTCAGCTCGCAGGTGAAGCGCTGTGTGATCGCGTGCTGGGCCTGCATCGAGGCCTCCCAGTGCCCGAGGCCGTGGTCGGCGACGTACACGACGTACGGCAGGTAGGCGAACGGCGCCATCCCCATGCGCTCGGTCTCGGGGTCGCCCAGGGGCGGGCCCAGGGAGGCGACCAGGGTCGCCACCGCCCGCCCGTAGTCCGCCGGCAGGTGACGGGCCAGCGCCGCGGCCACGTGCCGGGCCCGGCCGGTCAGCTCCAGCTCCTCGTAGCCGTCGAGCGCGTCCCGCAGGAAGCCGTCGGCCGGAAAGGCCGGATCGGCGGCCGCGACCATGCCCGCGATCCGCGCCGGGACCTCCGGGCCGTAGCTGTCCTTCAGCGGCGCCGCCACCACCCGTGTCAGCAGCCCAGCGCGTCCCGAAGGCGCCGACAGGCCTCCGTCATTCGCGGGGCGCCGAGGACGGCCACCCGTCGCCGGAGGACGTCCCTGGGGACGGTGTGGACGTTGTCGAAGTTCACGACGCAGTCCGTCGGCACGCCGTCGGCGGCGGCCGTCAGCTCGAGCTCGGAGACGAGCCCCCGCCGGGTGCGGGTGAGCCCGGCCACCACCACGAACCCGATCCGCCCGGCCACCGGGTCGCGCGTGAGCACGAGCACGGGGCGGCCGCCGCCAGGCGTGGCCGCGAACCAGATCTCACCGCGTCGCATCGGACCAGTCCGACCAGTCCTCGGCGGGGCCCCAATCGGCGGACCCGCCCACGGCCGCCTCCTCCGGCGAGAGCGGATCACGCTCCCAGGTCTCCGCGTCCACCTCGGACGCGAGGCGGGTCAGATGAGCCCGGAGCGCCCGCCGCAGCAGCTCGGAGCGGTCGAGCGCGAGCCGGTCGGCCCACCGCTGCGCCGCCGCTGCGTCGGCCTCGTCGACCCGGAAGCTGAGCATCGTCATACGATCACTCTACAGTGTATGACGCCGCGCCCGGTAGCCTCCCCCGCGGTGCGTCTCACCCTCCTGCGCCACGCCACCCTGAGGATCGAGATCGGCGGCCGCACCCTGCTCGTCGACCCCATGCTCGATGCCCCGGGCGCGCGTGCGCCGGTGCGCGGCACGCCGGCCGAGCGTCCCAACCCGCTCGTGCCGCTGCCCGTCGGCGTCCGCGAGGCCGTGGAGGGCGTTAACGCCGTCCTGCTGACACACACCCACGTTCGACCACATCGACGCCGCCGGCGTCACGGCGCTCATCCCCCTCGGCCTGCCGGTCTTCTGCCAGCCCGAGGACATGGCCGACCTCGGCCGGCTCGGCCTCGACCTGCGCCCCGTGCCGACCGCGGAGCCGATCGTCTGGAAGGGGCTCAGCATCCACCGCACGGGCGGCCGCCACGGCCGGGAGGACGCCATGGTGCAGGCGAACGCGCCCGTGAGCGGCTTCGTCGTCGCCGCCGACGGCGAGCCGACGGTCTACGTCGCCGGCGACTCCGTGTGGTGCCCGGAGGTCGGCGAGGCCATCGCGGCCCACGCGCCGGACTGGATCGTCGTCAACGCCGGCGGCGCCCGCTTCCTCCAGGGCGGGGCGATCACCATGGAGGCCGCCGACGTCGCCGCGGTGGCCGAGGCGGCCCCCGCGGCGCGGGTGGTCGCGGTGCACATGGAGGCGATCAACCACTGCCTCGAGACCCGCGAGGAGCTCGCGGCCGCGCTGGCGGAGGGCGGCGTTGACGGCCGCGTCTCCATCCCCGCCGACGGCGAGGCGGTGGCCTGAGCGCGACCTCACCCGCCGCTGGACGGCGGCGGGCCCCGCGCAGGAGACTCGACGCTCCATCCACGGCACAGGAGGGCGCGATAGGTCACGCCGACGATGCTCGGCGTCTTCGCGAGGGACATGACCCACGAGGTGCGCGACGTGGCCGCGCCCGTCCCGCTCTGACGCGCGAGGCCGTGCTCGACGCGGCCCTGCGCATCATCGACCGCTCGGGCCTCGAGGCCTGCACGATGCGCGCGGTCGCCGCGGAGCTCGGCGTCGAGGCGATGTCGCTCTACTGGCACGTTAACGGCAAGGACGCGCTGCTCGACGGCGTCGTCGAGCGCATTCTCGCGGAGCTCGAGCCTCCCCCCTCCCCCGCCGGCGACTGGCGGGCCGGGCTGGACGCGCTGGCGCGGGACTACCGCGCCGTGGCGCTGCGCCACGCCGCCGCCGTCCCGCTGCTGGCCTCGCGCGCGGGCGCCGGCTACGCGGCGGCCGGCCGGATGGCGGCGAGCGGGATCGCCTCGCTCGAGGTCGCCGGCTTCGACCGCCCGACCGCGATCCGCGCGGCGCGGACCCTCGCCCGCTACGTGGTGGGCTTCACGCTCGCCGAGTCCGAGGGCGCGGAGTCCCCCGCCGGCGCGGACCTGCCGCCCGCGGTGGCCGAGCTGCTCGAGGCCGTCGCGCGCGACGATCCCGAGGAGCTGTTCACCTTCGGCCTCGAGACCCTCCTCGACGGCCTCGAGGCGCGCCTCACCGGGGCCGGCGGCCGGAGCGCCCGCGCGTAGACTCGCCGGCGTGCGCATGCGCTTCGGCGTCTTCCTCGCCCCGTACCACCGGCCCGGCCAGAACCCCACGCTGTCGCTGGAGCGGGACCTCGAGCTGATCCAGCTGCTGGACCGCCTGGGGATCGACGAGGCGTGGGTCGGCGAGCACCACAGCACCGGGTGGGAGACGATCGCCTCGCCCGAGCTCTTCCTCGCCGTCGCGGCCGAGCGCACGCGCCACATCCGCCTGGGGACCGGCGTGGTCAGCCTCCCCTACCACCACCCCCTGATGGTGGCCGACCGCATCGTCCTGCTCGACCACCTCACGCGCGGGCGGATCTCGTTCGGCGCCGGCCCGGGCGGGCACCTGACCGACGCGCGCATGCTGGGCATCGAGCCCGCGCGGCTGCGGCCGATGATGGCCGAGGCGCTCGACGTGATCGTGCGCCTGATGACCGACCCCGAGCCCTACTCGCACCGTTCGGACTGGTTCTCGCTCACCGACGCCGTCCTGCAGCTGCGCCCCTACCAGGATCCCCACCCGCCGATCGCCGTCACGAGCATGGAGTCGCCGGCCGGGATGGTGCTCGCCGGGCGCCACGGCGCCGGCGTGCTGCAGCTGAGCCTGTCGCGGGGGCCGCGCGGGCCGATCGACCTGCGCGCCCATTGGCGGGTGGCCGAGGAGGCCGCCGCGGAGGCGGGCCGGAGCGTGCGGCGCGAGGACTGGCGACTGGTCGTGCCCCTGCACCTGGCGGAGTCGCGGCGCGAGGCGCTGGACGCGGCGCGCGAGGGAGGCGCGGCGCACGTCCTCGACTACACCGAGGGGGTCACCGGGCGGCCCAGCCCGGTGCCGGGGCCGCGCGAGCGGGTGATCGAGCAGATGGTCGAGCTGGGGGCCTGGGTGATCGGGACCCCGGACGACGCGGTCGCGGCGATCGAGCGGCTGCGGGAGCGCTCGGGCGGCTTCGGCGGGCTGCTGGTGGTGGGGCACGAGTGGGCGCCGCCCGATGCCACGGCGCGGAGCTGGGAGCTGCTCGCGCGCGACGTGGCGCCGCGCTTCCAGGGCTCGCTGGCGGGGATCGAGGCGTCCAACGCCGTCGCCCGGGCCCGTGCCGGCCGCACCGGCGAGGAGCGGGTCGCGGCCGTCGAGGCCGCCCAGCTCGACTACGAGGCAGGCCGGGGGATCCGCCGGTAGAGCCGGACCTCCTCCTCCTCGAACACCAGCTCCCAGCGGTTGCTGCGCGCGATCCGCAGGGCGGCGAAGCGGTACCCCGGCGGGCGCAGGGTCGGCCGCTCCTGGGCCATCCGGCGGAAGCGCTCGCCGTCCGCCACCAGCACGTACTCGGCGTTGCCGATGCGGTTGGGGAACAGCAGGATGCGGCGGCGCTCCGACAGGTGCGCGCCGGCCACGTTGACCGCCGACACCCGGGCGTCGTCGGGGACCCGGTCGACCGCCCGCTGCAGGGCGCGGGCCTGGTCGTCCGGTGTGAAGGCGTGGAGCGGGCTGCCGCCCCAGCCGCCCGGCAGCCAGCCCCAGACCGGCAGCGGCCCCTGCCGCGCGCCGGCGAGCACGACCGCCGCGACCAGCAGCCCGGCCACCAGCCCGGGCCGGGCGACCAGCCGCGCCAGCCGCCGCGGGCGGGCCCGCCGCCGCAGCTGCGCCAGCCCGAGCAGCGTCGCGGCCACGAGGAACGGGACCAGCAGGACGGCGTAGTGGTACTGCACCGACTGCACCGGCCCGCTGCTGGCGAAGAGGTTGATGACGAGCTGCGGCAGCGCCGCGGCGGCGAGCAGGGGCGCGGCCAGCGGCAGGAGCAGCAGCGGGAGCAGCAGCGCGGCGAGGTACACCAGCCGTCCCGGCGTCGCGACGACCGCGACCGCCTCCCAGGGTCGGGTGACCACGGTGGCGAGGATCTCGCCCGGGGTGTCGCCGAGCTCGGCGTAGCGGCTGAGGTGCGGGTTGGCGCCGTCGATCGCAAAGGCCGGCATGATCACGCCGACGGCGACCGCCACCCACGCCAGCGCGCCGACGCCCAGGACGACGGCGGCGCGTCGCCGGTCCCGGTGGCGGAACCACATCCACACCGCCAGCCCGGCGACCACGAGGCCGACCTGTTCCTGGGTGAGGCAGGCCAGCGCCGCGCAGACCCCCAGGACGACGTCGCGGCGCTCCTCGGCGGCCCAGATGCAGAACAGCAGCAGCGGCGCCGCGAGCGTGACCGGGTGGAAGTCGAACAGCGTGGCGTGCTGGAGCGCCGGATAGAGCAGGTAGACCGCCGCGCCGGCCAGCGCGAGGCGGTCGTCGCCGAGCCAGCGCCTCCCCAGCCAGAACGCCGGGAGCGCCCCGGTGGCGACGATGGCCGCCTGGGCGACCAGGAGCATCTCCGGGCTCGACCAGACCCACCAGAGGGGCGTGAAGAGCACCAGCACGAGGTTGACGTGGGCGCCCAGGCGGTTGAACTGCACGCCCGAGAGGTCGGTGGTGTCGAGGAACCGCCCCTCCGCGGTGCTCCAGAGCGCCTGGACCATGTTCCCGAGGTCGAACCGGCCGGTCGAGAAGCTGCGGTGGCGGGCGACCGACAGCCAGGCGAAGACCCCGGCGTAGAGGGCCATCATGGCCACGACGGCGAGCTGCGCGCGGTCGTCGCGCAGGCGCCTGAGGCGGCCCCGCGCCCGGCGGCCGGGCGCGGGGGGGCCCGAGGGCGCCGCCGGACGGCGCCGCCGGCCGGTGTCCTCTCGCGGTTCGACCTCGGTGATCGGCCGAGCGGCCACGCGCCCTCCTGCGTCCGCCCGCGGGCGCGGGCCTGACCGCTGGACTCTAGAGGACGTGCGCGGCCGGCCCGCTCGGGCCCGGGGCGGGCTCCGGCTATCGTGCCCGGGGTGCGCGCCCGGGTCGCAGCCCCGCTCGCGGCGGTCTGCCTGGCGGCCGGCGCCTCCCCCGCCCTCGCGGGCGACGCGGCCCTGCGGGCGGCGGTTGACGCGGCGGCCCCGGCCGTCGAGGCGGCGGCGGCCCGGACGGACGCCGGCGATCCCGACTCGGTGCAGCGCCTGTACGACGCGGCCCGCGACCTGGAGGAGGCCCTGGCCCGGGCAGCTCCCGTCGGCGACGGGTGCCGACCGCTGCTCGCCGCGGCCCGCCGCCACGCGGCGGCGCGCGTCGCCCAGGCCGAGGGCGTCGACCGCCTCGACCCGGCCCGCAGCAGCGCCGCCGCCGCGCGGGCCCGCGCCGCCCGCGCGGCGGCCCTCGGGCCGCGCCGGCGCTGCCGCGGCGACGCGCGCCCGCCCCGGCCGCGGCCGGCGCGCCTGGCCCCCGGACCCGGAGAGGCGTTCTTCGGCGCGGTGACGGCGCGGGCGCCGGGCGGCGCCGACGGGGCCCGGGTGCTGCTGGACGGGGCGCTCGTCGCCGAGGCGGCGGTCGTCGCCGGGCGCGCCCGCGCGTCGGTCGCGGCCGCGCCGGGGCGCCACGACCTCGAGGTGGTCTTCACCGCCGGCGGGCGCGAGGCCGGCCGCGTCCGCGCGCCCGCGGTGCGGCTGCTGCCCGCCGCGGCCCGCGCCGCGCGGCCCGCGGCCCTCCTCGACGCCGGGCGGTCGCGGCGGCTCGGGGCGGCGGCGCGCGCCGCCGGCCTCCAGGCCGCGCTCTGGACTCAGGACCTCGCGGCCGGGACGGCCGCCGGCTGGAACGCCGACGCCCGCTTCCCGGCCGCCTCGACGGTCAAGCTGGGGCTGCTGGTCGCCGCCCTGGCCCGCCTGGGGCCGGGCCCGTCGCCGCTCCGGTACGACCTCGCGGCGATGTCCCGGTGGTCGTCGAACGTCGCCACCAACCGCGTCATCGCGCGGCTCGGAGACGGCGCCGCCGCGGCTCGAGAGGCGCTCGCGCGCATGGGCGCGCGCTCCAGCACCTTCCCGGGCGGGTACATCGTCGGGACGCAGCTGCAACCGGGGCTGCCGGCCACGGGCGCCCCCGACCCGCCGCCCGCGGTGTCGCAGCGCGTCACCACCGCGCGGGACCTGGCCCGCGTGCTGTTCGCCATTCATGGGGCCGCCGCCGGCTCCGTGCCGGCCCGGCGCGCGACCGGCCTCACGACGCCCGCGGCGCGAGTCGCGCTGGGCTGGCTGCTCGACTCCGAGCAGGCGGGCGACAACGCGAGCCTGGTCGCGGGCGGCGTGGCGCAGGGGGCGCCGGTGGCCCAGAAGAACGGCTGGCTCCGCGCCGCCCGCCACGGCGCGGCCCTCGTCTACGACGCGGCCGGCCCGCGCATCGTCGTGGTGATGACCTACCGGGCGTCCGGGGTCACCCGCTCGCGAGCCGCCGCGCTGGGCGCGAGCGCGGTGCGCATCGGGGCCGCGACGCCGCCGTGAGGGCCGCGCAGGGCCCGGGACATGAGCGAGCGGTCCGGGTGCCCTGGCCGCGCGGCCGGGGCGCGACGTAGTCTGCGCGGATGCCCCGGCCCTCCGTGCTCGAGCGTTCCGTCGAGATCGCCGCCCCCGCTCCGGCCGTCTTCGCGTTCCATCTCGACACCCGCAACGCGGCGCTCATCTCCCCCGAGGGGACGCGGGTGGTGTCGGTGGAGGGGTCCTTCCCCGTCGGGCCCGGCGGGCTGGTGACGATGAGGATTCGCCAGCGGCCGGTCCCGGTGACGGTCGCGTGGCGGGTCAGGATCGAGAGCGTCGACCCCGACCGGCGCATCGTGGACGCCGCCGAGCGCTCGCCCTTCGCCCTCTGGCGGCACGAGCACCTGTTCCGCGAGCTCGGGCCGGACCGTACCCTGATGACCGACCGGGTCACCTACCGGCTCCCGGGCGGGCGCCTGGGACGGCTGCTCGACCGGCTCGTCGTGCGCCGGCGGCTGGAGCGGGCGTTCGCCGAGCGCCACCGCCGCACGCGCGACCTGCTCGAGGTGCGCGTGGGCGCGGGCGCGACCGGGTAGGCGTCGCCCGTGGGCCCGGGGCGCACCACCGTCGTCTGGTTCCGCCGCGACCTCCGGGTCGCCGATCACCCGGCGCTGCGGGACGCGGCCGACGCCGGGGGCGCCGTCTGCCTCTACGTGCTCGACCCGGCCCTGCTGGCGCGCCGTCACCACCGCGCCCCCGCGCGGCTGCGCTTCCTGCGCGCCGGCCTCGAGGCCCTCGACGAGGAGCTCCGCGCGCGTGGGAGCCGGCTCGTCGTGCGCCACGGGCTCCCCGATGAGGTGGTGCCGGGCGTCGCCGCCGAGGCGGGCGCCGGGGCCGTCCACCTCACGCGCGACGTCTCGCCCTATGCCCGCGCCCGCGACGCCCGCGTCGCGGGCGCCCTGAGGGGGGTCGGCGTCGCCCTCCGCGAGGCGCCGGCCGACCTGCTGGCCGAGCCGGACGATCTGCCCGGCTCGTCGGGCTCCGGGTACCGCGTCTTCACGCCCTTCCACCGGTCCTGGCGCCAGGCGCCGGTGCCGCCGCACGTCCCGGCCCCCCGCGCCATCGAGGGCCCGGAGCTGCCGGGCGAGGGCCTCGGCCGCCTGCCGTCGGGCGACCCGCCGCTGCCGGCCGGGCCGGCCGCGGCCCGCGCGCGGCTGGTCGCCTTCGTGCGGCAGGCCGCCGACGACTATCCCGCGCGGCGCGACCTGCTGGCCGAGGACGCCACATCGCGGCTGTCCGCGTACCTGCGCTTCGGCATGTGCACCCCGGGCCAGATCGGCCGCGCCCTGGGCCTGCCGGGGACCCTGCCGCCGGGCCGCGAGGGGTTCTGGCGCCAGGTCTGCTGGCGCGACTTCTACCATCACCACCTCGCCCGCAACCCCGAGGTCGCCCGGGAGGCCTTCGCCGTGCCGCTGCGGCGCATCCGGTGGGACGACGACCCCGCCGGCCTGGCCGCCTGGACGGCCGGCGAGACCGGCTACCCGCTGGTCGACGCCGGGATGCGCCAGCTGGCGCAGGACGCCTGGATCCACAACCGCGCGCGCATGGTGGTGGCCTCGTTCCTCGCCAAGGACCTCCTGGTCAACTGGCGCCGCGGCGAGACGGTGTTCATGCAGGGGCTCGTCGACGGCGACCCGGCCAGCAACAACGGCGGCTGGCAGTGGACCGCCGGCACCGGGACCGACGCGGCCCCCTACTTCCGGGTCCTCAACCCGGTGCGCCAGGCCCGCCGCTTCGACCCGGACGGCGACTACGTGCGCCGCCACGTCCCCGAGCTGCGCGATGTGCCGGACGCCCGCATCTTCGAGCCCTGGACGATGACCGCCGAGGAGCAGCGGGCGGCGGGGTGCCGCATCGGGTCGGACTACCCGGCGCCCCGGGTCGACCACGCCGGGCGCCGCGAGCTGGTGCTGGAGCGCTACCGCGAGGCGCGCGGCGAGGCGTGAGCGGCCTCGGGCGGCAGCCCGAAGGCCGGGAAGATGTCCACGTCGCGGAAGGCGAGGACCTGGGCGATCTCCGCGCCGCGCAGGGTCAGCACGTCGAGCGCGATCGGCAGGAAGGCCCCGCGCCCGGGGTCGAGCGCGTAGGTGCCGAGGGCCACCTGGCCGTTGGCGCCCGTGAGGACGTAGCGCAGGCGGTCCGGGGGGCCGCTCGGCATGAGCCACGAGCGGGACACGGCCTCCCTGCCCCGCGCCCAGCCGGCGTAGGGCGGCATCGCGAAGGTTGCGTCGTCGGCCAGCAACGCGACGATCGCCTCGACGTCGGCCCGCTCGAAGGCGTCGATGAATCGGCGCACCAGGTTCCGCACGCCCTCGTCGCCCAGCTCGCGCAGGGTCTCCTGCTGGCTTCGGTCGGGCAGCCGCGCGTCGAGGCTGGCCCGCGCCCGCTGCAGCGCGCTGTTGACCGACGCCTCCGACGATCCGAGGGCCTCGGCCGTCTCGCGCGCCGAGAAGCCCAGGACCTCGCGCATGACCAGCACGGCCCGGCCCCGGGGCGGCAGGTGCTGGAGGGCCGCGATGAACGCCAGCTCCACCGACTCGCGCCGCTCGTAGGTCGCCTCCGGGCCGGCGAGGGCGTCGCCCGCGTCGATCAGGCCGTCGGGGTAGGGCTCGATCCAGGCCGAGGGCGGCAGGCGCCGGCCCGGGTCGTCGCCCGCATCGGCCGGCGCGCCCTGGTCCATGGGCAGCACCCGGCGCCTGCGCTGCCGCGCGCACGCGTCCAGGCAGACGTTGGTCGCGATCGCGTAGAGCCAGGAGCGCGGCGGGGGCCGTCCCTCCAGCCCCGGCAGCCCGCGCCACGCGCGCAGCAGGGTCTCCTGCAGGGCGTCCTCGGCGTCGTGCAGCGATCCGAGCATCCGGTAGCAATGGGCCTGGAGCTCGCCGCGGTGGGGCTCCACGAGCCCGGCGAAGGCGTCGCGGTCGGCGGGGGATCCGGCCATCGCCGCAGCCTAGTAGTCGGTGCTAGGGTCCGGTTATCCAGGGGAGCTGCTGCGGGCGGCTGAGAGGAGGCGATCGGGCCTCGACCCTTGAACCTGATCTGGGTAATTCCAGCGAAGGGAGGCGGCGGGGGCGATGTCGGAGCTGGCGCTCATCGAGCGGATCGGCGCGCGCGTGCGCCGCCGGCCCGGCACCGAGCTCGGCATCGGCGACGACGCCGCCATCCTGAGCGTCGGCGGCACGGCGGTGGCGACCCAGGACCTGCTGGTTGAGGGCGTCCACTTCCGCCGCGCGACGGCCGCCCTGCGCGACCTGGGCCACAAGGCCCTGGCGGTGAACCTCTCCGATCTCGCGGCGATGGCGGCGGAGCCGGTCGCGGCCCTGGTCGGGCTCTGCATACCCCCGGGCGGGCTGGGCGACGAGGAGGTCAACGCCCTCTACGGCGGCCTGGACGCGCTGGCCGCCCGGCACGGGCTGACGGTCGCCGGGGGCGACGTCAGCGGCGGGCCGGTCCTGGTGATCGCCGTGACGGCCATCGGCCGGCCCGCGGCCGGCGTCGCCCCCGTCACCCGCGCCGGCGCGGTGCCCGGGGACACGCTCTGCGTCACCGGGGCGCTCGGCGCGTCGGCGGCCGGACTGCTCCTGCTCGAGCGCCCGGAGCTCGGGTCCGCCGTCCCGGACGGCGTCGCCGCGCGGCTGCGGGCGGCCCACCTCCGCCCCGAGCCGCGGCTGGCGGCCGGCCGGTCGCTCGCCCGGTCGGGCGCCCGGGCGATGCTCGACCTCTCCGACGGGCTGTCGCTCGACGGGCTGCGGCTGGCGCGCGCGAGCGGCGTGAGGGCGGTCGTCGACCCCGAGGCGCTGCCGCTCGCCGAGGGCGTGGCCGAGGTGGCCGAGGCCGCCGGCCGCGCGCCGGTCGAGCTCGCCGCGGCCGGGGGCGAGGACTACGAGCTGCTCGCCGCGCTCCCGCCGGCCGCCGTCGAGCCGGCCCGTCGTGCCGTGCCGGGCGCCCTGACGCCCGTCGGGCGCGTGGAGGAGGGGGCGCCGGAGCTGCGGGGCCTGCCTCCCGGAGGGTGGGAGCACGATGCCTGAGCCGGAGCCGGCCCCCCGCATCGAGGCCGTCGACCTCGGCCTGGCGTTCGGCGACACCGCGGTGCTCGACGGCCTGAGCCTCACGCTCGAGCCCGGCGAGATCGTCGCCATGGTGGGCCCGTCGGGCTGCGGCAAGAGCACGCTCCTATCGGTCCTCGCCGGGCTGCTGGCGCCCGACTGCGGCGAGGTCGCGCTCGACGGCGACCCGTCCGCGCCGCGGCTCGGGCGCCTCACGCTGATGCCCCAGCACGACGCGCTGCTGCCCTGGCGCACCCTGCTGTCGAACGTCGCCCTCGCGCCGCGCCTGGCCGGGGCCGGCGACGACGCCGAGCGCTCGGCCCGGCGCGCCCTCGCCCGCTTCGGCCTGGGCGGATTCGAGGACCACTACCCCCACGCGCTCTCGGGCGGGATGCGCCAGCGGGCCGCCCTGGCGCGCACCCTGCTCTCGGGGTCCCGCGGCTGGCTGCTCGACGAGCCCTTCGGCGCACTCGACGCCCTCACGCGCGCCGACCTGCGCGGCGTGCTGGCGCGCGCCTGGGCGGACGCCGGCCCCACCGCCCTGCTGGTGACCCACGACCTCGACGAGGCCCTGCTGCTGGCCGACCGCGTCCTGGTGGCGAGTCCGCGCCCGGCGCGGGTCGTGGCCGAGGTGGCGGTGGAGGTGCCGCGGCCCCGCGAGACGGGCGACGGCGCCCGGCAGGAGGTCGCCCCGCTGCGGCGCGAGCTGATGGACGCCCTCCGCGCGACGGGGGCGTTCGCATGAGCACGGCCGGCCGGGTCCCCGCCGCGGCGCCCGTGGGCGAGATCGCCGCCCCCGTGACCGCGCCCCGGCGCGCTTGGCGGCGCCTGCCGCTCCTGCTGCTGCCGCTCGCGGCCCTGGCCGCGTGGCAGGTCGTGGTCTGGCTGGCCGCGCCGCGCGACTGGCTGCTGCCGTCGCCGGCCGGCGTCGCGGAGGTGATGTGGGACGACCGCAGCCGCCTCTGGTACCACGCCCAGGCCACGATCGCCGAGGCCGCGGTCGGCTTCGCGCTGGCGGCGACGGTGGGCCTCGCGCTGGCGGTGGCGATCGTCGCCTCCCGCGGCGTCGAGGCCGTCCTGTACCCCTGGCTGGTGGCCAGCCAGGCGATCCCGATCCTCGCCGTGGCCCCGATCGTCGCGATCTGGCTCGACTACGGCACCGCCCAGGTGATGGTGGCCTTCACGGTGGCCTTCTTCCCCGTCGTGGTGACCGGGGTCGACGGCCTTCGCGGGGTCGACCCCGCCCTGGCCCAGGCGACCCGGACGCTCGGTGCGAGCCGCCCGTGGGCGTTCTGGCGCGTCCGGCTGCCCGCGGCGCTGCCCTCGCTCTTCCCGGGGCTGAAGATGGCCGCCGTGTTCGCGGTCACGGGCGCGGTGGTCGCCGAGTACGTGGGCGCCGATCGCGGCCTGGGCTACCTCTCCGAGTTCTCGACGGCGGAGTTCCGCACCGACCGCAGCTTCGCCGCCATCGCGCTCCTGGCCCTGATCGGCATGGCGTTCTTCGCCGCCGTGGGCCTCGCCGAGCGCGTCGCACTCCCCCACCGCCGCCACGCGGTCAGACCTCCATGGAGACCCCGATGAGACCCCCCGCCCGATCGCTCGCCGCCCTGCTCGCCGTCGCGGCCCTCGCCGCGGCGGCCCTCGCCGGGTGCGACGACGACGCCACGACCGCGACCGCGGAGCGGGCCGAGCTGATCCTCGACTGGTTCCCGAACGCCGACCACGCCGGCGTCTACGGCGCCATCGACGAGGGGTACTTCGCGGAGGAGGGCCTCGAGGTGACGGCGACCGTGCCCAGCGACCCGGCGGCGTCGCTGAAGCAGGTCGGCACCGGGAAGGCCCCCTTCGCCGTCTCCTACGCCCCCGAGGTGCTGATCGCCCGGGCCGCCGGCGTCCCCGTGGTGGCGGTCGGGGCGATCGCGGTCCACCCCCTCAACAGCGTGATCGCGCGCACCGACCGCGGCGTCTCCCGGCCGCGCGACCTGGAGGGGAAGACCGTCGGGATCGCGGGCGTCCCCTCCGACCGGCCGCTGCTGGACGCGGTGGTCGCGGCCGACGGCGGCGACCCCGCGCGGGTGAGCACGAGGAACGTCGGCTTCAGCCTCAGCCCCGCGCTGGCCGCCGGCAAGGTCGACGCCGTCATCGGCGCCTACTGGAACATCGAGCTGGTCGAGCTGGAGCGTCAGGAGGTCCCCGCCCAGGCCTTCCGCCTGGAGGAGAACGGGGTGCCCGACTACGACGAGCTGGTGGTGGTGACCAGCGACGAGACCGCCCGCGACCGCCCGGATCTGGTCGAGGCCTTCCTGCGCGGCCTGCGCGCCGGGCAGGACTGGGCGGCCACCGACCAGGCGGGGGCGGTGGAGCACCTGATCGGGGCCAACGGCGACCTCGACCCCGAGGTGGTGAAGGAGCAGCTCGCGCTGACGGCCGATCTGCTGTCGCCGCCCGACGAGCCCACCCTGACGGTGAGCCCGGACGAATGGGCGGCGCTGGCGGACTGGATGCGCGACAACGGGCTGCTGACCGGGCAGGTCGATGCCGCCGACGCCGTCACCGACCGGTTCCTGCCGGAGGAGCCCACGTGAGCGAGGCGGTAGCATCGGCCGTGTGCTGATGGGCCGCGAGGAGTTCGAGGACCTGGTCGCCGAGGCGATGGACGGGATCCCCGAGCCCTTCGCCGCGGCGCTCGACGAGGTGGCCGTGGTGGTGGAGGACCGGGCCCCGTCCGGCTGGGGCTCCCTCTACGGCCTCTACCAGGGCGTGCCGCTCACCGACGGGCCCCTGCCCTCGGGCGCGCTGCCCGCCCGGATCTCGGTCTACATGCACCCGCTGCTGGAGCACAGCCGCACCGACGGCGAGGTGGTGGAGCAGGTGCGGATCACCGTGCTGCACGAGCTCGGCCATCACCTGGGCTTCGACGAGGACCGCCTGGACGAGCTCGGGTACGGATGAGCCTGCTCGACGCGATCGCCTCGCGCCGCAGCGTGGGGCGGCTCCTGCCCGACCCGCTGCGGCGCGAGGAGGTCGAGGAGCTGCTCGCGGCGGCCGTCGCGGCCCCGAACCACCACCTCACCGCCCCCTGGCGCTTCGTCGTGCTGGCCGGCGACGCCCGCCGGGAGGTCGGTCAGGCCCACGCGCGCGCCGTGGCGCGGGCCAAGCCCGGCCTGCCGCCCGAGGGCCTCGAGAAGGAGGCGGCCCGCCTCGAGCGCGCCCCCGTCGTGGTGACCGCGGTCGTCCTCGGCGCTGACGACCCGGTGCAGGCGCGCGAGGACCGCGACGCGGTTGCCGCGGCGATCGAGAACCTGCTGCTCGCCGCCCACGCGCGCGGCCTCGGGGCCATGTGGCGCACCGGGACGATGGTCGATGAGCCCGAGGTGCGCGAGGCGCTGGGCCTCGGGCCGCGCGACGAGGTCGTGGGCTTCGTCTACCTCGGCCGGCCGGCAGGGCCGGCGCCGGAGCGGCCCCGCCGCCCGGCGGTCGAACGAGGTCACCGTCTGGCGCGGCTGGTGAGCCGGGGGTACGGTGCTCCCGTGGCCGAGACCGTCGCCGACCAGGTCTACGGGCGGGTCGAGGGGTTGATGTCCGAGGGCGCGGCCGCCTCCCGCGCGGCGGCGATCCGGCGCGTCGCCGAGGAGATGGCCCGCTCGGTGTCGGCGACCTCCTCGGCCTACTACGCCGGCGCCCGCAAGGCGCGCGCGCAGGGGCCGGCCGAGCCGGCCGAGGGGTCGCGCACCGGCCGGACGGGCGGGCGGCGCGACTCGTCGGCCCTCTTCGCCGAGATGCTCCCGCTGGTGGAGGCCGGCGCCACCGTCGAGCAGGCGGCCCGCCGCTTCGGCCGGGACGACGAGGCCGCCGAGGCCATCGCGGCGGGCTTCGAGCGCTGGCTCGCGCGCCAGGGGGCGGACGACGCGCCCGGGGACGATGCCCGGGTGGCGGCGCTGGAGGCCGAGGTGCGCGAGCTGCGTCGGGAGCTGGCCCGCGCGCGCGAGGCGATCGCGCGCGCGGCGGCGATCCTGGACTCGGCCGGCGTAGCGGGACTCAGGCGGGCCTCGCCGGGGCCTCCTCGAGCCCCGAGATCGCCAGGCTCGCCTCGCCGCCGTAGCGCTTGTTGAGGTTGATGATGATCGCCGTCATGCCCTCGATGATGAGGGCGTTGGCGAGCGGCCCGGCGTCGAGGGCGCGGGTGCCGGGGATCGACTCGGTGAGCGCGATCACCGCCTCGCGGGCCTCGCGGCTCTTGCCGCACACCAGCACGTCGGCGCCCAGGCTGTGGCGCTCCTGCAGGCCGGCGGCCGGGAGGTTGTTGTAGGCCACGACGACCTTGGCCTCGGGCGCGAGCTCCTGGATGCGGTGCGCGCAGGAGCCGCCGGGCAGGTCCCGCTCGGCCATGGCGCCGCTCTTGCCGAACTTGAGGGCGTTCACGACGGAGACGACGACCTTCCCCGCCAGGGCGTCGGCCATCGGCGGGATGGTGGCGTCAACCCCCTCCCAGGGGATCGAGACGACGGCGAGCTCGCCCTCCTGCGCCGCGGCGACGTTCTCGCGCGGGGTGAAGGTGCCATCCGGCAGCGCCTCGGCGAGCTCCGCGGCGGCCTGGTCGGCGCGCTCCTGGCTGCGCGAGCCCACGACGATCTCGTGGCCCGCGGCCGCGAAGTTGATGGCGAGGCCCTTCCCGAGAGGACCGGTGCAGCCGAAGATGGCGATCTTCATCCGCTGTCTCCTATGTGTGGTCGCCGGCCCGTCGTCGGGCCGCGTCGAGGGTGTTGGCCAGCAGATAGGCGATGGTCATGGGCCCGACCCCGCCCGGGACGGGGGTGAGCCAGCCCGCGACCTCCCGCGCCTCGTCGCCTGCCACGTCGCCGACGAGGCCGGCGTCGGTGCGGTTGATGCCGACGTCGATGACGGCGGCGCCGGGCTTGATCCAGTCGCCGCGCACCATCTCGGGCCGTCCCACCGCCGCCACCAGCACGTCGGCCCGGCGGCAGAGGGCCGGGAGGTCGCGTGTGCGCGAGTGGGCGACCGTCACGGTGGCGCTGCGCGAGGTGAGCAGCAGCGCCATCGGCTTGCCGACGATCATGCTGCGGCCCACCACGACGGCCTCGGCGCCCTCGAGCTCGACGCCCGCGCGGTCGAGCAGCCACATGATCCCGGCCGGGGTGCACGGCACCGCGCCGGGCTCGCCCCGCAGCAGGCGGCCGAGGTTGATCGGCGAGAAGCCGTCGAACGTCCTTGTCGGGGTGGATGCGGTTCGCGATCGCCGGCTCGGAGAGCTGGTCGGGCACCGGCAGCTGCACCAGCATCCCGTCGACCGCGTCGTCGGCGTTGAGGTCGTCGATGAGGGCGTCGAGCCCGGCCTGGGTGGTCTCCGCCGGCAGCACGACGCGGCGCGACACCATGCCGGCCTCCTCGGCGGCGCGCGCCTTGCCGGCCTGGTACAGCTCGGAGGCGGGGTCGTCCCCGACCTGGACGCCCACCAGCCCGGGCGCGCGGCCGCCGTCCGCGCGGAAAGCCGCGACCCCCCGGGCCACCTCGGCCCGCAGCTCGGCCGCCGCGGCCTTGCCGTCGATGATCGTCGCGCTCACACGACCTTCCTCATCGGCGCCGCCCCCGCCATCAGCCGCCGCTCGGCGCCGTCCTGAGCGAAGCGCACGCGCACCAGGTCGCCCCCGCTCTCGATGGCCGTCACCACGCCCTCGCCGAAGGTGGCGTGCAGGACGTTGTCGCCGGTGGCCAGCGAGGGGCGCGCCGCGCCCCGGAGGCCGCCCGCTCCCGCCGCCGCGGGGGCGGCCCGCCGCGCTCCGGGGGGCTCGGCGAGGCAGTCGGGCGGGATCTCCGACAGGAAGCGTGAGGGCAGGCGGTAGTCGCGCCCGCCGTGCATCGCCCGGCTCTCGGCGTGGGTCAGCACCAGGGTGCGGCGCGCCCGGGTGAGGCCGACGTAGAAGAGCCGCCGCTCCTCCTCCAGGGCCTCGGGCGTGTCCGAGCGCACGTGCGGGAACAGGCCCTCCTCGAGGCCGGTGATGAGCACGGTGTCGAACTCGAGCCCCTTCGCGTTGTGGATCGTCATCAGGGTGACCGCGCCCTGCGACTCGTCCACCAGGTCCGCGTCGGCCTGCAGCGCGACCCCCTCCAGGAAGCCCGCCAGCGTGGCCTCCTCCTCGGCCGCCTCGTACTCGGCGGCGACCCGGACCATCTCATCGAGGTTCTCGACCCGCCCCTGGGCCTCGAAGGTGCCCTCCCGCACCAGGGCGTCGCGGAGGCCGGAGCGCTCCAGCACCAGCTCCATGAGGCGGTCGAGCGGCGTCCCGGCGGCGGCGCCGGCCCGGACCTCGGCGAGCATCTCGGCGAGCCCGGCGAGCGACTCCCGCTGGCCGGGCTGCAGCCCGGAGACCTCGACGGCGCGCCTCAGGGCGTCGGCCACCGGCACGTCGTGGGCGGTGGCGAACGCCTCGAGCTTGGCGATCGCTCCGGGCCCGATGCCGCGCTTGGGCGCCCCGAGCATGCGCGCCAGGCTCACGCCGTCGGCCGGGTTGGCCGCCACGCGCAGGTAGGCCAGCAGGTCCCGGACCTCGGCCCGCTCGTAGAAGCGCGGGCCGCCCACGACCACGTAGGGCACCGAGCGGCGCACGAGCTGGTCCTCGATCGCGCGGCTCTGGGCGTTCGTGCGGTAGAAGACGGCGACCTCGGAGAGGCTGAGCCCCCGGGCGAGGGCCCGGTCGATCTCTCCGGCCGCGACCCGCGCCTCCTCGCCCTCGTCGCGACAGGAGATGGCCGTGATCGGGTCGCCGTCGCCGAGGGCGGTCCACAGGCGCTTGGGGTGGCGGTGCGGGTTGTGCGAGACGACGGCGTTGGCGGCCCGCAGGATGACGCCGGTGGAGCGGTAGTTCTGCTCCAGCGCGATGACCGTCGCGTCGGGGTAGTCGCGCTCGAAGTCGAGGATGTTGCGCACGTCGGCCCCGCGCCAGGAATAGATCCCCTGGTCGTCGTCGCCCACGGCCACCACGTTGCGCTGCGGCTCGCCGATGGCGCGCACCAGCCGGTACTGGGCGTGGTTGGTGTCCTGGTACTCGTCGACCAGGACGTGGCGGAAGCGCTGCTGCCAGCGCTCGCGCACGGCCGGGTTGCCCTCCAGCAGCTGGGCCGTGACCATCAGCAGGTCGTCGAAGTCCATCGCGCCGTTCGACCGCAGCGCGTCCTGGTAGCGGCGGAAGGCGCGCACGACGATCTCGTCCTGGAACGAGCCCGCCGTGAGGTCGTCCGGGCCCTCGAGGCGGCTCTTGGCGTCGGAGATGCGCGCCTGCACCATCTTCGGGGACACGCGCTTGGGATCGACCTCGTCCTCCACCAGGCACCGCCGGATGAGGCGCAGCTGGTCGTCGGCGTCGTAGATCGAGAAGTCGCGGGCGTAGCCGGCCTCCTCGGCCTCGCGGCGCAGGATGCGCACGCAGGCCGAGTGGAAGGTGCAGGCCCAGATCGCCCGGGCGCGCGGGCCCACCAGGTGCGCGATGCGGTCGCGCATCTCCCCCGCCGCCTTGTTGGTGAAGGTGATCGCCAGGATCTCGTGCGGGCCGAGCCCGGCCTCCCCGATGAGGCGCGCCACGCGGTGGGTGAGCACGCGGGTCTTGCCGCTGCCCGCGCCGGCCAGCACGAGGAGCGGCCCGTCCCCGTGGAGGACGGCCTCGCGCTGCGGGGGGTTGAGGCCGTCCAGTAGCTCCGACACCATGGGAATCCTACCCGAGGTGCCCGACGCAGCCGCGGAAGGAGAGGGACTGGCCGTGCCCGTCGAGTTCGCCCCGCATCCCCCCGAGGCCCGCCTGCTGGCGGGCCGGCGCGCGCTGGTCACCGGGGGCGACTCGGGCATCGGGGCGGGGATCGTCCGGGAGCTCGCGGCCCACGGCGCGGCGGTGGCGGTCGTGCACCGGTCCGACCGCGATGACGCCGACGCCATCGCGGCCGCGATCCGCGGGGGCGGCGGGACGGCGATGCCCGTGGCCATGGACGTCACCGTGGAGGAGCAGGTGCGGCGCGCCTTCGCCGAGGCCGCCGCCGCCCTCGGTCCGCTCGACCTGGTGGTGAGCAACGCCGGCGTCCAGGGGCCGCACCTCATGGTCAACATGAGCCTGGAGGAGTGGGAGCGGGTGACGGGGGTCAACCTCAGGGGGACGTTCCTGGTCTGCCGCGAGGCGGCCCGGGGGATGCTCGCCGCCGGGGCGGGCGGCGCGATCGTCGCCGTCACCAGCGTCCACGACCGCATGCCCTGGGAGCGCTTCTCCCACTACGCCGCCTCCAAGGGCGGCGCGAAGCTGTTCGTGGAGTCGATCGCCAAGGAACTGGCGCCCCAGGGAATCCGCGTCAACGCCGTCGCCCCCGGCGCGATCGCCACCCCGATCAACGCGCGCCTCCAGGCCGACGAGGGCGCGCGACGCGCGGTCGAGGCGCAGATCCCGATGGGCCGGATGGGCACGGTCGGCGAGGTCGCCCGCGCGGTCGCGTGGCTCGCGTCCGACGAGGCCTCCTACGTCACCGGCGCCACGCTGCTGGTCAACGGCGGCATGACCCTCTACCCGCCGGGGTCGGGCTGACCCGACGCCGGCCGGCCGGCCGGATTCAGGCTCAGATCCCGGAGCCCGGGTTCAGCCCCAGGATGGACGCGATCTCCTCCTGCACGGTGGGCAGGCAGTCCTCGTCGTCGCCGTTCTTCGGCGCGGGCTCGCGGCCCTCGCGCAGGTCCTTGATCTCGCGCTCCAGCTCGCCGACGCGCCGCACCAGGCAGGCCAGGGCCTCGGCGACCGGGTCGGGGAGGCGGGTGTGCTCGATGTCGGGGTGGTGGACGTCGTGGGACACGCGCTGGCCGTCGACGATCACCGGGCGGCCCGGGTTGCCGACGACGGTCGAGTTGGCGGGGACGTCCTTGATGACGATGGCGCCGGCGCCGACCTTGGCGCCCTCGCCGATATCGACCGGGCCGAGCACGCGCGCGCCGGTGCCGACGATCACGCCGTCGTGGACCGTGGGGTGGCGCTTGCCGGTCTCCTTGCCGGTGCCCCCCAGGGTCACCCCCTGGTAGATCGTGACGTCCTCGCCGATCTCGGTGGTCTCGCCGATGACGACGCCCATGCCGTGGTCGATGAAGAGGCCCGGTCCGATCCGCGCCCCCGGGTGGATCTCGATGCCGGTCAGGAAGCGGGAGACCTGGCTCACCAGCCGCGCGGGCAGCCGCAGCTCGCGCTCGAGCAGCGCGTGGGCGGCCCGGTGCATCCAGAGCGCGTGCAGGCCCGGGTAGCAGAGCAGGACCTCGGCGAGCGACCTGGCGGCGGGGTCGCGCTCGCGCGCCACCTCGACGTCGCGGGTGAACGACCGTGCCGCCGTGCGGATCCCCGCGAGCCGCGAACGCCGTGGCATGCGGGTTAGTATAGGCGCCCCCCGGCAGGAGGCGCCCACCCCTGAAACGGCTCAGGCTCAAGCTCACCTTCCCCGAGCCGCTCATCCAGGAGCCCATCATCTACTCCCTGGCCAAGCGGTTCGACGTGGTCACGAACATCCGCCGCGCCGACATCCGCGAAACCACGGGCTGGGTCATCCTGGAGGTCGCGGGCACGGACCAGCGGCTGGACGAGGCGCGCCGCCACCTGGAGGGGATCGGCGTGCGCGTCGACGACCTGGAGGCCTACCTCGAGTAGCGTCGCCGTGGCCGGTGCGTCCTGCCAGCCGGGCCCGTCCTCGACGGCTCAGGCGCTGCGGCTCGACGGCCTCCGCGCCGACGGCCCGGAGCCGCTCCGGGCGCTGCTGGCGCAGCTGCCCGACCCGCCGTGGGACGTCGAGGTCGCCGACGACGATCCGCTGGGGTCGATGCTGGCCGCCGAGGGCTTCGAGCCCTACGCCCGCGTCGCGGTCATGGCGCGGCCCATCCAGGGCCTCCCCCGCCCGCCCTTCGTCCCCGGCGTCGCCGTCGAGCCATACCGCAACGACTGGGCCGAGGAGTTCGCCGCCGTGGAGCGCGCGGCCATGGAGGGCCTCGCCGCCTTCGCGGAGATGGGGCAGCCCACGGGCTACGAGAGCGCCGAGGGCTTCGACGCGATGGTCGCGGCGCGCGAGGGGGGCGCGGGGATCCGGGGGTTCGCCCAGGCGATGGTCCCCGAGGGCTGGATCAACTGGCTCGGCGTCCACCCCGACGCCCGCCGCCGCGGCATCGGCCACATCCTGGTGGCCGAGCTCGCGCGCCACGTCCGCGAGGCGCGCGGCACCCACCTCGCGGCCGTGGTCGAGGCCGACGGCGCGGGCCAGGCGTTCCTCGGGGCCCTGGGCTTCCGGGAGCGCGGCGCCCGGCGGCGCCTCCTGATCCGAAGGGCCTGAGGCCCCTCTCCCCTCCTACGCGTCGGCGAACAGCGGCGTGGTGAGGTAGCGCTCCCCGGTGTCGCACAGGAAGGTGACGATGGTCTTGCCGGCCGACTCCGGCCGCCGCGCGACCTCGAGCGCCGCCCAGACGTTCGCGCCCGCCGAGATGCCGACGAGGATCCCCTCCTCGCGCGCCATGCGCCGCGCCATCTCGAAGGCGTCGTCGGCCTCGCAGACGATCACCTCGTCGTAGGAGTCCGTGTCGAGCACGCCGGGCACGAAGCCGGCGCCGATCCCCTGGATCTTGTGGGGCCCGGGCTGGCCGCCGGACAGGACCGGCGAGTCGACGGGCTCCACGGCGATCGCGCGGAAGCCCGGCCGCCGCTCGGCGAGCACCTGGGCCACCCCGGTGATCGAGCCCCCCGTGCCCACGCCGGCCACCAGGACGTCGACCTCGCCGTCCGTGTCGGCCCAGATCTCCTCCGCCGTCGTGTGGCGGTGTGCCTCGGGGTTGGCGGGGTTCTGGAACTGCTGGGGCACGAAGGCGCCGTCGATCTGGGCGGCGATCTCCTCGGCGCGGGCGATCGCCCCGCGCATCCCGTCGGCCCCCGCGGTCAGCACCAGCTCGGCGCCGTAGGCCCGCAGGAGGGTGCGGCGCTCGACGCTCATCGTCTCGGGCATCGTGAGGATGCAGCGGTAGCCCTTCGCCGCGCACACGAACGCCAGCGCGATGCCGGTGTTGCCCGAGGTGGGCTCGACCACGACCGACTGGCCGGGCACGAGGTCGCCCGAGGCCTCGGCGGCCTCGATCATCGACAGCCCGATGCGGTCCTTCACCGAGCCGGCCGGGTTGAACGACTCGAGCTTGCCCAGGATCACCGCGCCGGACCCGTCCGAGATCCGGTTCAGGCGCACCAGCGGCGTCCGCCCGACGAGTTCCGTGATCGAGTCGGCGATCGGCACCCGCGAGACCCTACCATCGCGCCCGGCCGGGGCGATTCAGGCTCAGCGCACCGCGGCCCGGGCGAGCTCGGCGAGGTCGGCCTCGGGGCGCGCGCCCAGGTGCGAGATCACCTCCGCGGCGGCGAGCGAGCCGAGCGCGGCGCACTCGGCCAGGGGCCGGCCGCTGGTGATCCCGTGGAGGAAGCCCGCCGCGAAGAGGTCGCCCGCTCCGGTGGTGTCCACCAGCCGCTCGACCGGAGCCGCCGGGACCTCCACCGTGTCGTCGGCGGTCACCACCATCGAGCCGCGCTCCGAGAGCGTGACCACGACGATCTCGGAGCGCCCCCGCACCGTCGCGACCGCCTCGTCCAGCCGGCGCGTCTCCGTGAGGGAGAGGAGCTCCTCCTCGTTCGCGAACAGGATGTCGACCTGGTCGTCGACGAGGGCGTTGAACTCGTCGCGGTGGCGCTCGACGCAGAAGGAGTCGGAGAGCGTCAGCGACACCCGCCTTCCGCGCCGCGGGCGGCCGCCATCGCCACGCGGAAGGCGTCCTTGGCGCGCGGCTTGTCCCAGAGGTAGCCCTCGAGGTAGGTGACCGCGCAGCGTGCGACGAGGTCGGTGTCGATGTCCTCGGGCCCGAGCTCGACCGCGGCGCCGAGGTAGGTCGACATGGTCCGGTGGGCGTCCGGCGTCACCAGGATCAGGCTCCGCGCCGTCGGGGGGCCGTCGGGCGCGACGGGCGTGTCGAAGAGGACCCCCGCCGCGCGGATGTCGTGCGCGAAGACCGCGCCGAGCTGGTCGTCGCGGATCTTGCCCATGTACGCCACCCGGCTGCCGAGGGACGCCGCGCCGGCCATGCTGTTGGCCGCGGCGCCGCCCGAGACCTCCACCCCGGGCCCCATTCGCGCGTAGAGGCTGTCCGACTGCGCCACCTCGATGAGGTTCATCGACCCCTTCACGAGCCCCTCGGCCTCGAGGAAGGCGTCGTCGCAGTGGGCGAGCACGTCCACGATCGCGTTGCCGATGCCCAGCAGGTCGAGCTGGCCCGTCATCGCCCCCCTCGACGCCGGTTACTGCGGCGTGAACTTCCCACGGTCCCCTCCACAGGGTGTGGAGATCTCAGGCGGCCAGCCTGAGCATCGCCCCGGCGAGCACCTGCGCCCCCATGCCGATCTCCGACGCGGCAGTGTACTCATCGGGCCGGTGGCTGACGCCGCCCACCGAGGGCACGAAGATCATCGCGGCGGGGCAGATCCGCGCCATGAACACGCAGTCGTGGTAGGCGCGGCTGACCATTCGGGTCCACGCCAGCCCCTCCTCGGCGCAGGCCTCCTCCACCGCCGCGAGCACGGCGTCGTCGCTGGTGGCCGGGCCGTCGGCGTTGAGGATCTCGTCGGCGTGCCCCACCCCGCGCCCGGCGGCGGCGTCGCGGGCCGCGGCGCGCACGCGCGCCAGGACGGCGTCGCGACGGGCCTCGTCCACGTCGCGCAGGTCGATGTCCATCCGCACCCGCCGCGGGATGCTGTTGACGGCCCCCGGCTCGACGGTCAGCAGGCCCACCGTCCCCACCGTGTCCGGCGACCCGCTCGCGCGCGCCTCGCGGTCGACCGCCCGCACCACCTCCGCGGCCGCGACCAGGGGGTCGTGGCGGTCGGCCATCAACGTCGCCCCGGCGTGGCCGCCGTCCCCCCACAGCTCGACCCGCAGGGTCGCGGGCGCGGCGATGGCCGTGACGACGCCGATCGGCACCCCCGCCGCCTCCAGGTGCGGCCCCTGCTCGATGTGCAGCTCCAGGAAGGCGGCGTAGGCCCCCGGCGCCAGTCGCGCCGCCTGCAGGTCGCCGCTCACGCCGGCGGCGGCTCGCGCCTCGTCGAGCGTGAGCCCCTCGGCGTCGCGCAGCCGCCCCAGGCGCTCGCTGCCGAGGGTGCCCGCCAGGACGCGGCTGCCCAGGCAGCCGAGGGCGAAGCGGGTCGGCTCCTCGGCCGTGAAGCTGATCAGCTCGAGCGGCCGCCGCGGCCGGGCGCCCGCCTCGGCCAGCGCCCGGATCGCCTCGAGGCCGCCGAGCACGCCCACCACGCCGTCGAAGCGCCCGGCGTCGGGGATGGCGTCGATGTGCGACCCGGTGGCGACCGGCGCCGCCTCCGGGTCATCGCCCTCGAGGCGCCCGAAGATGTTGCCGACGGCGTCCTGGCGGACCTCCAGGCCGGCCTCGCGCATCCGCTCGGTCAGCCACGCCCGGGCCCTGAGGTCGGTCTCGGTGAAGAGCACCCGCGTGACGCTGGGGTACGGGGTGTCCGAGATCCGGGCCAGCTCCTCGATCTCGGACGCCAGCCGGTCGGCGTCAACCCTCACCCCATCACGTCCCGGTTCCAGTCCTTGTAGATGAGGTACCGGGCCGGGCCGTCGCCGTACGCGCAGCACCACTGGGGGCAGTACGGCGCCATCCAGATCGCGTCCCCGGCGGCGACCGGGTACCAGGAGTCGGCGAGCCGGTAGACCAGGCTCCCCTCCAGCACCAGGAGGCCGTGCTCCATGACGTGGCTCTCGACGAACCCGAGCGCGGCCCCCGGCTCGAAGGCCATGACGTTGAGGGCGAGGTCGAGGGCGGGCTCCTCGGGCAGGAGCGCCCGCACGCGCACCCGGGGGTCGCCGAGCAGGGGCTCGGCGGCGACCCCGGCAGCGTCCCCGAACACCGGCCGGCCGGGGGGCGCGCCCGCCAGCGCGGCGTGCGGCTTGTCGATGACGCAGACCCGCGCGGACCCGGTCGCGGTGAGCGCGTGGCCATCGCCCGGCGGCAGGTAGGCGTAGCCGCCGGCCCCCAGGGCTCGCGACGCCCCCGCGGCGTCGAGCGCCACGCTCCCCTCGACGACGTAGAGCGCGCGGCCGCAGCCGGCGGCGGGCGGGCCGGCCGTCGCGCCCGGCCCCATGGTCACCAGCGCCATGCCGAAGCGCGCGCCCATGGCCGGTGCGATCAGCTGGACGTGCTCGGCGCCGCTCCACCCGGGCACCGGCCCCGGCACGTGGCTCTCGGGCGCGATCACCGCGTGGTCGCGGCGCACGGCCGTCCGCGCGTGGGGGCCCCTCACCGCACGGCCACCCGCGCCGGGGTCACCAGGCGCCCGCCGGGGGGCGCCCCCGGGTCCGCGCCCTCGCCCCACACCGTCCGGCCGCGCAGGATGGTCCGCACGACGCGGGCCGCGAGCCGCCGGCCCACGAACGGCGAGTGCGCGGTGGCGGTACTCGAGGTCGGCGGCGCGCAGCTCCCACTCCTCGGCGCGCACCAGCGCGATGTCGGCGTCGGCGCCGGGCCTCAGGCGCCCCTTCCCGGCCAGGCGCAGCCGGTCGGCCGGGGCCGCGCCGAGCAGGGCGGCGGCGCGGGCCGCCGCGACGCCGTGCGCCGGGCCCTCGGTCAGCAGGACCGGCAGGGTCGTCTGCGCCCCGGAGATCCCGCCCCACACCGCGAACATGTCCTCCCCCGTCTTGGCCTCCGGCGGGCCGGGCGAGTGGTCGGAGGCGACGAGGTCCACCGCCCCGGCCGCCACCCGCTCCCACAGCGCGCGCCGCTCCGCGGATGATCGCAGCGGGGGCGCGCACTTGGCGAGCGCTCCGATGCGGGCGGCGTCGTCCTCGTCGAGCGCGAGGTGGTGGGGGCAGGCCTCGCAGGTCGCGTCGAGGCCCCGTGAGCGTGCCTCGGCGACCAGGTTGACCCCGGCGGCCGACGAGACGTGCACGACGTGCAGCGCGCAGCCGGCCTCCTCGGCCAGCGACAGGGCCAGCCGGATCGCCGACAGCTCGGCCTCCACCGGCCGCGAGGCGGCCCAGTCGGCCATGGAGAGCCGCCCGGACGCCCGCGCCCGCCGCTCGAGCGGAGCGATGACGGCGGGGTCCTCGGCGTGGACCGCGACGGGCAGGCCCAGCGCGGCGGCGCGCTCCATTCCGCGCCCCAGCGTGTCCGGGTCGGCCGCGGGATACTCGTTGACGCCGCTCGGGCACATGAAGGCCTTGAAGCCCACCACACCGCGCTCGGCGAGCTCGTCGAGCCGCGCGAGGTCGCCGGGCACGAGGCCGCCCCAGAGGGCGAAGTCGATGCGGGCGTGCCCGCGGGCGGCGGCCACCTTCGCGTCGAAGCTCGCCCCGTCGAGCGTGGGCGGCAGGGCGTTGAGCGGCATGTCGCAGGCGCAGGTCACCCCGCCCGCCGCGAGCGCCCGGGTCCCGGTGGCGAAGCCCTCCCAGTCGGCCCGGCCGGGGTCGTTCAGGTGCACGTGCGCATCGACGGCGCCCGGCAGCACCAGCAGCCCGTGGGCGTCGACCTCCTCGCGCCCGGGCCCGAGGCCGGGCCCGACCTCCACGATGGCGCCGTCGGCCACGCCCACGTCCCGCCGGTCGCCGCGCACCACCAGGTCGAAGATCACGCCGCATCCTCCAGCCGCAGGCGGATGATGCCGACGATCTCCTCGACGGCCGCCCGGCGCTCGCCGTCCGGGTCGTTGCCCAGCCGCTCCTGCGCGGCGGCCAGGATCTCTCCCACGCCGCGGCCGCGGACGCGGATGACGAAGGGGAAGCCGAACCGCTCGCGGTAGGCCGCCGTGAGCTCGGTCAGCCGCGCCAGGTCCCCGGGCGCCATCCGGTCGAGCTGCGCCGAGGCCTGCTCGCCGGCCGACTCGAGGCTGAGGGCGGCCCGCCCGGCCAGGTCGGGATGGGCGCGGATCAGGGCGAGCTGCTCGTCCGGGCAGGCCTGGCGCACGACCGCCGCGAAGGCGTCGGCCACGCTCCCGGGGCCGTCGAAGGGCCCGGCCTCCCACGCCCGCTCGGCGACCCACGGCGAGCCCTCCGCGGCGCCGCCGAGCCGCGCGACGAACGCGGCCCGCGGCTCCGGCGCGGTCACCCCACCCCCGCGACGTCGGCCGGCGTCAGCGGCACCCGGGGCAGCTCGCGGCCGGTGGCGTCGCGGACGGCGGCGACCACCGCGGGGGTGGAGGCGATGGTGGGCATCTCCCCCACGCCGTTGAGCCCGTAGGGGGCGTGTGGGTGCGGCGTCTCGCTGATGCTCATGCGCACCGGGGGCATGTCGAGGACCGTGGGCATGAGGTAGTCGGTGAACGAGGCGTTGCGCACCTGCCCGTCGCGCAGCTGGACCTCCTCCATCAGGGCGAGGCCGAGGCCCTGGGCGATGCCGCCCTGGATCTGCCCCTCCAGCGCCTGGGGGTTCATGATCCGCCCGACGTCCTGGGTGGTGGCGATCTCCACCGTGCGCACCAGGCCCAGCTCGCGGTCGACGTCGCAGACGGCGCGGTGGGCGGCGAAGGCGAGCGCCACCAACGAGTCGCCCTGTCCGGTCTCGGGGTCGAGGGGCTGGGTGGGCCGGTGGCGATGGACGGCGGTCTCGTCCACCGGGCCGTCCTGCAGCAGCGCCTCGGGGGGCGCGCCCTCGTCTCCGGGGGCGGCGCGCGCGGCCAGCGCGGCCCGCACCCGCTCGCAGGCGAGCTTGACCGCCCCGCCGGTCATCCACGTCTGGCGCGAGGCCGAGGTGGAGCCGGCCGACCCCACGCTGGTGTCGGCGGGGAGGATCACCACGCGGTCGACGTCGAGCTCGGTGCGGACGATCTGCTCCAGGACGGTCTCCAGCCCCTGCCCCACCTCGGCCGCGGCGGTCTGGACCTCGGCGATCGCGCCCTGGTCGTCGAGCGAGAGCCGCACGCGGGCGGTCGAGAAGTCGTCGAAGCCCTCGGCGAAGGCGATGTTCTTGAAGCCCACCGCGAAGCCCACGCCGCGCCGTGTGCCCTCGCCGTGCGTGGTGTTGGAGACGCCGCCCGGGAGCTCGCGCAGGTCGATCGGGGCGCTGCGCGCCTCCGGCGGCAGGGGCATCCCGCGCAGCTCCTCCAGCAGCCGTCGCACCGGGGCCGGGCCGTCCACGAGCTGGCCGGTGGGCAGCCGCATGCCCGGCTCGATCGCGTTGCGGATGCGGATCTCGACCGGGTCGATGTCGAGCGCGGCGGCCAGGCGGTCCATCTGCGACTCGTGGGCGAACGCCACCTGCACCGCCCCGAAGCCGCGCATCGCCCCACATGGGGGGTTGTTGGTGTAGGCGACGGCCGCGTCGATGCGCGCACACGGGACCTCGTAGGGGCCGCAGGCGAAGGTGGCCGAGTTGGCGACGACGGCGGTGCTGCTGGAGGCGTAGGCGCCGCCGTCGAGGACGATCCGCGCGTCGACGTAGGCCAGGCGGCCGTCGCGCGTCGCACCGTGCTCGTACTCCATCCGCGCCGGGTGGCGGTGCACGTGGCCGAAGAACGACTCCTCGCGCGAGTACATCATCTTCACCGGCCGCCCGGTGCGCAGGGCGAGCATGGCCACGTGGACCTGGATGGAGAGGTCCTCGCGCCCGCCGAAGGCGCCTCCCACGCCGGCCATGTGCAGGCGCACCAGCTCCAGCGGCAGGCCCAGGCTGGCCGCGACCTGGCCCTGGTTCGACGTGCAGCCACTGGGTGGCGAGGTGGATGTCGATGCCGCCGTCCTCGGCGGGCAGCGCGAGCGCCGACTCGGGGCCGAGGAAGGCCTGGTCCTGCATGCCCATCTCGTAGTCGCCGCGCACCACGACGTCGGCCCCGCCCGGGTGCTCGCCGTGATGGATGCGCACCCGTCGCAGCAGGTTGCCGCCCGGGTGCAGTGGCGGGGCATCCGGGGCGAGCGCCGCCTCGGCGTCGGTGAGCGCGGGCTCGGGGGCGTAGTCGACCTCGATCAGTCCGGCGGCCCGCCGCGCGGTCTCGGGGTGGTCGGCGGCCACGACTGCCACCGGCTCCCCCTGGTAGCGCACCCGGTCGATGGCCAGCACCGGCTGGTCGGGGATCTCCATGCCGTAGGTCGGCCGCCCGGGCACGTCCTCGTGGGTGAGGACGGCCCGCACGCCCGGCACCGCGAGCGCGGGGCCGAGGTCGATGCCGCGGATGCGGGCGCTCGGGTGGGGGCTCCGCAGGGTGGCGCCCCAGAGCATCCCCTCGCGCCCCAGGTCGGAGGCGTAGGCGAACTCGCCCCGGGTCTTGGGCGCGCCGTCGGCGCGGACGACGCTCTCGCCGATGCGGCCGCGGCGCAGGGTGCGGGTGGTGCTCACGGCTCGATCACCGCGCGGCCGCCCACGAGCAGCATCGCCACGGGCCGGGGCGGCCCCAGCACGAGGGTCGCGACCGGGTCGTCGATGCCGGCCTGGCCGGGGTCGTCGACGCGCCAGAGCGCGACGTCGGCCAGCTTGCCGGGCTCGAGCGAGCCGAGCTCGTCGTCGCGGCCCAGGCAGCGCGCCCCGTGCCGGGTCCCCAGAGCGAGCGCCTCGCGGGCGGTCATCGCCGCCGGGCCTCCGCGCGCGCGCGCCATCAGCAGGGCCTGCCGGAGCTCGACCGACAGCTCGCCGGCCTCGTTGGAGGCGGCGCCGTCGACGCCCAGCCCGACCGTCGCGCCGGCCGCGAGCAGGTCGGCGACCGGGGCGATGCCGGCCCCCAGGCGGGCGTTCGAGGACGGGCAGTGGGCGACGGCGGTGCCGGTCGCCGCCAGCCGGGCGATCTCGGGGGCCGAGAGGTGGACGCAGTGGGCCAGCCACACGTCGGGCCCGAGCCAGCCCAGGCCGTCGAGGTACTCGGCCGGCCGCACCCCGAAGCGCTCGAGGCAGAACGCCTCCTCCTCCGGCGTCTCGGCCAGGTGGGTGTGGAGCCGCACGCCGCGGCGGCGGGCGAGGTCGGCCGCGTCGCGCAGCAGGCCCTCCGTGACCGAGAACGGCGAGCAGGGCGCGACGGCGACGCGCAGCATCGCGCCGGGAGACGGGTCGTGCCAGCGGTCGATGGCCTCCTCGGTGGCCGCCAGGACCGCGTCGCGGTCCTCCACGACCTCGTCGGGCGGCAGCCCGCCGCCCGAGCGGCCGAGGTCCATCGAGCCCCGGCAGGGGTGGAAGCGCAGCCCGACCTCCCGGGCCGCGCGGACCGTCGCCCCGAGGAGGTCGCCCGCGCCCGGGGGGAACAGGTAGTGGTGGTCGGTGGTGGTGGCGCAGCCCGAGACCGCCAGGGCCGCCAGCGCGGCGCGGGCGGCCTCGTGGACGTCCTCCTCGTCGAGCCGCGCCCAGATCGGGTAGAGGGCCGTGAGCCAGCCGAACAGCCCCTCCTCCTGGGCCAGGCCGCGCGTGGCCCACTGCGAGAGGTGGTGGTGGCAATTGACCAGCGCGGGCGTGGCCAGGTGGCCGCGCGCGTCGACGCGGCGGGCACCCGGCGCGTCGGGCGGCGCTCCGGGTCCGAGGGCGGAGATGCGGCCGTCCTCGACGAGGATCCAGCCCTCGGCGTGCTCGGTGCGCGCGTCGTCCACCGTCGCGACCGCGCACCCCTCGAGCAGGACGGCATCGCTCACCGCGCGATCCGCGCCGACGCGAGGCGCACGGCGTCGAGGATCTTCTCGTACCCGGTGCAGCGGCAGAGGTTGCCCGCCAGGGCCTCGCGGATCTCGGCGTCGCCGGGCGACGGGGTGCGCCGCAGCAGGTCCTCGGTGGCCATGATCAGCCCCGGGGTGCAGAAGCCGCACTGCACGGCCCCGGTCTCCACGAACGCCTGCTGCACCGGCCCGAGGCCGCCCTCGGGCGCGAGCCCCTCGACGGTGTCCAGCCGGCGGCCCTCGGCCTGGCGGGCCAGGACCAGGCAGCTGCACACGAGCACGTCGTCGAGCATCACCGAGCACGAGCCGCACTCGCCCTGCTCGCAGGCGTTCTTGGCGCCGGCCAGGCCGAGCCGCTCGCGCAGGACGTACATCAGGCTCTCGCCCTCCCAGATGCCGTCGACCTCGCGCGGCCTGCCGTTGACGGTGAGCGTCAGCCTCATGCCGCAAGCTCCTGCCAGCACCAGCTGAAGGTGCGCCGCGCCAGCACCGCGAGGGCGTGGCGGCGGTAGGCGGCGCTGCCGCGCACGTCGTCGATCGGGCTCGCGGCGGCGCCCACCAGCTCTCCGAAGCGCGCGAGCGCTTCCTCGTCGACCGGCGCCAGGCGCTCCCAGCCCCCCGACTCGTCGAGCACCCCCTCGACGAAGGCCTCGGCCGCGGGGGCGCGCACGACCGTGGGGGCCGCCGAGCCGATCGCCGTCCGCACCGTCCTCGCCTCCGGGTCGAGCTCGACGGCGAACGAGCAGACGGCGATCACCATCGCGTTGCGCGGGCCGACCTTGGCGAACTGCTGCGGCCCGCGCGCCGCGGGCATGCGGACGGCGGTGATCAGCTCGTCGGGCCCCAGCGCGCTGCGCTTGGGGCCCGTGCAGAACGACTCGACCGGGATCGACCGCGCGCCGCCCGGCGAGCGGACCTCCACGGTCGCGCCGGCGGTCACCAACGGGGGGATCGCGTCGCCGGCGGGCGAGGCGGTGGCCAGGTTGCCGCCGAGCGTGCCACGGTTGCGGATCTGCGGGGAGCCGATCGTCCGCGCGGCCATCGCGAGGCCCGGCGCGGGGCCCGCGAGCTCCTCGACCAGGCGCGTGTGGGTGACGCCCGCGCCGATCACGAGGTCGCCGTCGTCCCGTCCCCACTCCGCCAGCTCCGCGACGCGGTTGAGGTCGAGGATCCGCTCGGGCCGCCGGCGGTCGAAGTTCAGCTCCACCATCAGATCGGTGCCGCCGGCGATGGGGAGCGCCTCCGGATGGGCCGCGCGGACGGCCACGGCCTCGCCGAGATCCCCCGGCTGGAGCGTCGTCTCCAAGGTCGGGAGGATACGATCGCCCGGCCCGGATGGCGAATGGATCCCGAGGAGCGATGACCGAGTACGCCATCTCCTACGGCAAGGCGGCGGTGCCGGTGTACCGGCGCGGCGACGGCGCGCTCACGGCCGCCCACGTCACCGTCGAGGTGCTGGGCGACAACTTCCTGCCCGCCTACACCGAGGGCGACAACTCGATGGTGGTCGCGACCGACAGCATGAAGAACCTCATCCTGCGCGAGACCGCGACCTGGGGCGGCGGGACCCCCGAGAGCCTGCTGCACCACATCGGCACCCGCCTGCTGGCCGAGTACCCCCAGATGGCGGCGGTGAGGGTGACGGGCGACGAGATCCGCTTCGACCCTGCCGGCCCGGGCGGGAGCCTGTACGCGCGCGTCCCGGGCGACGCCTCCACGGCCACGCTGGAGCTGGCCCGCGACGGGGACGGCGTGGCCATCGCCGCCCTGCGCGCCGGGCGGCGCGACATCGAGCTGCTGAAGCTCACCGGCAGCGCGTTCACGGCGTTCGTCCGGGACGGCTACACGACCCTGCCGGACCGGCGCGACCGCCCCCTCTGGATCGGCCTCGACGCCGACTGGCGCTACGCCGACCCGTCGGAGGCGCTTCGGGGCGCGGCGGGCCGCTACGTCGACGGCCGGCGGGTGCGCGACGCGTGCGCCGCGGTCTTCGAGGACCTGGTGAGCGAGTCGATCCAGCACTTGGTCCACGCGATGGGCCTCCGCCTGCTGGAGGAGATGCCGGCGCTCTCGGAGGTCGGGTTCGCGGCCCGCAACCTCACCCGCGACCCGGTGGCCGAGGGCGTTGACACCGACCCCTTCCCGGCGCACGGGACGATCACCCTGACGATGCGCCGCTGATGGGCGGGCGCCTGACGACGCACGTGCTCGACACGGCGGCCGGCCGCCCCGCCGCGGGGGTGCCGGTGACGCTGCGCCGCGACGGCCGCGAGGTGGCCCGGGCGGTCACGAACGCCGACGGGCGCACCGACGCGCCGCTCCTGGAGGGCGACGCGCTGGTGCCCGGGGTCTACGAGCTGACCTTCGAGGTCGGCGGCTACTTCGCCGCGACCCCCGGCTTCCTCGACTCCGTGCCGGTCCGCTTCACGGTCGCCGACGGCTCGGGCGCCTACCACGTGCCCCTGCTGGTGTCGCCCTGGTCGTACGCCACCTATCGGGGCACGTAGCTACTTCCGCATGTATGGGATGCCGATGGCGGCGGGCGGCCGGGTGCGGCCGACGAGGCCGGCGATCGCGACGATCGTGATGATGTAGGGCAGGGTCTCGAAGAGGATCGCGCCCGACTCCGAGTAGACGGGCATGCGCTGGGCGATGGCGCTCGAGAGGCCGAACAGCAGCGCCGCCAGGAACAGCCCCTTCGGCTTCCAGTTGCCGAAGATCAGGGCGGCCAGGGCGATGAAGCCGGCGCCGAAGGTGAGGTTCTCGAAGAAGGACTTCACGAACCCGATCGACAGGAAGGCGCCGCCGAGCCCCGCGAGCGCGCCCGAGAGGATCACGGCCGTGTAGCGGATCTTGACCACCGACAGGCCGACCGTCTCCGCCGCGCTCGGGTGCTCGCCCACCGAGCGCAGGCGCAGCCCGAACGGCGATCGGAAGACGACGAAGTACGCCAGGATCACCGCGAGGAAGCCGAGCCAGATCAAGAGGTTGAGGTCGCCGAAGGCCTCGCCGAAGAAGGGCACCCCGTCCAGGAAGCCGAGCGAGACGTCCGGGATGCCGGGGATGTCGCTGGGCGTGCCCTCGGCCCCGTAGATGTCGATGTAGAGGTAGCCGGTCAGGCCGAGGCCGAGGAACCAGACCGCCGTGCCGCTGACGATCTGGTCGGCGCGCCAGCTGATCGAGACCACGGCGTGGACCGCCGCCAGCAGCGCCCCGGCGAAGGCCGCCAGGAGCACCCCCACCACCCACGAGCCCCCCTTGTCGGCGCCCAGGATGCCGAAGAACGCCCCCATCAGCAGCATGCCCTCGAGGCCGATGTTGATCACCCCGGAGCGCTCCGAGAACATGCCGCCCAGCGCCGCCCAGATCAGCGGCGTCGCGTAGCGGAACATCGAGGCCGTCAGCGCCCCCCAGACGAAGACGGTCTCGAGGTTGCCGACGCTCGACTGGGTGGCGACGGCGCCGAGCGTCCCGCCGATCACGGCCAGGCCCACCGCGATCCCTCCCAGCCTCTTCTCGCCCTGCCGTATGGTCCAGGCGCCGAGGGCGACGGCCGCCAGCCCGATGACGATCGGCACCCAGATCTGGCGCACCGTCGCGGGCGGCGTTACGAGGAAGAACGCCAGGACGGCGAGGACGATCGCTGCCAGTCCGGTGGCGCGTGCGCCGCGGGGCACGCGCGCGAGCGCCCAGTCGCGGGCGCGCTCCGCGAGGGGCGCCCGCGCGGGCCGCGGCGGCGCCGGGCGCAAGTACTCCGCGCGGGTCGCCACCGGGCCTCGCCCGCCGCCAGCGCGGCGGTCCGCTCGCGCTTGAGCGATGTCCGGAGGCGCGGCATGCGGAGGCGCGGCAGGCCGCCCTTGCGCCGCTTCCAGAGGTAGATCACCACGATGTCGGCGCCGATGAACAGCAGCACCAGCGCCTGGATCATCGTGGCGAGGTTCCCGGCGAGCTGCGGCTCGAAGACCGACGGGTCGAGGCTGCGCGTCGAGGTGCCGTAGATCAGCGCGCCGAACAGCAGCGCCGAGAAGAAGATCCCGACCGCCTTGGTGCGCCCCAGCAGGGCGACCGCGATGCCGACGTAGCCGAGGTCCGACACCTGCACGTCGAGGGTGCCGAGGCGGTACTGCCAGCCCAGGATGTCGAGCGCCCCCGCCAGCCCGGCGAAGGCCCCCGAGATCGCCATGGCGACGAAGTAGCTGCGGGCCACGCTGATGCCGCCGTAGCGGGCCGCCTCGGGGCTGCGGCCCACCGCCCGCACCCGGAAGCCGAGCGTGGTGCGCGACAGGATCAGCCAGTAGACGACCAGCGCCGCGATGGCGATGAAGAAGCCGATGTGGAGCCCCTGCAGCCCCTTGTCGCCCCAGAACACCGGCAGCTTCACCGCGTTGACGATGTCGTTCGAGATCGGCACCGACGGGTTGATGTCGTTCTGGAGCGGCCCGCCGAGGCCGAACGCCCAGCTCCCGACGAAGTAGGCGATCCAGTTGAGCATGATCGTCGTGACGACCTCGTGGGCGCCGGTCGTCGCCTTGAGGAGGCCCGCGATGCCGGCGAAGGCGGCCCCGGCGAGGGTCGCCAGGACGACCGCGATCGCGATGTGCAGCGGCCCGGCCAGGTCGGCCCACGACGAGCCGATCCACGTTGCCGTGATCGCGCCCATGATGAACTGGCCGTAGCCGCCGATGTTGAACATGCCGCAGCGGAAGGCGAACGCCACCGCGAGGCCGCACAGGATCAGCGCGGTCGTGTAGAGCAGGGTCTGCTGGAGGTTGAAGGCCGCCGCCTCGCGCTCGGCTCCCTGGACCCAGGGGAAGAGCCAGCTGAGACCGGTGCCGTCGAAGATCCCCTGGTAGACCGGGATCGGGTTGTTGCCGGTCGCCAGCACCACGATCCCGCCGCAGATGAAGGCCAGGACCGCCGTGATCAGCGAGGTGACGAATCCCCCGGCCCCGCTGACGTTGAAGAAGCCGCCCGGGCCCGGGTAGCCCGGCTCGGCGGGCGGGGGGGCCGCCGCCTCGGGCGGGGTGGGCGGTGCGGGCGGGGCCGACGTGCTCACGGGGCGCGCCGCTCGCCCGCCATCGCCAGCCCGAGCTCCTCGGACGTCACCCGCCCGGAGAACTCGGCGACGATGCGGCCCTCGTAGAGCACCAGGATGCGGTCCGACAGCGACAGCACCTCCTCGAGCTCCAGCGAGAGCAGCAGGATGCCGCGGCCCTCGTCGCGCTCGGTCACGAGGCGGCGGTGCACGTACTCGATCGCGCCGACGTCGAGGCCGCGCGTGGGCTGGGAGGCCACCAGCACGGCCGGGTCGCGCGACACCTCGCGGGCGATGATGACCTTCTGCTGGTTGCCGCCGGACAGCGACGCGGCGGCGGTTCGCGGCCCGCCGCCCCGGACGTCGAACTCCTGCAGCAGGGGCGCCGCGTCGGCCTCGATGCGGGCCGGGAACATCCAGCCGTAGCGCGAGGAGGGCGGCTTGTCGAAGTCGTGCAGCACCATGTTCTCGGCGAGCGAGAAGTCGAGCAGCAGCCCCCGCCGGTGCCGGTCGGTCGGGATGTGGCCGATGCCGGCGTCCAGGGCGGCGTGGGGCGAGGCGCCCGTCACGTCCGTGTCGCCCACCTGGATCGTCCCGGAGGTGGGCTTGCGCAGGCCGGTGATGGCGTCGATCAGCTCGGCCTGCCCGTTGCCGTTGACGCCGGCGAGGCCGACGATCTCGCCCGCCTGCACGTCGAAGGAGACGCCGCGGACGGCCTCGAGGCCGCGGTCGTCGTGCACCACCAGGTCGCGCACCTCCAGCAGCGAGCCCTTCGTCGTCGGCGGAGCCTTGTCGACCGTGAGCACGACCTCCCGGCCCACCATCAGCTTGGCCAGGCTCTCCTCGGTGGCGCCCGCGGTCGCCAGGGTGCCGATCTGCTGTCCGCGCCGCAGCACCGTGACACGGTCGGCGGCGCCCAGCACCTCGTTGAGCTTGTGGGTGATGAAGATGATCGACGTGCCGTCGGCGGTGAGGCTGCGCAGGATCTCCTCGAGCTCGAGCGCCTCCTGAGGCGTCAGGACCGCCGTGGGCTCGTCGAGGATGAGGATCTCGGCGCCGCGGTAGAGGGCCTTCAGGATCTCCACCCGCTGCTGCATGCCGACCGTGATGTCCTCCACGAGGGCGTCCGGGTCGACGGCCAGCCCGAACCGGTCGGAGATGTCGCGCACGCGCGCGGCCGCCTCGAGCCGGTCGATCAGCACGCCGCCCTGCGTGGGCTCGATCGCGAGGACGATGTTCTCGGCCACCGTCATCACCGGCACCAGCATGAAGTGCTGGTGCACCATGCCGATCCCGAGCGCGATCGAGTCGTTCGGGGAGGCGATCTCCACCCGCTCGCCGCGCACCCGGATCTCGCCCTCGTCCGGGGCCGTGAGCCCGTAGAGCACGTTCATCAGGGTGGACTTGCCGGCGCCGTTCTCGCCGAGCAGGGCGTGGACCTCGCCCCGCCTCAGGTCGAACGAGATGTCGTCGCAGGCGACGACGCCGGGGTACCGCTTCGTGATCCCCGCCATCTCGAGCACCACCTCCCCCGGGGCCGGAGGCCCCGGGGGAGCGTGCTGCTCGACGGTCGGCCGGTTCACGGCCGTCGCCGGTCGATCCGCCCTAGAGCGTGCTCGGGGCCGTGATCTCGCCGTCGATCAGCTGCTGCTTGATGCCCTCGACCTCGTCGAGGATCTCCTGCGGCACCTCGGGGCTGGTCGTGCCCAGGGCGACGCCGTCGTTGGCGAGGTTGAAGGTCGCGTCCTCGCCGCCGGTGAACGTGCCGTTGACCACGGACTGGACCGTGTCGAACACCGAGGTGTTGACGCGCTTCACGGCGCTGGTCAGGATGTGGTCGCCGAGGTCGGACTGGTCGCGGTCGACGCCGACGCCCCAGACGCCCTCCTCCTGGGCGGCCGACAGGGCGCCGAGGCCGCAGCCGCCGGCAACCTGGAAGACGACCTGGGAGCCGCGGGAGATCTGGTCGAGCGCCCGCTCCTTGCACTTCGCCTGGGCGACGAAGTCCTGGGAGTACTCGACCAGCACCTGGATGTCCGGGTTGGCCGCCTTCGCGCCCGCCTGGTAGCCGGCGATGAAGATGTCGACCGTCGGCAGCTTCAGGCCGCCGACCGCGCTGATCACCTGGTCGCCGCCCTGCATCTCGACCATCTTGGCGGCCATGTAGCCGATCATGTAGCTGTTCTCGTTGGTCGCGAAGGTGAGGCCGCGCACGTTGGCCGGCGTGCTCTTGAGGGCCGCGTTCGAGAAATCGACGATCGCGAAGTTGTTCTCCGGGTACTGGTTGGCGACCGTGTCGATCGCGTCGGCCATCAGGAAGCCGTTGCCGATGGTGACGTCGAAGTCCTCGCGGGCGAGCGTCGAGAGGTTGGCGATGTAGTCGCCGGGGGCCTGGGTCTCGATCGGGCGGCCCTCCACGCCGAGCTCGGCCTCGGCCTTCTCGAGCCCCTCGAGCGCGGACTGGTTGAAGGAGCGGTCGTTGAACTTGCCCACGTCGCTCACCAGCCCGGCCTTCACGTCCGACTGGGCCGCCGCCGTGGTGTCGCCCGAGCCCGAATCGTCGTCGTCACCGCACGCGGCGACCACCCCGAGGGCCGCGACCACTGCGGCGATGCCGGCCAGCACCCTCCAACGCCCTGCTCTCATGACGACTCCTTCGTCGGCCCGGGCGGCGCGCCGCCCGGACTCGGATCACATAGACGGAGGGTTATACAGCGTCAGTCGGACAAGCGATACGTTCTCGGCGTCAGAGTGGCGGACCCGCCGTGACACGCCCGTCACGGCCCGGCCACGCGCTCCAGCACGCGGGGCGCCGAGACGGGCGCGGCCCGCCCCACCCGCACGGCTCCCGCGAACGCCTCCCGCCCGGCCTCGAGGCGGGCGTCGTCGTCGGCGTGGAGCTCCGCGACCACCTGGCCGGACGCCACCGGGTCGCCGGGCACCAGGGTGAGGACGACGCCGGCGCCGGGGCTGACCGGGTGGCCGCGCTGGGCACGCCCGGCCCCGAGCCGCCACCCCGTCTCCCCGACGGCCAGGGCGTCGATGTGCTCCACGACCCCGCCGGCCTCGGCGCGGACCTCCTCGACCAGGGGCGCCCGCGGCAGCGGGGCGTCCGGGTCGCCGCCCTGGGCGGCGATCATCCGGCGCCACCGGTCCATGGCCCGGCCGTCGCGCAGCGCCGCCGCCGGGTCGGCGTCGAGCCCCGCCAGGGCGAGCATCTCCTCCGCCAGGGCGAGGGTCACCTCGACCACGTCGGGGGGCCCGCCGCCCTCCAGCACCTCCAGCGACTCCCGCACCTCGAGGGCGTTGCCGACCGCGCGGCCCAGCGGGGCGTCCATGGACGTGAGCAGCGCCGAGGTGCGCACGCCCTCGTCGGCGCCGAGGCCGACCATCGTGCGCGCCAGCTCGCGGGCGCGGTCGATGTCGGGCATGAAGGCGCCCGCCCCGACCTTGACGTCGAGCACGAGGGCCGCGGTGCCCTCGGCGATCTTCTTGGACATGATCGAGCTGGCGATGAGCGGGATCGACTCCACCGTCCCGGTCACGTCGCGCAGGGCGTAGAGCTCCCGGTCGGCCGGCGCGAGGTCCTCGCCGGCCGCGCAGATCACGGCCCCGACGTCCCGGAGCTGGGCCACCATGGCCTCGGCCGGGACGTCGACGCGGAACCCGGCGATCGACTCGAGCTTGTCGAGGGTGCCGCCGGTGTGGCCCAGGCCGCGGCCCGAGAGCTGCGGCACGGCGGCGCCGCACGCGGCCACCAGCGGGCAGAGGGGCAGCGAGATCTTGTCCCCCACCCCGCCGGTCGAGTGCTTGTCGACCGTCGGCAGGGGCACGGCCGACAGGTCGAGGCGGGTGCCGGAGCGGATCATGGCGTCGGTCCAGGTGGCCAGCTCCGCGGGGCGCCATGCCGCGCCAGACGATCGCCATGAGGAGCGCCGACGCCTGCTCGTGCGCCACGGCGCCGGAGGTGTAGCCCTCGATGAACCAGCGGATCTGGGCGTCGCTCAGCTCGCGGCCGTCGCGCTTGGCGCGGATCACGTCCACGGCCCGATGGCTCACCGGCCCGACCGCTCCCGGACGTCGTCGGGCCCGAAGGCCCCGGGGAGGAGCTCGGCAAGGCGCACCGGCCCGTACTCGCCATCGAGGAGGAGGTCGGCCCCGCCGTGCTCGTGCAGGAGCTGGCGGCAGCGGCCGCAGGGCGCCAGCGGCCGCCCGTCGCCGGCCACGACCGCAACGGCCACCAGGCGCCCGCCGCCGGACGCGACGAGGTCGGACACGAGGCCGCACTCGGCGCACAGCGTCAGCCCGTAGCTGGCGTTCTCGACGTTGCAGCCCCGGGCCAGCCGTCCGTCGTCGGCCAGCCCGCACGCCCCCACCAGGACCCCGGAGTAGGGCGCGTAGGCCCTGGCGGTCATGGCGACCGCCTCGCCCCGCAGCAGCGCCCAGTCGACGCTCACCCGGCCTGCGCCAGGCCGGCGATGGCGCCGGGGATCTCGGGGAAGCGCCCCACGCGCGCCATGCGCGGGTGCGACTCCTCCACCTCGGCGTGCTCCAGCGCCCAGGTGACGTGGTACGGGATGTGGACGCCGGCCCCGCCGATCTCCAGCACCGGGGCGATGTCGGAGCGCAGGGAGTTGCCCACCATGCAGAAGGCCTCCGCCCGCCCGCCGATCCGCTCCAGCAGCCGGGAGTAGGTGGCGGCGTCCTTCTCGGTCACGATCTCGACGCCCTCGAAGATCTCGCCGATGCCCGAGGCGGCCACCTTGGACTCCTGGTGGAAGAGGTCGCCCTTGGTGATCAGCACGAGCCGGTGGCGGGCGCTGAGCTCGCCCAGGGTCTCGGCGACCCCGTCGAGGAGGTCGACCGGGTGGGCCAGCAGCTCCTTGCCCATGGTGATGATCTGCTCGATGCGCGACCCGTCGATGCGGTGGGCCGTCAGGCCGAGCGCCGTCTCGATCATCGAGAGGGTGAAGCCCTTCACCCCGTAGCCGAACAGCGCCAGGTTGCGGCGCTCGGCCTCCAGCAGCGCGGCCTCCACGGCCTCGGCGTTAACCCAGGGCTCCAGCAGCTCGGCGAAGCGCTGCTGGGTGACGTGGTAGTGGCCCTCGCTGTGCCAGAGGGTGTCGTCGCCGTCCACCCCCACGATCTCGATGCTCACGGGGAAAGTGTAGAGGCCGTCCCGGTCCACTACCGTTGGCCCCATGGAGATCACGCCCGAGAACGTCGTCCAGGCCCCCAAGGTGCTGCTGCACGACCACCTGGACGGCGGGCTGCGCCCGTCCACGATCGTCGACCTCGCGGGCGAGATCGGCTACTCGGCCCTCCCCACCACCGACCCCGGCGAGCTGCGCGAGGCCATCTCGCGCGGGGCGAACCGGAACGACCTGGTCCTGTACCTCGAGACCTTCGCCCACACGGTGGCGGTGATGCAGACGCGCGAGTCGCTCGAGCGGGTCGCGGCCGAGTGCGCCGAGGACCTCGCCGCCGACGGCGTCGTCTACGCCGAGATCCGGTTCGCGCCGGAGCTGCACACCGAGGCCGGCCTGGACCTCGACGAGGTGGTCGAGGCCGCGCTCGCCGGCTTCGACCGCGGAGCCGCCGGCCGGGAGCTGACCGTGCGCGTGCTCTGCTCGGCGATGCGCCAGCAGGCGAGCAGCCTCGAGATCGCCGAGCTCGCCCTGCGCCACCGCGACCAGGGCGTCTGCGGGTTCGACATCGCCGGGCCCGAGGCGGGCTTCCCGCCCGCGCGGCACCTCGACGCCTTCTCGCGCGTCATGCGCGACAACTTCCACATCACCATCCACGCCGGGGAGGCCTTCGGGCTCCCCTCGATCGCCGAGGCCCTGCACGTCTGCGGCGCCGAGCGGCTCGGCCACGGGGTGCGCATCATCGACGACATCGCCGCCGACGGGGAGGGCGGCCACGCGCTGGGGCGCCTGGCGGCGTTCGTGCGCGACCGGCGGGTGCCGCTGGAGCTGTGCCCGTCGTCGAACGTCCACGTCGGGGCGGTGCCGTCGATCGCCGACCACCCGGTGGGCCTCCTCACCAGGCTCCGCTTCCGCGTGACCGTCAACACCGACAACCGCCTGATGAGCGAGACCTCGCTGAGCCAGGAGTTCCAGCACCTGGCGACGGCCTTCGGCTGGGACCTCGACGACATGCGCTGGGCCACCATCAACGCGATGAAGAGCGCCTTCCTGCCCTTCGACGACCGCCTCCACCTCATCAACCGGGTGATCAAGCCCGGCTTCGCGGTGCTGGGGGCGGACGGCTGAGATACCCGGGGGTCCGCCGTCCGCCCACCGGGGCGCGCCGCGGCGCTCCCATGCCGCCAGCGCGTCGAGGAGGGCGGCGGGATCGGCGTCGGCGAGCATCGTCGCGCGCGCCTCGGAGCTCAGGAAGCGGGCCTCGACGGCCCGGTCGAGCATGGCCCGCAGCGGCCCCCAGTAGCCGGCGACGTCGAGCAGGCCGACCGGCTTGTCGTGGATCGCGAGCTGGGTCCAGGTGAAGGCCTCGATCAGCTCCTCGATCGTCCCCACGCCGCCGGGCAGGGCCACGAAGGCGTCGGCCCGCTCCGCCATCAGGGCCTTGCGCTCGTGCATGGTCTCGACGACGACCAGCTCGGTGAGGCTCCGGTGGGAGACCTCGCGCGCGTCCAGGGCCCGCGGGATCACCCCGGTCACCGGCGCGCCGGCCTCCAGGCAGGCGTCGGCCACGACGCCCATCAGCCCCACCGAGCCGCCGCCGTAGACGATCCCGAGCCCCCGCCGGGCGATCTCGCCCCCCAGGCCGGCGGCGGCCCGGGCGTAGGCGGGGTGCGCCCCGGGCTCGAGCCGGCGTAGACGCAGACGGTTCGCAGGACGGGCACTAGGGGCGGGCGCCCGGGCGCGTGACGACGTCCGCGGCCAGGGCGCACGCGGCCGCCAGCCCCTCCTCCGGTGCCGCCCCCGCCCGCCGGGACGCGATCCAGGCGGCCGCGAAGGCGTCTCCGGCGCCGGTCGCGTCGACCACGGGGCCGGGCGGGGCGGCGGCGGGGACGCCGGCCTCGAGCCCCTCGGACGAGCGCCACAGCGCCCCGCCGGGGCCGAGCTTCAGCACCACCTCGGCCCGCCCCTCGAGCAGCGCCCGCCCCGCGGCGTCCGGGTCGCGCGAGCCCGTCAGGACCTCGGCCTCGTCGAGGGTGGCGATCACCGTCGAGGCGCCGCGCGCCAGGTTGAGGAACGCCCCGGGCGGCATGGCGGCCAGCGGGGCCGCCGAGGCCGGGTCGATCGAGGCCGGCATGCCCGCGGCCCGCGCCTCGTCGAGGGCGGCCAGGGCCGCGGGGCGGCTGCCCGGGCGCATGAGCGCGTAGCCCGACAGGTGCAGGTGCCCGCCCGGCCGGAAGGCGTCGCGCGGCAGGTCGGCGGCGGCGAGGCGCGCGTTGGCGCCCGGGTCGGTGAGCATCGTCCGCTCGCCGTCGGGCCCCACGATCACCACGCAGGCGCCGGTCGCCCCGGGCGCCGTCGCCAGCCGGGCGTCAACCCCTGCCGCCCGCAGGGCGGCCAGGGCCTCCCGGCCGGCCGGGTCGTCGCCCGCGCACCCGGCCAGCACGACCGCCTCCCCCAGCCGCGCCAGCCACGCCGCCGTGTTGGCGGCGCCGCCCCCCTCGCGCATCTCCACGACCGCCGGGGCGTCGCTGCCGGGCGCGGGCGGGCCCGCGAGGCGCACCGACACGTCCCGCATGACGTCGCCGACCACGACGACCGCCCCCGGGCCCGCGGGGGCGCTCAGGGCGCCATGGCCGCGGCGATCCTCGCGGCCAGGGCCGCGTTGCGCACGGCGAGGTCGGCGTTGACCCTCACGCTCTCGCCCCCGGTGGCCGCGTGGAACCGTCCGAGGACATAGGGCGTCGCATCCTTCCCCCCGACGGCGGCCTCGCCCGCCGCCCGCAGCGCGTCGTCGAGGGCGCGCGCGTGCAGCCCGGGGTCCATCTGGAGGCCCTCGGGCAGCGGGTTGGCCACCACCAGCGCCTGGGGCAGGCCGAGGTCGCGGCGGGCGCGCTGGATGGCCGCGACCTCCTCCGGCGAGTCGGCGCGCCAGGGGACCGGGTGGCCCGCGTCGGTCAGGTAGAACCCGGCCATTCGGTCGGTGCCGTAGCCCACCACGGGGACCGACAGGGTCTCCAGCCGCTCCAGGGTCGCGCCGACGTCGAGGATCGACTTCACGCCCGCGCAGACCACCACCACCGGCGCGGCGGCGAGCGCCGCGAGGTCGGCCGACTCGTCGAAGGTCCGGGCGGCCTCCCGGTGGACGCCGCCCAGCCCCCCGGTCGCGAAGGCGGCGATGCCCGCGCGGGCCGCGAGGTAGGCGGTGGCGGCGACGGTGGTGGCGCCGGGCCCCCCGCCCGCCACGCCGGGCCCGAGGTCCCGCAGGCTCAGCTTGGCGACGTCGTCCGCCGCGGCGAGGGCCTCGAGATCTGCGGGCTCGAGGCCGACGCGCACCTGCCCGCCGGCGACGGCGATCGTCGCGGGGACCGCGCCCGCCGACCGCACGGCATCCTCCATCTCGCGCGCGACGCGCAGGTTGTCGGGCCGCGGCAGCCCGTGGGCGATGATCGTCAACTCCAGCGCGACCACCGGCCTCCCCCCGGCCAGGGCCGCGGCCACCTCCTCGGCGACCCGCATCAGATGCGGGCCGGGTGCCAGACCGTCTTGATCTCGCAGAAGGCCATGGCCGTCGCCAGGCTCTCCTCCCCGCCCGTGCGGGGCGTGCGCTTCAGGTTCTCGGCGGCGCGCGCCTCCAGGTCGGCCGCCATGCCGCCGGGGGCGCCGGTCAGGTCGATCGCGTCAACGTCCTCGTGGTCGGCCATCCAGGGCAGGAGCTGGGCACCGTCGCCGGTCAGCAGGTTCACCACCCCTCCCGGCACGTCGGAGGTGGCGACCACCTCGCCGAGGGTGCTGGTGACCAGGGCCGCGGCCCCGCCGGAGAGGGCGACGACGGCGTTGCCGGCCATGATGGCCGGGCACACGAGCCCCAGCACCCCGCGCACGCCCGCGTCGCCCGGGCACGCCAGGGCGCAGACCCCGAGGGGGACGGTCTCGGAGAGGTTGAGGAAGGGGCCGGCAACCGGGTTCACGCCGCCGGCGAGCTGGTCGAGCTTGTCGGCGAAGCCGGCCCAGTAGACGGCGGCGTCAACGGCGGCCTCGACGTCGGCGCGCGCCGCGGCGGGGTCGGTCCCCACCGCCTCCAGCTCGGCCGCGAGCTGATCGGCGCGGCCCTCCAGCACCTCGGCGATGCGGTAGACGACCTGGCCCCGGTTGTACGCGGTTCGCCCGGCCCAGGCCCCCTGCGCGCCGCGCGCGGCCCGCACCGCGTCGCGCACGTCCTTCCGCGACGCGCGCGCGACGTGGGCGAGCACGGTCCCGTCGGGCGCCGTCACGGCCAGGGTGCGCCCCGACTCGGAGCGCGGGAAGGCGCCGCCGATGAAGAGCTTGTAGGTCTTGTGGACCGCCAGCCGGTCGCTCATGCGCCCGCCGGCCGGAGGTCGAGGTACTCCACGAGGCCCTGCCGGCCGCCCTCGCGCCCGAAGCCCGACTCGCGCACCCCGCCGAAGGGGCTCGCGGGGTCGAAGCGGTTGAAGCAGTTGGCCCACACCACGCCGGCGGCCAGGCGCTGGGACACCCAGAGGATGCGCGACCCCTTCTCGGTCCAGACCCCCGCCGAGAGCCCGTACCGGGTGGCGTTGGCCTTGGCCACGGCCTCGGCCTCGGTGCGGAAGGTCTGGACCGTCAGCACCGGCCCGAAGACCTCTTCGCGGGCGATCGCCTCCGACCCGCCGACCCCGCTGACGATCGTGGGCGGGAAGAAGAAGCCGCGCTCCGGGAGCGGCCGGTGCGACTGCTCGACCCGGCAGCCGGCCGCCGCCGCGCCCTCGACGTACCCCCGGATGCGCTCCAGCTGGGCCGAGGAGTTGATCGCGCCGACGTCGGTGTTCTTGTCGAGCGGTTCGCCCACCCGCAGCAGCTCCACCCGCCGGCGCAGCCGTCCGAGCAGGTCGTCGGCGACCCCCTCCTGCACCAGCAGGCGCGAGCCGGCGCAGCAGACGTGGCCCTGGTTGAAGAAGATCCCGTCCACGATCCCCTCGACGGCCTGGTCGAGCGCGGCGTCGTCGAACACCAGGTGGGCCCCCTTGCCGCCGAGCTCCAGCGTCAGGCGCGTGCCGGTGCCCGCGAGCGCCCTGCGGATCGCCTTGCCCACGCCGGTCGAGCCGGTGAACGCGACCTTGTCGACGCCGGGGTGCGCGGCCAGCGCGGCCCCGGTGGCGCCCGCGCCCGTGACGACGTTGACCACCCCGGGCGGGAACCCGGCCTCGTCGATCAGCTCGGCGAGCAGCAGGGCGGTCAGCGGCGTCGTCTCGGCCGGCTTCAGCACCACGGTGTTGCCGCAGGCGAGCGCCGGCGCGATCTTCCACGCGGCCATCAACAGGGGGAAGTTCCACGGGATGATCTGCCCCACCACGCCCAGCGGCCGCGCGGACGCTCCCGGGACCGCGTACTCCAGCTTGTCGGCCCAGCCCGCGTGGTAGAAGAGGTGCGCCGCCACCAGCGGCACGTCGATGTCGCGCGACTCGCGGATGGGCTTGCCGCCGTCGATCGACTCGAGCACGGCCAGCTCGCGCGAGCGGTCCTGCACCAGGCGGGCGAGCCGGAACAGGTACTTCGCCCGCGCCCGGCCCGGCAGGTCGCGCCAGCCGCCCTCGAACGCCCGCCGGGCGGCCGCGACGGCGTCGTCAACGTCCCCGGGGCCCGCCTCGGCGACCGACGCCAGCGGGTCGCCGGTCGCGGGCTCGATCGTCACGAGCTCGCCGCCGTCGCGCGGCTCGCGCTCGCGGCCGTCGATCACCAGCCCGTAGCGCGGCCGGATGGTGACGATGTCGCGGCCCTCGAGCGAGGGCACGTACTCGGAGAAGGCCTTGGCCAGCTCGCCGGTGGCGTCGCCGGTGTCGCGGGTGGTCGTCATCAGTCCACCGGGAGGTCGTCGGTGCGGCCGTAGCGGCCGGTGCGGGCGAACCGCCGCTGCAGGACGATGTCGTTGAGCAGGGTCGAGGCGCCCAGGCGGAAGCGGTCGGGGGTGAGCCAGCCGGTCCCCAGGGTCTCGGCGACGATCGCGAGATACCCCAGCGCCTGCTTGGAGGTGCGGATGCCGCCCGCAAGCTTCAGGCCCACCTCGCGCCCCGTGGCGTCGGCGAACTCGCGGATGGCCTCGGCCATGCAGAGCGCGACCGCCGGCGTGGCGGACGCCGGCAGCTTGCCCGTGGAGGTCTTGATCACGTCGCTGCCGGCCTCCATCGCCACCATCGAGGCCAGGCGCACGGTCTCGTAGGAGCCCGAGCTCCCCCGTCTCGAGGATCGTCTTGAGGTGGACGTCGCCGCAGGCCTCCTTGGCCGCCGCCACCTCGTCGTGCGCGACGTCGAGCCTCCCCGCCAGCAGCGCGCCGCGGTTGAGCACGATGTTGACCTCGTCGGCGCCGTCCTCGACCGCCGCGCGGATCTCGTCGAGGCGCTCGGGCAGCGGGCTCTGCCCCGAGGGGAAGGCGCCCGCCACCGACGCGACCTTCACGGGCGTCCCGTCCAGCGCGTCGCGCGCGACGGCCACCAGCGAGCCGTAGACGCAGACGGCGGCGACCGGGGCCAGGGCCGGGTCGTCGGGGTCGGGCCGGAGCGCCCGGGCGCACAGGGCCCGCACCTTGCCGGGGGTGTCGGCCCCCTCCAGCGTCGTCAGGTCGATGCAGCGCACGGCCAGCTCCAGGCCGGCGCGCTTGCTCTCGCGCTTCACCGAGCGCGCCGCCAGCCGCCCGGCGCGGGCCTCCAGGGCGTAGCCGTTGACGTGCTGGGCCGTGATCATGGTGATGATCTTGGCACGCCCGGAGGCGGGCGTCAGGCGGCCACCAGACCGGAGAGGGCCGCGCGGACCTCCGCCAGCCGCGCCCGCGCCCGCGCCCGGGCGCCGGCGAGGTCTCCGGCGCGGACCTGCTCGACGGCCTCGCAGTAGCACTTGAGCTTGGGCTCGGTGCCGCTGGGCCGCACGACGACGCGGGAGCCGCCCTCCAGCTCGAGGCGCAGCACGTCGGGCGCCAGGGCCTCCGCCCCCCTCACCCGCTCGGGCCCGAGCGTCGCCGGGGGAGCGTCGGCCAGGCGCCCCACGAGGGCCGCGCGGCGGGCCGCCCCGCCGGGAGCCTCGTCGCGCAGGGAGAAGTTGTCGGTGACGTGCGCGCCGTGCCGGAGGTGGAGGGCGTCGAGGGCGTCGAGCAGCGTGTGTCCGCGGGCCGCGAGGGCCGCGGCCATCGAGGCGGCGGCCAGCGCGGCGGTGAGGCCGTCCTTGTCGCGCACGTCGGCGCCGATGGCGTACCCCAGGGCCTCCTCGTAGGCCAGCACCTGGGTCAGCTCGGGGTGGTCCATGGCCGGCCGGGAGAGCCACTTGAAGCCGGTCAGGGTCTCCGCGTGGGCGGCCCCGCGGTCCGCGGCGACCTTGGCGAGCAGGGACGAGGACACCACGCTCGAGACCACCAAGCGCCCGGGGCCCGACGTCACCTCGGCCAGCAGCCAGTCCCCCAGCAGCGCCCCGACCTCGTCGCCGGTCAGCTGGCGCGGCGCGCCGCCGGGGCCGGCGACCAGCACCGCGGCGCGGTCGGCGTCGGGGTCGAGCGCCAGGCCGAGTGCCGCCCCGGAGGCGCGCATGCGGGCGGCCAGCAGGTCCGTGGCGCCCGGCTCCTCGGGGTTGGGGAAGGAGATCGTGGGGAAGTCCGGGTCGGGATCCTCCTGCTCGGCGACCGGGTGCACGTCGGCGTGGCCGGCCGCCGCGAGCAGGTCGGCCAGCGGCGCGCCGCCCACCCCGTGCATGGCGGTGGTGGCGAGGCGCACGGGCCACGCCGGCGCGGGCACCCGCGACAGCGCCGCCGCCCGGTAGGCCGCGATGGCCGCCGGCTCGAGGGGGGCCACCGCCGCGGGCGCCGCTCCCGGCGGCATCGGGTCGCCGCCGGCCGCGACCTCCTCGATGGCCGCCGCGACCAGGCCGTTGACCGGGGGGACGATCTGGGCGCCGTCGGCGCCGTACAGCTTCAGGCCGTTGTCGTGGGGCGGGTTGTGGCTGGCGGTCACGACCAGTCCGGCCGCGGCGCCCGTCTCGCGGATGGCGAACACGGCCACCGGCGTCGGTGCGGGGCCGCCCATCAGCCGCACCCGGATGCCGTGGGACGCGATCACCTCGGCGCAGTCCTCCGCGAACGCCCGGGAGCGGTGGCGGGCGTCGTGCCCCACCACGACCCCGCGGTCCGCCGCCCCCGCGACGTCGCGCGCGAGGTGGCGCGCGATCCCGGCGGCCGACTGGCGCACCACGAGGCGGTTCATGCGCGCCGGCCCGGCCCCCATCCGCCCCCTCAGCCCGGCCGTGCCGAACTCCAGGCGCCCGGCGAAGCGCTCCGCCAGCGCGGCCTCGTCGCCCGAGGCCAGCAGCGCCTCGATCTCCGCCCGCGTCTCGGGGTCGGGATCGCGGCCGATCCAGGCGCGGGCCCGCTCGCGCAGCCCCGGCGTCACGCGGCGGCGATCACCGCGCGCAGCAGGACGGCGAGTCGCTCGACCGAGGCCTGCCCCGTCGCGAGAACCTCGCGGTGGTCGAGGGCCTCGTCGGCCATGCCGGCGGCCAGGTTCGTGACCAGCGAGACGCCGAAGACCTCGGCGCCCAGGTGGCGTGCCGCGATCGCCTCCAGCACGGTGGACATCCCGACCAGCTCGGCGCCGAGGGCCCGCAGCATGAGGATCTCCGCCGGCGTCTCGTAGCTGCCCCCCAGGAGCCCGGCGTAGACCCCCTCGGCAACGCCGGGGACGGCCGCGGCCGCGGCCGCGCGCAGCCGGGCGCTGTAGAGGTCGCCCAGGTCGCAGAAGCGGGCCGGGACGCCCTGGGGCGGGTCCGGGCCGGTCATGGGGTTCGCCCCCGTGAGGTTGAGGTGGTCGCGGATCACGACCGGCGTGCCCGGCCCGTTGGCGGCGACCAGCGAGCCGGCCGCGTTGGTGAGCAGCACGACCCCGCACCCGGCCATGACGGCGGCGCGGACCCCGTGGACGACCGTCGCGACGCCGTGGTCCTCGTAGAGGTGGGCGCGGCCCGCGAGCACCAGCACGGGCGCGCCGCCCGCGTCGACCGAGAGGGCCGTCCCGGCGTGGCCCTGCACCGACGGCGCCGGGAAGCCCGGCAGCTCCGGCATCGGCACCGACGCCCGCTCCTCGCCCAGCATCCCGGCCACCCCGGCCCAGCCGGAGCCCAGGACCAGCGCCGCGCGGTGGTCGCCCAGGCGCTCGCGGACGGCCTCCGCGGCGGCCCGGGCGTCGGCGTAGGGGTCTGCCGGCACCCGGGGACTATCGCACCCGCGGCGGCGCCGATCAGGCCGGCGGCACGAACTTGCTGGCGGTGAGCACGGCGCCCTGGGGGTCGCGGATGACGGTCATCCGCACCCAGGGGGCGTCGGTGGGCGGCATCAGCACGGTCCCGCCGAGCTCGGCGGCGCGGGCGGCGGTCGCGTCGGCGTCGTCGACCGCGAAGGTCACGCCCCAGCGGGCGGCCCCGTCGCCGTCGCCGGCGATCGGCATGAGCCAGGCCACGACGTCCTCGAAGCGCTCGGGGGCGCCCATCTCGCCCATGCGCGCGCGCAGGCCGGGGTCGCGCTCCTCGAGGTGGTCGCCGTACCCGGGGCGGAGCCACATCATCCCCCCGCCGCCCTCCATCGGGTTCGCCTCCCAGCCGAACAGGGCGCCGTAGAAGGCCCGCGCCCGGTCGGTGTCGCGGACGTTGAGGTCGCTGAAGTTCCAGGTGCCGGGCTCGTTCACCAGTTCGGCGCCGATCGTTCCCTGGGACTCCCACACGCAGAGGGCCGCGCCCTCGGGGTCGGCGATGCCCGCCATGCGCCCGGCCCCGGGGATCTCCATCGGCTCGACCAGCAGGGTCCCCCCCGCCTGCCGCGCCCGCGCGGCGGCCGCGGCGGCGTCGTCGACCGCGACGTAGGTGATCCACGACGGCTCGGCCGGCATGCCGGGCGTCGGCGAGCCGACGGCGGCGACGTCCTTGCCCCGGAGCGTCGCCACCAGGTAGCGGCCGGGCGCCCCGGGCGGCATCCGGTCCTGGAACTCCCAGCCGAACAGCCCCCCGTAGAAGGCCGCGGCGGCATCCGGGTCCGGCTGGCCGGTGTCGACCCAGCACGGCACCCCGGGGGGATAGGCGACTCGCTCGAGCATGTCGGCTCCCGTCCTCGTGTCCTCGACGGATTCCAGGCTAGGCGGTGTTCAGGTCAGAACCTGTCCGCGACGTGCGAGAGGATGACGCCGTGACCGACACCGCGAGCCGCCTGCTGGCCCTCCTCTCGCTCCTCCAGGCGCGGCGTGACTGGCCGGGCTCCGAGCTCGCCGGGCGCCTGGAGGTGTCGGCCCGAACCATCCGGCGCGACGTCGAGCGGCTCCGGGCGCTCGGGTACCCGGTCGAGTCGGTCACGGGTCCGGCGGGCGGCTACCGCCTGCGCGCGGGGACGGCCATGCCGCCCCTGCTGCTCGACGACGACGAGGCCATCGCGATCGCCGTCGGGCTCCGGACCGCCGCCCGCGCGTCGGTGACCGGCATCGAGGAGACCTCCCTCCGGGCGCTGGTCAAGCTGGAGCAGGTGCTGCCCGCGCACCTGCGCCGCCGCGTCCAGGCGCTGAGCTCGGCGACCGTGACGCTCGCCCCCAGCGGAGAGACGGTTGACCCCCAGGCGCTCACGATCATCGCCGCCGCCTGCCGCGACTCGGAGCGCCTCCGCTTCATCTACCGCGGCCGCGACGGCGTCGCCGGGCGCCGCGAGGCCGAGCCGCACGCGCTCGTCAACCAGGGGCGCCGCTGGTACCTCGCCGCGTGGGACGTCCGGCGGGCGGCCTGGCGGACCTTCCGGGTTGACCGCCTCGGCGCCCCGGCTCCGACGGGGGTCCGCTTCACGCCCCGCGACCTGCCGGCGGCGGACGCCGCGGACTACGTCACCCGGAGCCTGTCCGCCGCGCCGAGCCGCTACGAGGCCCACCTGACGCTCCACGCCTCGGCGGAGGAGATCCGGGCGCGCCCCAGCCCCGTCTGGGGGACCGTGACGCCGATCGACGGCGCGACCTGCGAGTACCGGACCGGCGACGACGACCTCGACTGGCTCGCCATGAGGGTCGTCATGATCGGCGTCGATGTGGACGTCCACGAGCCGCCGGAGCTGCGGGAGCGCCTGCGGGCCTGGGCGGCGCGCCTCGAACGGGCGGTGGGCCGGCCGCCGGGCGGTTGAGATGCCCGCGCGCCCGGCACATCATTGGGGGCGATGGCCGAAGCGTCCGACAAACCCTGGGAGGCCCGCATCGCGCTGGTGGCGGGCCTGCGTGACCTGAAGGTGCAGCGGTCCGGCCACTGGGACCCGTCGCTGCCCGACGACGGCACGTACGTCGTGGTGAGCGTCTACACCAACGGCGCCGTCGCCGGGCCGGGGTTGAGCCGGGAACAGGTCGAAAGGGCCCTGGGGGTCGCCTGACTCCCCAGGGTCGGCGAAGCGAGGGAGACGATGCCGCTCTATCTGTCGAGGTTCAGCTACACGCCGGAGACATGGGCCAGGCTGATCGGCAACCCGGAGGACCGCCGAGAGGCCGCCCAGTCGTATATCGAGTCGGTCGGCGGGAAGCTGCACGGGTTCTGGTACGCCTTCGGGACCCACGACGGCTACAACCTGTGGGAGGCTCCGGACAACGTGTCCATGGCCGCGGTCGCGCTGGCGATCAGCGGCGGCGGCGCGCTCAGCTCGTTGGAGACGACGGTCCTCCTGACCGTCGAAGAGACGTTGGATGCCCTTCGCACGGCCGAGGAGGTCCGCTACCGGGCACCCGGCGCCCAGCCGTAGTCGCCCGCATCTCGCCGGACCCGGCGAGGGTAGGCTGGCGCGCGTGACCCCGCCGGGCGCGTCCGCAGCGCAGCTCGCCGGCGCCGCGGTGGCCGGCGTCCGCGACGATCCGGCCGGGCGGCTCCGGCTGATGCGGGCGCTCTACGAGAGCCGGCCCCCCGGCTCGCGCCACCTGCCCTACCGGCGCGCGATGACGGCGTTCATGCGCTGGCAGCTGCGCCGCGGCCTGCTCGAGCCGCCCGGGGCGCCGCGCCCCGGCAGCGAGTGGTGGCGCGCCCTGAACGCGGCGGTCCTGCGGGACATCGCCGAGTCCCGCCACCTCGTGGCGGGCGCGCCGGGCGACGCCTCCTCGCCCGCCGTGGAGGCCGTCGTCGACTTCATCCGCCGCCCGTCGGCGGCGGGCTGGTACCGCGCCCACAACATCTCCATCGCCCTCGCCTACCTCAACAACGGCGACCTGGCCGTGCGGGAGGGCCGGGTCGAGCGGTTCTTCCTCAACGTCGTGCTGCTCCGCGTGCTCTACGCCCACGCCCTCGTCGCGGCGCCCCGGCTCGCCCTCGGATGGCTGTCGCCGGTGGCGCCGGTGCTGGGCGACCCCCGGGTCGGCACGACCGGCATCTTCCTGTCGCTGTCGCGGGTGCTGCCGAACCGCTACCCCCTGGGCGACGACGTGGCCCCCTTCGTCGCCGGCGAGAACGGGTTCGGGCGACTGCTCGACTACGGGATCATCCAGCCGCGGCTGCGGGGGCTCTACGACTGGTCGGCGCGAGGAGCTGGGCCTGCCCGGGATCGCACGGCTGCTCGTCGGGGAGATCCCCGCCTACGCCTGGGACCCGGCGGAGGCCTCCGACTGGACGCCGCCACCCCGCGCGCTCGCCCGGCTGGCCCGGCGGCTGGTCCCCGCCGGGCGAGCCGGCCCGTCGCGCGGGCGCTAGAGAACCCTGCGAGAAGCGGGGTTCCCCTAGATGTGGAAACATCGGCGCAAAGCTGCCCGTTAGCAGGGACTTCGCGCCGGGCTCGCTCGGCGACCTCGTGCGACTCGAGGCCCGATGCCCGCAGCGCCGAGCAGACCGCGTGGCGCAAGTCGTGAAAGACCGGCTGCGGGTCGTGCAGAGGGCGGCGATTTCGGGGCTGGCCCCAGGCCGTTTCAGATGCGCGCGGTCGCGGGCGACCCGCCCCGCTCGACGCGCCGAACCCTCGCCCGCGCCTCCACCAGCTGCTTCAGGAGGTGTTTATCGGTCGGGTCGGCCAGGCGGGCCTCCACCGCATGCCGCAGATCCCCCAGGGCCGCCCCGTACTCGCCAAGCTGCCGCGCCGCCGCCTCGTCGCCCATGTCGCAACCCCCGCGATCGTCATTCCGATGCCCTTGAACTCGGCAGCCTTGGCCCTGAACTTGAGGGAGCCGGCCGGGCGTACCGGCAGGCTGGGGCGCTGGAGCGGGCGCTGAATCCTGGGGCAATCTTGGGGCAAAATGCTGCCCCATGGGGCAATTTGCGCCCCCTCCCCCACTCCCCGAAAACCGCTCGTGAGCAGACAAAACGCGAGGGCCCCGGGGACCCTCGCTAGATGTGGAACATCGGCGCGCTCTGGATGCGCGCCTCGCGCTCGACCATGTCGGCGACGGTGAGCCCGGAGAGCAGCTCGGCGAGGCCGGCGCGGGCCTCGGCCCAGACCGACTCCGCGCCCTCGGCGGCGCCGGCGCCGCCCGGGGCGGTGAGGCGGCCGTTCGACCGTCTCGACCACCTCCAGGATCGTCACCTCGGACGGCGGGCGGCGGAAGGAGTACCCGCCCTTCACCCCCCGCTGGCTCTGGAGGATGTCGGCGCGGCGGAGCCCCGCGAAGAGCTGCTCCAGGAAGTGGAGCGGGATCCCCCGCGCCTCGGCCACCTCGAGGATGGGCACCGGCGCCGCCGACCCCCGCTGCGCCAGCTCCGTCAGCGCGAGCACGGCGGAGCGGCTCTTCTCGGTGATCGTGATCAGCGCGGCTCCGTAAACCTCGTGGGGTTACGGAGTTTAGCCCACCGGGCCGCCGCGGCCTGTCAGTCCTCGATGAGCAGGGGGTTCGTGTAGTCCTCGCGCCGCACCGGCGGCGCCGACCCCTCCCCGCGGCGCTCGCGGCGCAGGAACCAGTGCTCCAGCAGGTCGATCCAGGCGTCGAGGTCGCCGACCATGAACTCGTAGACGCACTCGTCGGTGTGCAGCAGCATCCGGGGGCGCCGCCCGCCCGCCGTCATGGTGCCCGGCGAGATCGGGAAGCGCTCGATCGCCCGGACCGCCTCGAGTGGGATCTCGCGCCGCTTGGCCAGCAGGGCGGTGTCGAGGAGGGTCGGCACGAACACGAGCCGCTCCTCGGTGAGGATGAGGTCGCCGTGGCGGGCGAGCCAGCCGTTCTGCAGGTCGGCGCCGCTGCGCTTGAGCACCCGCTCGTCGGGGCGGGGCTTGTCGGCGTGCGCGACCCGCGGCAGGCGGCCGCCGGGACCCTCCACCGCCTCCGCCATCAGGCGTCCTCCCCCGCGCGCCGGCCTACTCGAACCGCTGGCGAATCTCCCATACGTTGAGCCGCTCCTTGACCGAGTCGATCCAGTCGTCGAGTCCCACGTAGAACACGAAGTCGTAGCTCTTCGCGGTGGTGAGCAGGCGCATGCGGGGCGCCTTGCCCCCCGGGAGCATCTCGCCCGGTCGGGCGGGATGGCGCTCGACGGCCGTGATGTCGCCGAAGTCTATCGAGACGGTCTTCGCCAGGAGGAGCCGCTCGAGCGGCGTGGGCGTGAAGGAGAGGCTGTCGTCGTGGAGCCGCAGCAGGCCGCCGCGTGCGAGCCAGCCGTTGTTCAGCGAGGCGATCGTCCGGCGGTGGCAGCCCTCCTCGAGATCCCGCGGGCCGTCCCGCGCCTCGATGAAGACCGCGTCCCAGCGGTCGGGATCGTAGTCGTCGGGGCGTCGAGAGTCCGGCACGGTCACTCCCCCGGGAGCAGGGCCCCTGAGGATACACGGGTTCCGTCCGAGGCCGGCGCTAGCGTCTCCATTCCATAGGGCAACCCGATCCGAGGGGTCCCTGTGGAAACGTACGCCGCCTGGCTCGCCGACTTCCGTCGCCGCCTCGCCCAGCACGACGCCGGTGTGGATGCCCTGGCCCGCGACCTCGCGTCGCGCACCCCCTGGACCGTGCGGGCGTCCGGCAGCCCCGGGTTCCGCCGCCCGCCGGTGAGGGCCGGCCGGCCGCCCGACGTGTTCTGTGAGGTCGAGCCCGACGCCGCGCTCTGCTTCGAGGTGGAGCTCCCCGAGACGCTCGTCAGGCGGCCGACGCTCGCGCGGCTGCGGGCCCTGAGCGACGACGCCCGCCTGGAGCCGCGGGTCGTCATCGTCGCCGACCCCGAGGCGCACGAGGGTCACATCGCCGCCACCGAGCGCATGCTGAAGCGCGCGGGCCTCGCCCTGAGGGTGGCGGCGATCGCCCCCGCCCAGGAGACGATCACGGGAGCCGACTGGTAGGGGGTCCGACCGGTGACGGGCCGCCGAACCTTCCCCCTCGGCCGCCCGCGCCGCCCGAAAAGCTCCGGGGCGCCGGTCGGACGGCGCCCCGGACTCCGACCCCGGTCAGTCCAGGAACGGGATGATCAGGAGCGCCACGATGTTGGCGACCTTGATCATCGGGTTGATGGCGGGCCCCGCCGTGTCCTTGTAGGGGTCCCCCACCGTGTCGCCCGTCACCGCGGCCTTGTGGGCTTCCGAGCCCTTGCCGCCGTGGGCGCCGTCCTCGATCAGCTTCTTGGCGTTGTCCCACGCGCCTCCGCCGGAGGTCATGGAGATCGCGACGAAGATGCCCGTGACGATCACGCCCAGCAGCAGCCCGCCGAGCATCTCGCGGCCGTTGTTCACGCCGAAGATGAAGGCGGTGACGATCGGGAACAGGATCGGGATCGCCGCGGGGATGAGCATCTCCCGCTGCGCCGAGGCGGTGACGATGCGCACGCAGCGCGCGTAGTCGGGCCGCTCGGTCCCCTCCATGATCCCGGGCTTCTCGCGGAATTGGCGCCGGACCTCCTCGACGACCTGGCCGCCCGCCCTGCCGACCGCCTCCATGGCGAACGCCGCGAACAGGAACGGCATCATGCCGCCGATGAAGAGCCCCACCACGACGAAGGGGTTCTCGAGATTGAAGTTCACCGTGACGTCGCTTCCGGCCTCCTCGAGGGTGGAGCGCAGCTCCTCCACGTAGGAGACGAACAGCACGACCGCCGCCAGACCGGCCGAGCCGATGGCGTATCCCTTCGTGACGGCCTTGGTGGTGTTGCCGACGGCGTCCAGCGGGTCGGTGATGTTGCGCACGCCCTCGGGCAGCTCCGCCATCTCGGCGATCCCCCCGGCGTTGTCGGTGATCGGCCCGAACGCGTCGAGGGCGACCACGACTCCGGTGAGCGACAGCATCGCCATGACGGACACGCCGATGCCGTAGTAGCCGCCCAGCTCGTAGGTCGCCGCGATCGCGCCGCCGATCACGATGATCGGCAGTGCGGTCGCCTTCAGGCCCACGGCCAGGCCCGCGATGATGTTGGTCGCGTGCCCGGTCTCGGAGGCTCGCGCGATCTTCTTGACCGGCGGCCAGGCCGTGCCGGTGAAGTACTCGGTGATGGCCACCAGCGCGATCGTGACGCCGATGCCGATGACGGCGCACCAGAAGTAGTCGAGCCAATCGCCGGCCCCGGGCACCGCGTCCTGCACGCCGTCGAGCAGCCAGTAGGTGACCGGCAGGAAGCCGGCGATCGAGAGGATCGCGGCCACGCCGAGGCCGGTGTAGAGCGCCGCCGTCACCGAGCCGTTGGGCCCGACGCGAACGAACCAGGTGCCGATGATCGAGGTGATGATCGAGACGCCGCCGATCGCGAGCGGGTAGATGAGGGCGTTGGAGAAGTCGGCGAGGAAGAGCGAGCCGAGGAACATCACGGCCACCGTCGTCACCGCGTAGGTCTCGAAGAGGTCAGCCGCCATGCCGGCGCAATCGCCGACGTTGTCGCCCACGTTGTCGGCGATCACGGCCGGGTTGCGCGGGTCGTCCTCGGGGATCCCGGCCTCGACCTTGCCCACCAGGTCGGCGCCGACGTCGGCGCCCTTGGTGAAGATGCCGCCGCCCAGCCGGGCGAAGACGCTGATCAGGCTCCCGCCGAAGGCGAGGCCCACGAGGGGCTCGACGTCGTTGGCGTCCTCGCCGAGGATCAGGAAGTAGCCCGCGACCGAGAGCAGGCCGAGGCCGACCACGAGGAGGCCCGTGACCGCGCCGCCCTTGAAGGCGACGCCGAGCGCGGGGCCGAGGCCACGCTTGGCCGCCTCGGCGGTCCGCACGTTGGCCCGCACCGAGACGTTCATGCCGATGAAGCCCGCCGCGGCGGAGGCGATGGCGCCGATGAGGAATCCGATCGCGGCCTTCCAGCCGAGGAGGCTCGAGTCGACCGCCTCCCCGAGGAAGCCGATGACCAGGAAGAGCACCGCGGCGACCGCTGCGATGATCGTGTACTGGCGCGTCAGGTAGGCCTGCGCGCCCTCCTGGATGGCCGCGGCGATCGTGCGCATGCGCTCGTCGCCGGCGGGCTGCTGAAGCAGGTAGACGGTGAGGCCGATGCCGTAGGCGACGGCCGCCAGGCCGAGGACGACGGCCAGCCAGGTCGTGTTGTCCGACAGGAAGTCGGCCAAGTGCTCCCTCCGAGATCGGGTTCACTGCGAGCGTGATGCTCTGCCCGACCGGGAGAGCCTGCTCAACCGCGCCGTGCGAACGGCACCCCTGCCGGGGAGGCCGATCCGGCCGCGATTTCTACCACACGGCGCCGGACGTCGTCGGGCGGGGAGCGTCCCGGGACCGGCTCCGCCGCGGGGTCAGCGGCGGCTTCCCGGCGGCACCCAGAGCCGGCTGGCGGGATCGTCGGGAGGCGGCCCGCCCGGCGGCGGGGCCGGCGGGCCCGGATCCTCCGGGGGCGCCTCCACCGCGCGCGCGTACGCCATCTGGAGTGCGGCCAGGGGCTCCCGGAAGGGCCGGACCTGCGCCGCGCCGAGCTCACGCTCGGCGACCTCCAGCAGGGCCCGGAGGGTCTCGATGGCCTGGCGCGCCTGGCCCAGGTCGAGGGCCGCGGCGCCCGCGGGGCCCAGGCCGAGGCGGATCCCGGCCATGTCGGTGAAGGTCGCCATGGTCTGCAGGAGCAGGTCGCGCGCGGACGTCCGGGCGAGCTGCTCCGCGAAGGCCGCAGCCAGCTCCTCGGGGGTGAGCTCCGGGCCGGCGCCCGGGTCGTCGGCGCTCACGCCGCCCCCGCGGCCGCGGCCATCTCCAGCGCCTCCTCGGCGGAGCGGCGGGTGCGGGCCACGACCTCGGCGTGCATGGCTCGCGCGTCCCCCAGCTCGGCGAGCCGCGCGCGCTGGCGCATCGCCCCGTTGCCCGATGCCAGCATCGCCGGCACGCCCGCGAGGAAGGGGCCCAGCCCCAGGGCGTCGTGCACCGGCGCCGACCACTCGAGCAGGGCCTCGATCGCCGCGGCCGCGGAGCGCTCGACGCCGCGGTCGAGGTCGATCAGCCGCCCCTCGAGGCCGTGGCGCTGGGCCCGCCAGATGTTCTCCTCGATCAGGCCGCGCGCGTGGGCGGGCAGCGGGCGCCCGGCGTCGGCGTCGAACGCGAACGCGGCGATGCACGCCAGCGCGAGGGCCGCCACGGCGAGGGCCTCCCCCATCTCGGTCTGGCCGTCGCAGATGCGCACCTCGACGGTGCCGAAGGTGTGGTGCGGCCGCACGCTCCACCAGATCTGGGTGCTCTCCACGATCGACCCGGTGCGCTCCAGCAGGTCGACGAACGCGGCGTAGTCGTCCCAGCCGCTGAAGGCGTCCGGGACGCCGCAGCGCGGGAAGCTCTTGGTGAAGATCTGCACCCGCGTCGAGTGCAGCCGCGTCGACCGGCCGCAGAACACCGCGCTGTTGGCCGAGAGGGCCAGCAGCTCGGGCAGCACGCTGCGCATCGCGGTGGACACGGCCACGGCACGGTCGGCGCCGCGGACGCCCGAGTGCAGGTGGAGCGACCAGGTGTTGTTGGTCCAGGCGATGTAGCCCAGCTCCTCCTCGACCCGGCGGTAGTGGGGGGTGTCGATGATGCGCTGCTCGGTCCAGGGGCTGAACGGGTGGACCCCCGACACCCCGAGCGCGATGCCGAGGCGGTCGGCCAGCGCCAGCGTGGCGAGGCGGCCCTCGACCAGCTCGCGGGCCGCGTCGGAGAACGTGAGGTGGCGGCGGGTGCGGAACTCGATCTCGGAGGCGATCAGCTCGCCCGCCAGGCGGCCGCGCAGCGGCTCCTCGGCCGCCGCCATCAGCTCCTCGTAGCGCCCGGTGAGGGCGAGGGTGGACGGATCGAGGAGCTGGTACTCCTCCTCGATCCCCACCGTGAAGTCGGTCGAACTCCTCGAAGCGCTCGCGGACGCCGTCGAGGATGCCGGCGGAGGGGGCGGTGCCGTCAGCCATCCGGCGGCGAGTGTAGCAACGGCTCCCCGGAGCCCCGCCCGGGTGCTTGACTGCGGCCGTGGAGCCCCACCTCCCCGTCGTGCGCGGCCCGCGGCTGGTGCTGCGTCCGGTCGCCTCCGGGGACGTGCCGCGGCTGGCGGAGATCCTGAGGGAGCCCGAGGTCGCCCGGTGGTGGGGGGACTACACCGAGGCGCGCGCCCGGGCCGAGGTCACGACCGAGCGCGGCTGGGCGATCGAGGTGGACGGCGCGGTGGCGGGATGGCTGAGCGTCTCGGAGGAGGACGACCCCGACTACCGGCACGCCGGGTTCGACATCTTCCTGTCCTCTGACCACCACGGCCGCGGCCTCGGCCGCGAGGCGCTCGGGCTCGCGGTGCGGCACCTCGCGGGACGCGGGCACCACCGCTTCACCATCGACCCGGCGGTCGCCAACGAGCGGGCGGTGCGGTCCTACGCGGCCGTCGGCTTCCGCCCGGTGGGCGTGATGCGCCGGTACGAGCGCGGCGCCGACGGCGAGTGGCACGACAACCTGCTCATGGACCTGCTGGCGGAGGAGCTGACGGGCGCACCCGGTCGACCAGCACGGCGGTGAGGTAGGCGACGACGACCCCGACGACGATCACGGGCGAGGCGCCGGCGCCGGCGGAGAGCGTGAGGATGACGGCCAGCAGCACCGCCGTCAGGGGCAGCCGCAGCGTCGCCGCGACGGCCGCCCCGATGCCGACGGCCACCGCGGGCGTCAGGTCGAGGCCCGGCAGGTGCGACGCGAGGACCCCCGCCGCTCCGCCCAGGAGCATCGCCGGGAAGATGGGGCCGCCGCGGAACGCGGCGAGCGAGATGGAGTAGGCCGCCCCCTTGAAGGCGATCAGGGCGAGCAGCGCGCCGATCGACCACCCGCCGGCGTCCTCGACGAGGCCCGGCAGGCTCTCCTGGCCCGAGAAGAGCACCTCGTCCACGTCCCGGCCGGTCGACTCCACGAAGGCGATCGCCAGGCCGGCCACGGCCAGGCCGGCCGCCACGGTCAGCGGGAGGGGGCGGGAGGCCACGATCGGGTGCAGGCGCCGGGCGGCCGCGAAGATGACAACCGCGCCGACCGCCACGGCGGCCGCGAGGGGGAACGTCCACAGGAAGTCGCCGATGCTCGGCCGGGGGAAGTCGGGGAGCTTCAGCGGGTCGATCGAGTAGGCGCTGGTGCTGAGGCCCGACCACGATCCCAGGCCGGTGTAGACGAGCGAGCCGACGCCGGCGGCCAGGAGCCCCGGCAGCAGCAGGAGCGGGGCCCGCGCGCGGCCGAGCCCGGCGATCTCGAGGATCAGCACCGCGGCGATCACGGGCGACCCGAAGAGCAGCGAGATCGCGGCGAAGCTGCCGACGGCCCCGACGATGGCCGTGGTCTCCGGCGGCGCGTCGCGCCGCAGGGACCCGACGATCAGGAGCGCGAGCCCTCCGCCGAGCGCGATGAGGGGCGCCTCCGGCCCCAGCACGGCGCCGAGGCCCAGGCTGGCCAGCGCCGCCAGGGCGATCCCCGGCAGCTCAACCGGGGCGGGCGAGCCGGGGTTGAGCCCGTGGGCCGGCACGTGCCCCCCGATGCCCGGCAGCCGGGTGATCGCGGCGGCCGTGAGGGCTCCCGCGACCGCCAGCACGGGCAGCGGCCACCACGCGGGCGCTCCGTCGAAGCCGAGGTCCTCGGGCAGATCGTCGAAGACCCAGTCCTGAACCCCGTGGACCGCCACCAGGTAGCCCCAGCCGGCGAGCGAGACGACCGCCCCGAGGACGGCGGAGAGCGCGAGCATGCCGAGGAAGGCGCGGCTGCGCAGCACCGCCCCCGGGTCGGCGGTCACGTCAGGTAGAAGTACAGCGCGTAGAGCAGCTCGACGGCCGGGCTGGAGGTGTGGACGGTCACGTCCGAGGGCACCGTCAGCAGGGCGTCCGAGTAGTTGAAGATGATCTTCACGCCCGCGGCGACGAGGTCGTCGGCGACCGACTGGGCGGCGTCGCCCGGCACGGCCAGCACGCCCACCATGACCCCGTCGTCTGCGACGACGGCCGTCAGCTCGTCGTAGTGGCGCACCTGCAGGTCGCCCAGGCGCATGCCGACGCGGCTCGGGTCGACGTCGAAGATCGCCGAGATGCGGAAACCGTGATCGGCGAACACGCCGGAGGTGGCGATGGCCTGCCCCAGGTTGCCCGCCCCGAACAGGGCGATGTTGTGCTGGCCCGACGTGCGCAGGATCTTCCGGATCTGCTCGATCAGCGCGTCGATGTCGTAGCCCACCCCGCGCTTGCCGAACTTGCCGAAGCCCGACAGGTCGCGGCGGATCTGGGTCGGGTTGACGTTCGTGTACTCGGAGATGGCCTGCGAGGAGATGCTGCTCTTGCCCATCTTCTTGGCCTGGGTCAGCACCTGGAGGTACCGGGACAAGCGCGCGGCCACGCCCAGGGTGAGACGGTCAGTGGCCATCGCGCGTGCGCTCCTCGCCGGGACTTTGTGACATCTTGCATCAAGTTACGGCCGCGGCGCGGGCGTCGCAAGTGCCATCAGGAACGAAGTTTGCGCAAGCCTCTCGGGGAAGCTACGCCGCGAGCGCGAGGAGGCGCCGGCGGTCCAGCTTGCCGGAGGCGTGCCGCGGGAGCGCGTCGGTCACCACGACCCGCGCCGGCGCGAGCGACGGGGCGAGCCGGCGCGCCACGTGCCGGCGCAGCTCCCGCGCGAGGCCCGGCGCGGCCGCCGCCGGCGACGGGGACGACGAAGGCCGCCGGGCGCACCAGGCCGCTGTCCAGGGTGGCGCCCACGACCGCCGCCTCGGCGACCCGCGGGTGCTCCGCGAGGGCGCTCTCGATCTCGGCGGGGCTCACGAGGAGGCCCCCCACCTTGAAGAGATCGTCGGCGCGCCCGAGGTGGTGCAGCGCGCCCCCCCGCCGCGCGACGACGTCCTCCGTCCTCAGCCACTCCCCCGCGCGAAGCCCGCGGGTGAGGTCGTCGCGACCCCAGTAGCCCGCCGCCGCCGCCGGGGTGCGCACCCACAGGAGCCCCGGCTCGCCCACGGCGACCGGCCCGCCCGCCGGGTCGGCGACCCCGACCTCGACCCCGGGGGTGACCCGGTCGAAGCCGGGCCCACCTACGGTGGACGCCATGACGATGTCGCCGCACTCGGACGACCCGAGCCCGTCGATGAGGCGCGGGCCGCCCGCCGAGGCAAGGCGCGCGGCCGCGCCCGGCGGCAGGCGGTCGCCCGAGGCGACGGCCGCGCGAACCGTCGCCAGCCGCGCCCGCTCGCCGGGGTGGCGGGCCAGCACCGCGGCGATCTGCAGCCAGAGGGCCGGCACGGCCGCGAGGGCCGTGACGCGGTGGGCCCCCGCCACCGCCAGCGCCCGGCGGGCCGACGGGGGCGCGGGCGACAGGACGGCCGCCGCGCCGGCGGCGAGCGGGCGCACGAGGCCGATGAAGAGGCCGAGCGCGCTCGCCGTCCGCGCGGCGGCGTGGCACCGGTCGCCCGGGCCCACCCCGGCGACGTCGCGCAGGAAGCTCGACTCGCGCCCGGCGAGCGGGCCGTGCGCGTGGGCGACGCCCTTGGACCGGCCGGTGGTGCCCGACGTGTAGACGAGGCAGGCGAGGTCCGACGGGGAGACGTCGGCCAAACGCTCCTCGGGGCCGTCCAGCCCGCCGTCCCGCACGACGACGGCCGGCGCGCAGTCGGCGAGGACCGCGCGGATCCGCTCGGGGGGCGCCCGCGGGTCGAGCGGCACGGCGATGGCACCCAGCCGCATGGCGCCGAGGATCGCCTGCGCCGCCCGGCGGCCGTCGGGCAGGAGCACCGCCACGCGGTCGCCGCGGCCGGCCCCGCGCCGGCGCAGCGCGCCCGCCGCCCGGGCCGACGCCCGCGCCAGCTCGTCGAACGTCCAGGCGCCGGCGTCGTCCAGGACGGCCGGCGCCGCGCCCCGGCCCAGGCGGCGATGCCGCTCCACGAGGGCGTTGACGACGTTGTCCACGGCCCGATGCTCCCCGCGCCGGGCCGGCGCGGGACAGCCCCCCAAGGGGTTGACCGCTCACACCCGGCGGGCAGGATTCAGTCGAGCGTGAAGGGGCTGCTCTCGCGCCGCAGGACGGCGCCGTCCGGGCCGGTGGCCGTCACGCGGACCCGGTAGGTCCCCGGCGCGACGTCGACGCCCGACGCCAGCCGGCGCGCGACGAGGAAGCGGTAGGTGCCCGCGGGCCAGGCCCACGGCTGCTTGGTCCCGGCCACGGGCAGCGCCTCCCCCCCGTCGGCCGGCAGCAGCTCCAGGCGCACTCCGTGGAGGCGGGCGCTGCGCACGCGTCCGTCCTCGCGCCGGAGCGTCCCGACGCGCAGGAGCACCTCGGCCAGGCCCGAGTCGGCCCGGATGCGGGGGTCGCCGAGGGCGTCGGGCGGCGTGGAGGCCGGCCGCGCCGGCAGCACGACCGCGCGCGCGACCTCCTCGCCCCCATCGGCCCGCCGGACGATCAGGCGTCCGCTCGCGGCGCCCGCCGGCAGCTCCAGGCGCAGCTCCGTCCGTCCGCCGGCGCCGAGGCGGGCCCGGCCGCCGGCCAGGGGGGCCTCTCCGGCCCCGGTCCGGAGCGACACCTCGTAGCGCCCGGCGCGGCCGCTGAGGTCGGCGAGCACGATGCGCGCCTGCGCGCCGCGCCCGCCGGGCCGGGATGCGACGATCGGCGGCTCGACGCGGACCTGCGGGACGGCGGCGGGCTGCGCCGCGCCCGCGCCCTGCCGCTGGACCGCCAGGCCCGCGACCGGGACCGCCGACTGGACGAGCGCGGCGTGGACCGCCCGGGGGCCGAGGCCGGGACGCTCGATCCGCAGCCGCAGGGCGCGCGCGGCGACCTCGGCCGCCGCGGCGCTGGTGCCCGTGAGCGACGCCTGCCGCGGCGCCCCGTCGGGGCCGCGCCCCGGCCACGCGGCCTCCCGCGCGACGGCGGGCGCCACCAGGTCGGGCTTCTGGCGGCCGTCGGCGGTGGGCCCCCAGGACGAGAACGACGCGAGCGCCCGGGGCGCCTCGGCGACGGGCGCGGGGCGCACGGCCACCGTCAGCCCGGGCTGGTCGCCGGCCAGGCCGGCGAGCGCCTGGCCCTGGCGCGAGCCGATGCCCACCACCGGCAGGGCCAGGCCGCCATCGCCCGGGACCGCCGGGAAGCTCGCCGGCCCGGCGATGTCCCACACGACGAGGGCCGCCGCGCCGGCCGCCGAGGCCTGGGCGGCCTTCTCGGCGATCGTCCCGCCCCCGCGGGCCACGACCGCCAGCGCCCCCCCGACCAGGCTGCGCCCGTCGGGCCCCAGGTAGTCCTCCGGCGTGTCGCCGGACGCGAGGCCCTCGGGCGCGCGCAGCAGCACGACCGGCCGCGCCGACCCGTCGGGCTCCGGGCCCATCAGCGGCAGGGGGCCCAGCCGGGCCGACGCCGGGCCGAGCACGGCCTCGAGGTCGGCCGTGCGGGGCGCCGACGGCGCGCTGAGCCCGCCGACGGCGATCGCGGTGGGAGCGGCCGCCGGGCCGCCCACGGAGCCCGGGCGCGCGTAGGTGGGGCCGTCGTTGCCGGCGGGGACCACCACCGTCGCCCCGACGCGGTCGGCCGCGGCCAGCGCCATGGCCACGGGGTCAACCCCGCCCCCGTCGAGGCCGCCGGCGAGGCCCATCAGGATGACCTCCGCGCCGTCGGCGGGGTCGCCGTCGCCGTCGGGGTCGGCCGCGCGGTCGAGCGCGGCGAGCACGCGGTCGGTCCGCGCGAGCGGCCGCAGCCGGCCGCCGGCCGGCTCGCGGGCGACCACGCGGTAGGCCAGCAGCCGCGGGGCGCGCTCGGGCGGCAGCCCGGCGAGCGCCGCCGAGCGCAGCACCAGGCCGGCCATCTGGGTCCCATGGCCCTCTCCGGCCGCGTCGGCGGGGTCGTAGGTGGGGTCGTCGTCGCCGCCGACGACGTCGTAGCCGCCGATCACGGGGTAGGTCGGCCCGATGCCGCCGCCGAGCCAGGGGTGCGACGGGTCGATGCCCGAGTCGATCAGCGCGATGTGGGCCGGGTCTCCCCCGGCGGCGGGGCGGGCCGGCGCGCCCCCGGCCGGCGCGGGCCCCGGCGCCGGACCCGCCACCTGGGCCGGGGCGAGGAACGCGACCGGGACCACCGCCGTCACCTGCGGCAGGGCGGCGAGCGACTCCAGGCGGCCGGAGGGCAGGCGCACCCCGACCGCGTTCACCAGCACCCGCGACCGGAAGGTGACGGTCGCGCCCAGGCTGGCCAGCACCGGGGCGAGCGCGTCCTGGCCGGCCGTCACCGCCTGGGCCGCCGCGGCCCGCTCGGCCGGCGCGGCGGCGGCCGCGGGGGGGCCGGAGAGCAGCAGGATGACCGACTCGGTGTCCCCGGGCGCCGGGAGCTGGGGGGCGCGGTGGGCCTCGAGCACGTCGCGCCACCCCGCGGCGGCGTCGAGCGCCGCGGTCCGGACGCCGGCCGCGTCCGCCGCGGGCGTCGCCGGCCCGGACCCGCCCTGGCCCGCGAGCGTCGCGGGGACGGCCACGATGGCCGCAGCCAGGCCCAGCGCGAGGGGCGGACGGCGCAGGCGGGGCCGGCTCACGCGGCGATCCCCCCGGGAGGCGCCGTCGCCACCGCGTCGAGCCCGAGGTACTCCGGCCAGGGCACCCGCTCGCTGAACCGGGCCGCCGCCCCGATCATCGCCGCGTTGTCCGTGCACAGGGAGCGGTCGGGGACGGCCACGCGCAGCCCGGCCCGCCCCGCGCGCTCGGCGACGAGCTCGCGCAGGCGCCCGTTCGCCGCCACACCGCCGCCCAGCGCCACGGCCGGGACGCCCTCGGCGGAGGCCGCGGCCACCAGGCGGTCGGCCAGCGGGCGCACCACCGCCTCCTGGTACGACGCGGCGAGGTCGGCGCGCGCGCCGTCGGACAGCGGCCCGGCGTCGCGGACGGCGTAGAGCAGGGCCGTCTTCACCCCGGCGAACGAGAAGTCGCGCGACGCGCGGCCCTCGAGGCCGACCGGGAACCGATGGGCCGCCCGGTCGCCGTCGCGGGCCAGGCGCTCCAGCGCGGGCCCGCCCGGGTACCCCAGCCCCAGCAGGCGGGCGCCCTTGTCGATGGCCTCGCCGGCCGCGTCGTCGATCGTCTGGCCGAGCGGTCGCGGCCGGGCGTAGTCGGTCACCAGGTCGAGGCGGGTGTGGCCGCCGGACGCGATCAGGCTGACGAACGGCGGGTCCAGGGCCACCGGCTCGAGCCAGACCGCGGCGATGTGGCCGTGGAGGTGGTCGACCATGACGAGCGGCTTGCCGGCGGCGTAGGCGAGGGCCTTGGCGGTCGAGACGCCCACGAGCAGCGCGCCGATCAGCCCCGGCCGTTGGGTGACCGCCACCGCGGCCACGTCGTCCAGGCCCAGTCCGGCGTCGTCGAGGGCCCGGTCGACGACCGCGTTGACGGTGCCCAGGTGATGGCGGGCGGCCACCTCGGGCACCACGCCGCCGTAGGGCGCGTGCAGGTCGGCCTGCGAGGCGACGACGCTCGACATGATCCGGCGCCCGTCGACCACGGCGGCCGCCGTCTCGTCGCAGGACGTCTCGATCGCGAGGATCGGCCCGCCCGTCACGCCTCCACCGCCTCGGGTCCGCCGCCGCGCCACATGATCAACGCGTCCTCGCCGTTGTCGGAGTAGTAGCCGGGGCGGATGCCGTGCTCCAGGAAGCCCTTGCGCCGGTAGAGCCGGATCGCCGGGTCGTTCGAGACGCGCACCTCCAGCGTGAAGCCCAGGTGGGCCTTCTTGGAGGCCCGCGAGAAGAGCTCGTCGAGCATCCGGCCCCCCAGGCCCTGGCCGCGCTGCGGCTCGCGCACGCAGAGGTTGAGGATGTGCCAGACCTCGGCGTAGCGCGACACCATGACGTAGGCGAGCACGTCGCCGCCCTGGTCGGCGACCAGGTCGAGGGTGCCGGGCCGGCCCAGCTCGGAGAGGAACATGGCCCGCGTCCACGGCGTCGGCGAGGTGGCGCTCTCGATCGAGACGACCTGGGGCACGTCGCGCGGGCGCATGTCGCGGACCTTGATCGCCGGCGGCGCAGGGGGCCGCTTGCCGCGGGCCATCCTCACGCGCCCTCGCCGGCCGCGACGGCGGCCGCCGCCCGCCGGTTGACCTCGGCGTCGGGCAGACGGGCGTAGACGGGGCGCGCCGGCAGACCGGCGCCGGCGGCGACCCGGCGGGCCAGGGCCGCCGCGCGGATGCGGTGGGCCGTCGCGCCGGGCGGCAGGCGCCGCAGCCGCGGCGCGGCGAGGTCGTCGCCGCCCGCGTCGAGCCCCTCGCCGCCCAGCCAGACCTCCCCGCCCAGGCCGGACAGGATCTCCGCCAGATCGGCCGGCGCCAGCGCCGAGGGCGGCACGAGCTCCTCCAGGCCGCCATCCGGGCCGGTGCGGTAGGCCGCCGCGAACAGCTCGCGCCGGCGGGCGTCGAGCACCGGCGCCACCACTGCGCCGGGCGGCGCCGCCTCCCCGATCCCCAGGGCCAGGGCCTCGAGCGAGGAGGCGCCGGTCACCGGGACCCCCAGCGCCTGCCCGAGGCCGAGCGCGGTCGCGATGCCGATGCGCAGGCCGGTGAAGCCGCCCGGGCCCACGCCGACGACGACTCCGTCGATGTCGCCCGCGCTCCGTCCCGCCGCCGCCAGCAGGCCGTGGACGGCCTCCAGCACGCGGCGCCCGGAGCCCGGCTCCGGTCCCAGCCACAGCTCAGCGGTCGGCCGGTCATCCCGGACGAGGGCGAGGCTCGGGCTCGCGGTGGCGGTGTCGAGCGTTAAGGTCGGCAATGAGGCGGACCAGCTCGGAGCGTGTCTCGGGCTCTCGCGCGTCGAAGAGTACCAGCCTCCGGTCGCCGCCCAGATGCCGCAGCTCCAGCTCCAGACGGGCCTCAGGGAGCGCCGGCAGCAGGACGTCCGGCCACTCCACCAGGCCGATCGCGCCCTCGAGGGCGGCCCGCACGAGCTCGGCGTCCTCCTCGTCGGGCGCCCCGAGGCGATAGGCGTCGAGGTGCGCGATCGGCACGTCGCCCTCGTAGCGCTGCGCGACCGTGAACGTGGGGCTCGTCACGGGCCCCTCCACCCCCCGGGCCCGCGCGACGGCGCGCGCAAGGGTGGTCTTCCCCGCCCCGAGCTCGCCCCGGAGCAGCACGACGTCCCCCGGCGCCAGGAGCCGCGCCAGCAGGTCGCCGAGGGCGGCGGTGTCGTCCGGGCCACCGCTCTCCCAGGTGATCCCTGCGCCGCTCAGAAGAGGCCGAGCTGCTCGGCCGGGGGCTCGGCGGCCGCGCCCACCGCCGTCACCGCCGGCTCGGGCACCTCGGGCGCGGCCGGCCCGGGCCCTGCGGCCAGGAGCTCGGGGATGCGGGCGAAGTCGGCCTCGAGGGTGGTGAGCATCGCGCGCGTGTAGAGGGCCGCCGCCGGGTGGAAGAGCGGGTAGAGCAGCACCGGCTCCCCCGCGATCACCAGCGGCAGCTCGTGGCCGTGGACGCGGGAGATGCCGTCGGGCCGCCCCGAGAGCAGCTTGGTCGCGAAGTTGCCCAGGGTGCAGACCAGCGCCGGCCGGATGAGCGAGATCTGCCGGAACAGGTGCGGTTCGCACGACGAGATCTCGGCGGGCAGCGGGTCGCGGTTGCCGGGCGGGCGGCACTTGAGGACGTTGGCGATGAACACGTCGTCGCGCGACAGGCCGATGCCCTCGATCAAGGTCGTGAGGAGCTGGCCCGCCTGTCCGACGAACGGGATCCCCTGGCGGTCCTCGTGGTAGCCGGGGGCCTCGCCGACGAACATCACGTCGGCGTCGGGGTCGCCGCTCCCGACGACGACCTGGGTGCGGCCCTCGCTGAGGGGGCAGCGGACGCAGGTCGACACCTCGTCGCGGTGGTAGCCCTCGAGCTCGGCGAGCCGGGCGTCGCGGTCCGACATCGTGTCGCAGGGTAGCCCACGGGTCGGCCGGAATGACCGCTGGCGCGGGGACAGCGGCGCCGGTAACCTCCAGGGACCCTGAGCGTCGCGCCCGGCATCCCGACACCCGGGAGTTGGAGCAAGGCGCCGGAGGAGGATCCCGTGAACATCGTCCGCACGGTCGCGGAGCTGCGCTCGGCCCTCGCCGCCCTGCGCGCCGACGGGCGCCGCATCGCCCTCGTCCCCACGATGGGGGCGCTCCACGCAGGGCACCTGTCGCTGCTCGACCTGGCCGCCCGCGACGGCCACGCGGTCGTCATGAGCCTGTTCGTCAACCCGGCTCAGTTCGGCCTGGCCGAGGACCTGTCGCGCTACCCGCGCGACGAGGCCCGCGACCTCGCGCTCGCGGGCGCGCGCGGCGTCGCGCTCGTCTTCGCGCCCGGCGCCGAGGAGGTCTACCCGCCCGACTTCGCCACGACCGTCGCCGTCGGGGGGCCGGGCACCGGGCTCGAGGGCTCGGCGCGGCCGGGGCACTTCGACGGAGTCGCGACCGTCGTCGCCAAGCTCCTGCTCGCGGTGCGGCCCGACCGCGCCGTGTTCGGGCGCAAGGACGCGCAGCAGGTCGCGGTCGTGCGCCGGATGATGCGCGACCTCCACCTCGACGACGTCGAGCTCGTCGTGGGCCCGATCGTGCGCGAGGCGGACGGCCTGGCGATGAGCAGCCGCAACGCCTACCTCGGCCCGGAGGACCGCGCCGCGGCCGCCGCCCTGAGCCGCGGGCTGCGGGCCGCCGCCGACCTCGCCGCCGGCGGCGAGCGCGACGCGGCCGTCGTGGCCGCCGCCGCCCGGGCCGTGATCGAGGCCGAGCCCCGCTGCGCGCTCGAGTACGCCGCCGTGGTCGACGCACAGAGCTTCGCGCCGGCCGCCACCCTCCGGCCCGGCGCCCTGCTGGCCGTCGCGGCCCGCGTGGGCCCGGCGCGCCTGATCGACAACACCCCGCTCCCCGCCCCCACCCGGAGGGACGACGTGCCATCCGCAAGCGCCGCCATCCCCGCCGCGGCGGGCCGGTCATGACCCGCCCCCTCACCGCCGCCGAGCTGCGCGCCCGCAAGGGCGGGCGCCGGCTCGCGATGCTGACCGTCTACGACTACCCCACGGCCCTGGCCCTGGACGGGGCCGGGCTCGACCTGCTGCTGGTCGGCGACAGCCTGGGCGAGGTCGAGCTCGGCTTCGACACCACCCGCGCCGTGAGCCTCGCGATGATGGAGCACCACGTGCGGGCCGTGCGGAACGGCGTCGCGCACACGCACGTCGTCGGCGACCTGCCGGCCGGCACCTACCGCACGCCGGCGGAGGCGGTCGTGACGGCCCGGGCTCTGGTCGCCGCGGGCGCCGACTCCGTGAAGCTGGAGGGCGGCCTGATCGCGCAGGTGCGCGCGATCCTCGACGCCGGCATCCCCGCCATGGGGCACGTCGGCCTGCTGCCCCAGACGGCCGTGTCCTACCGGCGCCAGGGCACCACGCCGGACGAGGCGGACCGCATCGCCGCCGAGGCCCGCGCCCTCGACGAGGCCGGCTGCTACGCCGTCGTTATCGAGGCCGTCCCGGCCGAGCTGGCGGCGCGCATCACCGCCGAGCTGGTGTGCCCGACCATCGGCATCGCCGCCGGGCCCGACTGCGACGGCCAGGTGCTCGTCTCGACCGACCTGATCGGGCAGGTGCCGAACCCGCCCCGCTTCGTGAAGCCGAAGGCCGACGTGTTCGGTGCCGTCGAGCGCGCGGCGCGGGAGTTCGCCGACGAGGTCCGGGGGGCGGAGGCCGAGCGGGAGGGCGTGGCCCGGTCGGCCTGATGGGCCGGCCCATGAAGGTCGGCGAGCGGCGTCGCTTCATGCTGGCGGGCACCCGCACCGGCATGCTCGCGACGGTCCGCCGGGACGGGTCCCCGCACGTCGCGCCGGTGTGGTTCGTGCTCGACGGGGACGACGTCGTCTTCATGACCGGCGCCGCTTCGCTGAAGGGCCGCAACCTGCGCCGCGACCCGCGGGCGTCGCTGGCGGTCGACGACCCCGCTCCGCCGTTCTCCTACGTGCGGGTGGACGGCGACGTCGAGCTGAGCGCTGACGTTGACGCCATGCTGCCCTGGTCGATCCGCATCGCGGGCCGCTACATGGGCCCCGGCGCGGCGGAGCGCTACGGGGAGCGCAACGCGGCGCCCGGGGAGCTGCTGGTGCGCCTCCGGCCCCGGAGGATCGTCTCGGAGGCCGGCGTGGCCGACTGAGGGGCCGCGGCGGCGGCGCTACGTCGCCGAGGGGTCCAGGTCGTGGGGCCGGGCGATCCGGCCGAGGTCGAGCGCCTCGATCAGGACCTCCTCCTCCACCCCGTGCTCCCGCGCGACCTCGCGCAGCGGGCGGCCCGAGGCGGTGGCGTCTTTGACGATGGCGGTCGCCCGGTCGTAGCCGATGTGCGGGTTGAGCGCCGTGGCCATGGCCAGGGTGTTCTCCCCGTGGCGGGTCGCCCCCTCGTGGTTCGCCTCGATGCCGGAGACGCACCGGTCGGCGAAGAGCGTCGAGGCCGTGGTGAGCAGGTGGATCGACCCGAGCAGGTTGCGCGCCATCAGCGGGATGCGCACGTTCAGCTCGAAGTTGCCCTGGGTGCCGGCCACGGTGATGGCGGCGTCGTTGCCGATCACCTGGGCGGCGACCTGGATCACGACCTCGGGGATGACCGGGTTGACCTTGCCGGGCATGATCGAGGAGCCCTTCTGCAGCTCGGGCAGGTAGATCTCGCCCAGGCCGCAGCGCGGGCCGCTGCCCATCCACGCGATGTCGTTCGCGATCTTCGTCAGCGACACCGCGAGGGTCTTGAGGGCCCCGGAGGCCTCGACGAGGCCGTCCCGGGCGCCCTGCGCCTCGAAGGGGTCGGCCGGCGCGCCGATGGGCAGGCCGGTGTCGGCCGTGAGGCGCTCGCGCACGCGCTCTGCGAACTCGCGGTGGGTGTTGAGGCCGGTGCCGGTGGCCGTGCCGCCGAGGGGGATCTGGCCCAGCCGCGGCAGGGTGTCCGCGATTCGCTCGCGGCCGAGCCGCACCTGCGCGGCGTAGCCGCCGAACTCCTGCCCCAGTGTCACGGGCACGGCGTCCATCAGGTGCGTGCGGCCGGCCTTGGCGACGCCCGCGAACTCCTCCGCCTTGGCCGACAGGGCGGCCTCGAGGCGCTCGAGCGCCGGGGTCAGGCGGCGCGAGATCTCCTCGACGGCTGCGAGGTGGACCGCGGAGGGGAAGACGTCGTTGGAGCTCTGGCCCATGTTGACGTGGTCGTTGGCGTGGGCGTCGTCGCCGGCGAGCGTCGCGATGACCTCGTTGGCGTTCATGTTCGACGAGGTCCCCGATCCGGTCTGGAAGACGTTGACCGGGAACTGGTCGTCGTGGTCCCCGGCCGCGACCGCGTCGGCCGCGGCGCCGATCCGCTGTGCCACGTCCGCGTCGAGCAGGCCGAGCTCGGCGTTGACCCGCGCCGCGGCGCCCTTGATCCGGCCCAGCCAGCGCACCACGGGCAGCGGCACGCGCTCTCCGGACACCGGGAAGTTCTCCACCGCCTTGCGGGTCTCCCCGCCCCAGAGCTCCGCCACCAGGCCCCCTCGATCGGATCGGTACCGACCCCGAAGCCTACAAGCGCGGTGCGGGGCGCCCCGCCCCTCAGACCCGGATGACCGTCACTCCCCGAGACGCCCGCGATCGGGCCGAAGTCCGCGAGATCGCGATGCGGGCGTCGCGGCGCAGGTTGCGGGCCTTGACGCTGCGCTCCCCGGTGAAGAGCGCGAGCCGGTCGCCCTCCAGTGTGATCCAGACCGGCGTGACCTGCGGCGCGCCGTCGGGCATCAGCGTGCCGATGTGCGCCATGTTCCGCGCGCCGAGGAGCGCCCGGACCTCGGGCCCCAGCTCCGCGGTCACGGGCCGACCCCCGCGAGGGCCCGCAAGATCTCCATGCCCGCGCGGGTGCCGAGCTCGAGGTGCTCCACCCGGAGGTGCTCGTCCGGGGCGTGGATGGCGTCGTCGGGCAGGCCGAAGCCGGTGAGGATCGTGGGAATACCCTTCGCGGCGAGCACCGCGACCACCGGGAGGGTGCCGCCCAGGCGCACCGGGACGGGGCGCCAGCCGGTGGCGGCCTCCATGCCGTCGGCGGCGGCGACCAGGACCGGGTGGGTCGCGTCGAGGACCGCCGGCAGGGCGCGGCCGAGGTCCTCGACCGTCAACTCGGAGCCGGCCGGGGCGGCGGAGCGGAGCAGGTCGTCGAGGGCCTCCCCCACCCCCTCGGCGTCCTGGCCGCCGGCCAGGCGCAGCGACAGGGTCGCGAAGGCCTCGGCGGGGACGATGGTCTTCACGGCCCACTGCTCGCCGCACGAGAGCCCGTGGACGTCGAGCGACGGCGAGGCGACGGTGCGCATGTAGAAGCCGTCCGCGGCGCCGGGGTCGGCGGGCCGCAGCCCCGCGGCGGCGAGGGCCTCGGCTCCGGGCGGGAGCCCCTCCCAGGCGGCGACCTCGGCCTCGCCGGCCGGAGCCACGCCGGCGTAGAGCGCCTGCGGCAACCGCCCGTCGCGCGGCGCCACGGCAGCCAGCACCTGCAGCAGTGCGTGGGCCGCGTTGAGGGCCGCGCCCCCGTAGAGCCCCGAATGGGCATCGGTGTCGGCCGTGCGCACCCTCACGCGGCGGTAGAGCATCCCGCGGACGCCGGTGCAGATCATCGGGCGCCCCGGCCCGATCATCGGGCTGTCGAAGATCAGCGTCGCCAGGGCCGGCTCGGCGTCGGCGGAGAAGTGGTCGAGCGCCGACGTCCCGCCGCTCTCCTCCTCCCCCTCGACGACGAAGCCCACCCGCACCGGCAGCTCGCCGGCCGCCGCCAGCCGCTGGACGGCGGCGACGAGCATGAACAGGTTGCCCTTGTCGTCGCTCGCGCCGCGGGCGTAGAGGTTGCCGTCGCGGATCACCGGCTCGAAGGGCGGGCTGGACCAGAGCTCGGCGGGCCCCGGGGGCTGGACGTCGTAGTGGCCGTAGACCACGACCCGGGGCGCGTCGGGGGCGCCCGAGCTCGCCGGCACCTCCCCGAGCACGAGGGGGTGGCGCGGCGTGGCCACCACCTCCGCCGCTCCGCCGGCCCTCCGGACCTCCTCCGCGACCAGCGACGCCGCCCGCTCCATGTCCGGCGCGTGCGCGGGCACCGCGCTGACGCTCGGCACCCGCAGCAGCGCCTCGAGCCGGGCCATCTCGTCGGGGGTCACGGCGGCGAGTGTGTCACGGGGCGGGCTTGCTCGGCGCGCCTCCCAGCAGGTCCTTGAGCCGGTTCATCCGCGCCTCGTACATCGGACCGAAGCGCTCCTCGGAGCGCGCCATCTTGGCCGGCCGCTTCGCGTAGACCAGCCGCGCCCACGGTGACTTGGGCTTCGCGAGGCGCACCGCGCCGACCAGGGCGACGCCGGGCACGAAGATGCCGACCAGCCCGGTCACGATCTTCCCCTTCACCATGCACACGGCGGCGAGCAGGGCGTTCACGGCGAGGGTGGAGGCCAGCCCCAGCCGGGAGCTGTCCCGGGCGTCCTCGAGCTCGAGCGGCGCGGTGCCGATCACGAGGAGGCCCCCGACCATCAGGGCGATGAGCACGGCGTCGACCGAGGCGCGGCCCTGGTCGGCCCAGTAGACGTCCTTCATGTAGAGCGAGAGGGCGAACTCGTCGAGCATCAGGCCCGCGCCGATGCCGAATCCGATCGCGAGGAGCTCGAACCAGGGCGAATCGGGCTGGAAGCGGAACTCGAGGAACCCGGCGACGAGCGTGATCCCGATGCCGTACACCAGGTGGTGCACGTGCAGCCCGCCGATGCTCACGTCCCGCAGGACCCCCTCCTTGTCGGAGCGGATGCGGCGGGTGATGCCGCGCACGATCAGGAACGTGATCAGGAGCGAGAGCAGCAGCCAGAAGGCGCCCGACTTGCTGCCGTCGACCAGCTCGCGCTCGTACCAGTCCCGGATGGCCACCCCTCAGCCCTCCTCCGCCGGCGCGACCGCCACGCCCGTCACGACGGGGCGCGCGGGCGGCGGGACGGGCACGTCGTCGACGCGGCGCAGCCCGGTCACCGCGAAGCCCGCGTCGCGGATGGCGGCCAGGGTGTCCCGGTTCGGATGGCACCCGGCCGCCAGCCGGCGCCAGACGGGCGCGGCGCGGTCCTGCCACCGGGCCGCCCGGCCCGAGGCCCGGACGTGCTCCAGGAACAGCAGCCGGCCGCCCGGCCGCAGCGCGCGGCGGGCCTCGGCGAGGGCCCGCGCGGGGTCGTTGAACCGAGCACAGCACGAACGTCGAGACGATGGCGTCCACGCTGGCGTCGGCCGCCGGGAGCTCCTCGGCCGGGGCGTCGCTCAGCTCGACCGGGAAGGCCACCTCGGCCAGGCGGGGGCCCATGCGCCGCCGCATCGCGGCGTCGGGCTCGGTCAGCAGGAGCCGGCGGAGCGGCGGGTAGTGGGGCAGGTTCGCGCCCGTGCCGCCGCCGATCTCCAGCACCGTGCCGGCCGCCTCGCGCAGGAGCTCCCGCCGGCGCGCGCCCAGGGCCCCCCCCTCCGCCCGGCGCCCGAGCAGGTCGTGGAGGGCGGCGGCGACGCGATGCTCGCGCATCAGGCCGGGGCGGGGGCGGGCGCCGGCTCCGGCTCGAGGGTGGGCTGCGACGCCCCCTGCGACCGCGCGAGCGAGAAGGTGGCGGCGATCATCGCGACGGCCGCGACCGCGATCAGCGCCCACTCGAGGCCCCCGGCCTGCAGCTCCTCCTCCAGGACGGTCATCCCGACGATCACGGCGGTCACCGGCTCGACCACGGCGATGGCCGGCAGGGATTGCGACAGCGATCCCGCCTGGAAGGCGGACTGCTGGAGATAGGTGCCGAGCGAGATCGCGACGATCAGGGCGTACAGCTCCCAGCTGCTGATCACGTCGACGAACCCGTCGTCCAGGTAGCTCAGGACCGACTTGGTCAGCGCGGCCGCCACGCCGTAGAGGATGCCGGTGGCGGTCCCCAGCAGGACGGCCCGCCGGGCGCCCTTGCCGCTGCGCGACGCCACGAGGACGCAGGCCGCGACGAGCGGCACGATCACGGCGGCGGCGATCAGCCACACCCCGGCATCCGCCGAGTCAACTCCCGCCGTCGGGTTGCCGGCGACGAGGAAGACCGCCAGGCCCGCGGTGAGCGCGAGCGCCCAGAGGCCATCGGAGCGCCGCAGGCGCCGCTTCGCCCACCACGCCCCCAGCGGCAGGGCGAAGAGCAGCGACGTGGCCAGCAGCGGCTGCACCAGCACCAGCGACCCGAACGCCAGCGCGATCGCCTGGGCGACGTATCCGAGCCCGTCCGCGGCGGTCCCGATCAGCCACACCGGCCGCCGGATGAGGCGCGTGATCAGCCCGATGCCGAGCGCGTCCTCGTCGGGCACCTCGGCGGCCTCGCGCTGCTGCATCACGAAGCCGATCGCGAACAGCAGCGCCGCGACGAGGGAGACGATGATCGCGATGGCGGTGTTCACGCCCGCCTACTCTCCCACGGCCGGCGCCACGTCACCCACGGGGTCCCCTCCCGGGCCCGCCGGCCGCCGGCGCACCAGGAAGGGCGGCAGCGCCAGGACGATCAGCGCGAGCGCGATGCCCCCGACGTACAGGACGGGGCTGCCGGTCTTGAGCTGGTCCGGCGGCACGAAGCCGAGCGCGAACGAGAACGCCGCGCCCGCGAGGCCGACGCCGGCGGTCAGCCACACGCCGACCGTGCCCCCCGGGATGCGGTAGGGCCGGTGGACCTCGGGGTGCGTGTACCGCAGCCGCAGCACGGCGGCGAAGATCAGCGCGTACATGATCAGGATGACCTGCGCCGTCAGCGCCGAGAGGATCCAGTACGAGGTGTTGACGCTCGGCACCAGGATGAAGACGAGGCTGAAGAGGGTCGTCCCCACCGCCTGGGCGATCAGGACGCCCACGGGCACGCCGCGGCGGTTCTCGCGCCCCCACGACGGCGGGGCCTCACCGGCCTGCGCCACGGTGGCGAGCCCGGTGGCCGGCCCCATGATCCAGGGCACCATGTGGGCGATGCCCCCGATCGTGATGAGCACGGCCGTGGGCTTGAGCAGCCATCCCACGTCGAGCGCGTCGAACACGGCCTCGAAGGCCTGCATCACGCCGCCCACGAGGCTGATCTCGTGCTGGGGCACCACCACCGCGAGGGCCAGCGAGCCGAGGATGGTGAAGACGGTCATGATCACCGCCGCCAGCAGGATGGCCCGCGGGAAGCTGCGGGCCGGGTCGCGGGCGTGGTCGGCGTGGAAGCCGGCCACCTCCATCCCCGCGAACATCAGGATCGCGCCGGTCAGGAACACCAGGTTGGTGAGGCCGAGGTCGGGGACGAGCGCCTCCTCGGAGAACGGGATCTCCGACTCGTTCCCGCCGGCGATGAACGCCAGGCCCAGCACGATGATCATCACCGCGGGGACGATGGCGCCGAGCAGCGTCCCGACGGAGCCGATCCAGCTCGTCGTGCCCACGCCCCGGAAGGCCGCCAGCGTGGAGCCCCAGAAGACGACCAGCATGACGCTCACGAGGAAGTACTTGTCGTTGGCCAGGCCGGGGTCGAACGCGTACGCGAAGCTGGCCGCGGTGAAGGCGAGGACGGTCGGGAACCAGGCCAGGTTCTCGGCCCAGTCGCACCACACCGCCAGGAACCCGGCCCGGCCCCGGAAGGCCTGCTTCACCCACGGGTAGACGCCGCCCTTGCGCGGCCACGCGGTCGCGAGCTCGGCGATCGCCAGCGACACCGGCACGAGGAACAGCACGACCGCGAGCAGCACGAAGAAGATCAGCGACCAGCCGTACTCGGCCATCAGCGGCAGGTTGCGCGGGCTCACCATGGCGGCCACGTTGATCATCGCCAGGGCCAGGATCCCGAGGCCCGCGGCCCGCCCCGCCCCGCGCCGGAGCCTCATTCCGCGCCCCGGTCCTCGAGGGCCAGGGTGAGGGCGTCGACCGCGCCCGGGTCGCGCTCGCCGCTCACGCGCACCGTGAGCGGGCCGAGCGTCCACAGCGCGCCCTGGACGTGCGGCCGCACCTGGCTCTGGAACCGGCCGACGGCGCCGTCGCGGTCCGACTCGCCCTCGTAGGCGGTCACGACGACCACGGCGTCCACCTCGTCCTCGTCGGCGCAGTCGACGGCGACGTCGAAGCGGCGCTCCTCCACGGCCCCCGGCGCGCGCGCCTCGGTGGAGGTCTCCTCGCACACCTCCAGCCCGGCCTGCGCGATGACGGAGCGGACGTCGGCGAAGGACGCCGGCTCGGAGTGGTCGTCCAGGCCGCACCCGCCCGCCGCGACCGCGCCCAGCGCGAGCGCCAGCGCCGCGGCCGTCCGTCTCACGCGCCCCGGGCGGTCACCACGGGCGGGACCAGCAGGCGGCCGACCACGGGGACGTTCAGGAAGCCCTCGACGCCCGCGTAGAGGATGCCGACGCGGGGCAGGTCGGCCGCCTCCTCGAACACCATCGACCGCGCCAGCCACTCGGGCTGGAACTTCTCGTTGAAGTCGTAGAGCGACTTGACCTGGAAATACGGGTTCAGCTTCTCGACCACCCACTTCAGAGCCCGGTCTCCGGGACCGAGCTCGGCGTCCGCGTTGAACAGCCTCCCCCAGGCCGCGAAGTTCATCGACAGCCGCACGACCCCCTGGCGACCGAGTTCCTCGGCCGCGCGGACGATGAGGTACTCGGTGATGCCGTTTGGGGCGCTGGGCTCGCGGCGCATGAGGTCGAGCGAGTAGCCGGGCTCGGCCCCGAAGCACGGCACGAGGCGCAGGAACCCGGCGATGCGGCCGCCCCCGTCGCGGGCCAGGGCGAGGACCATCTCCTCGCTCTCGCCGGTCACGTCCTGGCTGAGCGCCATGGTGAACCCGCGCTCGGGCTCCTTGCCGCGCCAGTGCTCGCTGATGGCGTTCAGCTCGTCGACGACGGCGGGGGTCACCTCGGTCTCGCGCACGATCTGGAAGCTGTGGTCGCGCGCGACGCGCGAGACGGCGCCGCGGAGCTTCTTCATGCCGGGCCCGTGGATGTCGATCTTGTCGCAGCGGATGATCGCCTCGTCGCCCAGGTAGACCGATCTCATGCCCGCCGCCTGGTAGGCGGGCACGTCGGCCTCGCGCACCGCCAGGAAGGCCACCTTCCAGCCGCGCTCGTGGCAGAACTCCCGGAACTCGTCGACCACGCGGGGGATGGACTCCTCGGCGCCGATCGGATCGCCCGAGGCGAGCGCGTAGCCCTGGAGGTAGGTGTAGGCGATCATCGCCTGGCCGTCGGAGGAGAAGAACAGGCTCTTGTCGTCGCGCAGCGCGAAGTAGGCCAGCGTGTCGGAGCCGTAGGCGTGCACGAGGTCGGCGGCGCGCCGCCGGTCCTGCAGGGGCACGCTCTCGCGCTGAGCGAGCGGGCGGAAGAGCAGGAACGCGAGGACGACCACGCCGGCGACCCCGAGGGCGAGCAGCGAGTCGTAGAAGAACTCCTGGAAGACCTGGCTGTCGAACGTGTACGGGCCGTCGAGGCCGACCAGGCCGCCGAAGATCGTCTCCAGCACGCCGCCCACGCTCAGCTCCGGCGACACCTTGCTCCGGTTGGCGAGCAGGGCGACGACCCCGTAGACGAGGACGGCGCCGAGCCAGATGGGGATGAAGCGCACCGCGGTCAGCATCGACGGTGGGTCGCCGGGTGCTCGGAAGTCCGCTCGGAACCAGATGAGGGCGATCGCGAGCGCCCCGCACACGAGCGCCGCCAGCAGGTGCGGGCCCTTGATCACGTGGACGACGGTGGCGGCCAGCAGGAGGAGGGTCGCGAGCCACCATGCGGTGCTCTTGCCGCGCGCGAGCTGGCGCGCTGTCAGCAGGGTGACGAGCCCGATCACGACCGAGGCGATGCTTCCGCCGGCCCGCCCCTCGACGTCCAGCACCGCGCCGGTGCCGAAACGCGCGTTGATGACGGGCAGCGCCGCCAGCAGGCTGACCGCGCCGGCGATCGCCACCAGCGCCGCGAGCACACCGCGCCGCGTGGCCTGCCCCGGGGGGCGGACGGCAGCATCAGGCGGTCCGGCTGGGGGGTCGGCACGACGGCCGCGACCGGCGCCGCGGGGCCCGGGCGCACGACGGCCGGGGCCAGTGGCAACAGCCGGCGCGTGGGCGCCGTCACGTCGCCGGCCTCGGGCCGCAGGGTCGGGAACAGCAGCACGTCGCGGATCGTCGTCGGCGCCTGACAGGAGCATCACCAGGCGGTCGACACCGACGCCCAGGCCGCCCGTCGGGGGCATGCCGAGCTCCATCGCGCGCAGGTAGTCCTCGTCGACGTCCCCGGCCTCGGGGTCGCCGGCCGCCTTGGCGCGGGCCTCGTCCTCGAAGCGCGCGCGCTGGTCGATGGGGTCGGTCAGCTCGCTGTAGGCGTTCGCCAGCTCCCGCCCCGCGACGACGACCTCGAACCGCTCGACAAGGGTGGGGTCGTCGCGGTGCGGGCGTGCCAGGGGCGAGATCTCGCGGGGGTGGTCGCACACGAACACCGGGCCGACCACGTTGGCCTCCACGAACTCGTCGTAGAGCTCGTTGCAGATCTTCCCCGGGCCCCAGGAGTCCTCGTACTCGACCTTGGCCTCGTCGGCGATCCGGCGGCACTCCTCGAGCGGCATCGAGGGGTGGATGTCGATGCCCGAGTGCTCCTTGATGAGCTCGTACATCGTCGCCCGCCGCCAGGGCGGGGCGAGCGACACGGGCGTGCCCTCGATCTCGATCTCGTGCGTCCCGATGGCGGCCATCGCCGCGGCCCCCACCATCTCCTCGGTGATGACCATCATGTCCCGGTAGTCCGCGAGCGCCTGGTAGAGCTCGAGCATCGTGAACTCGGGGTTGTGGCGCGTGTCGATGCCCTCGTTGCGGAAGACGCGCCCGATCTCGAAGACCTTCTCGTAGCCGCCCACGATCAGCCGCTTCAGGTGCAGCTCGAGGGCGATCCGCAAGTACATCTCGATGTCGAGCGCGTTGTGGTGCGTGATGAAGGGGCGCGCCGTGGCCCCGCCGGCCTCGGGCTGCAGCACCGGCGTCTCGACCTCGGTGAAGCCGGCCTCGGCCAGGTAGGCGCGGATGCCGGCGATCGTCCGCGTGCGCACGTCGGCGACGCGGCGGGCCTCGGGCGACACGATCAGGTCGAGGTAGCGCTGGCGGGCGCGCGTCTCGGTGTCGGTCAGCGGGCGGGACTTGGCGGGGAGCGGCCGGACCGCCTTGCCCAGCAGCTGGGACGTCCGCGCCAGCACCGAGAGCTCGCCCTTCTGGCTCACGACCACGCGGCCCTCGAAGCCCATCCAGTCGCCGATGTCGATGTCGCAGGCGGCGGCGAAGCCCTCCTCCCCCATCTCGGCGCGCGAGGCCATGACCTGGAGGAAGCCGCTCTCGTCCTTGAGGCGCATGAAGAGCAGCCCGCCGTGGTCCCGCAGCAGCATCACGCGGCCGGCGACGTGGACGACCGTGTCGGTCTCGGTTCCCGCCGCGAGCGACCCGAACTCGTCCCGCACCTGACCCAGCGTGTGATCGCGGGGGTAGGTGACCGGATAGGGGTTGACCCCCCGCTCGCGCAGCGACTCGACCTTGGCGAGGCGCGCCAGCCGCTGTTCGGCCGCACTGCCGGTCAGGCCGGTCGGCGAGGGGGGCGGATCTGCGGGGTTCGCCTCGTCGGGGATCGCGGGCCTCCGGGCCGGTGGCGGGCCGCGCGCACTGTATCCGCCGGGCGCGGCCCCGGGGAAGCCCACCGCCTCCGGCCTCGACCTCGAGCTCGGTTGATCGTCAGCCGGGCTGGATGTTCGTGTTGTGGTGGAAGGCGTTGTCGGGGTCGTACTTGGCCTTGACCTCGGCGAGCCGCCGGTAGATCTCATCGCCGTAGGCCTCTCGAACCCGGCTGGAGTCGTCGTCGGAATCGAGGAAGTTGACGTAGACGCCGCCCGCGCGGTGCGGTTGGAGGGCGTGGAGGAACCGCCGCGCCCAACCGGTCTCGGCCGCGGCGTGGTCGCCGGACTCGTCAGGGAGCCACGCGGCGTCGATGACGATGTTGTGGGCCACGTCGCGACCGGCGTAGGCGGTGGCGTCGTACGGGACTCGGGCGACGGCGCCACCCATGTGGAACATCGCCGCGTACGACCGGGGCGAGGAGGCGGCGTAGGCGTGATCGGCGATGACGGCGATGGCGTCGTCGGAGAGGCCGGCGAGGTTCGCCGCCTTCCAGTAGTAGTGCCACCCGTGGAGGACGGTGTCGTCGAGGCCGCCCTGGAAGGCGACGTACGGTGAGGGTGCGAGCAGGTTGACGAGCGGCGTCCCGAACCGGCGGAGGGCCCGCACCGCGCGCTCGCCGTCGTCGACGGCGCCGGCGTAGCAGCAGGCGACGGCGATGGCCGGCCGCCAGTGCAGGTCCTCGGGGATGACCGGCAGTGGGGGGACGGTGCCGAGCCTGACGACGCTGCCGAGCTCGTCGGGCGCTTCGGCTGCGAAGTCCCGGTACCAGCGCAGCACGTCGGTGGTGTCGTCGGCCGCCCAGAAGACGGGCCCGGCCATCACGGCCGGGCCGAGGGGATGCAGAGCGAACAGGAACGAGGTCACGACGCCGAAGTTGCCGCCGCCGCCTCGCAGCGCCCAGAACAGATCGGGGTGTTCGTCGGCGGACGCCCGGACGACGGTGCCCTCGGCGGTGACCACCTCGGCGGCGAGCAGGTTGTTGACGGCCAGCCCGTGCTTGCGCATGAGGAAGCCGATGCCGCCGCCGAGCGTGAGCCCGGCGACGCCGGTGTGGCCCACGATGCCGCCGGTGGTGGCCAGACCGTGGGCCTGGGTCTCGTGGTCGACGTCGCCCCACAGGGCGCCACCCTGCACCCAGGCCGTGCGACCGGCGGGGTCGACCGACACGGCCCGCATCGCCGAGAGGTCGATCACGATCCCGCCGTCGCACACCGCGGTGCCGGCCACGTTGTGGCCCCCGCCCCGTACGGCGATCTCCAGGTCCTGGTCGCGCGCGAAGCGCACCGCCGCGACCACATCGGCCACGCCCGTGCAGCGGGCGATGCAGGCCGGGTGGCGGTCGATCGCGCCATTCCAGATCCTGCGGGCAGTGTCGTAGCCGGGGCTCGTCGGCAGCAGCATCTCTCCGCGGAACGATCCGCCGAGCTCGTCGAACGCGGTCGTCGCCAGGGGGGATGCCTGTGGTGTCTGGACAGCGGTCATCTCGTCCTCCCAGCTGTGCTCGATGAGCGACTCGATCGAGCCCAACGTAGGCTCGCCGGCCCGGGGCCGACTAGTTCTACTTTCGAACCAACCGGTTCGAGTAGCAGACCTGTCGGCCGATCCGCGGCTAGCATGGTGGCGCGATGCGCAGCTACGCGCAGTACTGCCCGGTCGCCAAGGCCACCGAGATCCTCGGCGACCGTTGGACGCTTCTGATCATGCGCGAGATGCTCGGCGGCGCGAGCGGCTTCAACGAGCTCCAACGCGGCCTCCCGGGGATCTCGCGCTCGGTCCTCACCGACCGCATGCGCGCGCTCGAGCGGGCCGAGGTCATCGAGCGCAGGACGGGCCCCAAGGGCCGCACCCTCGAATATCGCCTCACGCCCGCCGGCCGTGACCTCCGGCCGGTCGTGCAGGCGATCGGCGAGTGGGGGGCGACCTGGTCGTTCACCGAGCCGCGCCCCGAGGAACTCGATCCCGACCTGTTGATCGTATGGATGGCCCGCCACGTCGATCGCCGGCGGCTCCCACCGAACCGAACCGTGGTTCAGTTCGACTTTCGCGACCCCAAGCGGCGCTACTGGATGGTCCTCGAGCCCGCCGAGGTCTCAGTCTGCCTCCAGCATCCCGGTCTCGACGTCGACCTCGAGGTCATCGTCGACACCACCACGCTCTACCGCGTCTACCTGGGACGGGCCGAGCTGGGCGGCGCGATTCGAGCCGGCCAGCTGACGATGAGCGGCCCGCGGACGCTTCAACGCGGATTCGCCCACTGGTTCACCTGGAGCGCATTCGCCCCAGCCAGCCGCTCGGCGCAGGAGCGCCGCACAGCCGCCTCACGCATTGCCGGCCCTCATCGCGTACGGATCGCCCAAGACGGCGATGCGGGCACTGCGCCACAGCGGCGGCAACCGCCACGCCTGCATCCGCCGGCGTAGCGAGAGCGGAGGACCCGACGTCGCTCGTGACCGAGTTGAGCGATGAGCAGGAGCGGAATTCCGGAGCCCCGTCAGGCGGAGGGCAGCTCGACCGGCTCGAGGGACATGGGGCGGCGGGCGCCCTCGCGAACCACGCCGAGCTCGACCCGCCTGCCGATGCGCTCAGGGCCCATCAGGCGCTGGAGGTCGCCCACGTCCGCCACCGCCACCCCGTCGACGTCGACGATCAGGTCCTCGGGGCGCAGGCCGGCGCGCTCGGCGGGGCTGCCGGGGACCACCTCGACGACCTCGATGCCCGCCTCGCGGCCGAGCGCCGCCGCCACGCGGGGCGGCAGGGGCCGGGGGCCCCCGGCGATGCCGACGTAGGCGCGGCGGACCCGCCCCTCGCGCATGAGGGCGGCGACGATCGCCCGGGTGGTCGCGTTGACCGGCACGGCCAGGCCCAGCCCGACGCCCGCCACGGCGGTGTTGACGCCGACCACGCGAGCGCGGCTGTCGGCGAGGGCGCCGCCGGAGTTGCCGGGGTTGAGCGCGGCGTCCGTCTGGATGACGTCCTCGACCACCCGCCGCGCCCGGCCGCGGCCGACCGGGAGCGAGCGGCCGAGCGCCGAGACCACCCCGGCCGTGACCGATCCGGCGAGGCCGAAGGGGTTGCCGATCGCCACCACGAGCTGGCCGACCGCGAGCCGCTCGGCATCGCCCAGGGTGGCCGCGGCCAGGCCGTCGCCGTCCGCCCGCAGGACGGCGAGGTCGGAGAGCGGGTCGGCGCCGACCAGCGACAGGGCGAGGTCGCGGCCGTCCGTGAGGCGCGCCCGCAGCCCGCGCCCGGCGCCCTCGACCACATGGGCCGACGTGAGCAGGAAGCCGTCGGGCGTGATGACCACGCCGCTGCCGCTGCCCTCGCCCCGGCCGTCGCGCCCGACGCGGATGCTCGCCACCGACGGCCCGAGCGTGCGGGCCACCGCGGTCACGGCCCGCGAGTAGGCGTCGAGCGCCTCGGCGTCGTCGCCCGGCTCGCCGAGGGGGCCCGGCTCGTGGACCGCCCCCGAGACGTCGTCGATGAAGCCGATCCCCACGGTCGGGCGACGGTAGCACCGGCCCGCGGGGCTCCGCCCCCGGGCCAGTGCACCCGCTTGAACGCCGCCGGGCGGGCGCATAGCGTGGCGCCCGCCGAGGGAGGGCTCCAGTGATCGAGTGGTACCGAGAGACCGTCGAGGAGACCGGACGATCCGGCGTCCTGTGGATGCTGATCGCCTTTGTGATCACCTTCGCGATCACCCGCTGGGTCACGCGCCGCATACGGGGCAAGGACGCTCCGGAGGAGGCCGAGGACGGCGACGGGCTGATCGGCGACATCCACATCGGCGGCGTCCACATCCACCACCAGGTGTGGGGCATCGTCCTGATCCTCGTGGCGGCGGTCATGGAGTTCGCCTACCAGCCCGGCTCGCCCTGGCTGGAGGTCCTGGGGGCGATCTTCGGCGTAGGCGCCGCGCTGGCGCTCGACGAGTTCGCCCTCTGGGTGCACCTGGACGACGTCTACTGGTCGGAGGAGGGCCGGAAGTCGATCGACGCCGTCCTGATCGCGGCCTGCATCGGCGGGGTTCTCCTGCTGGGCAGCGCCCCGTTCGGCGTCGACGACGACGTGTCCGGCAGCGGGCTCGCCGCCGCCACAATCACCATCGCCGTCAACATCGGGCTCGCCATCGTCGCCGTGCTCAAGGGCAAGCTCGCGAGCGGCTTGATCGGGCTCTTCCTCACCGTCGTCAGCCTCATCGCGGCGGTCCGGCTGGCGAAGCCCGATTCCCCCTGGGCCCGCCGGCGCTACGCCGACCGGCCCAAGAAGATGGCGAAGGCGCAGCGCCGCTTCGGCCCCGAGCGCCAGGCCCGGTTGAACCGGTGGAAGGACATGCTCGGCGGCTCCCCCACCCCGCGGCAGCCGTGACCGTCAGCCCGCCGCGATGAGCACCACCCCCGCCAGGGCCACCGCCGCCCCGACCCACTGGAGCCGCCCCAGGCGCTCGTGCAGCACCGTCGCGGCGAGGGCCACGGTCGCGACCGGGTAGAGCGACCCCAGCACCGCGACGACGCTGACCAGCCCGCGCTGGCTGCCGACGGCGAACATGAGGTTGGCGGAGGCGTCGAGGATCCCCGCGCCGATCACCAGCGGCAGCACCCGCCGCCCCACGGCGAGGCCCGCCCCCACCGCCACGACCCCGAGCAGCGCGATGGGGATGGACCCCGACCGCGCCCCGACCAGGGCCCAGAGCGCGCCCGACCGGTCGGCCGACTCGGCGATCAGCACGAAGAAGCCGCCGAAGCCGAGGGCAGCGGCCGCGGCGAGCCCGAGGCCCCGGCGCGAGGCCGGTCCGGGCGCGCTCGCGGCGAGGGCCGCGCCCGCCAGGGCGACGACCATCCCGGCCAGGGCGACCGGTCCCGGCGACCGCCCGGCGGCGAGGTCGAGCGCGAGCGGCAGGAGCGCGCCCAGGGCCGACACCGGCGCCACCAGGCTCATCGTCCCGACCGCGAGCCCCCGGTAGAAGGCCGCCAGCCCCAGCGCCCCGCACGCGCCCGCGGCGATCCCCAGGGCGTAGCCGCCGGCGCCGGGCGCGTCCGGCCGCGCAAGCGCCAGCAGGATGAGGGCGAGGACCAGGCCCGCCGCCTGCGAGAGGGCGACCACGGTGAACGCGTGCGCCCGGCGGCTCGCGAGGCCGCCCAGGAAGTCCCCCACGCCCCACGACAGGCCCGAGGCCAGGCCCAGCGCGATCGCCAGCACCGCGCCGGGCTAACCGCGGCCGTGCGGCAGCGCGAAGTCGGTGTCGGGTCCCTTGGGGACGATCCCCGTCGGGTTGATGGACCCGTGGGTGAGGTAGTAGTGCCGCTTGATGTGGTCCATGTCGACCGTCGCGGCGACGGCCGGCCACTGGTACAGCTCGCGCACGTAGGGCCAGAGCCGCGGGTAGTCGACGATCCGGCGCAGGTTGCACTTGAAGTGGAGGGCGTAGACGGCGTCGAACCGCACGAGCGTCGTGAAGAGGCGCCAGTCGGCCTCGGTCACGCGGTCGCCGGCCAGGTAGCGGCGCTCCCCGAGCAGGTCGTCGAGGTCGTCGAGCGTGGCGAAGAGGGCGTCGAAGGCCTCCTGGTAGGCCTCCTGGCGCGTCGCGAACCCCGCCCGGTACACGCCGTTGTTGACCGTCCGGTAGACGCGCTCGTTGACGCGGTCGATCTCGTCGCGGAGGTCCGCAGGGTAGAGGTCAACCGACGCGTCGCCCCACTCGTCGAACTCGGAGTTGAGCATCCGGATCACGTCGGCCGACTCGTTGTTGACGATGCGGGCGGTCTCGCGGTCCCAGAGGACCGGGACGGTGATGCGCCCCGAGAAGCCCGGGTCGGTCGCGGCGTAGGCCTCCGACAGGAACGCGAAGCCGTTGACCGGGTCGGGGCCGTGGCCGCGCCCCGGCCGGAAGGCCCACCCGTGCCCGTCGCGCACCGGGTCAACGACCGACATCGAGACCACCGCCTCCAGACCCTTGAGCCGGCGCACGATGATCGTGCGGTGGGCCCAGGGGCACGCCCGCGACACGTAGAGGTGGTAGCGCCCCGGCTCGGCCGGGTGGCCCGTCAACCCGTCGGCGGTCACGCGGTCGCGGAAGCGGCTCCTCTGGCGGACGAAGCGGCCGCTCGCGTCCGTCTCCGCGCGGAACTGGGCCCGGTCGCGCGGGTCCGCGACCGGGGCGGCGCCCCGCGGTCTCACGCGCGGACGGCGACCAGCGGCGCCGAGGGCTCGGGCGCGGCGAGCAGCACCGGCCGGAGCACCTCGCCGGTGCGCGAGTCGGCCGCCGCGGCGATCTCCTCGGGCGGCCCGGCGGCGATCAGCGCGCCGCCGTTGTCGCCGCCCTCGGGCCCCAGGTCGATGACCCAGTCGGCCGACTTCACGACGTCGAGGTTGTGCTCGATCACCACCACGGTGTTGCCCTGGTCGACCAGCCGCTGCAGCACCTCGAGCAGCTTCTCGATGTCGGCGAAGTGCAGGCCCGTGGTCGGCTCGTCGAGGATGTAGAGGGTGCGGCCGGTGGCCACCTTGGACAGCTCGGTGGCGAGCTTCACCCGCTGGGCCTCGCCGCCCGACAGCGTGGTCGCCGGCTGGCCGAGGCGCACGTAGTCGAGGCCCACGTCGTGCAGCGTCTGCAGGCGGCGGTGGATGCGCGGCACGGCCGCGAAGGCCTCGACCGCCTGCTCCACGCTCATCTCGAGCACCTCGTGGATGGTGCGGCCGCCGTAGCGCACCGTGAGGGTCTCGCGGTTGTAGCGCTTGCCGCCGCACACCTCGCAGGGCACGTAGACGTCGGGCAGGAAGTGCATCTCGATCGTGATCGTGCCGTCGCCCTTGCAGGCCTCGCAGCGGCCGCCCTTCACGTTGAAGCTGAACCGCCCCGGCGAGTAGCCGCGCGCGCGGGCCTCGGGCGTCATGGCGAAGAGCTGGCGGATGTGGTCGAAGAGCCCCGTGTAGGTGGCCGGGTTGCTGCGCGGGGTGCGGCCGATGGGCGACTGGTCGATGTCGATGACCTTGTCGATGCTGTCGGCGCCCTCGATGCGGTCGTGCGCGCCGGGCCGCACCGGCCGCCGCCCCACCCGCCCGGCGAGGGCCTTCAGCAGCACCTCGTTCACCAGCGTGCTCTTGCCCGACCCCGAGACGCCGGTCACGCAGGTCAGCGCGCCGAGCGGGACGCGGGCGTCGATGCCGCGCAGGTTGTTCTCGCGCGCCCCGCGCACCGTGATCCAGCCGTTGCCCGGCCGCCGGGCGGCCGGCAGTGGGATCGCCCGCCGGCCCGACAGGTACGCGCCGGTCACCGAGGCCGGCTCGGCCTCCAGGTCGCCCACCGATCCCTCGGCCACGACCCGCCCGCCGTGCAGCCCCGCGCCGGGGCCCATGTCGATGAGGTGGTCGGCGCTGCGGATCATCTCCTCATCGTGCTCGACCACCAGCACCGAGTTGCCCTGGTCGCGCAGCCGCTCGAGCGTGCCGATGAGCTTGCGGTTGTCGATCTGGTGCAGGCCGATCGAGGGCTCGTCGAGGATGTAGAGCACGCCCACCAGGCCGGAGCCGATCTGGGTGGCCAGGCGGATGCGCTGGGCCTCGCCGCCCGACAGCGTGCCGGCGGCGCGCGCCAGGGTGAGGTAGCCCACCCCCACGTCGTCGAGGAAGCGCAGGCGGGCCCGCACCTCCTGGATGATGCGGGCGGCGATCAGCGCCTGGGTGTCGCTGAGGTCGATGCCGGCGAACCACGCCACCGCGTCCGAGACCGACAGCAGGCAGAGCTCGTGGATGTTGCGGCCGGCCACGGTCACGGCCAGCGCCTCGGGCTTCAGGCGCGCACCGCCGCACGAGGGGCACGGGCGCAGCGACATGAACTGCTCGACGTTGTCGCGCACGGCCGCCGACATCGAGGTGGCGTGCTGGCGCTTCAGCTGCGGGATCACGCCCTCGAACCACCCCCAGCTCCCGCCCTTGCGCCGCCGCCCCAGGTACATCCGCTCGCGGCGGCGCGGGCCCTCGAGCAGGAGCTTGCGCTGGCGCTCGGGCAGGCGCCGCCAGGGCCGGTCGAGGTCGATCTCGTGCTGCTCGGCGATGGCGGCCAGCAGGAGGTCGTAGTAGTCGGTGGTGCGGTCGGTCCAGGGCAGGATCGCCCCGTCGGCCAGGCTGCGCTCCGGGTCAACCAGCAGCTGCGGGTCGATCTCGAGAGTGAAGCCGAGCCCGGTGCACTGGGGGCAGGCGCCGTGGGGTGAGTTGAACGAGAACGTGCGCGGCGCGAGCTCGTCCATCACCGCCCCGTGGACCGGGCACGCGAAGCGCTCGGAGTACACCCACGAGCGCGCCTCGGCGTCCGGGTCGCGGGGCGCCTCCTCGATCCGCACCAGGCCGTCCGAGAGCTGGGTGGCGGTCTCGAGGCTGTCGGTGAGGCGGCGGCGGAGGTCCTCGCGCATGACCAGCCGGTTGAACGACCGCCTCGACGGTGTGGGCGCGGTTGCGGTCCATCGCCGGGACCTCGTCGAGCGTGTGCACCACGCCGTCGACCGCCACCCGGCTGAAGCCCTCGGCGCGGACCTGCTCGATGACGTCGCGGTGCTCGCCCTTGCGGTCGCGGACCAGCGGCGCGAGGACGAGGAAGCGGGTGCCCTCCGGCAGCGCCAGGATCTGGTCGGCGATCTGGTCAACGCTCTGGCCGGTGATGGGGCGGCCGCAGATCGGGCAATGGGGCTGGCCGACGCGGGCGTAGAGCAGGCGGAGGTAGTCGTAGACCTCGGTGACGGTCGCCACCGTCAACCGCGGGTTGCGGCTGGTGGTCTTCTGGTCGATCGAGATGGCCGGCGAGAGGCCGTCGATGTGGTCAACGTCGGGCTTGTCCATCTGCCCCAGGAACTGGCGCGCGTAGGCCGACAGGCTCTCGACGTAGCGGCGCTGCCCCTCGGCGTAGAGGGTGTCGAAGGCGAGGCTCGACTTCCCGCTCCCCGACAGGCCCGTGATCACCACGAGCTCGTCGCGCGGGATGCGCACCGTCACGTCCCGGAGGTTGTGCTCCCGGGCCCCCACGACATGGATGACGGGGGCGGGTGACGGGGGCGTCGGCGGCACCCGTCAAGTGTAGTGAGGGGTCCGGCGCGCCCGCCGCCCGGCCCTCTCGGACCCACGGCCCAGCGGGCGGCGGCGGGGTTGGCCCCCGGTACATACGTACCGCCCATGGCCGGCCCTACCGTCGGGAGGGTGCTATCACCTCAGCGGTTGATCCGTTCCCGCCCCGCCCGCGAACCAGCCGGTGTGAGCCCCTCGCCGCCCACCGCGACCGCGACCGCCCGCCTGCGGGCCGTCCTGGCGTGCCTCCTGGTCGCCGCCGCGGCCTGGGCGGCCCTCACCGCCCCGGCGATGGGGGCCGAGGAGCCCGCGCAGGTCCCGCCGGCCGTCGTGGAGCCGCTCGGCGCCGAGAGCGCCGCCGTCGTGCCCTACCGCGAGCTGGTCGGCGCCGCCGACGCGCGCAACCTCAACGCCGCCGTGGTCGACACCTCGAGCTACTGGGTGGCGGCCATCGACGGCGACGGCCGGGTCATCGCCGCGGCGATCCCGCGCCCCAGGGCGGGCCGCGACTTCGCTCAGTCGACCGCGCCGGCCGCGGCGGGCGCCGCCGCCAAGGCGCCCACGACGGGCCTGCCCGGCGCGTTCGACCTCGCGGCCCGGCTGCGGGCGGACGGGGTCGCCGTGCTGGGGCCCGCGCCCGCCGATTCGGGCGGCGGGTCGGGGATGAGCGGCCTGCTGCGCTTCCTGCTGCTGCCGCTGGGGTTCGCGCTGGTGGCGGTGTTCATCATCGGCGGCATGCTGCTGATCCGTGGCCGGAACCCCGGCGGGCGGGGCCTGGGCGGGCGCGGCGGCGCCGCGGGCCACGGGAGGATCCGCCGGAGCGCCCAGGTCGAGCCGCCGGCGACGCGGTTCGCCGACGTCGCCGGCTGCGACGAGGCCGTCGAGGAGCTGCACGAGGTGGTGCTCTTCCTCAAGGAGCCCGACCGCTTCCGGCGCGTCGGCGCGCGGATGCCGCGCGGCGTCGTGCTCCACGGGCCCCCGGGCACCGGCAAGACGCTGCTGGCCAAGGCCGTCGCCGGCGAGTCGGGCGTGCCCTTCTTCGCCCTCTCCGGGTCGGACTTCGTGGACACCTTCGTGGGCGTGGGGGCGTCGCGCGTGCGCGACCTCTTCGCGCAGGCGCGCAAGAGCGAGGCCGGCGCGATCATCTTCTTCGACGAGATCGACGCCATCGGGCGCGCCCGCGGCGCCGGCAACTCGGGCGCCGACTCGGAGCGCGAGGGCACCCTGAACCAGCTCCTGGTCGAGCTCGACGGCTTCGGCGACCGCGACCGCGTCGTGGTGATGGCGGCCACCAACCGGCTCGACATCCTCGACCCGGCGCTGCTGCGGGCCGGCCGCTTCGACCGGCGCGTGCAGGTGGGCCTGCCCGCCGAGGCCGGCCGCCTGTCCATCCTGCGCCTCCACTCGCAGCACATGCCGATCGCCGCCCCCGAATCGCTGGCCGCGCTCGCCGGGGTGACGGCCGGCTTCGCGGGCGCCGACCTCGCCAACATCGTCAACGAGGCGGCCATCATGGCCGCCCGCGGGGGGCGCGAGACGATCCTCGCCGCCGACCTCGACGAGGGCATGCTGCGCGCGGTCGCCGGGCCCCAGCGCAGCGACCGCCGCATCGGCGAGGGCGAGCTGGAGGTCATCGCCTGGCACGAGGCCGGCCACGCGCTGGCGGCCGAGCTCTGCCCCACCCACCAGAAGGCGCAGCGCGTGACCATCCTGTCGCGCGGCGACGCCGGCGGGCTGGCGCTCTACGGCAGCAGCGACCGCGCGCTCACCTCGCAGCAGCACCTGCACGAGCGCATGGTCGTCGCGATGGCCGGGCGCGCCGCCGAGCAGACGCGGTTCGGCGTGATCTCGTCCGGCGCGGCCAACGACCTCGAGCAGGTCAACCGCATGGCCCGCGAGGCCGTCGAGCGGCTCGGCTTCTCGCCCCGCGTGGGCCAGATCATCTCGACGGCGGGGCCCTACCAGGTGCCCTTGTCGGGCGAGACGCGGCGCGCGATCGACGAGGAGATCCGGCGGATGGTCAACGTGGCCTACGAGGACGCCGTGGCCCTGCTCGGCGACCACCGCGAGGAGCTGGACGCCCTGGCGGGCGTGCTGCTGGAGCGCGAGCAGGTCGACCGCGGAGAGATCGAGTCGGTGCTCGCCGCGGTCGCGGGCGGCGGCCGGCGGCGGCCGGCGCGCGCGGACGTCCTGCCCACGCACCGCCCCGAGCCCGTCGCCACCGAGGCCCCGCCCGCGGCTCCGCCGCCCCCGGAGGCCGAGCGCGCCGCGGCGCGACGGCGCCTGCGGCTGCCCGCGGCCTCGGGGCGGCGGGTGCGGTCCGGCGCCGAGGCCGCCGCGGCGGCGGTCTACGCCATGAGCCTCCCCCGGCTGCGCCGCGCCCGCCGCAAGCGCCCCCGCACGGCCTAGCGCCGACCCGCCCCGAGGTCGGCCACGACCCGCTCCGCGTGGCCGTCGGGCGGGAACACCGGGTACCAGACCCGCTCCACGCAGCCGTCGCGCAGCAGCATCGTGAGCCGCCGCAGGAGCGTCCTGCCGCCCGCCGCGAAGGTTGGCAGGCCCATGGCCCGCGCGAGCTCCAGGCGCTCGTCGGAGAGCAGCGGATACGGCAGCGCCAGCCGGGAGGCGATCTCGCGCTGGCGGGCCGGGTCCTGCGCCGACAGCCCCACCACGTCGAGGCCGAGGCCGCGCAGCTCCGCGTGGGCGTCCCGGAAGCCGCAGGCCTCCGCCGTGCAGCCGCGCGCGCCCGGGATCGCGTCCCATCCCTCGGCCGGCAGGGGCTCGCCGGGGCGACCTGCCCACGGGAAGGCGAAGACCACGACCGGGGCCACGGCCCGTCCGAGCGAGACGGTCCCACCGCCCGTGGAGGGCAGCGGCAGGTCGGGGACCGGCGACCCGGCCAGCGCGCCGGCGGCGCCGTCGTCCTCCGGCGCCGGAAGGCCCGGCGGGAGCCGCGTGAGGTCGTCGGGCACGGCCGGCAGCCTCTCAGGCCGTCGGCCCGCGCGCGGGCCGGGGCCGCCCGCTGGCATGATCCACGGGGTGCCGGGCCTCACCCCCGACGAGCTGCTCGCCACGACCCGCAGCGTCCGGCGCCGCCTCGACACCTCGCGCCCCGTTGAACGGGAGCTGATCGAGGAGTGCCTCCGGCTGGCCCAGCAGGCGCCCAGCGGCGGCAACCGCCAGGGCGCCGTGTTCGTCGTGGTGACCGACCCGGACCGGCGCCGGGCCCTGGCCGGGCTCTACCGCCGCGGCTGGGACCGCTATCTGGTGGAGGGGATCCTGGGCCCGCCGCCGGCGCGGCCCGCCGACCCCGAGAAGCGCCGCCAGGCCGCCAGGATCGGCCGCTCGGCGAGCCACCTGGCCGACCGCCTCGCCGAGGTGCCGGTGCACGTCGTGGCCTGCCACGCGGGCCGCACCGAGGACCGTCCCCAGGTGGTCCAGGCGTCGGCGTTCGGCTCGGTGCTGCCCGCCGTCTGGAGCTTCATGCTCGCGGCCCGGGCCCGCGGGCTGGGCACCGCATGGACGACGATCCACCTCTTCCACGAGCGCGAGGCCGCCGAGGTGCTGGGCATCCCCTACGACGAGGTCTCGCAGGTGGCCCTCATCCCCCTCGCGCACACCCTCGGGACGAGCTTCAAGCCCGGGCCGCGGGAGTCGCTGGACCACTTCGCCCGGTGGGACTCCTGGTGACCCCGCCCTCGCGAGGTCAATCGAGCGCCCGGCGCTCCCACTTGCGCAGCAGATCCTCGTGGCGGCGCCGGCGCTCGGCCTCCTGGCACCAGGGGCCCTCGTCGTCGGGACGGGCCCAGGGCCGCCCCTCTCCCCAGAAGGGGCTCGGCATGGGGAGCCCCTGGAGCGCCACGAACAGGTCGTCCTCGTCCAGTCCCGGCGCCGCCAGCGACCGGAAGGTCACGTCGTCGCGGGCCCGGTCGTCGCTCATCGGCGGCGGCGCCCCTGGCCGGAGCCCCGGCGCGGCTGCTTCCGCGGCACCGGCGCCGAGCCGCGCGGGCGCGGAGCGGCCGTGCCGGCCGCCCCCGCGCCCCTGTCCGCGCCGGCCCCCTCACGCCGCCGGAGCTGCTCCCCGCGGAGGTCGGCGATCTCGTCGCGCAGGCGGGCCGCGAGCTCGAAGCGCAGCTCCTCGGCGGCGGCGAACATCTCCTGCTCGCGCTCCACGATCATCCGCTCGATCTCGTCCGCGCCGACGCCCTCCAGCGCGTCAACCTCGCCGCGGCGCGGCCGCGCCGCGGCGGGCGCGTCGTCGTTGAGCCCGAGGAGCTCGACGATGTCGGAGACGCCCTTCACGATCGACTCGGGCGTGATGTCGTTGGCCTCGTTGTGGGCGACCTGGATCTCGCGGCGCCGGTCGGTCTCGCCGATCGCCGTGCGCATCGCCTCGGTCTCGGTGTCGGCGTACATGATCACCCGCCCCGAGACGTTGCGGGCCGCGCGTCCGATCGTCTGGATGAGGGAGGTGTTGCCGCGCAGGAAACCCTCCTTGTCGGCGTCGAGGATCGCCACGAGCGTCACCTCGGGCAGGTCGAGGCCCTCGCGCAGCAGGTTGACGCCGACCAGGACGTCGAAGTCGCCGAGCCGCAACGAGCGCACGACGCGGATGCGCTCGAGCGTGTCGATCTCGGAGTGCAGGTAGCGGGCGCGGACGCCGGCCTCGACCAGGTACTCGGTGAGGTCCTCCGCCATCCGCTTGGTGAGCGTGGTGACCAGCGCCCGCTCGCCGCGCTCGGCGCGGTCGCGGATCTCGCCGATGAGGTCGTCGATCTGGTGGTGGGTCGGCCGCACCTCGACCTCGGGGTCGACGAGGCCCGTCGGCCGGATGATCTGCTCCACGACGTGCCCCGAGGAGCGCCGCTCGAACTCGCCGGGCGTGGCCGACACGAAGACGACCTGGTTCACGCGCTCGAGGAATTCGGGCAGCTGGAGGGGCCGGTTGTCGAGCGCCGAGGGCAGGCGGAAGCCCGCGTCGATGAGGGCCAGCTTGCGCGAGCGGTCGCCCTCGTACATCCCGCGGAGCTGCCCCATGGTGTTGTGCGACTCGTCGATGAAGCAGACGAAGTCGTCGGGGAAGAAGTCGAGGAGCGTGTGCGGCGGCTCGCCGGGGCGGCGCCCGTCGAGGATGCGCGAGTAGTTCTCGATGCCGGAGCAGAATCCCAGCTCGCGCATCATCTCCATGTCGTACTCGGTGCGCTGGCGCAGGCGGTGGGCCTCCACGAGCTTGCCGGCCGCCTCGAAGCCGGCGACCTGCTCCTCCAGCTCGGCGCGGATGTCCCGGATCGCCCGGTCGATGGTCGCCGGCGGCGTCACGTAGTGGGTGGCCGGGTAGACCGCGAGGTGCTGCAGGTCGGCGTAGACCTCGCCGGTGAGCGGGTCGTACTCGGTGATGCTCTCGACCTCGTCGCCGAACATCGAGACGCGGTAGGCGGTCTCCGAGTCGGCGGGCTGCACCTCGATCGTGTCCCCGCGCACGCGGAAGCGGCCGCGCTCGAGCACCGTGTCGTTGCGCTGGTACTGGACCTCCACCAGCCGCCGGTAGATGGCCTCCCGCGGCTGCTCCTCGCCGACGGTCAGCAGCAGCATGCGCTCGCGGTAGAGCTCGGCCGAGCCCAGGCCGAAGATGCAGCTCACCGACGCCACGATCACCACGTCGCGCCGGGCCAGCAGCGCCGCCGTGGCGGCGTGGCGCAGGCGGTCGATCTCGTCGTTCATCGACGAGTCCTTCTCGATGTACGTGTCGGTGGCCGCGATGTAGGCCTCGGGCTGGTAGTAGTCGTAGTAGCTCACGAAGTACTCGACGGCCGCCCCCGGCAGCAGCTCCCGGAACTCGTTGCAGAGCTGCGCCGCCAGGGTCTTGTTGTGGGCGATCACCAGCGCGGGACGGGCGGACTCGGCGATGACGCGGGCCATGGTGAAGGTCTTCCCCGAGCCGGTGACCCCGAGGAGCGTCTGGAAGCGCTCGCCGCGGCCGAGCCCGCCGGCGAGCTCCTCGATCGCGCGGGGCTGGTCGCCGGTGGGCCGGTAGGCCTCGGAGACCTCGAAGGTGGTCGTCACCCGCCTAGGGTAGCGCCGCCCTCGGCCCGCGCCCGGCTGCCCTCCGGGCCAAAGAGCCGCGGTCGATGTTGCTCGCGCGGGCCAACGCCGGTCCCCGGGGCCGCGGCCTAGTGTCCCGGCCGTGACGTGTGGGTGGACGTCACGCCAGGCCCCGCGACCGGGACGCGGGGCTTCGCACAGGCCGGCGGCTCTCAACGAGCCGCCGGCCCTCCTCTTCACCGGACCTGCCGGTCCCTCCCGGGCCCGCCGATCAGGGCGTCGCGGCCCAGGCCTCCGAACAGCCGGTCGCGCCCCGCCCCGCCGAGCAGCCGATCGCGGCCGGCCCCGCCCCGCAGCGTGTCGCGCCCGGCCCCGCCGCAGATCAGGTCGGCTCCGCCGAGCCCCCGGACCACGTCGTCGCCGCCCAGGGCCGCGATGACGTCCCGCCGGGCGGTGCCCCGGATGCGGTCGGCGCGCGGCGTCCCGACGATCGTCGCCTTCTTCCCGCCGCAGAGCCGTGCGACCGCGGCGGCCGGCGCGCCCGGAGCGGCAACGAGCGGGTCCGGCGTGAAGTCGAGGCCGCCCACGCGCAGGACCTGCTCGGTGGAGCTCGTGACGAACCGCCACGCGGCGACCGCGTCGCCGTCGGGCTCGGCCGCGACCGCCAGCCGGTGGCCGGTCGCCATGTTCGCGATCAGCGCCGCGGGCTCGAAGGCGCCCCCGGGCGGGCGCCGCGACGCCTCCGCCAGCCGGTTGTCGCTGCTCAGGAACCGGGTCCACGCCACCAGCGCGGCGCCCGACGCGTCGAACCCGACCGACGCGATGTCCGTCTGGGCGCTGGGCGGGGCGAGCGGCGAGATCGGCGACAGGGCGCCGCCGGGCGACCGGACGACGGCGCTCGGCACGAGGCTCCCCTGGGGTCCGCGGGTGAAGGCGATGACCGCCGTCCCCGAGGCGGGGTCGATGCCGATGCTCGCGCCGAAAGCGTCCGCGGCCAGCGGCTGCGGCGACCCGAAGGCGATCGCCCCGGGAGGCCGGACGGCGTATTCCAGGCTGGTGGAGTTTGGCGTGGAACGGCTCCAGACGGCGATCGCCTCGCCGCTCGTTCCGATGGCGACCTCCGGAGGCGAGAGCGACTCGTCGGCGGATGACCCGCTCGCGAGGAGCTGGAGGGGCTGGAACGACGGGCCGGACACCGAGCCGATCCGCGCCTCCAGCCTCGTGCCGTCAGACGGAGCGTCACGGGTCCACGCGACGGCTGCCTCCCCGCCCGGGTTCACCGCGACCCGCGGTTCGGCGCCGTTGTCGTCGAACGGGCTCGAGAGCTGGACCGGCGGCTCGAACACCCCGCCGGCGGCCCGCCGGGAGGCGACGACGACGTCCATGCCCATCATCACCTCGGATTTCCAGACGGCCAGGGCGGTCCCGGCGCCGTCGATGCCGATCTCGGAGAAGCGCTCCTCCGAAGGGAGGCTCAGCGCAGGGGCGGCGAAGGTCCCCGTCCGCGACCGCGTGGTCCAGCCGCCCGTCTCGCCGACGGTCGCGTGGCTCCAGACCGCGAGAACCGCCCCGTCGGGCTCGAAGACGAAGTCCGGGTTCTCGCCGTTGGGCTTGGTGGTCAGGAACTCCACCGGGGCGAAGGGCCCGTCCCCCGGGCGGAACGCGGCGAGGACGGTCGCGGGCGAGTCGTTCCCGGTCCAGCCGACCACGGCGTCGCCCTGGCGGCTCGCCTCCGCCGCGACGTCCTCCACGCGGTCGTCGGTGACGAGGTCGATCACCGGCAGGGGCCGGAAGGCCGCGGCGGCCGGCCCGGCCGCGACCAGCCCGGCGGCGATCAGGGCCGAAATCGCCAGCCGTCGCATGATCCGCGTGCCGTTGCGCGCCGTGAGCATGGGGCAGGGTACGCCGGGCCGGCGGACGGCGTCCACCACCCGTGGGTCGAGGATCAGCCGGGCGGTGGCGGCCCGAGCCGGTCGCCGTAGGCGCGGCGGTAGATGGGCGCCGCCGTCTGGACCCTGGTGACGAAGCCCCGGGTCTCGCTGAACGGTATGTCGTCGGGGACGCGGAGGGCGCGACCGTCGGCCCGGGCCTCCTCGAGCCAGCGCCCCAGGTTGGCCGGGCCGCCGTTGTAGGCCGCCAGGGCCAGATCGAGCGACCCGTAGCGGTCGATGAGATAGCGCAGGAAGCGCGCGCCGTAGGCGATGTTGACGTCGGGCTCGGCGATGCGGCCGGGCGACGGGCTGGGCCGGCGCGGCAGCCCTGCAATGAACTCCGCCGTCTCAGGGCGCACCTGCATCAGGCCGACGGCCCCTGCGTCGGAGCGCGAGTCGGCCACGAAGCCGCTCTCGGTGTCGATGACCGCCGCCACCACCGCGGGGTCGAGGTTGTTGCGCGCCGCCTCCTCGCGCACCGTCTCCTCGTGCTCGAGGGGGTACCACAGCCGCGCGTACCAGCCCGGCATCTGCTGGTGCACCTGGTACCACGCGACACCGACCGCGGCGACCGCGCAGAGCGCGACGGCCAGCCAGGCCAGTCGTCGCCGGCTCCGCGGGCGGGACTCGCCGGCACCGCCGGCGCCGGCCCGGGCGGGACGCTCAGTGGTCGCGGATCGGCGCATCGCAGGAGCGGCCAGCGTACTCCGTGAAGCGCTCGGCGACCCAGGCGCGCAGGGCGTCGAGGCCCCTGTCGTTCACGAGCACCCGGTCGGCCCGCACCGCCTTCTGCTCCTCGGGCATCTGACGGGCGCTGCGGGCATCGAAGTCGTGGCCGCGGGCCTCGACGCGCTTCCGCCGGACCCCGGCCGGGGCCGTCACCAGCAGCGCGGCGTCGAACCGGTCCTCGATCCCCGCCTCGAACAGCAGCGGCACCTCGCAGACGAGCAGGGGAGGCGGCGGGCGGCGGGCGCCCTGCTCGGACACCCACGCCCGCCGGCGGCCCTCGATGAGCGGGTGCAGCAGCGACTCGAGGAACGCGATGCCCCCCTCCTGGGCGAAGGCGCCGGCCCCGAGCGCCCCCCGGTCGATGGCGCCGCCGGCGCCAACGACGTCCGGCCCGAACCGCGCCACGACGGCGGCGAGGACCTCCGGTTCGCCGTAGAGGTCGTGGACCAGCTGATCGCTCGAGAGCGTCGCGGCCCCGCAGGCCGCGAAGGCGGCGAGGGCCTCCGACTTGCCGGAGCCGATCCCCCCCGTCAGCGCGACGCAGAGGGGCGCGGTGCGCGCCCCGCGCGTCGCCTCAGGTCGAGGACTCGTCGTCCTCCCCGGGGGGCGTCCCGTCGTCGGGCGGCGCCTCCTGGGCGGCAGGCTCGTCGACCGCGGCCTCGGCTTCCCCGACGGCCTCCTCGATCGCGGCCTCCTCCACGGCCTCTTCGATCGCGGCCTCGGCAACGGCCTCCTCGGCAACGGCCTCCTCGGCAACGGCCTCCTCGATCGCCTCCTCGATCACGGCTTCCTCGACGGCTTCCTCGATCACGGCCTCTTCGATCGCGGCCTCGGCAACGGCCTCCTCGATCACGGCCTCCTCGACGATGGCCTCCTCGACGATGGCCTCCTCGACGATGGCCTCCTCGACGGTGGCCTCCTCGACGATGGCCTCCTCGACGATGGCCTCCTCGACGATGGCCTCCTCGACGATGGCCTCCTCGACGATGGCCTCCTCGACGATGGCCTCCTCGACGATGGCCTCCTCGACGATGGCCTCCTCGACGGCGTCCTCGACGACCGCCTCCGCGATGGCGTCGTCGACCGCCTCCGCCAGCTCGCCGTCGTCGCTCAGCTCCGCTGCCTCCTGGGCCTGGGCCAGCGCCGCGGCGCGGAGGTCGTCGGGCAGGCGGTGCTGCACGGGGTCGCTGTCGGCGACGCGCTTGAGGCTGAGCGAGAGGCGCCGGCGGTCGGCGTCGATCTCGATGATCCGCACGGCGAGGACGTCGCCCTGGTTGACCACCTCGCGCGGGTTCTCGACGTGGTGGGCGGCGAGCTCGGAGATGTGCACCAGCCCCTCGACTCCGGGGTGGATCTCGACGAACGCCCCGAACGTGACGACCTTGGTGACCCGGCCCTCGACGACGTCGCCGACCTCGTAGGCCTCGATCACGCTCTGCCACGGGTCGGCCTGGGTCTGCTTGAGGCCCAGCGAGATCCGCTGCCGGTCGCGGTCGATGTCCAGCACCTTCACCTGGACCTTCTCGCCGATCTGCAGCACCTCGGAGGGGTGGTTCACGTGGCTCCACGACAGCTCGGAGATGTGGATCAGGCCGTCGATGCCGTCGAGGTCGACGAAGGCCCCGAACTCCACGATGTTGGAGATCACGCCCTCCACGACCTTGCCGGGCTGGAGCTCGTCGAGGATCTTCTGGCGCACCTCGCGGCGCTCGTCCTCCAGCACCGCGCGCCGCGACAGCACGACGTTGTTGCGGTTGCGGTTCAGCTCGATGACCTTGCACTCGAGCTTGCGCCCCAGGAACTCGTCGAGGTCCTGCACCCGGCGGATGTCCACCAGCGACGCGGGCAGGAACCCGCGCACGCCCAGGTCGAGGATGAGGCCGCCCTTGACCACCTCGATGACCGTTCCCTCGACGTGCTCGCCCGCCGCCGCGGCCGCCTCGATGCGCTTCCACGCCTTCTCGAAGCGGGCCCGCTTCTTGGAGAGGATCAGGCGCCCGTCCTGGTCCTCCTTCTGCATGACGAGCGCGTCCACCATCTCCCCGAGCGAGACCTCCTCGTCGGGGCGCACGCTCTTGCGGATCGACAGCTCGGGCAGCGGGATGACGCCCTCGCTCTTGTACCCGATGTCGACCAGGACCTCGTCCTTGTCGACGCGGACCACCCTCCCGGTGACGACGTCCCCCTCGGAGAAGATCGGGATCGTCAGGTCGTAGTTCGGGACCTGCACGCCGTCGACCTCGATGTACTCGGGGCCGTCGAGCGTGCGGACCGGGGTGTCGAGATCCACCGGCTCGGAGGCCGGGGCGTCCGCGGGGGGCGCCTCGGGCTCGGCGGTGGCGATCTCGGGATGGTCAGTCGTCATTGGTGGGAAACGTCCTCGTAGCGTGTGGTTCCCGGGCACGGAACACCAGCCGGTCGCGCCGGGAGGGCGACGAGTATAGACCCGCCGGGCGGGCGCGGCCATCGGCGACGGAGGCCCGGGAGGGCGCCTCAGGGGAGGGCGGCCAGCACCCCGTCGAGATCGGCCTGCCCCAGCCGTCCCGCGCGGGCGGCGCGGACGCGCCCGGAGGCGTCCACCGCGAGCGCCGCCGGCACGCTGCGGACCGGCAGGGACGCGGCCCGCGGGTGCTCGGCCAGGCTCACCCTCACGACGTCCCGCCCGCCGGCCGCCCGCTCCATCTCGCGGGCCACGGGCTCGCAGCGCGCGCACCCGGGGGCCGTGAGGACGACGAGCCAGGGGCCCTCGCCGGTCAGCCCGAGATCACCGCGCACGTCGGCGGCCCCCCGGCGGCGCAGCGACAGCAGAAGCCGGTAGGCCTCGCAGCCCACGCAGAGCCCGGTGATCGCCGAGACCAGCGCGAGCGCGGCCACGAGGCCGGCCAGGATCCACCCGGCCGTCTCGGCCCCGGACCAGAGAAGCGCGACCGACGCCGTCAGGATGGTGGCGGCGAGCCACTGGGAGAAGCGCACCGGGGCCGCGGGCTCGAGCTCGCGCGGAGGCCGGGCGATCAGACGGAAGAGCCACGCCACGGGAGACACGCGCGGTCCGGCGAGGCCCAGCAGGACCAGGGCGAGGGCCACGGCGACGACCGCCGGCTGGTCGAAGAGGATGGCCTCGAGGCAGAGGAGGCCCGTGATGGCCTGCGCGAAGCGCGGCTGCATCGGATGGACCGCGGGCAGAGCCGGCATTCCCGCAACGGTATGGGATAAGCGGCCGATAAGGCCCCCGGAATAGACCGGTGCGTGCGGCGTCCTGTGAGCGAGACGCCCCGACCCCCGGAGGAAGACCCCATGAGCACCACCGCCTACGTCCTCGGCGACGCGCCCGATGAGCTGCGCCGCCTCGACGAGCAGTCCGCGATCCTGCGGCCGCCGACGGCCGGCCTCCTCGACCGCTGCGGGCTGCGGCCGGGCATGCGCGTCCTCGATGCGGGCTGCGGCAACGGCGAGGTCACGCTGATGTGCGCCGACGCGGTCGGCCCTGATGGGGCCGTGACGGGCGTCGACCGGGCGCCCGAGGCCCTGGACAAGGCCCGCGACCGGGCGGAGCTCCGCGGCGCCGCCCACGCGCGCTTCGCCGAGGACGACATCGCGGGGCTCGAGGCCGACGAGCCCTACGACGCCGTCGTCGGCCGCATGGTGCTGAAGCAGCAGCCCGACGCCGTCGCGACCCTCCGCCATCTCGCCGGCCTCGCCCGTCCCGGCGGCGTGATGGCGTTCGCGGAGATCGCGATCGTCGCCGCGCCGACGTCGGTCCCGGCGCGACCCCTCTTCGAGTCGCTGGTCCGCTGGATCGACACCGCCCTGACCCGCGCCGGGGTCAACACCCGCATGGGCATCGGCCTCCACGATGCCTTCGCGCGGGCCGGGCTGCCGGCTCCGGAGATCACCCTGGAGCCGGTCGTCACCGTGGGCCACGACCCCGCCTACATCCGCTGGGGCGTCGCGACCCTCCGCACCCTCCTCCCGCTGCTCGAGCCCCTCGGCGTGGCGACCCCGGCCGAGGTCGGCATCGGGACCCTCGCCGCGCGGCTGTCCGTCGAGTCGGCGGCGACGGGCGGGGTGGCGGTGCCCGTCCTGCTCGGGACCGCCTGGACCCGTCTGCCGGGTGAGGCGGTCAGCTGAGCACCTGGGCGTCGCGGTGCTGATGGTGGTGTCGGCGAGTCGCGGCCCGGCCGCGGCCCGTCAGCACCGACGTGTCGAGGACGGCGTTCAGCCGGCGGGCCGTTCCGAGCGCTCGACTGGGTCTTCGAGCTCGGTCTCGAGAGCGCGCAGATCATCCAGCATCCCGACGGGCTCTCGCAGCGTGAACGCGTGCGGCGTCGGACCGTGGGCGCGCAGGTGGGCGAGCCGCTCCTCGGCGTCGGCGATGGTCGGCACCGTGCCGGCGGGGATCCACCAGAGGGCCGTCTCGGGGGCGCCGAGCCGCGCGAACCACTCCCGGCGCCGGCGCAGCACGGCCGCGTGCTCGGGCCCGTAGACGAAGGCCCGCAGCGCCTCGAGCGACTCCCACACCGACATGTTCACGATCAGGCGGTCGTCGCCGAAGGCGCGCACGGCCGTCGCGTCGCCCTCGTCGGTCTGGAGGCGCCAGACGAAGCCCGGGCTGGCGTCGGCCACCGCGTTCACCGGCGCGAGGGCGGCCACGAAGCCCGCCAGCAGGGGGGCGTCGAGCGGCTCGCGCGGCAGGGCGATGTTCACCTGGGCCAGGTGCCGCCCGGTGGCGTCGTGCGCGGCGCGCCGATCCGGGACGCGCAGGGTGCGGTGGGCCGCCATCAGCTCGGCCAGGCGCCGCGGCGCGGCGTCGCCGTCGGAGCGCAGGACCATCTCGCGCAGGGCCCCGAAGGCCGCGTCGATCACCTCCGGGCAGGCGTCCGGCTGCACCTGCAGCACGCGGTAGGGGTCCGGCGCGCCTACGCCTTCGCGTCCAGCCACGTCTCGCCGGTCCCCACGTCGACGGCCAGGGGCGGGTCGAGGGCGTAGGCGCCCACCATCGCGTCGCGCACGATCGCCCCGGCCCGCCCGGCCTCCTCGGCCGGCGCCTCGAGCAGCAGCTCGTCGTGGATCTGCAGGATCAGCCGCGCGCGCAGGCCGGCCTCGGCCAGGGCGGCGTGGGCGCGGACCATCGCCACCTTGATGATGTCCGCGGCGGTGCCCTGGATGACGGTGTTCACCGCCAGGCGCTCGCCGAGCTGGCGCTGCTGGACGGTGCGGCCGCCCAGCTCGGGGATGGGGCGCCGCCGGCCGAAGAGGGTCGTCACGAAGCCGTCCTGTGCGGCGGCCGCGACCGTGCGGTCGATGAACGCCCGCACGCGCGGGTAGCGCGCGAGGTAGGCCTCGATGTAGGCGCCCGCGTCGGCGCGCGGGATGTTGAGCTGGTCGGCCAGGCCGAAGTCGCTGATGCCGTAGACGATGCCGAAGTTGACCGCCTTGGCCCGGTCGCGGGTGGTGCGGTCAACGTCGGCGGACGCCATGCCGAAGACCTCGGCGGCCGTGGCGCGGTGGATGTCCTCGCCCCGCCGGAAGGCGTCGGCGAGCGCCGGCTCGCCGGAGACGTGGGCCAGGATGCGCAGCTCCACCTGGCTGTAGTCGCAGCTCACGATCCTCCACCCCGGCTCGGTGGTGAAGGCCCCGCGGATCTCCCGCCCCAGGGGGGTGCGGATGGGGATGTTCTGCAGGTTGGGGTTGTTCGACGACAGCCGGCCGGTCTCGGCCACGGTCTGGGCCAGCGTGGTGTGGAGGCGCCCGTTCTCGTCGACCAGCTCCGGCAGCGCCGACAGGTAGGTGCTGTCCAGCTTGGTGAGCTCCCGGTACTGGCCGATCAGCTCGATGATCGGGTGCTTGCCCTGCAGGAGCTGGAGGACCTTGCGGTCGGTGCTCCACCCGGTCTTGCCGCGCCGGAACGTCGGGAGCCCGAGCCGCTCGAACAGCACCTCCCCGAGCTGCTTGGGCGAATCGATCACGAACTCTCCCCCGGCCAGCTCCCAGATGAGGTCGCGCAGCTCGTCGGCCCGGTCGCGGACGCGCGCGGCGATCTCCCCCAGGCGGTGGACGTCGAGCTTGACGCCCGCCTCCTCCATGGCCGCCAGCACGCGGGTGAGGGGCAGCTCGACCTCGCGGAACAGCGGCTCGAGGCCCTCGCGGCGAAGCGCCTCCTCCTGACGGGCGGTGAGCTCGCGCACGAGGACCGCGTCGAGCGCCGCGCGGTCCTCGGTGCCGTCGGCCCCCAGGCCCGCGTCGGCCGCCAGCTCCTCCAGGGGGTACCCCCGGCGCCGCGGCTCGAGCAGGTAGGCCGCCACCATCGTGTCGTGCACCGGCCTCAGGGCGTCGCCGGTCGCCCTCACCGCAGCCTTGGCGTCGTGGGTCGTGACCGGCAGGGCCGACAGGGCGGCCGCCAGAGCGGTGCCGGCGCCCCCGCCGCGCGCGCCCACCGCGACCTCGTCGCCGTCGCCCGCGGCCGCCCATCCGTCCTCCGAAAGCGCCAGGGCGACGCGCGCCGACCCGGCCAGGCGCATGGGGAGGTCCTCGGGCGTCGCCGCGGCGGTCGTGATGGCGAGCGTGACCTCCGCGGGGGCCTCGGGCGCGGCCGCGCCTCCGTCGGCCAGCTCGTCGAGCCGCCGCACCAGGCTGCCGAACTCGAAGCGCTCGAACAGCTCCCGCAGCGCCTGCATCCGGTCGGGCCCGTAGTCGAGCGGGGGGACGTCCGCCAGGTCAACGTCAACCGGCGCGTCGGTGCGGATGATCGCCAGGTCGCGGGTCTTGCGCGCGTTCTCCGCGTGCTCGGTGAGGGCCTCCCGCCGCTTGGGCGTCTGCTCGGAGGCGTGATCGAGGATCTCGTCGAGGCTGCCGTACTTCTGCAGCAGCTGCGACGCCCCCTTCTCCCCCACCCCCGGGACGCCGGGCAGGTTGTCGCTCGGGTCGCCCACCATGCCGCGGAAGTCGGTCATGAGCTCGGGCCCGATGCCGTAGCGCTCCCGGACGGCCTCGGGCGTGTAGACCGTGGTGTCGGTGACGCCGCGGCCGGTGGCCATCACGCTCACGCGCGGGCTCACGAGCTGGAAGGCGTCGCGGTCGCCCGTGAGGATCACGACGGGCTCGTCGCCCTCCTCGGCCCGCCGGGCCAGGGTCCCGAGGACGTCGTCGGCCTCGAAGCCCGTCAGCTCGGTGTTGACGAAGCCGAAGGCCTCCATCATCGGCCGGAAGTGGGGCGCCTGCTCGCGGAACAGGTCGGGCGTCGTCTGGCGGTTGGCCTTGTAGGTGGGCTCCTGCTCGTGGCGGAAGGTACGTCCCGGGGCGTCCCAGGCCACCACAACCCGGCCCGGCCGCTCCTCGGCGAGCATCTTCACCATCATCGCCGCCAGGCCGTAGAGGGCGTTGGTGGGGAAGCCGTCGGCCGTCGAGATCGTGTCCGGCAGGGCGAAGAACGCCCGGTAGGCGAGGCTGTGGCCGTCGATCAGGAGGAGCGGCCTGGTCGCGGGCGGGGCGGCGGTTTCGGGCACCTTCGGAGGATACCCCCGGCCCCGGACCGGCTGGCTATGCTGGCCCCGGTCCCGCACACGCGCAAGGAGCACCCTTGGCCGTCACGCCGAGCGCCCAGTACAGCATCACCCTCCGGGTCGAGATGGAGCCGTCCCAGGCCGATCTGCTCGGCCAGCTCACGACGGCCATCGGCGACGTGGGCGGCGACATCGGCGCGATCGACCTGGTGGGCTCGGGCTACGGGTCGGTCATCCGCGAGCTGGTGGTCAACGCCTCCGACCAGGAGCACGCCGACGCCATCGTGGCCGCGGCGGGCGGACTCGACGGGGTGACGGTCCTGTCGTCGTTCGACCGGACCTTCCGCATGCACCAGGGCGGCAAGATCGAGATGACCGTGCGCGTGCCCCTCGAGACGCGGGACGACCTCTCGATCGCGTACATGCCGGGGGTCGCCCGGGTGTGCAACGCCATCGCCGAGGACCGCAACAAGGCCTTCGACCTCACGCTGAAGCGGAACATGGTCGCCGTCATCACCAACGGCACCGCGGTCCTGGGCCTGGGCGACATCGGGGCCGCCGCGGGCATGCCGGTCATGGAGGGCAAGTCGATGCTCTTCAAGGAGTTCGGCGGCGTCAACTCCTACCCCATCTGCATCGACTCCAAGGACCCGGAGGTCCTCATCCGGACCATCGCCGCGATCGCGCCGGCCTGGGGCGGGATCAACCTCGAGGACATCGCCGCCCCGGTCTGCTTCGAGGTGGAGGACCGCCTCAAGGAGATGCTCGACATCCCGGTGTTCCACGACGACCAGCACGGCACGGCGATCGTGGTGCTGGCCGCGCTGCTGAACGCGCTGAAGATCACCGGGGAGAGGATCGCGAACCTGAAGGTGGTCGTGAGCGGCGTCGGCGCCTCGGGCGTCGCCTGCTCGAAGATCCTCATGAACGCCGGCGTCGAGAACATCATCGGCTGCGACTCGAAGGGGGCGATCTACAAGGGCCGCACCGAGAACATGAACTTCATGAAGGACTGGTACGCCGAGAACACCAACCCCGAGGGGATCCGCGGCGGGCTCACCGAGGCCGTGGCGGGGGCCAACCTCTTCCTCGGGCTCTCGGGCCCCGGCACCTTCTCGGTGGAGCAGCTCCAGACGATGGCCCAAGACCCGATCGTCTTCGCGATGGCCAACCCGACGCCCGAGATCATGCCCGAGATCGCCGCCCCCCACGTGCGGGTGATGGCCACCGGCCGCTCGGACTACCCGAACCAGATCAACAACGTCCTCGCCTTCCCGGGCATCTTCAAGGGGGCTCTCGCCTGCCGCGCGACCGGGATCAGCGAGGGGATGAAGGTGGCGGCCGCCGAGGCGATCGCCGACTGCATCTCGGACGACGAGCTCAACGAGGACTACATCATCCCGAGCGTGTTCAACCGCAACGTCGCCCCCCGGGTGGCCGCCAAGGTCATCGAGGTGGCGGCGGCCGAGGGCCTCGCCCGGCGCATCCCGCACGCCGGCGAGAACCCCCACGACATGTAGGCGAGACGCGTGAGCGACACCGATCACGAGCGGCCCACCGACCCCACGACGGGGTGGGTGCGCGACCACCTCCACCGCTACGTCGCCACCGACGGCGCCGACGGCCACGAGTGGAGGCCGGGCGTCCCGACGCTGCTGCTGACCACCCGCGGGCGCAGGAGCGGCACGATGCGCCGCACGCCGCTGATCTACGGCCGCGACGGCGACGCCTACGTCGTGGTCGCCTCGTACGGCGGCAGCCCGCAGCACCCCGACTGGTACGTCAACCTGCGCGACGAGCCCGAGGTCGAGATCCAGGTCGGCCCCGACGTCGTGAGCGCCCGCGCCGCCACCGCCGAGGGCGTCAACCGCGAGCGGCTCTGGGCGCAGATGACCGGCATCTGGCCGGACTACGACGGGTACCAGGCCCGCACCGACCGGACGATCCCGGTGGTGACGCTGGAGCCGGCCGGGCCGTAGCGGGAGCCGCGGGCGGGGCTACACTCGGCCCCCGCGGGGACGTGGCGGAACGGCAGACGCGGCGGTCTCAAACACCGCTGAGGGGCAACCCTCGTGTGGGTTCGACTCCCACCGTCCCCATGACGATCCCCTGCCGCATTGGACGTGCCTGCAAACGGGCATGTCGGGGCCTCCCGCGAGTACGCCGACCTGCCGGATACCGCCCCGCCTCACGGCCGCCGCTGGGAGGCGATCTGCGGAAGTCAGGGGGTGCCCACGGTGTGAGGCGCCCGGTCGGGTGCGAGCGTGTGCTCATCGGAACCCCCGAACGAAAGGGCACACCATGAGCGAAACGGTCGCCACCCCGACCGGTAGCGAGAGCCACGACCGCGACTTCGTCTTGGCGCGGCCGCTGGGCGGGAGGTCTCAACTCGCCCGCACTCCTGGCCTCGACAAGCGCGGGGAGGGGCGCCTTCTCCGGCCGACCCGCCCGCCAGGTGGCCGAGTCGCTAACTCTTGGGCGAGAGGGCGACCGACCCGTCAAGCCCGGCGAGCCTCGCCGGACGCGGTCGGCCCAGCGGGCCGTGGCGATCGCCGCGCGACGGCGACCGCCACGGCCCGCACCCTCACGACCCCAGCTCGGCCTTGATCGGCTGCCAGCGCGCGGTGAGGGCGAACAGGACGGTCACCCCGAGGGCGATCGCCACCAGGCTCCACAGCGGATAGGCCGGGAACCAGGCGATCTGGCCGATCAGGTTGACGACCACCGCCACGATCGCGAACCAGCGCCCCCACTCCTTGCCGCTGAAGAGCGCTGCGGCGGCCAGGACCAGCACGATCCCCCAGATGAGGAGCGTCCAGCCCCACGCCGTGAAGTTGGTCGTGACGAGGAGGCCGGACTCGGTGATGAGAAAGGTCTCTTCCTTCAGCAGCGCCACGAGGCCCTGGATGATGTCGAGGGCACCGATGGTGATCATCACGATCGCGGCGAAGATGACCCAGCCGGACCAGGCGGTGCCCTCGTACGTGTCCGTGGTCACCTCACGCCCCCTGTCCCGACGTGATCGACCACCTCGTCGTCGGCCTTCGCGTGGTCAACGCGGGAATACGCTCCGATGAGCATGACGACCTCGTCTTCTTTGGCCATGTGCCGGATCTCCTTTTCCGTGTGGATGCTGCCCCCCCGCCAGCAATCGCGAACGGGAGGTGCTCCGCGCCAAGTGCGGGAGCCCCGTTAGCCTAGGCCCTGCGCGAGGACGAGGAGGCGGAGGCCGTGGCGACCACGCCCCGGCGCCCGGCCGTTCACATTGGGGAGGCACCGTGGAGCTGTTGGTCCTCTATCTGATCAGCTTCGTGGTCGCGGCGGCCTGCGCGTTCGGGTGCGCCAAGCTCGCGCTTGGCAAGGGCCGCAACGCCGCCGCCTGGGGTGTGCTCGGATTTCTTTTTTCGATCGTCGCGCTGATCGTGATCGCCCTGCTGCCCTCGACGGGCCGGGAGCCGATCGGGTAGCGGGGCGACGCACGGCGGGGGGCATGCCCTTGCCTCCAAGATCCTTCCCCCCGGCGAGGACCGTTGGCTCTACGCCCTCATCCGAACGCTGACGTCGTACCTCGTCACGGACGTCCGCCGCCCCGGCGTGTCGCCGGCCGGCATCGCGTTCAGCGTCTCGTCGCCACGCCTGTAGTCGTCCTCGGTGTCGAAGAAGAGGATGACCAGGGACGTCTCGGCCTCGGGGTCGTGAAGCACGACGACCTCGCTCGCCGGGACCCCCTCCGGTTGCTCTCCCTCGCCCATCTCTCGCCTGATCTCATCCATCCGGTCCGTGCTGACCCCGTCGAAGGACACCACCCGAGCGACCGCCATCCGCGCCTCCTTTGCTCGGGACGAACCTATGCGGAGAACGTCGGAGCGTCCACCCTCGTCCTGCGCGTTACACGGGCGCCGGCCGGGTCGTCGTCTCCGCACCGTCGCCGCGGACCCGGCCACTTGCCTGGATGGTCCGGGGACGAAAGGGTGCCCTCACCCGTGCCCAACGAGGGAGGACAGCGTGTTCCGATCGAACAAGCTCTGGATCGGCGTGGCCTGCGGGGCCGTGCTCGGTCTCGGCGCCGTGGCGGCGGTCAACGCCGGCACGCAGACCGCCGGGGCCCAGGCGGGCTTCACGGTCAGCGCCCAGCAGCTCAAGATCAACCAGAACATCTCGTCCGCGGCCGTCAAGCGGAGCAACCGGTCGCTGAACTACCTGGCGCCGATCCGGACGACCCAGACGGACAACGCCGACGACGGCAGCAATGGCGTCAAGGCCCTGAACTCCATCCCGGGCAGCGGCCAGGGGTGGGCGGTCGGGCAGCTCGCGCCGGGCCAGAAGCAGTTCTGGGCCAACGTGGGGCCGACGGGCACCCTCATCGCCTCGAGCGGCCCGGCGAGCGGCACCGGGGCCTTCACCGCCACCCGGACCACGACCGGCGAGTTCGTGGTCAACCTGAAGACCAACGTCTCGGCCTGCTCGTGGAGCCCCAGCGCCTATGCCGCGGCACCCCCCGTCGCCCCCTTCCTGGCCGTCGCCGTGGGCGTGGCGGGCCAGCCGACGCAGGTGGGGGTCCACACCTTCAACGCCACGGCCGCGCCGCCGGTCCTGGCCGACAGCAGCTTCACCCTGCAGGTGCTCTGCTGATGCTTCGGCGGGGCGCGGTGGTCGCCACACCGCGCCCCGCCGCAGCGGGGCCGCGTCTCGAGTCTGCGAGCCGGGGACTACCCGTCCGGCCAGTCCCGAATCGCCGAAACCGTCGTACCGTCGTGTACGTGTGTGATGCAGGTCGGCCACGGGGGCGGCTCGCGGGACCGGTCGCCGCCGTCGCGGCGGTGTCTCTCGCGGCGGGCCTGAGCGGCGCCGTCGCGGCTCCGAGCCCCTCGCCCGCGCTCGAGCGGCTCGCCACGGGCCCGACCTCGGCGAAGGCGTTGAAGGCCGAGGCGCGCCTGCGGAAGCTGGAGGACCGCGCCCTCGGTGGCGCACACGCCGCCGAGCACGCCGCCGTGCGCGCCAAGACGCGCCGCGTGAAGGCCGCCCGTCTCCGGGCCGGGCTGCGGCCGCTGCTGCCGCCATCGTCGCGCCGGCGGGGCCTGAGGGCGCTCGCGGTCGGCGATCCCGCGCAGGTCGGCCGCTGGGGCCCCAGCCGGACGGTGCCGGCCGTCGCCGTCCACGCGACGCTGCTGCCGACCGGCAACATCCTCTTCGTCCAGCAGGACGGCTCCAGCCGCGGCGTCGGCTACGTCTACGACCCGGTGAGCGGCGACGGCCACCGCGTCGACCCGCCGGCGAACCTCTTCTGCGCCGGCCAGGTGCAGCTGGCCGACGGCCGCATCCTCTTCACCGGCGGCACCCTCAACTACACCGGCGGCGACCGCTGGTTCGGCCTCAACCAGCTCTGGATCTTCGACCCGTACGCCGAGACCTGGACCCGCCAGGTCGACATGCGCAAGGGGCGCTGGTACCCGACGGCGACGCGGCTCCCCGACGGCCGCGTGATGATCACCAGCGGCTGGGACGAGACCGGCACCCTGACGACCAACACCGACGTCGAGATCTTCACCCCCGGCGGGGCGACGGGGAGCATCCAGCTCGTCCACACCGGGCGGCCGGTGCAGTTCTACCCGCACTACCTCGTCCTGCCCGACGGCCGGGCGCTGCTCGGCGGCCCCGGGCGGTCGAACTCGGCGTTCTTCGACCTGGCGACCTACCAGTTCACCGACCTGCCGATCCTCCCCGAGTCGCGGGTCGGCTACGGCGGCGGCGTGCTGCTGCCGGGGCCGCCCTCGGGCTCGACCGTCGCGTTCCTCGCGGGCGGCGGCGGCACGCCCAACACCCACCGCCTCAACCTGCAGAACGCCGCCGCCGGCTGGACGAACGCCGCGCCCCTGCCGCAGACCCGGCGCAACCTCAACACGGTGCTGCTGCCCGACGGGACGCTGCTGGGCGTCGGCGGCAACAGCACCGGCGAGGAGGGCCTGCCCCAGCGCGAGACGCTCCTCTACACGCCGTCGGCGAACACCTGGACCCGGCTCGCCGACCAGACCGAGCAGCGCGCCTACCACTCGACGGCGCTGCTGCTGCCCGACGGCCGCGTCTGGTCGGGCGGCGACAACACCGCGTCGGGCGGGGGCAACGCCTCCGACGCGGTCGAGGTGTTCGAGCCGCCGTACCTGTTCCGGGGCTCGCGCCCGTCGGTCACGGCGGCTCCGTCCCAGCTCGGCTACGGCAACGCGTTCTCCATCCAGGCGGACGGCGCCCCGACCCGCGCGGTGCTCATGAGCCCGGGCTCCGCGACCCACGGCAACGACATGAACCAGCGCCACGTGGAGCTGGCCGTCAGCGCGACCGCCGGCGGGCTGACGGCGACGGCGCCCGCCAACGCCAACCTGGCCCCGCCGGGCGACTACATGCTGTTCGTGCTCACCGCGGACGGGGTCCCCTCGGTGGCGCGCTGGGTGCGCCTCGGGTCCGGTGCGCCGCCCCCGCCGCCCCCCAACCAGCCGCCGGCGGCCTCCTTCACGGTCGTCCCCGCCTCCCCCCTCACCGGCCAGCAGGTCACCTTCACCGACACCTCCACCGACGCGGACGGGACGATCGCGGCGCGGGCGTGGGACACCGACGACGACGGGTCCTACGACGACGGCACCGGGACCACCGCCGCCCGCACCTTCACGGCTCCGGGCACGTACACCGTCCGGGTGCAGGTGACCGACGACGACGGCGCCCCGGCCACGACCTCGCGCCAGGTCGTCGTCGCCGACCAGCCCCCGCCCAACCAGGCCCCGACGGCCGCGTTCACGGTGAGCCCCGCCTCACCCCAGACCGGCCAGTCGGTGACCTTCACCGACAGCTCCACCGACGCCGACGGCACCATCGCCTCGCGCGCCTGGGACACCGACGACGACGGGTCCTACGACGACGGCACCGGCGCGACCGCCTCGCGGGCCTTCCCGAGCGCCGGCACCTTCACCGTGAGGCTCCGGGTGACCGACGACGACGGCGCGCCGGCGACGACCTCGCGCCAGGTGACCGTGACCGGCGCGCCGCCGCCGCCGCCGCCCGGCAACCTGATCGCCAACCCGTCGTTCGAGGTCAACACGGTCGGCTGGTCGGGCTTCCAGGGCTCGCTGGCGCGCGAGGTGCTGGCCGGCGCTCCGAATGGCGGCGCCGTGGCGCGCGCGACCCGCTCCAGCGGCACCTACTTCACCCTCGACGGCGGCGACAACGTCACCTCCACGGCGGCGGCCACCTACACCGCGACGGCCTGGGTGAAGGCCGCCAACGCCTCCTCGGTGGGCAAGCCGATCCAGATCAAGCTGCGGGAGCGCACCCCCTCGGGCACGACGGTCGCCGACGTCGGCTCGCCGAACCTGACCCTCACGACGTCCTGGCAGCAGATCACCGTGCAGCGCACCACGGCCGCCGGCAACCGCCTCGGGGTGCGCCTGAGCCACACCTCGGCCGTCGCCGGCGACGCCTTCCACGCCGACGCGATCACGCTCTCGACGGGCGGCGTGGAGCCGCCGCCGAACCAGTCCCCGTCGGCCTCCTTCACCTCCTCCCCGTCCGCCCCCCAGACCGGCCAGTCGGTGACCTTCACGGACACCTCGACGGACGCCGACGGCACCATCGCCTCGCGCGCCTGGGACACCGACGACGACGGGACCTACGACGACGGGACCGGCGCGACCGCCTCGCGGGCCTTCCCGAGCGCCGGCACCTTCACCGTGCGCCTGAGGGTCGTGGACGACGACGGCGCCCCGGCCACGACCTCGCGCCAGGTCGTCGTCGCCGACCAGCCCCCGCCCAACCAGGCCCCGACGGCCGCGTTCACGGTGAGCCCCGCCTCACCCCAGACCGGCCAGTCGGTGACCTTCACCGACAGCTCCACCGACGCCGACGGCACCATCGCCTCGCGCGCCTGGGACACCGACGACGACGGGTCCTACGACGACGGCACCGGCACGACCGCCTCGCGCGCCTTCCCGAGCGCCGGCACCTTCACCGTGAGGCTCCGGGTGACCGACGACGACGGCGCGCCGGCGACGACCTCGCGCCAGGTGACCGTGACCGGCGCGCCGCCGCCGCCGCCCCCCGGCAACCTGATCGCCAACCCGTCGTTCGAGGTCAACACGGTCGGCTGGTCGGGCTTCCAGGGCTCGCTGGCGCGCGAGGTGCTGGCCGGCGCTCCGAATGGCGGCGCCGTGGCGCGCGCGACCCGCTCCAGCGGCACCTACTTCACCCTCGACGGCGGCGACAACGTCACCTCCACGGCGGCGGCCACCTACACCGCGACGGCCTGGGTGAAGGCCGCCAACGCCTCCTCGGTGGGCAAGCCGATCCAGATCAAGCTGCGGGAGCGGTCGCAGGTGGGCGTCGTGGTGGCCGACGTCGGCTCGGTGAGCGTCTCCCTGAGCACCGCCTGGCAGCAGGTCACGGTGCAGCGCGCGCCCTCCGTCGGCAACCGCCTCGGGGTGCGCCTGAGCCACACCTCGGCCGTCGCCGGCGACGCCTTCCACGCCGACGCGATCACCCTGACGACCGGGGGCTGAGCGCCGCGGGCAGGTCGCCCTCGCCGGCAGTGCAGAGCGCGTGACTCCGCGAGGTTTCGACACCTGGGCGGCGGGGGCACGTTCCCTCATCCCCACCCGGCCCGGAGGACGGCGCACATGGGAATCATCGCCTTCATCTTCCTTGGTCTGATCGCGGGCGTGATCGCGAAGGCGATCCTGCCCGGGAAGCAGCCCGGGGGCATCATCGTGACCACCCTCGTCGGGATCGCCGGGGCCCTGATCGGCGGTCTCCTCGCCGGTGCCCTGTTCGGCGCCGACCCGCTCGACGAGTTCTGGGACGTCTCGACCTGGCTCACGGCCATCGTCGGCGCCATCGTGCTGCTGGCGGTCTGGGGCCTGATCGCCGACAACCGCTCCTCCCGGCGGCGCCTGGTCTGAGCCGCCTGCCATCGGCCGCCGGTGTGAGAGCATCGGCGGCCGATGAGCCGCCTGCACGCGCACGCCTGGGGGCCGGCCGGGGGACGCCCTGTGCTCGCGATCCACGGCATCACGGGCACCGGCGCCCGGATGCGGCGCCTGGCGCAGGAGGAGCTGCCCGCGATGCGGGTGGTCGCGCCCGACCTGCGCGGGCACGGGCTCTCGACGTGGGACCCCCCGTGGTCGGTGGCCCAGCACGTCTCCGACCTCACGGCGCTGCTCGACGGCGCCGGGCTCGACGGGGTGGCGGTGATCGGCCACTCCTTCGGCGGGCTGATCGGCATGGCCCTCGCCGCGGCCGTCCCGCGGCGGGTGGAGGCCCTGGCCCTGGTCGACCCCGCCGGCGGCCTCCCGCCCGCCCGCGCGGGAGCGGAGGCCGAGCTCATCCGCCGCGACGACGGCTGGGCGAGCGTCGAGGAGGCCCGGGCCGCCCGCCTCGCCCTGCGCCCGGCCCACGCCCGCGACACGGTGGAGGAGGACCTCGCGACGTTCCTCGAGCGGGACGGCGACGACCGGGTGCGGTTCCGCTTCAGCCGGCCCGCCGTGATCGCCGCGTGGAGCGATCTCGCCGGCCCCGTCCCCTCGCTGGCCGGCTACCCCGGGCGCGCGCTGCTGGTGGAGGCGCTCGGCGCCGACTACCTCACCGAGACGCTCCGCTCCCGCCTGCGCGAGGAGCTCGGCCCGCGCCTGTCGGAGTCGGCGATCGACGCCGGCCACATGCTCTACTGGGACGCGCGGGCCGAGCTGGGCGGCCTGCTGCGGGGGTTCCTGGCGGCGTGAGGGCCATCGTGATCCGGGAGCCCGGTGGACCCGAGGTGCTCGAGCTGCGCGAGGTGGCCGACCCCTCGCCCGGGCCGGGCGAGGTGCTGCTCGACGTCGCCGCGACCGCGGTCAACCGGGCCGACCTGCTGCAGCGGATGGGCCGGTACCCTCCCCCGCCAGGCGCCAGCGAGATCCTCGGGCTGGAGGCCGCGGGGACGGTCGCGGCGGCCGGCCCCGGCGTGCGTGGCTGGGCGCCCGGCGACCGGGCGATGGCGCTGCTGGCGGGCGGCGGCTACGCCGAGCGGGTGGCCGTCCCCGCCGGACACCTCCTCCCGGTGCCCCGGGGCTTGCGCATGACGGAGGCCGCCGCCGTCCCCGAGGTGTTCCTCACGGCGTTCCTGTCGCTGCGCCACCTCGCCCCCCTGGCCCCCGGCGAGACCCTCCTCGTGCACGCGGCCGCCAGCGGGGTCGGCACCGCGGCCATCCAGATCGCCCGGGAGCTGGGGGCGTCGGCCATCGGCACCGTCCGCCGGCCGGAGAAGGCGGAGGCCGTCACCGCCCTCGGGGCGACGGCGATCGTCACCGCCGACGGGGCGTTCGCCGACCGGGTCCGCGCCGCCACCGGCGGGCGCGGAGCCGACGTGGTCCTGGACCTGGTCGGCGCGGCGTACTGGGCCGAGAACGTGCGCGCCCTGGCGCGCCTGGGGCGCATCTCGGTGGTCGGCCTCGTGGGCGGGGCCCGGGCCGAGGTCGACCTCTCCGCCCTCCTGCCGCTGCAGGCGACCATCCGCGCCAGCACGCTGCGGGGCCGGACGACGGAGGAGAAGGCGCGGCTGGTGGCCGAGTTCGCCGAATGGGGTGTCCCGCGGCTCGCCGACGGGCGCCTGCGGCCGGTGATCGACCGGGTGCTGCCCCTCGCCGAGGCGGCGGACGCGCACCGGCTCGTGGGCGACGATGCGACGGTGGGCAAGGTCGTGCTGGTGACGGGCTGAGCCGTCGCGCGGATGCGATACGGTTGGCCCACGACGTCTCCCCGAGCGCAAGGGACGGATCAATGAAGAAGCTCTTGGTGTTGCTCGCTCTTGCGGGACTCGCGTACTGGCTGGTGAAGGACCGCCTCGGCGGCGAGCCGGACGAGTTCGTCTTCACCGAGGCTCCGCCGGCCGGCGACGCCGAGACCCCGGCGCCCCCTCCGCCCGCGGGCTGACCGCGGCCCAGGGGCGGGCGCCTTGGCCCTGCGCCTTCCCGACGACCAGGCCGAGCGCGTCCGCGGCCTCGATCCGGAGCTCCGGCTGGCGGCCGAGGCGCTCGGCGCGGGGCTGCGCGAGCAGCTCACCCGCCTCGCACCCGGCCTGACCCGCCCCTCGGAGGACGGCGGGGGCGACGGCGACGCCGTGCTGGTCAACCTCGACCTCGACCACGACGGGCCGCCCGATCCGCTGTCGCTGGCCGCCGTCATGGCGGCCCACCGCGCCTACGTCGCGGCGCGCGGCCGGCCGGAGGCCGTGAGCGCCGGCGCCCTGGCGCTCGCCCGGCTGCTCGTCTGGGCCCAGCGCGCGGCCCTGCTCGGGCCCCCGCCGCGCATCGTCTGGGTGGGCCCGGCGGCCCGCCGGCCCGGCGATCAGGAGGGCCGGCTGTCTCTCTCGGCGCGCTGCGCGGTCGAGATGGGCGGCGCGACCCGCCGCGCCGAGGCGGTGGCGCTCATCGAGGCGCCGGGCTGACCCTGGCGCCACGGGCGCGCGTCAGTCCAGGAACTCCCGCAGGCGCTGGGTGTCGCGGAAGGCGTGCAGCTTGTTCAGCGTCTTGGCCTCGATCTGGCGGATGCGCTCGCGGGTGACGCCGAAGCGCTGGCCCACCTCCTCGAGCGTGCGGGGCTCCTCGCCGCGCAGGCCGAAGCGCAGCTCCAGGACCTTGCGCTCGCGGTGGGTGAGCTGGGAGAGGACGTCCTCGAGCTCCTCGCGGCGCATGAGCGTGCTGACGGCGTCGGCCGGCCCCTGCACGAGGCGGTCCTCGATCAGGTCGCCGAGCTCGGAGTCCTCGTCCTCCCCCACGGGCGTCTCCAGGGACACGGGCTCCTGGGCGACCTTCTGGATCTCGCGCACCCGGTCGGTGGTGACCTCCAGCTCGGCGGCGACCTCGTCGACCGTCGGCTCGCGCCCGAGGTCCTGGAGGAGCTGGCGCTGCACCCGCGAGAGGCGGTTGATGGTCTCGACCATGTGGACGGGGACGCGGATCGTGCGGGCCTGGTCGGCGATCGCCCGCGTGATCGCCTGGCGGATCCACCATGTTGCGTATGTCGAGAACTTGTAGCCCTTGCGGTAGTCGAACTTCTCCACCGCGCGGATCAGGCCCAGGTTGCCCTCCTGGATGAGGTCGAGGAAGGCGAGGCCGCGCCCCACGTAGCGCTTCGCGACCGACACCACCAGGCGGAGATTGGCCTCGATCAGCTCGGCCTTGGCGCCCATGTCGCGGTGCTCGATCCGCTTGGCGAGCGAGACCTCCTCGGCGGCCGTGAGCAGGGGCACCCGCCCGATCTCGCGCAGGTACATCCGCACGGGATCGCTGGAGTTCGCCTTCACCGACAGGTCCAGCCGCGGGCCCGCGCCGTTGGCGACGGGGTCCACGATCTCGGCCAGCACATCGACGCCCAGCTCCCCCAGCATCTGCAGCAGGCGCTCCTGCTGCTCCTCGGAGAGGTCGGCGGCGTCAACCACGTCCACGATGCGCGAGAGCGGCACCGCGCCCAGCTCGCGCCCCTCCTCGATCAGCTCGCGCACCTCCTCCACGCTCGTGATCGAGACCTCTGTGCTCATGCGATCAGTCGTCCCCGCGGAGCGCGGCGCGCACCCGCCGCTCCAGATCGACCGTCCGGAGGTACCCGTCCTCGTCGCCGGCCTCCCGCAGCTCGGCCGCGCGGCGCCGCAGCATGGGCAGCTCCACCCGGTAGGCGGCCTCGCGCAGCTCGGCCTCGCTGACCTCGGCGTCGGCCAGCTCGAGCCGCAGGGCCAGCGCGACGTCGGCCAGATCTGCGGGCCAGGAGTCGAGCTGGCCGGATCCCGTCCTCAGGAGCTCGAAGGCGCGGCGGTGGTCGTCAACCTGGAAGGCGTCGGGGGGAAGGCTCTCCAGGTAGGAGCGGGCCGGGCCGGGAAGGGCCACGGCCATCGCCAGGAACCGGCGCTCGCGGATCTCCTCGGGGGAGAACTCCGGCCGGGTCGGCGCGGGCCGCCGCTCGGGGGCGTCCTGGCGCGACGAGTGGCGGAGCCGCTCCTCCAGACCCTGGGACAGCTGAAGCAGACTCACCGCCAACCGGACCCCATCGTCTTTCTCGACCGTGTCGTCAGGCAGCACCCGCAAGAGATCGGCGATCGCCTCGAACGCTTCCTGGCGGCCCCGGGGGGAGGACCCCGCCCGGCGAACGCGCGAACGGATCAGGGAACTTACCAGAGGTTCCGCGTCGCCGATCAGGCGGGCCAGCTCGGCCCGCCCCTCCGCGTCGGCGGCGAGGTCGCCCGGATCCTTCCCGGGGGGCAGCGCCACGGCGCGGAACGAGAGCTGGAGGCCCTTCGCCGCCTCGACGCTCCGCCAGGCCGCCTGTTCGCCCGCCGTATCGGCGTCGAAGCACAGCGTGACGCCGGACGCCCAGGTCTGCAGCCGCGTCAGCTGCTGGGGCGTGAGCGAGGTCCCCATGCAGGCGACGGCGTTGTCCACGCCGGCCGCGACGAGGCCCATGACGTCGGTGTAGCCCTCGGCCACGACGAAGAACTTCTCCCGGGCTGCGGTCCCGCGCGCGGCGTCGAGGCCGAACAGGAGGCTCCGCTTCTTGAAGTGGTCCCCCTCGGGGGAGTTCACGTACTTGGCCCGCTCGTTCGGGTCGAGGGTGCGGCCGCCGAACCCCTGCACGCGCCCCTGGCCGTCGGCGATCGGGAACATGATGCGCCCGGCGAAGAAGTCGGCCGTGCGGCCGGACCGCGACAGGCCGGTGCTCTGGAGCAGCTCCCGCGAGAAGCCCTCCGCGAGCGCCCGGCTCGTGAGCATCGCCCCGTGGGACGGCGCGTAGCCGATGCGGAAGCGCCGGACGAGGGGCTCGTCGAAGCCGCGGCCGAGCAGGTAGTCGCGCGCCGGCGCGGCCTCGCCCGCGTGCCAGAGGTACTTCTCGTAGAAGCCGGCCGCCCGCTCCAGCACCTGCTCGCGCTGCCGGCGGGCCTCGCGCCGCGCCCGGGCCTGCCCGTCCTCCTCGCTGTACTCGACGGGGATCCCGAACCGCTCGGCCAGCTGCTCGATCGCCTCGAAGAAGCTGGATGCGCCCTCCTGCTCCCGCATCCAGTCGATGGCGTCGCCGGTCGCGCCGCACCCGTGGCAGTAGTAGCGGCGGAAGTCCGGCGGCAGGAGGCTGAACGAGGGCGTCCGCTCCTCGTGGAAGGGGCACCTCCCCCACCAGCGGCCGCTGCGCCGGACCAGGCTCACGCGGCCCCGGATGAGCTCCACGAGGTCGGAGCCCTCGCGGACCGCGTCGATGGTCGCCTGGTTCGGTGGCACCCCGCTCAGGATAGGGGGCGCGACGGAAGGGGGTGACGCCGGCGCTATCCTCGGATCGAGGCGGAACGACGGGATCGGAGGGACGACGTGGGTCTGTTCTCCATGAAGGCGCGGATGCCCACCCCCGAGCAGGCGCCGCCGGGGCGCGACCAGCGAATGGTCGTCCCCTCGCGCCACGAGGTCCTCGGCACCCCGCTGGAGCCCCCCTTCCCCGAGGGGTCCGAGCTGGCCCTGTTCGGCATGGGGTGCTTCTGGGGCGCCGAGCGGGTGTTCTGGCAGGCGCCGGGCGTCATCAGCACGTCGGTCGGCTACGCCGGCGGGTTCACACCCAACCCCACCTACGACGAGGTCTGCTCGGGGCGCAGCGGCCACAACGAGGTCGTGCGCGTGGTGTTCGACCCCTCGGCCACGAGCTACGAGTCGCTGCTCAAGCTCTTCTGGGAGGGCCACGACCCCACCCAGGGCATGCGCCAGGGCAACGACGTGGGGACCCAGTACCGCTCGGCCATCTACACCCACTCGGCGGCGCAGCGCGCGGCGGCCGAGGCATCGCGCGCGGCCTACGAGGAGCGCCTCGGCGCGGCCGGCTACGGCGCGGTCACGACCGAGGTCGCGGACGCCCCCGAGTTCTACTACGCCGAGGACTACCACCAGCAGTACCTGGCGAAGGTGCCCAACGGCTACTGCGGGCTGGGCGGCACCGGGGTGAGCTGCCCGGTCGGGGTGGTCGCGGCCGACTGACGCCGCGGCCGCCGGGGCTCAGAGAACCCAGACGATGAGGACGATCACCAGCAGCTGAGCGGCGACCGCGAGCCCGACGAGCGCGAGGCTCGCGGTGTTGTCGCGCAGGAAGGCCACCAGCGACCGGTCGTGCTCGGCGCTCCCGGGCCCGGCGTCCATGACCGCCGGCACACGGCGCCCGGCCAGCACGCGGCGCGGGCCCGCGCGCTCCCGGCGGGCGGCGCGGACCGGGCGCGCCGGCATCACGACGTCGTCGAGCTCCTCGAACTCGGCGTCCTCGACGATCTCCCCCGGCACGGCGACGGTCACCTGGGGGCGCAGCAGGTCGAGCTTGGTCGGGCCGATGCCGCGCACCCGAGAGAGGTCCTCGACCGAGCCGAAGCCGCCGTTCTCCTCGCGCCACTCCACGATGTGGCGGGCGAGCGTGGGACCGACGCCGACCAGGCCGCAGAGCTCCGGCTCGCTGGCCGTGCCGATGTCGAGGAGGCCGTATCCGTCCTGCACGACCGGGACAGTATCCCCGCTCGGGGTGCGATTCGTAAACGTTTCGTTGCCGCGTGGGCGCCGGCGCCGGCACGCCGCGACGGGCGGAGCATCTGGCAGGGCCGCTCAGAGCGGCCCCTCGCGCGGCAGCACCGCCTCGGTGAACGCGCGCAGCGCGTACCGGTCTGTCATGCCCGCGACGAAGTCCGTGACCCGGGACACGGGGTCCGGCTCGGGCGAGGGCGGCAGCAGGTCGGGGCGGTCGTGGAGCCGCTCGAACAGGGCCCGCACGACGCCCCCGGCGCGCTCGGCCTCGACGCTGGCGGGCGGCGCGAGGTAGACGCGCCGGAACATGAAGGCGCGCAGCGCGAGGAAGGCCGCGCCGACCTCCGGCGACTGCCGGATCTCGTCCCGCTCCCGGCTGGCCTGGACCACGTCCGCGACCAGGGTCGTGAGCCGGCGCGAGGTGGTGTCGCCCAGCGCCTCCACCTGGGGGGCGGGGAGGTCGGCGGGCGACAGCACGCCCGCGCGCAGCGCGTCGTCGATGTCGTGGCTCACGTACGCGACCCGGTCCATCAGGCGCACGATCTGTCCCTCGAGCGTCCTCGGGCGCCCGGAGCCGGTGTGGTTCAGGATCCCGTCCCGCACCTCCCGGGTGAGGTTGAGGCCCCGCCCGCCGCGCTCGAGGACGTCAACCACCCGCAGGCTCTGCACGTTGTGCTGGAAGCGGCGCCCGTGGCGCTCGCGCAGGATCCCGTCGAGGGCGGCCTCCCCCGCGTGCCCGAACGGCGCGTGGCCGAGGTCGTGGCCCATGGCGATGGCCTCGACCAGGTCCTCGTTGAGCTCGAGGGCCCGCGCCACGGTGCGCGACAGCGCCGAGACCTCGAGGGTGTGGGTGAGCCGGGTGCGGTAGTGGTCCCCCGCCGGGGCCACGAAGACCTGCGTCTTGTGCTTCAGCCGCCGGAACGAGGTGGTGTGGAGGATGCGGTCGCGGTCGCGCTGGAACGCCGTGCGCAGGGGGTCCGGCGCCTCTGGCCGGTCCCGGCTCGCGCGATCGGCCCGCGCCGCCCGCGGCCCGAGCGGGGGCTCGCGGGGGCCGCTCAGCGGGGCGGGCTCAGGCGGATCGGGAACACCCACGGGCCCGGGACGCGGTCCGGGAGAAGATCGCCGTCGGCGACCGTGCCGACCGTCAGCGTCAGCAGCCCCACGCCCTCGGGGATCGCCGGCGCCACCGTGAAGGCGCCCTCGAGCCGGTTGCCCTCCGGCGCGCTCTCGGTGCAGGCCACCCGGTAGCGCCGCGCCGAGTCGTCGACCGCGAGCACGTCCAGCACCCTCATGCGCCGCCGGCTGGCGCCGTCGGAGGCACGGCACATGAAGTGCACCCGCGCGCCGCCGTCGTGGCGCTCCAGCGACGTCAGCGCGATGTCGAGGCCCTCCACCGACTGCACCTGGCCGACCGGCACCACGGCCCGCAGCGTGCCGGGGCCGAACACCAGCGCCTCGGGGAACGGCTCGGGGACCCGTCCCCACTCCTCGGGCGGCGTGGACGCCTCCGCCCCGGGGGGTGGGATGCCCTCCGGCGAGCGGTGCTTCCAGATGCCCGGCGTCTCCCGGAAGAGCCCCACCAGCGCGCGGTGCGAGAACTCCCGCCCGTCGTCGGGGATGTAGACCGCCCGCCGTTCGCCCGCCCCGCGGACGAGGTCGACGAAGGCCGCCGGCGGCCCGGACGCGCCCGAGCGGTCCGCGTAGTGGAGGCGGTCGATGCGCCAACCGTCGACCAGCAGCTCCATCAGGTCGCCGAGGCTCGCGAGCTCGAACCGCTCGCGGCCGAGCCCCACGTCTACGAGGCGCCGAGCGCCGCCCGCCCCGCGGCGACGATGGCGGTCTGGACGCGGAAGGGCGAGCACGAGACGTAGTCCAGCCCGGCCCCGTGGAAGAAGGCCACGGAGGCCGGGTCGCCCCCGTGCTCGCCGCAGACGCCGAGCTTGATGCCGGGCACCTCGCGCCGCGCCGCCGCGACGGCCTGCGCCACCAGGGCGCCCACACCGGCCTGGTCGATGGTCTCGAACGGGTTGAAGGTGACGACGTTGTGCTGCAGGTAGTGGGCGAGGAACTTGGTCTCGGCGTCGTCGCGGCTGAAGCCCAGCACCGTCTGGGTGAGATCGTTGGTGCCGAACGAGAAGAAGTCGGCCCGGCGGGCGATCTCGCCGGCCAGGATCGCCGCGCGGGGCAGCTCGATCATGGTCCCCACCAGGTAGTCGAGCCGCCGGCCGCGCTCGCGCAGCACGGTCTCCGCCACGTCAACCACCTGCTCGCGCAGCAGCCGCAGCTCCTCCTCGAAGCCCACCAGCGGGATCATGATCTCGACCAGCGGCGCCTCGCCGGCCTCGTCCGCGACCGTGCAGGCGGCGCTCATGATCGCCGCGACCTGCATGCGGTAGACGTCCGGCCACTCGATGCCCAGGCGGCAGCCCCGCGTTCCCAGCATCGGGTTGACCTCGTGGAGCTGCTGTACCCGGGGAAGCTGCTCCTCGGCCTCCGGGTCGGGGGTGCCGGTGGCCCGTGCCACGGCCACGCGCTCCGACAGCTCGACAAGGCTCGGCAGGAACTCGTGCAGGGGAGGGTCGAGGAGCCGGATCGTGACGGGCAGCCCCGCCATCGCGCGGAAGATCCCCTCGAAGTCGCGCTCCTGGAAGGTGCGCAGGGTCGCGAGCGACTCGACCCGCGCCTCGTCGTCGCCGGCCAGGATCATGCGCTGGACGATGGGCAGGCGGTCCTCGCCCTGGAACATGTGCTCCGTCCGGCACAGCCCGATGCCCTCCGCCCCGAACGCCCGCGCCCGCTCGGCGTCCTCCGGCGTGTCGGCGTTCGTGCGCACCCGCATCGTGCGCGCCCGGTCGGCCCAGCGGATGATGCGCACCAGGTAGGGGTTGTCGGGGTCCGGCGGCAGGAGCGGGGCGTCGCCCGCGAACACCGTGCCGGTGGTCCCGTCGATGGTGATGCGGTCGCCCTCCGAGAACGTGGCGTCACCCACCGCGATCGTGCCGTCGTCGTGGAAGCGGATCGCGGTGACGCCGCAGACCGCGGGCGTGCCCATGCCGACGGCCACGATCGCCGCGTGGCTGGTCTTGCCGCCGCGGGCGGTGAGGATGCCCTGCGCCTCGACCATGCCGTGGAAGTCGTCGGGGGTGGTCTCGTCGCGCACGAGGATGACCTGCTCGCCGGCCTTCCCGCGGCGCTCCGCCTCGTCGGCGGTGAAGACGATGGCGCCGGCGGCCGCGCCGGGCGAGGCGGCGACCCCCGTCGCGAGCGGGGCCGGCGCGGCGGCCTGGTCGAGCAGGGGCAGCAGCAGCTGACGGATCTGGTCGGGGTCGACCAGCGCCGACAGCGACTCGTCCTCGGTGACCAGCCCCTCGTCGACCATGTCCACGGCGATCCGGGCCATCGCCTGGGCGCTGCGCTTCCCGTTGCGCGTCTGGAGCATGTAGAGCGCCCCGTCCTCGATCGTGAACTCCACGTCCTGCATGTTGCGGTAGGTGCGCTCAAGCAGCCCCATGGTCTCGATGAGCTGCGCGTAGGCCTCGGGCAGCTCGCCGGCCAGCTCGGCGAGCGGGCGGGGCGTACGGATGCCCGCGACGACGTCCTCGCCCTGGGCGTTGATGAGGAAGTCGCCGAAGGGCTCGCCCACCTCGCCCGTGACGTTGCTGCGGGTGAACGCCACCCCGGTGCCGGACCGCGGGCCGGTGTTGCCGAACACCATCTGCTGCACGTTGACCGCCGTGCCCAGCTCGTACGGGATGCGGTGCAGCCGGCGGTAGTCCTGGGCGCGCTTGTTGTCCCACGACTCGAAGACCGCCCTGATCGAGGCGTCGAGCTGGACGCGCGGGTCCTGCGGGAAGGGCTCGCCGCGGTGCTCGTGGTAGATCGCCTCGAAGGCCCCGACCAGCTCGCGCAGGTCGTCGGCGGTGAGGTCGACGTCCTGCTCGACGCCCCGCGCCGCCTTCATGGCGACGATGGCGTCCTCGAAGTGGCTCCGCTTCACCTCGGCGACGACGTCGCCGAACATCTGGATGAAGCGGCGGTAGGAGTCGTAGGCGAAGCGCGGGTTGCTGGTCCGCGCGGCCAGCCCCTCGACCGACTCGTCGTTGAGGCCGAGGTTGAGGACCGTGTCCATCATCCCGGGCATCGAGTCGCGCGCGCCGCTGCGCACCGAAACCAGAAGGGGGTTCTCCGGATCTCCCAGCCGCTGGCCGACGGCCTGCTCCAGGGCGACGAGGTGCTGCGTGACCTCCTCGTCCAGCCCCGCGGGGAAGGCGTGACCCGAGGCGAGGAAATCGATGCAGGTCTCGGTCGTGATCGTGAAGCCCTTCGGCACGGGCAGGCCGAGACGGGTCATCTCCGCGACGTTGGCGCCCTTCCCCCCGAGCAGGTCGCGCATGTCGCGCGAGCCCTCGGAGAAGTCGTAGACCCGCTTGACGCCCACCTCGGTGCTGCTCACCGGGATCCCCCCCCGTCGGTCACCCGCTCGAAATCGGCCACTCGCCCCAGCAGGTCGGCCGCGTCGCGCACCAGCGCGTAGCGGCGGGCCCGCACCCCGGGGTCGTCGGCGTTGACCAGCACGTCGGTGAAGAAGCGGTCAACGGCCGGCGCCAGGCCCGCCGCGGCGGCGAGGGCCGCGCCGAAGTCGCGCGCCTCCCGCGCCGCGCCGATCGCCGGGCGGGCGGCCTCGACGGCCTCGTGAAGCGCGTCCTCGCCCGGATCGGCGCCGGGGACGAAGTCGGTCGCGTCGTCGGGGCCCTTGCGGGCGATGCGCACCAGCCGGGTCGCCGCCGTCGAGGCCGTCGCCAGGTCCTCGCTCCCGCGGGCCGCCTCGATGGCCCGCGCCCACGCGGCGGCTGACGGGGCGCCCCCCAGGCCCGCCCCCATCGCGGCGGCGGCGGCCTCGGCGCCCACGCCCTCCTCGGCGAGCTGGTATGCGAGCCGGTCGCCCAGGAACTCGACGATCTGGGCGATCACCTCCTCCCGCGACACCTCCAGCCGGGCGCCCTGGGCCTCCAGGCGCGCGTATGCCGGGCCCAGCACGTCGCACGGGTCGACATCCCAGTCGCGCTCGAGGGCCATCCGCACCAGCCCGGCCGCCGCCCGGCGCAGGCCGTAGGGATCCTTGGAGCCGGTGGGCGCCTCGCCCACCGCGAAGGCGCCCACGAGGTTGTCGACCTTCTCGGCGCCGGCGAGGATGGCCCCCGCCTCGCTCGCAGGCGAGGGCGAGTCGGGGCCCTCGGGCAGGTACTGCTCCTCGATCGCCTGGGCCGCCGCCGGGTCGACACCCTCGAGGCGCGCGTACTCGGCCGCCACGTAGCCCTGCAGGTCGGAGAACTCGGCCACCAGCACGGCGCCCTGGTCGGCCTTCGCCAGCCGGGCGGCCTCGGTCGCGGTGCGCGCGACGGCCTCGTCGGCGCCCACGGCGGCGGCGATGTCGGCGGCGCCGGCCACCAGGCGGTCGCGCTTGTCGGCCATCGAGCCGAGCCGGGCGTGGAAGACGATGCTGTCGAGCCGCGCGTCCAGGGCGGCCAGGCCCGCCTCGCGGTCGCGCTCGAAGCTGAACTCGGCGTCCTGGAGGCGCGCGTCGAGGACGTCGGCGTAGCCGCGGGCGATGACCCCGGCGTGGGCCGGGTCGCCGTTCGACACGGCCAGGAACGCCGGGCGCAGCGCGCCGTCGGGGCCCTCGAGCGGGAAGTAGCGCTGGTGGCTCTGCATCGCCGTGACCAGCACGCGGGGCGGGAGCGCCAGATGGCGCGGGTCGAAGGTCCCGGTCACGACGCTGGGCCACTCCACCAGGAACACGACCTCGTCGAGCACCCCGCGCGGGTCGCGCCACGCGGCGCCGGCCTCGGCGGCGGCGGCGTCGAGGTCGGCGACGATCCGGGCCCGGCGGCGCTCGTGGTCGGCGATCACCGCGGCGGCCTCGAGGGCCTCGTGGTACGACGAGGCGTGGCGGATCTCGGCCGGCGCGCCCAGGAACCGGTGCCCCTGGCTCACCTCGCCGGCGACGAGGCCGTGCAGCTCGAACGGCACGGTGCGCTCGTCGACCTTGGCGACGATCCAGCGCACCGGGCGGGAGAAGCGCAGCCCCGTGCCCTCCCCCCACCGCATGGTCTTCGAGAAGCGCAGGCCGCCGATCAGGCGCGCGACCACCTCCGGCACCAGGTCATCGACCGGCCGGCCCTCCTCACGGCGCTCGGCGAAGACGAAGCGGCGGCCGTTCTCCTCGTTGACGACGAGCTCCTCCACCGCGACGCCCTGGCCGCGCGCGAAGCCCTCGGCCGCCTTCGTGGGCGCGCCGCCAGCGCCGAAGGCCGCCTCCTCCGACGGACCGCGCACCCGCCGCGCGCTGGCCGGCACGCCCTCCGGCAGGCCCGGCGCCGCCAGGGCGAAGCGGCGCGGCGCGACGGAGAGCTCCACCCGGGCGGGCCCCTCCAGGCCGAGCGCCTCCAGCGAGGAGCGGAGCAGCTCGGGCGCCTGGTCGACGATCTCGCGGCAGGCGCTCGACGGAAGCTCCTCGCAGCCGACCTCGACGAGGAGGTCAGGCACGCACGGCCTCCGGGGCGGGGACCGTGAGCTCGAGCCAGGCCCGCGCCACCCGGGCGGCGACCGTGCGTACTCGCCAGATGTAGGCGCCGCGCTCGGTGACGCTGATCACCCCGCGGGCGTCGAGCAGGTTGAAGGCGTGGCTGCACTTCAGGACCTGGTCGTAGGCCGGAAGCGCCAGCCCGGCGTCGAGGCAGCGGCCGCACTCGCGCTCGTGGTGGTCGAACGCCGCGAACAGGGCGTCGGTGTCGGCGACCTCGTAGTTGTAGGCGCTCCACTGCTGCTCGTTGAGCTTGTAGAGGTCGCCGTAGGTGACCCCGTGGCCCCACTCCAGGTCATAGACCGAGCGCACGCCCTGCAGGTACATGGCGATGCGCTCGAGGCCGTAGGTGAGCTCCACCGAGATCGGCGTCAGGTCCACCCCGCCGGCCTGCTGGAAGTAGGTGAACTGGGTGATCTCCATGCCGTCCATCCAGACCTCCCAGCCGAGCCCCCAGGCGCCGAGCGTGGGGCCCTCCCAGTCGTCCTCCACGAAGCGGATGTCGTGCTCCTCGGGCAGCAGCCCGAGGGCCGCCAGCGACGCGAGGTAGAGGTCCTGGACGTCGTCGGGCGACGGCTTCAGGAGCACCTGGTACTGGAAGTAGTGCTGAAGCCGGAACGGGTTCTCGCCGTAGCGGCCGTCGGTCGGCCGGATGGAGGGCTCGAAGTAGGCCACTCGCCACGGGTCGGGGCCGAGGCTTCGCAGCAGCGTGTGCGGGTTGAAGGTGCCCGCCCCGACCTCGGTGTGGTACGGCGTCGTGACCAGGCAGCCGCGCTCGGCCCAGTAGCCCGAGAGGCGCTCGATGACCTGCTGGAACGTGAGCCCGGCCACGGCGGGAGTCTATCCACAGCGCGGGGGCCCCCCGAGGGGTCCTTGACCGCGCCCGGCGACCCGGCATCATCCACCGGGGATGAGCACGACCGCGCCCGCCGCGCCCATGCTGGAGACCAAGCTGCGGCCGCCCGCCCGCCGGCCCGGCCTGGTCGCGCGGCCCGAGCTGCTGGCGCGGCTGGACGCCGAGGGCGCCCGCCGCCTGACGCTCGTGACCGCGCCCGCGGGGTGGGGCAAGACGACCCTGGTGGGCGACTGGCTGGCGGCGCGAGCCCGGGGGGGCGCGGGCTGGGTCGCCCTCGACCCCGCCGACAACGACCCGGCGCGGTTCTGGCGGTACGTGGCCGAGGCGCTGCGGCGCGCCGGCGCGCCGGTGGAGGAGCAGGCCGTCGGCGCGCTGGCGGGCACCGGCGAGACGGCCGAGGCGGGCCTGTCGGCGCTCATCAACGCGGTCGCGCAGGCGCCCGAGCCGGCGGTGCTGGCGCTCGACGACTACCACCTGATCGCCGACGATGCGATCCACGGCGCCGTCGGCTACCTCTGCGCGAACGCGCCCGACACCCTCCGCCTGGTCATGACCAGCCGCTCGGAGCCGCCCATCGGGGTGGCGCGCCTGCGAGCCCGCGGCGACCTGGCCGAGCTGCGCGCCGCCGACCTGCGGTTCTCCGAGCGCGAGGCCGGCGCCCTGCTGGCGGACGCGGCCGGCCTGAGCCTGGAGCCGGAGGAGGTGGCCCGCCTGCGCCAGCGCACCGAGGGATGGGCCGCGGGCCTCTATCTCGCCGGGCTCTCGCTGCGCGGCCGCGGCGACGCCTCGGAGTTCATCGCCGACTTCGCGGGCGACGACCGCCTGGTGGTCGACTACCTCGCCGACGAGGTCCTCGAGGGCCTGCCGGCCGACCTGCGCGCGTTCCTGCTGCGCACCTCGGTCCTCGGCCGACTCACCGGGCCGCTCTGCGACGCGGTGGCGGGGACGTCGGGGTCGGCGCGCGTCCTGGCCGAGCTCGAGAGCTCGAACCTGTTCCTGGTGCCGCTCGACAACCGGCGCGAGTGGTACCGCTACCACCACCTCTTCGGCGAGCTGCTCCAGCACGAGCTGGCCCTGAGCGCGCCCGACGAGGTGGCCGCGCTGCACCGCCGCGCGGCCGCCTGGCACCTGGCCGAGGGGTCGGTGGACGACGCCGTCGTCCACTCGGTCGCCGCCGGCGAGATCGCCCAGGCGGCCGACCTGATCGCCGAGAGCTGGTCCGACCACCTGCGGCGGGGGTGGACGGCGACCACCCAGCGGTGGCTGGGCATGCTGCCGCCCGAGATCGTGCGGGCCGACGTGCGCCTGTGCCTCGCCCATGCGTGGCTCGCGGTGAACCTGGGCCTGCCCGAGGACGCCGCCCGCTGGCTCGACGCCGCGGAGGCGGCCCCCCGGCGCGACGATCCCCAGCTCGCCGAGAGCCGGATCGCCGCGCGCTCGCTGGAGCGGCTGCTGGCGGGCGACGCCCCGGCGGCGCTGACGCTGGGACGGGAGGCGCTGGCCGCCACCGAGGGCGACGAGACCTGGTGGCGGGCCGCGGCCTGCCTGGCGGCCGGCATCGCCCTGCACGCCATGGACATGATGGAGGAGGCCCACCCCGTGCTGGAGGAGTGCGCCGAGGTCGGCCGGCGCACCGGCGCCTGGGCGCCCGCGCTGGTGGCCCTCTGCCACCTGGCCGAGCAGGACGTGCAGAGCGGCGACCTGGAGTCGGCCGAGCGCCGGGCGCGCGAGGCGCTGGCCTACGCCGAGGAGGAGAGCCACGCGGAATACCCGCACGCGGCCGGGGCCCACACGGGCCTGGCGCAGGTGCTGGCCGCCCGCGGCGACCTCGACGCCGCCCGGGCCCACGCCGACCGCGGGGCCGAGCTCGCGCGCCGTGGGCGGGCGCCGACCGAGATCGCCTACTCGGTGATCGTGCGCGGCGAGGTCGCGCTCGCCCGGGGCGACGCCGAGCTGGCCCGCGCGTGCGCCCGCGACGCCCGCGCGCTCCTGGCCTCCGCGCCGTCGCCCGGCGACCACCTCGTCCAGAAGATCCGCGTGCTCGACGACGCCCTCGGGGCCGCGCCGCGGGCCGGCGCCCCGGGGGGGGCGGGCGACCTCACCGAGCGCGAGCTGGCGGTGCTGAGGATGCTGCCCGGCACCGCCTCGGCTCGCGAGATCGCCGACCAGCTCTACGTCTCCCACAACACCGTCAAGACCCAGATCAAGGCGGTCTACCGCAAGCTGGGCGTGGCCACGCGCGCGGAGGCCGTGGCGCGAGCCCGCGAGCTGGGCCTCGTGGGCGGCTCGCTCGCGTGGGCGGAGCGCTAGGAGCCGCGGCGACCGTCACCGGCAGCCGCTGCACGGCGTTGTTCGCGTAGGCGTCCGGGCGGGGCGTCGCTGCGGACGTGACGCCTCCCGGACGAGCGAGGGCCCGGCGCGGCCGGGCCCTCGTCCTGCGTCCGTCGCCGGGGAGCCTAGGCTCCGGCCGGCTCCGGGTCCGGGCCGCGCGGCCCGGCGTCCGACCAGCCGAACCGCTGGTGGAAGCGGCGCAGCGGGCTGGGGGCCCACCAGTTCCACTTGCCGAGCAGGGCCATCAGCGAGGGCACGAGCAGCGCCCGGATGATGGTCGCGTCGATCAGCACGGCCAGCGCGGTGCCGACGCCGAGCTCCTTGATCAGCGTGATCTCGGAGGTGGCGAAGGCGCCGATCGCGACGGCGAACAGCAGCGCCGCCGCGGTGACGATGCGGCCGGTGCGCTGCAGGCCGATCGCGACCGACTCCTTCGTGCCCAGGCCGGCGTCGTGCGCCTCCTTGATGCGCGACAGGAGGAACACCGCGTAGTCGGTGGAGAGGCCGAAGGCCATGGCGCCCAGGAGGATCGGCTGGGTGAGGTCGAGCGCCCCCGAGCTGTCGTAGGAGAGCAGCCCCTCGAGGCGGCCGTCCTGGAAGATCCAGACCAGCAGCCCCAGCGTGGCGCCGAGGGTGAGCACGTTCATCAGGACCGCCTTGATCGGCAGGATCACCGAGCCGGTCATGAGGAACAGGGCGACGATCGTCGTGGCCGCGACCACCAGGATGGCCCAGGGAAGGTGGGCCGCCAGGCTGTCCACCTGGTCCACGAAGCTGGCCGACAGCCCGCCGACGAGGGTCGGGTAGGGCGCGTCGGCGTCACGCACGGCCGCCACCAGGCCCTGCGCCGACTCGTCGAGGCTCGGCGATCCGGCGTAGACGTCGATGCGCCAGGCGCCCGGACCGACGACCGTCGGCGGGGTGACCAGCGCGGCGTCCGGCAGGGAGCGCAGCTCCTGCGCGTAGGCGGTCAGCTCGGCCCGCGCCTCGGGGGTGTCGGGTGCGTCGATGGCCAGGTAGATCGGCTCGCTGAGGTCCTGCGGGAAGTCGCGGTCGATCGTGTCCGACACCTGACGCGCGCTCGCGCTGGTGGGCAGCACGCTCGCGTCGACCGAGGTGAAGTTGATGCCGAGGGCCGGCAGGGCGAGGATCACGAGGACGCTCGCGGTGACGGCGGCCACGATGCCCGGGCGCCGCATCACGGCGTTTGACAGGCGGTACCAGAAGCCCGAGGTGACGGGCTGGTCGGCCTCCTCGGTGCGACTCCTGAGGAACTTCGGCGCGCCGCTGTTGATGCGGCGCCCCAGCAGCGCGAGCACGGCGGGGAGCACGATCAAGGCGATCGTGGCCGCGAGCAGGGCGACCATGACGCCGGCGAGGCCCATCGAGAACAGGAAGCGCTGCGGGAAGACCATCAGGCCCGCGAGCGCCGCGGCGACGGTGGCCGCGCTGAAGAGCACGCTGCGCCCCGCGGTCTGGAGGGTGCGCGTGAGCGCCTCGCGCCCCGGCCCATGGGCCGCCAGCTCCTCGCGATAGCGCGAGATGATCAGCAGGCTGTAGTCGATCGCGAGGCCCAGGCTCAGGCCGATCGCGAGGTTGAGGGCGTAGACGGAGAGGGTCATCCCCTCGTTGGCGAGGCCGATGGTCAGGAACGAGCCGAAGATCACCACGGCGCCCATCAGGGACGGCAGCAGCGCCGCCACCAGGCCGCGGAAGACCCAGAACGACAGCAGGAAGATGATCGGGAAGGCGATCATCTCGGCGCGGGCGAGGTCCTCGCCGATGATGGAGCCGACCTGCTCGCCCACGACCGCGACGCCGCCGAGCGACACGCCGGGCTCGTCGGCGAGCTCGTCGCCGATGCGCACCGCCGCGTCCTCCACCGCGTCGTCGCCGACCGGGGCGAAGAAGGCGGCCACGTAGGAGGCCGTGCCGTCGTCGGAGATGAGCGGGTCGCCGCCGCCGTCGAAGGCCGTGACGACCCGGCGGACGTCGGGGTCCTGCGCGATGGTGGCCGCCACCCGCTCGACCTCCGCCCGGCCCGCTGCCGTGCGGACGTCGGTGCCGGTCTCGACGAGGGCGATCAGGCCCGGGCCCGGCTGCGCGCCGGTGGCGTCCTCGAGCCGGTCGCGCGCCTGCACGAACTGGGCGTCGGGGTCCTCGAATCCGCCGGCGGTCAGGTTGGCCGTCAGCGGGGCGCCGACGACGACCGAGACGCCGAGGAAGAGCAGCGCGATGATGATGATCCGCCACGGCCGGCGGGAAGCGAGGCTGGCGAGGCGTGACATCAGGCCTCCTTGAGGGTGGTGGGACGGACGCCCAGCGGCTCAACCTCGAGGATCTCGACCCCCAGGTTGCCGAGCTTGGAGAGCACGTCGTCGATCCGCACGCCCGCGGGCAGCCCGCCCTCGAGCACGGTGCGGCCGGCGCCGGGGTGGCTCGCGAGCCCGGGGAAGCCCCGGACGAAGCGCTCGCTCATCACGCCCTTGACGGTGATCCGGTACATGTCCGCCATCGCGCGCCTCCGTCGGTTCGTGTCGCTGTGGCGATCGCACCCTCCGCGCCCCCGGGGTGAGCGGTCATCACCCCGGGGAGGATTTCACCCGGGGTGAACTCAGGGGCATGCCGCCCCGTTCCGCCACGTTCCCGCTTCCCAGTCCCCAGCAGCGATCCCGCTTCCGGCCCTTCGGCGCGGCATGCCCCATCATGCCTGCCGTGTGAAGGGGCCGGTAAGGGGCCACAGGGCTGTCCAGGCACCACCCGCCAGGCCCCCAACAACACCCATAAGCAGGGCAGTGAGTCCCTAACGCGGCGGCGGGCCGGACCAACCCTGCCGGCTCCGCAAACCCTTCCTCGGCGAGGGCTGAGGGTCAACGAGGGCAGGATCTAAGGCGCAGGCCCCAGATCCGCGGCGGCAAGCGCGGCCCCGTCGAAGTCGCTCATCCCGGACACGCTCCACTTGACGCGGGTGTGGTCGAACACCCACAGGCGCTGCCTCTCTGTCCAGCGGTAGGTGTAGCGGACCCGGCAGTAGAACCGGCCGCCGCTGGAGTACACGCGGAGGTTCCGGACGACGCAGTAGTTCCAGTAGCGGTCGAAGTTCTTGTCCGCGTACATCCGGACGACGTACGAGTACCTGTGTGGGGTCTTCTTGATCTTCCACTTGTAGACGCGCTTGACTCGGGTGGCGTCCACGCTGAGAAAGCCCACCTGGTGGTCCCCCCACGAGACCTCGGTGGACAAATCCTCGTGCAGGGGCATGCTCTTCGAGACTCTGAGAACGCTGGTCACTCTCTTGGACTCGTACCAGGTGGTACCAATCGGCCGGTACTCGTCATAGCTCTTACCCCCGCCGCAGAAGGTGATGTCGTAGGGGTAATACAACGGCTCGGTGACGGTGACGGCGAAGGCGCTCAGGTCTGGCGTCTCGGCCTGGGGCACCGCCCGGCAGAGGGCCGTGATCACGTAGCTGAGGCGGTTGGTCGAGGGGCGGTTGGTTTTCGCCAACCCCACGAAGGAGCGGGGCCGCTGGATCACGTCCACGCCGACGCTGTCGATGGTGGTGTACTCGGACTCAGGCGTGTAGTGGCCGTCGAATTCGCCGAAGTCCTGGGCCTGCGCGACACCAGCGAACGCCAGCACCGTGCTAAGGGCTGCGGGTAGCGCGACCTTCATCAGTCTGCCTCCTCGGAGTCTCCTGCCGCTACTCACAACCGACACCGTCACCGTCGCCACCCAGGTCGTGCGGGTCCGACCCGTGGACCGCGACCGATCCGCCCACATCCGCGGAGTCAACGTCGGGCGGGTAGGACGGAACGCAACCGCTGCAACTCGGGTCGCAGCCCCCCCCACCCCCGCCTCCGCTCGTGTCGGACACCTCGCAACCGGCCGCACCCAACCCCAGGACGACGACCGCGGCCGACACTCCGAGGACCGCAAGCGCCGAGCACGCTCGACGCGGCCTACCTGTCTGGCTCGCGGTCACAGGCCGTGTGGGTCGAGCTGCCGGCGCGTTTCAGCACATCTCACGAGGCTTCGTCAGGCGGTCAGCGGAGCTGGAACCTGCGGCATGAGGTGTGCTTGGACGCCAGGCTGTTGTCGAGCTGGGCGACGCCGCGCACGCAGGCGTAGTAGGTGCCTGCCCTCAGGGCGCTGATGTTGCCGAACCAGAAGTACGCCCCGGTGTACCACTCGCCACGCTCGTCGGACGAGCTGAACTGGGTCCGACCGATGGCGCGCACCCGACGCGGGTACTCACCGCCGGTCCAGATCGAGCCGTAGAAACTCGGCACATAGGCCGCGGTCCACGGGACCTGGTAGTTGAAGTTCACATACAGCCTGTCACCAGACTGGTAGGTGGACTTCACGGACGTCGGCACGGCAGCCGCGGTAGAGACGGCGGCGCCCGTGATAGCCAGGGCGGCAAGGCCGATGGCAAAGTGTCGCTTAGGCATTGGTTTGTATCCCCCTTGGTGCCATCTGCCTACTCGACCGCCGCGATGGCGTCGCTGCACTCGATGGACGCCCAGCCGTAGGTGTCACAGGTGTTCTCGGCCTCGTCTACCGTCATAGAAGGTGCCGGATCCGTGAACGCCGGGTCCGTGAGGGCGGTGGAGTCGCCGCCCGAGGCCGCGACGATCGCGATCGCCACGAACGCAGCGAGCGCGAAGCCGCTCAGGACCGCGCCCCAGACCGCGAGGCCGTAGTGGCGGCCCTCGTCCTTGGACCGGGCCAGGGCGATGATGCCCAGGACCAAGCCAGGGACGCAGAGGATGCCGGAGAGGCCGAAGATGAACGAGACGATTCCCATCGTCGAGTTCGGCCTCAGGTTTTCGGACGGCTCGGCCGCGGTCGCCTGGACCGGCGGAATCGGCGGACGCGGGCCTCCGGCGAGCATGTCACTCAGTTCTGCCATCGAGTCAAACCTTCTTGGTGGTGCTTCGTCCGGCGTCAGGCTCGGGATGTTGTCTGCGTTCCTGGGTCCTGAGTCGGAATGACCCTTTTCCATCGGCACGAGGCGTGACGCCTTGAGCAGAACGCGGCGCTGACTCCCGGGGGACACCGAGCCGCGGGCCTCGCCTTCCCGGCTTCGCCGCTGTTCGAGCCCGACCGGACGGCCCGGCCCGCCGGGAGCAACTCCCCTGCGAGGTCGAGTCGCTCGTGGTCCCCGAGGGCACACGACGGAGGAAGTCGTGAGCGGCGATTGTGGGGAAGTTGTGGGATCAGCCCCCGTCGATGGCAAACACAGCCGCGCCAGAAGCCGCGTGTTCAGGGCGATCTCAGCCCGGAGACAAATCTCACCCGGTGAGAATCGGGGCACGACTCCCGCGTCGCTCCTACGGCGTCAGCCGTCCAGGACGGCGTGCACGAACCGCACCGCGAGGGCCCCGTCGCCCACGGCGCCGGCGACCCGGTTGGTCGCGCCCGCGCGCACGTCGCCGGCGACGAAGACCCCCGGCCGGACCGTCTCGAGCAGATGCGGCTCTCGGTCCGCCAGCGGCCAGCGCAGCCGGCCGTCGCACGAGGCGGCGCCCGGCCCGCAGAGCACGTATCCGGCCGCGTCGACGCCCAGGACGCCCGTCGCCGCCTCGGTGCACGGCTCGGCGCCGATCATCGCGAACACCGCGCGCACCGGCACGCGTCGCTCGCCGCCGTCGCCGTCCCGCAGGGTGACGGCCTCCACCGACCGGTCGCCGTGGACGCCGACGACCTCGGTCCGGGCAAGCACCTCGATGCGCGGCGAGCGCTCGATGCGGTTGACCAGGTACCGGGCCATCGTGTGCGACAGGCGCTCGCCCCGCACGGCGACCCGCACGCTGCGCGCGTACCGGGCCAGGTGGGTCGCGGCCTGGCCGGCGGAGTTGCCGCCGCCGACGACCAGCACGTCCTCGTCGCGATAGCGCTCGGCGTCGGCCGGCATGGCCGCGTGGTAGAGGCCCGCACCTTGGTGCCGGCCGGCATCGGGGACCGCGAGCTCGCGCCAGCGGGCCCCGGTCGCCATGAGCAGCGCCCGGGCGAGGACGTGCTGGCCGTCGTCCAGGTCGACCCGCAGCAGCCCCTCGGGGCCGTCGGTGAGCTCGACGGCCCGGTGGAAGCTCGACAGCACGGCGTCGAACCGTCGCGCCTGGAGCGTCGCCGCCCGGGTCAGCTCCGCTCCCGACACGCCGCTCGGGAAGCCGAGGTAGTTCTCGATCCGGCTGCTCGTGCCCGCCTGGCCGCCCGGGCCCCACGCCTCCGCGACCAGCGTCGACAGCCCCTCGGAGCCGCCGTAGACCGCGGCCGCGAGGCCGGCCGGTCCGCCCCCCAGGACCACCAGGTCGAAGAGCTTGGCGTCAACCTCGGCGCGCAGCCCCAGCTCCCGGGCGATCTGCGCCGCCGAGGGGTTGCGCAGCACGCGATCGTGGCGCACGAGCACCGGCGTCTCCTCGCGCGTGATGTCGAGCCAGCCGAGGATCTTGTCGGCCTGGGGGTCGAGGTCGACGTCGTGCACCCGGAGCGGCACCAGGTTGCGCTCGAGCAGGTCGCGGACCTCGAAGGCCCGCCGTGAATCGCGCTCGGCGATGAGGTGCAGGACCCCGTGCCCCTCGCCCTCGTGCCACGCGCGGCGCGCGAGGAGGCAGCCGAGCAACAGCTCGCCCATCTCGGGCTTGCCGGCCACCATCGCCCGCAGCGCCCCCCGGTCGAGCACGATCGTCTCGGTCGGCTCGGCCGCGACGCACTCCGCGAGCGCCGGCTCGCCCGTGAACGTCGCGAGCTCGCCGACGAACGTCCCCGCGTCGGCCTGGGCGAACCAGACCTCCTTGCCGGGCTTGTGGTCGATGAAGTCGACCCGGCCGCGCTCGATGACGTAGAAGGGCGCGTCGCGCGCACCCTGCGCGTAGAGGACCTCGCCGGGCGCGAAGGACCGCCGCTCGCCCATCCGGGCCAGCCACTCCATCTTCTCGTCCGGGATGCGCGGGTAGAGGACCTCGTCGGCGAGGTCCGGGAACCCTTCCGCTCGTACCCGCGTCGTCGCCACCGCCCCCATCGTAGCCAAGGGCCGGTGCGTCAGAGGGGCGTCGCCGACCGCAGCCTGACCCCGAGATGCTCCTGCAGCACGAGGCCCACCAGGCGCTCGACGCCCGGCGCGGCCTGGGGCGGCAAGGACTCCCCCGCCTCGGCCAGCGGGCGCCCCACCAGCGCGGCCAGAGCCGACAGCGCGGCCGGGCCGACCGGGTCGGCGCCCGCGGCACAGCCCTCGCACAGGGCCCCCCCGGCCGCGGCCGAGAAGGCCGGCAGGGGCGGCGGGGCCCCGCAGCGCACGCAGCGGCCCAGCGTCGGCAGCAGGCCGCTCACCACCAGGAGCTTGGCCTGGCACCCCAGCACGAGCGGGTCGAGGCGCGCCGGCCCGGGCGGCGCCGGCGCCCGGGCCAGCAGGCCGAGGGTGCGCGACAGGAGGTGCCAGGCCTCCTCGTTCGCCTCGCCCTCGGGCATCACGCGCATGACGGTCTCGAGCACGCACGCCGCCGCCTGGAGGCGGTGCCCGGCCACCCACAGCCCGGCGTGCGCGTCGACCACCGAGGCGGCGCGCACCGTGCCCAGGTCGCCCCGCCCCTCGTGGACCGAGACATGGGCGCAGACCCCGGGCTGAAGCCGCCCCCCCAGCCGGGAGGTCGTGCGCCGCGCTCCCTTGACGATCGCCGACGCCCGGCCCCGCTCGCGGGTGTACAGGGCCAGCACCGCGTCGGCCTCGGAGTAGCGGATGCTGCGCAGCACCACCGCGTCGGTGTCGTACGACGCCATCGCCGGATCATCGCAGGGGCCTCGGCCCTCGACGCCCCCGCTACGCTGTGGCCATGGACGTCCCCCCCGCGTCCGGATCTTCACGAGCGAGGCCTGCTCGTTCTGCGTCCGGGCCAAGAACCTGCTGCTCGCCAAGGGCGTGCACTTCGAGGAGGTCCACCTCTCGAGGTACGACGTCGCGTCGCGGCGTCAGCTCGTCGAGCTCACCGGGCGCTACACCTTCCCCCAGATCCTCGTCGGCGAGGTCCCGCTCGGGGGCTACGACGAGCTGGTGGCGCTGGACCGCGCGGGTCGACTGGACCCCCTCCTCGGCACCGCGTCCTAGCCGGCGCCGCCCGGCCCCGGGATGACGCCGAGCTGCTGGAGCATCCCGAGGTCGTCACGGGTGGCCCAGTGCTCGGACGCCTTCCCGTCCCGCATCCGCAGCATGTGCATGTGCTGCACCCGGAAGGAGCGGCCGGTCGGCGGGATGCCGAGCAGCGGGCCGGTGTGGGTGCCCGACAGGGTGGCCCGGTAGGCCACGAGGTCGCCCTCCGCGACCACCTCGTGCACCTCCATGCGCAGGTCGGAGATGGCCTCGTGCAGGCGCCGCAGGCGCAGCCGGAAGCCCTCGTAGCCCGGATCCTCTCCTGGCCAGGCCTCGTGGTTGACGAAGTCGGGGGTCACGAACTCCTCGACCCGGTCAACCTCGCCCCGGTTGAAGAGCGCCTCGACCCGCTCGCGGGCGAACCGGCGCATGCCCGCGGCGTCCACGTCAGGCCTCTGCCGGCCGCCGTCGGCGGCGGTGACGCACGACCAGCCAGGCGACCGTGCCGAGGATGATCACGATCAGGGCGTAGTCGAAGTAGTGGAGCTGCTTCTGGAGGTCCTCCCAGTTGTCGCCGACGGCGCGGCCGGCCAGGGCGAGCATCAGCACCCACGGGATGCAGCCGATCAGCGTGAGGATCGTGAAGCGCCAGAACGGCATCCGGGCGATCCCCGCCGGGAGCGAGATGAACGTGCGGATGATCGGCAGACAGCGCGATATCAGGACGGCCCAATCCCCGTAGCGCTCGAACCAGCGGTCGGCGCTGTCGAGGCGCGCGGGGGTGATGTGGAGCCAGTGCCAGCGGAGCGCCCACTCGCGCCCCTTGTAGCGGCCGATGCCGTAGGCGATCCACGACCCGATGACGTTGCCCACGACGCCGGCGGCGACGATCAGCGCCAGGCTCTCGTCGCCCTGGCTCACGAGGAACCCGCCGTAGAGCATGATCGCCTCGCTGGGCACCGGGATGAGGGCGCTCTCGAGGATCATGAGCAGGAAGACCGCGAGGACGCCGTAGCTGCCCACCTGGTCGGTGGCGAAGTTGACGATGGGCGCGGTGATGTCCGGCATCGAACGGCGATGCTAGCGGGGCCGGCTCGCGACGCGGTCGGCTCCGGTCGGCACCCCGCGCACCGCGGTCGCCGAGCGCACCGCGTCGCGCACTGCCGCGGCCACCACCTCGGCGGCGGCGACCCCGCAGGCGAAGGTGCTGGCCGGCCGGCCGCCCGTCGCGAGGCAGAAGACGGCGTCGCCGTCGAACGGCGTGTGGACCGGCGAGACGGCCCGCGCGACCCCCGCCTGGGCCATGCGGGCCACGATCGAGCAGTCGGCCTTGTGCAGCCGGGCGTCGGTGACCACGCAGGCGAGCGTGGTGCTGCCGGGGGCCGCGAGGCGCGGGTGCTCCGGGGGGTGCTCGACCACGCGGGCGGCCGCGCCCAGGAAGCCCTCCCGCGGGTCGAAGGCGCCGGCGATGACCCGGCCGGCCTCGTCGAGGACGTCGCCCCAGGCGTTGACGACGGCGAGCGCGGCCACCGCGGTGCCGTCGTACAGCCGGCGGGACGCCGCGCCGAGCCCCCCCTTGCACCAGCCCGCCTGGCCCCGCAGCTTGCCGACCGTGGCGCCTGTCCCGGCGCCGACGCTGCCCACGGCGTGCGGCCCGTCCGCCGCGGCCTCACACGCCGCGTAGCCCTGGTCGGGCCCGGGCCGGACGCCCTCGGCGGCGATGCCCAGGTCGTAGATGCACGCGGCCGGCACCACCGGCACCCGCGCCGTTCCCGTGTCGTGCCCGAGGCCCCGCTCCTCGCACCAGCGCCCCGCGCCGGCGGCCGCGTCGAGCCCGAAGGCGCTGCCGCCGCTGAACACCAGCGCCGTGACCGCCTGCACCGACGACAGGGGGCCGAGCAGGTCGACCTCGCGCGTCGCCGGCCCCCCGCCGCGCACCTCCACCCCTCCCACCGTGCCGGACGGCGGGATCACGACGGTGCAGCCCGTGCCCGCGGCGGCGTCGGTCCAGTGGCCGACCCGCACCCCGGCCACCTCGCTCACCACGGCGCCGGCTCCCGCTGGCAGGCCGGACACCAGTAGGTGCCGCGCTGGGCCACACGGGTCTTGCGGATCGTGGTGCGGCAGCGCGGGCACGGCTCGCCCTCGTGCAGGTGGACGCGCAGCAGGTCCTGCATCGAGCCCCGCTCGCCCAGCGAGTCGCGGTAGCTGTCGATGGACGCGCCGCCGGCCTCGACCGCGGCGGCGAGGCGGTCGCGGATGGCCCGGTGCAGGCGGCGGATCTCGTCGTCGTCGAGGCTCCCCGCCGGCCGCTCGGGGTGGACGCGGGCCTGGAAGAGCGCCTCGTCAACGTACATGTTGCCCAGCCCCGCCACGAGCGCCTGGTTCAGCAGCACGGCCTTGACCGGCCCTCGCCGGTCCCGCAGGAGGTCGCCGAGCAGGCGGGCCGTGAAGCGGGGCGACAGCGGCTCGACGCCGACGCGCCCGGCCCAGTAGGCCTCGCGGTCCTGGAGCCCCGCGGGGACGATCCACGCGCGGCCGAAGCGCCGCATGTCGCCGAAGGTCAGCGTGCTCCCGTCGTCGAGGTCAACGCGCGCCCGCAGGAAGCGCTCCGGCTCGCCGTCCTCGGGGCCCGGGGGGCGCCAGTGCAGCCGGCCGGTCATGCGCAGGTGCATGGCAAGCGTGTCGCCGGAGTCCAGCTCCACGAGCAGGTACTTGCCCCGCCGCCCCACCGACGCGATGCGCCGCCCCACGACCTGTGCCGCGAACGCGTCCGGGTCCTCGGGGCTGACCAGCAGCGGATCGGCCACCTCCAGGGAGGCGATGGTGCGGCCGGGGATGCGCTCGGCGAGCTGGCGGCGGATCGTCTCGACCTCAGGCAGCTCCGGCATCGTCCCTCCCCTCGGCGACCACGAGCGCGGGGGGGGCGACCGGCCCGGGCCCGATCCGCACGCTCGCGGCGACCATCTCGCGGCCCCTCCCCGCCACCCACTCGTCGCGGGCGTGGACGACCGCCACGGGCTCGCCCTCCGCGATCTCGTGGCCGACCTTGGCCAGCACCTCGACGCCGGCGACGGGGTCCACCGACTGGTCCGGGTGCAGCCGCCCGGCCCCCAGCCAGCGGGCGGCCTCCCCGACGCCGCGGGCGTCAACCGCCTCGATCCAGCCGCCGCCGGGGGACAGCACCTCCTCGCGCACCGGAGCCACCGGCAGGGCCCCGGGGTCGGTCCACGCGCCCGGCGCGCCGTCCTGCGCCTCCACCCAGCGCTCGGCCGCCGCCAGCGCGGCGCCCGACGCCAGGGCGTCGGCGGCCCGCGCGACACCCTCGCCCTCGGGGAGCACGCCGGCGGCCTCGGCCAGGCCGCCCGCGACCCGCAGCGCCAGCTCGCGCACGTCCTCGGAGCCGTCGCCGCAGAGCACCTCGCCCGCCTCCCGCACCTCGAGGGCGTTGCCGACGCAGCGGCCGAGGGGCTGGTCGAGCGCCGCGACGGTCCAGCGCACCCGCCGGCCCCACGGCCCGGCCAGGGCGGCCATCAGCTCCGCGGCCCGCCGGGCCTCGCCCTCCCCCTCGACCGCTCCGCCGCCCCCGCCCGTGACCCCGAGGGAGATGGCGCCCGCCCCCACGGCGATCGCGCGGCTCATGACGGAGGCGGCCACCAGCCCCGGCGACGGCGCGGCCGCCGTGGCGTCGCGCAGCTCCGTGAGGCGCCGGTCGGCGGGGGCGAGGTGCGCCGTCGTCAACGTCACCGCGATCCCGGTGTCCCTGACCTGGCGCACGAAGCGCCCGAGCGGGAGGTCGACCTGGAAGCCCGGGATGGCCTCCAGCTTGTCGAGGGTCCCCCCCGCGGCGCCGAGGCCGCGGCCCCCGACGGTGGCCACGCGCACGCCGAGGGCGGCGGCGAGCGGGGCGGCGACCAGCGGCGTCGTGTCGCCCACGCCCCCGGTGCTGTGGGGGTCGCCCGTGGGGCCCAGCGTCTCGAGCTCCAGGCGGTCGCCCGACGCCAGCAGGGCGCGCATGAGGGCCTCGGCGTGTTCCCGGGGCATCTCACGCAGGCAGGCGACCATGCACCAGGCCGACATGAGGGCGTCGGCCACCGTGCCGTCGAGCCAGGAGCGCACGAAGGCCTCGACGCTGGCCGCGTCCACGGGCTCCCCGCGCCGGCTCCGCTCGATCACCTCGACGGGGGCGAGTGGCGCGGCCATGGTCGGGCGGCACTCTACCGGTCCGCGGGCGGAACCCCCTGCACCGGGGGGCGCCCAAGCCCTTGCTAGGGTCTCCCGCGTGCTGCGCCTCACAGCGGCGGCAGCGGCGATGGCGCTGGTCGGAACGGCGGGCATCGCCGCCGCCCAGCAGACCGCCCCCACCTCCCCCACCACCCCGACCGCGCCCGCCGAGGCGCCGGCCGTCTCGTCGCTGCGCCTGCCCAAGGTCGTCTCGGCGCAGCAGGGCCACGCCCGGTTCCTGGTCGGCGTGCGGCTCTCGGTCGCCGCCCGGCTGACGGTGCAGGTGGTCCGTGCCCGGGACGGCAAGGTGATGCAGACGGCGGCCGACGCCGACGCCCGCCGCGCCGGCCGCGCCTACGCGATGATCGAGGGCGTCAACGACTCCGGGTTCCAGCTCCTGCAGGGCAGGTACCGCCTGCGGGTGCAGGCCGCCGACGACACCGGCCGCGTCTCGCCCTCCCTCGAGGCGCCGTTCCGCCTGAAGCTGACGCCGCCGCGCGGCCTCTTCGACGCCTACACCGTCCCGCTCCTGCCGGCCTTCCGGCGCCAGGCGGGCACCGACGCCGCCGGACAGCTCGTGGCGGTGGTCGGTCCCAAGGGGTCCGTCGCCACCGGCGGGATCCGCCGCGGGGACGTGATCGTCGCGGTCAACGGCCGCAGCGTCGTCACCGCGGGCGGCTGGGCCGTCGCCATGCGGGCGCTGACGGCCGCGAAGCCCGTGATGATCGACTTCCTTCGCAGGGGCCAGGCCATGTCGGCGCAGGTGACGCCGAAGCCCGACTGGGAGCGGGCCCCCGACTACCAGAAGTCCTTCGACGTGGCGGTGCGCCGCGAGCCCGCCGCCATGGCCGTGGCGTTCGCGCAGGCGCGCCATCTCGGCGAGACCGGCCGGCTGGCCGACGCCGAGGCGCTGCTCGCCGGCTGGCGGGAGAGCTGGCGCACGAGCGCGGCGGGGCAGCTCCTGCAGGGCGACCTGGAGACCAAGCGGGCCCGGTGGAAGCAGGCCCTGGGCGCCTACAACCGCGCGCGCGCCCGCGACGCCTCCCTGGCCGCCGCCGAGCTCGGGCGGGGCATCGCCCTCTCGCGGCTCGACAATGGCGGACCCTCGCTGGCGGCGTTCTCGGCCGCGGCCCGGCTCGACCCGGCAGACCCCGCCGCGGCCGGCTTCATGGCCTACGGGTACCTGCAGGCCGACCGCGTGCCCGACGCGATCGCCGCCGGGCAGACGGCCGTGAAGCTCGACCCGCGCTACGCCGACGGCTTCCTGCCGCTCGGCATCGCGCTGCTGGCCGGCGGCGATCGCGTCGCCGGCGTCAAGGCCCTGCGCCGGGGCCTGGTGTTGCTGGAGGAGCCGGACCGGGCGAGCCGCCTGATCCGGGCCCACCTCCACCGCGCCGACCCCTAGAGCTCGCCCGTGGGCTCGTTGCCCTCCTCGAAGGACACCCGCTCCCGGCGGGAGGCCCGCCCGGAGCTCCGCGGGCGGCCGCCCCCGCGGCTCGATCCGGCACCACCGGCGAGGAACATCACTGTGAGGACGCCTGCGGCGAGGCCCGCCCACATCTCCCACTGGGTGAGGGGATTCTCGGCGAAGATGCCGTAGAGCAGGAACACGGCCACCACCCCCACCAGCGCCAGGGGGCGCTGCCGCGGGGGTGCCAGGTGCACCGTCCACGGGGCGACGATCGAGATGACGAGGAGGAGGATCGTGCTCACGGCGGGGGGTCCTCGGGCGACGAGGTCGGCCGACAGTAGTGGTCGGGGCCGCCCGGCGTCCAGGGTCGACCACCCTTAGAGTTGCGTATTTGGTGCGTGTCGTCGGTATTCATCTGCTTCAGACGATCGCTCTGATCGGCTCGCCACGGCGCTCGGCGGTCGCCCGGATCGCCGCGGACGGCCGCTTGGAGGCCCTGGCGCTGGCCTCAGACGACGCCGAGGTGGCCGCGGCCGTGCCCGCCGACGCCGGATGGGTGGTCGTCGACGCGCCGCTGGCGGTGCCCAACGAGGACGGCCGTCGGGACGCCGAGCGGGTGCTGTCCTGGTGCGACGTCCCGGCCTTCCCGGTGTCGCGGCGGCGGCTCGAGCGCGTCCACGGCGGCGCCCGGGGCGTCGCCCTGGCGCCGGCGCTGGCGCGCCCCGGGCGCGAGGTGCGGGAGACGCTGCCCGACCTGGTCCTGCGCGAGCTCGAGTGGGAGCGCCGCCACCCGCCGGACGCGGCCGCGCTCGACCTCGCCGACTACCGCCCGGCCTGGCTCGGCGTCCGGCCGCCCCGCTACCGCCCCAAGGGCGCGGGCCGGGCCCGGCCCGAGGGCATGGCGCGGGCGCACGACCTGCTGGCGGGGGTGCTCGACCTGGCGGGCTGGGAGCCCGGGGGCGGCGGCGACTGGGAGGCCCTCCACGACGCCGCCCGCCTCGACGCGATCTGCTGCGCGTACGCGGGCCTGCGGCTCGCCCGGGGGGAGGCGGTCACCGTGGGCGGCCCGGGCGCGGCCGGCCTCGTCGTCCCGGCCGACGCCAACCTGCGGGCGCGCATCGGGCTCACCGTCGGCCGCCTGGCCGCCGAGGGCGCGATCTCGGGCCCGGCGCCCGACGCGTAGGGTTGCCCACGTCGGCCAAATCCCGGAGAAAGGATCCCTGATGGCGAGCAGCGTGTATCGGGTCATCGACGTGATCGGCACGAGCGACACCTCGTGGGAGGACGCGGCCGCGGCGGCCGTGGCGACGGCCAGCGGTTCCCTGCGCGACCTGCGGGTGGCCGAGGTGGTCAAGCTCGACGTGACGGTCGGCGACGACGGCAAGGTCCAGCAGTACCGGGCTCGGCTCAACCTCTCGTTCAAGTACGAGGCCGACTGACCTCGGGGCGGAGGAGGCGGCGCTCGAGGGCGGCCGGGGCCGCCCCGGCGAGCGCCGCCACCAGGTCGTCCGGCGAGGCGAAGCGCCGGTCCGGCAGCGTGCGGGCCGCCACCGGGAGGTCCACGGCGTCGGCGGAGAAGGGCCAGGGCTCGCACGTCGCGCCGCCGTCCCCGCTCGCGGCCAGCCGCAGCTCGACGCCCGGATCGCCGACGTGGCGCGGCACCTGCGGCAGCGCGATCCCGCCCCGGTCCCAGAGCCTCCCCCATGTGAGGAAGAGGCTCATCACGTCCCAGGTCTGCAGCAGCCGGTAGGCCGCCCACGACCAGGCGGCCAGGTCCGCGCCGCCGCCCAGGCGGGCGCGCAGGCGGCCCTGGACGGCGTCCTGCTCCTCGAGGAACGCCCGCACCGCCGGCTCGCGCCCGGCCCGCGGGGTCGCCGGACCGGCGTCGAGGCCGCGGCGGGCCTCGTAGAGCCCCTGCCCGTGCATGCTCACCAGCAGGCCCGCCGCCGGGCCCCGGGCCGCCGCGGCGTCGATGCCCCGGCGGTAGAGCGCCACGTGGGCCGGCCGGTCCATGTCGGAGAAGTTCACCGGCAGCCCGTCGGCGCCGACGCCCGGCTCCGTCTCCCACTCCCTCCAGCCCTCGTCGTGGACCCGGGCCGCGAGGACCACCGGCGCGTAGGGCTGCGGGCGGCCGAACTCGGCGTTGCCCCAGGCGTCGGCCATCAGCCCGCACTGCTCCTGGTGATCGACCTGGCGCACGAGCACGAGCCCCTCGGGGCCGCGCGAGACGATCACCCGCCGGCGCCGGTCCCGTGCACGCGGTGGGGCGCGGCGGCCGGTCCCCAGTCATAGACGACGGCCGTTCCGAGGATCAGGTCCTGCACGGACGCGTTGCGGCGGCTGACCGCCGACCACAGGATTCCCGGCAGGAAGGCCAGGCACAGCACCGCCCGGGCGATGCCGCGGCCGAACGAGACGTCGCTGCCGTCCCGCCGCACGACCCGCAGGCCGAGCGCCACCTTGCCGGCGGTGCGCCCGTTGAGGCCCCAGCCGTACGCGAGGTAGGCGAGGACGAGGAGGACGGCGAGCGGCCCGCGCGCCTGGTCGGACGAGACCTCGACCTCGAGCTCGCCGGTGAAGAGCGCCCGGATGCCGGCGACGACGACCAGCAACGCGACGCCGATCAGGACCACGACGACGAGGTCAACCGCGGTCGCCGCCAGCCGCGAGACGAGCCCCGCGCGGCGGCCCTGGACCTCCCGCGCGCGGGGGTTGTGCGGGATCGGGCTCATGAGCTCCCGGGGCGCGTGAGCGCGGTGTCCCGCGGCCGCCGCCGCAGGAGGATCCAGTCCACGCACCGCGCCAAGAGGTCGTCGCCGCGGATGGCCTGGACCCGGATGGCCTCGAGCGTGTCCGTGGCGATGCTCGCCGTCAACTCCTGGATGAGCTCCCCGATGTCGATCGACTCGAGCGCTTCGCCGGCGATGGCGCCGACGTCCACCCGCCGAACGAGCGCGTCCACGTCAACCCGGTCGAGGACGCGGTTGGGCTCGACCGAGTCGAGGATCTGGTCCACGTCCACCTTCGCGACGAGAGCGTTCACGTCCACCTTGGCCAGGATGGCGTTCACGTCGATCCGCTCGACGACCGCCGGGACCACGCTCGCGGCGAGCGCCGCGGCCGCCCCGCCGGCCGCGTGCGCGGGGGCGGAGGCCAGCCGCCGCAGGGGGCCGCCGCCCTCGGGCTCGCCGGCGGCGGGCCGGGCGCCCTCCGGGGGCGGCGCGCCGCCGGCCGGCGGCGCCAGCGCCTCGGCCAGGCCGAAGGCCGCCGAGGCCAGGGCCCCGCCGATCAGCCGCCCGCCCTCGGCGACGACGCCCGGCCCGGAGTTCTCTGTGGTCGCCATGTCGCCATCCATACTCGCAGGCCCTCAGCGGACCGACCACTCCTCCACCAGCCCCGAGAGGTCGCGGTCGAGGAATCCCTGGCCCGCGTTCAGCACCAGGGCGTCGGCGCCGGTGTCCCAGGCCCGGCGCGCGGCGATCGGGCGGCAGAGGTAGAGCTCGTCGGCGGCCCGGGTGACGGCCACGTGGAAGAGCCGCTCCTCCTCGTCGAGATCCCCCTCGCTGACGGCCCAGCCGGAGGGGAAGGAGCCGGGCTCGACCTGGAGGACGAACACCACCGGCCACTCGAGGCCCTTGGCCTGGTGGACGCTCGACAGGGCCACCCGCCGCGCCGGGCCGGAGACGTCCTCGTCGGCCTCGACCCGCTCGGCGAGCTGGAGGTCGGCGAGGAAGCGGTCGAGGCCGGGGGCCCGGGCCGCGATCTCGGCGAGCCGCGCGAGGTCGCCCTCGCGGTCGCGCCAGTTCGGGTAGGAGCGCTGGAGGTGGTCGCGGTACCAGTCCGCCCGCGCCACGCGCAGCACGATCTGCTCGGGGCGCGCGAGCACGGCGACGTCGGCGACGGTGTCGCGGAAGCGCGTCAGGCTCGCCGCGGCCGGCCCCGCGGGGCGCAGCGCCGCCGCCGCCGCGAGCGGGTCGGGTGCGGCGCCGATCTCGCCCCAGACGCGCGCCGCGACGCCCTGGCCCACCCGCTCGAACAGCCGCAGGGCGCGGCTCCAGGCGAGCTCGTCGCGCGGGTTGTGGCGCAGCCGGCAGAAGGCGAGCACGTCTTTCACGTGGGCGCTCTCGACGAAGCGCGCGCCCGAGAACAGCTCGAACTCGACGCCGGCCTCGGCCAGGGCGAGCTGGAGCTCGACCGAGTGGTGGTGCGCCCGGTAGAGCACCGCGATCTCGCCGGGCGCCCGGCCCGCCGTGACGAGGTCGGCGATGCGCTGGGTGACGAAGGCGGCCTCCTCCTGCACCGAGGCGAGGTGGGCGACCACGGGCAGGGCCCCCGACGGCGGCCGGTGGGCGCGGAGCCGCTTGCCGTAGGGGTTGCCGGCCGGGAGGGTCTCCTGCGCGAGCGCCACCACCTCGGGGGTCAACCGGTAGTTGGTCTGGAGCGGGAACACCCGCGTCCCGGCCGCGGCGGCGAAGCGCGCGACCACCTCCGGGTCGGCGCCGCGCCAGGAGTAGATCGACTGGTCGGGGTCGGCCACCGCGACGAGGTGGGACCCCTCGGCGGCCAGCGCCTCGACCAGGTGCGCCTGGACCGGGTTGACGTCGTGCAGCTCGTCCACCAGCACCCACCGGTGGGTCTCGGCCAGCCGCCGCCGCACCCGCGGGTGCTCCTCGAGCAAGCGCGCCGCCAGGACGAGCAGGTCGGCGTAGTCGACGGCGGCCATCGCGCGCTTCCGCGCCGCGTAGCCCTCGGCGATCTCGACCAGGTCGTCGAGCCGGTCGCCCAGGCGGGGGTTCTGGTCGAGCACCACGTCCGGCAGGGCGCGGCCCGACTCCGCGGCCAGCGCCGCGAAGCCGGCGATGGCCGAGGGCCGCGGCAGGGCCGGGCGCGCCTCCCGGCCCGCGAGCACCTCGTCGCGGGCCATCGCGATCAGCTCGGCCTGGTCCTCGCCGTCGAGGATCGTGAAGGCCGCCGGCACGCCGACCAGGGGCCCGTACCGGCGCAGGAGGCGCGCGCAGATCGAGTGGAACGTCCCCGCCATGAGCCCGCCGAGGTCGGCCCCGGCAAGGCGGGCGGCGCGATCGGCCATCTGGCGCGCGGCCCGCCGGGTGAAGGTGACGAGCATCACCGCGTCCGGGGGCGTGCCGGTCTCGACGAGATGCGCCAGCGTCGCCACGATGGTGCGTGTCTTTCCCGAGCCCGCCGAGGCCAGCACCAGCGCCCGGCCGCGGGCCCCCTCGACGGCCGCCAGCTGCTCGGCGTCGAGCATGGCCCGCAGCCGCTCGGAGACCCCGCCCCCGGCCGCCGGAGGCCGCAGGCGGTAGACCGTGCGCCCGGCCGGGTCGGCGGCCAGGGGATCGCGCGGGGAGCGCGCGTCGCGCGCGGCCTTCTGGGCCTCGATCGCGGGCGAGGTCGGAGGCGCCGTCTGCCAGCGCGGGTAGCCGTGGGCGGAGGACATGGGGGCGGGACGGTATCCCCCGTCCCGGACGGCGTGGGTGTGCCGGCAGACGGCACGATCTCGACGCCGCACGGAACGCATGCACCTTGCATGCGGATCGGAGGCGGAGATCATCGACCTGTCGGGCTGACCCTCCCGGCGGCCAGCTCGCGCTCCAGGCGCAGCAGCCCGATCAGGGTCTTGGCGTCGCGGGCCTCGTCGATGGCGGCGCCCAGATCCTCGAGCGGCCAGGCGACGACCTCGATGGCCTCGTCCTCGTCCGACTCGACCCCCGACACCGGCGTCAGGCCCGTCGCGAGGAAGCAGTGGATGAACTCGGTGAGGATGGCCGGGGCGGTGTAGAAGCCGCCCAGGTCGCGCCAGGCGTCCGCGGCGCGGCCGACCTCCTCGGCCAGCTCGCGGCGGGCGCACCCGAGCGGGTCCTCGCCGGGGCCGTCGAGCTTGCCGGCCGGAAGCTCCAGCGTGTACTCCTCGACAGCCTCGCGGGGCTGGCGCACCATCAGCACGCGGCCGTCCTCCACGGGCACCATCACCACCGCCCCGGGGTGGTCCACGACCTCCCGCGTCACGACCGTCCCGTCGGGGCGGCGGTAGTCGGAGCGGCGCAGGTCGACGATCGTGCCCCGGTGGATCCGGGTCGTGCGGATCGGGGGGTCCAGCCGCCCCGGGTTCACTCCCGGGCCGCGTCGATCAGCGCCAGGGTGACCTCGAACATCGCCTCGAGGCTGCCGACGGCGATGCGCTCGTCGGGGGTGTGCACGTCGATCATGCCGTTGCAGAGGTTGACGGCGGGGAACCCGTTGCGGAGGAGCGCGTTCGCGTCGGACCCGCCGCCGCTGACCACCAGCTCGGGCCGGTGCCCCAGCGACGTCAGCACCTCCAGCGCCATGCGCACCTGGGCATCGTCCTCCGCGAGCCGGTAGGACGTGAACTCCTTGTCGACGCGGGTCTCGAGATCGACCTCGCACTCGCTGGCCGCCCAGGTGAGGGCGTCCAGCATCGCCGTGAGCTGCACCGCCAGCGCCCGCTCGTCGCGGCTGCGTGCCTCGGCCGTGACGTCGCAGCGCTCGGCGACGACGTTGGTCGCGGTGCCGCCCGACACCGTCCCGATGTTCGCCGTGGTCTCGGGGTCGATGCGGCCGAGGGGCATCCGGGCGATCGCCCGGGCGGCGGCCTCGACGGCGCTGCGCCCGGCCTCGGGGGCGAGGCCCGCGTGGGAGGCTCGCCCGATGAACGTGGCCGCGATCTTGTGCAGGGACGGCGCGGACACCACGACGTCGCCCACCGGGCCGGTGTGGTCGTAGACGAAGGCAAGGCGCCCGCGCAGCGCGGCGGGATCGAAGGCGGTCGCCCCGCGCAGGCCGATCTCCTCGCAGGGGGTGAACAGCAGCTCCACGCCCGCGTGGGGCCGGCCGTCGTCGCGCACGCGGCGCATCGCCTCGATCATCACGGCGACCGCCGACTTGTCGTCCCCGCCCAGGATGGCCGGGCGGCGGTTGGTGAGGTGGCCGTCGACGAGCTCGACCTCGATGGGCCCGTCAACCGGCACGGTGTCGAGGTGGGCGCAGAGGACGATGGGCGTCCCGCCCTCCACCGTCGGGGCGAAGCGGCCGATGATGTTCCCGCAGCCCGCCCCGATGGCGGCCGCCGCGCCGTCCTCGACCACCTCGGCGCCCAGCGCGCGCAGCTCGCCCCGCACGACCTCCGCGACCCGGCCCTCCTGCCGCGACGGCGAGGGGATCTCGCACAGCCGCGCCATCAGGCGGGCCGCCGGGTGGAGGCCGGCGAGCTCCTCCGGGCTCACCCGCCGAGCCGCGCCGGCTCGCGCTCGGTGGTCTCCTCGCGCCCGCGGGCCCGCGCCGCCGCCGCGCCCACGAACTCGCGGAACAGGGGCTGCGGCCGCGTCGGGCGGCTCTTGAACTCGGGGTGGAACTGGGACGCGCAGAACCACGGGTGGCCGGGGAGCTCGATGATCTCGACCAGGCGCTCGTTGGGAGAGCGGCCGCTGATGACCAGGCCCGCCGCGACGAGCTGCTCGTGCATGGAGGGGTTCACCTCGTAGCGGTGGCGGTGGCGCTCGTAGACCACCGGCTGGTCGGCGTAGGCGGCGCGCGTGCGGGTGCCCTCCACGAGGTGCACCGGGTCGGCGCCGAGCCGCATCGTGCCCCCGCGCTCCTCGATGGCCCGCTGCTCGGGCAGGAGGTCGATGACCGCGTACGGCGTCTCGGGGTCGAACTCGCTCGAGTTGGCCCCGTCCATGCCGCAGACGTGGCGCGCGAACTCGATGACCGCGATCTGCATGCCCAGGCAGATGCCGAGGTAGGGCACTTCGCGCTCGCGGGCGAACCGCGCGGCCGCGATCTTGCCCTCGATGCCGCGCCCGCCGAAGCCGCCCGGCACCAGGATGCCGTCCGCGACCGCCAGGGCGTCCTCCAGGCGACGGTCCTCGGCGTCGACCCAGTCGATCCGCAGCTCGGCCCCGTGGTGGATGGCGGCGTGCTTGAGCGCCTCGGCCACCGACAGGTAGGCGTCGTGGAGCTGCACGTACTTGCCCACCAGCGCGACGCGCACCTCGCCCCGACATGCCCCGATGCGCTCGACCAGCGCGCGCCAGTCGGTGAGGTCCGGGGGCGGGGCGGTGAGGCCCAGCCGCTCGGTCACCACCCGCGCGAACCCCTCGGCCTCGAGGTTGAGCGGCACCTCGTAGATGTCCCGCGCGTCGACCGCCGAGATGACGGCCTCGGTCGGGATGCCGCCGTAGAGGGCGATCTTCTGGCGGATGTCCTCGGTCAGGGGCCGGTTCGACCGCAGCACCAGAACGTCGGGCTCGATGCCGATGCGCCGCAGCTCGTTGACCGAGTGCTGGGTCGTCTTGGTCTTGAGCTCGCCCACGGCATCGAGGTAGGGCACGAGCGTCACGTGGACGAAGCAGACGTGCTGGCGGCCCACGTCGTTGCGCAGCTGCCGGATCGCCTCGAGGAACGGCAGCGACTCGATGTCGCCCACCGTGCCCCCGATCTCGACGATGACCACCTGGGCGTTGCTGCTCGCGGCCACCTGCCGGATGCGGCCCTTGATCTCCTCGGTGACGTGCGGGATCACCTGGACGGTCGCCCCGAGGAAGTCGCCCCGCCGCTCCTTCTTGATGACCGCGTCGTAGACCGCCCCGGTCGTCACGTTGGAGATGCGCGAGAGGCTCTCGTCGGTGAAGCGCTCGTAGTGGCCCAGGTCGAGGTCGGTCTCGGCGCCGTCCTCGGTGACGAACACCTCGCCGTGCTGGAACGGGCTCATGGTGCCGGGGTCGACGTTGAGGTACGGGTCGCACTTCTGGAGCGACACCGCGAGCCCCCGCGCCTTGAGCAGGGTGCCGAGCGAGGCGGCGGAGATGCCCTTGCCGAGGCCGGAGACGACGCCCCCGGTCACGAAGACGTACTTCACCGGCATCTCTCCCACGCGCCCTCCCTCGCCCGACGACGCATTCAGGATAGCGCCGGGGTCGGCGGGCAGAGCGCCGCGGCCGAGTGAACCGTTCGGGGGGCCGCGCGCGAACACGGGGTTGCACCCCACTCCCGAAGGAGATCCCCGTGAAGCTCTCCACCAAGATCGCCGTCGGCGCGCTCGGCGTCGGCCTCGTCGCCGGGGCGCCGGCCCTCTATGCCACCAGCGGCTACGACCGCGGCTACGACCGCGGATCCAATTTCTACGAGCTGCAGATCGTGGGGCTGACCCAGGATCAGAAGCTCGTGTCGTTCACCGAGACCAAGCCCTGGAAGACGCGCCACCTCGGCGCGATCAGCGGCCTCGTCACGGACGCCTCGGTCGTCGGCATCGACTACCGGCCCGCCACCGGTGACCTGTACGCCCTCGGCGACAAGGGCGGCGTCTACACCATCGGCAAGGGCGCGAAGGCCACGCTGAAGTCGCGCGTGAACGTCCCACTCGAGGGCACGACCTTCGGCGTCGACTTCAACCCCGTCGTTGACCGCCTCCGGATCGTCAGCGACACCGGCCAGAACCTGCGCGACAACGTTGACGCCGACAACGACACGCTGACCGACGGGCGGCTCACGTCGCCCGGACCGCCGCCGGTGCCTTTCCTCGGCACCGCCGGGGCGGCGTACACCAACAACGACGCCGACCCGGACACCGGCACCACGCTCTACGACCTCGACGCCATGGCCGACCAGATCGTGATCCAGTCGCCGGCCAACGCCGGCCTGGTCGTGCCCACCGGCAAGCTCAAGGTCGACGCCGGCCCGGCGGCCGGGTTCGACATCTACAGCACGGTCCGCAAGGGCACGACGGTCCGCATCGACGCCTTCGCGGCCTTGACCGTGGACGGCTCGGACCGCCTGTACGAGATCAGCCTGTTCAACGGCCGCGCCCGCTCGCTCGGGCCGATCGGGGGCAAGAGCCCGGTGGTGGACATCGCCATCCCGCTCGCCCAGCGCTGAGCACGAACGTCCCGGGCCCCGGCCGGACTGAACCGAACGGGGCCCGCGGGCGAACACCTGTCAGGCGGGCCCTCGCCCGCCGTCAGGCGACGGGAGGCCAGGCTGATCCCGGTCCGGCAACGCTTGAGGCGGTTCGCGCGCGACGGCGCCCCGGAGGCGCCGGCCGATGCCGAGGACGCCCGCCTGCTCGCGGGGGTGGCCGCGGGCGACGAGGACGAGGCGCTGGTCGGCCTCTACCGTCGCTTCGAGACGCCGCTCTACCGCCTGGGCCTGCGGCTTCTGAAGGATGAGGGGATGGCCGAGGAGCTCGTCCAGGACACGTTCGTCCGGCTCTGGCGCAGCGCGCCGAGCTACGACCCCGCCCGCGGGTCGGTGCGGACCTACGCGTTCGTCATCGCCTACGGCGTCGCGTCCGACCTGCGCCGGCGGTCCGCGTCGCGCCCCCTGGACGTCGCCCCCGCGGACGAGGTCGAGCGGCGCGCGCCCGCGGCGCCCGAGGCCCTCGACCAGGTCCTGCTCGGCATGGCCGTCGGCGACGCGCTCGACAGCCTCTCGGAGAACCACGGCGCGGTCCTGCGGATGTACTACGAGGAGGACCTCAGCCAGCCCCAGATCGCCGACCGCCTCGGGATCCCGCTCGGCACGGTCAAGACGCGGACCCACCACGCCCTGCGCGCCCTGCGCCGCGAGCTCGAGGAGAGGGCGGTGATATGAGCGTGCCCTCCGGCCCCCACCACGACGTCGCCGGCTACGCCCTCGGGGCGCTGAGCGCGCACGAGGGCGACCGCTTCGAGGCCCACCTCGCCTCGTGCCCGGACTGCCGCGCCGAGCTGGCCGAGCTGCGCGCGGCGGCCGAGCTGCTCACGCTCGCGCCGCCCGCCGCGCAGCCGCCCGCCGACCTGGAGGCGCAGACGCTGGCGGCCGTGCGCCGGGCCGCGGCCGGCAACGGCTCGCCCGCCCCACCCGCGGCGCCCGCCCGCGCCGCGGCGCCACGGCGCCGCTGGGCGCTCGGCGTCGGCGCCGCCGCGCTCGCTGCCGCCGCGCTGGCGGGCGCGTTCGTCCTCGGGGGCCGCGCCCTCGACGACGGCGTCGGTGGCACGCGCGAGATCAGCGCCGTCCTGACCGCCCCGGGCGGCGGCGGGGCGTCGGCCGCGGTGGAGGTCACCAAGACCGGCATCGGCCGCGTCGTCGAGCTGTCGAGCGACGACCTGCCGATCCTCCCCACAGGCGAGCTCTACGAGGTCTGGTTCGTCGGCCCCGACGACCGCCCGGGCTCGCCCCAGCGCATCTCGGCCGGCACGTTCCACCCCGACGAGGACGGCCGCACCCGGGTGACCCTCGCCGCAGCGGTCGACCCCGCCCTCTTCCCCACGATCAGCGTGACCGCAGAGCCGGCCGACGGGGATCCGGCCCCCGGCACCGAGGTCCTCCGCTGGAGGAGCGCGGCGCCGTAGCCGGTCGGCGGGGCGCTGGGAATCATCTGGTAATGTTCTCCCTATGAAGGCATCCATCGATGCGGTCGGGCGGGTCGTCGTCCCCAAGCCGTTGCGGGACGCGCTCGGGCTCTCGCCGGGATCGGTGGTCGACATCTCCCGCTACGGCGCCGGGCTCCAGCTCGTCCCCGCGGGCCGGACCGCCCGGCTCGTGGAAGAGTCGGGGGTTCTGGTCGCGACCGGCGAGACGACGATCGACGACGAGGACGTCCTCGGGTTGATCGATGCCGGCAGGCGCTGACCGCGCTCGCGCTCGACACGAGCGTGGCGGTCCCCCTGCTCGTGCGGACCCACGCGGCGCACGCCGAGGTCGTCTCGTGGTGGCGCAGCCGCGAGGTCGCGTTGTGCGGTCATGTGCTCGCCGAGACCTACTCGGTTCTGACCCGGCTCCCCGGTGACGTGCGACTGGCGCCGGCTGACGCGGCCAGGCTGCTGACGACGCGGTTCGCCGCGCCGCTGCTGCTCGGCGAGGACACGGCCACGCACCTTCCGGACCTGCTGGCCCGCCACGGTGTCGCGGGCGGCGCCGTCTACGACGCCCTGGTCGCGCTGGCCGCCGTCGAGCACGGCGCGGAGCTGGCGACGCGCGATGCACGCGCCAGGGACACCTACGAGGCCCTCGGGGCGCGGGTCATCGTCGCGGCCTGATCGTCGTCAGGTCCTCCGGGCCAGCAGCTCCTGGGCGTGGCGGCGGGCGCCGGGGTCGTCGGGGGTCGCCCCCAGCATCCGGCACAGCTCCGCCACCAGCTCGTCGCCCTCGACCGGCTCGATGCGGGTGGTGGCCCGGCCCTCGCCGTCGAGGCCCTTGACCAGGCGGTAGTGCGCGTCGGCCATGGCGGCCACCTGCGGCAGGTGGGTGATCACCACGACCTGGCGCCCCTCCGCCAGCGCGCGCAGCCGCGCGCCCACCGCGGCGGCGGTGACGCCGCCGATGCCGGCGTCGACCTCGTCGAGCACCCACGTGGCGTCGTCGCGCGCCGCCGCCGTGCCGTGGAGCGCCAGGAGCACGCGCGAGAGCTCGCCGCCCGACGCGGTCGCGGCCAGCGGCGCCTCGGGCAGGCCGGGGTTGGCGCGCAGCCAGATGACGCAGGAGTCGTCGGGGAGCTCGGAATCGTCGGCGACCAGCTCGATCCGCAGCTCGGCACGGGGCATCGCCAGGTCGCCGAGCTCGGCGCGCACCGCCTCCGCCAGCCGGGGCGCGGCCTCGGCGCGGGCCTCGCGCAGGGCGGCGGCGATGCCCACGGCCTCGTCGAGGATGGCGGCCCGCTCCTCCGCGAGCTCCAGCACCTCCCCAGCCCCCTCGTCCAGCCCGCGCAGGGCCTCCCTGGCGTCCTCGGCCCGGGCGATCACCTCGGCGGTGCCGGGGCCGTGGCGGCGCCCGAGGCGGGCGTAGACGTCCAGGCGCTCGTCGATCTGGGCCAGCCGGCCCGGCTCGGCGTCGAGGTCGTCGAGGTAGGCGCGCAGGGCGAGCGCGGCCTCCTGGAGGATTGCCTCGGCGGCCGCGAGCTCGCCGTGGGGGCCCGCCAGGGCGGGGTCGACCTCCACCAGCGGACCGAGCGCGCGGGCGGCGCCCCCGACGGCCGACACGGCGCCGGCGCCGGCCGAGTCGTCGCCCGGCGACAGCGCCTCGGCGGCCGCCGAGGCCGCCGCGGCGAGGCCCTCGGCGTGGCGGAGCCGCTCGCGCTCGGCGCGCAGGGCCTGCTCCTCGGCCAGGTCGAGCGCGGCGGCGTCGACCGCGGCCACCAGCTCCTCCAGGTCGGCCCGCTCCCGCTCGGCGGCCTCGCGCCGCGCCCGCGCGGCGGCCAGGGCCCGGTCGAGCCCCCGGACCCGCCGCCGCAGCGCGGCCAGCCGCTCGGCCTGGGCGACGGCGTCGGGGCCGACGAAGGCGTCGAGCACGGCGAGTTGGCTGGCCGGGCTCACGAGCCGGCGGTGCTCGTGCTGGGCCGAGAAGCGGATGAGGGCCCGGGCGAGGGCGGCCACCGACTCGCGAGGTGCCGCCTGGCCGTCGATCATGGCCCGGGCCCGGCCCTCGGCCGGCACCCGGCGGGCGATCACCACCTCGGAATCGTCCTCGGCCAGCTCCCGCAGCGCCGCGGCCGGGTCGTCCTCGTCCAGGCCGTCCCAGAAGCCCTCGGGCAGGGCCACGGTCGCCTGCACCAGGGCGTGGCGCGCCCCCGGGCGCACGGCTCCGGCGTCGGCCGGGGCGCCGGCGAGCAGCCCCAGCGCCTGGGCCAGCACCGTCTTACCGGCGCCGGTCTCGCCGGTGATCGCGGTCAGCCCGGCGGGCGGGGCGATCTCGGCCCGCTCGATCACCACGAGGTCCCGCACCTCGAGCGCGCGGATCACGGCCGGCCGAACTTCTCCCGGTAGCGGCGGAAGAACGATGCCTCCGGGAAGGTCGCCAGGTGCACCTCGTCGCCGCCGAGCCCCACGGTGATCGAGCGCCCCGGCCGCAGCGCCCCGATGCGCTGCCCGTCGGCCTGCACGTCAACGTCGCCCACGAGGGCGCTGTTCGTGACCGTGAGCAGCTCCTCGCCGCCGATCACCAGCGGCCGGCTGTCGAGGTGGTGGAGCGCGATGAACGAGAGCACGAAGCAGCGCACCCGCCACGAGACCGTGGGCCCGCCGGCCGCCAGGTTGTACGCGGTCGAGCCCACCGGGGTGCTCAACACCACCCCGTCGCAGCGGACCGTCGCCACCAGCTCGCCGTTGACCTCGTAGGTGAGGTCGGCGATGCGGGCATCGCCGCTGCGGAACAGCGCCAGGTCGTTGACGGCCTGCACCTCGCCGTCGCTCCACTCGGCCTTGAGCGACGGCAGGCCCAGCACGACGAACTCCCCGGCGAGCGCGCGGCGCAGGTCGCGCTCGAGCGTCTCGCGCTCGATCGAGGCGAGGAACCCGACGCGGCCGTAGTTCACGCCGATGACCGGGGCCCCCGAGCCCGCCTCGCGCGCCAGCGCGCGCAGGATGCTGCCGTCCCCTCCCAGCACCAGGATGAGGTCCTCGCCGCCAGGCCGCAGGCCCATGCCGTCGCTCGACGGGTAGCCCGCGAGGGGGCGGTGCTTCACGAGCTCCGCCGCCGGCACCAGCACCTCCACGCCGGCCTCCTCGAGGATCGAGAGGATCGCCGGGAGGTTGGACGCGGTGACCGCCGGCTCGCGGTGCGTGAGCAGCATCACGCGCTTGACCGGCTGGGCCGCCTCGATGCGGATCGGCTCCGAACTCACGCGGCGCCCGCCCCGTTGACCGCGTGGACGAAGACCTCGCGGTTGCCCTTGGGGCCGGGCAGGCCGGAGTCGGCGGTGCCCAGCACCCGGCCGCCCTCCCGCTCGATCACCTCGACGACCCCCCGCACCGCGTCCTCCCTCGCCGCCGGGTCGCGCACCACGCCCCCCGCGCCGACCCGCTCGCGCCCCACCTCGAACTGGGGCTTCACCATCACCATGGCACGCCAGCCGGCCACAAGGCTCCGCCGCACGGCGCCCCAGACCGTGCCGATCGAGATGAAGGAGAGGTCACACGTCGCCAGGTCGGGCGGCCACGGGAGCATCTCGGGCCGGAGGTCGCGGGCGTTGGTGCGCTCCATGACGTGCACCCGCCCATCTTGGCGCAGGCGCCAGTCGAGCTGCCCGTATCCCACGTCGACCGCGATCACCCGCCGGGCCCCCCGCCGCAGCAGGCAGTCCGTGAAGCCGCCGGTCGACGCCCCGAGGTCGATCGCCGAGGCCCCGGCCACGTCGACCCCGAGGGCGTCGAGGGCGTTGGCGAGCTTGATGCCGCCCCGCGAGGCGTACTCGGGGCCCTCGTCAACGTCGATGGCCGCGCCCACCGCCACCCCGGCTCCGGGCTTGTCGACGGGCCGGCCGTCCACCCGCACCCTGCCGGCCATGACGGCGGCCTGGGCGCGGGCCCGCGACGGGAAGAGGCCCCTCTCGACGAGGGCCACGTCGAGGCGGGAGCGCGTCATGTTGGGGGGGCTACCCGCCCTCTGCGACGAGGATGCCCGCTCCCGCTGAGCCGCTGAGGGCCTGGACGGCCCGGGCGGCGACGTGCTCCGGCGAGAGGCCGACCTCGTCGAGCAGGAGCTCGCGCTTGCCGTGGTTGACGAAGCGGTCGGGGATGCCGAGGCGCAGCACGCGCGTCGGCGTGCCCTCGAGCACCTCGAGCACCGCGCTGCCGAAGCCCGCCAGCTCGGAGTGGTCCTCGATGGTGACGAGCAGGTCGTGGCGGCTCGCCAGCTGGCGAATGAGGTCGGCGTCGATCGGCTTGCAGAAGCGCGCGTTGACGATCGTGGGACGTGCGCCGAGCGCGTCCTCCAGGGGCTCGGCGGCGGCCGCCGCCAGGGCGGCGCCGTGGCCGTAGCCGATCAGGGCCACCCGCTCGCCCGACTCGATCACGCGCCCCCTGCCGATCTCCACCGGGCGCGGCCGCTCGGGCAGCTCGACGCCGCTCCCGGCCCCGCGCGGGTATCGCAACGCGACCGGGCCGTCGAGCCGCAGGGCCGTGTGGAGCATGTCGATCAGCTCGGCCTCGTCCATCGGCGCCATCACCGTGAGGCCGGGGATCGCGCGCAGGTAGGCGAGGTCGAAGACGCCGTGGTGGGTGGGCCCGTCGTCGCCGACGAGGCCGCCGCGGTCGATCGCGAACACCACCGGCAGGCCCTGGATGGCGACGTCGTGGATGATCGGATCGAAGGCCCGCTGCAGGAAGGTGGAGTAGATGGCGCACACCGGGCGGTAGCCGGCGATCGCCAGGCCGCACGCGAAGACCACGCCGTGCTGCTCGGCGATGCCCACGTCGTAGGTCCGCTCGGGGAAGCGGGCCATCATGTGCTGCATCCCGGTGCCCTTGAGCATCGCGGCGGTGATGCCGACCACCCGCGGGTCGCGCTCGGCCTCGGCCACCAGGGCCTTGCCGAAGACCTCGGTGTAGGTCGGCGGGCCCGATGACTTCTTGGCCGCCTTCCCGCTCTCGACGACGAAGGGCGTCGCGCCGTGCATCGCCTCGCCGTCGGCCTCGGCGGGGGCGTAGCCCTTGCCCTTGACCGTCTTGGCGTGGATGACCACCGGCCGGTCCATCTCCAGCGTCGTGCGCAGCGCCTTGCGGACCTCGCCGATGTCGTGGCCGTCGATCGGCCCCAGGTACGCGAACCCGAGCGCCTCGAAGAGGGCGCCGTCCTCGAACCAGAGCGACTTGGTCGCGTCGCGGAGGTGGCCGCCCATCTCGCTCGCGCCGGGCAGCCGGGCCAGGCCGCGCTCGATCTCCTCGCGCACCTTGGTGAGGGTGGGGTCGACGCGCACCCGCTGGAACAGCTTCGACAGCGCGCCCACGTTCTCGGAGATGCTCATGCCGTTGTCGTTGAGCACCACCGTGATCGGCGAGCGCAGGTGGCCGGCCTGGTTGAGGCCCTCGTAGGCCATCCCGCCGGTCAGCGCGCCGTCGCCGATGACGCAGACCACGTGGCCGGCCTGGCGACCGTGGCGCTGCGCCTCGGCCATGCCGGTGGCGTAGCTGATCGACGTGCTGGCGTGGCCCGCGCCCATGACGTCGTGCTCGCTCTCGACGCGGCGCAGGAAGCCGCTGATGCCCCCGTGCTGGCGCAGGGTCGGGAAGCCCTCGAGGCGGCCGGTCAGGAGCTTGTGCCCGTATGCCTGGTGGCCGACGTCCCAGATGATGCGGTCCTGCGGCGACTCCAGCTCGGCGTGGAGGGCGACGGTCAGCTCCACGGCGCCCAGGCTCGCGCCCAGGTGGCCGCCGGTCTGGCTGACGGTGTCGATGATCGCCTCGCGCATCTCGGCCGCGAGCGCGACGAGCTCGGCGTCCGACATGCGGCCGACGTCGGACGGAGCCTGGAGCCCCCGGAGCAGGGGGAACCGGCGGTCGGGAGTGGGCATCCGCGCGAGTCTAGAGCTTCGCGAGCTCCTGTCACATCCCCGCCCGGGCGCGACGCCGGGATACGATCGCCCGGTGACGCTCGCCCTCTACGACAACCCGCGTTCCTCCAACGCCCTCAAGGTGCGCGTCCTGCTGGCCGAGCTGGGCCTGGAGCACGAGCGCCGCGAGGTGCCGCTCAGCCGCCCCCGGCCCGCCGCGTACCTCGCGGTCAACCCGCTCGGCGGCATCCCCGCGCTCGACGACGACGGCTTCGTGCTGGCGGAGTCCAACGCGATCCTGCGCTACATGGCGGGGCGGGAGGGCCGGGACGACCTCCTCCCCGCCGCGCCGCGCGACCGCGCCCGCGTTGACGAGTTCCTCGACCGCTTCGCCACGGGCATCCGGCCGGCGTTCTTCCGGCACGAGCGGCTCGCCCTCGGCTTCTCCGCGGAGATCGGCGGCTGGGACGCCGTGCCGCGCGACCCGGAGGGCGCCGCGGAGGTGGAGCGCGAGATCCAGCCCACCCTGCGCCTGATGGACGGCCTGGTCGCGCCCGAGGGCGCCGTCCTCGGGCGCTTCACGATCGCCGACTGCGCCGTCGCGCCGGTCCTCTTCCGCACCACGCTGACGGGCCTCGACCTCGGCCCCCATCGACGGCTCGCCGGCCTCCGGGAGCGGCTTATCGCGCGGCCGGCCTTCCCGGCCGCGGGCCCGGTCGGCTGACGCCCGTCTCCGGCGCCCGGGACAGGCGCCCGCAGAGCCACTCGCGCTGCCAGGTCCGCTCGGCGTCGTAGCCGGCGTTGAACCCGCCCGGGCCGTCGGCCAGCTCGTGGGCCCGGCCGGCCGCGCGGGCCGCGGTGAAGGCCACGTTGGCGGCGATCGCGGCGGCGGTCGGCGGAGCCAGAGTGGCGAGGATCGCCGAGTCGGGCATCCCCCCCCGCGCCATGGTCACGGCGTCGGCGGCGAAGCCGAGCGGGTCGGCGATCTCGGGAGGGGTGCCGCGCGCCAGCTCCGTCGCCCGCGAGCCGATCCGCTCCGGGTCGGCGAGCGCCCGCAGCCCGGCGGCGTCCTTCGCCCGGCCCGCCCGCTCCAGCGCCTCGGCCCCGCGGTCGCGCGCGCGCTCCACGCAGGCCCGGGCGAGGTCGCCGGCGGCCCGGCCGTCCCAGGCCTCGACGCGCCTCAGCAGCCGGCCCCGGCCCGCCACGAAGCCGGCGTCTGTCTCGACGATCGGCTCGTCCAGCTCGATGTGCCAGAGCTCGGAGTCGAGCCAGTCGATCAGCCCCCACGGCCCGCAGGCGTGGACCCCGGTGCGGCACTCCTCGAGCGGGCCCCCGGCCTCCACCCACCCGCCGGGACGGCCGCCGCCCGGCACCGGCCACTCCAACCGGCTGAACAGGCCGACCGAGCCCGGGCCGAGGAACTTGAAGGCGATCATCGCCCGCCCGGCCTCAGCGCGCGGAAGGCCTCCCTCAGCGCCCGCTCGTCGTCGGGCCCGAGGCCCGGCCCACCCGCTCTGCCGGCCGCCCCGATGACCGTCCGCACCTGGGAGAGGTAGCCGCGGCACGAGGGGCAGACGGCGACGTGGCGCTCGAAGTCGAGCCGCTGGCGCGACGGCAGGGCGTCCTCCTGGTAGTCGGTCAGCAGGCGCACGACGTCCTCGCAGCCGGCGCGCGGCGGCCCGCTCACGGCCCCTCCCCCGGGGCGCCGAGGTAGCCCGCCACGGCCGACCGCACGCGGGCCCGCGCCCGGTGCAGGCGCACCCGCTGGTTGGCCTCGCTGATGCCCAGGGCGGCGACCACCTCGCCCGAGGTCCAGCCGGCGACGTCTCGCAGGGTCATCACCTCGCGCAGGCGCGGGGGCAGGTCGGCGATGGCGTCGCGCACCACGTCCACGCACTCGCGGCCCAGCACCCGCTCCTCGGGGAGGGTGTCCCAGGCGTCGTTGGGCCGGGCCCAGATGCGCGGCCAGCGCGGGTCGTCGGCCGGCGTGAACGGGTCGGCCTCGGGCCCCTCCTGCTCTCCGGGCGGGTCGGACAGGGCCGAGAAGGGCACGCTCCGGCCCTCGCGCTCGCCGCGCCGGCGGGCGCAGTTGACGAGGATGGTGAAGATCCAGGTGCGCAGGCTCGAGCGGCCCTCGAAGCCGTCGAGGCCGCGCAGCACACCGATCCACGCGTCCTGCACCACCTCCTCGGCCACTGCGCGGCTCGGCACGTAGAGCATGGCGACGCTCGTCATCGCCGCCGAGTACCGGCGCAGGAGGTCCGCGAACGCGGCCTCGTCCCCGTCCCGCAGCGCGTCCACCAGCCGGACCTCGTCCGGGTGCGCTGATGCCTGCTCGCGGCGACGCTCGGCGACCCGCTCCGTTCCGGTCCTCCTCCGAGGGGCGGACTGACCATATTCCTCTCAGAGGCGCCGTGGCGCGCCCGCGTTACAGCCAACCGCGAATGTCACGCATCCGGGCCCTCGCGGATCAACGGGGGTGGATGCCCTCCACGACACCAGCCCTGGTCGGGCCCTCGGACGCGGCGCTGGTCGCGCGCGTCGCGGGCGGCGACGCGGACGCCTTCGCCGCGCTCTACGACCGCCACTCGCGCGCGGTGCACACCTACGCCCTGGCCCGCACCGGCCGCGTCGCCGAGGCCGAGGAGGTGTGCCAGGACGCGTTCCTCGCCCTCTGGCGCCACGCGGAGCGCTTCGACCCCCGCCGGGGCGGGGTCCGGGCCTGGCTCGTCGGCATCGCGCGCCACCTGGCCATCGACCGGCTGCGGGCCCAGACGCGCCGCGGCCGGGCCGAGGGCGCCGCCCGGGAGGTCGCGGCGCGGGAGCCCGCCGACGATTCGGTGGCGCGAATCGGGATGGCGCGCGCGGAGGCGGCCCGCGTCCGCCGGGCGCTCGACGGGTTGCCCTCGGAGCAGCGGGACGCGCTGCTGCTGGTGCACGCCGGCGGGCTGTCGCACGGGGAGGTCGCCGACGTCTGCGGGCTCCCCCTCGGGACCGTCAAGGGCCGGCTGCGGCTCGGCCTCGCCCGCCTCCGCGACGCCGTCGGGGAGGACGCGGCCTGAGGAGCCGACCGGCGGTAACCGCAACGACGTCACCCGGCTTCTCCCGCTCTTCGACGTCATTGCCCACGAGCGTCAGCCAGGGCCTCGACATCTTGACTGTTGTCGGCCGCGTAGGCCTGCAGCAGGAGGTCTCGGTGGTCGGGGCACGTCCCCCGTTGCCGTCACAGCCCGAGGATCAAGTCGCGCACGGCGACCGGCTGAGACAGGAACGGGTGGTGCCCGGCGTCGAACTCCACGACGTTGCCTGCCCTTCCAGCGAAGTCGCGTTGGCGCTGGGCGGGAGTACCTCGGTCCTGAGCGCAGACGACGTACGTCGAGGGCACGTGCTGCCAGGCCGCTGACTGCACCGGCTCCTCGATCACTTTGAGGCTCTGCCAGGCCGTCCTATCAACGGCCTCTCGTCGGATCTCCGGATCGCAGTCCTGCAGGAACGTCTCGGCGAGGGTATCTGGGCGGACGGTGAACGTGCCGTGCTCGGGGTCGATGTCGAGGAACGGGGCGGGCTCCTCGTCGCCGAACGAGGCGAGGCTCTCCCCGACCACGGGCAGATAGCTGGATACGAGCAGCAGGTGACGGACGGTCTCCACGCCCGCAGCAGCCTCCGCGGTCACGATGCCCCCGTAGCTGTGAGCGACCATGAGGGTCGGCTCGTCGCTCGCGGCCAGCACCTGCCGGACCGCGGCGACGTCGTCGGCCAGCCCGGGCCCTTCCGCACCCGGTGGCGCACCTGTCTCGCCGCAGCTCGGCAGGGCAGGCGCCTCGCTCGCGATCCCTCGTTCGGCGAGAAGCTCGCCGGTGCGGCGCCACCACCACGCTCCGTCCTTCACGCACGCCCCGTGCACGAACACGACCCTCATCACGACCTCCTCGACCGGCCTGACATCTCGTGGAAGGTCGTTTCGTGAGCTACGGACGCTCACGTGACTCCGACGCGGCGCCGAGCATGACTCGGGCCTCGGCACGCTGCGCTGGGTCGTCGAGCGGACCTTCGCCTGGCTGCACTTCCTCCGCCGTCTGCGGCGGCGCTGGGAACAAGTGGCGCCCGTCCACGTGAAGGGGTTGTGAGCCAGCTTCTCAGGGCTACGCGAGCAGGACGACGCGCAGAAGGCCGCCCTCGCCCTCGGGGGCCGCGACGACCCCTACGAGCTGGGGCAGGTCGTGGCGCAGCTGCATGACGTCGCCGTCCTCCAGGACGCCGCCCGCGAGCACGTAGGTGCCGAGCTCCTTCAGCAGCCGCACGCCGGACTCGATGAAGGCGGTCGGGAGGTTCACCAGCGACAGCTCGGGGTGGCCGGCGTACACCGCCAGCCCCAGCGTCTCGAGCTGGGCGCCCCGGGCCGCCGCGCCCTGGGTGAGCCAGGGCCGCGCGGCGAGCTCGGCCATGGGCGGCCGGTCGTCGCCGCTGCCGACGCCCTGCAGCTCGGCGTGGCCCGCGGCCGCCGGGTCGCTCGGCGCGAGCACCACCACCTGCACCCGTGGGTCGAGCGGCTCGTCCGCGCGGGCCAGATCAGCCCTCCTCCCCGCGGACGAGGCGCGCCACCCCGTCGGTGATCCGCGCAGACAGCTCCAGGGCCTCCTCGGCCAGCGCCCGCAGCTCCTCGGCCGGGACGCCGTCGTCGCGCAGGCGCCGGGCGACGTCCTCGAGGCGCGCCGCGTCGGCGGCCAGCCGCTCGGCCCCGCCCCCGCTCACCCGGCCACCCCCGCCGCCTCGGAGGCGATGCGCCCCAGGATGCCGTTCACGAAGCCCGGCGCCTCGGGCTGGCAGTAGCGCTTGGCCAGGTCGACGGCCTCGTTGATCGACACGGCCGCCGGGATGTCGGGCCAGTCGAGGATCTCGTGGACGGCGACGCGCAGGATGTTGCGCTCGAGCGGCGCCAGCCGCTCGGCGGTCCAACCCTCGGCCGCGCCCGTGATGAGCGCGTCCAGGCTGTCCGGATCGGCGCTCACCCCCTCCACGAGCGCCCGGGCGAAGAGGTCGAGGGGGTCCCCGTCGCGCGCGGCGTTCTCCTCGAGCTCCTCCAGCGGGAGGGCGGTCACGTCGTGCTGGTAGAGCAGGATCACCGCCTGGCGCCTGGCCGCCCGCCGCCCGCCCTCGGGCTCCACGGCCATCAACCCTCCCCGGCCTCGCCGCATCTCGGCGGCCGGCGGTCCTCGTCGGGGCGGCTCATGCCGGCGCCCGCTCCTCGTGCAGCGCGGGCAGGTGGCCGTCGCGCTCGGCCAGGTAGGAGGTGGTGTAGCGCCCCTCGACGAAGGGCGCGTCGTGGGCGATGTCCCAGAGCAGGGGCAGCGTGGTGGGGATGCCGGTGACCGAGGCCTCGTCGAGCGCCCGCCGCAGCCGCGCCACGGCGCGCGGGCGGTCGGCGGCCCAGACGCAGAGCTTGCCCAGCAGGCTGTCGTAGTGGGGCGGGATCGACTCGCCGGCCTCGCAGTGGGTGTCGACGCGGATGCCCGGGCCTCCCGGCATGCGGAAGTCCCGCAGCCGGCCCGCGCCGGGGCGGAAGTCGCGCGCCGGGTCCTCGGCGTTGATGCGGCACTCGATGGCGTGCCCGCGCGCCTCGGCGACGCCGGTGCGCGACAGCAGCCCACCGGCCGCGATCCCCAGCTGCTCGGCCACCAGGTCGAGGCCGGTGACGAGCTCGGTGACCGGGTGCTCCACCTGCAGGCGGGCGTTCAGCTCGAGGAAGAAGAAGCGGCCCTCCGCGTTGACCAGGAACTCCAGCGTGCCGGCGCTCCGGTACCCCCACACCTTGACGGCCCGCAGCGCGGACTCGTGCATCGCCTCGCGCGTCGCGTCCGGCAGGTGGGGCGCGGGGGCCTCCTCGATGAGCTTCTGGTGGCGGCGCTGGATCGAGCACTCGCGGTCGCCGCACACCAGCGCCCCGCCGAGCCCGTCGGCCATCACCTGCACCTCGACGTGGCGGGCGCCCTCCAGCATCCGCTCGACGTACAGCCCGCCGTCGCTGAACGCGGCCTCGGCCTCGCGCTGGGCCACCTCGAACGCCCCCGGGAGGTCGGCCGGCCGCTCGACGCGGCGCATCCCCTTGCCGCCGCCCCCCGCGGAGGCCTTCAGGAGCACCGGATAGCCCGCCCGCTCAGCCGCGTCGATCGCGGCGCGGACGTCGCCGACCGGGCCGTCCGAGCCCTCCAGCACCGGCAGTCCCGCTTCGCGCGCCGCCTCCTTGGCCGCGATCTTGTCTCCCATCCGCTGCATGACCTCTGGCGAGGGCCCCACGAAGGTGACGCCCTCCGACGCGCAGGCCTGCGCGAAGGCCGGGCTCTCGGCCAGGAAGCCGTAGCCGGGATGGACCGCGTCGCATCCGGTGATCTCGGCCGCGGCGAGGACGTTCGAGATGTCGAGGTACGACTCGCGCGCCGGCGGCGGGCCGATGCAGACCGCCTCGTCGGCCAGGTCGACCGCCAGGGTGTCGGCGTCGACCGTCGAGTAGACCGCGACCGTGGGGATTCCCAGCTCGCGCGCGGTCCGGATGATCCTCACCGCGATCTCGCCGCGGTTGGCCACCAGGAGCTTCACCGCGTCACGGCTCGAGGAGGAAGAGGAGCTGCCCGAACTCGGCCGGGGCGGCGTCCTCGAGCGCGATCGTGCGCACCACCCCGCCCTCCTCGACGACGATCTCGTTGAAGAGCTTCATCGCCTCGATCAGGCAGAGGGTGTCGCCCGGCTCCACGCGCTGGCCGACCTCGACGAAGGACGGCTGGTCGGGCGCGGGGCGGCGGTAGAAGGTGCCGACCATCGGGCTGGTGACGCGCACCAGGCCCTCGTCCTCGTCCGCCGCGTCGCCGCCGCCGGACCCGGCCGCGGTCGAGCCGGCCTCGACGGGGACCGCGACCGCCCGGCGCACCGTCACCCGCGCCCCCGACACCTCGACGCTGACCTCGGCCTCGTCCGAGGCCTCCACGACGTCGACCAGGGTCTCGAGCAGGTCGCGGTCGATCGCCGGCTGGCCGGGGCGGTTGGCCGCCTCCGCGCCGAGCGACCGGCGCCGCGCGACCACCTGGTCGGTGGTCTCGGCGAACATCGCCCACAGCACCAGGTCCTCCTCGCTGAGCCCGTGCGGGGCCTCCTCGGCCACGGCGGCGAGGTCGCGATGAGGGGCGGCGCCCGGGTCGGCGGCGCGGGCGGCCTCCAGCGCCTCGGGCGCCACCGGCCCCCGCAGGCGCCCCGCGCGGCCCAGGGCGACCTGGGCGACCTCGGGCTCGATCTCGCCCCAGCGGCGCCCGTCGATGACGTGGCGCGCCGCCTGGGCGAGGATCGCGCTGCCGAGCGGGTACGCCAGGGTCGCGGCGCCGATGTCGCGGGCGACGGCCGCCGACTCGTTGGCGACGGCGACCAGGCTGCGCGAGAGCCCCAGGCGGCCGAGGCGCGAGATGAGCCCAGACTCCAGCGCCGGGGGCACCGCCACGGCCGGGCCGAAGACGGCCGCGGCGGCCTGGCGCAGGCGGTCGGCCGGCAGCATCGGCCCGACCACCCGCGCGGCCCGGTCGAGCGCCGACGGGGCGCAGTCGAAGGCCCGCCCGCCGCCCACCAGGGCCGCCCGAAGCGTCTCGGCCGACGGGCGGGCCGAGACCAGCGCCACCGGGCCGGCCGAGGCCTGGACGGCCGCCGCGCCGGCCCCGACCGCGGCCGTCGCCGACAGCGGCGAGAGCCCGCCGGGGGCCTGCACCTGCACCTCGACCGGCAGGCCGGTGGCCCGCCCGACCTGCTCCACCAGGCTCGCCAGCAGCGCCGGCGAGAGGTGGCCCGCGCCGTCGGAGACGCAGATCGAGGCCGTCCCCGGGAGGGCGGCCAGCGCCTGCGCCTCCTCGAGCCAGCGCGGGTCGCCGGGCTCGGGCGCCGGCCCGACGATCAGCGTCGGGACGAACTCGACCTTGGCCTCGGCGCAGGCCCGGGCGACGGGGGCGTGCGCCTCGGGGTCGTTGAGCGGGTCGGTGGCCCGGATGCGGCGCGCGCCGCTGTCGGAGGCGCAGAGCACGAAGCGCCGCACCACGTCCGGCGCGAGGGGGCGGTCGCCCCAGAGGTTGCGGGCGCCCACCACGACCCCGACGGGCGTGCTGCCCGCCTCGCGAAGCACCGCCCGAAGGCGGTCCCAGGGGCTCTCCGACCGCGCCTCCAGGGCCGCGCGGGCGCAGCGCGCGTCGAGCACCTCGAGCACCCGCGCGCCCACCTCCGACAGCGCCGACGCGGCGACCGCCAGGTCGTCGGTCCCCACGGCCGTGCCCCACGGGAAGGGGGCGAGGTCACGGAGCGTCGCGTCGACGTAGCCGACGTGGTCGGGCTGGGGCGTCACGGGCATCCCTCTTCCATGGACCGGGCCAGGCTATCCGGCGCGGCTCAGGCGCGGGCGGTGTACTCGCGCGTGCGGGTGTCGATCCGCAGCCGGTCGCCCTCGTTCACGAACAGCGGCACGTCAACCGTCGCGCCGGTCTCCAGCTCGGCCGGCTTGGTGACGTTCGAGACCGTGTCGCCCTTCACGCCGGGGTCGGTGCGGACCACCGCGAGCTCGACGAAGGTCGGCAGGTCGATGCGGATCGGCGCCTCGCGCACGAACAGCGCCTGCACGTCCGTGTTCGGCGCCAGCAGGTCGTCGTTGTCAACGCCGGCGGCCGGCACCGAGATCTGCTCGTAGGTCGAGTTGTCCATCAGGTGCAGCTCGTCGCCGTCGCGGTAGAGGAACTGCATCGTCCGGGTCTCGGTGGTGACGCGCTCCACCTTCTCGCCCGCGCGGAACGTGCGGTCCACCACCGCGCCCGACGCGAGGCTCTTGAGCTTGGTGCGCACGAAGGCGCCGCCCTTGCCCGGCTTGACGTGCTGGAACTGCACGACGCTGACCAGCTCGCCGTCGATGTCGAGCACGTAGCCGTTCTTCAGCTCGTTCGTCGAGATCACCCCGCCCCGCCCTCCTTCACTCCACGATCATCAGATGCTTCGGCGCGGCCGAGAGCACGTCGCACCCCTCGTCCCCCAGCACGACCAGGTCCTCGATCCGGACTCCGCCCTCGCCCTCGAGGTAGATCCCGGGCTCGATCGTCACCGCCATCCGGGCGCTCAGGGCGTCGGAGCTCTCCGGCCGCACGCCGGGCGCCTCGTGGATCTTCAACCCCACGCCGTGGCCCAGGCCGTGCCCGAAGGCGTCAGCGTACCCGGCGTCCGCGATGACCGCCCGGGCCACCGCGTCCAGCTCGGCCGCGCCCATGCCTCCACGCGCCGCCGCCACCGCCGCCTCCTGGGCGCGCAGGCAGACGTCGTAGATCTCCGCGAGCCGGTCCGGCAGCGGCCCCGTCGCCACGGTGCGGGTCATGTCGGAGCAGTAGCCGTCAACCACCGCCCCGAGGTCGATCACGACGAGGGTGTCCCGGGGGATCGGCGCGTTCCCGGGGACGGCGTGCGGCCGGGCGCCGCGCGGCCCCGCGGCCACGATGATCTCGAAGCTCGGGGTCTCCGCGCCCTCCTCCAGCATGGCGCGGTGCAGGTCGAAGGCCACCTCGCGCTCCGTGCGCCCGACGATGCCCCGCCCGAGCACGGCCGCGAGCGCCCGGTCGACGACCGCCGCCGCCTCGCGCATCGCGGCGACCTCGTCGGGGTCCTTCAGCGCCCGCAGGGCCTCCACGACGCCGGTCGTCGGCTCGAGCTCCACCCCCTCCAGCACCGCCGCCAGGCGGGCGTGCCGCGCCAGGGTGAGGCTCTCGGCCTCCACGCCCACCGGGCCGTCGCCCGCGACCGCGGGGAGGGCCGCCGCGACGTCGCCGAGCAGGTCGCGCCGGCCGATGACCACGCCGGCCGCGCGCGCCTGCTCGCGCGCCGCCACGGCGTAGCGCGAGTCGGTCACCAGGGTGCGGCCGCGCGGGCCGATCAGGGCGATGCCGTTCGAGCCCACGTACCCCGTGAGGTAGCGCACGTTGGCGAGGTCGGTGACGACGAGCGCCCCGAGCCCGCGCTCGGCGAGCCCCTCCAGCAGCGCGTCCTGGCGGGCCGGCTCCCTCACCCGATCAGCTCACCCAGCCGGTCGAGGGCGTCGCGGTAGCCCTCGGGCCCGCGGCCCCAGATCGCGGCCGCGGCGATGTCGCGCACCACCGAGACGCGCCGGTGGGGCTCGCGCGCCTCGACGTCGCTGAGGTGCACCTCCACGAACGGGGCGCCGAGCAGCTCGAGCGCGTCGCGGATCGACCACTGGTAGTGGGTCCAGGCGCCCGGGTTCACGACCGCGCCGTCCACGGCCCCGGCCAGCCCGTGCAGGTGCTCGAGGAAGGCTCCCTCGTGGTTGGTCTGGAAGGGGGCGACGCTCATGCCGCGCTCGGCGCCCCACGCCCGCACCCGGTCTTCGAGCTCGCGCAGGGTCAGGGTGCCGTAGTGCTCCGACGGCCGGCGGCCGAGCATGTTCAGGTTCGGGCCGTGGAGCAGCGCGATCCTCAGCATCAGGCCCTCAGCTCCTCGATCGCGGCGACGACGCGCTCGCGGGACGGGGTCAGCTTCAGGCGCACGTCCCCGGGGGCGGCGAGCAGCACCATGTTGAGCGCCTGCCCGTCGGCCTTCTTGTCGCGCCCCATCGCCTCGACGATCGCCGCGGTCGGCGGCTCGCGGTCGAGGGTCGTGGGCAGCCCGTGGCGGGCCAGCACGGCCGCCGTGCGCTCGCGCACGGCCGGATCGAGCCCGAGCTCGTGCTCCGACAGCCGCAGGGCGGCCAGCATCCCCAGGGAGATCGCCTCGCCGTGGCGGTAGCGCTCGTACGCCGCGGCCGCCTCGATGCCGTGGCCGACGGTGTGGCCGAGGTTGAGCGATGCGCGGATTCCCCGGTCCCGCTCGTCGGAGGCCACCACCGCCAGCTTGTGGGCCACGCAGCGCTCGATCAGCGCGGCGAGGTCGTCCGGCGGACCGGGCAGCGCGGGCCACGACCCGACCCAGTCGAGCAGCTCGGGGCCGCTCAGCAGCCCGTACTTCACGACCTCGGCGAAGCCGCAGGCCAGCTCGCGCGGCGGCAGGCCGTCGAGGACGTCGATGTCCATCAGCACGAGCTCCGGCTGCCAGATCGCGCCGACGTAGTTCTTGCCCTCCGGCAGGTCGACGCCCGTCTTGCCCCCGATGGACGAGTTGACCATCGCCAGGAGCGTCGTGGGGATCTGCAGCAGCCGCACCCCGCGCTGGTAGCTGGCCGCCACGAACCCGGCGAGGTCGCCGACCACGCCCCCTCCGAGCGCCGCGACGGCGTCGGCCCGGCGCAGGCCGGCCTCGGCGGCGAGCCGCGTCAGCCGCTCCACCTGGCCGAGCGACTTCGAGGCCTCGCCCGGGGGCACGGTGGCGCCGATCACGCGGAATCCCGCCTCCTGGAGGGAGGCCCGCGCGCGCCGGGCCAGGCCGGGCACGTTCCCGTCGCTCACGAGCAGCACGCCCGGCCCCGCGGCGCGCTCGGCCCACAGGGGGCCGACGCCGTCGAGCAGGCCCGGGCCGAGGTGCACGGGGAACCGCGCCTCGCCGATCTCCGCCCAGATCACCCGGGCCGGCGAGAGCCGGGTCAGCGCGCCGCCCCCGCGCCGCGCTGCGCCCACGCCGCCACGCGGGCGGCCACCTCGTCGGCCGGGTCGTCCGCGTTGACCTCCAGGTCGGCGGCCTCGCGGTAGCCCTCCTCGCGCGCGGCGGCGCGGCGGGCGAAGCGCTCGCGGTCGCCCGCCAGCGGCCGGTCCGAGCCCTCCACGCGCGCCCAGGCCACGTCGATGCTGGCCCGCAGCCAGACGACGTCGGCCGCTCGGCCCACCAGCCCGCGCGTGCGGGCGCTCTCGAGCGCGCCGCCGCCGAGGGCCAGCACGCCGGGCTCGCCGGCGAGCATCTCGCGGATCACGGCCTCCTCGGTGCGGCGGAACCACACCTCGCCGCGGCGGGAGAAGATCTCGGGGATCGCCATGCCGGCGCGCGCCTCGATCTCCCGGTCGGCGTCCGTGAAGGCGCGATCCAGGCGGGCCGCCACGCGGCGGCCGACGGCGGTCTTGCCGGCGCCCATGTACCCGGTCAGGACGAGCCAGCGCATCCGGGCGTCACCGGCTGATCTCGACCCGGTAGCGCTCGACGGCCGCGTCGAGGTGGTCGATGGAGTCGCCGCCGAATTTCTCGACCAGGGCCTGTGCGAGGACGAAGGCCACGGCGGCCTCGGCCACCACCGCGGCCGCCGGGACGGCGCAGATGTCCGAGCGCTCCTTGAACGCCTTGCGCGGCTCCTTGGTGGCCACGTCGACCGAGGCCAGAGGGCGCGTGAGCGTGCTGATGGGCTTCATCACGGCCCGCACGACCACCGGGGCGCCGTGGGTCATGCCGCCCTCGATCCCCCCCGACCGGTTGGTGCGGCGGAAGAAGCCGCGGTCGGGCTCGTGGTAGATCTCGTCGTGCGCCCGGCTGCCCGGGATCTCGCCGAGGCCGAAGCCCGCCCCGAGCTCGACCCCCTTGATCGCCTGGATCCCCATGAGCGCCTGGGCCAGGCGACCGTCCAGGCGGGCGTCGCCGGAGACGTGCGACCCGAGGCCCGGGAGGGGGTCGAAGGCCCAGACCTCGAACACGCCGCCGAGCGTGTCGTGGTCCTGGCCCGCCGCCTTGATCGCCGCCTTCATGCGCTCCGACGCCTCCGGGTCGAGGCAGCGCACGGGGCTCTCGTCCACGCCCTCGAAGTCGTCGAGGGCGAGGTCGTCGCGCCGCGGGACGGCCTCCGGGCCGATGCGCACGACGTGGCTGCGGACCTCCGTGCCGTAGCGGCGCAGCAGGGCCTTGGCGACGCCCCCGGCGGCGACCCGGGCCGCCGTCTCGCGCGCGCTCGCACGCTCGAGGATCGGCCGCAGGTCGTCGGTCCCGTACTTGAGCATCCCGGCCAGGTCGGCGTGCCCGGGCCGCGGCAGCGTGATCGGCTCGACCTCCCCCTCCGGCTCCCACACGGCCATGCGGTCGGCCGCCCAGTTGGGGAAGTCGAGGTTCGGGATCTCGAGCGTCAGCGGGCTGCCGATCGTGGTGCCGTGCCGCAGGCCGGTCTTCACCTGCACCCGGTCGCGCTCGATCTTCATCCGGCCGCCGCGGCCGTAGCCGAGCTGGCGGCGCGCGAGGTCGGCGTCGATGTCGTCCGGCGCGAGCGGGAGCCCGGCCGGGAGCCCCTCCAGGACCGCGAAGAGCGCCGGGCCGTGGGACTCCCCGGCTGTGCGGTACGTCAGGGCCACGGACGGCGAGTGTAGCGGCCCCGTTCCCCGTCCTCAGGCCGGGAGCGGCGCCCCGAGCAGGGCCGCGAGGGCGCCGACGAGCCCCGCGACGAGCAGCGTCGCCACCACCCCGCGGCGGGCGGCGAGCAGCGCGATCGCCGCCCCCGCCAGCACGGCCGCCTGCCACGGCTCGCCCAGGGCAAGCGCCAACGGGATCGCCGATCCGAGGATCGCGCCGATCGCCGCGGGGCCCCCGCCGTCGAGGAAGGCGCGGATGTCGCGGTTCGCCAGCAGCCGGTCGAAGCGGTCGGCGCCGAGCAGGATGAACGAGAACGACGGCGCGAAGGCGATGAGAGCGGCGAACAGGGCGCCCCCCACGCCCGCGGCCGCGTACCCGACGACCGCGACGGTGTGGACCACCGGCCCGGGCGTGACCTGGCCGAGGGCGACCGCGTTCAAGAACTCCCCGTCGGTCATCCAGCCGTAGCGGTCGACGGCGTCCGACTGCATCAGGGGGATGATCACGAAGCCTCCGCCGTAGGAGAGCGCGCCCACCTTGAACGCGGTCCACGCCAGGGCCCCGAGCCCGCCCGTCGCGGCGCCCGCGGCGAGCAGGAGCGCGCCGGCGGGCGCGGCCGCGAGCGCGCCGGGGCCCGGGAGCCCTCGGCGCCAGGCCACCTCGGCCAGGCCGCAGCCGAGCAGCACCAGCACGAGCCACGGCCCGAGGGTCGCGGCGGCCACGCCGCCCAGGCCGGAGTAGGCGACCAGGCGCCACCGGTAGGGGGCGCCGCCCGCGCGCCGCCAGGCCGGGACCGCCAGCCGCAGGCCCGCATCGACCGCCACCGCCGCCACGGCGGCCCCCGCCCCGGCCCCCGCCCCCCGCAGCCAGTCGGGCGGCGAGCCCGACAGGAAGAGCGCGGCCAGGCAGATGATCAGCACGAGCCCCGGGACGATGAAGCAGAGCCCGCCGACGATCGCGCCGGCCCGCCCGCGCAACACCCAGGCGCAGTAGATCGCCAGCTGCGTCGAGGCCGGCCCGGGCAGGAGGTTGGTCGCGGCGATCGCGTCCTCGAAGCGGCGGTCCTCGATCCAGCGGCGCCGCTCGACGCAGAGGTCGCGCAACAGGGCGATGTGGGCCGGGGGCCCCCCGAAGCCCACGATGCCGATGCGCCCCCACTCGCGGGCCACCTGCGCCAGGCCGGGCGCCGCGCGGGGTTCCCGGGGCGCGGCGTCGGCGTCGGCAGCGGTCGGTCCCACCGGCGTGGCAGTCTCTCAGGCTCGTCCACGACCGCGCGGGAGGCCCGATGCCCCAGGAGACGTCGCCGTGAGCCCCGGCCTGCTGAGCGAGGTCCGCGAATGGCTGCTGACCGTCCGCTCCGTCCAGCGCCTGCGGAGCCGGGCGCGGCGGGCGCCGGTTCCCGGCGGCGGGCCCGGGGCGCCCCCGCGGCCGACGGTCGTGCGGCCCGACGACGACCCGGCCCTGCGCGCGGGCCTGCGCCGCTGGAGCCGCCGCTCGGCCCGCCCCGGGGCGCCGGGCGCCGCGGCCGGGCTCGCGCCGTCCGACGCGGCCGAGGCCGCGCGCACGCTCATGGCCCTGCGGGCGCAGATGAGCGGCGCGGCGGCCGAGACCCTCGACGCCCACCTCGAGTCCGGGCGGGTCGAGGCGCGCCGCCTGCGCCCCGCCGACGGCTACGTCTGGGAGATGCCCGGCATGCGGGTCTTCGCGATCGCGGGCGTCCAGGCCTTCACGGTCGACGACCGCCGAGGCTGACCGGCCGGGTCGGGCTCAGACGAAGGCCTGGTCCACGTAGCACCAGCGCCAGTCCTCGCCCGGCTGGGCCGACTGCACCACGGGGTGGCCGTCCCGCATGAAGTGCTTGGTGGCGTGCGTGTTGGGCGACGAGTCGCAGCAGCCCACGTTCCCGCAGGTGAGGCAGGTGCGCAGGTGCACCCAGGTGGCCCCGATCGCCAGGCACTCCTCGCACCCGTCGGCGCGGGGGGCGGCCTCCGCGAGCCCGTCGGTGTGCGCGCAGGGCATCGGCCGCCACACTAGCCTGCGCGAGGCGCCGGGCGCCCCGTCCGGGGGCCGTCACTATGATCGGCGCGTGCCCGCCGCTCCCGCCGCCGTCTTCGGCCTTCCGGAGTGGGCGGGACGGCTCGCGCTCGCCGCCTGCGTGGTGGCCGGCGCCCTGCTGCTGCTGTGGTTCGTGAGCTGGCTGATGGGCCGCCTGATCCGCCGGACGACGCCCCGGGAGGGGCCGCGAGCCCGCCAGCGCGAGACGGCGGTGAAGGCTCTGGCGAGCGCCCTGCGCTACGTGATCCTGATCGCCGCCGTGATCGCGCTCGTCCTCGCCATCGCCGGCGGCGGCAGCCTCGCCGCGGCGAGCGGCGGCGCGCTGTTCGTCATCATCGCGGGATTCGCCTTCCAGCGGCTCCTGGTCGACGCGATCGCCGGCTTCTTCATCCTCTTCGAGGGCGAGTACGCCGTCGGCGACGTCATCAGCGTCGAGCCGAGCGGCTACCTCGGCAGGGTGGAGTCGATCGGCCTGCGCGCCACGGTCCTCGCGGGCCCGGGCTCCGAGCGCATGGTGGTGCCCAACGGGCAGATCACCGGCCTCCGCGTCATCCCCGGCGGCCTGCGGCGGCTGAGGCTCGAGCTCCTGACCAGGGATCCGGAGGCGGTCGAGGCCCTGGTCCACGAGGTCGCGGGGACCCTCGCCGGCGCCGGAGGGCCGTGGGACGGGCCGCCGCGGGTCGTGGTCCGGCCCGGGGACGACGGCGTGACCCGCGTGATCGCGGTCCTGGACGTCAACGCGGCCCGGGCGGGGGCATCGGACGCCTGGCTCGCCGACGCGCTGGCCGCGCGGGCGGGCGACCTGCTGGTGAGCCCCCCGCTGACCACGGCCGAGGGTCGCCGCTGAGGGTCGGCCGGGGGCCGGGTCACGCGAGCCGCCCCGCGTACCAGTCCAGCGCCGCCGGGCCCCAGACCAGGGCCGCCACCGCGCCGCCGGCGAGGTAGGGGCCGAAGGGGACGGCCATGCGGCGCGCCCGGGGGCCGTGGCGCACCAGCAGTGCCGCGCCGGTCGCCGCCGCGGCCGCGAACGCCGCGGCCAGGGCGGGCACGACCGCGGCGCCCAGGGCGGCGCCCATGAGCAGGGCGAGCTTGGCGTCGCCGAGGCCCATCGCCTCGGGGCGCACCACCGCGGGCACCAGCAGGAAGGCGGCGGCGCCGAGGGCGGCCGCGCAGGGCTCCCACCACCGGCGCGGCTCGGCGGCGATCGCGGCCGCGAGCGCGAGCGCGGCGGCCGGCAGCACCACGGCGTCGGGGATCAGCCGGTGGCGGAGGTCGATCACCACGACCGGGACCAGGGCGACCAGCAGCACGCCCGCCGCCACGGCCTCCCAGCCGGGGCCGATCAGCGCGAGGGGGGCGGCCGCGGCCGCCACGCTGGCCGAGGCGATCGCGGCGGTCGCGGCGCCGGCGGGCGGCGGCCGCAGCAGCGGCTCGCCCCGGGGCCAGCGGGCGACCACGCCCGCCGACAGGACGCCCGCGGCGAGCCCGAGCGCGGCGGCGGCGCCCCACCAGGCGGCATGGAGGTCGATCGGCACGGCCCCGACGCTACGCGCGGGAGGCGCGCGCGGGGCGCGCGGCCCGTGCCGCGCGCGTCACGGGGGCGTGACGCGGGACGTCACTCCGGCCGGACGGCCACCCCGTAGAGCTTCACGAAGTCGAACTCGAACCCGCGGGGGCCGGCCGCGGCCGCGACCGCGGCGGCCACCCGGGCCCCATGGGCCTCGGCCTCGGCGGGGTCGAGCCCGTCCGAGAGGTGGGACGCCACCGCGCCGATGCGCGCGAGGAACGCCTCCGGGGAGGCACGTCGCACGCGGCGCTCCTCCCAGGCGTCGACCACCTCGAGGCCGGCCGCCTCCATGTAGGCGGCCAGCTCGTCGCCGGAGCGGTGGATGCGGTCGAAGACCTCGGTCCAGGCGACCGGCACCGGCGGGTCGAGGTCGACGAGCAGCCGGCGGAACTCCTCGTCGGTCCCCCGCCCCGAGGCCAGGATCGCCAGGGCGCCGCCCGGGCGCAGGCGGCGCGCCATCGCGGCCACGGCGGCGGGCTTGTCGGGGAACCAGTGGAACGCCATCCCGCTGACCACGGCGTCGTACGCGCCGTCGGGGACCGGCATCTCGTGGACGCCGGCGCAGATCAGCTCGACCTCCGCCCCCAGGCCGGAGAGCTTCTCGCGGAACCGCTCGAGCATGCCCTCGGAGGGGTCGACGCCGGTGACCCGGCCGGACCCGAAGCGCGCGACCATCGCCTCGGTGGCGAACCCGGTGCCGCAGCCCACGTCGAGCACGCGGTCGTAGCGACCCGCCGGGACGGCGGCCACGAGCCGCTCGGCGCCCATCCTGTTGCGCGCCAGCAGCTCGTCGTACTCGGGCGCGCTCCGGTCGAAGCTGCGCCCCACGTCCTGGCCGTCGCCCACCGCTCCCCCCGTGTCGCGGCCCGGCGGTCCCGGCCGGGCGGCGCTACGGTACCGAATGCGCCATGGCGGAGACCTTCACCCTCGTCACCGACGGGGCCTGCTCGGGGAACGGGACCGACGCCGCCCGCGGCGGATGGGCCGCGATCATCTCCGGGCCCGACGGCTCCGAGACCGTCCTGACCGGCGGCGAGTTCCCCACCACGAACAACCGCATGGAGCTGATCGCCGCGCTGCGGGGCCTGGGCGCCCTGCCCGACGGCGCCCAGGTGGAGCTCGTCACCGACTCGAGCTACGTGGCCAACGCCATCGCCAAGGGCTGGCTCGCCGGGTGGCAGCGCAAGGGCTGGCGCACGGCGAGCAAGCAGCCGGTCGCCAACCGCGACCTCTGGGAGCGCATGATCGCCGAGCTCGCGCGGCTGAGGGTGCGCCCGCGCCTGGTGCGCGGGCACGCCGGGCACGAGGCCAACGAGCGCGCCGACCGGCTGGCCCAGGAGGCCGCGCGCGAGGCGCAGCCGGCCCCGCCGCCGGCGCCGCCCGCCGCCGACCGCCCGCCGCCCCGCGACGACGGACAGCTGGGGCTGGACCTCTGACCGTCCCGGCGCGGCCGCGGACGCTCGTGGTCGGCGCCGGCGCCATCGGGGGGTTCGTCGCCGCGCGGCTCGCCGAGGCCGGCCGCCCGGTCGCCGCTCTCGCCCGGGGCGCCACGCTCGCGGCCCTCCGCGGCGGGCCGCTGCGCCTCACCGACGGCGGCGCCGAGCGCGAGGTCGCGGTCCCGGCGGTGGAGGACGCGGCCGACTGGGCCCCGGTGGAGCTCGCCCTCATCTGCGTGAAGAGCTTCGACACGGCCGTCGCGGCGGCCGGCCTGGCCCCGGCGCTCGCGCCCGGGGCGGTGGTCCTGTCGCTTCAGAACGGCGTCAACAACCCCGCCGCGATCGCCCGCGCCTGCCCGGGCGCGGCGGTGGGAGGGGTGGCCGTCTACCTGGGCTGCCAGCGCCTCGGCCCGGCCAGGATCGTGCGGCGGCCCAGCCGTGACCCGTCAACCGGCCGCCTGCGCGACCTCCTCGCCGGCGCCGGAGCGGGGCCTCCCGGCGAGGCCCTGGCGGCCCTCGCCGCGGATGTCGGGGTGCCCGGCCGCGTCAACGCCTCCGACGAGCGGGCGCTCTGGACCAAGCTCGTCGCCAACGCCTCCCTCAACACCGTGACCGCGCTGGGGCGCGCCCGGGTGGGCGCCGTCTTCGCCGACCCGCGGGCCGTCGCGCTGATGCTCGCGCTGGGCCGCGAGGTCGTGGCCGTGGCGCGCGCGCAGGGGATCGACGTGGCCCCCGACGCCGCCGAGGCCTACGTCGCCGACGCCCGCCGGCGCCTGCCGCGCGACGGCGGCTCGTCCACCCTCTTCGACCTGGAGGCCGGCCGGCGGCTGGAGCGCGACGCGCTCCTGGGCGCGGTCGTGCGCCGGGCCGAGCGCATGGGGGTGCCCGCCCCCGCCGCCCGCGCCTGCGACGCGCTGCTGCGGCTGCTGGACCCGGCCGGCTGAGGGGCCGCGGGGCGGCGGCCGCCCGCCGGTCGTCCTACACTGGATCCGTGAGGGACAGCTTCTCGCTGGGGACGATCGCCGGCGTCAGGATCGGGCTCAACTGGAGCGTCCTGCTGCTGCTGGCCCTCCTGATGTGGACGCTCGCGACGGGGGTCTTCCCGGAGACCAACCCGGGGCTCTCCGACAACGCGCACTTCGCCATGGCCGTCGTCGCGGCCCTGGCCTTCTTCGCCTCGATCCTGCTCCACGAGCTCGGCCACGCGGTGCAGGCGCGCCGCGACGGCATGGAGATCGACGGGATCACGCTGTGGCTGTTCGGGGGCGTCGCGCGCTTCACGGGCATGTTCCCGTCGCCCGGCGCCGAGTTCCGCATCGCCGTCGCCGGGCCGCTGGTCTCGCTGGCCCTGGGGGGCGGGTTCGTCGGGATCGCCCTCGTGCCCGGGCTGCCGGAGCCGGTCAACGCCGTCTGCGCCTGGCTCGGCTTCATCAACCTGCTGCTGCTGGCCTTCAACCTGCTGCCCGCCCTGCCGCTCGACGGCGGGCGGATGCTGCGCGCCGGGCTGTGGCGCTGGAAGGGCGACCTGCGCAGCGCCACGCGCCTGGCCGCGACGGGGGGCAAGTTCATCTCGTTCGGCCTGATCGGCGTCGGCATCGCCATGTTCGTCCTGCAGGGGGCCTTCAGCGGCATCTGGCTCGTCGTGATCGGCTGGTTCCTGCTCCAGGCCTCCGCGGCCGAGTCGCGGGCGATCATGCGCCGCGACCCGCTCGCCGGCATGCGAGTCGGGGACCTGATGGTGCGCGACCCGGTCACGACGACGCCGGCCGAGACGCTGGCGCGGTTCGTCGAGCGCACGGCGTGGGACCAGCGGCATACGGCCTACCCGGTCGTCAACGGGGGCCGGGCCGTCGGCCTGATGCCCTACCGCGTCCTGTCCGAGATCCCGCGCGAGCAGTGGCCGGAGCGGCGGGTGGGCGAGTGCATGGTCGCCCTCGACCGGCTCCCGACGCTGTCGGCCGACGACGACCTGGGCGCGGCGGTCACCGCGCTGCGCGGCACCGGCCTCGGGCGCGCGCTGGTCCTCGACGGCGAGCGCCTCGTGGGCCTGCTGTCCATCTCGGACGTCGCCCGCGCCGTCGCCTGAGCCGGCGCCGGACTACGGGTGGATGAGCGCGTGCAGCTCGTAGACGCTGACCGCCGGGGGTGAGGGCGGAGGGCCCCCCCGCGCCGAGAGCACGGCGTGGACCGCCGGCATCAGCCGGTCGCGCTCGAAGCGCTCGTACGCCTCCCGCGACACCCAGACGTCGAAGACGCGGAAGCCCCCGTCGCCGGTCGTCCCGGCGGTGTGGACGATCATCCCCTCCGGCGGCGAGTCCCGCTCGCCCAGCCGCTCGGCGATCGCGTCGTAGTTGCTCGTGTCCTGCCCGCCCGTGGGCCACTCGTGCACCACCGCGACCGGCATGGCCGACCTCCTCGTCCGTTCGGTGGGACGAATCTCCCGCAAACCGGCCGTTTCGGCAACCCGGCGGCGGCGCGCTAGGACGGCTCGGCGGCCCGGTCGGCGCGGGCGTCGGCGATGGCCCGGCGGATGCGGAAGTGCCGGAGCATCAGGGCGATGCAGACGAGAGCCAGGGTGGCGTTGACCACGATCAGGGTGAGCTCCATGCCCGCGCTGAAGGCCAGGATGTCGGTGCGCCCGGCCTCGCCCGCGAGCATCACGACGAGCAGCGCCTGCGTCGGGCCGAGGCCCCCCGGCGTGGCCGGGAACAGCGCTCCGAGGCTGCCTGCGACCTGCACGATCACCGCGTTCTCGAGGCCGGCGGGCACCGAGAAGGCCGCCAGGAACATCGCCGCGCCGGCCACCCGGCAGACCCAGCCGAGCGCCTGCCACGGCACGACCCGCGCGAGGTAGCGGGACGGGGTCCTCACGATGGCGAGCCCCTGGCCGAACTGGCGCCAGAAGGCTCGCACGCGGCGCCCGGCGACGAACGCCGCGACGGCGAGCCCCGCGACGATGACGGCCACGAGCCACCAGTTGCGGAAGGCCCAGGAGAGGTCGAAGGCCGGGATGTCGGGCAGGCGCAGCCCGGGCAGCACCCCGGCCGAGAGCGCCCAGATCAGCAGGGCGCTGGCCACGACGAAGTCGAAGAGCGTCTCGGCGACGAGGCTCCCGACCAGCGTCGGGTAGCGCGCCTCCCGGGTCGATCGCTTCATCAGGAACATCTTCACCAGGTCGCCGACCCGGGCCGGGATCACCGCGTTCACCCCCACGCCGGCGCAGTAGGCCCCGAACGCGGTGCGGTAGCGGATGCGCTCGGCGGGCAGCGCGGCCCGCAGGATCTGCTGCCACGCGCGGGATCGCAGCGCCAGGTTGCCGACGCTGAACGCGACCGCGAGCGCGAGGAAGCCCCAGTGGACGGCCGCCAGCCGCTCGCCGAAGGCCTGGACGGCGTCGATGAAGCTGCGGATGGAGTCCACGGGCGGGCGCTATCGTCGCAGCAGGTAGGCGGCCCCCGCGGCGAGCAGGTTCGGCCGCCGCGCGGCGCGGGGGGGCGCCGCGCACCCGGCGGCGTCCAGCAGCCGCCGCGCGAGCAGCGTGAGGCTCTCGGCGCGCGCGAGGGCCTCGAAGTCGCGGATCGTGCACAGGTGGATGTTCGGCGTCTCGTACCAGCGGTAGGGCAGCGTGCGCGTCACGGGCATCCGCCCCCGCGCCAGCAGCTGCGCCCGCAGGCGCCAGTGGCCGAAATTGGGGAACGACACGATGCCCAGGCGCCCCACGCGGGTCATCTCCCGCAGGACGACCCGCGGCCGCCGGACGGCCTGGAGCGTCTGGGAGAGCACGACGACGTCGAACGAGCCGTCCTCGAACTCGGGCAGGCCGCGGTCGATGTCGGCCTCCACCACCGGCACTCCCCGCTCGACGCAGGCGTGCAGCGCCTCGCGCGACACCTCCACCCCCTGCCCGCGGCAGCCGCGGCGCTCGATCAGCTCGGCGAGCAGGTCGCCGTCGCCGCACCCGAGGTCGAGCACCCGCGTGCCGGGCGAGATCATCTGCGCGACCAGGTCGAGGTCGGCCCTCACGCCGTGGCGGCGGCGGGGATCCGCTCACGCGCGACCCGGTCGAGGAACGCCGCGACCGTGCGGTGGTACTCGGGGACCTCCAGCAGGAACGAGTCGTGGCCGTGGGGCGAGGCGACCTCGCGGTAGGTGACGGGGGCCCCGTGGGCGGCGAGGGTTCGGACGATCTCGCGCGAGTGCCCGGAGTCGAAGCGCCAGTCGCTGTCGAAGGAGATCACCAGGACGTCGGAGGTCATCGCCCCGACGGCCCGTGCCGTGGCGACCGGGTCGGCGAAGGGCTCGAAGTAGTCCATGACCCGCGACAGGTAGAGGTAGCTGTTGGCGTCGAAGCGGCGCAGGAACGACTCGCCCTGGTGGCGCAGGTAGCTCTCGACCTGGAAGGCGACGTCGAAGCCGAGCCGCGGGACGTCGCCGTTCTGCAGCCGCCGGCCGAACTTGCGGCGCATCGACTCGGCCGACAGGTAGGTGATGTGCGCCATCTGGCGGGCGACCGCCAGGCCCCGGTCGGGGCGCACCCCGGCCGCGTAGTAGTCGCCGCCGTGGAAGTCGGGGTCGCTCATGATGGCCGTGCGCGCGACGGCCGAGAAGGCGATGTTCTGGGCGCTCAGGCGGCTGCTGGCGCAGATCGCCACCGCCGCCCCGAGCTCGTCCGGCCCATCGAGGGCCCACTGCAGGGCCTGCATGCCCCCGAGCGACCCGCCGATCGCCGCCAGCGGCCGCTCGACGCCGAGGTGGGCGACCACGGCCCGCTGCACCCGCACCAGATCGCGCACGGTGAAGAGCGGGAAGCGCAGCCCGTAGGGGCGGCCGGTGGCGGGGTCGGTCGAGGACGGGCCGGTGGTGCCCTGGCACCCGCCGAGGAGGTTGGCGCAGACGACGAAGAAGCGGTCCGTGTCGAGCGGCCGGCCGGGGCCGATGATGTTGTCCCACCAGCCGCGCCGGCCCGGGTCGCCCTGGTGGCCGGCGGCGTGCGCGTCGCCGGTCAGGGCGTGGCACACGACCACCGCGTTCGCCCGCGCCGCGTCCAGGCTCCCATAGGTCTCGTACGCGACCTCGACCGGCGCGAGCACCGCGCCCGAGTCGAGGGCCAGCGGGCGCTCCGCGTCGAAGAGCACCACCGACTGCGTCTCCACGCGCTCCACCGGCACCCTCGTACTCTATGGTCTGCGCCGTGGAGACCGGGGTCAGCGAGGCGCGTCTCGAGCCCGACGCGGAGGAGCGGTTCATCCCGCTGCGCCGCAGGCTCGGGCTCTCGGCCTTCGGGCTCAACCAGATGGTGCTGCGCCCCGGCGAGCGCGGGCGCATCCACCGCCACGAGGCCCAGGAGGAGGTCTACCTCGTCCTGAGGGGCACGCTCACGCTGGAGGTCGAGGGCGAGGAGCGCGACCTCGGCGAGGGCGCGCTGGCGCGGGTCGGCCCGGACGTCCGCCGGCGCGTGCTCAACCGGGGGCCGGAGCCCTGCGTCGTCCTGGCCATCGGCGGCGCGGGCGAGCACGCGGGCCGCGACGGCCTCGCGTACTCCGACTGGGACGACGACGACCCGCGCCCGCCCCAGGAGGTGCCGCTGCCCGACGACCTCCCGGCCTCGGAGCTGCGCACCGCCTGAGGGGCTACCCCGCCGGCCGCAGCAGCGCCCGGGCCGGCGCGCCGTCGGCGCCCTCGACCCGCAGCGGCAGGCAGACCAGGTCGTAGCGGCCCGGCGGGGCCGCGCGCAGGTCGAGCCCCTCGACCACGACGACCCCGGCCTCCAGCAGGGCGCGGTGGGTGGGCGCGGGGTCGCCGCTCGGCGCGATCGACAGGTAGTCGATGCCCAGCAGGCGCACCCCCATGGCGACGAGGGCCAGCGCGGCGTCCTCGGCCACGCCCGCGTAGTCGCGCGTGAACGCGCCCCGCTCCCACAGGTCGCCGTTGCGCGTGCGCAGCAGCAGCCGCTCGGTGCCGGCCGGGATGTCCAGCGCCGCGAGGGCGGCGGCGTTGACGTCGCCCGGCGCGGCCGAGGCATCGGCCACGACGGCGGGGCCGACGAGCGCGTCGAGAGGCAGCCGGTCGACCCCGGCGGCACCGTCGATGAAGTGGCGGGGCGCGTCCACGTGGGTGCCGGTGTGGGTGCCGAGCTCCATGCGGCTGACGTTGGCGAGGTCGCCCCGCGCGATCGCGCTCACGCCCTCCACCCGCACGACGGGGTCGCCGTCGTAGACGATCATCCCGGTCCGCACCGGCACGCTGACGTCGATCCAGGCCATCACGCGTAGTGATACCCCACACCGGCCGCGGTGGCCCGGGGGGCACCGGCCGACGTAGGGTGGGCGCCATGGCCGTCGCCCCGGGCGCCCTCGTGGGCTGCTGCGTCGCCGGGCCCGAGGCGGGGCCCGCCCTCGACGCTGCGCGCAGCGTGTCCTCGCGGTCGGGAGCGCGGCTGAGCCTGGTGCACGTGGCCGACCCCCCCGGCCGCTTCTCCGGGGGCCGCACCGCGTGGAGCCCGCCGGAGGACGAGCTGGCCGCGGGCATCGTCGCCGACGCGCGGGCCTGGCTGGAGCCGCTGGCCGCGGCGTCCGAAGGCGCAGAGGCCGTCGTGCTGCAGGACTCCGACGCCGCCGAGGCGATCATCGCCTGGGCGCGCGCCGAGGGCTGCGCGCTCCTGGTGGTCGAGCCCCGCCGCCGCGGCGTCGCCCGTGTCCTGGGAAGTGTCACCGCCCGCCTGACGCGCGACGCCCCGTGCGCCGTGCTGGTCATGAGCGACGAGGACGCGGCGGGGACGTAAGCGCGGGGTGACCCCCGCGTGAGCGCCCGCCGCTTGCCTTCCGCCGATGACCCGCCTCCTCCGACGCCTGGCGCTCGCCGCCCTTCCGGCCGCGGTCGCGCTGGGCGCGCTCTGCGGCACCGCGGGCGCCGCCTCTCCCCCCGGACCGCTGGTGTCGTGCAAGGAGTACCTCGAGTGCGGGGTCATCGAGGTGCCGCTCGACCGGGCCGACCCGGCCGCCGGGCGGCTGGAGCTGGTGGTGTCGCGCCTTCCCGCCCGGCGCGGGCAGCGCTCGGGGGGCGCCCTCCTGTTCCTCACGGGGGGGCCGGGCCAAGCCGGGATCGCGCGCGACTCGAACGATTTCATGCTCGGGCTGCGCCGGGTCACCCAGAACCGCGAGGTGATCGCGGTTGACGTGCGCGGCAGCGGACGGTCGGGAGCGCTCGGCTGCCCCAGCCTGCAACGCGACGCCCCCGCCGGCCCGAGCGGGGCCGACCCGGTGGCCGACTGCGCGAGCGTCCTCGGGCCGGCCCGCCGCCACTTCACCACCACCGACATCGTCGCGGACCTCGAGCAGGTGCGCCAGCGCCTGGGCATCGAGCGGTGGGCGGTCGGGGGCGTGTCCTACGGGACCTACGTCGCCACCCGGTACGCCCGCGCCCACCCGGAGCGGGTCGAGCGCCTCCTGCTCGACTCGCTCGTGCCGCCCGAGGGGGTCGGCGCGGTGCCGGCCGACACCCTGGCCGCCGCCTCGCGCGTCATGCGCGGCCTGGGCCCGGGCGTGCTCGACGACGTGGCGCGCCTGGAGCAGCGCCTCGCCCGGCGCTCCGTCGCCGGCACGGTGGTCGACCGCCGCGGCGCCCCGCGCCGCGCCGTCATCGGGGGCCCGCAGGACCCCGGCCTGCTCTCCTCGGCCCTCCTCAACGGGGACCTCAACCCCGCCATCCGCTCGGCCTTCCCCGCGGCCGTGCGCTCCGCCCTCGACGGCGACTCCACCCTGCTGATGCGGCTCGTCGGCACCGGCCGGGGAGGCTCGGTCGACGCCACGCAGCTGAGCGGGGGCGCCCTGGTGGCCTCGCTGTGCGGCGACACGGCCCTGCCGTGGAGCACGGCCACCCCGACGGCCGCCCGCACGGCGATGCTCGACGGCGCGGTGGACGCGGCGCGCGCCGCGGTCCCGGCGAGCCCCTTCTCGCCCGGCTCGGTCGCCGCCCTCAGCACCGCGGGGCTCTGCGTGACCTGGCCCGAGGCGCCGGGGCCTCCCGCGCTCGCCGGGCTGCCGCCGGTGCCGGTGCTCGTGCTGGCCGGGCGCGACGACGTGCGCACGCCCGTCGAGAACGCGCGCCGCCTCGCCCGCGAGGCCCCCGGGGTCGAGGTCGTGGTCGCGCCCCATCGCGGCCACTCGCTCCTGGGCGGCGAGGACTGCGCGACCGTGGCCGTGCGGCGCTTCTTCGCCGGCGCGCCGGCCGGCCGGCCGTGCGCGGGGCTGCGGCCCCTGCTCTCGCCCGCGCCCGAGCCGCCCGCGAGCTACGCGGAGTTCCGCGCCGGGCTGCCCGACCGCCGCACGGCCACCGCGGTGATCGGCGCGCTCCGCGCGACGCTCGAGGAGGTGCCCCGCGCCGCCCTGCGCGACGGCCTGCCCACCTCGGGCCTGCGGGGCGGCACGCTCGAGGAGGGCCCGTTCCGGCTCTTCACGTCGACCAACATCGTGCTGAGCCGGTTCTCGTACGTGCCCGGCGTCCGCGTGTCGGGCTCGATCACCCCCTGCGAGGGGTCCGCCTGCGAGCCGGTGCCGTTCTTCAGCGGCCGCGTGACCGTGCAGACGCCCGCCGGCCGGGCGACGGCACGGCTGGGCGAGGACCGCGTGCGCATCCTGTTCCCGGGCCGGCCGCCGATCGTCCTGCCCGGGCCCCTGGCGCTCGATCCCTGATCACAGCTCGCGGCGCAGCAGGCGGGCCGCCGCCTCGCGCGCCCGCCCGGACGCGGGACGGGCGCGCCACCCCTCGAGGGTGACCTCGTCCGAGCGCTCCAGGTCGTGCTCGAAGGCCGCGGTCATCTCCGTCGCGAAGCCCTCGTCCTGCACCCCGAGCACCGTCTCGTCGTTGAGCTGGAAGGAGCGGTTGTCGAAGTTGGCCGAGCCCACGGTCGACCAGGCCCCGTCGACCACCATCGACTTGGCGTGCAGCATCGTGGGCCCGTACTCGAACACCCGGACCCCGGCCTCGAGCAGCGTGCCGTAGACCGACCGGGCGGCGTGCCGCACCACGTCCTTGTCGATGTGGCGCCCCGGCACCAGCACCCGCACGGCCACACCCGACGCCGCCGCGTCGGTCAGCGCGGTCAGGAACGCCGGCCGGGGGGCGAAGTAGGCCGAGGTGATGTCGATCGTCCGCCGCGCCGACGCGATCGTGAGGTAGAAGAGCGCCTCGACGTCGGTATCGCCGACGCCCGCGCTCGACCGCACCGCGAGCATCGCGGCGCCCGCGCCGTCCGCCGGCTCGAGCGACGGCAGGTCGTCCTCGCCGGCCAGCACCTCGCCGGTCGCCTCCAGCCAGTTCTCCGCGAAGGCGCCCTGCAGGCCGCGCACCACCGGGCCCTCGACGCGCACGTGGGTGTCGCGCCAGTGGTCCGGGTCCTGCCCGTCGCCGGTCCACTCGTCCGCGATCCCCACCCCGCCGGTGAACCCCACCCGGCCGTCGGCGATCAGCAGCTTGCGGTGGGTGCGGTTGTTGGCGCGCCGGATGGCGTAGGGCTTGGGGGGGCGGAACCGGCGCACGGCCACGCCGCAGTCGGCCATGCGCGCAATCAGCGCGGGGTCCATCTTCACCGACCCCATCGCGTCGAGCAGGACGCGGCAGGACACGCCGGCCGTGGCCCGCTCGCAGACGGCGTCGGCGAAGCGGGCGGCGATGTCGCCGCGCCAGTAGACGTAGGTGAGGAAGTTCAGCGTCGAGCGCGCCGCGGCGATCTCCTCGAGCATGCTCGGGAAGATGCGGTCGCCGTTGATGAGGATCTCGGCCCGGTTGCCCCGCGTGATCGGCGCCTGGGTGAGCGACTCGACCGCGCGCAGGAAGCCCTCCGAGCCGACCTCCGGGGAGTCCTCCAGCGTGTAGCCGCGCCCACCCTCGCGCCGGTGCCGCAGCGACTCGCTGACGTAGCGCGCCGCCAGGAGGGCGGCGATCGCGGCGGGCCAGCGCGCGTTCACCCGACCACCAGGGCGAACCGGCCCGGCACCACCTCGGCGCGGGGGGCGGCGGGAACGATCTCGCCGTCGACGTTCAGGTGCTCTCCGGGAGGCAGGTCGAGCTCCACCGTCCGCCCGCGGGCGTGCGCCGCGCCGGGCTGCTCGGACACGCGGCCCCGGCGCAGGCCGTGGGCGTGGCGCGCCAGCCGCAGCCGGGGGCCCGCCGCGATCGCGACCACGTCGAGCAGCCCGTCGCCCGGGTCGGCCTCGGCCAGCCGGGACCCGGCGCCGAAGGCGCCCGAGCAGCCCACCATCACCTGCCACGCCTCGCCGCGGAACACCTCCCGGCCGTCGCAGCGCACGGCGCAGGGCAGCGGCCGCTCGGTCAGGGCCGCGCGGATCGCACCGGCGAAGTACGCGAGCGCGCCGAGCGCGGGCTTCAGCGGCGCCGCGCGCCGTCCGGCGGCCGGGGAAAGGCCCGCGCTCGCGACGTTGACGAAGGGCCGGTCGCCCAGGCGGGCCAGGTCGAGCCGCCGCAGCCGCGCCCCGCGCGCCGCCAGGCGGCAGGCCTCGGACGCCTCGGACGGCAGGCCCATGCGACGCGCGAAGTCGTTGGCCGTGCCGCTGGGGACCACGGCGAGCGGCACCCCCATCTCCCCCGCGGCGTCGGCGGCCGGGGCGACGCTGCCGTCCCCGCCCGCCACCACCAGGCGCTCGGGCGCGTGGGAGGCCGCCTCGGCCGCCCGGTCAACCGGCAGGCGCGACACCTCCGCGCCCTGGCCGGCGAGCGCGCGCTCCAGCGCCTCGCCCTCGGTCCCCGACCCCGATGACTCGTTCACCAGCAGGACGATACGCACGGGGGGCCACCCTACCCGCGCCGCTACCCTTCCAACCCATGCCTCCGGACCGCCCCGCCACGCCGTGCACCGTCGTTCGTCACCGCGGCGCGCGGCGTATGACGCTGCGGGTCTCGCGGGCCGGCCTGCGCGTGACGGTGCCGCCCGGAACCCGCGAGGCCGAGGTCGAGGCGTTCCTGCGCGAGTCGGAGGGCTGGATCGCCCGCCGGCGTGAGCGGATCGGCCCCCCTTCCGCCCCCCTCGCGGACGGCGACCGGCTGGCCCTGCTGAACGAGCGGCTGGAGCTGGCGGTGCGGCCGGGGGCGGAGCCGCCGGCGGCGCGGCGCGAGGGCGGGCGGCTGGTCGCGACGGCCGGCCCGGAGGGCGTGGACGGCGCGGTGGAGCGCTGGTACCGGCGCGAGGCCGCGGTCGTGCTTGGCGCGCGCTCCCGCGCCCTCGCAGCCCGCCTGGGCGCCACCGTCGCGGCCGTCGGCATCCGCGACCCGCGCAGCCGCTGGGGGAGCTGCTCCTCGGCCGCGCGCCTGTCGTTCTCGTGGCGCCTCCTGCTCGCCCCCGAGGAGGTGCTGGACTACGTCGTGGCCCACGAGGTCTGCCACCTGGTGCGCCCCGACCACAGCCCGGCCTTCTGGGCGCTGGTCGAGGCGGCGGCGCCCGGCCACCGCGGGCCGCGGGCGTGGCTGCGCGAGCACGGCGAGCGGCTCCACGCGGGCCCCGCCTGGCCGAGCCGCCTCCCGGGAGGCTAGGCCTCGGCGTCGCGGCGCATCAGCCGCTTGCCCAGGGCCGCGAGGGCGGCGAGAGCGCCCACGATCGCGGCGATGCTGAACCAGCGCTTCATGCTCATCCCCTCCTGATCCGCGCGATGCGGCTCTCGATGTCGGCCGCCCCCAGCGAGTCGTTCCGGGCGAGGCTATCCCGCCGCAGCACCTCGAGGCCCGCGAGCGCGCCGGGGACGTCGAGGCCCAGCCGTGCCGAGCGCTCCCACGCCTCGCCGGCCCGCAGCGTGTCGCCGCGGTCGGACGCGACGAGCGCCATCACCCTCCAGCCGTGCGGGTCCTCCTCGTCCTCCTCGATGAGACGGCCCGCCGCGTCGTCGGCCGCGTCGAGCTCGCCGCGGGCGCGCAGCGTCGCCCCGAGGGCCGCCCAGCCGGGGGCGTTCTCGCGGGCCGTCGGCAGGGCCTTCAGCCCCTCCCGCGCCGCCTCCTCGCTCCCCGCCAGGTCGCCGATGTCGCGGCGCGCCCCCGCCAGGGTCGTGAGGGCCCGGGGCGCCGCCGGCGTGAGCTCACGGGCCCGCTCGGCGAACGCGAGCGCCCGCAGCGCGGCGCCCTCGATGCGCGCCTGGCGCGCGGTCGCGAGCGCCTCGCCGGCGTCGGCGACCCGCGAGGCGGCCGCCCGCTCGGCATCCAGGCGGGCGCGGGCGTCGGGGGCGGCCAGCAGGGTCGCGGCGCCGGGGGACATCCGCGCGTCGTCGTCGCCGTAGCGCTCGATCCGCTCCCGCGCCGCTGTGAGGCGGGCCTCACGCTCGGCGGCCGCCCGGCTCTGGGACGTCGCCCGGGGCGTCCGCGCCTGCCGCAGCAGCGCGTCGTACTCGCGCCGGACGTCCGGGCGCAGCAGCGCCTTCTCGCCCTGGTCGCAGTAGGCGCGCTCGATCGTGCGCGTGCGCTGGGGCATCGGCGTCGAGGCCAGCTCGCGGCGCTTGCGCTCGGCGGCATCGCGCACCGCGTCGTCGCCGGCGTCGGGCGGGATGCCGAACCACTCGTACAGGTCGCGGGCCGCGAGCTCGCGGAGGAAGCGGGCGCGGCGCTGCGCGCGGTCGTCGACGGCCACGGCGGGAGCCTATGGGAGCCGGCCGCCCCGGGGCCTCTGCGGGCGCGCGTAGCAGCTTCTGGGGTTTCGCACCATGACGAACGGGCACTTGTCCGCCCGGCGGCGGTCGGCTTCCATCCCCCGCTGCCCGCGCCATCCCCCGGCGTGCCCACGCCGGCGCGGGCCCGCGCGCTCGCGCGCGGCGTCCTGTCCCCCAGGCAAGGAGCCCTATGAGGAGCCGCTCGCTGCTCGCCATCGCCGTGGCCGTGGCCGTCGTCCCGGCCGCCTCCCAGGCCGCCGAGTCGGCCGCCGACCCGCCGAGCGCGGCCGCCCAGGCGCAGGAGCTCCGCGCCTCGGTCGTCGAGCTCGGCCACCGCGCCCGCGCACACTCCGCCCGCCTGGGCCTGCGCCCCGCGGCCGTCCCCTCCCCGGCCGCCTCGGCGCCGGCGCTGAGGCGCCAGGAGCGGCGCCTGCGCCGGGTCGTCGCCTTCCTCGCCGGCCGGCGGGAGCTGTCGCTGGCGGTCGACCAGCGCCCCGCGCCCCGCGCGCTGCCTCGCGGCCGCGCCCTGCGCGCGCGCGTCGCCCACCAGCACCGCAGGGCCACGCGCCTGGCCCTGCGCCTCGGGCTCGAGCGGCCGGCCCCCGTGCGGTTGGAGCCCGGGCGCTCGGGCCGGGTCGCCGAGCTCGCCCGCTGGCGGGCGGTGGCCCGGTGGCTGGACGCCCGCCGCGAGCGCCCGCGGCCCGCCGAGCGGCCGCTGTCGGCGCGGGTGCCCTACCACGACGAGCTCTCGTGCATCGCCGAGCACGAGTCGGGGGGCCGCTGGGACATCTCGACCGGCAACGGCTACTACGGCGGCCTGCAGATGGATCGCGGGTTCCAGCAGACCTACGCGCCGCGGCTCTACGCGGCCAAGGGCACGGCCGACCACTGGACCCCGGAGGAGCAGATCCGCGCCGCGGCGCGGGCGGTCGCGAGCCGGGGCTTCACGCCCTGGCCCACCACCGCACGGGTCTGCGGCCTGCTCTGAACGGTCGCTCATCCGCCCGCGGGGCGGATGTTCTGGTTGAGCCGGAAGACGTTGTGCGGGTCGTACTTCGCCTTGATCCGCGCCAGACGGGCGTGGTTGGCGCCGTAGCTGTCGCGCACCGCGGCCTCGCCCTCCTCCAGGAGGCCGGGGAAGTTGAAGTAGGTCTTGGCCTGCTGTGAGAAGCGGCGGGCGTCGTCCCAGTAGTCGCGCGTCCAGGCGATGTTGCGGGCGTCGTCGCGCGGGTCGTCCCAGGTCGAGTCGATGCTGAGCATCCACTCCGAGCTGCGGTCGCCGAACGCGGTCTCCTCTGCGCCGACGCGCGAGATCGCGCCGCCGCAGTGGCGGATGACCACCAGCGTGCGCTCGGACGGGCGCCGCAGCGACCAGTCGACCGTCGCGTCGACCGCGGCGTCGCCGAGCCCGTCCAGGTAGAGCGCCTTCCAGTAGTAGCGCAGGCCCGCCGGGAAGTAGGCGTCGAGCTCCCGCTGCAGCTCGATGTAGGGCTTCGTCGCGCTCATGTCGAGCAGCGGCGTCGCCAGCTCGCGCAGGGGCCGCGTGGCGCGCTCCCCCTCGACCGGGTCGCCGGCCCACATGCCGGCGACGCCGACGTAGGGCCGGCCGCGCAGGTGCTCGGGCAGCTCCGGGACGACCGGCAGCGACCAGATGAAGCCCACGGACGACAGCTCGTCCGGGGCGCCCGCGACGGCGTCGCGCCAGCCGGCCAGCACGCGCGCCGCGTCCTCGATCGGGTAGGCCACGGAGGCCTCGAAGACCTCGGGGCCGAGCGGGTGCATGAGCAGCTCGAACGAGGTGACGACCCCGAAGTTGCCGCCGCCGCCGCGGATGGCCCAGTGCAGGTCGGGGTGCTCGTCGGCGCTCGCGCGCACGCGCCGGCCGTCGGCGAGCACGACCTCTGCCGAGACGAGGTTGTCGATCGTCATGCCGTCGCGCCGGCGCTGCCAGGACACGCCCCCGCTCAGCGCCAGGCCGGCCACGCCGGTCTCCGAGACGACCCCGCCCGGGGCGGCGAGCCCCCGCGGCGCGGTGACGCGGTTGACGTCGGCCCAGGTCGCGCCGCCCTGCACGTGCACCGTGCGGCCGGCCTCGTCGATGCGCACGGCGCGCATGGCCGAGAGGTCGATCACGAGGCCGTCGTCGACGACGGCGGTCCCGGCGACGTTGTGCCCGCCGCCGCGGACGGCCAGCGGCAGTCCCCGGTCGGCGGCGAAGCGGATGCAGCGTCCGACGTCGCCGGCGTCGGCGCACCGGGCGATCAGCGCCGGCCGCCTGTCGATCATCCCGTTCCAGACCCGGCGGGCCTGCTCGTACCCCGGGTGGTCCGGGGCGATGACCTCGCCCGCGATGCGCTCGGCGAGCGCGGCGGCGAGGTCGAAGTGGGTGGTGGGCTGAATGGCCATCCGGCCTCCGTCGGTCGAGGTGTTCGCACGCAGCGTGCACCTCGACCGCAAGGCCACCGTCAGGCCAGCGTGAGTCCTTCGCGCGGCGGCGTCAGGAGCGCCGGAGCAGCTCGATCGGGAGGGCCGACGCCGTCGGCGCGGCGCCCGCGCGGAGTGCGGCGAGGGCGTCCCGCGCCGCGGCCGCGTAGGGCCCCTCGGCCAGCGCCTCGTTCCGCCGGACGGCCTCCTCGAGGTGGGTCTGCGCCGCTGCGCGGTCGCCGAGCGTCGCGGCGAGGAGCCCGAGCGCGAGCGAGGCCGAGCCGGCGCAGAACGCGCCCCGTCCCACCGTCACCACGCGCGCGCCGTACGGCCGCAGCCGGGGGTAGATCTCCGCGGCCGCCGCGCCGTCGCCGAGCCGGGCGGCCACCGCGCCGAGGGTGTTCGCCGCGTAGAGCCAGTTGGCGTCGAGTGGTGCGGCCGCGAGCTCGGCGACCCCTTCGGCGAGCTCGCGCCGGGCCGGCCGCTCGTCGCCGAGCACCGCGGCCATGAGCGCCCGCGCGGCCCGCCACGCGACCCGGGCGGGCGAGCGCTCGATGCCCCGTCCGATCTCGGCGGCGTCGTCCTCGTCGGGCGCCGCCCCGCCGGACATGCGGATGGAGCGGCGCTGGACCCCGAACAGCAGCTCGGCGTTCTCGTCCCCGGCGAGCCGCCCGATGCGCGCACCCTCCTCCGAGAGCCGCAGGGCCTCGTCGAGCCGGCCCTCCAGGAACGCCAGCGTCGCCCGCCACATCGGCGCGTACCAGGCGAAGGAGATCAGGCGCAGCTCGCCCGCCAGCCGCTCGTGCTCGGCGATCGCGCCGGTCAGGGCGTCGCGGTCGCCGAGCTCGAACAGGTCGGCGACGCGCCAGTTCACACCCTGGAGCTCGGCCTCGCGATCCCCGAGCTCGCGCGCCGACGCGACCAGCTCGTCGGCGATGGCCAGGCGCGCCTCCGCGTGGGCGGGGCTCCAGAGCGCGACGTGCCGCGCCCCCAGCGCCTCGAGCAGGGCGGCCCCTCCGGCGCGCCGGCCGGCCTCGAGGGCCTCGGCGCTGAGGCCCTCCCGCAGCGCCGGCGGCGGCTCGTAGTAGACCTCGATCGCCAGCCGCGCCAGCAGGCGGGGGCGCAGCGCCGGGGCGTCGGGCGCGGCCTCGAGGGCCTCCTCGAGCGCCGCCCGGACGCCCTCCCGCGCCGGGGCGACGTTGACGGCGAGCCCGGCGCGCCCGAGGGCCGCCCGTGCCAGCAGGTCGCCGTCGCGGAGGTCGCGGGCGACGGCGGCGGCCTCGCGAAAGCTCGCGTCGGCCCCCGCGCCGTCACCCGCGCGCAGGCGGGCGTCGCCGAGGGCCAGCCGCAGCTCCGCGCGGACCGGGTCCCGCGGGTCGAGATCGCCGCCGAGGGCCCGCTCCAGCAGGTCGGCGGCGTCCTCGTAGGCCAGCCCGCGCATCGCCTGCCGCGCCGCGTCGATCGCGCCGCGCGCCGCCGTCGCCGCGTCGACCAGGGGCCGGGCGTCGAGCAGGTGGCGCGCCAGCTCCCCCGACCGGCGCTCCCGCGACGCGGCGGGCAGCGCCCCGATCACCTCGCCCATCCGCCGGTGCAGCAGCGCGCGGCGCGTGGCCCCCGTCCCCGCGATCACCGCCTCGCGCACGAGCGCGTGGGCGAACCGATACCGCCCCGGCTCGGCCGACTCCGCGATCAGCCCGGCGGCGGCGGCGGCGTCGAGGCGCTCCGCCATCAGCGTCGTCGCCCACCTCGGCCGCCGCGGCGACGTCGCCCAGCGCGAAGCCGTCGCCCGCCACCGCGGCCACCCTGACGGCCTGGCCGACCCCCTCGTCGAGCCGCGCCAGGCGGCGCTCGATGACCGTCCGCACGCCCTGCGGCACCTCCCGCTCCGCCGCCGCGACCAGCGACTCCACCGGCTCGCCGGCGCACGTCTCGGCCAGGTGGCGCGCGAGCTCCTCGACGAACAGCGGGTTGCCGCCCGTGCGCCGGTGCACGGCCGACGCGAGGGCCGGCGGCGGAGCGCTGCCGAGCCACGCGGAGGCCAGCGCGCCGGTCTGGTCCCCGGAGAGCCCGCGCAGGACGAGGACCTCCCAGGGCAGGTCGCCGGAGGCGCTCACGTCCTCGCGCAGCGAGCCGGCGATCAGCAGCGGCGCCCACCCGACGGCGCGCGCCACGTGCTCCAGCATCTGCCGCGTCGGGCGGTCGGCCCAATGGAGGTCCTCGACGACGAGCAGCACCGGACGCTGGCGGGCGGCGTGCCCCACCGCGGCGGCGACGGCCTCGAAGAGCCGGTGGCGGGCGCCTTCGGCGCCGGTCTCCGCCGGGACCGCCCCGGCGCCGAGCTCCGGGAGCAGGCGCGCGAGCTCGTCGGTGACCCACTCGGGCAGGGCCCCACCGTCCGCCGCGACGTAGGGCCGCAGCGCCTCCGTGAAGGGCGCGAACGGGACGACGGCGTCGTCGGCGCAGCGGCCGGCGAGCACGGTCGCCCCGGCGTCGTGCGCCTCTCGGGCCAGCTCGGCCAGCAGCCGGGTCTTGCCGCTGCCCGCCTCGCCGGCCACGACGACGGCGCCCGCGGCGCCCGCGCGGGCGCGGTCCCAGGCCGCGCGCAGGACGGCGAGCTCCCCGTCGCGGCCCACCAGCGGGCCCTCGGCCCCGCGGTCGAGCGCGCTCGGCAGCGGGATGTCGCGGGCGACGGGGGCGACCGCCCGCGCGCGCAGCTCATCGGCCAGCGCCCGCGTCTCGGCCGACGGGGCCATGCCCAGCTCGCGCCGCAGGGCGGCTCGAAAGGCCTCGTAGGCCGCAACGGCGGCCGCCCCGTCCCCGGCCCGCGCCAGCCGCCGCATGAGCGATCGGGCGGCCTCCTCCGAGACCGGGGCGAGGTCGAGCCGGCGGCGGGTCGCCGCGACGGCCGCGTCGGCGTCGCCGGCGCCCTCCGCGAGATCTGCGAGGGCCCGCAGGAGGTCGCCCACCCGGTCGCGGTGAGCCGCCCGGGCCTCGAGCACCCAGTCGTCGTCGAGGTCCGTCAGCAGGTCGCCGTCGCACAGGGCCAAGGCCGCGTCGAGACGCCCATCGGCGGCGAGGCGGCCCGCCTCCCGCACGTCGACCCAGACGTCCGGGCCGTCCTCGAGGCCCACCCGGTCGCGGCCGGCGACGATGCGCCGGGCTGCCTCGTCGCCGAGGCCGCGGCGCAGCGTCGTGAGCGTGGTCCTCAGGCTGGCCCGGGCGCTGCTCTCGAGCACGTCGGGCCAGAACGCCGATGCGACGCGCGCACGCGGGTGCAGGCCGGGGTGGTAGGCGAGCCACGCCAGCAGCGAGCGGGCCCGCCGGCTTGCGGGGGAGCGAGCCGCCGCCCGTCGAGCTCGATCGCGAGCTCGCCGACGAGGCGGATGCGCAGCCCGTCAGCTCCTCCCGCCACCGCCCAGGATCTGGAGGAAGAAGAGGAAGATGTTGAACGCGTCGAGGAAGATCGACAGGGCGATCAGGGCGACGTCGGCGTTGCCCGCCCGGCGCAGCCGCCAGAAGTCGAAGACCGTCAGGCCGGCGAAGATCACCAGGCCTCCGATCGACCAGATCATGGCCTCGGCCGGGATGTTCACGAAGATGGCGACGATCCCGAAGACGATCAGCCCCAGCAGCGCGAAGAAGGAGATCCGCCCAGCCAGGTCAGGTCGCGCTTGGTGATGTAGCCGACCGTGCCCATCGCGCCCATGAAGAGGGCGGTGAGCCCCGCGGCCTGGGCGATGGTCGTGCCGCCCCCGTCCTGGTCGGCGATGGCGTCGATCGTCGGTCCGATGGCCAGGCCGAGCAGCAACCCGAGCCCGAAGAGCATCGTGAGCTGGAGCGCCCCGACCTCCTCGCGCCGCTTGCTGAAGCTCATGGCGAGCGTGAGCACCAGGGCGCCGCCCCACGCGGCGAAGGCCCAGCCGGTGGACAGGTCGCGGCCGATCCACGCGCCCGCGGCCGCGAAGCCCGCGGTGACCGCCACGAGGAACATGACCTTGGCGAAGATCTCGCGCGCCTGCGACTTGGCGGCCTCGGCCGTCGCGCGGTCCCACGTCTCTCGCTGGTATCCGTACTCCTCGGGCGTCTGGCTCACGCGCTCTCCTCGGTCACCGCCGGTCGCCCCCTGAGGGTAGCCCATGCCGGGGGATGCGGGTGCAGCGGTGAATGCTCCCGCGGCGCGGCGGGCGGCGCCTCGGGCGCCGCGGCGCGGCGGTAGAGGATGACGGCGGCGACAGTCGCCGCCGCCAGCGCAATCGCGCAGAGGCGGAGCGCCCAGGACATCCCGAGCACGAAGGCATCGGCGGCGGCCTCGGTGACGTCGGCGGCGTCGAGGGGCGGAAGGTCGGCGACGGCCTCCGCGGCGGCGGCCGAGCCCGACAGGATGCCGTCGGCGTCCGCGAGCTCCTGGTCGGTCAGACGGCGCCCGAGGTCGTCGGTGGCGTCGGCGAGGCTCGACCGCTCCAGGGCGGTGAGGACCGCGCCCGCGACCGCGATCCACAGGGCGCTGCCGGCGTACGAGAAGGTCGAGCGGATCCCCGAGGCCGCCCCGGCCTTGCCCGGAGGCACCGCCCCGAGCGCCGCGGCGCTGATCCCCACGAGCGAGAAGGCCTGGCCGGCGCCGAGCAGGCCGAACGCCACCGCCAGCAGGGCCTCGCCGGTGCCCGCGGTCGCGAACGACAGCAGGATCAGCGCAGCGACCATGAGTGCCGAGCCGAGCACCATGGGCGCCAGGGTGCCGGTGCGGCCGACCATCCGTCCGGCCGGCCGCGAGAGAAGGAAGAACATCACCGGGAAGGGCAGCAGCCGCAGGCCCGCCTCCAGGGCCGAGCGGTCCTGGACGTTCTGGAGGTAGAGGGGCGCGAGGAAGAGGGCCACGTAGATGGCCCCGTAGGCCGGCACGGCGAGCGCGTTGGCGGCCACGAACCGGTGGCTGCCGAAGAAGAGCCGCAGGTCGATCAACGGATCGCGCACGCGCAGCTCGAGGGCGACGAAGAGGCCCATCACGGCCGCCCCGCCGGCCAGCAGCCCGATGACGGCCGGCGATGTCCACCCCCAGGCCGCGGCCTGGATGACCCCGACCATCAGCATCGCCAGCGCGGCGGTGAGCGTGAGCGCCCCCGGCGCGTCCACGCGGTCCGCCGCCTCGTCGCGCGACTCCGGCAGCAGCGCGTTCGTGAGGAGGAGGGCCGCGACGACGATCGGGACGTTCACCAGGAACACGGCCCGCCAGTCGAACGCCGACACCAGCGCGCCCCCCACCAGCGGGGCGACCGACATCGCGAGCCCCGCCGAGATCGACCAGGCGGCGACACCGCGGCCGATCTCGGACTGGGGCCGCGCCGAGGTGATGACGGCGAGCGACAGCGAGTAGACGGCGCCCCCGCCGATTCCCTGGACGATGCGGCTCACGATCAGTGTGACCTCGTCCGGGGCGAGCCCGCAGGCGAGCGAGGCGAGCCCGAAGACGACCAGCCCCCAGGCGAAGATCCGCCGCCGCCCCAGGATGTCGCCCAGGCGGCTGACGGCCACCACCGACGCGGCGATGGCCGCCATGTACGCCCCGATCACCCACTGCAGGGCGGCCGTGCTCGCGTCGAGGTCGGCCTGGATGCCCGAGAGCGCCAGGTTGACGGCGCTCGCGTCGACCGCCACCGCGAAGATGCCGATCAGCGGCCCCGCGAGGACCAGCCCGGCGCGCCCGCGCCCGCCCGGGAGCCTCAGGACGGCGACTGGCCCTTCGGCAGCGGGTTGACCGGGGGGAGGCTGCCCTCGGCGGCCCGCTTGGCCAGCAGGCCCTCGCCCTCGATGTCGATCTCGGGGATGGCGCGCGACAGCCACGAGGGCAACCACCAGCTCCACCGGCCCATGAGGGTGAGGACGGCCGGCGCCAGCACCAGCACCATCGAGGCCGCCAGCGCGACGGCCACGGCCAGGCCGACCCCGAACTGCTTCACGGTCGGGTCGCCGTTGAGGATGAAGCTCCCGAAGACGCCGATCATGATCAGCGCGGCCGCGGTGATGACCGGCCCCGAGCGGGTCATGCCCCAGGCCACGGCCTCCCGGTCGTCCTCGCCCACCTGGCGCCGCATCGCGATGGCCGACAGCAGGAACACCTGGTAGTCCATCGACAGGCCGAAGAGCACCGCGAACATCATCAGCGGGACGAAGCTCGCGATCGGGACCGTGTCGCTGTCGGTCTCGACGCCGAGGACGTCGATGCCCCAGCCCCACTGGAACGCCGCCGTCAGCACGCCGAAGGCCGCGCCCACGCAGAGCACGTTGGTCACGGCCGCCTGCAACGGGACCAGCAGCGAGCGGAAGGCCACCATCAGCACGAGGAAGCTGAGCGCCAGGACGACGCCGATCACCAGCAGCAGGCGCGAGGAGATCTCGGAGGCGAGGTCGACGTTGCTCGCCGTTGACCCGCCCACGTAGGCCTGGATGTCCTCCCCGGAGGTCGCCTGCGGGATCACGTCCGAGCGCATCTCGCGCACGAGGTCGGCGGTCTCGGGGTCGGCCGGGGCGGTCCCCGGGATGACGCTGTAGACCGCGGCGCTGCCGCTCTTGTTGATCTGGGGAGGCGAGACGAGGACGACGTCGTCGGGCGTGGCGAGGGCGTCCTGCAGCTTGACCAGCCGCGGATCCGTGCCGCGCGCGTCGCCCCCGGCCTTGGTGAGCTCGGCCGTGAGCTGGTTCTTCAGCGACTCGGCCTCCTTCTGCTGCTGGGCGGCCTCGGCCTGGAGCGCCTCGAGGTCGGCCTTCTGCGCCTGGAGGTCGGCCGCCTGGGCCTCGAGGCCCGCGGCCTGGCGGGCCAGCTCGGCGCCCTGGGCCTCCAGGGAGAGCTTCTGGCGCTCGAGGCTCGCCGCGTTCGACGCGAGGGCCGCGGCGTCGGCGGCGAGCTGCCGGACCTGCTCGCGGAGGTTCTCCGGGGGACGCACGCCGTCCTGGCGCGCCTGGCGGCGCAGGTCCGCGGCCTGCTCGCGCAGCTGGGTCTCCTGGGCCCGCTTCGCGGAGATCGCGGCGCGCAGGCGCGCCGCCTCGGCCTCCAGGGCCGCCGTGTCCGCCCCGGGGCCTCGGGTCTCGATGGCCGTGAGCACGCGGCTCAGCTGCGCCTCGAGGGCGGCCCGCTCGGACTGCGCGGCGCGGTAGCGCGCCAGGAGCGCCTCGGCGCGCTCGAGCAGGCCCCCGCGGCGCCCGGCGATCGCGGCGATCTCGACCTCGATCCGCGCGCGCTCGGCCTCCACCCGGCGCTGCTCGGCCCGCAGGGCCTCGGCCTCCCGTCCCAGCTCCGCCGCCTGCGACTCCAGGCTCGCCTGCTCCGCCTCGAGCTCGGCCTGCTGGGCCTGGAGCTCGGCCGCCTCCGCCTCCAGCTCCGCCTGCTGCTGCTCGCCCTCCGCCTGCTCGGCCTCGAGCTCGCTCTGCAGCGCCTCGGCCTGCTGCTGCTGCTGCGTCACCGCGGGGTCGGCCGTGGCCGGCGTGTCGAGGTTGACCGCGATCAGGAGGGGCCCGTTGTAGCCCTCCCCGAAGCCGTCGGCCATCAGGTCGAACGACCGGCGCTCCTGGGTGTCGGTGGGCGCCGCGCCCACGTCCTCCTGGCCGAACTCCAGCGAGAAGAGGGGGATGATCAGGACGCCGAGCAGGATCAGCGCGCCGGCGATGGCCGCGATCGGGTGCCGGGTGACCGTCCGCCCCCAGCGCGCCCAGACGCCCTTGTCGGGGTCCTTCGGGCGGGGGCGCAGGAAGGCCGGCAGCCGCACCGAGTGGATGTGCTCCCCCACCAGCGAGAGGACCGCCGGCAGGAGCGTGATCGCGGCGAGCACGGCCGTCAGGACCGCGACTGCGGAGGCGATGCCCAGCGAGGTCACCAGCGGGATCCCGGCAACCGCCAGGCAGACGAGGGCGATCACCACCGTGCCGCCGGCGAAGACGATCGCGCTGCCCGAGGTGGCGAGAGCGAGGGCGATCGACTCGCGTATCTCGGTGCCCTCGGCGAGCAGGGTGCGGTGGCGGCTCACCAGGAAGAGGGCGTAGTCGATGCCCACGCCGAGGCCGATCATCGTGGCGAGGGTCGGCGCGATGTCGGGGACCCCGAACAGGTGCCCCAGCAAGCCGATGGCCGAGAGCCCGACCACGAGGCCGACGACCGCCGAGATGATCGGCATGCCCATCGCGACGATGCTCCCGAACGTCAGGCTCAGGATGATCATCGCGACGATGATCCCGACCAGCTCGCTGCTCTCGGTCTCCGGGGTCGACAGCTCCGAGCCCACCGAGCCGCCGGCCGCGACCTCGATGCCGAGCGGCACGGCCGGCTTCTCGGCCGCGTCGAGGACCTGCTGGGACTCCTCCTCGTCGAGATCGGCGCTCCCGATCGACAGGAGCACGGGGATGAAGGCGGTCCGCTCGTCCTTCGACAGGTACGCGCCGCCCGTGTCGTCGTCGAAGGGGCTCGGCGCGCTGACGACGTAGGGCAGCGCCCGCAGGTCCTTGGCGGCCTGGTTGACGGCCTTGGTGTTGTCGCTGTCGCTCAGCTTCCCCGAGGTCACGTGGAAGACCATCGGGTTGGTGCCGTTCTGCTGGGGCGGGAACTGGTCGGCCAGGACGTCGGTCGCGCTCTGGCTGTCCGTCCCCGGCAGGCTCAGGTCATTGCTGGTCTCCGCGCCGACCCGCGAGATGACCAGCGAGAGGGCGACCACGCCCACGACCCAGACCAGGATGACCGGCAGACGGTGCTTGGCGATCCAGCGGCCGACCCGATAGAGGAAACTCGCCATGCCCACCCCGCACGGGGCCGCGCACGCGGCGGCCGGTCAGCGATTCACCAGATCCGGGGCGAACGTACCAGGACGGCCCGGGGGACCGTCAACGCCCGCCGGGCGCGTCCTCCTCGGGCTCGGCGTCGGTCGGGCGCGCGGTGTAGCCGGGCCCGTCCGCCGAGTCGCGCTGCTCGTCGTCCGCCTCCCGGCGCTCGCGCTCGATGCGCTGCTCCTGGGTCTCCTCGCGCTCTCGGCGCCGATCGCCGGCGTCCACCTCCGCCTCCCCGGTCGCGTTCAGTGCGTGTGCGGCGCCTCGCAGCCGGCGTGATGGCAGTGGCACTCGGCGTCGGCCGCGTGGCCCGAGCACCAGTCCGAGCAGTACTCGCTCCCCGCCGCCGTCTCGCAGGTGCAGCTCGTGTGGGCGCAGACCGCCATGGCGTCCTCCCTGTCGCTGTGGCCTGGGGTGAGACTACCCGCCCGGCAGGGCGGCACGCATGGCGTCGAGGGGCGCCTCGCGGCCGGTCCACTGGGAGAAGGACGCGGCGCCCTGGTGCAGGAGCATGCCGAGGCCGTCGACCGTGCGCGCGCCCCGAGCGGCGGCGGCGCCCAGCCAGGCCGTGCCGGCCGGCCGGTAGACCACGTCGGCGGCCACCTGGCCGGGCCCGAGCGATGCGAGCGGCAACTCTGCCGGCACCGTGTCCCCGTGCAGCCCGAGGCTGGTCGCGTTGACCACCAGCGCGGCCTGGCCGGCGACGATCTCGAGCGCCTGCGGGACGAAGGGCACCGGCTCGCCCAGATCGGCGGCCAGCGCCGCCGTGCGGTTGGCCACGCGCACCCGCGCGCCGCGGGAGCGCAGCGCGAAGACGACGGCCCGCGCCGCGCCCCCGGCGCCGATCACCAGGACGTCCGCGCCCGCCAGGTCGAGCGGTGCCTGCTCGTCGAGCGCCGCCAGGAAGCCCGCGGCGTCGGTGTTGTCGGCGCGGAAGCCCCCCGCCCCGTCGGGGACCAGCGTGTTGGCGGCGCCGATCGCCGCGGCCGCGTCGGAGACCGCCGACGCGGCGCGCAGGGCCGCTCCCTTGTGCGGGATGGTCGCGTTCAGGCCCGCGCAGCCGGCCGCCGCCAGGCCCGCGATCGCGGCGCCGGCGTCGTCGGGGTGGACCGGAAAGGCCACGTAGGTCCAGTTGAGCCCCAGCGCGTCGAAGGCCGCGTTGTGCATGGCGGGCGAGAGCGAGTGCTCCACCGGCCAGCCGATGATGCCGGCCACCCGCGTCGTGCCGTCGATCACCCGGCGGCGTTGGCGCGCGAGCGCTGCACGTCGGCCTCGAACTGCTCGGGCGTGGTGGAGAAGTAGTGGCGCCCGGAGCCGTCGTTGCGAGCGACGTAGTAGAGGTAGGCGGTCTCCGCGGGCCGTGCGGCGGCGCGGATGCTGTCCTTGCCCGGGCTGGCGATCGGCCCCGGCGGCAGTCCGCCGAACCGGCGCGTGTTGTACGGGGAGCCGACGGCCAGGTCGGACCCGGTCAGCTCCTTCTCCCAGTCGCCCACCGCGTAATGCACGGTGGCGTCGATGTCGAGGCGCATCCCCGCCCGCAGGCGGTTGTAGATCACGCTCGCCACGAGCGGGCGCTCGCGGGCGACCGCGACCTCGCGCTCGATCATCGACGCGATGATCAGGACGTCGAACCGGGTGAGGTTGCGCGAGCGCGCGTAGCGGTAGTTGACGTCGGCCGTGTTGGCCTCGTAGGCCGCGACCTGCTGGTCGACCAGCTCGCGGGCGGTCGCGCCCTCGGCCAGCTCGTAGGTGGCGGGGAACAGGAACCCCTCGAGCGACGTCGGCCGGTCGGTCCCCGCCAGCGCCCGGCCCCGCGCCCCCGGCGCCGTGAGGGCCAGGTAGCGCTCGCCCGAGATGTTCGTCTCGGCGTCGAGCAGGGCGGCGACGTCCTCGCGGCGCAGGCCCTCGCGGATGAGCAGGGAGGTCGTCGGCGCGGCCTGCTCGGCCGCCGGGGGCGCGTCGTCCCCGCCGAACGAGCCCCGGGCCAGGGCCCACCCCACCGCGACCACCATGACCACGATCAGGCCGAGCCACAGCAGCGTGCGGCCGCCGCCCGAGCCCCGCGGGCCGGGAGCTCGGCCGCCCTGGCGGGCCGGAGGCCTTCGGGAGCGGGTGCTCACGGCGCCGCCGCCAGGTAGGCCTCGAGCAGGACGCAGGCCGCGAGGCTGTCGAGGTCGGCGCGCGAGCCCGCCTCGCGCGCGCGCCGCCCGGCCTCCACCGTGGTGAGGCGCTCGTCCCAGAGCTCGACCGGCACGTTGACCCGGCCCCGCAGCCGGGCGGCGAACCCGGCGGCGCGGCGGGCCTGGGCGCCCCGCTCGCCGGCCAGCGTGCGCGGCTCGCCCACCACGATGCGCTCCGGCGCCTCGGCGGCGATCACGGCGTCCAGGCTCCGGCGGCCCTCGGGAGAGTTGACCCGGGCGATGGCCGGCAGGGGCCGGGCCAGGGTGCCGGTGGGATCGCTCACCGCGACCCCCGTGCGCGCCGCGCCGTGGTCGAGCGCGAGAACCTTCACTCTCCCCCGGCCGCCAGCATGAGCTCGCGCGCGCGCGCGAGCGCCTCGCCCAGGCGCGACGGGTCCTTGCCGCCGGCGCGGGCCATGGCGTCCTTGCCACCGCCGCCGCCGCCCACGATCGGCGCGACGTCGCGGATCAGCGACCCGGCCGAGAGCCCCGACGACACCGCCGCGGGGCCGAGGTTGGCCACCAGGAGGGCCTTGCCCTCGGCCGCGGCGCCCAGCACCACCGCCGCGCCCTCGCCGAGGGCCTGCTTCACCCGGTCGGAGATGGCCAGCAGCTCGTCCATGTCGAGCGCCTCGACCTCCGCGGCGACCGCCGAGACCCCGTTCGACCCCTCCGCCCGGGAGGCGATGGCGCCGATGTCGGCGCGGCCGGACTTGGCGCGGCGCAGCTCGGCCTCGAGGGCCCGGATGCGCTCGTCGCGGCCGGCGATCTCCTCCAGCAGCCGCCGCTCGCGCTCGCGCAGCCAGGCGACCGCCGCCGGGCCGGTGAGCGCCTCGATGCGCCGCGCGCCCGCCCCCGTCGAGGCCTCCGACGTGATCGTGAACGGGCCGATCTCGCCCGTGCGCGCCACGTGGGTGCCGCCGCAGAGCTCCTTCGAGAAGTCGCCGGTTGACACGACCCGCACCCGCTCGCCGTACTTCTCCTCGAACAGGCCGATGGCCCCGGCCGCGGCGGCGGCCTCGCGATCGACGATCTCCCAGGTGACCGGCTGGTCCTCCTCGACCCGGGCGTTGACCATGGCCTCGATCGCCCCGAGGGTCTCCTCCGGCACGCGGCCGCGGTGGGTGAAGTCGAAGCGCAGCTTGTCGGGCCCGACGTACGAGCCGGCCTGCCGCACCCCGTCGCCGAGGGTCTCGCGCAGGGCCCAGTTGAGCACGTGGGTGGCCGTGTGGTTGGCCTGGGTCTGGCGGCGCAGGCCGGCGTTGACCCGTGCCGTCACCTCCTCGCCCACGGGCAGGTGGCCCTCGCCGACCCGCACCAGCAGCACCTGGTCGTCGCCGAGCCGCAGGACGTCCTCCACCGTCCCGCGCCCGTCGGCGCCGGCGATCTCGCCCCGGTCGGAGACCTGGCCGCCGCCCTCGGGGTAGAAGGGCGAGCGCTCGAGCTTGACGAGCGCCATCCCGTCGCCGGCCTCCTCCATCGCGGTGACGCGGGTGTCGAGCATGGTCTCGTCCCACCCGGCGAAGTCGGCCGGGGCCGCCTCGCGCGCGAGCGCCGCCGCCCGCTCGGCCAGGTCGCCCCCGGCCGCCGCGCCGCCGGCCCCGGCCCGCGACCGCTCGCGCTGGCCCTCCATCAGGCGCTCGAAGCCCTCGGCGTTGACCTCCAGCCCGGCGTCCTGGGCGGCCTCCAGCGTCAGGTCGAGGGGGTAGCCGTAGGTGTCGTGCAGGCGGAAGGCGTCGTCGCCGCTCACGCGGCCGCCCGGGCGCGAGCGCTGGATGACCTCGGCCAGCAGCCGGCGCCCCTGGGTGAGGGTGCGCGCGAACTGCTCGGCCTCGGCGCCGATGACGTCGCGCACCTCGCCGGCCCTCTCCCGCAGCTCGGGATAGGCGTCGCCCCAGCCCTCCACGACCGGGTCGGCCAGCCGCACCACCGCGCCCGGCTCCAGGCCGATCTGGGTGGCCTCGCTCACGGCGCGCCGGACGATCCGCCGCAGGATGTAGCCGCGCCCCTCGTTGGAGGGCCGCACGCCGTCGGCGGCCAGGAAGCTCATGGCCCGGCCGTGGTCGGCCAGCACGCGCAGGGCGCGGTCGGCGCGCGGGTCGTCGCCGTAGCGGCGCCCCGAGGCCCCCTCGGCCCACGAGATCAGTGGCCGGAAGGCGTCCGTGTCGAACACCGACGGCACGTCCTGGAGGATCGCGGCGATCCGCTCCAGGCCCGCGCCGGTGTCGATGTTCTTGGACGGAAGGGGCGACAGCGTGCCGTCGGCGGCGCAGTCGTACTGCATGAACACCAGGTTCCAGTATTCGAGGTAGCGGTCGCCGCCCGTGGCCGGGCCGCCCTCGGGCCCGAAGGCCGGCCCGCGGTCGAGGTAGAGCTCGGTGTTGGGCCCGCAGGGCCCGGTGGGCCCGGCGCGCCAGAAGTTGTCCGGGTCGCCGAGCGCCTGGATGCGCTCGCGAGGGACCCCGATCTCGACCCAGAGCTCCACGGCCTCCTCGTCGGCGGGCACGCCGTCGGTCCCCTCGAAGACCGTGATCCAGATCTTCTCCGGGTCGAGGCCGTAGACCTCGGTCGACAGCTCCCAGCCGAAGCGGATGGCGTCGGCCTTGAAGTAGTCGCCGATCGAGAAGTTCCCGAGCATCTCGAAGAAGGTGAGGTGGCGGGCGGTGTGGCCGACCTGGTCGATGTCGTTCGTGCGGAAGCACTTCTGGCAGCTCGTCATGCGCCGCGACGGCGGCTCCCCGGCGCCCAGGAAGTACGACTTGAGGGGCTGCATGCCGGCGATCGTGAGCAGCACGGACGGGTCGTCCTCGTACGGGACGAGCGGCGCCGAGGGAATCCGCAGGTGGTCCTGGCGCTCGAAGTAGGCGAGGAAGGCCTCGCGTATCTCGCGCGTCGTCATCCGGCCGCCGAGTGTACCAACGGCCCCCTTTCGGCCCTCCGTCCGGGCCGGCGGGAGCCTCCGCGCGACGGGGATCCCGCGCTCAGTCGGTGAACCGTCGCGCGTCGTCGGCCGCGTAGGCCGCGACCATCTTGTCGACCGCCGACGTCCGCAGGAGACGGGCCACGACGTCGGCCAGCCGGCGGGCGGGCAGGGCGCATGTCGTCTCGCCGCTCGCCATCCCGGTCCGGACCCGGGAGAGCTGGCATCCGATGCTCGCCGCGACCTCGCCGCTCTCCTTCGCGATGGCCACGATGTGGCACTGCGGCTTCCCTTCAACCCGCAGCCCGGGGAGGGCGTCCGACAACACCATGAGCTGGCGCGCCGTCAACCGGAGGAGCACCACATCCGGGTCGTGGGGAGTTCCGCCAGGGGGCCGTACGTCACAGCGGCGGGCCTGGCGCGCACGACGGGGATCCGCGCCACCGCGTCCTCGGTGACCCAGCCGGACTCGAGGAGCGCGGCGACGTCGGAGTTCCCGGCGACCTCCTCCATGGTCGTCATCCCGTGCGTGAGCGAGCCGACGCTGCAGTTGCCGTGATCCTCGGCGACGGTCGTGAAGGTACGACTTGTCGCCCTCATCCAAAACACGCACCCGGCCGAGACGCGCCCAGTGCGCCCGTCGGGCGCCGGCGGCGCCATGGGCGCGTCGAAGCGCTCGACGTCCGGAACGACGTCATGGAAGGTGATCGCGATCGGGGGGACCTGAGTCGCCAGGCCTCGACGAAGGCCGCCGGCGAGCCCTTTCCAGTCCTCCATCATTCAAGGTCCCTTGGTGGCCGCCGCGCTCCCGGCTACCCCTGCATGGATGCCATGAGGTCCTTGAACAGCGCCTCCTGCCGGGGGTAGTAGTCGGTCCGCCGCCGATCGGCGAACAACGGGTGGGCCGACATGGCCACGATGGCCGCGACGGGCACGACCTGCCCCAGGGCGGGGTCAAAGCGACTCCAGTCCCGGGCGTCCTCCTCCGATCGGAAGATGTTCATCTCGTTGCAAGCGTAGGCCAGGGAGACCTCACCCTGCGTGAACGGGGTCGTGATCCGGTCGAACGGGTGGTTGATGAGGACCGCCGCCGTCGGGGGAGCAAGCTCGAGGATCTCGCCGTCCTTGATCCGGACGGTGATGGCCGTCCCGGTGGTGGGACAGCGGCTCTCAATCGTCACCTCCTCGCCCGGGAACATCCGGGGTGCGGCCAGCACCTCGACCCCGCACTGGCCAAACCATTTCTGCTGGCCGCCGACAGAGATCCGGTGGTGGTTGGGGATGTTGGAGAACGGCGCCCACGACGAGATGTAGTCCGTCTCGGGGGCGAACCAGCAGGCGAGCGAGTGATCCGCCGCCTCGTGCTGGGCTTCGCGGGCCTCGTCCGGGGTCACGCCGAGCACCGGCGCGAGCTCGGTGTAGTGGGGCGAATGCCCGCCCTCGACGAAACCCTGGGTGACCTCGTTGAAGGTCCGGTTCCTGAGCTCCTCGCTGGCCACTGCGGGCTCTCCTTCCTCGTACGCGAGTCGCGTTCTGCTTACACCATGACCCAGAACCGCGACAAGACGCGTGACGGTCATTGGCTCGGCGCGGGGCGCCGCGGGGCCGTGTAGACTCGCGCTCGCCCTGCCGTGCGCGCCACCGGCCTCACTCCGTGAGCCAACGCACATGACGCGGGATGCGGCGTCGTCGCGGCGGTCCTCCGCCCGGCGCCCGCCTCCCACCTGCTGAGGCAGGTTCACGTCACGAGCCGGAGCGGCACGGCGGGGCGATATGCCGGCGCTTGGGCGCGAAGGGGCCCGTGGTAGCCTGCCGCGGTGCCGCCCTACCCGCCCGAGGCCCTGCGCCATCTGGCGACCCCGACGGGCGCCGGCCGCCTGCCCGAGGCCGACGCGGTGGGCGAGTCCGGGAGCGCCGGCTGCGGCGACCTGGTGCGGATCGCCCTCAGGATCAGCGGCGGGCGCGTCCGGGCGGCCCGGTTCCAGGCGTTCGGCTGCGGGGCCGCGACCGCCGCCGCGAGCGCCGCGTGCGCCCGCCTGGACGGGGCGCGCCTGGACGACGCCATGCGGCTGTCGGCCGGCCTGCTCGACGCCGACCTGGGCGGGCTCGGGCCGGCCCGCCGCCACGGCGCCGAGGTCGTCGAGGACGCCGTGGCGCGGGCGCTCGAGGCGTGGCACTCGGAGCGCCTCGGCGCACCCGGCATCCCCCAGCGGCCGGAGCGGGTCGCGGTCGCGATGAGCGGCGGCGTCGACAGCGCCGTCGCCGCCATGCTGCTGCGCGACGCCGGGCTCGACGTCGTGGGCGTGACCATGCGCCTCTGGCACGACCCCGGCGCGGCGGCCGCCGAGCGCTCGTGCTGCTCCCCCGAGACCGTCCGCCTGGCCCGGGCGAGCGCCGCCGCGCTCGGCATCCCCCACCTCACCCTCGACGTGGCCGAGACCTTCCGGGCCGGTGTGGTCGAGGACTTCGTCGCCGGCTACCGCGCCGGACGCACGCCCAACCCGTGCGTCACCTGCAACGGCAGCGTGCGCTTCCGCGTGCTCGCGCGGGCGGCGGCCCTGCTCGGCGCCCGGACGCTGGCCACCGGCCACTACGCCCGCATCGCGCGCGACGGGGCCGGGCGCCCGCTCGTGGCGCGGGCGGCCGACGCCGGCAAGGACCAGAGCTACATGCTCGCAATGCTCGAGGCCGACCTGCGCGAGCGCGTCGTCTTCCCGCTCGGCGGCCTGACCAAGGACCGCGTGCGCGAGATGGGGCGCGGGGCCGGCCTCCCGGCCGCCGACGCCGTCGAGAGCCAGGAGGTCTGCTTCGTGGGCGAGGGCGGCTACGCCCCGTTCCTGGAGCGCGTGGCCGGCATGGCGCCGCGCCCCGGGCCGATCGAGGACGCGGCTGGCCGCGTCCTGGGCACCCACGGCGGGCACTGGCGCTACACCGTGGGCCAGCGCCGCGGCATCGGGGTCGCCGCGCCCGAGCCGCTCTACGTGCTGGCGACCGACTCCGAGCGCAACGCCGTGGTGGTGGGCCCGCGCGAGGCGCTCGCGACCCATCGCATCCGGCTGGAGCCCGCCCGGGCGATCGGCGACCTCGGCGAGCGGCCGCTCGAGGTGCGCGTGCGCTACCGCGGCCGGCCGCTGCGCGGGCGGGCGACGACGACCGCGGCCGGGATCGGCGTGGACCTCGTCAACCCGGCCGACGGGGCTGCGCCCGGCCAGACCGCGGCGCTCTATCGCGACGGACTGCTCGTGGCCGCCGGTACCATCGCGGCTGCGGAGCGCCCCCAACCACTCGATGAGGCGGTGTAGCAGTGGACTGGTCCGACATCCTCAAGCTCGCGCTCTCGATCTTCCTGATCGTGACCGGTCTCGGGCTCTCGTACCTGTTCCTGCGCATGGCGGGGGTCTTCCAGCGCCTCGGCGTCTCGCTGACGCGCGTCACCGACGAGGTCGTCCCGATCCTCAGCAAGGCCCAGACGACGGTCAACGGCGTCAACCTGGAGCTCGCCCGCGTGGACGAGATCATGAAGACGGCCGTCGGCGCGACGAAGGGCGCCGAGAAGACCGTGCAGACCGTCTCCACGGCCGTGACCTCCCCCGTGCGCAAGATCACCGGCCTGGCCGCGGGCGCCCGCGAGGCCGTGGCCACCCTGCGCGCGCGCCGCGCCGCCGAGGCGGCCGACCGCGCGGCCGCGCCCCCACCGCCCCCGCCCCCGCCGCCCGGGCCGCCCCCGCCCGCGCCTCCCCCGCCGGCGGCCTCCGCCGAGCCCGACATCCCGGACGTGTCCGCGCCGCCGCCGCCGCCGCAGGCGCCGCTTCCCCCGCCGTCCGACGTCCCGCCGGCCCGCCACCCGAGCCCCTACTAGTGAAGCGGCTCCTCACCATCGGGGCGATCGGGGGCTTCGTGGCCTGGCTTCACTCGATCGGGGCGCTCGACCGCGGCCTCTGGGCCGACACCATCGCCCGCGAGCGCGAGCGGATCCCCCGCGACCTCAAGGAGGCGCTCGAGGCCGGCAAGCGCGCCGCCGCCCAGGCCGAGGAGGACCTGGACCGCGAGGTGCGCGAGAGCTTCCGGGTCGACCCGGGGCCGCGCCCCTAGTGCTCCGGCCGGGCGTGGCCGACGACACCGCCCAGCGCCTCGAGATGCTCCTGGTGATGCAGTGGCTCGACGAGGGCGCGAGCGACGACGGACGGGTGGCGCTGTCGGTCGCGACCGCGGCGTCGGAGCTGGGCCTCGAGGAGGGCCGGCCGGGCCTGCTGACCCTGATGCAGGCCCTGGGCGAGCTGGAGGCGGCCCGGCTCGCCCAGGTGTCCTGGCCGGCCGGCGCCCCCGGCCGCGAGGCGCTCGTCACCCTCTCGGCCGAGCTCCGGCACGACGCCCGCCGGCTCTTCGGGAGGCCCTAGCCTCCCGCCGCGGGCGGTGGCGGGGGGCGCACCCCGGCCTCGCGCAGCTGGGCCTCGCTCACCGGCGCAGGCGCGCCCGTGAGGGGGTCCGACCCGGTGGCCGTCTTGGGGAAGGCGATCACGTCGCGGATCGAGGCCTCGCCGGCGATGAGCATGGCGATGCGGTCGAGGCCGAAGGCGATGCCGCCGTGGGGTGGGGCGCCCAGGCGCAGGGCCCGCAGCAGGAAGCCGAAGCGGGCCTCGGCCTCCTCGGCGTCGAGGCCGATCAGCGCGAAGACGCGCTCCTGCACCGCCCGGTCGTGGATGCGGATGCTGCCGCCGCCGATCTCCAGGCCGTTGAGCACCACGTCGTAGGCCTGCGAGAGCACGCCGCCGGGGTCACTCTCCATCCGGTCGAGGTCCTCGGGCCGGGGGGCGGTGAAGGGGTGGTGGACCGCGTCCCACCGGCCCTCGCCCTCGTTCCACTCCACCAGCGGGAAGTCGACGACCCAGAGCGGCGCCCAGGCGCCCGCGGGCACCAGGCCGTGGCGGTCGGCCAGGCGTGCCCGCAGCGCCCCCAGCACGCGCTGGGCGAGCGGCTCGGCGTCGGCGACCAGCAGGATCAGGTCGCCCGCCCCCGCCCCCGTGTCGGCCGCCAGCCCGTCGAGGAAGCGGGCGACCGGCGAGCGGAGCGACCCGTCGGGCTCGACGACGGCCCACACCAGCCCCTTGGCGCCGAGCTCGCGCGCCTCCTCCAGCAGCTCGTCGCCGACGCGGCGGCTCACCCCCTCACCCGCGCCCGGCACGACGATGGCGCGCACGACGCCCCCGGCGGCGAGGGCCGACTCGAAGACGCCGAAGCCCGAGCCCGCCGCGCGCTCGCCCCAGTCCTGGATCTCCATCCCGTAGCGCACGTCGGGGCGGTCGGTGCCGAACCGGCGCACCGCCTCGGCGTGGGCCATGCGGGGGAAGGGGATCATCAGGTCGACGCCGCCGGCGGCGAACGCCTCGCGCAGCACGCGCTCGATCAGGTCCTGCAGCTGCGGCGGCTCGACGAACGAGGCCTCGACGTCGAGCTGGGTGAACTCCGGCTGGCGGTCGGCGCGCAGGTCCTCGTCGCGGAAGCAGCGGACGATCTGGTAGTAGCCCTCCAGCCCGCCCACCATCAGGAGCTGCTTGAAGAGCTGCGGGCTCTGGGGCAGCGCGTACCACGAGCCGGGCTGCAGCCGGCTGGGCACCAGGAAGTCGCGCGCGCCCTCGGGGGTCGAGCGGGTGAGCACCGGCGTCTCCACCTCGAGGAAGCCCTCGGCGTCGAGCGCGCGGCGCATCGCCGCCGCCACCGCGGCCCGCAGCTCCAGGGCCCGCAGGCGCCGGGGCCGGCGCAGGTCGAGGTAGCGGTAGGTCAGGCGCAGCTCCTCCGAGGCCTCCTGCGACTCGTCCTCCACCGAGAACGGCAGCGGGTCGGCCTCGGCGAGGATCTCCAGCTCCTCGACGCGCAGCTCGACCTCGCCGGTCGGCAGGTCGGGGTTGACCGTCTCCGGAGCGCGGCGCACCACCGTGCCCTGCGCGCTCACCACGTCCTCGGGGCTGAGCGACCCCGCCCGCGCGTGGGCCTCGCCCGCGTCGGGGTGGAAGACGAGCTGCAGGATCCCCGAGCGGTCGCGCAGGTCGATGAACACCACGCCGCCGTGGTCGCGGCGGCGGTGGACCCAGCCGGCCACCCGGACCCGCTCGCCGGCGGCATCGGCGGCCGCGGCGCAGGCGTGGGTGCGGTACCGCGGCGAGCCGATCACGCGCGCAGCGCCTCGACCAGCCCGTCCAGGGGCACCTCGCGCTGCTCCCCGCTCTGCATGTCCCTCACGGTGGCGACCCCCGACTCGTGCTCGCGCGGCCCCAGGATCACCGTCCGGCGCGCGCCGAGGCTCGCGGCGTGCCGCATCATGCCCTTCAAGCTGCGCCCGCGCAGGTCGGAGTCGCAGCGCAGGCCCGCGGCGCGCAGGCGCTGCAGCAGCGCCAGCCCCTCCAGGCGCAGCCCGTCGTCGGGGACGGCCAGGTAGCAGTCGAGCCGCGGGCGCCTCGTCCGCGCCCCCCTGCAGCGCCAGGACGATCCGCTCGACGCCGGCGCCGAAGCCGACCCCCGGGGTGGGCGGGCCGCCGAGCGCCTCGACCAGCCCGTCGTAGCGGCCGCCGCCGCCCACGGCGCTCTGGGCGCCGAGGCGGTCGCTGGTGAACTCGAACACGGTCATCGTGTAGTAGTCGAAGCCCCGCACCAGGGCCGGGTCCTCCTCGTGGGCGATGCCCAGGCGGTCGAGCGCCTCGAGCACGCGGGCGCGGTGGTCGGCGGCGGCCGGCGAGAGGTGGTCGAGCAGGACCGGCGCGCCGCGCATCACCTCGGCGACGGCCGGGTCCTTGCTGTCGAAGAGGCGCAGGGGGTTGTCGCGCATCCGGGCCCGGGCGTCCTCGTCGAGGGCGTCCCGGTGGTCCTCGAGGTACCGCACCAGCAGCGCCCGGTAGGGGCCGCGGCTCTCGGCGTCGCCCATGCTCCCGACCCGCAGCGCCAGCCCCGGCACGCCCAGGGCGCGCAGGATGCCGTCGAGCAGGGCGATCACCTCGGCGTCGAGCAGCGGCGCGCCGCTGCCGATCGCCTCGGCGCCGAACTGCCAGTGCTCGCGGTAGCGGCCCGACTGGGGCGCCTCGTAGCGGAACATCGGGGCGAGGTACCAGAGCTTCACCGGCAGCGGCAGCTTGTGCATGCCGTGCTCGACGAACGCCCGCACGACCGGCGCCGTGCCCTCCGGCCGCAGCGTCAGCGAGCGGCCCCCCGGTCTTCGAAGGTGTACATCTCCTTGCGCACGACGTCCGTGCTCGTGCCCACCCCGCGCACGAAGACCTCGGTCTCCTCGAAGGTCGGCGTCACGATCTCGCCGTAGCCGTGGCGCGCGAAGGCCTCGCGGGCCGTTCCGATGACGCGCTCGCGCAGCCGGGCCTCTGGGGGGAGCACGTCGCGCGTGCCCCGCGGCGCCGCGGGGCGGCGCCCTCCGTCGCTCACCGGCTCGGCGGCCCGGCCCGCCGCTCCTCCCACTTGCGCATCTGGCGCTTGTACCGGAAGCGGTCCAGGAGGATGCCGAGGGGGATCATCAGCCCGAAGGCGATGGCGGTGAGCAGGAGCGACCCGCCCGGGCTCTCCCCGACGATGTAGATGAGATAGGGGTAGAAGAGCGCCGCGACGATGCCGGCGCGCAGGAGGACGCCCTTGAACGAGGGCGGGGCCGGCTCGCCCGGCTTGCGCCTGGGCGCGCTCGTGGGCGCCCCGCCGGAGGCCTCCACCGCCGCCCGCTTGGGGTTGTGGACCGGCGGCGGGCCGGCGCTCTTGCGCCTCTTGCGCTTGGCCACGCGCCCTACCGCCGGGAGCCGCGGCGCAGGCCCGGGACGCGCAGCTCCAGGATCTGGCCGGGCCGCATGCCCGCGATCCGCAGCGCCGAGGGGCTCGGCCCGGCCAGGGCCGCCTGCGGCACCAGGCCCACCAGCTCGGCGTCGCCGCTCTCGACCCCCACCGCCTCGGCCGCCGCCCGCACCGCCCCGATGACCAGCGCCGGCGGCGCGGCGCGGTGGTCCTCGATGTTCATCGACACCTGGGCCATGCCGGCCTCGGGCAGGTAGAGGCCGAGCGCCCGCACGCCGGGCGGGCCGCCGCCGGCCTCGCGCACCCGGGCCGCGATGGCGCGGGCGTCGGTGAGCGTGCCGTCGGGCAGCCAGACGTTCAGGGCGATCAGCGGCGGGCGCACCCCCACGAGCACCGCGCCGGCGGTCGGGTGCAGGCGCGGGGGCCCGTGATCGGGCACCAGCTCGCCCTCGTCGATCGCGCGGCCCAGCTCCTCGAGGCCCCCGCGGCGGAAGTCGCGCGGCAGCGTGCGGGCCGGGTCGGTCGCCACGGCCCCGTAGAGGAAGACCGGGAGGTTCAGCTCCTGGCCCAGGCGGGCGGCCAGGCCCAGCGCGATCTCGGACGCGAGCGGGATGTCCTCGTCGTCGAGCGCCACGATGGGCGCGACGTCGAGGGCGCCGATGCGCGGGTGCGCGCCGCGGTGGCGGCGCAGGTCGACGAGGTCGATGCACGCGCCCGCGAGCTCCACCAGGGCGTCCTGGATGGCCGGCGCGTCGCCGACGACGGTCAGCACGCTGCGGTCGTGATCGGCGTCGGAGTGGACGTCGGCGACCCGGGCGCCGGGCACGCGGCAGGCGTCCGCGAGCGCCGCCACCGTGTGGGGGTCGCGGCCCTCGCTGACGTTCGGGACGGCGACCGCCGGCGGCGGCGGCGGCGACGGCGGGAGCCGCTCCGCCAGGAGCGCCCGCTCCTTGTGCGGCCATGGGGCCGCCGCTACCGTTCACCAGTAAACCACCTTGACGATACTGCTCCGACTCCTCGGCTTCCTGCGCCCCTACTCGGGCAAGGTCGCGATCACCGCGCTCTGCGCAGCGGGCCTGATGGCGTGCTCCATCACCTTGCCATACCTGACCGGCCGGGTGATCGACGACGTGCTGCAGGCCGGCGACCGCGGCGCGCTCGCCCCGCTGGTGTGGGCGGTGGTCGTCATCGCGCTGGTGCGGATGGCCCTGGGGGTGGTGCGGCGGTGGTCTCCGGGCGGGTGAGCCTGGCCGTCGAGTACGACCTGCGCGCGCGCCTGTTCGGCCATCTGCAGCGCATGTCGTTCGCCTACTTCGACCGCATGCCGGTGGGCCAGCTCATGTCGCGGGCCACCAGCGACCTCCAGACCGTGCGCTTCTTCCTGGGCTACGGCCTGATCTTCTTCTTCATGCAGGCCTTCACGCTGGTGATCATCACCGTGATCCTGCTGGTGATGGACTGGTCGCTGGCGCTTCTGGCGCTGCTGATGGGCCCGGCGCTGCTCGCGGTGGCCTGGCGCTACAGCCGCCGGTCGAACCCCGTGCTCGATCGACGTGCAGCAGAAGATCGGCGAGGTCACCGAGATGGCCGAGGAGAGCGCGGTCGGCATCCGCGTCATCAAGGCGTTCGGGCGCGAGTCGGACCGCTCCGAGCGCTTCGGCGCGACGGCGCGGCGGGCCTTCGACCGCAGCATGGACGCGGCCCACATCCGCGCCCTCTACCAGCCGCTGATGGGCTTCCTGCCGATCCTCGGGCTGGGGGTGGTGCTGGTCTACGGCGGCATCCAGACCATCGACGGCGCCATGACCCTCGGCGAGTTCGTCGCCTTCTACCTCTACCTCACCCTGCTGATGGTCGCCGTTCCGCTCGCTCGGCATGCTGATCGGCCAGGCGCAGCGGGCCATCGCCGGCGGCACCCGCATCTTCGAGGTGCTCGACGCCGTGCCCGACGTGCGCGACCGGCCCGGCGCCGGCCGATGCCGCCGGGCGACGGCGCACATCCGCTTCGAGGGCGTCGGGTTCGCCTACGACCCCGACGGGCCGCGGGTGCTCGAGGACATCGACCTCGACATCCCGGCCGGGCGCTCGGTCGCGCTCATCGGGCCGACCGGCTCGGGCAAGACGACGCTCACCCAGCTCATCCCGCGCTACTACGACGCGACGGAGGGGCGGGTGCTGGTCGACGGCGCCGACGTGCGCGAGCGTCCGCATCGACGAGCTGCGCCGCGCGGTCGGCGTCGTCTCGCAGGACCCGTTCCTCTTCTCCACCACCGTGCGCGAGAACATCGCCTACGGCCGGCCCGAGGCCACCGACGAGGAGGTCCGCCGCGCCGCCCGCATGGCCCAGGCCGAGGAGTTCATCGACGCGCTGCCCGAGGGCTTCGACACCGTCGTGGGCGAGCGCGGCTACACGCTCTCGGGCGGCCAGCGCCAGCGGGTCGCGATCGCGCGGGCGCTCATCACCGACCCGCGCATCCTGATCCTCGACGAGGCCACCGCCTCGGTCGACGCCTCCACCGAGCGCGAGATCCAGGCGGCCCTGGCCGCGGTGATGGAGGGGCGCACCACGCTCGTGATCGCCCACCGCCTCTCGACCGTGGCGCTCGCCGACGAGCTGGTGGTGCTGGAGGAGGGCCGGGTCGCCGCCCGCGGCACCCACGAGGAGCTCTACGAGGCCAGCGACGTGTACCGCGAGATCCACGACGGCGGGCTCGCCCGCCCCGACCTGCTGGCGCGCGAGGCGTGAGCACCCGCGCCGCCACGAGCCCCGCGCCCGATCGGCGCCCGCCCCGACGGCCGCTGCCGCACGCGCAAGCTGCGCCGCCTGCTGCCCTACTTCCGGCCCTACGCGGGACGGGCGTCGGCGACGGTGCTGCTGATGCTGGTGGTCACCGCGGCCGGCCTCGCCATCCCGGCGCTCGCCCAGTTCGGCATCGACGACGGCATCAGCGCCGGCGACACGCGGCGTGCTCGTGCTGGCGGTCGGCCTGTTCGTGGCGGCCGGCCTCGTCGGCTGGCTGGCCGGCTACTACCAGAGCTACCTGTCGAGCTGGGTCGGCGAGCGGGTGCTGCTCGACCTGCGCACCGACACGTTCCGCCACCTCATGCGCCTCGAGCTCGGGTACCACGAGCGGACGCCCACCGGCCGCACCGTCAGCCGGCTGACCAGCGACATCGAGGCCCTCAACCAGCTCGTCATCGACGGCGCGACCTCGCTGGTCGTCAACGGGCTCACCTTCTTCGGCGTCGTGGCGATCCTGTTCGCCTACGACGTCCAGCTCGCGCTGATGACCTTCGTGATCTTCCCGGCGCTGGCGATCGGCACCGCGCTCTTCCGCGTCTACTCCACCCGCGCCTACCGGCGCACGCGCGAGCGCGTGGCCGACGTGCTGGCGACGCTGCAGGAGACCCTGGCCGGCATCCGCGTGGTCCAGGGCTTCGGCCGCCAGGAGCCCTCGGAGCGGGTCTTCCGCCGGGTCAACGAGGAGTACCGCGAGGCCAACATGGCCACGATCCGCCTGTCGGGCGCCTACTTCCCGGGCGTCGAGCTGCTGGCCGGCATCGGCACGGCGATCATCCTCTACTTCGGCTCGACGCGGGTGCTCGACCAGGACATGTCGGTCGGGGTCATGGTCGCCTTCGTCGGCTACCTGTCGAGCTTCTTCGACCCGATCCAGCAGCTCTCCCAGCTCTACAACACCTTCCAGTCGGCCATGGCGGCGCTGGAGAAGATCTTCGGCGTGCTCGACACCGAGCCCGAGCTGAGCCGACCCGCCCGACTGCGCGCCCCTGCCGCCGATCGAGGGGCGCGTGGAGCTTCGCGGGCGTCAGCTTCGGCTACGGCGCCGACGACGTCGTGCACGACGTCGACCTCCACATCGCGCCGGGCGAGACGGTCGCGCTGGTGGGGTCCACCGGCGCCGGCAAGTCGACGCTGGCCAAGCTCATCGCCCGCTTCTACGACCCGCGGCAGGGCAGCGTGCTGATCGACGGCCACGACCTGCGCGACGTGTCGATCCGCTCGCTGCGCGACCAGCTCGCGATCGTCCCCCAGGAGGGCCACCTGTTCGCGGGCACGATCGCCGAGAACCTGGCCTTCGGCCGGCCCGAGGCCACCGACGAGGAGCTGGCCGCGGCGGCCGCGGCCGTCGGCGCGGCCGGCTTCATCGAGGCGCTGCCCGAGGGCTACGACACCCGCATCAACGAGCGCGGCTCGGGCCTGTCGGCCGGCCAGCGCCAGCTCGTGTCGTTCGCCCGGGCCCTGGTCGCCGACCCGCGCCTGCTGATCCTCGACGAGGCCACCTCCTCGGTCGACCTGCGCGCCGAGAGCCGCATCGACGAGGCCCTTCGCACCCTGCTGGCCGGCCGCACCTCGATCGTCATCGCCCACCGCCTGTAGCACGATCCGCGACGCCGACCGCATCGTCGTGCTCGAGGGCGGCCGGGTCGTCGAGCAGGGCAGCCACGACGAGCTGATGGCCGCCGACGGCCGCTACGCCGAGCTCTACGGCGACTGGGAGGCGGCCGCCGCCGCGTAGCCCCGGGCGCCCCGAGCGCCCGTGTCCGTGCTCGCGCCCGAGATCGGTGTCGAACATCGCCGGGTCGTCGGTCGCCAGCGAGCACCGCACGCCGGCCGCCACCAGGGCCGGGAGCGGGTGCGCGGCCAGGGAGGCGACGGCTCCGGTGCGCAGGTTGGACACCGGGCAGACATCGAGCACCACGCCGGTGTCGGCGAGCTCCCCTCGTAGGCCGGGCGTGAAGCCCTCTGGAGGGGTTTGGTACCATCCTCGGCGCCTCCGGCGGTGGGGGATCGTCTAGCGGTAGGACGCCGGGTTCTGGCCCCGGTAGCGGGGGTTCGAATCCTCCTCCCCCAGCTTTCCACCCCCTCCGGCGGGCGAGCACCACCGACGCACGGCGCATTCGTCTAGGGGCCTAGGACGCCGCCCTCTCACGGCGGTAACACGGGTTCAAATCCCGTATGCGCTACTCAGCAAGTGACCACGAAAGCCCCGCACAAGCGGGGTTTTTTGATGCCACCGATCGGCCCCGGCTCATTCCCGGGCCAGGAGGCGCCTGCTCCGCGGAGCGGTCACGGCGTCACCGCGACCTTGATGACGCCGTCCTCCTGGTTCGAGAAGAGCGAGTAGGCCTCCTCGATCTCGTCGAGGGCGAAGCGGTGCGTGATGAGCTGGCCGAGGTTGAGGCGGCCGGTCTTCACGAGGGTCATCAGGGCGCCGAGCCGCTTCTTGCCCCCGGGCAGAGGGTGGTGCGGATGTCGATGTCGCCGATGCCGTAGATGAACGGCTCGAGCGGGATCGTCACCTTGTCGCCGTAGACGCCGAGCGACGACACGATCCCGGCCGGCCGCACGGTCTTCAAGCAGTTCTCGAACGTCTCCTGGATCCCGAGCGCCTCGATCGCCACGTCGGCGCCGCGGCCGTCGGTGAGCGCCTTCACCTTCGCGACCGGGTCTTCCTGGGTGTAGTCGATGACGATGTCGGCGCCCATGGTGCGGGCCATCTCGAGGCGCGTCGGGTTCGCGTCCACGGCGATCACGAGCCCCGCGCCGCGCAGGCGTGCGCCGGCCGTGGCGCAGAGCCCGATCGGCCCCTGGGCGAACACGACCACCGAGTCGCCGAGCTGGACATCGGCGGTCTCGACCGCCGAGATGCCGGTGGTGGCGATGTCGGTGACGAAGAGGACCTCCTCGTCCGAAAGGCCCTCGGGGATCTTGGCGAGGTTGGCCTGCGCGTAGGGAACGCGGAAGTACTCAGCCTGGACGCCGTCCATGGAGTTGCCGAGGCGCCAGCCGCCGATGATGCCCCACTGGTCCTCGAAGCCGGCGCACTGCGAGAAGTCGCCGGCCTGGCAGAAGTAGCAGGTGCCGCACGGGGTGATGGCACCGACCACGACCCGGTCCCCGACCTCGTAGCCCTTCACCGCCTCGCCGACCTCCTGGATGACCCCGGCAGGCTCGTGGCCCACGACGCGGCCCGGCGCGACCGGGTACTCCCCGCGCCAGATGTGGGAGTCGGTGCCGCAGATCGTCGTGGTGGTGATCTTCACGATCGCCTCGGTGGGGCCGCACCGCGGCACGGGGACCTCTTCGATGTGGATGTCGCGGACCTCCTTGAAGACGGCCGCGCGCATGGTCTCCGGCATGCCACTCCTCTTCGGGGACGGGGTCGGCCGCCCGATACTCGCCGGGCCGCGCCGACGCGGCAACGCGCGGATGCCCTCGCCGGCTCGGCACCGCCTGCCGGATGGCGCCGAGAGCGCCTTGGCTGCCGGGATGCGCGGGCGTGGCCGCACACGGCCGACGCCTCACCCGTTCGGGTGACGCCGCCTTGCCGCTCCGCGTGCCAAAGCACTAGAGTCTTACGGTGGTTGGGCGAGGGGGCGCTGTGGCATTGGAGAGTCTCGCGTCGCCGGCGGCGGTGCCCGTCGCCGAGGTGTCCGATGCGAACCTGCTGAGGCGGGCGGACGCGGCGGGGCAGCGCCTGTTCCGCGAGCTGGTGGTGTCGCGGATCGCCTGGGCGACGGTCTCCGAGGTCACCCGGCTGATCGCCGTTGACGTCGTCGGCTTCTCGCTGCGCGCGACCGGCTGCGCCCACCCCCAGCCATGCCGCCTGCACCACTGCTTCGACCGGCTGGAGATGAAGGCCGTGCTCGGAAACCGCGGTCCTCGGCTGCCGGGCCTGCGCCTGGACCCGGGCGCCGGCGTGGGGGGCCAGGTGCTGCGCGACGGCAAGCCCTGCTACGTGCCCGCCTACGCCGACGCCCCCTTCGACCCCGCCCTGGTCGAGATCGTCGCCGGCGAGGAAGGCGTCCGCGCGCTCGTCGGCCTGCCGATCTCCTTCGGCGGCGAGGTCCACGGCGTGCTGCACGCCGGCCTGCGCCGCGCGGCCGAGTTCGGCCCCGGGCCGGTCGAGGCGCTCATGCGCCTGTGCACCTACGCCGGTGCGGCACTCGCCGCCGCGCGCGACCGCGCCCGCGTGGAGGAGATCGCGGCCCACCGCGAGCGGCGTCGCCTGGCGCGCGCGCTGCACGACGAGCTCGGCCAGCACCTGTTCGGCATCGGCATCACCGCGCGCCGCGCCCGCGAGAGCGCGACCTCGGGGCGCGCCGACCTCCTCACCAGGCTGCACGGGCTCGAGCGCGAGATCGGCGGCGCGACCGCCGCTCTGCGCGCCACGCTGCGCTCGCTCGACACGCCGGCGCCGTCGGGGGCCGTCGCCGTCAAGCTGCGCGAGGGGGCCGCCGCCTTCACCGGCCGCACCTCCGTCCCCGCGCACCTGCTGGTGCTCGGGGAGGCCGCCGATCTCGATCCCGTCCGCGAGGAGCTGCTGGTGCGGGTCGCGCACGAGGGGATGCGCAACGTCGAGCGCCACGCCGAGGCGTCGGAGGTCATCGTCACCCTCTGCTACGGACCGGACTGGGTCGAGCTGGTCCTACAGGACGACGGCGTGCGCGGGCTCACGTCCGGGAACGGCACCGGGCTCGGCCTCTCCACCCTCCGCGAGGAGATCGCGCGGGTCGGCGGGGAGCTGCGCCTGGCCGCGAACGAGGACACCGGCAGCACGCTGAAGGCGCGCCTGCTCCTGAAGTGAGCCGCGCGCCGCACACCGTCGTGGTGGCCGACGACCACCCGATCGTGCACTCGGGATGCGGCTGCTGCTGAGCGGCAGCCGCTTCTTCGAGCTGGTGGGCGAGGCGAGCAACGGGGCCGAGGCGATCCTGCGCTGCGAGCAGCTGCGGCCGGACGTCCTGCTGCTCGACCTGCGCCTGCCCGACCTCCCGGCCGCGACGATCTGCGCCCGCATCAAGGAGCGCCACCCGGAGATCGCCATCGTCATCCTCACCGCCCATCCGGAGGAGATGGCCGTGCGCGGGTGCCTGAAGGCGGGCGCCTCCGGGTGCCTCTTCAAGGACGTCAGCGAGCAGAGCCTGCTGTCGGCCCTGCGACAGGTGGTCCACGGACGGGCCGTGATCGACCCCCGCATCGCGGGGGCGATGCTGCCGCGGCGCGCGGGCAACGGCCGGGCCGACGGCGCCCTGAGCGATCGCGAGCACGAGGTCCTGCTGCTGATCGCCCGGGGCCTCACGACGCAGGAGATCGGCGATCAGATGGCGCTCTCGGCCAACACCGTCAAGAGCCACACCCGGTCGCTGTTCACCAAGCTCGCGGCGCACAACCGCGTGCAGGCGCTGTCGGCGGCGCGGGAGCGGGGGCTGATCGGAAGTCAGTGACTCCGGGAGGTCGACTCCAGCCGCTCCCCGAGGCAGATCAGCGAGTCGCCGGGGAGGAACGGCGCCGCGCCGGTGCCGGTGAAGACGAGCCCGCGCGTCGATGACGGGGCGCAGGCGCTCGGCTCGGAGAGGGCGCCGTCGTCGCGCGCCCTCCCCGTCGCCGCGTCGAACTCATAGACGGTGCCGAACCCCCCCGGTACGACGCGCGCCGCCGGCGGAGAGCGGGGCCGCGAAGATCTCGCCGCCCAGCGAGCGCCGCCAGATCACCCGCCGGTGGCCGGCTCGAGCGCGGCGGTGGTGAAGCTGGAGCGCGCCGTCGTTGGAGACGGCGAAGATGCGCTTTCCGTCAGTCGCGATGGGGCCGCCCTCGGGCCCGTCGGTCGGGCCGGCGGTGCCGCCGGGCTTCTCGGACGGGGGTGAGCCCGGCGCACAGGCGCCGGCGCGCGACCCTGTCCCACGCGTAGATCCCGTCCTTGTTGGCCGCCACGGCGCGGCGGCCGCGGATTATCTCGCGCTGCTCAACCAGGACCAGAGCGGCGAACCGGTCGAGCCCGAGCGTGCGGGACTGGCGCGCGAGCTCGCGCGCGTCGTGCTGCCGCTCAACACCTACACCGAGTGGTACTGGAAGACCGACCTGCACAATCTGCTGCACTTCATCGCGCTGCGCGCCGATCCCCACGCGCAGTACGAGATCCGCGCCTACGCCCTAGTGCTCCTCGACGTGGTCCGCCGCTGGGTGCCGCTGACCTGGCGCGGGCCTTCTAGGACTACCGGCTGAACGCCGCCGAGCTGTCGGGCAAGGCGCTCGCGGCTGTGCGCCGCATGCTCGCGGGCCAGGACGTGAGTCACGCGGACAGCGGCTTGAGCGCGCGCGAGTGGCGTGAGCTGCAGGCGCACCTGCAGCTCGCTTGAGCTGCGCGAAGCGGAAATCCACAAAATAGCGCGTCGGAGGTACCCCCGCTCAGGCCCAAACTTAATTTCAATACGGCAGTTGTAGAAACAACTGGTGTGCAAAAGAACCACGCCTCTGATCTCCTTATAAGATTGTAGATACCGCGCCATAGTTTATGGTAGTACTTGAAACCCTGCTATCAGTGATGGAGGGAAGTTCTGGTAACTATTGGTTGCAAAGGGAGGCACAGACATGATCGACTAGATTAGACAGAAATGCACCGCAGCTTTTGGTCGTGTTCACACCATTGGTTGCAATGGTGCCGGAAGCATCAGCATCGAACCCGATCAGCCGGAGCAACTGGATTTTTGAACGTCGGGCAGCTCAACGTCGAAGGTGAGCAACCGCTAGGAGACCTGATGGACGCTTTCTAAATGTCTCCCGCAGGGGGGAACTCGGTCAACGTCGCGGTGGACACTAGAGACGACACCGACACCGGAAGAGTTGGATATAAGATCCAGTGCTCGAGGTTGTCTGGACGCGGCAGGGAATGTGCTGGCGTCGGAGGATGACAACGTTGATTGCACCTACCCCCCTGTTTTGCGTTGCTTTGCTTGCCCGTCCGTAACCGTAAAGTTTGCTTGTGGCAGCGATGATGACAACGATAGCGGCCACCGCGGCAGTGCAGCGCGAGCCGCATAGCATCATCGAGTGAGGTGGACTTTGTACTGCAAGCACCACCGACATCGTCATTTGCCAAAGAGGAGGTAGGCTTTACAACCTGGTCGTTGAAAAGGTCTTCGGAAAAGGCCGGGACGGAAGACAATTGTCCGAACGGCCCTCGAGTTGAACTTGGCGGCGGTCCCAAGAGGGACGTGCCGAAGTATGCACTGAAGAACTCCGGCAAGGCACCGACTGGCCCCGCCTTTTAGACGATGAATATGACGTACCTTTCTCCGGTAGTGTGGTGGGGGCGTGCGCCGCTCGGGAAGTAACCTAGCCGGGACCTGTCGGGTTTTGGGGCTTTCCTCAGTAAAGCCTCGATTTTCCATCGCGGTGCTGGGCCCGGATGCTATCGGGTGAGGAGGGCTCAGCGCTGCGAGTGGGGCGAATTGCAGGCGCGCGGGCGGCGGGTACAGAGCGACACGCGATAAATCCGGTTGGAGAAGGTGCGGCGGCAGTGCCGGTTCGTCAGAGCGCCGGAGCGGCAATTTCCTCTATCGCCGTGGGCCAGCAGCGCCGCCTCGAGCGCGGACACGTCGAAGCAGCGCGAATCGCGTCGAACGCACTGCAGATGGCGAAGCGGACGGTGTTCCGGAACATCTCCCGATCCTGGGGGACGCAGATCGGCGTGGATCGGCAGAAGATCGAAGATCGCATCCGCCGAGTGCAGGCCGAGCAGATGGACCGGCCGCGGCGCGGCAAGCACCGCGCGCGCCAGATGCCGCTCGATCGCCTCGCGGCATCGGTCCAAGTGGACCGGTGGCCCGGGACAGGACGTCGTCGAGCGCCGCGTGCGCTGCGGCGATGAGCCCGGGCAGGTAGGCCTGCGGGTCGGCGGCACGGTACCGGCGTAACCGGATCAGGGCCAGCTCGGCGACTTGGCCAGTACGATCGCGTAGGCCTCCCAACGACAAACCTCGAGGCGATCGAGAAACTGCCGCTCGAGAGCGAGCTTCTCCCAGTTGAGGCCGGTGCGGGCGCGACAGTATTCGATCACCGACCGCTGGGCGACGTACGCCGTCTGGGCGGCGACGAAATCGGCGAGCTCCTGGCCGGTCGTCACCGGCGCCCAGCGTCTGCTCCCCAGGAGCCGGCGCAGCGCCGACAGCGCCCGTCCAATCGGACATCATCTCGCATGGTCAACTGCAAAATTGCGCCGTCTTCTGGTCCAGAAGAAACTGTGCCGGAAACGGAAAACGTACAAGCGACTTCTGCGAGAGGCTTAAGCGCGGTTTGCCGGTCGAGAAGCGTTTCTTCCGACCCTCGCCAGTGCTGGGCCGAAGAGCTCTACGGGCCTGCCGCTGGACTACTGGGGAGTCAATCAACATGGCTTCGACCCCGCCCGTGATCGTGCTCGCGCCGAGGAGCATTGGCGACGCACGCGCTCCTTGATGTGGCTCACTCTGGCGATCTGGTTCTTCTTCAGCTTTGTCATCCATTTCTTCGTTACGCCGCTCAACCAAACCGTCTTCCTCGGCTTCCCGCTCGGCTTCTACATGGCCGCGCAAGGATCGTTGATCGCCTTCGTCGTCCTGCTCTTCTGGTTTGCCTACCGGCAGAACAAGATCGACGAAGAATGCGGCGTCGAAGAAGACTAGGGAGAACACGCCATGGCGACCAGGGGCGAGTTCGTCGGAAACCTCGGCAAGATCTACGGAATATACCGGCGGCTTCATCGGCTTCGTCATCCTGATGGCGATCCTGGAACAGCTCGGGGTACCCGACCGTGCGATCGGCTACATGTTCATCGGGTTCACCATCGCGATCTACGCGCTGATCGGCATCATCTCCCGCACCACCGAGATCTCCGAGTACTACGTGGCCGGGCGGCGCGTGCCGGCATTCTACAACGGCATGGCCACCGGCGCCGACTGGATGAGCGCCGCCTCCTTCATCAGCATGGCCGGCTCGCTCTACGCGCTTGGCTACGACGGCCTCGGCTACGTGCTGGGCTGGACCGGCGGCTACGTGCTCGTGGCGATCCTCCTGGCGCCGTATCTGCGCCAGTTCGGCATTTTCACCGTCCCCGATTTCCTGGGCACCAGGTACGAAGGCCACCTGCCGCGGCTGCTCGGCATCATCGTGCTGTTCTGCGCGAGCTTCACCTACATCGTGGCCCAGATCGTCGGCGTCGGCATCGTCACGTCGCGATTTCTGCAGATCCCATTCGGCGTGGCCGTCTCGTCGGGCTCGCCGGCATCCTGGTGTGCTCGATGCTGGGCGGCATGCGGGCGGTGACCTGGACCCAGGTCGCCCAGTACATCATTCTGATCATCGCCTACATCATCCCGGTGGCGATCCTCTCGGCACAACTCTATGGCGTGCCGATCCCGCAGCTGACCTACGGCCAGGCACTGCAGCGGATCGGCGAACTCGAGCAACAGCTCGGCGTCGCCAAGGCGCACGTGGCACCGTTCCTGAATCTCAACTCGCTCAACTTCTTCGCGCTGATCTTGTGCCTGATGATCGGCACGGCGTCGCTGCCGCACATCTTGATGCGCTACTTCACGACGCGACCGTGCGCGACGCGCGCAAGTCGGTGGCTTGGTCCTTGTTCTTCATCTTCCTGCTCTACTTCACCGCTCCGGCCACGCCGCGTTCGCCAAGCTCGAGATCTATCAGAACGTCATCGGCCAAGCGATCGCGGACCTGCCGGTCTGGGTCGCGAACTGGGGCACCGTAGGGCTCGTCACGATCTGCGACGCCGTGGATGCGGGCGCGACCATCGCCAAGTGCGTGCGCAACGAGTGCCGGTGAATGGCAACGGGGACGGCATCCTGCAGCTGGCGGAGTTCGTGATTCATCCCGACGCCATCGTTCTGGCGACGCCCGAGATCGCGGGCTGCCCTATGTGATCGCCGGGCTGGTCGCGGCGGGCGGTCTGGCAGCGGCGCTCAGCACCGCGGACGGCCTCCTGCTCGCCATCGCCAATGCCCTCTCGCACGACGTCTACTACCAGATGATCGACCCAGGGCATCGACGACCCGTCGCCTGACCGTCGCGCGGGTGCTGCTGGTCCTGGTCGCCGTCGTGGGCGCGTACTCGGCCTCGTTCCAGCCGGCGGTCATCGTGGCCATGGTCGCCTGGGCCTTCTCGCTCGCGGCCGCGGGCCTGTTCGTGCCGCTCGTGCTGGGCATCTGGTGGAAGCGGACGACCAGGGCCGGCGCCTGCGCCGGCATGATCGCAGGGTTCCTGATCTGCCTCTACGACCTGGTGGCCACGCAGTTCTTCGGCATGGAGCTGTGGTTCGGGGTGCGCAACATCTCCTCCGCACTGTTCGGCCTGCCGATCGCGTTCATCGTCACGATCGTGGTCAGCCTGATGACCACGGCGCCGAGCAAGGAGATGCAGGATCTGGTCGATGCGGTCCGGATCCCGCGCGGCGAGATGCCGACGCTTGCCGCCAGGGCGATTCAGCACGATCCAGCGTTGCGCTGAGGTCGGCTGGGACGACTGCTTTCGTCTATCGTTCAGTGTTCAAGGGCCCGCCGCGGCGGGCCCTTTCTTCTTAGACCCCGCTGCTGATGCCGGACGTGCGATGCCACAACTGGATAGAGCTCCTCGCGAATT
>CAWFXQ010000014.1:0-363686 GCA_963819845.1 Miltoncostaeaceae bacterium
GAGACCTCGCGCCGCGGCAAGGAGACGCTCTATCGGCTGGCCGCACGCAAGCCGGCCACCGAAAGCGATGGCTCGGCATCTCAGAGAGCACGCGGGCCCGCGTCCTCCAGTTCGGCCGGTGCGCGATGTGCGGGCGCAGCGTCCAGAGCACGGCGTGGTCCTGCAGGTGGACCACAAGATGCCGCGGACTGGGGCGGAGCAACGGCGTCGAGAACCTTCAGCCGCTGTGCGAGGAGTGCAACCGGGGCAAGAAGAACCACTTCGCCACCCTCGACGAGCCGGCCCCCAGATTCGGGAGGCGAGCGCCCACGAGGAGCCGCACCGCCGGATCGGCGAGATGCTCAAGGCCGCCTACCCCGGCGAGATCCGCAGCGACATCGTGGAGATGGTCGCCTACGAGCCAGCAGTACCAGGAGGACTGGCAGAAGCGCATGCGCGAGCTGCGCGTGCTCGGCTGGAAGATCGACTTCAGGCGCGAGAAGGACGAGACGGGCGGGTGCGCGCCTACTACGGGCTCGACCGAGCCGGCCGCCGTGGCCCGCGGGAAGCATCCGGCAGAGATCAGGCGGCGCGAGCGGGAGAAGAAGGCGCCCAGCGCGGGCTAGCGGCGACCGCCAGGAGCCGCGAGCGCCTCGCCACCCGAGCGCACGCACGCGCCAGGTCCTGTCTCCACCTCGAAGTCCCAGAACCGCAGCACCATCCAGCCTCGTGCCAGCGCTTCGTTGGCCAGCCGGTCTCGTTCCTGGGTGCGCGCGATCTTCTCGTCCCAGTACGCGCCTGACTTTCCCGGGTGAAGTAGTCGGGGTGGCCGTGCCAGAAGCGTCCATCGACAAAGACCGCGACCCGGCGGCGCGTGAAGGCGAGGTCCGGCTTCCCGGGCACCCTCTTCGGGTGGCAGCGCCAGCCGCGGACGCCCTGCCGCACAGAGCGCCCGCGCAGCGCCAGCTCGGGCTTCGTGTCCCTGGAGCGGATCCGGGCCATCACCCTGCTGCGCGTCACTTTAGAGAGGAAGTCGGTCACGGCCGCGCCATTCTCTCATCGCGCGCCGGATGTGGCGTCCGTCGGCCTTCCTATGCCGCGGTCGGACGGCGCAGCAAGCCGGCGAGCGTCTCGGCGAGGCCAAGGAGAACGCCAGGTCCAAGCATAGCCTGCGAGCTTCTCCGCGCGCTGAGGCGGCTTCGTCTGCTCAGGGCGCGCCCTAGCGGTCCGTTTTACCGGGCTAGGCGCGCTCGACCCGAGTCGATGGGGTAGCCCAGACCTCTCCACCCCCGCGCTGGATCCGGACACCCGAAACGCCCGCCGTTTCCCGGGGCGACAGGTACCCGGATGGCATCTGGTCCGGCGACAGGCCACGGATCGTCACCGGCCCCCGAACGCTTCCGGATCCTGACTCGAGGCCCAGCGTCCCGAGCCCTCCTGCATACGACACATGGTCGACGGTGCCGCACATCGCAACGACGCCGTCAGCGAGCCAACTCTCATCGCAGGCCTCCCAGAACGGCCCGCAATGGACCATGAATGGGCATGATCTGCATGTCACGGCCGCCGGTTGCGCGAGGGTCTCGAGCTCTCCCAGGGCGGCGGCCCGGTACCGGTCGAACGCGGCGAGAACGCGCTCCGCGACCTCGGCCGCCTCCTTCGGCACAACGGCTATCTCCACCGGGGGACCGGTGAGCGGGATCAACGCGGCCCGGTCTGGCCAAATGCCATCGTGTGCATGCTCGAGGACGGCGTACAGCGCCATCTGAACGAGGTATTCCTCCCTGATCTCGCCGGTTTGCTCGTCGCTGACCGCGCCGGACTTGTAGTCCTCAATGATCTTCGGTGGCCCTCGCCGGACCACGTCCAGCCGACCCTTAAGTCGTTTGTCACAGGCCTCGCGCCAGACTTCGAAGGCTGCGCCCGGGCTGGCGTGCGAGGCCTGGGGGGACGCGGGGCCCGCCTCGCCTCGCATGGCGGCGAGGCGGGACGCAAGGCGGAGGGTTCGGGCCCGCTTCAGGGCGTAGACGGCCAGTCAGCGGGACGTGACGCCCAAACCGGAGGCGCAGTCGCACCCGTTGCTAGAGACTCCGCCTGAGCGCGGATCGCCTCCTCCCAAGCGCCCGACCTGGCCTCGGGGCTTGGCAGGTGTCCCGCCCCCGCGCGCTCCAGCACGAGATGCGCCGCTGTGCCGATGCAGAGGGCAGGCGTGCGAGGTACGTCTGCCGAAGCCTCCGGGTCATCGCGGTAGGCGACCTGCAGCGGGCACTGTAGTAGCGCCGCTGCTCGCGCCGGGGCGATGTGCGCGCGTGGTTCTGGCGATGGTGGCCGACGCGGCCAGGAGGTCACTGCCAGACGCCTGTGTAGACGTGCCCCGGCCGGCGGAGCAGGTCGAAATCCGTCGCAAAGACCATCGGCCGGGGCCCGCCATCGGAGAAGCCTTCCGCCTCCAGATCGACCACGACTTCGGCGAGATCGGCACCGAGCATCGAAGAAAGCGTCTCCTCGAGCGGATGCACCGGAACGATGACCGCGTCATCGCATATAGCGACCTGGCGCCCACTGCGCTCGGTCAGCTGGAACTCGGAGAACCCTCGTACAAACGCGCTGAGCGCCAGTTGCCTCAGGTGCTTCCACCTCTTAGTGAGATCGGCCGACCCCGTGTCCAGCAGCTCGAGCAGGTCAACCCCAGCCGCCAGTCCAGCAGCCCATGGAGGCCATGTTCCTGTAGTCCTTGAGGCAGTCGTAGCACGCGCTGTCACACGGCCCGCCGTCCGGGCCTCCATGGGTCGCCGGATCCGTTTCCCAGGCGCGCGCCTCGCCGAGGAGCGTCTCGAACCCCGCCTGGGTGCCGAGGTGGGTCGCATAGCCGGCACCGTTCTCGAGGTAGTCGCTGAGGAAGACGCTCGCGATCCATCCTCCGTCCGGCAGGCGCTCTGGAGCTACGCCGGCGTCTATCTCACCGGCGTCTACGTCAAGCACGCGGGCCGCTGCCTGCCTCAAGAGGAAGGCCAGGGAGTACCACACACCCTTGCGAGCAGCAGGTCCGCGCGCAAAGCAAGCCCCGGAGGAACTCCGTAATTGTCCGCGTTAATGATGAGGACGTCGGTGCGCTTGCGTGCTGCAAGAGCGAGGTCGCGTTTTGCGCCTAGGTCGATGTCGATGCTGAGTTCGTGGTCGTCGTGCGCCTTCAAGTCGATCCAGCCATTCCAGCTACTGACCGCGGGTGCGACGTGGTAGAGGAGGCCGCCGTTGTCATTGAGCTGGTAGACGGGCGCCGAGCCGCTCCTGACCGGGCCTTACCAACCTGCCGGGCCTCGAGTGGAGGGGTCGCGAGCCGGGCTCGGCCGCTGGTTGGGGTCCACTCCAGCCAGCCTTGGAAGTCCGCCGGCTGCCTGTACGTCGTTCTGTAGCCTCTTGGCATCACGGCGATGAACTCCCGGTACCCAGTCGTGCTGTCGCTGTTCCAGGTTGCCCCGCAGTTCGGGCAGGAATCCGCGTCATTGTGCTCGAGCCAGAGCCCACCGCATTCAGAGCAGGCCGAGAGGTTTTGCTCGTGACCGAGAGGGTTGTCCTCAGCGATGGTGTTGCCGCCGGCGTGACGGTACGAGGCGAAACCGACGGAGGTGTAAACGCCTTTGTCCTTGACGATTTCTGAGCCTGGGGCGAAAGACACGACGGCAAGTGCCGCATCCCGGTTGACAGACGGAGGCGGCCAATTCCGCCCCGACGGGGAGCGGAGATGGAGCAACCTCTGCTGCGTGGGGAAACCGAGCATCGGGAGAAGCCCCGCCTCTGCCAATCGCTCGCTCAGGTCCGCGGATTGATACTGGGAATCCGTGGCGATGTCGCTGATCAGGCCGGGCGCCTCCTCGACCGCCCAGCGCACAAGGGCGTTGCGTTCGGAGGCACTGTCCTGCTGCGTGAAGGCCGCAAGCGTTTGCGCGGCAGCGTCGAGCGCCCCGGTGTTGTCCGCCAGCCACGAGACCACGGCTGAAGCCACGCCGGGCCAGGCCTCCGCGGAACCGAAGCGACCGTGAACATTGTCGCCCGGATCAAGAGATGCAGCATCTAGGACTGCGTCGAACGCGAGCCGAAGAGCTTCGGCAAGGAAGGCGCGCCGAAGGATCTCAGGTGAGCGCAAGTCGATATACGGCTCCGGCGGCGGGTCCCCGGTAATCCGACCGGGATGCTCGAAGTAGTAGTCGTCATGGGAGCGCCCCCGGCAGATAGTCAGGGCGACCGCGAGTGGCTCGCCGCGACGGCCGGCCCGCCGACGCGCTGCTGATAGTTGAAACGGATCGGGGGCATGTTTGCCATCAGAACGGCCCGTAGCGCGCCGATGTCCACGCCTGCTTCCATCGTAGTCGTGACACTGAGCAGATCGATCTCATCGACGAGCGGAACTTCGCCGTTGCCGATGAAGACTCCCTGAATTGCGCCTGGCGCGATTGCGCGTCGGCGCGATCGGTCTGTCCGGTCAGTTCCTCGGCGTGGAGCCGGAAGGGATCCCCAGCCCGGAGGGCGAGATACGCGTAGTAGTCGTCGCCGGCCTTGAACGCCGCCGGTTCGTCGGGGACCGTGGAGGTGCAATCGGCGCACACCCCTGCCGAAGGATGCAAATGTCGGCACCCGCACGCGCCGCAAACCCACTCGCGGCCTTCCCCGGGGATGATGGCGATCTTTCTCGCATCGAGGAGAAACTGGTCCGCGGCACCCGACTTTGCTAACTGGGCGGACAGGAAGTCGATGAGAGAATCCGGGTCGGCGTTCCATTGGTGTGCGACCGCACGCCAGTAGTCCGCTAGCTCCTTTGGCGGTGTCTCCCTTCCGTGCTTCTTGGATCCCTTGAACCTCCGCCGGTCGCCCAGGATCCGGATGGCCGACCAGAGGGCCTGCTCAACCTCCGCAGGCGTAACGTGCGGGCTGAACGACGGAGACTGCGCCGCGAACTCGGGGGCGTGACCACGGAACCTGCCCAATGCTTTCGATGTCCCGGCGGGTCCGGCGAAGACCAGCTGGAGAAGCTCCTCCATTAAGAACTCCTGCAGCTTCGCCAGGTGCTGGCCAGCTTCGAGGGATAGGCCCGCCTGGGCGTAACCGGAGCCGCAGACCAGTCGAAGATGTCGTCCAGCTCAGTCCGTCGCTTCCAGACTGACGGGTATCGGACTTGCTCGGCTCGGGGCCGCCCGGATTTATCCCCAGGGCGAGGAGTCGAGCCCACGCCGAGTCGCGGAGAGCCACCAGCGCCCACCGGTCACGAGCTGCAAGTCGCCGAACGGCGTCGATTGTCGCGTCGTCGTCCGGCCCCGCGAGGCCCCCGACGGAGGCAAGCAATGCGCCGTGGAGCTTCGCGTCTACCCGGCTCGAGAGCGTCGAGCGCCACACGCATTTCGTCCCGATCAGCCCTTCCTGAGGTGAACTCGTCGAAGGTCCTGACTGCCTCTGACCGGGGCGTCTGCTCACCCGCAACGCGTGCGACGATTAGCCGGACGAGATCCTGGTAGTGCCGCTTCTCGAGCCCCAGGGCGAGCTTGGCCGCGTCCTGACGGCTGTCTGGAAAGACGAGTCAGCTTGCGCTGCCCGCCGTCCGCACCGACTGCCCGGCTAACCAGCGAATCCCCAAGCACCTGAGCGACACGCTCGAAACCAGCACGCATGAACCGGATCGGGCTCCGCATCCTCCCCGGGTCATCGGGCGGGAGGAACGCGAGCTCCCAAGTCGTCGCCGCACTGCGGGCATTGGGTCGGCAGGGCAGGCTTCGCCTCAGCGTCAATTCCCTGTCGTGGCAAAGGTCCACCCGGTGTGACCGTGCGCGCGCCTCTCCAGCCGACCCGATAGTGGTTCGAAGCGTGCTTTGGCGAAGCCATAGGTCGTGCCCGCCCGGGTCCACTCCCTGTCGGCAGGAATTCGGTCAGGCGACGGCCAGAAGAGCGCGTAGCTGGTGACCTTTGAGTCATCGATGCGGTCGGGAAGCCCCTCGAGAAGAGGGATATCGGGAACAAGGAAGTCCTGGCCCGGCTCCTCGGACGGGGCGCGATGACCTCCGAGGTAGGCCTCACCGCAGGTCTGGCAATAGAGGAGATCGAGGACCCTGCCACCGCACTCGCAGAGCAGCTGAGGGCGTGAGTAGATCCTTCCGAACTTCCGCTCGGGTGACGCGCAGTCAGGCGGAACCTGATCGCATCCCGGGTTGGAGCAGGCCCAGAAGCCCTGAACGGTCCGGAAAAGTAGTGAGCCCTTAGGGTTGCCGGATCGTCGCGCTCCTCGTGCGAACGGTGAAGTACAGCCACAAGTCCTCTCACCGCAAGCCGGCTGCATTCGCCTCCTCGACTCCTGGAAACAGCCGCTGAGCAATCTCGCTCTCGCTCGCGGCCCGCACGCCCTGGGCGTCCGCGCAGGCGTTGACGAGTGCCGCTTCCGTCTGGAGCGCGTCTGACAGAGCGGCGCTGCCGGGGCGTGACCCGCTGGACTCGCACGCAGCCTGAACAGCCTGCTCGATGCCAAGGCCGGCCGGGGCTCGCCGATGTCGGCGTGGAGGAGCCGGGCCAGCGGCAGGAGGCGAGGTCGACGAGGCAGCGGCGGACTCGTCCTGAAGTAGTGACCAAGCTGGACTGCGCGAAGAACTCGTCGAGGTACGCGGTGAAGTCGGTAGCGGCTCGCCGATGGGCTCGCGGCGATCACCTCGTCGTCGTCGGCTGTCTGCTCAAGGCCGAGGGCGGCGTACCCTCCGAGGAGGGCAGCGATCCGCCGCCGGTCGTGCCGGGGAGACGTGCAGCTTGTCCATGGCACGGAGGGCGGAGGCGCGGACGGGTCAGCGGCGAGCGACTGCAGCGGCTCGATCGCGCTGAGCGGCGCACGAGCAGGACGTTCGACACGCCGGGAGCCGGGCATGGACATCCGGGGAGCACCCGGATGTCCGATCGGACTGCATCGGCGAGCACTGAGCTGGGCGAGGAAGGGCGCGCTGTTCATCGTCGTCGAGACTCGCCCGCGCGACAAGCGGAATCTGAAATCCGTTGAGAAATCCTCGTCCGAACTGCATCGCCGCCGGAGACGGCGCTGCCTGGTGTAGCGGCCAACAAGCGCCCATCTGGTTTTCTTGTTGAGTGATCGTGGTAGATGGCGAATTCATATGGAATTGCATAAGCTTATTGATGATGTGTTCATTGGTATAATCAGTGCCCATGGTGAGGTTTGCTGCTTTCGTGTTGCACACAACCCGACTTGTAGTCCATCATCGTTGTCGCTGGAGTCACTGAGGTTTCCAGTCAGCAGATTCCGCATGAGCCGCGCCAGCATCGGAGGAGCAAAGCCTCCGCTTTCCGATTGATACCGGCAGCCACCACGACGTCTTCCGGCCAGAATTGCTTTCAGCATTTCGATGCTCAATTGAAGGTTTCAAGTGGAATTGAACTCGCCGAGCTCCGCGCAGCTAGCTTCGGTTACTCCGCTAAGTTGTCGTGTTTGCATTGTTATGGCTTGAGCCAGGCCCACGGTGGATTATCTCGCTTCACAGCGTGCTTCACGAGCTAGGGGCTCATTGCGAAGGCCAATGGTGTTGCAATACTGCATGTATTGTTGAGAGTGAGTTCAACACCGACATGGCGGTTCAGCATCCGGTTATCGCGGCAGGAACGCATTGCCTCCGCGATCGTGCATTGACATGTTTGAAGAGCTCTACGGCTGTTGCTTTGATCAGGGACAAGTCGCCTTCAGAGCGTCGCCGCGATCAACAGGAGGGGCAAGGTGAGTCGGTGGACCACTAGTGTCGCGGTGTCTGGTTTGTAGTGGAGCACCACCTTTGGGGCGTAGGAGGACTCAGAAGGCTGGCTTGGGCTGACAGGGACAAGGCCTCCGCCTGTCACGAACCGATGTTCCGTGCGGCCCCAGGTCCGCATCCTATACAGGCCGGGCTGAGATCGCTCTCCGTCTCGGCTACGTCGTCCCAGAAGAGAGTCTCCGGGCCGAAGAGTTCTCTCTCGAATCCGATCCGGAAGGGGGCCTCGCCGCCTTGCGCGAGCATGTCGGCAAGCTGCGGAAGGACACGTGCCAAGACTTCCGCGACCGAGAAGGTGTATTCGATGCCGAGGTGGCGGGCGAGTCCTTCCGCCACGCCCGGGGAGCCGAAGAGAAGGAAGACTCCGTGAGGTCCCTGTGCGTTCTGCAGCACGGCTTCGGGAAAGAAGTCAAAGGCCTCGGCGCCATGCAGGGCCTGAACGAGCGAGCTTGTCCGTGCCCCGGTCAAGTAACCGAGGCCATCGCTGTTCGGCAGAAGTGTGAGAACAGGCGGAGCCACGCTCCAGCTGAGGTCATGCTTCCAGGCGAACTCGATATGGCCGAGCGCTTGAAGCTCACGCGCCGCGATCCACGCAGGCTCCGAATCATCGCGATCGGTTGTCACCCACCCGTACGCCTTCCGGAACTCTGCCCACGACCCGCTGCCCTTTTCGCTGAGCCACCACAGAAGACGGTCACGAGGAGAGATGGGATCCTCACCTTCCCGCGCCAGGCCAGGCGTAGACTCCTCTTTGCGTTCCAGCCAGAGAACCAGCCGCGCGAAGCCATCGAAGCCCGCGGCCGGAATCACAGGCCCGCCCCTGCGCGGATCTTGAGGGCGACCTCGACCAGATCGGTCCACTGTTCAGCTGCGGACCTCGGGATCACGACCGCGTCGCGCGTCCGAGATCGCGCGGGCCCACCAGATCTCGTCCTCGTCGTTCTCTGGCGACGCGAGGCGGTCCAGCCCTTGCGCTGTGCTCTCAGGTGCCTCGCCACCTGTGAGGAAGGCCTCGGCTCGGTAGCCAGCTTCGTCTCGGTAGATACCGAAGGCGGCCGGAAACCGGCAGGCGAACTCATAGAACTGGAACCCCGCGTGAGGACTGATCCGGTCCAGCCAGCCGGGCCGGGGAAATTTTCCGACACTCCGTGATCTCGCCAGGTCTGAATCCCACCAGCACGGTGTCACGGCCGCGGCGCAGGAGCAGAGGCGCGGTGACCGGAAGGGGGGCTTCCTCGCTGCTACCCCTCACGCTTGCTCCTGTGACCCACACCTCTCCGCGGCGGGGATTCCCTTCGACGGGAATCGGATCGAGTCCTTTCGGCGGTCTCCTCTGTCCGTGCCGCTCCATCGCAAAAGCCAGTTCGCTCGCGCCGCCGGTACTGGCCCGCTTCGCCTAGGCTCACCATGAACCCTCGTGAGGTTGCCCCGAGGCTGATCCAGTGACGGCCAGGGCCCAGGCGCATGTCCGAAAGCGGTAGGGACAAGCCACCGGCCGCTAGGGCCTGGGTGTCCCCGTCGAGCTGGAAGAAGCCCGGCTCCTCGAGCCCCAGGTGGACAACCGGTTCCTCACCGCTGAGGTAGCAGTCACGCTCCAGCGCCAGGCCTCCATCGAACGCCATCGTCGTCGCCATCCGCGGAGAATCCGCTCCAGTTCCGGGTCCCCGTTGGCCGGGCCTGCGAGAGCCGGAGGTGACAATGGCATCGACCAGCAGGAGCCAATCGGACGGAAGGCCCTCCGCAGCTCTTACGCTCCCGGCGGAACCCGCTCTCCGCAAGGAAGTCCTGCACGCTGGCCAGGCGATCGCGGTGGACGGCAATCCGGAGGGGCTCGTAAAGCGAATCCGCCGTACGGAAAGCCAGCCCCCGAGGCCTGCGTTGAAGCTCTGATGCAGTGGGTGATCCGCCGGGCTCGAACGTGAAGGAGCGACTGCCGTCGTCAGAGACCAGGGATATTCCATCTTGGAAGGCATCGGGCACGCGATCCTCGGCAAGGGCCGGTACCAGCCGTCCCCACCAGGTCCAGCTGGATGCCACCGGCGGTCCACGTCAGGGAAGCCCTCCGGCTGTTTAGGGACGTAGTAGATCTCACACCGGCGCCCTCCACCCGAGACGAAAACGTTGAGCGCGATCTCGGCGCGCCTCCGCCCGCTCGCGTCCCGCAGCGCGCCGTCCCAGCCGACGAACTCGGCTAGCACGAGGCCGGAGATCAGCTGGCCTCCCAGGCCGGGTCGGCGACCCGGTTGATCGTCAGCTCGCGGAGTCCGCCCCCCTGGCCGGGCCCACCGGCGCAAGTGTGAGAGCAACTCGCGCCTGGCCACTTCTTGACGGGCTCTAGACCGGCCGAGACGAAGAAGTCCGGCAGCCGACGCCTGTCGCGGACCGGGAAGATCGCCTGCGACATCGGATACCCGACGTGGACCAGGGTTCGGTGGGTCGCAACGGTGGTCTCGCCTCGATCGCCATTGCATTCTCGGAGCCAGCTTTCGAGATCCTTCCACAGCCCCACCACCTCATCGAAGCCGACGGGGGCGCCACCGCCTGGCTCAAGGCCGAGCAGCGGATTGAGGCGCGAGTAGTAGTTCGACGACCGGATCCCGGCCGCCTCATCGGAGGCCATCTCCGATGCGGCCAGCACGCACAGGCCGAGAAGTCCGATGTGCGGAGGGATTGGGAACCCGCCCGGTCGCCAGCGAGGTCTTCTCGCATCCGTCGGCCGCTGAGAGCGGCCCACGGCGTGAGGTACCTCTCGCGCACGGCTCTTGCAAAGTCGTTGACAGCCGTCGCACCCCCGACGTCGCGGAGCACGTCAGCGCTGACGGCCGGAGTAGGCCGGGCTTCCGCTGGATCCGGCAGGGAAGAACCGGTCCGCGAGTGCCTGATTCCACTCCGAGTAAGTCACTGGCCCGACATCGGTTCCTGTTCGACCGCCAGATAATGTCCGGGCCCGGCCCTGAAGAATCACCCGCCGCCGGGCTAGCTCCCCCTTGCTCTTGCCATACTGGGGAGCGCTCAGCGCTGGTGACGAGCAGGCCCGAATCCGGTCGGGCGGTAAGGTGACCGACCTCATTACTCGTCCGACGGGGCTGGAGCCGCTCTCTCATCCACTGACGGGCGACGGGTTCTCCTACGGAGGAGAGGCACCACGTACCACAGCCCCACCGTGAACCCGAAGACGCACCCCGCGGCGATGGCGGCGGCGGTGACGTCGAAGAGGACGTCGGCGATCAGGAAGACCGCCAGGGCGATCGCGAGGGCCAAGGCCCCCAGGCCGGCCAGCAGGGCCCGCTGCGCCGCGTTGACGATGAACTCCTTCTCCCCCCGCTCGAAGAGGACCCGGTGGATCGCTCCGGGGGCCATCAGGAGGGCGGTGGCGACGGCGGTGAGGATCAGGGTGGTGAAGTAGACGTCGCGCTGGAGGTCGGTCACGTCGCCCCAGCGGGCGCTGAAGGGGACGACCAGGAGGAAGGCGAAGAGGACCTGCACGCCCGGGACGACGACACGGACCTCCTGGAGGAGCTCGCCGAGCTGGCGATCGTGGCGCTCGGCGGGGGTCTCGTGGCGATCGGAGGGGCGGTCGTGGGTCACGTGCCGGACAGTACCCCCGATGCTCGTGTCGATTGGCCGCCGGGCCAAGGGCGGGGGCTTGACGAACCTGCCACCCTCGCTCAACCGACGCCGCCATCGTGCCGATGGGGTGTCAGACCCACGCAACCGGAGGGGGTACCCGATGAGCGCAGCAGTCCTCCACGACCCCGCCGCCGAGCTCGAGCGGGCGGTGAGCGACTACCTCGCCGTGTCGCGCAACTCGGAGATCTACGCCACGGGCGCCGACTACGAGACCGCCGAGCGGCGCGCCTGGGAGCGCATGCAGGCCGCCCGTGAAGCGCTCGAGGCCCTCGAGGCGCCCCAGGAGGCGTAGCTGACCCCGGCCGGGGCGCGGGGGCGCGGGCGCCCCCGCCGACCGCGGCACCTGTCACCATCCCGGCATGGACCCCCTCTCCTGGGATGAGCGACCGACCGACCTGCGCGCCCCGGTCATGGTGGCGGCCTTCGGCGGCTGGAACGACGCCGGCGCCTCGGCATCGAGCGCGGTCGGCTTCCTCGGCGAGCGCCTGGGCGCGCGCCGGGTGGCGGCGATCGACCCGGAGGAGTTCTACGACTTCCAGGCGACGCGGCCGCTGGTCAACCTGACCTCGGGCGGCAACGCGCCGATCGTCTGGCCCGAGGTGGAGATCCTGGCCGCCCGCCCGGCCGACACCCCCCACGACCTGGTGCTGGTGGCCGGGGCCGAGCCCTCCTTCCGCTGGCGCGCCTTCTGCACCACCGTGCTGGGCGCCGCCGAGGCCCTCGGCGTGACCCGGGTGGTGACGCTGGGGTCGCTGCTCGCCGACGTCGTCCACACCCGGCCCGTGCGCCTCACGGGCATGGCCTCCGACGACGCGCTGATCGCCGAGCTGAGCTTCCGCAAGCCCAGCTACGCCGGCCCCACCGGCATCGTCGGGGTGCTGCACCAGGCGGCGATCGAGAGCGGCCGCGAGGCGGTGTCGATCTGGGCGCCGGTGTCGCACTACGCCGCCGGGATCACCAACGCCAAGGGCACCCTCGCACTGCTGCGCGCCTTCCAGCGCGTCGGCGGGGTGGAGCTGGACCTGGACGAGCTGGAGAACGCCGCCCGCACGTTCGAGGTGCAGGTGAGCCGGGCGGTCGAGGCCGAGCCGCGCCTGCGCACGCTGGTGGAGCAGCTCGAGCAGGCCGCCGACGAGGGCCGCGAGGGCGACTACGGCCCGCTGCCGACCGGCGACGAGCTGGCCGAGGAGCTCGAGCGCTTCCTGCGCGAGCGCGACGAGCCGGCCTGAGCCGCTAGCCCACCGACCGCAGCCGGGCCACCGAGCGCTCGAGCTCCTCGGCCATCGGCCCCGGCAGCTTGGCCGAGAAGATCCGCGCCAGGGTGCCGTAGTACCAGAGGGTGTCGGCGAGCGAGTGGAACCGCTGCCAGAACGCGTCGCCCTGCGTCTGGTGGGCCGCCACGATCGCCCGCGCGTTGTCGAGCTTGTCGGCCAGCGAGATGCGCAGGACGCTCTCGCGATCCTCCCGCTCCAGGGCGATGAGATAGGCCTGCTTGCGCGCCCGCCAGGGCGGCGGCTCGGGCTCGAGGCTGTCGCTGAGGGCCTCGACGATCTCGGCCACGCGCTCGCCGAATCGCTCGCGGATGTCGTCGAGGCGCTCGCGCCCGCCCCCGTCCTCGGCCGCGTCGTGCAGCAGGGCGGCGACGGCCTCGTCCTCGTCGATCGCCCCGCGGCGCCCGCCCTCCTCCAGCACGTTGGCCGTCACCCCCAGCAGATGGGCCATCTTGGGCGCCGCCGTGCCGGTGCGGGTCTGGCCGTCGTGCACGCGGGCCGCGTAGGCGGCCGCCCTGGCGACCCGGCTCACCGCACCCCCGCGACGGTGGTCTCGCGGCCCGAGGGGTCGGCGGCCGCCCGCAGGTGCTCGGGGTAGCGCTCGTGCGAGCGCCCCATCTTCTCCTCGTCGTAGAACCGCCGCGCCCAGAGGGACCCGGGCTCGGCCAGGCGGATCGCCCCGGCGAGCGCCACGGGCCAGAGCAGGAACCCCACCACGCCGACGATCAGCTTGCCCTTGGCCAGGCAGATGGCCGCGCAGACCACGCTGAGGCCGTGGTAGGCCACGATCAGGAACCCGCCGGCCGGGTCGGCGCCCGAGATCACCTCCCCCCAGAACGGCGCACCCAGGGCGACGATGGCGATGAGCGCGGCGGCGATGATGACCGCGTCGATCGAGCGGCGGCCCTCCTCGGTCCAGTAGACGTCGCGCAGGTTGAGCCAGAGCGCGAACTCGTCGAGCACCAGCGCGGCCCCCACGCCGAAGGCCGTCGGCAGCAGCCACCACAGGTACCAGGGCAGCGAGTCGTCCTCGGCCGTGATGGCGATGAAGCCCGCGGCCAGCAGCAGGAAGATGCCGGGAACCATGTGGTGCACGCGCAGGCCGCCCACCGACAGGTTCCCCGGGCCGCGCCCGTGCCGCACCGCGTGGGTGTAGAGGCGCACGCAGCCGAACGTCACCAGGAAGGCCACCAGCACCATCTGCGCCGGCCGGAAGCCCGCCCGGATGACCTCCTGGTCGAACGCCTGCACGACCGGGAAGGCGTCGGAGAGCCAGTCCATATCGCGAGGTTAGCCCGAGGGCGGGGCCTCGTACGACCACGACCAGCTCTCGTCGCGCTTCACGTCGCCGCGCTGGGTCACCACGCGCGTGTACTCGACCGTGAAGGCGGTCCCCGCGACCGGGTCGCCGATCGTCTGCGTGGAGACGCTGCGCCCGAGCTTGGACGAGTACATCTGCACCGTGAGCGACGTGCCGGTGTCGTAGGCCTTCATCAGGATCGCCGCCGGCCAGTCGTTCTCGACGATCAGCTCGGGCCCGCCCCACGAGACCGTCGCCTCGCGCCCGGCCGGGTAGCGGGTGATCCAGAACTCGTGCGGGCTGTGGGTGACGAGCTTCAGCCCCGCGAAGAAGGCGGCGTTGAAGACCGTGGTGGCCGTCTGGCTGACCCCGCCGCCGACGGCGTCCTCGAGCACCCCGCCCTCGCCGATCTGGGGCGCCGAGACGAACCCGCGCGCCCGGGTCCGTTGACCCAGGGCCGTGTTGAGGGAGAAGGTGCCGCCGGCCGGGATGATCTGGCCGTCGAGGATCGCCGCCGCCCGCCCGATGTTGGTGACGCGCGGCTCGCAGCAGGCGTGGGGGGTGGTGAACTGGCTCACCAGCTCGCGGATGCGCAGCCGCCGCGCGTCGGCCGTGCTGCGCTCGGGGGCGACCGGCACCAGCGCCACCCGCACGGCCGCCGCCGCCGGCCGCCGCTCGATGCGCCCCGCGATCGCCTCGCCGTCGAGCCGGCGGCCCTCCACCGCCGGGACGACGGCGACGCTCGTCCCCTGCACCGCGAGGGTCGCCGAGGACGCCGGCCGCACGATGCCGGCGAAGGCCGGCGCCACCGCCGCCACGATGGCGTTGCGGTCGAGGCGCACCTCGATCTGCCCGTTCGCGGGCGTGAAGCGCAGCGCGTCGAGCAGGGCGGGCCGCCGGATCAGCGCCGCCCGCCCGGCCCCGCGCACGGCCACCGGCCGGTCGGCCAGCGCGGCCGCGCGGGCGTAGGCCAGCCGGGCGGCGGAGTCGGTCACCGCCGGGGGCACGACCGTGATCGGCACCTCGACACGCTGGGGCAGCCGCGCCAGGCGCCGCCGCAGCTCGGCCTGGTCGACCGCGCGGCCCTCGACGGCCGCCGCGATCTCCAGGTTGTGTGAACGAACAACGACCTTGGCGGGGACGGCCGGGCGGTCGACCCGGGCGGCGATGGCGGCGATGCGGCCATCGAGCGCCGCGGGGTCGGGCTTGTAGCGCAGGGGCACGTCGCGGGTGCGCTCGCGCACGCCGATCTCGCTGAGGAAGCGATCGGCGACCGAGGGCTGCCGGAGCGCCTCCTGGACGGCGAGCCTGGCCCGCGGGGCGGGGGCGAGCTCGGCGACCGGGATCCGGAGCGGGAAGCCCGGCTCGCCGGCCAGGGCGATCTCGATCTCGCGCGGGGGCGCCTGCGCCTGCGCGGCGACGGCCCGCTCGGCCTGGGCGGCCGTGAGCCCGCCCACCGGGATGCCGGCGATCGACACGCCCGCCGGCACGCGGTCGTCGTCGCCGCCCAGGACGCGCAGCCCGAGCACGGCCAGCACCGCCACGAGCACGAGCGCGACGGCGCTCGCGGCGATCAGCAGATCGGGCCGGCGCGATCGTGGGGCGGGCACGGGCCCCAGTGTGGCAGCGGGCGGCCCAGAGCCGCCGCGGCGTGGTCGGCGGCTACCCGGCCCCGTCCGGGACGAGCACCAGCTTGCGGCCCCCGGTCCCGGCGGCCACCCGCGCCCAGGCGGCGGCGCCGTCGCGCAGGGGCACCCGCTCGACCTCGAGGCGCACGTCGCCGCGCGCCGCCGCGGTCGCCAGCTCGACGTAGGCCGCGGCCAGGGCGTCCGGGGTCTCGCGGAAGACCGAGAACCCGCGGATGTCGAGCCGCCCGCCGCGCAGGGGCCCGGCGGCCATGGGCGTCGCCGGCCCCGAGGCGTTGCCCACCTGCACCAGGCGCCCGCCGGGGCGCAGCAGGCCGATCGCCGCCGCAGCGGCCTCGCCCCAGACCATGTCAACGACCAGGTCAACGCCGCCCTCGCGGGCCTCCTCCAGGGCCGCGGCAGCGTCGCGGCCGGCCGCGATGGCCCGGCCCGCCCCGCCGAGGCGCGCCGCCTGCAGCGCGACCTGTCCGGCGATGCCGGTGGCCCCCAGCACGAGGACGTCCTCGCCGGGCGCCAGGGCGCCGCGGTCGCGCACGGCCATCCAGCCCGCCAGCCCGGCCACGCCGAGCGCGGCGGCGAGGGCGTCGTCGATGCCCTCGGGCACCGGGACGAGCGCCTCCTCGGGCGCGGCGAGCGTCTCGGCGAAGCAGCCGGTGGGCTGCAGGCACCAGGCGCGGCTCCCCGCGGGCAGGCGCTCGGACGAGAGCACCTCCCCCACCGCCTCGCAGCCCGCGACGAAGGGGGGCTCGGGCAGCGGCAGGTAGAAGCGGCCCGCCCCGATCGCGACGTCGGCCGGGTTGAGCCCGGCCGCGCGCAGCCGCAGCAGGGCGCGCCCGGGAGCGGGGTCCGGCGGCGGCACGTCGCGGAGCTCGGGCGCCGCTCCGAAGGCGGGGACGACCAGGGCGGCGGTCACGGGCCCACGCCCAGGTCGCCGCCCGCCGCCTCGACGCGCACGGCGCGCAGCTCCCAGCCCGCCGCGGTGGGGCCGAGCGGCTCGCGGGCCACGAGGGTCGTGCGGATGCGGCCGGGCACCACGGCGGGGCCGTCGGCGACGGCCTCGACGCCCGCCTCGCGCAGCAGCGCCGCGGTGGCCCGCTCGCCGTCGCGCATCAGGCCCGCCTCGGGGGCGTCGGCCTCGAAGGCCCCCGGCGGGGCGCCCGCGACCAGGTAGGCGTCGCCGGCGCGCTCGCGCGCGGCGCTCGCCAACAGGCAGGCGGCGGTCACCGCCCGGCGGCGCTCGTCCTCACCGGACCACCAGGCGCAGCAGGCCACCGCGCGCTGGCGGCCGGCCATGCGGCCGCGCACCCCCAGGTCGATTGCCGCGATGCCGTCGGGCCAGCCGCGCACGGGCGCGGTGTCGTCGGGGATGACGGTGGTCATCGCGCCGACGTGGCGCCGCAGGCGCCGCGCGAGCGCGTCGCGGAGGTCGAGGCGCGAGAGCGCCAGGGGGTCGCCGCGCGCCGCCAGGTCGTCGGCGGCCTGCGCGAGCCCGGCCGCGAGGGCCGCGTCGGTCAGCGGCCGGTGGGAAGCAGGGAGCGCAGGCGCTCGGCGCCCCGCCCGGCGAGCTCCCAGGCGTAGAGGCGCACCCGCTCGCGCGCGACGACGGCCTCGAGCTCGCGGCAGGTGCGGGCGACGGCGACGGCCTGCTGGGCCCGGTCGTAGCGGGCGACCGCGCGCGCCGTGCGGCGCGAGGCGTCGTCGTCGGCCAGGGCGGCGCAGGCCTCGGAGGCCAGGGTGTCGAGCACCCGCTCGGCGCGCAGGCGCGCGCGGCGGCGGGCGCGCCGGGCGGCGAGATCGCCCGCGATCAGAGCAACGGCCGCCATGGCCGCGGCGGCCATCATGATCTCGATCACGCGGGGTATCGTAGCGCCCTGCGGCGGGGCGCCGGCGGGGAGGGGGCCCTATCCTGCGCGGCATGGCCGAGGAGCCGATCGGCGTGATGATCTGGAGCGACTTCGTCTGCCCGTTCTGCAACGTCGCGAGGGAGCGGGCGGCCTTCCTGCGCGAGGAGGCCGGCGCCCGGATCCAGTGGCTCCCCTTCCACCTCCACCCCGAGTACCCGCCCGAGGGGATCCCGCGCGCCGAGCTGGCGCGCCGCTACGGCGACCACTTCAGCGACGCGGTGCGGCGGATGAACGAGGAGGCGGGGCTGGCCTACAACCCGCACCCCGAGCGCGTGCCCAACACCCGCCGGGCGCTGGAGCTGGGCGAGTGGGCCCGGGCGCGCGGCGCCCACGACGAGCTGCACGAGCGCATCATGGACGCCTACTGGACGCAGGGGCGGGACATCACGGGCTGGGACGTCCTGGCCCCCCTCGTCGCCGAGGCCGGCCTCGACGCCGACGAGGCCCGGGCGGAGGTCGACGCGGGCGCCTTCCGCGAGCCGGTCGACGCCTCGACGCTGGTCGCCCAGCGCAACGGGATCTCCGCCGTGCCGGCCTTCGTCCTCGACGGCCGCCTGCTGGTGAGCGGCGCCCAGCCCCACGAGGTGCTGCGGGAAGCGCTCGTGCGGGTCAGGGAGATGCGGGAGGCCCCGGCGGGGGGCTGACGGGCGCGCCGAGGCCCCGGGCGATGGCGCGGACCCGCTCCTCGGGCCAGCGGGGGTGGTCGATGGCCCGCGCGATCCGTGCCGGGGTGGCCCCGCGCAGGAGCGCCCGCCGCACCTCGGCCTCGGCCCGCGGCTCGTCGTCCTCGTGGGCGGCGTGGAACGCGGCGCGCAGCCCCGCCTCGGTGCTCGGGCCGGTGGAGGCCTCCACCCGCCGCTGCACGCGGCCGTCCTCGATCGCGGCGGCGATCGTGCCGGCGAGGGCGGCGATCCCCAGCGGGATGACGATCGCCGGGCGCCAGTCCGACAGCAGCACGGCGACCGGCACGCCGACGGCGAGGCCGGCCACGAACGCGACCGGCAGCACGATCCTCAGCCGCCGGGTGAGGGAGCTGCCGCCGGTGGGGTCGTCCGAGGGTGCGAGCGGTGGTGCCACGGGCCTCCTGGAGCCTCCTCCCAGGATGACAGGGCGGCGGGGTGAGTGAGCGGGCGCCGGTCGGGGAACGGTTCCCCCGAACCCGAGAGGGAGGGACGGCGATGCGCTTCCAGCCTCACGACCTGCGCGGCATGTACGCCCGCGACCGCGACGGCGCCCCGGTGGGGACCGTCGAGGAGCTCTACGTCAACCGGCCGTCCGGCGAGATCCGCTACCTGGGCGTGGCGGCCGACGCCCTCGGCGTGCACGTCCTGGTGCCGCTCGACGGCGTGATCGTCGAGGAGGACGACCTCGGCCGGGCGGCGCGCCTGCCGTACACCCGGGCGCACCTGATGGCGGCGCCGCCCCTCGCGCCGGACGCCGAGCCCACCGTGGCCCTCGAGGACGAGATCCACAGCCACTTCGCGCGCACCCCCTACTGGGACGTCGTCCGGGCCCGCCAGACGACGCCGGCGCCCACGCCCGAGATCGCCGCCGCGGAGGCGGCCGACGCCGCGGCCGGGGCGCCGGACGCGACCGTCCACGACGCGCGGCGGGCCGACGTGGCCGCCCGGCAGGCCGAGCCCGCCCCCACGACGCGGATCGCCGACGCCGAGGTGGAGGCCGCCCTCGCCCGCGGGGACGACCCCGAGGCCGTTCGGGTCAAGCGCTGGGGCACCTAGGTGACGCTTCCGGCACGACCGCGTGGTGAATGGCGTCCGGGCGGCCGGTCAGGATGGCCCCTCGGAATCCGACGAGCGCCACCGGAGGTGCGCACATGCCCGCCGACCTGAACCGCGTCACCCTGGTGGGGCGCCTCACCCGCGACCCCGAGCTGCGCCACACCCAGGGGGGCGACCCGGTCTGCTCGATCCGCCTGGCGGTCTCCAGCCGCTCCCGCGACGAGACCGGCAACTGGGGCGACCGCTCCAACTACTTCGACGTCACGGTCTTCGGCCGCCAGGCCGAGACCGCCTCCACCTACCTGGCCAAGGGGCGGCGCATCGGGGTGGACGGGCGCCTGTCCTGGCGCGAGTGGCAGGCCCAGGACGGCACCAAGCGCCAGAGCGTGGAGGTGATCGCCAACGACGTCTTCTTCCTGGACAGCCGGGGCGAGGGCGGCGGGGAGGGCGGCGGCTGGAGCCGCGAGGCCTCAGAAGCGCCCGCGCCCACCCCGATCGGGGCCGCGGCCGGCAACGGCGGCGGGAAGGACGGCGACGACGAGGTGCCGTTCTAGGACGGGAGCCGGAACTCCGCGCCGACGGCCCGGTAGGTCCGAGCCGCGCGCAGATCGAGGGTGATGAGCGTTGCACCGGCGTGGCGTGCTGTCAGGGCGATGAGCGCGTCGTAGACCGCCCCGCCGGCGATACCTGACCGGCCGGCCTCGTCGAGCAGCTCGCGGTATCCCGATGCCGGCAGCGCGAAGGGCGAATCGTGGAGATGGTCGTCGAGGAACGCCCGTACGAAGGCGGGCCGCGCCCGGCGGGGCGGCGGCATGCGCGTGAGCACGGAGAACGACTCGATCGCCACCGGCCCGAGCAGGACGCGTGTGGCCGCCAGTGCCCGCCGGGCTGCAGCGTGGCGCTCGTGCCACCGCCCGAAGGCCGCGACGACGACCGACGTGTCCGCGGCGGTCAGCGGCGCAGCCGCTCGAGCACCTCGCGTACCTCGTCGGCCGTCTGCGGCGGTCCGTCGTCACCGGGGATCTCCGCGGCGAGGAAGCCATCTCGCTCGACGAGGACCATCTCCGGCGCGGCCGGCTCGATCTCGATCCGCCCGTCGCGACTCGTGATCTCGAGCAGCTCGCCGCCGCGTAGCCCCAGCTCCTCGCGCATGGCCTTGGGGATCACGACCCGGCCGGCCTTGTCAATGGTAGAACGCATGGCGCTACTCTACCATCCATTGCCCCATCGAGGCGCTGCGGGCCTCCAGGAGCGGCGGACGATGCGGGCCCGCTCTGCGAGGGGGTTCCAGCGGGTGGCGTAGGCGTTGGCGTCGCCGAGGGCGGTGGTCCAGAGGATCTCGCTGGGGCCGCGGAGGGTGGCGAGCGTCCGCATCGGGCCGTGGGAGATGCGCCGCAGGCGCAGGTACGAGATGGCGCCCCGCTGCTCGACCCAGAGGACGTGGCCGAGGGCCAGCGACGGGTTGACCACCAGGCCGCGGCGCGACGACGCGATCAGCTTCCAGCGGAGGGGGCCGCCCACCACGGGCCTCAGGCGCACCTGCGAGCGGCGCCGGGTGGCCACGTGCCAGGCGATGAGGCCGCCGCGCAGCGCGGGCCGGCCCAGGTCGGCGCTCGGGCGCGCGGCGGTGACCACGCGGCGGGCGCCGGTGGCGAGGTCGGCGATCTCGATGCGCTCGGCGCCGTTCGGGTCCTGCACCCGGTAGGCCAGCAGCGGCCAGTCGAGCGCGGGCGCGTCGTAGGGGCCGTCGAGGCGGCCGATCTGCTCACCGGTGGTCCACCGCACCACCCGGATGCCGCCGGCGTCGGCGTAGGCGAGCAGGTCGGCGTTCAGCGAGGGCGACCGCCCGCCCGCGAAGCCCACCGGCGGCGCGCCCGCGGGCCGCACCTGCACGCTCGGGCCGGCGGCCGGGTCGAGCCGGGCCTCGGCGACGACGTCGCCCCAGGCGGCCGGGTCGTAGCCGCCGCGCGGGCCGGCCGGCGGCGCCTGGGCGACGGCGGCCGACGCGCCCACCAGGACGGCCACGGCGACCAGGGCGGCGGCGTTGACCGGGCGCACGAGGCGGGCGCGGGCGGCCAGGTGGCCGACGGCCGCCGCCGGGTCGGCGCCGCGCATCGTGGGCAGCGCCACCATCAGCGCCCGCCCGAGGCCGAAGGGCGCCAGGCAGAGCGCCGACACGACGGGATCGCCCAGCGCCAGCGCCCCCGCGCACGCCACCAGGAAGGTCGTGACGGGCAGGCGGGTGAACATCCCCAGCCCGAGGCCCGCGCCGTAGGCGAACGACCAGACGGGCAGCGGCCACTCGCGCCGCCAGCTCTCGGGCACCTGGCTGCGGGCGGCCGGCACCGGCAGCGGCAGCAGGCCGATCTCGCGCGCCGCCGCCACCAGGGCGAGGATCGCGACGACGCCCAAGGCGACGTCGCCGTCGCCGTCGAGAGCCGAGCCGGCCCAGCCCAGCAGCGCCCCGAGGGACGCCGCGGCGAGCACGGCCCCGAGCGCGAAGAGCGACAGGGCGATGCGGTAGCGGCGGCGGCTCCCGCACCCGGCGGGAGTGATGGTCTCGACCATGGAGAAGCCTCAGGGCGACCAGGCGCCCGACACGCCGGCGATGAGGGCGGCGGCGGCGATGCCGATCTCGGCTAGCACGGCACCCCGGTGTCGTAGTACATGACGCAGAACACCCGCCGGCCGGGGCGGCAGTAGCCGCGCAGGCCGCGGTCGCCGTTGATGCGCACCGGGCCGCTGGTGCAGCAGTCGGTGAGCTTGCGGATCTGGCCCCCGCAGCAGCGGTACCAGGCGCCCTGGGTGACGACGTTGACGTCGAAGCGGCGGCGGGTCTGGTCCTCGCACAGGCGGGTGCGGGGCGCGCGCGGCATGACGCCCCCGTCGGGGGCCAGCAGCAGGGCGCCGGCCTCGTCGACCGGCCGGCCGAGCCCGTCGATCAGGCGGCCGAGGTTGTCGACCGGCCGCCCGTCGGCGGGGCGCAGCGGGAAGCCGCGCGCGTCGATGCGCGGCAGCTCGTGGGGGCCCTGGCAGGAGCCGGTGGTGAAGTAGTGGCCGCAGAAGCCGTACCACCCGCCGGGGATCCGCTCGGTGCCCGGCAGCCGGCCCGCGCCCTCGGCCGGGGCGGCCCGCACCCCCACCGCCGCGAGGGCGCCCGCCGCCACGCCGGCGAGGAACGACCGCCGGGTGCTGCCCGCGGCCAGCCGCCGCGCGAGGCCCCGCGCGCCGCGGTCGAGGGGGCCGTCAGGCTGCGGCACGCGCGCGCTCGCGACCGGTCGCGACGAGCTCCTCGATCTGCTCGAGGGTGTTGACGAGCCCCTTGGCCGCCACGACGCCGTCCTCCAGGTAGGCGACGTAGGGCGCGCCGGGCACGCGGTAGCGCCGGAAGGCGTCGCCGCCCATCTCCTCGTCAACGGCGTGCACGCGCAGGCCCTCGCGGCGCAGCGCCTCCAGGGCAGGCGCGATCTCGGCGCACAGGCGGCAGCCGGGCGAGCGGAAGGCCACCAGCTCCGGGCCGGAGCGGGTCAGCCCGGCGAGAGCCGGGGCGGTGGCGCCGAGCGGGGGGCCCTCGTCGGCCAGCTCCAGGGCGGCGGCGGGGCCGAGGCGCGCCTCGAGCACCCCGACCTGGCGGTAGAGCGCCAGCACGAGGACGACCAGCACCGCCACGGTGACCGCCAGGACGGCCAGCGCCGCCGCGACGAGCGCGCCCGACGACGGGTCGGGCACCTCGCCCGCGATCCCGGTCGCCACCAGGCCGCCGAGCGCGGCCAGGCCGAGGGCCCGGCTCGCCAGCAGGCCGATCGGCCGCTCGCGCGCCGCGCCGAAGCAGCCGCAGGGCGCCCGCCGGGCGCCGCGCAGGCGCAGGCGCACGAGCGATGCGGCGAAGGCCAGCCCGAGGAGGAACGCCGCCAGCCCGGCCGCCCGCGCGGTCGCGGGCACCAGGACGAGGACGCCGAGAGCCGCCTCGGCGCCGGCCACCGCCCAGGCCACCGGCCGGCGCAGCCGCTGCGGCACGCCGTGACCGGCCACGGCCTCCGCGAAGCGGGGCATGTCGCGCAGCTTGGCGGCGGCCGCCCACAGCAGCACGACCGCCAGGACGACGCGGAGGGCGACCTCCACGGTCAGTCGTCCAGCGGGTCGTGGACGAACGCCACCGCGTACGCGCCGGGCCCGGCGTGGGTGCCGACCGTGGGGCCGATCTCGTTGACCAGGTCGATCGACGCGCGCGGCCGCGCGTCGCGGACCATCTCCTCCAGCTCGGGGAGGATCTCGGGGCGGCGCGTGTGGCCCAGGGCCACCCGCAGCGGCCGGTCGGGGTCGGAGCGCTCCTCCAGGTACTCGCGCATCGCCGGCATCACCCGGTGCGAGCCGCGCACGCGCGAGTGGGGCGCCACCTCGCCGTCGTCGAACTGGAGGATCGGCCGCACGCGCAGCAGCGAGCCGGCCACCGCCTGGGCGCGGCCCACGCGCCCCCCGCGCTGCAGGAACTCCAGCGTCTCGAGCGAGAAGACGATGCGGTGGCCGTCGCTCAGGCCCCCGAGGTGCTCCTGCGCCTCGGCGGCCGTGCAGCCGCGCTCCAGCAGCGCCTGCAGCCGCAGCGCGAGCAGGCCCAGCGCCACGGTGACCGACTTGCTCTCCAGCACCAGCACCCGCCCGTCGGCGTCGTCGCCGATCTCGCGCACGGCGGCGCGGAAGGCCTCGACCGTGCCCGACATCCGGCCCGAGAGCGGCAGCACGACGGCGGTCTCGTGCGTCTCCAGGGCCTCGCGCAGGGCGTCGACGAGCCTGCCGGTGGGCGGCTGCGAGGTGGTCGGCAGCCGGTCGCTGCGCCCCAGGCGCTCGTAGAACGCCGCCGTGTCGATGTCGACGCCGTCGTCGAACGTCTCGGCGCCGAAGGAGACCGGGATCGGCACCACGCGCCAGTTGGGGGGGCGCCGCTCGGGCGGCACGTCGGCCGACGAGTCGGTGACCACCGCCGTGCTGCTGGCGTCGAGGTGGTGGGCCGGCTCCATCACTCGACCCCGACGGCCAGCGCCGGCCGCGGATGGCCGCCCTCGTGGGCCTCGACCTCCACGTCGGCCCCCGCCGCGGCGCGCACCCAGGCCTCGGCCTCGTGCGGCGCCACGCCCGCGTCGGCGCCGATGAGCACGGTCACCAGCGCCGGCTCGTCTCCCAGCAGCGCGGCGAGCGCGCGCTCCAGCCCGGCGCGCAGGTCGGCCGCGCCGGCGCCGTCGACCTCGGCCGACCGCACGGCGGCGGCCAGCGCGCCCATCTCGGCGGCGTTCGCGGCCGCCGGGGCCGCGGGGTCGAGGCCCACCAGGCAGGCGAGCGCCCCCGGCAGGGAGCCGGCGTCGACCACCAGCGCCCCGGGCCGGTCGGCGAGCGCGGCGCGGGCCGCGGCCAGCCCCTCGCCGCCGGCCGCCACGACGACGGCCTCGGCGGCGCCCGCCTCGTCGAGGGCGGCCGCGATGCGGGCGTGGCCGGCGTCGGGCGACAGCGCCCGCGCGCCGAGCCCCTCCACGAGCTCGGCCATGCCCTGGCCCTCGACCAGCGCGAGGGCCGCGCAGGCGGCGCCGTCGGCGGCCGCGCGACGCAGGCGGGCGTCGCGCTCGGCCTCCTGGCGGCGCATGTCGTCGAAGCGCAGCCCGGTGATCTCCCCCCAGGGCGCGGCGGCCTGCGCGGCGCGCTCGGGGGTGTCGGTGTGGACGTGGACCTTGGCCTGGGCCGCGTCGCCCATCACCAGCAGGCTGTCGCCCAGCGACAGCAGCGACGCCTCGAGCGCGTCGAGGTCGATGGCCGAGCCCTCGACCAGGAAGCTGGTGCAGTAGCGGTAGCGCGACGGCACGTGGGCGGCCTCGACCGCGCGCGGGCGGGCGACCGCGATCGGCGCCGCCACCTCGCGGCCCATCAGCCCCGCGCCGAGCCCCTCCAGCAGGATCACCAGCCCCAAGCCGCCGGAGTCGACCACGCCCGCCTCGCGCAGCACCTCCAGCAGCTCGGGGGTCTCGTCGACACCGCGCCGGCCGCCCTCGAGCGCGGCCTCCAGGGCGGCCTCGAGGTCGCCGCCCGCGGCCGCCTCCGCGGCCTCGGCGGTGCGGCGGGCGACGGTCAGCATCGTGCCCTCCACCGGGTGGCGCACGGCGGCGTAGGCCGTGTCGCTGGCGCGGCGCAGCGCGCGCGCGAGCGCGTCGCCGCCGAGGCCGCCGTCCTCGGCGCCCAGCGACTCGGCCGCTCCCCGCACGAGCTGGGAGAGGATCATGCCGCTGTTGCCGCGGGCGCCCATCAGGGCGGCGCGGGCGAGGGCGGAGCAGCGCTCGGGCCGGGGCAGCCCGGTCGTGGCGGCCGCCGCCTCCTCCACCGCGACGGCGGTGAGGAGCATGTTGGTCCCGGTGTCCCCGTCGGCGACCGGGAAGACGTTGAGGTCGTCGATCTCGCCGGCCCGCGCCTCGAGCGCCGCGCGGGCGGCGCCCACCACGCGCACCAGACGCTCGCCGGAGGCCGTGGCCGAGCCGCTCATCGGCGTGACCCTATCCGGTTGACGCCTCGCGCACCCCCCACACCACCACGCCGCCGCCCAGGCTCAGGCGGCGCACCCGCAGGCCGCCGAGGCCGGCGGCGCGGTGGAGGTCGAGCAGCTCGGGCAGCGGGTGGCGGCGGTAGAGGTCGGGGATGCTGCGGTGCAGGAACCGCCCCGCCCGCCACCAGGGCCATCCGCCCGCGATCAGGCCCCCGGCCGGCAGCAGCGCCCCGGTGTAGAGCCGCCACGCCGCCCGGGCCGGCGGCCACGGCGGCACGCCGAACTCGAGGCCGGCGACGGTCCCGCCGGGCCGCACCACGCGCGCGAGCTCGGCGAGCGTCGCGGCGGGGTCGGCGACGTAGCGCAGCAGGTAGGTGACCGTGAGGCCGTCGAAGGCACCGTCGTCGAACGGCAGGGCCTCGGCCTCGGCCCGCACCAGGTTGACGCGCTCCGAGAGCCCGCGCTCGCGCAGCCGCCGCGCGGCGGCCGCGAGCATGGCGTCGCTCTGGTCGATCGCCGTCACCCGGCAGCCGTACCGGCCGGCCAGCTCGGCCGCCACGGCGCCGGTGCCGGTGGCGACGTCGAGCACGCGGTCGCCGGGCCCGGGGCGCACGCGCGCGGCCAGGAACCGGTGCCAGCGCGGCTCCTGGCCGAGGCTCAGGATGGCGGCGCGCCGCGAGTAGGCCGGTCCCGCCAGGCCGGCGAAGAGCTCCTGCGTCTCCGGCTTGGCCGGAGGGGAGAAGCTCAGCTCGGCCTCAGTAGAGCGCCTGGGCCAGCCGGCGCCGGAACCGCACCGACAACGGGTGGTGCTCGCCGAGCTCGGCGAACACGCCCAGCAGCGCCTGGCGCAGGTCCTCGCGCAGCGCCGGGTCGGCGACGCGCACCGCGTCGAGCAGGTGGGTGAGGCCCTGCTCGGTCTGGCCGCGCTCGAGCGCCGCCAGGCCGGCCTGGACGTCGGGCTGGTTGACCTCCGCCAGGCGCACGCGCGACAGCAGCGCCGCGGCCCCTTGGTCGAACTCCACCGGCTCCAGGACCTCGCCCACCTCGCCGGCGCGGCCCTCGTCGAGCAGCAGGCGCGCCAGCGCCACCCGAGCGCCGACGTGCCCCGGCTCGCGCGCGACGGCCTCGCGCAGGGAGGCCTCGTCGCCCTCGCGCACCAGCCGGTTGACCTCCGAGGGCACCAGCCGGTCGATGAAGGCCTCGATCGCCGGCGGGGGCTGCAGGCCGACGAACTCGGCCGCGGCCTCGCCGTCGCGGAATCCCTTGACCAGCGGGATGCTCATCACCCGGTGGGCCTGGGCGAGGTTGGGGTTGGAGTCGATGTTGACCTTCGCCAGGACGACCGCGCCGTCGCGCCGCTCGACCGCGCTCTCGAGGATCGGGGTGAGCTGCCGGCAGGGGGCGCACCAGGCCGCCCAGAAGTCCACGATCACCGGGACCTCGCGCGAGCGCTCGATCACGTCGGTGTCGAAGGTGGCCTCGGTCACGTCCACGGCGCGGTTCCTCCCGGTTCGCTCGGCCCCGACACGGTAGCGGTCAGGCCGCGTCGCGCGCCTGCGACGCCGGGGGCCGGCACCGCGGGCAGGGCCGCCAGTGCGCGGCCAGGTATCGCCATGGGCCGTGGACCACGTCGCGCACGCCGGCGTCGCCCCTGCGGGGCGCGTCCGGGCAGTCGTCGCGGTGGTAGCGGCCCCAGCCGCCCGCGCTCAGGTGGGCCACGGAGCCCGTCTCATCGGCCGCCGCTCGCGGCCGCTCGTGCAGTCTCGTCGTCATATGTCCCCCCTCCTCGGGGGATGCGCGGCGCCCGCCGCGCTCCTCATTTCATTCGTCGGCATCGAGGGTAGCGCGCCTGAGGGGGGGCGACCTCCTCCGGCGGGCGTTCGTTACGCTGGCGAGCCGTGGCCGACGAGTACATCTTCACCATGTACCGCCTGCGGAAGGCGCATCCTCCCGACAAGGTGGTGCTCGACAACGTCTCGCTGTCGTTCTTCCCCGGCGCCAAGATCGGCGTGCTGGGCGCGAACGGGGCGGGCAAGTCGACCCTGCTGCGCATCATGGCCGGCCTGGACCGCGAGTTCTCGGGCGACGCGATCCTGGCGCCCGGCGCCACCGTGGGCCTGCTGCCCCAGGAGCCCGACCTCGACCCCTCGAAGGACGTGCGGGGCAACGTCGAGGAGGGGGTCGCGGCGTCGCTCGCGCTGCTGGCGCGCTTCGAGGAGATCGGGGCGGCCCTCGGCGGGGCGGGGCCGGCGCAGATGGAGGCCCTCCTGGCCGAGTACCAGGAGGTTCAGGACGCGATCGAAGGCAGCGATGCCTGGGACGTCGAGCGCGCCCTCGACGTCGCCATGGACGCCCTGCGGGTGCCGGCGGGCGACCAGGACGTGACGACGCTGTCGGGCGGCGAGCGCCGCCGCGTGGCGCTCTGCCGGCTGCTGCTGTCGGCCCCCGACCTGCTGCTGCTGGACGAGCCCACCAACCACCTCGACGCCGAATCGGTGGGGTGGCTGGAGCGCTTCCTGGAGGAGTACCCGGGAACGGTGGTGGCCGTGACGCACGACCGCTACTTCCTCGACAACGTGGCCGGCTGGATCCTCGAGCTCGACCGGGGCAAGGGCATCCCCTGGAGGGGCAACTACTCCTCGTGGCTCGAGCAGAAGCGCATGCGCCTGGAGCAGGAGGAGAAGGCCGAGTCGGCCCACCAGAAGGCCCTGGCGCGCGAGCTGGAGTGGGTGCGCAGCTCGCCCAAGGCCCGCCAGGCCAAGAGCAAGGCGCGCCTGGCCAGCTACGAGCGCCTGGTGGCCGAGGAGGGGGCGCGGCGCTCCGGGACGGTGGAGATCCGCATCCCTCCCGCCCCGCGCCTGGGGGACCTGGTGCTCCAGGCCGAGGGCGTGACCAAGGGCTACGGCGACCGCCTGCTGATGGAGGAGCTGTCGTTCTCGGTGCCGCCCGGGGGCATCGTCGGCGTCATCGGCGCCAACGGCGCCGGCAAGACCACGCTCTTCCGCATGATCGCCGGCCAGGAGGAGCCCGACGGCGGCCGCCTGCGCCTGGGCGACACCGTCGAGCTGGCCTACGTCGACCAGTCGCGCGCCGACCTCGACCCGGCCCACACGGTGTGGGAGGAGATCTCGGGCGGGCAGGACGTCATCGCCCTCGGCGGGCGCGAGGAGATCAACTCACGGGCCTACGTCTCGTCGTTCAACTTCCGCGGCTCCGACCAGCAGAAGCCGGTGGGCCGGCTCTCGGGCGGCGAGCGCAACCGCGTGCACCTGGCCAAGCTGCTCGCCGGCGGCGGCAACCTGATCATGCTCGACGAGCCCACCAACGACCTCGACGTTGACACCCTGCGGGCGCTCGAGGAGGCGCTGGTGGGATGGTCGGGCTCGCGCGCTGATCACCTCGCACGACCGCTGGTTCCTCGACCGCATGGCCACCCACATCCTGGCCTTCGAGGGCGACAGCGCCGTCCGCTGGTTCGAGGGGAACTACGCCGAGTACGAGGAGCACCGGCGCCGCACCCTCGGCGACGAGGCCGCGCGGCCCAAGCGGATCACCTACCGGAAGCTCACGACCCCCACCTGACCGGGGGGGCCGGGCACCCCCCCGCCCGCCCCGGTCAGGACTCCCCTCGCGGCCCTGTGATCGGCGCCGCCGGGGGCCGAGGATCGTGCCCGAGACCACCCGGTCCACCCGGGCAACCGGCACGAGAACCCGAGGTCCCCCGATGAGCACCCCACCCCACCGCATGCGCGCCCGCTACGCCATCCCGCTCGTCGCCGGAGCACTGGCGGCCGGCGCCGTGCCGGCGGCCGCCGTTCTGCCGCCGCCCCCGCCCGCCACCGACCTGGCGATCGCCAAGGGCGCCGACAAGGGGACCTACGCGCCCGGCGAGACCATCACCTACACGATCACCGTCGCCAACACGGGCAGCACCGATGTGCCGCGCGCGGCCATCCTGGTGAGCGACCCGCAGCTGTGGAACCTGGAGCCGGCCGGCGGCGGCGGCGCGGCGGGCGACGTCCTGCGGCCCGGCGACAGCCTCGACTGGACGGGGTCGCGCGTCGCGCAGGTGGAGGAGTGCGGCCCGGTCTCCAACACGGCCACCGTCGAGCTGCTCGGCTCGAAGAAGGGCGGCCTGAAGGACACCCTCCCGGCCAACGACAGCGCCACCCACTGGGTGACGGTCGCGGGCGGGGCCTGCGAGCCGGCCGTGGACAGCTTCGCGAAGCCCGTGCCGCCGCCCTCGCCGTCCACCGTCGAGGCGATGCCGCAGTCGCAGGGCTACACCTGCCCGCTCCCGAAGCTGCGCGCCCGCGTGACCGGCCCCCGCACCATGAAGGCCGGCGAGACCGGCCGCTTCACGGTGAGCGTGCACAACGCCCGGGGCGCCGCCACCGCGCGGCGCGCCCGGATGAGCATGCGGCTGCCCCTCGGCTTCGTCCTCGCCACCCCGGTGAAGAGCTCGTCCATGAAGAGCGGGGCCATGCAGCTCGCCATCGGGACCCTGAAGCCGCGCGCCACGCGCAGCTGGAGCGTGGTGCTGCGCGCCGACCGCGCCGCGAAGGGCACGAAGGCCCTGTCGGCCACCGTGTCGGCAAGCTGCGGCACCGCGCGCGCGAAGGCGCTCGTGCGGGTGGCCCAGGCGGTCGAGCAGCAGGTGGCGGTCCCCGTCACCGGATAGTTGCTTGCTCAAGCATCGGTGCTAGCCTCGTCCCCGTGACGAGGGAGGCACCGATGAGCGATCAGGGCGACCGGCCGGCGATGGAGCTCGGCCTGTACACCTTCGCCGAGCTCACGCCGGCCGCCGACGGCGGGACGGTGAGCCCGGCCCAGCGGCTGCGCGACCTGGTGGAGGAGGTCGAGCTGGCCGACCAGGCCGGGCTCGACGTCTTCGGCATCGGCGAGCACCACCGCCCCGACTTCGCGGTGTCGGCGCCCGCCGTGGCCCTGGCCGCCGCGGCCGAGCGCACCTCGCGCATCCGGCTCACCAGCGCGGTCAGCGTCCTGTCGTCCGACGACCCGGTGCGGGTGTTCCAGCAGTTCGCCACGCTCGACCTGCTCTCGGGCGGGCGGGCCGAGATCATGGCCGGGCGCGGGTCGTTCATCGAGTCGTTCCCGCTGTTCGGCTACGACCTCGACGACTACGACCGGCTCTTCGCCGAGAAGCTCGAGCGGCTCCTGGAGGTGCGCGCCCGCGACGACCTGGGCGTCTACCCGCGGCCGGTCCAGGACCCGCTGCCGGTGTGGATCGCCGTGGGCGGCACCCCCAACTCGGTGGCGCGGGCCGGCCTGCTGGGCCTGCCGATGGCCCTGGCCATCATCGGCGGGACCCCCGAGCGCTTCGCGCCGCTCGCCGAGCTGCACCGGCGGGCCGCGGCGGAGGGCGGCCACGAGCCGCCCCGCCTCAGCATCAACTCGCACGGCTTCGTCGCCGAGACCTCGCAGGCGGCGGCCGACGAGGCCTTCCCACCGTTCGCCACGATGATGAACCGCATCGGGCGGGAGCGGGGCTGGGCGCCCATGAGCCGCGCCGACTTCGACGCCAGCACCGGCCTGCACGGCGCCAACTTCGTCGGCAGCCCCCAGCAGGTGATCGAGAAGATCCTCTTCCAGCACGAGGTCTTCGGCCACGACCGCTTCCTCATGCAGCTCACGGTGGGCACGGTCCCGCACGACCGCGTGATGCGCTCCATCGAGCTCTACGGCACCGAGGTGGCCCCCGTCGTGCGGCGCGAGGTGGCGGCGCGGAGGGTGGGCGCGGCGGCATAGGCGCACGACGGGCGGTACCCTTGGTGGTCGCACGGCCGCCGAGCCAGGAGACCGCAGTGACGCCCGCCCCGGACCCCTTCTCCGCCCGCGACACCCTCGACGCGGGGGGGCGCGTCCACGCCATCCACCGCCTCGACGCGGTCCGGGAGGACCTCGGCCGCACGCCGTACACGATCAAGGTGCTGCTGGAGAGCGTGCTGCGCAACTGCGGCCGCGGCTTCGTGACCGAGGACGACGTGCGGGCCCTGGCGGCGTGGCGGCCCGCCTCGGGCTCGACGGCCGAGGTGCCGTTCCTGCCGGCCCGGGTCGTGATGCAGGACTTCACCGGCGTCCCGTGCGTGGTCGACCTGGCGGCGATGCGCGACGCGATGGCCGAGCTCGGGGGCGACCCGGACCTGATCAACCCGCTGGTGCCGGCCGACCTGGTGATCGACCACTCGGTGCAGGTTGACCGCTTCGGCGACGCGGGCGCCTTCGGCGCCAACGTCGAGCGCGAGTACGAGCGCAACCGCGAGCGCTACATGCTGCTGCGGTGGGCCCAGCAGGCCTTCGCCGACTTCCGCACGGTGCCGCCGGGCACGGGGATCGTCCACCAGGTGAACCTGGAGTACCTGTCGCCGGTCGTGCAGTCGCGGCAGATCGACGGCGAGTGGGCCGCCTTCCCCGACACCCTGGTCGGGACCGACTCGCACACGACGATGATCAACGGCATCGGCGTGCTCGGCTTCGGCGTCGGCGGCATCGAGGCCGAGGCCGTGCTGCTGGGCCAGCCGCTCTCGCAGCCGACCCCGACCGTGATCGGCCTCAAGCTCAGCGGCCGGATGGGCGCCGGCGCGACCGCCACCGACCTGGTGCTGACCGTGACCGAGATGCTGCGCGCGCACGGCGTGGTCGGGAAGTTCGTGGAGCTCTACGGGGCCGGGTTGTCGTCGCTGAGCCTGGCCGACCGGGCCACGATCTCGAACATGTCGCCCGAGTTCGGGGCGACCGCGACCATGTTCCCGGTCGACGCCGAGACCCTGCGCTACATGGAGTTGACCGGCCGCCCGGCCGAGACGATCGCCCTGACGGAGGCCTACGCCGGGGCCCAGGGGCTGTTCCGCACCGACGACTCCCCCGACCCGGAGTTCGACGAGACCCTCGAGCTCGACCTCGGCTCGGTCGAGCCGAGCCTGGCCGGGCCGCGCCGGCCCCAGGACCGGGTGGCGCTGGGGAACGTGGCCGGCGAGTTCCGCGACGCCTTCGACGAGACCCCCGCCGTGGAAGTCACGTCCAATGGCGACCGCTTCCCGCTGGCCACCGGCTCGGTCGCGATCGCGGCCATCACGAGCTGCACCAACACCTCCAACCCGTCGGTGATGGTGGGCGCGGGGCTGCTGGCCAAGAAGGCCGTCGAGCGGGGCCTGCGAACGCCGCCCTGGGTCAAGACGAGCCTCGCCCCCGGCAGCCGGGCGGTGACCGGCTACCTCGACCGCGCCGGCCTGACCCCGTTCCTCGACGAGCTGCGCTTCGACCTGGTGGGCTACGGCTGCACCACCTGCATCGGCAACTCGGGGCCGCTGGCCGAGCCGATCGCGAACGCCATCGAGGAGAACGGCCTCGTCGCGGCGGCCGTCCTGTCGGGCAACCGCAACTTCGAGGGCCGCATCCATCCCCAGATCCGGGCCAGCTACCTGGCCTCGCCGCCGCTGGTGGTGGCGTACGCGCTCGCGGGGCGGGTCAACATCGACCTCACCTCGCGAGCCCCTGGGCGAGGACCGCGACGGCAACCCCGTCTACCTCTCCGAGATCTGGCCGTCGCCCGACGAGGTGGCCGAGGCGGTGGGCGGCTCGGTCAGCCGCGAGCTGTTCGAGTCGAGCTACGCCACGGTGTTCGACGGCGACGACCGCTGGCGCGCCCTGCCGGTGCCCGAGGGCGGCACCTACGCCTGGGACCCGGAGTCAACCTACGTGCAGAAGCCGCCCTTCTTCACCGGCATCGCCCCCGAGCCCGCCCCTGTGACCGACATCGTCGGCGCGCGGGCCCTCGCGGTGCTGGGCGACTCGATCACCACCGACCACATCTCGCCGGCCGGCAGCATCCCGGCCAGCTCGCCCGCCGGCCGCTACCTCGTCGAGCACGGCGTGGAGCCGCGCGACTTCAACAGCTTCGGCTCCCGGCGCGGCAACCACGAGGTGATGATGCGCGGCACCTTCGGCAACATCCGCCTGCGCAACCTCCTGGCGGGCGGCCAGGAGGGCAACTGGACCGAGCACCTGCCGAGCGGCGAGGTCACCAGCATCTACGAGGCCTCGATGCGCTACCAGGCCGCGGGCATCCCGCTGGTGGTGCTGGCCGGGGGCCTCTACGGCAACGGGTCCAGCCGTGACTGGGCGGCCAAGGGCACCCTGCTGCTCGGCGTGCGGACGGTGATCGCCAAGTCGTTCGAGCGCATCCACCGCGGAAACCTGGTGGGCATGGGGGTGCTGCCGCTGCAGTTCCTGGAGGGCGAGGGCGTCGAGGAGCTCGGCCTCACCGGGCGCGAGACCTTCACCATCGCGGGCCTCCCGCAGCTGCGGCCGCGCCAGGAGGTGGAGGTCGCCTACACGCGGGCTGACGGCTCGGCCGGGTCGTTCCGCGCGCTGGCGCGCATCGACGGGCCGACCGAGCTGAGCTACCTGCGCGAGGGCGGCATCCTGCCCGCCGTCCTGCGGCGCCTCTACCGGGAGAGCAGCGGGAGCGGATAGGGCGCGTGGACGAGCGCCTCGGGCTCGTCGCCGACGACGGCGTCCGGTCTCGTCGGGACGCTCGCCCGGCCGGCGGAGGACGCCGGGCCCGCCGCGCTGATCCTCAACGGCTCCGGACCGCTCGACCGCGACTCGACGGCGGGGCGCATGCGCTTCGGCGTCGCTCCCGCGATCGCCGCGGCGCTGGCCGCGCGGGGGGTGCCGTCCCTTCGGATCGACAAGCGGGGGATCGGCGAATCGGGCGGCGACTACCTTCCGACCGGCTTCGACCGCGAGACCGGCGACGCCGCGGCGGCGCTGACCGCCCTGCGTGCCGCCGCCGGGATCGACCCGGCCCGGATCGTCGTGATCGGGCACTCGGCCGGCGCCATCATCGCGATCCGGCTGGCCGCCGGCGACGGCGCGATCGCCGGGGCGGTCCTCCTCTGCGCCGCCGCCCAGCCCGGCGAGGAGGTGATGCGCTGGCAGTCCGAGCGCATCGCGGGCTCGTTGCGCGGCGTCGCCCGGCTCGCGGCGGGGCTCCTCGAGCGGCGCCAGGAGCGGGCGCGGCGGCGGCTGCTCGCGTCCCGGGACGACGTGGTCCGGATCGACGGCAAGAGGCTCCCGGCCCGCTGGCTGCGCGAGTACATGGCGTTCGACCCGGCCGCCGAGCTTCCCGCGGGTCCGCTGCCCGGTCCTGGCGATCACGGGCGGGGTGGACCTCCAGGTGGACCCCGCCGACGTCGCCCGCATCGGGGCGCTCGTGACGGGCCCGTTCGACGGCGAGGTCCCCGATGACCTCACGCACGTGCTGCGGCGCCAGGCGGGGCACCCGAGCCTGTCGGCCTACCGGGCGCTTCTCCGCGAGCCCGTGGACGCCGCCCTGCTCGAGCGGGTCGCCGCCTGGACCGCGGCGCGCTGAGGCCTCGCGGGCCTGCCGCCCGGACCCGTCGCCCCGCTCAGCCCGGGACGCGCGCGCGCACGACGGCCGACGCCGCGTGGGGGTGCACCCGGTGGGTCTCCTCGATCGTCGCGCCCGCGAACCCCGCCGCGACGAGGTGGTCCAGGTACTCGTCGCGGGTGAGGGCGCCGGCGACGCAGCCGGTCCAGGCCTGCATGTCGCGCCGCGTCGCCTCGTCCATGCCGGGGTCGGCCACGACGTCCGAGACCGCCAGCCGCCCGCCGGGCCGCAGCACGCGCGCGGCCTCGCGCAGCACCCGCGCCTTGTCGGCCGCGAGGTTGATGACGCAGTTCGAGATCACGACGTCGACACTGGCGTCGGGCAGCGGCACCTCCTCGAGGTAGCCCTTGACGAACTCGGCGTTGTCAACGCCGGCCTCGGCCGCGTTGGCCCGCGCAAGGGCGAGCATCTCGTCGGTCATGTCGAGGCCGATCGCCCGCCCGCCGGGCGCGACCCGGCGCGCCGAGATGAGCACGTCGGCCCCTGCGCCCGAGCCGAGGTCGAGGACCGTCTCGCCGGGGTGGAGGTCGGCGACGGCCGTCGGCACGCCGCAGCCGAGGGAGGCCTCGAGCGCGGCCGCGGGCGCGCCCTCCGCGTCGGCGCCGTCGTAGAGGGAGCGGCCGAACACCTCGAGCCCCTCGGCGCCGGTCGTCTGCACCGGGCTCGGGCCGCAACACGAGGCGCCATCGCCCCCGCAGCCGGTTCCCTGGGTCGCGGCCGCCGCGTAGCGCTCGCGGACGGCCTCGCGGATCTCCCCGCTCGTCGCGCTCATCGTGCCTCCCCGGTCGTCGGGAGCCACGCTATCGGCTGTATCGATACAGGTCAATATCGAGATCTGTCGATGCGGCGTGGTAGCCTCCCCGGCGTGGACTGCTGCGCGCCACTGGGCCGGGGAACCCTCAGCGACGCCGAGCTCGGCGAGCTCGAGGCGATGCTGCGGGCGCTGGCCGACCGCCACCGGCTCAGAATCCTCGACGTCCTCATGGCCCAGGACGAGGCGGTCTGCGTCTGCGAGTTCGTCGCCCCGCTGGGGCTCGCCCAGCCGACGGTCAGCCACCACCTCAAGCGACTGGTGGACGTGGGGCTGCTGGAGCGCGAGCGCCGCGGCTCGTTCGCCTTCTACCGCCTGGCCCCGGGAGCCGTGGGCCGCCTGGCGGGCCTGCTCGCGGCTCAGCCGATGGGGCTCGCGGCCGCGACCACCCGGTAGCGCGTCGAGGAGCCGATCGCGCGCAGGCCGACGCGGCACGCGCCGCGGGCCGTCCGCCGCGCGCGCAGCGTGACCGGCGCCCCGGGCCGCGCCGCGGCGCCGGCGAGCGTCGCGCCGTCGCAGCTGAGCACGGCGCGCACCCGCCCGGCGGTCACCCCGCTCACCGTCACGGCGATCCGGCCCGCGGCCGCCACACCGAAGCGGACCCTGGCGCGCCCGCCCGCCCGCAGCCGCCCGCCCGCCGCTGCCAGCCGCACCCGGGCCTGTGGCGGCTCCGTGCCCGCGGCGGGCGGCGGGCGCAGGGCCGTCTGGGGCGGCGGGACCGGCGCCACCACCGCGCCGCCCAGGTCGGCCCGGATGGCGTCGGAGACGGCGGCGGTCGGCGGCCCGAGCCAGCCGATCTTCGACGCCTCGCCGGGGAGGTTGGTGACCTTGTAGTCCTCGGCGAAGACCTCCGCGACCGAGCGGTCCCAGCCGAGCGCGTAGTCCCAGGCGACCCGCCCCTCCGCCAGCAGGGCCGCCATCCCGCGGGTCGCCCACCACCCGGCCGTGCCGTCAAGGGCGCGCGCGCCCGTGATGTGCGGGCGGGTGGCGTCGAACGTGGTGGCCGTACTCGTGCGCCAGCGACCCGCGCACCTGCGCGGCCGCCAGGTTGGGCACGAACATGGTCGCGTCGCCGCGCGCGCTCCACCGGTAGCAGGCCGCCGCCCCCGACCCGCAGGTCGTGGCGATCGACGAGGGGGGCACGATCGTGACGGTGACGGTGCTGATCTCCGCCCCGTGGAGCAGGCCGTCGAGGACGGCCGTGTAGCCCGCGACGTCGGCCCCGTCGGCCTGGACGTCGAAGGTGACCGGCCGGCCGGCCGAGTCGCGCGTCACCTGCACCGCGGCGGCGGCGGGCGACGCGCCGGCCAGGGCCAGCGCGGCGGCGGCGATCACGAGGGCACGTCCTCTCACCACGGACACACCCTCGCAAGCGCGGGTGAGGACCAGGTAAGCCCTTTGTGAGTTGCGCGCCCCCCAGGGGGCGGCCTCAGCCGAAGCGGCCGGTGATGTAGTCCTGGGTGCGCTGGTCGGTCGGCGCCGTGAAGAGCTGCTCGGTCTCGCCCTTCTCGACCAGCACGCCGTAGCGCTGGCCCTTGTCGAGGCCGGCCACGGTGAAGAAGCCCGTCTTGTGCGAGACGCGCGCCGCCTGCTGCATGTTGTGCGTCACGATCACGATCGTGTACGCTTGACGAGGTCCTGCATGAGGTCCTCGATCGCCAGCGTCGAGATCGGGTCGAGCGCCGAGCAGGGCTCGTCCATCAGGACCACCTCGGGCTCGACGGCGATCGCCCGGGCGATGCAGAGCCGCTGCTGCTGGCCGCCCGACAGCTCGAAGGCGTCCTGCTTGAGCTTGTCCTTGACCTCGTCCCAGAGGGCCGCCGCCGCAGGACCTCCTCGATCCTGTCGTCGTTGGCCTTGAGGCCGTTGACCTTGAGGCCGAAGCCGATGTTGTCCTTGATCGACTTGGGGAACGGGTTGGGCTTCTGGAACACCATGCCGATGCGCCGGCGGACGTCAACCGCGTCCACGTCGGACGAGTAGAGGTCCTGGCCCTGGAAGAGGAGCTGACCGTCGACCCGGGTGCCGGGGATGAGGTCGTTCATGCGGTTGAGGCATCGCAGGAACGTGGACTTGCCGCAGCCGGAGGGGCCGATGAGGGCCGTGATCTCGTTGCGGAGGATGTCCATGGTCACGCCCTCGAGCGCCTTGAACTTGCCGTAGTGGAAGTCGAGCTTGTCGGCCCGGAACACGACGTCGTGGACGCCGGCCGGCTCGGCCCGCGCCGTGACCTCGGGGGCGGTGGTCGGCACCGCCTCGTGGTCCGGAGCGGCCGGGGCCTCGGTGGCGGGCGGGGCGTCGCGGGAGACGGTGGCGTCGTCGGACACGAGGCTCCTTACCAGCGTCGGCTGAACTTGTTTCGGAGGAAGATCGCGATCAGGTTCATGAGGATCAGGGTCCCGAGCAGGACGATGATGCCAGCAGCGGCGAGTTCCTGAAAGGCGTCCTGGGGCTCCCCCGCCCAGAAGAATATCTGCAGGGGCATGGCGAGCAGGGGGGTGTCATCGGCCACGAACGGGTTGACGCTCGGCACCTGGGTCGCGAAGACGACGCCGCCGACGACGATCAGCGGGGCGGCCTCGCCGATCGCGCGCCCCATCGCCAGGATGGTTCCGGTGAGCATCCCCGGCAGCGCCGCCGGGAAGACCTGTCGCGACACCGCCTGCCATCGCGTCGCCCCGAGCGCCATCGCCCCCTGCTCGATCGACACCGGCACGGCCTTGATGGCCTCGCGGCTCGCGATGATGATGATGGGCAGGACGAGCAGCGAGAGCGTGAGGCCGCCCGCGAGGGTGTTCTTCTGGAAGCCGACGATCGCGACGAAGACGGCGAGGCCGAGAAGCCCGTAGATGATCGACGGCACGGCGGCCAGGTTGGAGATGTTGACGTCGATGATCCGGTTGATCCGGGGCCCGATGCGCGCCCAGAACCGCGCGAGCGCCACCGAGGCCCGGCTCATGAGGATCGTGAGGCCCCCTGCGCCGCGCGCGCGGAGATCCCGGAGCCGCCGCTCGCGGGCGTTGGCCGCCGAGACGAGCTGGTCCCGGCTGATGGCGGCGAACTTCTCGAGGTAGAGCGCGGCGGCGAACCCGAGGGGGATCGCGATCGCGAACGTGATCACCATCAGCACGAAGGTCACGCGGATCGACGAGTTGAAGCCGGCCCTCTCCGGGTTGGTCGAGGTCGGCTGGGTGAGGAAGTCCAAGCTGAGGGCGGGCAGCCCCCGGATCAGGACGGACACCAGCAGCCAGGCCAGGAAGCCGAGCGAGATCAGGATCGCGGCGAGGACCCCACCGAAGAAGATCGCGTCAGCCGGCCGGATCCTCTTCTTGGCGAGGGGCCGCCCGACGGCGGCGTCGCCGGGGACCGGCAGGCGGGGCGTCTCGGTCGCCATGCCGCCCTCCTACTGGTAGACGGTGCGGAAGCGCCGCACGAAGCGCACCGCGAGGATGTTGATGATCAGGGTGACGACGAAGAGCACAATGCCGACCGCGAAGATCGATTGGTACTGGACGCTGCCGCGGGTCGCCTCGCCCTGGGACACCTGGACGATGTAGGCCGTGATCGTCTGCATCGGCGCCGTGGGGTCGAGGGTGAGGTTGGGCTGGGTCCCCGCCGCCAGGGTGACGGCCATGGTCTCGCCGACGGCACGCGACAACCCGAGCACCACCCCGGCCGTGATGCCCGACAGCGCCGCCGGGAAGACGATGCGCGTGGCGACGTGGCGCTTCGTCGCCCCGACGCCATACGCGCCCTCGCGCATCGAGTTGGGGACGGCCCGCATCGCGTCCTCGGAGAGGGAGCTGATGAGGGGGGTGATCAAGATGCCCACGACGATGCCGGCGCCCAGTGCGCTGAAGAGCTGGGTCTCCTTGACGATCCCGAGGTCCTGCAGCACCGGGATGATCGAATCGAGGGCGAAGAAGCCGAGCACGATGGTCGGCATGCCGGCCAGCAGTTCCAGGGTGGGCTTGACGGTGCGGCGTACGCCCTCGGGGGCGTACTCGGAGAGATAGATCGCCGAGCCCAGGCCCAGCGGGATGGCGACGACCCCGGCGATGGCCGCGATGTAGAGGGACGCCCACAGCAGCGGCAGGACGCCGTAGAGGCCGCTGACGGGCTGCCAGGTGGTGCCGGTGAGGAAGTCCCACAGCGACACGTCGGCGTCGGTGAAGAACGGCAGCCCCTCCTCGAGGAGGGTGAAGACGATCCCGATCGTGACCAGGATCGAGACGATCGCGGCCGCCGCCAGGAGCAGCATGATGCCCTGCTCCAGCGGACGGCGGCGACGCCTCCCGATGGCCGGCGATCCGGGGGTGATCGGCGTCTCGGCGGCCATCGGGCGGGAACCTACCTGCTAGCCGACGGCCGGGATCTTGGTGAGGTCCTCGTCCAGCGACTCCTGGGGGGCCGGGACGAACTGCGTCTGCTCCGCGAGACTGATCGCGTTCTCGACGTAGTAGCGGGCGAAGGAGTTGGTCGGCTCCTGCGCGAGCGAGGTGTTCTTGACGTAGATGAAGAGCGGCCGCGACAGCGGGTAGGTGCCGTCGGTGATCGTCTCGGTCGTCGGAGCGACGCCGTCGAGCGAGAACGCCTTGAGGGTGTCGATGTTCTCCTCGTAGTAGCTGAAGCCGAAGTAGCCCAGCGTCCCCTCGGCGCTCTGGACCGCGCGCACCGTGACGTTGTCGTCCTCGGAGGCGGTGTAGTCCTGCCGCGGCACGACCGTCTCGCCCGCCGCGTCCTCACCCAGGACCTCCTCGTTGAAGAAGTCGTAGGTGCCCGACTGCGAGCCGGCGCCGGCCAGGGCGAGCGGCACGTCGTCGAAGCTACCGGCGGGCGGCACCTGGCTCCAGTTGTTGATCTTCGACTTGGGCTCCCAGATCGCCTTGAGCTGGGCGAGCGTCAGGTCGTCGCCGCCGACCTCCGTGCTCGAGCTCACCACGTTGGTGATCCCGTCGGAGGCGACGCGCAGCTCCGTGTACTCGATGCCGGCGTCGGCGCAGATCTTGGACTCCTCGTCGTCGATCGGCCGAGAGGCGTCGGAGATGTCGGTCTCGCCTGCGCAGAAGCGCTCGAACCCGCCGCCGGTGCCCGACGTGCCGACCGTGACGTTCACGCCGGAGTTCTCGGCCGCGAAGCCCTCGGCGGCGGCCGAGGTGAGGGGCGCGACGGTCGAGGAGCCGTCCACCAGGATGTCGCCGGAGAGGTCCCCTGAGCCGCCGGAGGTGTCCGAGCTGTCGTCGTCGTCGCCGCAGCCGGCGGCGATCGATCCGAGCGCCAGGGCCCCCGCGGCCAGAATGAGCGCGAATCGTCGTCCACGTGCCATGTGGTGGTGCTCCTTCCTCCTGCAACGGGGCGCGGACGGTCCGGCCCACAACCGGCGCGACGCTAACCCAGCATCAAGCTCCTTGGGGTGACTTTGCTGTGACCCTGTGGTGAACGACCTGTGAACGCGTCGCGCCCGGCCTCGGGCATGATGCGGGGCATGGCCCAGTACGCCGGCATGAGCAACGGCGCGCCGCCCTCCGACGAGGTGCGCCTGATCCTGGAGCGCTACCGGCGGTTGGCGGTCGTCGGGCTGTCGCCGCGGCCGGACCGGCCGAGCCACCGCGCCATGGTGCACATGGCGGCCAACGGCTACGAGATCACGCCGGTGAACCCGTCGTGCGAGCAGGTGCTCGGCAACCCCTGCGTCGCCTCGCTCGCCGACGCCGCGGCCGCGGGTCCGCTCGAGATCGTCAACATCTTCCGCCGGCCGGAGGACATCCCCCCGATCGTCGACGAGGCCATCGGGCTCGGCGCGCGTGTGATCTGGATGCAGCTCGGGCTCTCCTCGCCCGAGGCGGCCGCGCGCGCCCGCGACGCCGGGCTCGAGGTCGTGGAGGACCGCTGCATCAAGATGGAGCACTGCCGGTTCTTCGGTGGCCTCGACGTCGTGGGCCTGTCGACCGGCGTGATCGGCTCGCGGCGGATGAACCGCTTCCGGCCGTGACCGAGCCGCGCGACTACGGCTTCGACACGCGCGCGCTGCACGCGGGGCAGCGGGTCGACCCCGTGACCGGGGCGCGCGCCGTCCCGCTCTACCAGACCTCGGCCTACGTCTTCGAGGACGCCGACCACGCCGCCGACCTCTTCGACCTCAACCGCTTCGGGAACATCTACACGCGCATCATGAACCCGACCACGGCGGTGTTCGAGGAGCGGATGGCGAACCTGGAGGGCGGCGTCGGCGCCCTCGCCACCGCCAGCGGCCTGGCCGCCCAGTCGGTGGCGTTCATGACGCTGCTCGACGCCGGGGACCACGTCGTCTCGTCGGCCCACCTCTACGGCGGCAGCCACAACCAGCTCGCCATGACGCTGGCGCGCTTCGGGGTCGAGACGACGTTCGTCGACCCCGCCGACCACGGCGCCTGGCGCGAGGCCGTCACGCCCCGCACCCGGATCCTCTTCGCCGAGACCATCGGCAATCCCCGCCTGGACGTGCTCGACATCGCCGCCGTGGCCGAGGTCGCGAACGCGGCCGGCGTGCCGCTGATGATCGACAGCACCTTCGCCACGCCCTACCTCTGCCGGCCGATCGAGCACGGCGCCCACCTGATCACCCACTCGGCGACCAAGTGGATCTGCGGCCACGGCACCTCGATCGGCGGGGTGCTGGTGGACGGCGGCACCTTCCCGTGGGCCGACGGCCTCTTCCCCGGGCTGGTCGAGCCGAGCCCGGGCTACCGCGGCATGCGCTACGCGGAGACCTTCGGGAACTTCGCCTTCGTCATGAAGGCGCGGGTCGAGACCATGCGCGACCTCGGCCCGGTCATGTCGCCCTTCAACGCCTTCCTGCTGCTGCAGGGCCTCGAGACCCTGTCGCTGCGCATGGACCGCCACGTCGACAACGCCCGCGCGGTCGCGGAGTTCCTCGCCGGCCACCCAAGCGTGGAGTGGGTGAGCTACCCGGGCCTGCCCGACAGCCCCTACCGCGAGCTGGGCGAGCGCTACCTGCCGCGCGGGCCCGGCGCCGTCCTGACCTTCGGCGTGCGCGGCGGCCGCGAGGCCGGGCGGCGGCTGATCGAGGCCTGCGAGCTGTGCTCGCACCTGGCCAACGTCGGCGACGCCAAGACGCTCATCATCCACCCGGCCTCGACGACCCACCGGCGCCTGGACGAGGAGGGCCTGCGCCGCGCCGGCGTCACCGACGACATGGTGCGGGTGGCCGTGGGGCTCGAGGACGTCGACGACATCACCTGGGACCTGGACCGGGCGATCGCGAGCGCTAACGGAACTCGTCCAGGCTGATCTCGACGCCGGCGATCGCCAGGGCGGCGAGCACCAGGGGCAGCAGGATCGGCTGGTGGACGAGGTAGATCGGCAGGGCGTGCCGGCCGGGCGCGCCCACCCGCCGGGCCCACGGCGGGGTCGGCAGCCGGCGCCCCCACGGCCCGCGCACGCCGCCCGGGTAGAGGGCCTGGCCCACGACCAGCCCCACCAGCACCGGGGCGAGCCACGGGAGCAGCGGGTACCAGTCGACGCCCGCCCCGCCCTCGGGCGGCACGCCGACGACGAGCAGGCCCGGGACGTCCGACTCGGGCCCGCGCAGCAGCGCCATGCCGCCGAGCAGCGCGGCGGCGGCCAGGATCAGGTTGGCCGGCCCGAGGGGCAGCAGCAGGGGCCCGATGACCATGGCGACGGCGATGCAGTGGAGGATCCCGAAGCGCACGTAGTCGTCGCCGAGCGCGATCCAGGTCACGAGGGTCACCAGCAGCGCGGCCGCGGCCACCTCGGCGGCGCGGCGCAGGTGGCGGCGGTAGAGCGGCCACCCGGTCAGGCCGCGGGCCCGCCCGCGGGCGTTGGAGATCGCCAGGCTGACGCCGACCACGAAGAGGAAGCTCGAGCCGCAGGCGATCTGCAGCGCCTGCCACCCGCCGGAGAAGGGGTCGATGTCCACGCTCGGGCCGAACAGGTGGACGTCGTAGCCGACGTGGTAGACGACCATCATCAGGATGGCCGCCGTGCGGGCGGCGTCGACCTCCCAGAGCCGGGCCGCCGCCCCGCTCACGCGCCCGCGGCGTCGATCAGCGCGCGCAGCGGGCCGATCAGGGCGGGCGGCGCCGCGACGCACCCCACGGGATCGTCGCCCGCCGCGGGCAGCTCCTGCACGGCGCCCCCGGCCTCGGAGACCAGCAGCCGTCCCGCCGCCCAGTCCCACGGGTTGAGCCCGCGCTCGAAGTAGCCGTCCAGGCGGCCGCAGGCGACCCAGGCCAGGTCGATGGCCGCCGAGCCGAACCGGCGCAGGTCGCGAACCGCCGGCAGGATCGCGGGCAGCAGGGCCGCCTGGCGCGCCCGCTGGGCGGCCACGTAGTTGAAGCCGGTGCCGATCAGGGCCTCGTCGAGGGGGGCGCCCGGCCCCACGCGCAGGACCCGGTCGCCGAGGCGGGCGCCGCCGCCCCGGACGGCCGTGAAGGTCTCCCCCCGCGACGGATCGTGGACCACGCCCACCAGCGGCCCGCCGGCGTCGAGCGCCGCCACGCTGACGCTCCACTGGGGGATGCCCCAGAGGTAGTTGATCGTGCCGTCGAGCGGGTCGACCAGCCAGCGCACCTCGCTCGAGCCCGGGGCGTCGGCCCCCTCCTCGCCCACGATCGCGTCGCCGGGGCGCCCGGCCTCGATCGTGGCCACGATGAGGGCCTCGGCGTCGCGGTCGGTGTCGCTGACCAGGTCGGTGCGGCTGCTCTTGGAGGCGACCCCGCTGACCGGCCCGCCGGCGCGCTCGATCAGCAGGTCGCCCGCGGCGCACGCCGCGCGGACGGCCAGGTCGAGGAGGGGCTCCGTCACGCCAGGTGCTCGACGACGGCCGCCGCCACCCGCTCGGGCGCCTCGAGGTGGGGGAAGTGGCCGACCCCCGGCAGCGACAGCAGCCGCCCGGCGGGGAGGGCGTCGGCCAGCCAGCGGGCGCCGTGGGGCGGGGTCACGCGATCGAGGGTACCCACCGCGACCAGCGCGGGCACGGGGAGCCGGGGGGCGAGCGGCCGCACGTCGAGCGACAGGGCGCTCGCCCCCCAGTCGGCGATGGCCCGGACGTCGGCCGTCTCCAGGCGGTCGCTCGCCGCGGCCAGCAGCGCGGCCATCGCCGGAGCGCCGCTCAACGCGGCCGGGTCCCCGACCATCCCGAGGTACGCGTCGCGCCGGCGGGCCGGGCTGCGCCGCAGGCGGGCGATGGCCAGGCGGGCGAGCGGACGGCCGGCGAGCGGCAGCTGCAGGACGTCGGAGACCGTCCTCGGCGGCAGGCGGCGCGGGCGGGGGACGACCCACGGCGCCAGCAGCGCGAGGGCCCGGACGCGCCCGGGCCGCGCCGCGGCGGCCAGCATCGCGAGCTGGGCGCCGAGGGAGTGGCCCACCACGGCGACCGGGGCCAGACGGGCCACCAGGGGCTCGACGGCCCGGGCGAGGGCCTGCGGCGTCGTGCGCCGCAGCCGCGGGGCGGCGCCGAAGCCGGGCAGGTCGACCGCCACGGCCCGCAGCCCGGCGGCCGCGAGCGCGTCCGGCAGCGGCCCCCACGCCTCCTTGAAGCCGCTCAGGCCGTGGAGCAACAGGACCGGCGGGCCCGCGCCCCTCTCGATGACGGCCGGCGACGGCACGACGGCACGATACGGGCCGGCGTCCGTTACCCTGAGCCGGTGCCTGCCAAGCTCGAGCTCGTCGCCCCGCGCGGCTACTGCGCCGGGGTTGACCGCGCCATCGAGACGGTGGAGCGGGTGCTGGACGAGATCGGCCCGCCCGTCTACGTGCGCGGCGAGATCGTGCACAACACCCACGTCGTCTCGGCGCTGGCGGCCAAGGGGGCGGTCTTCGTGGACGACCCCCGCGAGGTGCCCGAGGGCCAGACGATCATCCTCTCGGCGCACGGCGTCTCGCCCGAGGTGCGGCGGATCGCGGCCGAGCGCGGCCTGCGCGTGATCGACGCGACCTGCCCTCTCGTGGCCAAGGTCCACGCCGAGGTGCGGCGCTTCGCGGGCCGGGGCGCCACGGTCCTGCTGGTGGGCCACGCCGACCACGACGAGGTGATCGGCACGCGCGGCGAGGCCCCCGACGCCGTGATCCTGGTGGAGGACATCGCCGGCGCCGAGACCGTCGAGGTGCCCGATCCCGGGAACGTCGCCCTGACCACGCAGACCACGCTGTCGATCGACGACACGGCCGCGATCGTGGACGTCCTCAAGCGGCGCTTCCCGGCGCTGATGGGCCCGAAGTCGAGCGACATCTGCTACGCGACCCAGAACCGCCAGGACGCCGTGCGGACCGTGGTCGGCGACGGAGCCGACCTGGTGCTGGTGGTGGGCTCGCGCAACTCCTCCAACTCGATGCGGATGGTGGAGGTCGCCCGGGCGGCCGGCTCGGACGCCCACCTCATCGACAACGCCTCCGAGCTCGACCCGTCGTGGCTCGACGGCCGGGCGCGCGTGGCGCTCACCGCCGGCGCGTCGGCGCCGGAGGTGCTGGTGCAGGAGGTGGCCACCACGCTGGTCGAGGCCGGCTACGCCCGCACCGGCGAGGAGGAGCCCTCGGCCGAGGGCGTCTTCTTCGCGCTGCCGCGCGAGGTCCGCCCGAGCCGGTAGCCCGCGTGACCGGCGCCGCCGCAGACCTGCAGGGCCGGGTCGCCCTCGTGGCCGGCGCGACGCGCGGGGCCGGGCGGGGGATCGCCGCCTCGCTGGGCGAGGCCGGCGCGACGGTCTACTGCACCGGCCGCACGACCCGGGGGCGGCGCTCCGACTACGACCGCCCGGAGACGATCGAGGAGACCGCCGAGCTGGTCTCGGCGGCCGGGGGCGAGGGGATCGCCGTGGCGGCCGACCATCTCGACCCGGCGCAGGTGGAGGGGGTCGTCGCCCGGATCGAGGCCGAGCGCGGACGCCTCGATGTGCTGGTGAACGACATCTGGGGCGGCGAGGGCCTGTTCGAGTGGAACGTGCCGGTCTGGGAGCACGACCTGGCCAACGGGCTGCGGATGCTGCGGCTGGCGGTCGACACCCACCTGATCACCAGCCACGTCGCGCTGCCGCTGCTGATCCGCCGGCCCGGCGGCCTCGTGGTCGAGATGACCGACGGCACGCGCGAGTACAACGACGCCAACTACCGCAACTCGGCCTTCTACGACCTCGCCAAGTCCGCGGTGATCCGGCTGGCCTTCGCCCTGGGCCACGAGCTCGCACCGCACGGCGGCAGCGCGGTGGCGCTGACGCCGGGCTGGCTGCGCTCGGAGATGATGCTGGAGGCCTTCGGCGTCACCGAGGAGAACTGGCGCGACGCCGCCGCGATCCAGCCCCACTTCGCCGCCATCTCGGAGAGCCCGCGGTTCGTGGGGCGCGCCGTGGCCGCCCTCGCGGCCGACCCGGACGTCGCCCGCCGCAACGGGGCCTCGCTGTCGTCCGGCGGGCTGGCGCGGGAGTACGGCTTCACCGACGTTGACGGGTCACGGCCCGACTGCTGGCGATACCTCGTCGAGGTGATGGACGCCGGCCGGCCGGCCGATCCGGCCGGCTACCGCTGAGCCTGAATCCGTCGTAGATCGTGGATGCGGGGCGCGAGAGCGCCGCGTCAGGGGGGATTCGGGGCCGCACCCGCAGGGTGACCCCTCGGGGTGACCCGAATCCCGCCTGACGTGAGCGATCTCGCGCATCCGCGCCGCGAGATCGACGGATTCAGGCTCAGAGCGCAACGGCCGTTGCAGGCCGGCCCGGGGCGCTTGAGGCCCCTGGCGGGCCGCACCAGAGTGGGAGGCCCGTCTCATGCCGTCCCCTCCCATCCTCCGCGCGGTCCCGATCGCGGCCGCGCTCGTCCTGGCCTGCGCCCTGCTGGCGCCCGCGGCCGGCGCGGCCCCGTCGATCGCCGGCAAGCGGTCCGAGATCGCCGCCCTGGGGCGGCAGGTCGCCGAGCTGGACGTGCAGGTCGGCGCCGCGGCGGCCGCGCACAACCTGTCGATCGACCGGCTCGACGCGGCGCGGGAGAGCCTGCGCATCACCCGCGGGGAGCTTCGTCAGGCCAGGCGCGACCTGCGCCGCTCCCGGACGGTGCTCGCCGACCGCCTGGTCAACCTCTACGTCACCGAGCGGCCGAGCTTCATCACGGTCCTCCTCACCACCGGCAGCATCGCCGAGGCCTACGAGGTGGGCGAGGTGCTCGACCAGGCGTCCCAGGGCGACGCGCGGGTGCTCGAGGCCGTGCGCGAGCGCGGCGAGCGGCTGACGGTCCTGCAGGCGCGCCAGGTCGCCGCCGAGGCGGCGCGCGAGCGCGAGGAGGCGGCGGCCCGCGACCGGGAGGCCGAGCTGTCGGCGCTGCGGGCGCAGCGCGAGTCGCTGCTGGCCGACGCGCGGGCCGACCTGAAGCGGCTGATCAAGGAGGAGAAGGAGCGGCGGGCCCGTCTGGCCGCGCTCGAGGCGGCGCGCCGGGCCTCGCTCAGCTCGTTGCCCTACGCCGGCTCGAGCGCGGTCGTCGGGGCGCTGCCGCGGGGCGACTACGTGTTCCCGGTGGCGGGACCCGTGCGCTTCGGCGACGACTGGCTCGCCGCGCGCCCGGGGGGCCGCTCGCACCAGGGCATCGACATCTTCGCCGCGGCGGGGACGCCGATCGTGGCCGTGGCCGACGGCTCGCTCTACAACGTCGGCTACAACGGGCTGGGAGGGTGGCGCCTGTGGCTGCGCGACGGCGCCGGCACGACCTTCTACTTCGCCCACCTGACGGCCTTCGCGCCGGCCGCGCGCGAGGGGGCGAGCGTGGCGAAGGGCACGGTGGTCGGCTACGTCGGCACCAGCGGCGACGCCCAGGGCAGCTCGCCGCACCTGCACTTCGAGATCCACCCCGGCGGGGGCGGGCCCGTGCCCCCCTACCCCATCGTCAGCGGCTGGCCGCGGGCCGGATGAGCGGTCAGCCCGCCGGCGGGCCGAGGACCGTCGGGCCGTCGACCGTCGTCCCGGCGGGCAGCGAGCGCGCCAGCTCCTGCGCGTCGAGCGCCCGGCGCGGGTCGATCTCGATGTCGGGCGGCTCGCCGTCGGGGCCGCGGCCGACGGAGGCGCCGGCCTCCTCGAGCCAGCGGGCGTAGAGCCGGTTGAGGTCGCGGCGCGCCGTGGCCGGCGAGTCGGCGCCCTCGGCGTTCTTGATGGGCGAGAACTCGTCCTCGCGGCGCGCCTCGACCGTCACGCTGCGGCGGGCGCGCGGCAGCGCGTCGAACAGGAACGTCTCGAACTTGACGGCGTTGGGCTCCTCGGGATCGGCCGGGCGGCCCTCGGCGTTGACGTGGGGGACGCGCTTCACGGCGCGGTGGAACGGCAGTCGCAGGCCGCCCTCGGTGAGGTCGCGGACGAACGCCACCTCGATGCAGTGGACCGCGATCGACCCGGCCCAGTGGGTCAGCTCGCCGTCGGCGTCCCTCCGGTGGGCGAGCTCGTCGGGCAGGTCGCTGTACTCGACCACGCCGGTGCGGCCATCGACCCGGGCGATGACGCCCAACTTCTCCTCGGGCCCGAGCTTGCGGACGACCATCGACGACATGTCGGCCCCGGCCGCGACGTGATGGCCGATGAGGTCCGCCCGGCAGACCGACAGCATGGGGTTGTTGACCTGGAAGGTGAAGACGGTCTCGACGCCCTCGGCGGCCATCTCGTCGAGCGCTCCCGAGGCGCGCAGCGCCGACAGCAGCCCGCCGTGGCCGTCGGGCGAGAGCGCGATGCGGTCGGGGGCCTCGAGCAGGATCGCGCCGTCGGCGCGGTCGACCGCGGGCAGCGTCCCCTGGACGACGAAGCGCACCGACCCGGGCTCCAGGCCGAAGGAGCCATGCTCGGCGAAGAACGCGCGCGTGGCCGCGTCGTTCTGCGGCGAGGTGAGCACGTACCAGGGCAGCGCCGCGCCGCAGCGGGCGCGGAGGGCGGCGATCTTGGCCGCGTGGTGGGCGAACAGGGTCGTGCCGGTGATGGGACTGAAGGGGAACGCCCCCTTGGGCCCGTCGAATCCGAGCCGGGTGCCCTGGCCCCCGGCGAGCAGCACCGCGGCGACGCGCCCGGCCCTCAGCGCCTCCTCGCCGGCTCCGCGCGCCGCGCGCTCGCGAGCGCGGTCGGCGTCGGAGCGCGGGAGCGGGATGACGTCCTCGGGCGGCAGCGGCTCGACGCGGCCGAGCCCGCCCTCGGCCTCACCGCCCACGAGCCCGCCCACGAGCCGGGCGATCAGGTCGAGGTCGAGCGCCTCCACCTGCGCCTCCAGGCGCTCGCGGGCCTCGCCGTCCAGCCGGACGAGGGCCTCGGCGAGACCCTCCTGCCCGGCCGCGGCCAGCCGGTCCTCGAGGGTCACGCGCCCGGCTGCAGGGCCACCTTCACGACCCCCTCGACGCGGTCGGCCATCATCCGGTAGCCCGAGGCCGCCTCGTCGAGGGGCAGGCGGTGGGAGAGCATCGGCGCCGGGTCGATCTCACCGCGCTCGGCCAGCGCCAGCAGCTCGGGGAGGTAGCGCTTTCCCGGCACCAGGCCGCCGGTGATCGAGATGTTGCGGACGAACTGGTCGAACCAGTTGACCGCCGGCGTCTTGCCCATGAAGTGGTCCATCCCCAGACAGGCGATCGTGCCGCCGGGGCGCACGGAGGCATGGGCGGCCGCCATCGACTCCGGGCCCGAGATGGTGTCCACGACGACGTGGGCCCCCTCCCCGCCGGTGTGCTCCATGACCGCCGTCGTGATCTCGTCGTCGTCGCGCGAGTCGACGAGCAGGGTCGCACCCAACGCTGCGGCCGTCTCGAGCCGGTCGGCGTGGTGGCCGAGGCAGGCGATCCGCTCGGCGCCCTTGGCCCGGGCGCCGTGCACGCTCGCCAGGCCGACGGCGCCGTCGCCGATGACCACGACCGACTGGCCCGGTCCGGTGCCGGCGCAGGTCAGGCCGTGGAACCCGGTGGACATCATGTCGACCAGCGGCAGCAGCGTGGCCTCGCGCTCCGGCCCGGCGAGCGCCTCGGGCATCGGCGTGAGCGTGGTGTCGGCCAGGGGGACGCGCACGAGCTCGGACTGGCCGCCCTGCACGGCGCCGCCGTGCTGCCACAGGCGCGGCGCCCAGCCGAAGAGCGACCAGCGCACGCACGAGGACTCCAGGCCCTCGCGGCACCAGGTGCAGCTGCCGCACGCCACCGAGCATGAGGACAGGACCCGGGCGCCGGGTGACACGGAGCGCACCTCCCCCCCGACCTCCTCGACGGTCCCGATGAACTCGTGCCCCAGGCGCGAGCCGGCCGGGAAGCCGAAGGCCTCGCCGGCGTTGAAGACGTGCAGGTCGGAGCCGCAGATGCCCGCCAGCGTCACCCGCACGATCGCGTCCGTCGGCTGCTCGATCGCCGGGTCGGCGACGTCCTCGACCCGGACCTCCTGGCTTCCCTGGAACGTCAGACCCCTCATGCGCCCCCCCTCGCGACGGGGCCGACGGCAGGATACCGGCGCGCACGCGCCGGGCCGTCGTAGCATGCCCGCCCATGGCCGAGGCCCCTCACGCCGGGCTCGTCGATCGCTTCCGCGCCGACCCCGGCCGCGCGCGGGTCGCGGTGCGGGCGACGGCCGCAGCTCGAGAACGGGATGCGCTGCGAGACCACCGTCCGGGGGCATACGGCCGCATGCGACGAGCCGCGCTCGCTCGGCGGCACGGACACCGCCCAGAGCCCCGTCGAGCTGTTCGTCACCAGCGTGGCGACCTGCCAGGCGGTCACCTACCGCCTTTGGGCCGCCGAGCTCGGCATCGCGCTCGACCGGGTCGAGGTGGAGGCCGTCGGCGACCTCGACCTGCGCGGCTTGCTCGGGATCGGCGGCGTCGAGCGCGCCGGCTACGACAGGATGATGTTGCGGGTCGTGCTCAGCGGCCCCGAGCCGCGCGAGCGCTACGAGGAGCTGGCCGCGGCGGTCGACCGCCATTGCCCGGTGCTGGACGCGCTCACGCGGCCGATCCCGGTGGAGCGCGAGCTCGAGATCCTCTAGAGCCCGGCGCGCTCCAGAGCGGCGCGAAGGGGCATCACCAGGCCCACGAAGAACGGGCCGAAATCGGCGTAGCGCGAGCTGACCTCGTCGAAGCGCATCTCGTAGACGATCTCCTTGATCGCCGCGGGGTCGTCGGCGAGGAGGGTGACGCCCCACTCCCAGTCGTCGAGCCCGGTGGCCCCGGTGATGAGCTGCAGGATGCGCCCCGCGTAGCGCCGGCCGACGCGCGCGTGGCCGCCCATCAGGCGCTTGCGCTCGTCGAAGCTCAACTCGTACCAGTTGGCACCGGTGTCGCGGCGCTTGGACATCGGGTAGAAGGCGATCATCGCCCGCGGCGGGAGGCGGGGGTGCAGGCGGGCCTCGCGGTAGGCCTCCGCGCGCGTGCGCCACTCCGCCAGCTTGCCGTCAACGTCCCCCGTGCCCTGCGCCGCCAGGCGGGCCCGCTCGTCGTCCTCGGTGCTCGCGTACTCGCTCAGCTCGGTGAGGGAGAGGAAGGAGTAGACCGGCTCGAACGGCCCCGCGAGGACGGCCTTGACCAGGCTGTCGAGGGCGTCGAGGTCGGGGCCGATTGCCATCAGGCCGACGTCCGCCCTCCCCCCGAGCACGGAGAAGGCGATCACCTGCTGGGGCTCGGCCGCGGCGAAGGCCTCGGCGGCCGCGAGCGTGCCCTGCGCGCCCGGCGCGCCCGGGGCCGCGCGCAGCATCAGGTGGACGACGCCCCAGCCCTCCGACGGCCGCACCGCCCCCCCGGGCACGGCGCTAGCGGCGGGCGAAGCGGTAGAGCGAGCCGTTGGCGATGACATAGAGCTCGCCGGCGAGCCCCTCGCCGAACGAGGTCACGTTGGAGAGCCGGGCGCCGAGCCGCGAGGTGTCGTCGCGCACGCCGCCGGGGTTCGGGCCCGCCCGCATCGTCCACACGTAGCCGGTGCAGAAGTCGGCGTAGGCGTAGCGGCCCGCCAGCGCCGGGACCTTGGTGCCCCGGTAGACGTAGCCGCCGGTGACCGAGCAGCCCTGCGAGTGCGAGTACTGCGCCACCGGCCCGACCGGGGGGTTGCCGCGGACGGGGCCGCCGCCCGGATAGGCCGAGCGCCCCTCGAAGGCGTTCCAGCCGAAGTTCACGCCGGCGCCCGTCCCGCGGCGCCGGAAGCTGATCTCCTCGTAGGCGTTCTGTCCGACGTCGCCGATCCAGAGGTCGCCCCGCTGCCGGTCGAACGAGAAGCGCCACGGGTTGCGGAGGCCGTACGAATAGACCTCGGGCCGCCCGCCCCCCCGGGCGAACGGGTTGCCCGGGGGGATGCCGTAGGGCCGCCCGCCCGCGCGGGAGTCGACGTCGATGCGCAACAGCTTGCCCAGGAGCGAGCCCGTGTCCTGGCCGCTGCGGAGCGGGTCGCCGCCGCCGCCGCCGTCGCCGGTGCCGATGTAGAGGTGCCCGTCCGGCCCGAACGCGAGGTGGCCGCCGTTGTGGTTCCCGAAGGGGTCGTCCATCGTCAGAAGCTCCCGGGCGCTGCCCGAGGCGGCGCGGCCGGCGGCCGCGCGCCGGTACTCGACCACGCGCTGGTCGCCGTTGCGGGCCGTGTAGTAGACGAAGAAACGCCCGTTGCGAGCGTAGCCCGGGTGGAACGCCAGCCCGAGGAGCCCCTGCTCTCCGCCCGCGGTGACGAGGCGCGAGATGTCCAGGAACGTCCCCCTCACCCGGCCGCGCTCGAAGATGCGGACGCGACCGCTCTGCTGGACGACGTAGAGGCGCCCGGGCTGGCCCGGGGCGGCCGTGACGTAGAGGGCGTCGCCCAGGTTGCCCGCCACCTTGGCGAGGCGGTAGCCGCCGGCCTGGGCCTCACGGGCGGGCGCGGCCCCCGCGGCCTCGGCGTCCGCCGAGGGCTCGTCGCCGCCGCACCCCGCGATGGCGACGGCGCCGCACACCAGGGCGATGGCGGCGATGAAGCTGCGAGCGCTCACGAGCGCGAACGCTAGCGCAGTACCGCCGGGGTCCGGCGCGCGCGGGTCATGCCCGAGGCGGGGGTCCGGGCGCTACGCGGTGACCGGCTCGATCGCCGGCTGGACCGCGCGGCTGACCGTGACCGGAAGGAGGCGCACGAACGCGTTGAGCTCCGCGGCGGGCGCCCCGTCGGCGATGCCGCGGACGAGCCGCTCGAGGACGGCCTCCTCGCGGGGGCCGAGCTCTCCGGCGACCGGGGTCAGCGCGTCGGTGAGCCGCTGGGCGACCTCGGGGTCGAGCAGCTTGAAGGACTCGACGAGCTGGGCGGGGATCTCGGACATGGGCTGCATTATCGCACAGACGGCGGACACCGTGCCGTTTCAGACCGCCTCCGGGCCGGCAGGGGAACGGCGGCGCGCGGCCAACCTCGGGCCACCGGGAGGAGGCCGCGATGGGCTGGTGGACGGCAGGTCTGGCGCTTTCGGCGCTGCTGGCGTGGGCCGCGTGGGACGCGGGCCGGCCGGGCCGCGCGACCACTCCCGCCCTGATGACGATGCGCGCGGTCGGCGGGCTGGGCCTGATGGCCCTCGCCGCCCTCGCCCTGCAGGCCGACGCGCCACTCGGCGCCCTGGTGGCGACGGCGGGCGCCGGCGCGCTCTTCCTCGGCCTGGTCGGGCGCATCCGCCAGCCCGCCGAGGAGCGCCGCGCCCCGGACCTGCGGGTCCTCGACGGCCGCGCGCGAGGCGGACGCCGAGCGACGGCGGCGCCGGGCGGCCTGAGCCTGAGCTCCTCGACCTAGCCGGGGCGGGGCCGCAGCACCCAGCGCTCGATCCGGTCGAGCACCGGCTGGTGCCGCAGGGAGGGGAGCATCCAGCCGATGCGCGCCGTCGCGTCGAGGGCATCGCGCAGCGCGGCGATCGTCTCGGGGACGCCGGCGGGAGCGCTCGGCAGGCCGACCTCCTCCATCGGCGCGAAGATCTCGCGGCGCAGGCGCGGCGCGGCCATGTCGGGCAGGAAGAAGGCGTCCTTCACGCCTCCACCGAGCTCGTCGTGGTCGATCAGCACGATCAGGGGCGACACCCGGCCGGCCTCCTTGCCCACGACCATCACGACCTGCTGCTGGTCGGGGGCGTCGGCGCGCGAGGTGGTCCAGGCGGCCACCGGGCGGGCCTCGACCAGGCCGCGGACCGCGGGCAGGCGCGGGCGGGCGCGGCGCCCCGGAGCGGGCGGGCGCGCGTGCGGCGGCAGGACCGCCGCCACGGCGATCCGCGCCTCCCGGCCGGCGTCGCCGGCGTCCCCGAGGGCCGACAGGAACGCGGGGAGGTCGTTGGGCGCCACGGCCCCCAGCACCTCCTCGACCATGGCCTCGACCAGATAGGAACGGCCCGGCCCCACGATCGCCCGGGCGACCCGCTCGGCCCCGTCCTCGTCGGGCTCGATCTCGCCCAGGCCGGCGCGCAGGCGCAGGAACGCGGCCTGCGCATCGAGGTCGCCGCCCACGTCGGCGAGGCACTCGGCCACCTCGGACGCGCCGGGGCCGGAGCACCGCGCCAGGCCGGCCTCGACCCAGCGCCGCGCGCTGACCTCGTCCCCGCTGCGGCCGGCGACCACGGCCGCCTCGTACCAGTCCTCGGGATCGCCGTCCGGGAAGGAATCGGCCAGCGTGGCGATCGCCGCCGGCGCGCGGCCGGCCCGGGCGAGGGTCCGCGCGAGGCGGCGGCGGGCGGGCGGCACCCGGTCGGGCAGGTGGCGGCGCAGCACGGCGACCAGGCGCTCCTGCACCACGGCCGCCTCGGCCGGGCGCTCCTGCGCCAGCAGCTCCGCGGCGTCGGCCTCGAGGGCCGCGACCTCCTCCTCCGTGAGGCTCTCCCACCCGGTGCCCCGCGGCCCGACCCAGCCGAGGTGCACCTCGTAGCCCGCCTCGGTGAGGACCTGGGAGAGGGGGCGGCCGGGGGCGCGGAGCGCGGCGGCGTCGACCGCCGCGACCGTGGCCGCGACGGTGGCCAGGTGGGTGACCGGCGGCGCGGCCCAGGGGCGCTCGGGGGTCCAGCGCGAGAGGCGCTCCGAGATCGCCGCCAGGAGGGCGGCCTCGTCGGAGTGTCGGGCCGCCAGGGCCGCCAGGCGCCGCACCGAGACCCGCCGGGAGGCCGCGTCCTCGAGCCGCACGGCCACCGCCTCCCCCGCCCCGACCCCCGGCGGCAGGGCGATGGCGGGGCCGATGCCGAGCATGGCGAGCGGCGCGAGGTCGGGCTCGACCTCCACGGCGCCGGCGGCCACCGCCTCGGCGGTGACGACGGTGGCGAGGTCCAGGCCCGTGAGGGCGCCGGCCGCGCTCGCCAGGCGGCCGTCGGCGATCTGGAAGACCCGGGGGTCGTGGCGGGTGGCACGGCGCACCGCCGACGCCGGGTCGCGGGAGCGCGTGACCCCGCCGCGGGCGAGCGCGGCGCCCAGCTCCTCGGCCGCGGCGGGGCCGTCGGCGAGGAGGGAGACGACGGCGTCGGCGATGCGTCCCATGGCCCGGTCCAGACTAGCGGGGGGCCCGGTCGCGGCCGGCGCGGGCCGCTGGCATCATCGGCCGGGTGGGCACCCTGGGCTTCGCGCTCGCGCACGGCGCAGCGATCTTCGAGAGCATCTCCCAGTTCGCCGAGGACGCCGCCGCGTACGGCTACTGGGCGATCCTGCTGGTCGTGGCCGGCGACGGCGTCTTCCCCGTGCTGCCGGGCGAGACCGCCATCGTCGCCGCCGCCGTGCTCGCCGCCGACGGCTCGCTGAGCCTGCCCCTGGTGATCCTGGCCGGCGCCGCCGGCGCGGTGATCGGCGACTCGGCCGCCTTCTGGATCGGACGGGCCGGAGGCGGGCCGATCAAGCGCTTCGTCACGCGCTTCGCGGGCGCCGACCGCCTCCAGGCGGCCGAGCGCATGGTGCGCCGGCAGGGGGGCGCCCTCGTGTTCGTGGGCCGCTTCCTCCCGGGCATCCGCATCGCCATCAACCTCTCGTGCGGCGCCGGTCAGATGGCGTACCCGCGCTTCCTCTTCTTCGACTTGCTCGGCGGGATCGTGTGGGCGACCCAGGCGGCGCTTCTGGGCTACTTCGCCGGCAAGGCGTTCGCGGGCCAGCTCTGGGTGGCGTTCGTCGTCGCGTTCGGCGTGACCGCCCTGGTCGGGGGGTTCGTGGCGGTCAAGGAGCGCCAGCGCGTGCGTCGCGAGCGGGCGGCCGCCGAGGCCGAGGCCGAGCGCGCGGCTGCGCGCGGCGGCGAGCCCACGACCACCCCGGGTGGGTGATCCCCGCCGGGTGCGGGGTGTGAGATTTCATTGAAGGCCGCGTCCGACCATCAGGTTTTATGAGCTTCCGGTCCGGCGCTCTCGGCGACTCCGGTTGCATTGTGCGAGACAGCCGCCATGATCCGGCCATCCCCCCGCAGTCCACACCCGCGTACGCGACCCAGGCTGGGCTCGCCGGATGGACCGACACGGACGTCCGCCGGAGGGCCGCCGCGGATGGCGACCGGCCCGGCGCCGGCCCCCAGCTGCTGCCGGTTTCGGCGGCAGCACGCCTGCTGGGAGTCAGCTCGAGCTCGCTGCGGGCGTGGGCCGCAGCCGGACGCGTGCCCCACGTGCGGACCCCGGGAGGCCACCGGCGCTTCGAGCTCGATGAGCTGGTGCGATGGCTGGCCGAGCGCGGCGGCGCGCCGCCGGCCGCCCCGACCCGCACCGCGGAGCTCGTCCCGACCCGCATCGAGCCGCTGCCCGCCCTCGCGGCGGTCCTTCGCGAGCGCTCGGGCGCCATCACCGGCGCCTTCGAGGAGGACCTCGCGCGCACGCGGCCGCCCGGCGCGGCCCGTGCGGCCGCCGGGCGGCGCGGCCGGGTGGCCGACGCGCTCGCGGCCCTGGCCGACGGCCTGGAGAGCGGCGACCTGGGCGAGTGCTACGCCGCGGCCGAGTGGGAGGGGTTTCGCAACGGCGCGTCCGGGCAGCCCGGCGACGCGATCGTGACCGAGGCGCTCGGCGTGCGCCGGGCGGTGGACCGCGAGCTGGCGCCGGCGTCCGCGGGGCGCCCCCTCGACCGGCGCGCGCTGGAGCGGGCGCTCGACCGCATGGCCGTGAAGGTGGCCGCCGGCTACGCCGACGGCGTGCGCTGCCGCCTCGCGGCGGCGACCATCTGACCGCGGGGCGATGGGCACGTCAACGACCCGCCCGCGCCGCTCGGAGGGGCCCTGGCTGTCCGTCTCCGCGGCGGCCAAGGCGCTGGGGGTGAGCCCGAGCACGCTCCGCCTCTGGGCGAGCGAGGGCCGCGTGCCGCACGTGAGGACGGCCGGCGGCCACCGGCGCTTCGACCCCGAGGTCCTGCGCCAGTGGCTGGCCCGCCGCCCGGCCCGTGCGGTCCGGCCCGCGCGGCCGGCCTCGGTCGAGATCGTCGCCGCGCCGGAGCTGGCGGACGCGCTGCGCGCGCGCGCCGAGCTGGTCTCGGACGCCGTCGAGTCGCTGGTCGAGGGCCCGGCCGAGGCCGCCTACCGGCGCCTGCCGGCCGCCGAGCGGCGCGGCGTCGTGCGGGCGTGGGTGGACGCCCTGGCCGACGCCTTCGAGTCCGGCAGCCTGGCCGACGCGCTCGAGCGCGCCGAGACCTACGGCCGCGGCCACGGGCTCGCCGGCTCGTCGGCCGAGGTCACGCTCGGCGGCAGCCTCGCCCTCGAGCGCGCCATCGACCGCGCGGTGCAGGCGCCGCCGGACCCGCTCGACGGCGAGCAGCGGGGCGAGGTGGTCGCCGCGATGGGCCAGCTCACGGTGAGGGTGGCCACCGCCTGGGCCACCGCCGTCGCCGGGCGCGGCGGGCGCGGGGCGCTGGTGCCGGAGGGCTAGGCCCTCAGCCGCCCGCGACCGGGATCGCGACCCGCTCCGCGACGACAGCGCCCGCGATCACGCCCCGGGCGGGGGGTCCTCCCCGTCGCGCTCGATCTGGTCGCGCAGGGCGTCGGCGCGCGCCCGCAGCCGCTCGCGCGCCGCGTCGAGGGCCTCCTGCGGGTCCTCGGGCGCCGGCCCGCCCGGCGCCGGCTCGTCCGGCTCGGCGACGCCGAACTGGTCGAACGCGGGTCCTCGCGGGCTGCTCTGCGGGGCGCCGCCGCCGCGCCAGGGCCAGCGCCGCGCCCGCGCCGGCGGCGCCGATCGCCGAGGCCGCCCAGACTCCCCACCTCGCCATGGTCCCTCCTCTCGCGGTCGGGCTGATCCTAGTGCGCCGGCTCCGCCGGCTCGTGCGCGAGCTGGTGGCGCAGCCGCTCGCGCAGGTCGGCGAAGCGGACGTTCTCGTAGACGATCAGCGCCGCCAGGACGACGGCGACGATCGCCAGCGTGACCAGGGCGGGCACCTCCACCGCCAGGGGGATGAGGGCCAGGAGGAGCAGGGCGCAGACGAGGCGCTGGACGCTGAAGCGGTGGACGTTGCGCCAGCGGAAGGCCACGTGCGCCAGCAGGTAGACCGCCGTGCCGCCGAGCAGCGCCGCAGACGGCACGGTCTCCAGGGGGTCGCCCACGTGCTCGAGCGACTTCTTGAGGCCCAGCGCGAGCAGCACGATCCCGGCGACCATCCCCAGGTGGATGTAGGAGAACGAGTCGCGCGCGATCGCGTTCTGCTCGCGCCCGGGGGCGGCGTTCGTCAGTCGGCGCTCCGCGACCAGGGCGACGACGTCGAAGTAGAGCCACCAGAGGGCGGCGGCGATGGCGATGCCCACGACGGCCGCGGCGACGACCCCCGCGTCGAGGCCGAACTCGGCGCCCACGCCGATCGCCACGATCGACTCGCCCAGGGCGATGATGATGATGAGGCCGTGCCGCTCGGCGAAGTGCCCCGGGTCGAGCCGCCACCCCTCCACCCCGAAGAGCAGCGGGCCGCCGAGGTCGATGAGCAGCGCCACCACCCACAGCGCCCCCTGGAGGGCGCCGTCGGCGAAGGCGGCGCCGACCAGCAGGCCCGAGCCGACGACGGTGCTCCACGAGAGCCCGACGAGCAGGGAGCGCCGCAGCTGCGGGTCGTCGCGGGCGGCCAGGGCGAAGAGCGCGATCTGGGCCAGGCGGACGGCCGCGTAGGCCACGGCGAACAGGAGGGCCCAGTCGCCGAACGCCTGGGGGATGCTCAGCGCCACGACAAGGAGGGCGGCCATGGCCCCGAAGATGGTGAAGCGCACCAGGGACTCCTCGGGCTCGACCACGCTGGTCAGCCACGCGTAGCCCACCCAGGCCCACCACACGACCCCCAGCACCAGCAGGCCGCGGGCCATCCCGGTCCAGGTGGGGTCGTCGGCCATCAGCGCCGTGCACTGCGTGAGCGCGAGGACGAAGACCAGGTCGAAGAACAGCTCCAGCGGCATCACGCGCGACCCCTCGCGGCGGACGGGCGCGAGGCGGCGGGGGCGGCTGGGGGCGCCGGTGCTCACGCGCCGGATCCTGCCAGGGGCGGCGGCCGGTCGTTGCTATACTGCCGCGCCTTGCCGGTGCGCGGCTGCCCCGGCGTGCCCGCGTGTCGTCCACCCCTGGGAGGCCGGGATCCACCCGTACGAGATCATGATCATCCTCGACCCCGAAGCGGACGAGGAGCACCAGCAGGAGGTCCTGGAACGGGTCCAGCAGCTCATCCGGGACGGCGGGGGGACGGTGGAGCACCTCGACGACTGGGGCCGCCGGAAGATCGCGTACCCGATCCGCAAGCAGGGCGACGGCCGCTACGTCGTGATCACGTCCGAGGGCGAGCCCACCTCGCTCGGCGAGATCGAGCGGGTGCTGTCGATCAGCGACGTGGTGCTGCGCGCCTTCTTCGTCCGCCTCAACCGGGCCCAGGCCGAGCGCGCGAGCGCCGGCGGCGCCCCGGCGCCGATCGACACGCACCCCGAGGGCGACAACCGGCCGCCGCGGGGCGGGCGCGGCGGCCCGCGCGGCCGCCGGCCGCGCTGACCCGGAGAGCCGCGTGCCCGCCGACCTGAACCGCGTCACCCTGGTGGGGCGCCTCACCCGCGACCCCGAGCTGCGCCACACCCAGGGCGGCGACCCGGTCTGCTCGATCCGCCTGGCGGTCTCCAGCCGCTCCCGCGACGAGACCGGCAACTGGGGCGACCGCTCCAACTACTTCGACGTCACGGTCTTCGGCCGCCAGGCCGAGACCGCCTCCACCTACCTGGCCAAGGGGCGGCGCATCGGGGTGGACGGGCGCCTGTCCTGGCGCGAGTGGCAGGCCCAGGACGGCACCAAGCGCCAGAGCGTGGAGGTGATCGCCAACGACGTCTTCTTCCTGGACAGCCGGGGCGAGGGCGGCGGCGGCGGCGAGGGGAGCGGCGGCCCGCCGCAGAGCGCCGGGTGGAGCGCGCCCGCGGGCGGCGGCGACCTGCCGGTTGACCGCAGCGACATGCAGCCGGCGACCCCGCCCGCGGGCGACGACGACGACATCCCCTTCTAGGCCGAGGAACGAGGGCGACGATGCAGGCGATCCTTCTCCAAGAGGTCGAGGGGCTCGGCGAGGCCGGGACCGTGGTGAACGTGGCCCGCGGCTACATGCGCAACTACCTGCAGCCGCGCGGGCTGGCCGAGACGGCGACCCCGGGCCGCATCGCCGAGGTGCGGCGGCGCGAGGATCAGCGCCGGGTCGCCGAGTCGCGCGCGCAGGAGCAGGCGCGCGAGCTGGTCGACCTGCTCGGGCGCACCATCCTCACGCTCAAGGCCAAGGCCGGCGATGACGGCCGCCTCTTCGGGTCGATCACGTCCGCCGACGTGGCGACGGCCATCGAGGAGGCGCGTGGCGTGGCGGTCAACCGGCGCCACATCACGGTGGAGCCCCCGATCCGGGCGGTCGGGACCTACGCCGTGCCGATCGACCTGGGCGACGGCCTGACGGCCGAGGTCAAGACGATCGTCAGCCCGCTGGTCGACTGACCTGAGCGGCGCCCGCCCCGCGGGGCCGAGTCGAGAGGCGCCGAGGAGCCCGAGCGTGCCGGAGAGCGTCGCACCGCCCCAGAACGCCGAGGCAGAGGCGATGCTCCTCGCCAGCCTGATGGCCGCCGACACCTACGTCGCCGAGGCCCTCTCGGTGGTCGCGCACGACGACTTCTACCGCGAGGGCCACCGCGCGGTCTTCCGCTCCATCGAGGCCCTGTTCGGCTCCGGCGAGCCGGTCGAGCCCATCACGGTGATCGAGCGCCTGACCAAGGACGGTGACCTCGAGGTCGCCGGCGGCCGGATGGCCGTGCTCGACCTGATGGAGACGCCGTTCATCGCGGCGAGCTTCCGGACCTACGCGCAGATGGTCCGCGACACCGCCGTCCAGCGGCGGCTGCTCCAGGTGGGCCAGCAGATCGAGAAGATGGTCGCCCAGCGCGAGGGCGAGACCTCGTCGATGCTCCAGGACGCCGAGACCCTCGTGTACGGGCTCTCGCAGAAGGACGTGCGCGGAGACTTCGCGCGGGCCCACGAGCTGGTCATCCGCGGGATCGAGCGGCTCACGGCGGCCGAGGAGAGCGGGACCGGGCTCACCGGCGTCGCGACCGGCTACGTCAACCTCGACCGGATCGTGGGCGGCCTCCAGCCGGGCAACGTCATCGTGGTGGCGGCGCGGCCCAGCATGGGCAAGACCGCCCTGGCCCTGGGCATCGCCGAGCACGCGGCCCTGAGCCAGGAGCGCGCGGTCGCCATCTTCAGCCTGGAGATGAGCGGCGACGAGCTGATCCAGCGGCTGCTGGCGTCGTCGGCGATCGTCGACGCCGGGCGCATCCGGGCCGGGCGCCTCGCCCCCGAGGATTGGTCGCGCATCGGCCGAGCGGCCGACCGCCTCTCGGCCGCCAAGCTGTTCATCGACGACTCCGAGGGGGTCTCGATCGGGGAGATGCGCAGCAAGACGCGGCGCCTCAAGAGCCGCGAGGGCCTCGACCTGGTGATCGTGGACTACATCCAGCTGATGGAGGGCTCCTACACCCGGCGCGACGAGAACCGCGTGCAGGAGCTGTCGTCGATCTCGCGCGGCCTGAAGATGCTCGCGCGCGACCTCGAGGTGCCGATCATCTGCGTGTCGCAGCTCAACCGGGCGCCCGACGCGCGCACCGACAAGCGGCCGATGCTGTCCGACCTGCGCGAGTCGGGCGCGATCGAGCAGGACGCCGACCTCGTGCTGATGATCTACCGCGACGACTACTACGACGAGAACTCGGAGGCCCGCGGCATCGCCGAGGTCAACGTCGCCAAGAACCGCCACGGCCCCACCGAGAAGGTGAAGCTCACCTTCCGCGGCAGCTACGCCAAGTTCGACAACCTGACCACCCGAGACGGCGGCTAGGGCGGGTGCCGGCGACCGTCGTGGTCGGGGCCCAGTGGGGTGACGAGGGGAAGGGGAAGGTGGTCAACCTCCTCGCCGAGCGCAGCGACGTCGTCGCCCGTTACCAGGGCGGCAACAACGCCGGCCACACGATCGTCGCCGGCGACGAGGTCTACAAGCTGCACCTTGTGCCGTCGGGGATCCTCTACCCCGGGACCCTCTGCGTGATCGGCAACGGCACCGTCGTCAACCCCGGGGCGCTGTGCCGGCGAGCTGGACGCCCTGGAGGAGCGGGGCGTGTCGCTGGCGACGCTGCGGATCAGCGGCAACGCCCACCTGATCATGCCGTACCACGTCACGCTCGACGGGGCCTCCGAGATGCGCCTCGGGCGCTTCTCGATCGGGACGACGCGGCGGGGCATCGGGCCCTGCTACGAGGACAAGGCGGCGCGGGTCGGCATCCGGGTGCAGGACCTGCTCGACCCCAAGATCCTGGTCGCCAAGCTCGAGGTCGCGCTGGAGGCCAAGAACGAGATCCTCGAGAAGCTGTACGGCATGCCCCGGCTCGACCCGGCCGAGGTGGCCGACGAGACCCTGCGGCACGCCGAGCGGCTGCGGCCCTTCATCGCCGACACCTCGCTGCTGATCGACGAGGCCCTGCGCGCCGGGCGGCGGGTGCTCTTCGAGGGCGCCCAGGGGGCGATGCTGGACATCGACCACGGCACCTATCCCTTCGTGACCTCGTCGAACCCGATCGCGGGCGCGGCCTGCACCGGCGCCGGGGTGGGGCCGACCCGGATCGACGAGGTGCTCGGGGTGAGCAAGGCCTACGTGACGCGGGTCGGCGAGGGGCCCTTCCCCACCGAGGTCAACGACGACGACGGCCGGCGGATGATGGAGCGCGGCAACGAGTTCGGCACCACCACCGGGCGCCAGCGGCGCTGCGGGTGGCTCGACCTGGTGGCGCTGCGCTACTCGGTGCGGCTGTCGGGCGTGACGCAGCTCGCGCTGACCAAGCTCGACGTGCTCTCGGGGTTCCCGCGGGTGAGGATCTGCGAGGCGTACCGCACCCGCGAGGGCGAGCGGCTGGCCGACTTCCCCTACCACCAGACCGTGTTCCACGGCTGCCGCCCCGTCTACCGCGACGTGCCGGGCTGGGACGAGGACCTGTCGGAGTGCCGGGCGCTCGAGGAGCTGCCGCCCGCGGCCCGCAGCTACGTCGAGCTGATCTCCGAGGCCCTCGAGGTGCCCATCACGCTCATCGGCACGGGCCAGGGCCGCCACCAGGTCATCGACCAGGTGGGCATCTAGGCGCCCCGCCTCCGGCGGGCCGCTAGGAGATCGGGGCCTCGGCAGCGATCGGCTGCGGTGCGTCGGCCGCCGGGGCGCCGATCGGCTCGGGAACGGCCGGCGCCGGCTCGGCGGCCGGCTCGGGCGCGGGCTCGGGGCCGGGCGCCGGCGCCGGAACGGGCGCTTCCGCGACCGGCGGAGGGGTCGGCTCGGGGACGGGCTCGGGCGCCGGCTCGGGGGTCGGCGGGGGCTTGGGGACCGGGGGCGGAGCGGGCGCCGGCTTGCGTGGCGGCTTCGCCCGCGGCGGGGCGGAGGGATCGGCCGGGCCGTCCCCCTCGTCGGCGTCGTCGGCCGCGGGCTCGGACGCGATGCCGGCGCGCATGGCCTCCGCCGCCGCGACCGGCTCCGGCGCGGCCACGACCGGCGACGGGGCGATCGCGACCGGCTGGGGGCCGACGCCCGGCTCGGCCTGGGCGAGCGATGCCGGCGCGGTCGCGGAGACCTCCCCCCGGGTCGGGTCGAGGTCCGGCAGCGGGATGCCGCCGTCCGGCAGGGGAAGGGTCGCCAGGCGGCAGCGGAGGGCGATGACGGGCTGGTCGCCGTCGCCGGGGCGGATCAGGAGGTAGAGCCGGTAGCCGGTCGGGCACCGCGTTGCGAGCGGGTTCTCCCGGTCGAGCGGGAGGGGGTCGACCTCGTCGGGCGTGGGCTCGGGGTCCGGGTCGGGGTCCGGGTCGGGGTCGGGGTCCGGGTCCGGGTCCGGGTCGGGATCGGGGTCCGGGTCCGGGTCCGGGTCGGGGTCGGGATCGGGGTCCGGGGTCCGGGTCGGGGTCCGGGTCCGGGTCCGGGTCCGGGTCGGGATCGGGGTCCGGGTCCGGGATCGGGATCGGGGTCCGGGTCCGGGTCGGGGTCGGGCGCGGGGGGCGGAGGGTCGGGCTGCGGCGTGACCGGGGTCGCGGGCGCCGGCGGAGGGGGCGTCGCGTCGGGGAGGGCGGGCGGTGCGGTCGCCGGAGCCGCGGCGACGGGCGCGGGGTCCGGGGGCGGGTCGTCGTCGGGGCCGGGCGCCGCGCCCCCGGAGGGCTGGTCGCCGCCGCCGGAGCCGGGGTCGGCGCCGGACGCCGCGCCGGACGCGTCGGGGTCTCCGCCGAGCGCGGTGTCGTCCGCCGGCGCCGCCGGGGCGGCCGCCGCGGCCGCGGCGGCGATCGGGACCGGGGCGGCGCCCACGCCGGGGGCCGCGGCCGATCCGCCGCCGGCGCCGGCGCCCCCGGCCACGACGGCCGCAGCGGCGGCGGGTCGGGCCGAGTCGAGCGCATTCGAGGCGTCGTCTCCGGAGAACGGGCCGATGCCGGTCCCGGTCACGGCGACGGTCGCGATCACCCCCGCCGCCACCGCGCCCGCGGTCGCGAGCCCGGCCACCCCGGCGGCGCCGAGGCCCGCGGCGGCGGAGCCGGCCGCCGCGCCGGCGCCGGCCCCCGCGCCCGCTCCTCCGCCCGCCCCCGCGCCACCGCCCGACCCCGAGGCCCCCGCCCCGCCCGCGGCCCCGCCCACCGCGGCGGCCGCGGCGTCGGCTCCCATGGCCGCCCGCAGGATCTCGGCGGCGGCGGCGAGGGGCAGCAGCGGGAAGAAGGCGGCCAGGCGGCGGCGGCGCTCGTCCTGCTCGGCCGCGAAGGCGCGGCACTCCTCGCACCCGCGCAGGTGCGCCCGCACGTTGCGGGCGCGCAGGGTGCGGCGGTCGCCGTCGGAGATGCGCTCGCGGATGTCCGCGCAGGCGGCGTCGCGGCCGGCGCTGAACTCGGCCAGCGACGCGCGGGCCTCGTAGAGCTGGTGGCGCGCGACGGCCTCGGTCGTGCCCAGGGCCATGGCGATCTCGGCGTGCGAGAGGCCGCTCAGCTCGCGCAGCACCAGGGCGGAGCGCTGAGGCGGCGGGAGGGCTCCGAGGTCCGCCCGCAGCTGGCGCAGGCGCTCGCGGTTCTCGACGGTCTCGTGCACCCCGGCGACCGGGTCGTCGCGGTCGCCGAGCTCCTCGGCCTTGGGCCGCGCCCGGATGAGGTCCATCGACTCGTTGTGGGCGATGCGGAAGAGCCACGGCTTGAGCTCGCGGGGCTGCGCGCCGGACGAGAGCGACCGGTACGCGGCCAGCATCGTCAGCTGCAGCACCTCCTCGGCGTCCTGCGGGTGCCGCAGGATCGCGCTCGAGTAGCGGAAGATGTCGCCCTGGTAGCGCTCGTAGAGCGCCTCGAAGGCGCGATCGTCGCCCGCGGCGATGAGGTTGCCCAGGGCGGAGTCGCCGAGGACGGCGAACGAGCTTGGAACTGGGCCGGGTACCGCCGGCCGCGGGCCGGGAGCGACCGAGGTGGCCACCGGGGCGCCTCCTGCGCTGAGAAGCCCCTATATAGCGCACCGGGGCCGGGCGGTCAGCCGCCCGATGGTCCAGGCCGCGCTCTCAGGCCGTCGGCAGCAGCGGTGCCGGCTGCGGCGTCATGCGCGCGCGGGCGGCCGGCGAGAGCGCGGCGACGACGGCCTCCAGCGCCTCGACGGCCCAGGGCGCGAACTGGTGGCCCGCCTCGCGCCAGCACTCGTCCATCGCCTCGGCGACCGACAGCGGCTGGCCGATCCAGGCGCGTCGGCGCATCGCGTCCCAGGAGTCGGCGACGCAGAGGATGGCGGCGCCGTCGGGGATGTCCTCGCCGGCGAGGCCGTGCGGGTAGCCGCGGCCGTCCCAGCGCTCGTGGTGGTGGCGCACCCACGAGGACTGCCGGCGCGACAGCACCGCCGAGACGATGCGCGCGCCGGCCACGGGGTGCTGCTTGATCATCTCGTACTGCTCGAAGCTGAGGCCGCCCGGGGTGAGGAGGACCGACTCGGGCACCGCGATCTTGCCGACGTCGTGCACGAGGGCCGCCTCGCGGAGGCGGCGGGTGCGGGCGCCGGACCATCCGAGCTCGACGGCGAGCCGGGCGGCGAGCTCGGCGACCCGCTCCGAGTGGCCGGCCGTGGTGGGGTCGAGCCCGTCGATGTAGCGCGCGGCGGCGCGGAGGCGGGCGATGCCCTGCCAGCGGGCGAGGTCCTGCTCGGGGTCCGGGGAGGCGGCGGGGCGGGCTGTCGGGTACCAATCGATCATGTCGCTCGGTAGTCCTTCGGCACCCGGCGATCGTCGGATCAACCTCGGCCAATTGCCGGTAAAGGGGCGTCAGCCTCCCGGATCGACCTCCCGGACGCCGCCCGCGGCGAGGTCGAGCACCGCGCCCCGCACGCGGTCGCGGTGGGGGAGCGTGGGCTCCGCGCGGAGCGCCGCGACCGACCGCCGGACGCTCTCCTCGAGGTCGGTGAAGCCGCCGGCGCGCCAGGCCGGGCGGCGGCCGCTGTGGCGCTCGACGTCCGCCGCGAAGGCCTCGTCGTCGAGCCCGATCATCCCGCAGCCCGTGTGCTGGAGCACCAGCACCTCGCGGGTGCCGAGCAACCGCTGCGAGATGACCAGCGAGCGCAGCGCCCCCTCGTCGACGATGCCCCCGGCGTTGCGGAGCACGTGGACCTCGCCGGGGGCGAGGCCGAACAGGCGCGCCGTCTGGATGCGGGCGTCCATGCAGGTGAGGATGGTCACCCGCAGCCGGGGCGGCGACGGCAGGGCGGTCGGGGGCGCGCCCGCCGCGCGGGCCAGCATCGCGTCGATGGGGCTCTCGTCCGCGGCGCTCAGGTCGAGACGAGCGCGAACAGCGCGATCACCCAGATTGCGACGATGGCCAGGCCGGCCGGCCATCCCCCCGACAGGAGCACCGCCACCACGGCCGTGGCGACCACCGCGCCGCCGAGCACGATCCACATCGCCCACTTGATCTCGGTCTTCTCGCGCCGGTCGTAGTCGGTCACCGGCGACTCGCGCGGGGCGAGCGCCGTCCCCCCTCCGCTGGCCTCCATGTACGAGTCGAGCGCGCGCATCACGTCGGCCGCGGCCCGGTGCGGGTCGGTCGACTCCGGCAGCTTCGCCAGGGCCTCCTCGAGGAGGGCGCGGTGCGCTTCGCGCTCGGCGCGCGACAGGGGCTCTCGCCGGTCGGTCATCGCCCGTCGGATGGTAGTGGACGCCCCGCCCGCCGACGGCCGCCGACCGCGCCGTGTGCGAGAGTGCCCGGGTGAGCCGCACGGTGCTTGTCGTCGGAGGCGGAGGGCGCGAGCACGCCCTCGTGAAGGCGCTCGCGCGGTCGCCCCAACGGCCGCGCATCCTCTGCGCACCGGGCAACGCCGGCATCGCCGCCGACGCCGAGATCATCCCCGTGCAGACCGGCGACGTCCACGGTCTCGCGGCGCTGGCGGCCGGCTACGGCGCCGACCTGGTGGTCGTCGGGCCGGAGGCGCCGCTGGTCGCCGGGGCGTGCGACGCGGTGCGCGCCGCCGGCATGCGCGCGTTCGGGCCCTCGGGCGCGGCGGCCCGCCTGGAGGGCAGCAAGGCGTTCGCCAAGGACGTGATGGCGGCCGCGGGCGTGGCGACCGCCCGGGCGGTGACGGTCACCGACGTCGACGCGGGGATGGCCGCCGTGGCCGAGCTCGGGCTGCCCGTCGCCGTCAAGGCCGACGGCCTGGCCGCCGGCAAGGGCGTGGTGGTGGCCCGCTCGGAGGCCGAGGCCCGCGAGGCGCTCGAGGCCTGCCTGGTCGACGGGGCCTTCGGCGACGCGGGCCGGGCCGTGGTCGTGGAGGAGGGCATGACCGGCCCGGAGGTGTCGCTGCTGGCGCTCTCGGACGGCCGCTCGCTGGCCCGCTTCCCGCCGGCCCGCGACTACAAGCCGATCGGCGAGGGCAACACCGGGCCCAACACCGGCGGCATGGGCTCGGTGTCGCCGGTGCCCGACGTGCCGGACGCGCTGGCCGACGACCTGCTCGACCGCGTCCACCGGCCGGTCGTGGAGGAGATGGCGCGGCGCGGGGCGCCCTTCTCGGGCGTCCTCTACGCGGGCCTGATGATGACCGCCGACGGGCCGCGGGTGCTGGAGTTCAACGTCCGCTTCGGCGACCCCGAGACCCAGGCGCTGATGCCGCGCTGGGAGGACGACGCCCTCGAGGTGCTGACGGCGGCCGCCGAGGGGGCGCTGCCGGAGGGCCCGGTGCGCGTGAACGACGGCGCCGCGGTGGCGGTGGTCCTCGCGGCGGCCGGGTACCCCGGCACCCCGCGCGGCGGGGACGAGATCTCGGGCCTCGGGGAGGCCGCGGCGGCGGGCGCGGACGTCTACCACGCCGGCACCGCGCCCGGGCCGGGGGGCAGCATCGTGACCGCGGGGGGCCGGGTGCTGGCCGTGAGCGCGCGCGGCGCGAGCGTCGAGGACGCCCGGGAGCGGGCCTACGCGGCCGCCGACCTGGTGACCTTCGACGGCCGCCAGATGCGCCGCGACATCGCCGCGGGCCTGGAGACGGGGGTCGGCGCGTGATCCCCCGCTACTCGCGCCCGGAGATGGCCGCGATCTGGACCGAGGAGGCCAAGCTCGACCGCTGGCTCGAGGTGGAGCTCGCGGTCTGCCGCGCCTGGGCCGCGCGCGGCGTGATCCCCCTCGAGGACCTCGCCGACATCGAGGCGCGGGCGGGCTTCACGGTCGAGCGGACGCAGGAGCTCGAGAAGACGACCGATCACGACGTCGTGGCCTTCCTCACCGACGTCGCCGAGCGGGTGGGGCCCGCGGCGCGCTGGGTCCACTACGGCCTCACCTCGTCGGACGTGCTCGACACGGGCCTGGCGCTGGCCATCGCCCGGGCCGGCGACCTGCTGCTCGCGGGCCAGCGGGCGCTGACGGCCGCGCTCCGCGACCTCGCCCTGGCCCACGCGGACACCGTCTGCGCCGGCCGGACCCACGGCGTCCACGCCGAGCCGACGACCTTCGGGCTCAAGATGGCCGGGCACGCCACCGAGAGCCGCCGCAACGAGGAGCGCCTGGCCGAGGCGATCCGCGGCGCAGCCGTCGGGAAGCTCTCGGGCGCGGTCGGCACCTACGCCATGCTCGACCCCGGCCTCGAGGCCGAGGTGCTGGACGGGCTCGGCATCGCCGGCGAGCCGATCGCCACCCAGGTCGTCGCCCGCGACCGCCACGCCTGGCTGGTGTCCGCGATGGCCGTGGCGGCCAGCTCGCTCGACCGCCTGGCCACCGAGCTGCGCCACCTGCAGCGCACCGAGCTGCGGGAGGCCGAGGAGGCCTTCGCCGCCGGGCAGAAGGGCAGCTCCGCCATGCCCCACAAGCGCAACCCGATCACGGCCGAGCGCATCTCGGGCCTGGCGCGCGTGGTGCGCGGCCACGCGGTGGCGGCGCTCGAGGACGTGGCCCTGTGGCACGAGCGCGACATCTCGCACTCGTCGGTGGAGCGCGTGATCCTGCCCGACGCCACCCTGGCGCTCGACTACATGCTCGCCCGCGCGCGGTCGCTGCTGGAGGGGCTGGTCGTGCACCCCGAGCGGATGCGGGCGATCCTGGACTCCACCGGCGGGCTGGTCTACTCGCAGCGCGTCCTGCTGGGCCTGGTCGAGCGCGGCCTGGCCCGCGAGGAGGCGTACCTCCTGGTGCAGCGCAACGCGATGCGCGCCTGGGAGGAGGGCCGCCCGCTCGGCGAGCTGCTGGCCGAGGACCCCGAGGTGACCGCCGTCATCGCGGCCGAGGACCTTCGGGGCCTGCTCGACCCGGGGTGGTACACGCGCCACGTCCCCGCCCTGATGGAGCGGGTGGCCGCCCTGTGACGACGGCCTACCCGCTGCTCTTCGAGGGCAAGGTGCGCGAGGTGCGCGAGGTCGACGCCGACCGGCTGCTGATCGTCGCCAGCGACCGCATCTCGGCCTACGACTGGATCATGCCCACGCCGATCCCGGGCAAGGGCGCGATCCTGACGGCGCTGTCGGCGCTGTGGTTCGCCCGCACGCGGGACATCGTCCCCAACCACCTGATCGAGCGCTTCGGCGAGCGCGGCATGCTGGTGCGGCGCCTGCGGATGCTGCCGATCGAGTGCGTGGCGCGCGGGTACCTTGCCGGGTCGGGGTGGCGCGACTACGTCCGCACCGGGCAGGTGTGCGGCCACCCGCTCCCCGAGGGCCTGCGGGAGGCCGAGCGGCTGCCGGCGCCGATCTTCACGCCGGCCACCAAGGCGATCGAGGGCCACGACGAGAACATCACCCGCGAGCGGGCGGCCGAGATGGTGGGCGCGGAGATGCTGGCCCGCCTGGAGCGCGTCACGCTCGACCTCTACTCACGCGCGACGGCCGACTGCGCCCGCGCCGGGCTGATCCTGGCCGACACCAAGTTCGAGCTGGGGCTCGACGCCGGCGGGGCCCTGGTGCTGGGCGACGAGGCCGTCACCCCCGACTCCTCGCGACTGTGGCCCGCCGACCTCTGGCGCCCCGGGCAGAGCCCGCCCTCGTTCGACAAGCAGTACCTGCGCGACTGGCTCGACGCGATCGGATGGGACCACGCGTCGGCCCCGCCGGAGCTGCCGGCCGAGGTCGTCGAGGGGACCCGGGCGCGCTACGCCGAGGCCCACGACCGCATCGCGGAGGCGATCGGGTGACCCGCGTCGTGGTGACCGTCATGCCCAAGGAGGGGGTGCTCGACCCGCAGGGGCAGGCCGTGCGGGGCGCGCTCGCCCAGCTCGGGTTCGCCGGGGTGGAGGACGTGCGGATCGGCAAGCGGATCGAGCTCGAGGTGGCCGGCGACGACCCCGCCGGGCAGGCGCGGGCGATGTGCGAGCAGCTCCTGGCCAACGCGCTGATCGAGGACTACCGCGTGGAGGCCGGATGACCGTCGCGGTGGTCCGCTTCCCCGGCTCGCTCGACCACGACAGCGCGCGGCGGGCGCTCGAGCGCCTCGGGGGCCGGGCCGAGCTCGCGTGGCACGCCGACGCGCAGCTGCCGCCCGGGACGACGGCCGTGCTCCTGCCCGGGGGCTTCTCCTACGGCGACCACCTTCGCTGCGGCGCCATCGCCAGCCGCGCCCCGGTCATGGCCGCGGTGCGCCGCCACGCCGAGGCCGGCGGGCGCGTGATCGGCATCTGCAACGGCTTCCAGGTGCTGTGCGAGGCCGGCCTCCTGCCCGGCGCCCTGCGCCGCAACGCGACCCTGTCGTTCGTCTGCCGCCAGATGGAGCTGGAGATCGCCGACCCGGAGACCCCGTGGACCGGCGGCCTGCCGGCCGGGGAGCGGCTCTCGATCCCGATCAAGAACAACGAGGGCGCCTGGTACGGCGACCCCGCAGCCGCCCGGGTGGTGCTGCGCTACGAGGAGGCCAACCCGCTCGGCTCGACCGACCGGGTCGCGGGCATCGCCAGCCGAGACGGCAACGTGATGGGCCTGATGCCCCACCCCGAGGAGGCGTGCGACCCCCTGCTGGGCTCGACCGACGGAGGCCTCGTCCTGCGGGGGCTGCTCGCCGCGTGACCACCGCCCTCCCCCTCCACCGCCGGCTCGGCCTCACCGACGAGGAGGCGGCGCGCATCCCCGAGCTGCTGGGGCGCGAGCCGTCCGACCCCGAGCTGGTGATGTTCAGCCTGATGTGGAGCGAGCACTGCTCCTACAAGCACAGCCGGCCCCTGCTGCGCGGCTTCCCGACCGGCGGCCCGCGCGTGCTCCAGGGCCCGGGCGAGAACGCCGGCGTGGTGGACGTGGGCGACGGCATCGCCGTGGCGCTGAAGATCGAGAGCCACAACCACCCCTCCGCCGTCGAGCCCTTCGAGGGCGCGGCCACCGGGGTCGGCGGCATCGTGCGCGACATCCTCGCCATGGGCGCGCGGCCGATCGCCCTGCTCGACTCGCTGCGATTCGGCGACCTCTCGAGCCCCCGCAGCCGCCACCTGTTCACCCGCTCGGTCGCCGGGATCGGCCACTACGGCAACTGCATCGGCGTGCCGACCGTGGGCGGCGAGGTGGCCTTCGACGACCGCTACGAGGACTCGTGCCTGGTCAACGCCATGTGCGTCGGCGTCGTGGCGCCGGAGCGGATGCTGCGCGCCGCGGCCTCGGGGCCGGGCAACGCCCTGGTGCTGATCGGCAACCGCACCGGGCGCGACGGCATCGGCGGGGCGAGCGTGCTGGCGTCGGCCGAGCTGGACGACGACGAGGACAAGCGGCCGTCGGTGCAGGTGAGCGACCCGTTCACCGAGCGCAAGCTGATGGACTGCTGCCTGGAGCTGGCGGGCGCCGGCGCCCTGGTCGCCCTGCAGGACCTCGGGGCCGCCGGCCTCACCAGCGCGGCCAGCGAGATGGCGGCCAAGGGGCGGGTGGGGCTCGACATCGACCTCGACCTGGTGCCGCTGCGGGAGTCGCTGGCGCCGGCCGAGATCCTGGTCTCGGAGAGCCAGGAGCGCATGCTCGCGGTGGTCGAGCCCGGGGCGGGTCGACGAGATCGTGGCCGTCTGCCGCCGCTGGGACCTCGACGCCACCCGCATCGGCTCCGTGACGGAGGGCGAGAGCCTGGTGGCCCGGTCGGCCGGCGAGGTCGTCGCCGACCTCCCGGCGCGCCTGCTGGCCGACGAGGCCCCGGTGTACGACGTGCCGCGCACCCCCGCCCCGCCGCCCGCGCCGCTCGACCCGGCCACCGTGCCCGAGCCCGCCGACGCGGCGGCGGCATGGCGCGACCTCCTGGCGCGGCCGAACGTCGCCTCCAAGCGGTGGGTCTACGAGCGCTACGACCACCTCGTGGGCGCGAACACGGTCCGCCGGCCCGGCGGCGACGCCGCCGTCGTGCGCCTGCCGGGGTCGGAGCGCGCGATCGCGCTGACCACCGACGGCGCCGAGCGCCACTGCGAGCTCGACCCGCGCGGGGGCGGCCGGGCGGCGGTGCTCGAGGCGGCCCGCAACCTGGCCTGCACGGGCGCGCGGCCGATCGCCGCGACCGACTGCCTCAACTTCGCCAACCCCGAGAAGGGCTCCACCGGCTGGCGGCTGGCCGAGACGATCGCCGGCATGAGCGAGGCCCTGACGGCCCTGTCGGTCCCCGTCGTGTCGGGCAACGTGTCCCTCTACAATGAGAGCGCGGGCCGCGCGATCTACCCGACGCCCGTGGTGGGGATGCTGGGTCTGCTGGAGCGGGCCGACGCGAGCGTGGGACACGGATTCGTCGCCTCCGGCGACCGGGTGGTGCTGGTGGGCGACGACGGGGTGCTGGACGCGAGCGAGTACGTGGGGACCCGCGGCAGGCCCCCCACGGTGGATGTCGTGAGCGAGGTGGCGACGATCGAGCTGGTGCTGGCCACGGCCGAGGAGGGGATCCTGCGCAGCGCCCACGACGTGTCGGCGGGCGGGCTGGCCGTCGCCCTCGCCGAGTCGGCGATCGCCGGGGGGATCGGGGCCGAGGTCGAGCTCCCCGGCCGGCGCGACGACGAGGTGCTGTTCGGCGAGGGCGGCGGCCGCGTGCTGCTGACCGTCCTGCCCGAGCACGAGGGGCGCCTGCGGGCGCTGGCGGCCGGGGCCGCCCCTGAGGATCGCGGCGCTCGGCGTCGTCGGCGGGCCCGACGTCGTGGCCCGGGTGGGCGGGCGCGAGGCGCGCCTGCCGCTGGCCGCGGCCGCGGAGGCCCACGAGCGCGGCCTGCCGGGGGCGCTCGCGTGAGCGGCGGCGGCGAGCCGATGCACGACCGCCCCAAGGAGGAGTGCGGCGTGTTCGCCGTTGTGGCGCCGGGCCGGGACGTGGCGCGCCTGTCGTTCTACGCCCTCCACGCACTCCAGCACCGCGGCCAGGAGAGCGCGGGCATCGCGGTCAGCGACGCCGGCCACGTGACCGTGCAGCGCGACCTCGGCCTGGTGAGCGGCGTCTTCGACGAGCCCTCCCTGCGCAGCCTCACCGGCGGCGCGGCCCTCGGCCACGTGCGCTACTCGACCACCGGCGCCAACAAGTGGGACAACGCGCAGCCGGTCACCCACACGCGCAACGGCGGACTGGTCGCCCTGGGCCACAACGGCAACCTCACCAACACCGCGGCGCTGCGCGAGCGGATGGAGGTCGAGCGGGTCGACCTGCGGGCCAGCACCGACTCGGAGATCATCGCCGCGCTGCTCGCCGCCGAGCCGGGCAGCCTGCTGAGCGCGGCCTGCGAGGTGATGCCGCGCCTGGTCGGCGCCTACTCCGTGGTCGCCATGACCGGGCGCGAGCTGGTGGCCTTCCGCGACGCCCACGGCGTGCGCCCGCTGGTGCTCGGCCGGCTCGACGGCGACGGGTGGTGCGTGGCGTCGGAGACCTGCGCCCTCGACCAGATCGGGGCGGAGTTCGTCCGCGACGTGCGGCCCGGCGAGGCCGTGCGGCTGTCGGCCGAGCGCGTCGAGAGCCGTCAGGCGATGCCCTCCGCCGGCGGGCGCCTGTGCGTGTTCGAGCACATCTACTTCGCCCGGCCCGACAGCCAGATGGACGGCGAGACCGTGTGGGAGGCGCGCCGCGCGATGGGCGCCGAGCTGGCCGGCGAGAGCCCGGCGGACGCCGACCTCGTCGTGGGCCTGCCGGACAGCGGGACGCCCGCGGCGATCGGCTACGCCGTCGCGTCCGGCATCCCCTACGCCGAGGCGGTGGTGCGCAACCGCTACGTGGGGCGAAGCTTCATCCAGCCCGAGCAGGCGATGCGCCAGCAGGGCATCCGGCTGAAGTTCAATCCGCTCCCGGCCGTGATCCGCGGCCGCCGCCTGGTGGTGGTCGACGACTCGATCGTGCGCGGCAACACCACCCGGCAGATCGTCGCGATGCTGCTCGACGCCGGGGCCGCCGAGGTGCACATGCGCATCTCGAGCCCGCCCATCCTGTGGCCCTGCTACTACGGCATCGACATGGCCGACCGCTCCGAGCTGGTGGCCGCCGGCCGCACCGTGGACGAGATCGCGGCGCTCACGGGGTCGGCCTCGCTGGCCTACCTCAGCCTGGAGGGCCTGCAGCGAGCCCTGGGGCGACCGGCCGAGGGCTACTGCCGGGCGTGCTTCACGGGCGATTACCCCATCCCCGTCCCCGACTCGGCGCTGAAGCTGCGCTTCGAGCCGGGCCCGCGCGAGCCGGTTGATGCGCTGATGCGGTAGCATCAGCGCATGCGAACGACCCTGGAGATCGACGACGACGTGGTCAGCGCGGCACGCGAGCTCGCCGCCGCCGAGCGGCGCTCGCTCGGGGCCGTGATATCCGAGCTGGCACGGCGCGGCCTGACCCCGGCGCGCGTGGACACGACCGGCCGCTTCCCGGTGATCGTGTCGCCGCCCGGGGCTCCGCCGATCACGCCCGATATGGTGCGCAGGTCGCTCGACGAGGACTGAGGGGCGGGCGCTGGCTCTGCTCGACGTCAACGCCCTCGTCGCGCTGGCGTGGAACCGGCACGTGCATCACGCAGCGATCCACGCGTGGTTCGACGAGGCGCCCGACCGGACCTGGGCGACGTGCCCCATGACGGAGGCCGGCTTCGTCAGGGTGTCGTCGAATCCGAAGGCACTCGGCGACGGCGTGGCCGTCGAGACCGCGCGCAGAGTGCTGACCGGGCTGCGCGCCGTCGGCGCCCATCGGTTCCTCGCCAACGAGGTGTCGATGGTCGATGCCGATCTTCCGCGGATCGCGGGTCATCGCCAGGTCACGGACGCGATGCTGCTCACCGTCGCCCGCCGAAACGGGGTCGGGCTCGTCACCTTCGACTCCGGCCTGGCGGCGCTCGCCGACGACGGCCAGGTGGAGCTGCTGCGCACCTGAGCCGGCCACTAGGCTGCGCCCGTGGGCGAACCCCTCTCCTACCGCGACGCCGGGGTCAACCTCGACGCCGCCGCCCGCCACACCGAGGCCCTCGCCGCCCTCGTCGGCGGCGAGACCGGGTTCGCGGCGGCCCATCCGCTGCCCGCCGGGATGCGCGAGCCGATGCTCGTCACCTGCACCGACGGGATCGGCACCAAGCTGCTGCTCGCGCGGGAGCTCGGCCGCCTGGAGGGGCTCGGGCAGGACCTGGTGGCGATGTGCGTCAACGACCTCGCGTGCGCCGGGGCGGCGCCGCTGGTGTTCCTCGACTACCTGGCCGTCGGGCGCCTCGACCCCGGCGAGGCCGGGGCGCTGGTCGCCTCGATCGCCGCGGCCTGCGAGGAGGTGGGCTGCCGCCTGGCGGGGGGCGAGACGGCCGAGATGCCGGGGCTCTACGCCCCCGGGCACTTCGACCTGGCGGGCTTCGCCGCGGGCGTGGTCGAGCGGTCGGAGATGCTCGGGCCGGAGCGGGTGCGCGAGGGCGACGCCATCGTGGGCATCCCCTCGTCGGGTCTGCACTCCAACGGCTTCTCGCTGGTGCGGGCGCTGGTGGGCGCCGGGGCGCTCGACCCCGACCCCGACCTGCTGCTGGCGCCGACGCGCCTCTACGTCCGCGACCTGCGGGCGATGGCCGATGCGGCCGGCCTGCGCGCGGCGGCCCACATCACCGGCGGGGGCCTGCCCGAGAACCTGCCGCGGGCGCTGCCGGGGGGCCTGGGGGCGGAGCTTCGCCGGGGATCGTGGGAGCCGGGGCCGGCGATCGACGCGGTGATGGCGACGGGGCGGGTGGGCGAGGAGGAGGCCCGGCGCACCTTCAACATGGGGCTCGGCATGTGCGCGATCGTGGCGGCGGCCGGCGCGGACGCCGCGGCCGGGGCGGTGGCGGGCGCCCGGGTCGTGGGCCGGGTGGTGGCGGGCGGGGGCGTGGCGATTGCCTGAGGGGCCCTTCCGGGTGAGCGTGCTGGTGTCGGGCAGCGGCACCAACCTGCAGAGCCTGATCGACACCGTCCACGCGCCGGGCGGACCGATCGAGATCGTGCAGGTGGTGGCCTCGCGCCCCGACGCCCTCGCCGTGGAGCGCGCGGGGGCGGCGGGCATCCCGACGCAGGTCGTCGCCCTCGCCGGCCGCGAGCGGGAGGAGCGCGACCGCGAGCTGGCCGCGGTCGTGGAGTCGGCGCGGCCGGGGCTCGTCGTGCTCGCCGGGTGGATGAGCATCCTCACCGGCGCCTTCCTCGACCGCTTCCCCGACCGGGTGGTGAACCTGCACCCCTCGCTGCTGCCGGCCTTCCCCGGGATGCACGCGATCGAGCAGGCGCTCGAGTGGGGGGTCCGCTACACCGGGGTCACGGTGCACTTCGCCGAGGAGCAGGTCGACGGCGGTCCGCCGATCCTGCAGGAGCCGGTACCCGTGATGTACGGTGACTCGGCGGAGGCGCTCACCGAGCGGATCCGCGAGGTGGAGCACCGGCTCGTGCCCGAGGTGGTGCGGTTGTTCGCCGCCGGCAGGGTGCGGCGTGACCCGGTCGAGCGGCGCCGGGTGGAGGTCGTCCCCCTGGAGGCGGAGTGAGGGTCGGTCGGGCGCTCATCTCGGTGTCGGACAAGACCGCGCTGGAGGAGATGGCCCGCGGGCTCGCCGACCTCGGCGTCACGATCATCTCCACCGGCGGGACGGCGGCGGCGCTGCGCGAGATGGGGCTCGAGGTGGTGGGCGTGGACGAGGTCACGGGCCACCCCGAGATCATGGGCGGCCGCGTGAAGACGCTCCATCCGCGGGTGCACGGGGGGATCCTCGCCCGGCCGGGCCACGAGGGCGACGCGGCCGACATGCGCGAGGCCGGCATCGAGGCCATCGACCTCGTGGTGGTGAACCTCTACCCCTTCGAGGAGACGGCCGCGCGGCGGGGCGCGACCGAGGCCGAGGTGGTGGAGCAGATCGACGTCGGGGGGCCGGCGATGGTCCGGGCCGCGGCGAAGAACTTCGCCCGCGTGGGCATCGTGACCGCGCCCGACCAGTACCCCGCCGTGCTGGCCGAGCTGCGCGCGGACGGCGCCCTCTCGGACGGGCTGCGCCGGCGCCTGGCCGAGGCGGCCTTCCGGCGCACCGCGGGCTACGACGCGGCCATCGCGGCCTACTTCGGCGAGACCCACGACGAGTTCCCCGCGGGGTTGATCCTCAATTTCGAGGTGCAGCGGGAGCTGAGCTACGGCGAGAACCCCCACCAGCGGGCCGCCTACTACGCCGAGCGCGGCGCCCGCCGCCACCTGCTGTCGCGGACCGAGCAGCTCCATGGCAAGGAGCTGTCGTTCAACAACCTCTACGACCTCGACGCGGGCCTCGGCCTGCTGGCCGAGTTCGAGCTGCCGACCTGCGTGATCATCAAGCACAACAACCCCTGCGGCGCGGCCGTGGCGGGCGACGCGCGGACGGCCTACGAGCGCGCCCGCGACGCCGACCCGGTGTCGGCCTACGGGGGCGTGGTCGTGGTCAACCGCCCCGTCAACGCGGGGCTGGGCGAGATGCTCGCCGGGACCTTCGTCGAGGTGCTGTGCGCGCCCGGCTACGACGAGGCGGCGCTCGCCGCGCTGACGGTGAAGCCCAACACGCGGATCCTGGCCAAGAGCGAGCGCCGCCGCCGCAACCCGGGCGAGCGCGACCTGCGCCGGGTGGTCGGCGGCCTGCTGGTGCAGGACCGCGACGCCGAGAGCGAGGGCCGGGGGGCGATGACGGTGGTCACGGCCCGGGCCCCGAGCGAGGCCGAGTGGGGCGACCTGCTGTTCGCCTGGCGGGTCGCGAAGCACGTCAAGAGCAACGCCATCGTCATCGCCCGCGACCTCGCCACCGTCGGGGTGGGCGCGGGCCAGATGAGCCGCGTTCGACTCGGTGCGGCTGGCGATCGAGAAGGCCCAGACGCCCGTCGCGGGCGGGGTCCTGGCCAGCGACGCGTTCTTCCCCTTCGCCGACGGCCCCGAGGCGGCGATCCGCGAGGGCGTGACCGCGATCGTCCAGCCCGGCGGCTCCATCCGCGACGACGAGGTCTTCGACGCGGCCGACGCGGCCGGCGTCGCGATGGTCGTGACCGGCCGCCGCCACTTCCGCCACTGATGCCCGCCTGGGAGCTGGCCATCGACGTGGACGCGCCCCCCGAGGCGGCCTGGGCGCTCGTCGGCGACCCGCGGTCGGTGCCGCGCTGGTACCCCAAGTACGTCTCGGCGGAGGTGGAGGGCGACCGCCGGATACTCACCAGCGCCGAGGGCGGGGTGCTCACCGAGCGGCTCCTCGCCCGGGACGACGAGGCCCGCTCGTACTCCTACTCCGTCCTCTCGGGGGCCCCGGTGCGCTCCCACCGCGCCGGGTTCGCCGTGACGCCGCGGGGGGCGGGGAGCCGCATCACGTGGTGGACGCAGGCCACGCCCGCCGACCCGGACGCCGACCTCGAGGGGCGCCTGCGGCCCACCCAGACCGCGGCCCTCGCGCGGATGAAGGAGATCCTGGAGGGAGGCTGACCGGCCCCGGGCGCCCCGCGGCCCGCAGCCCCTACCCTCGGTGTCGGATGCGCCTCCCGATCGCCATCGCCGCCGCACTGGCGCTGCTCGGCACCGCCGCCGGGGCGGCCGCCGCGCCGCCCGACGACCTCTCGGAGGAGCCGTTCGACCGCGCGGCGCTGCTGGCGCTGCCGAGCCTCTACCGCGTCGACGTCACCGTGGCGGTCGACTCCCTGCGGACGCGGGACGGCGCCCGCGTGGACCTGCCCCCCGAGGGGCGCGAGATCCAGGAGCGCGGCACCGCCTTCGCCGCCGCCCCCGGGGGCTGGCTGGTCACGGCGCGCCACGTCGCCTCACCGGACGACGAGACCGTGGCGCGGCTCGCGTACCAGGCCAAGCTCGCCGTGGCGGGCCGCGCCCACGGCGACGCCGTCGCCGAGCGGTGGGTGCGCGAGAACGGCGCGAGGCCGGTGGGGGCGAAGGTGACGCGGCTGGTCGTGCGCCAGGCCGATGCCGGCCAGGGATCGGCGGGGTCGCGCTTCTACCCCGCGATGGACGTCGTGGCCGGCGAGCGGGCCGACCTGGCGCTGATCCGGATCGACGCGCCCCGGGCCCCGGCCCTCGCCCTCGACGAGTCGGCCAGCATCGGCACCGCCGTCGCGAGCCTCGGCTTCGGCAGCGGCGGGGCCTTCGCCGAGCCCGCCCGCGGCGACCTGGAGCCGGCGGTGCGGCGGGGCGAGATCGAGCGGACGGGCCTGCTCGACCAGGACGAGGCCGCCCGGCGGCGCAACGCCATCCTCACGACGGTCCCGCTCCAGTCGGGCGACAGCGGGGGCCCGATCGTCGACGCCGACGGCGACGTGCGGGGCGTCGCGGTCATCCGGTCGCGCCAGGGGGGGATCGCGGAGCGGGCCACCGAGGTGAGGCAGCTGCTCGAGGCGGCGGACGTCGCGCCCGGCCCGGGGCGCTCCGCCGAGCTCTTCCGCGCGGGGATGACGGCGTTCTGGAGCCTCGACCTCGCCACGGCCCAGCGCCGGCTGGCCGCGGCGCAGCGCGTCTTCCCCCCCCACACGCTGGCGGCGCGCGAGGCCGCCCGCGCCCGGGAGCTGGCGGCGGCCGACTTCACGCTTCTCGGCGAGCGGCGGCGGCAGGGCTTCCTCCTGGCGCTGGGCGGCCTGGCGGTGGTGGCGGCCCTGGCCTGCGGGCTGGCGCTGGCGCGCCAGGGGGGCCGTGGGCGAGGATCCCTGGGAGCACCGACGCAGAAAGGGTGAGGCCGATGCGCGTGGGCGTGCCGGCGGAGGTGAAGGCCGACGAGTACCGGGTGGCGCTGACGCCCGCCGGAGCCGACGAGCTGGCGCGCCACGGTCACGACGTCTGCGTGGAGCAGCGCGCGGGCGAGGGCTCGGGGTTCCCCGACGACGCCTACGAGCGCGTCGGCGCGCGGATCGGCGACCGGGCGGCCGCGTGGGGGTGCGACCTGGTGCTCAAGGTGAAGGAGCCCCAGCCCGCCGAGTTCGGCTATCTGCACGACGACCAGGTGCTCTTCACCTACCTCCACCTGGCCGCGGACCCCCGGGTGGCCGACGCGCTGCGGCGTGCGGGCACCACGGCGATCGCCTACGAGACGGTCGAGGACCGCGACGGACGCCTGCCGCTGCTGGCGCCGATGAGCGAGATCGCGGGGCGCCTGGCGGTGCAGGCCGGCGCGTACCACCTCGAGCGGCCCTTCGGCGGGCGGGGCGTCCTGCTGGGCGGCGTCGCCGGCGTCGCGCCGGGGTCGGTGGTGGTGATCGGCGGCGGGATCGTGGGCACCAACGCGGCGGTGGTCGCGGCCGGCATGCAGGCCCACGTCGCCGTGCTCGACGTCGACCTGGGGCGGCTGCGCGAGCTGGAGCTGGCGCTGGCGGGCCGCGTCACCCTGCTCCACTCCACCCGCCTGGCGATCGAGGAGCTGCTGCCGAGCGCCGACCTGGTGGTCGGCGCGGTGCTCGTCCCCGGCGCCCGCGCGCCGACGCTGCTGCCCCGGGAGGCCCTGCGGCTGATGCGCCCCGGCTCGGTGATCGTCGACGTGGCGGTCGACCAGGGCGGGTGCGTGGAGACCTCGCGCCCGACGACCCACTCCGACCCGGTCTACGAGGTCGACGGCGTGGTCCACTACGGCGTCGCCAACATGCCCGGCGCCGTGCCGGTGACGGCCACCCGCGCGCTCGGGAACGCCACGCTGCCCTACGTGATGCGGATCGCCGAGATGGGCCTCGATGCGGCGCTGGAGGCCGACCCGGGGCTGCGGGCGGGGGTGAACGTGCGGCACGGTGCGATCGTCAACCCGGCGGTGGCCGAGGCGCTGGCCGTCTCTCGCTAGCCTGTCGTCATCCGCGGAGCCTTCGCCCACGTTGCGGTCTGCGTTGACCGCTCCGAGGCGGCCCGTCGCGGGCTCGCCGAGGCGCGGCGGCTGCTCCCAGAGCGGCTCTCGGTGGTGCACGCCGGCCGAGACGCCGTCCGCCTCCTCTCGTCGCTGCTCCCCGAGGTCCCCGGCGCCGAGCCGGTGCCGCTGCCGGGGCCGGCGGATCGCATCATCGACTGGGCGCGCGATGAGCGGCCCGACGTGCTCATCGCCGCCTCGGAGGGTGGCCTCCTGGGCCGCATGACCCGGCGCCTGGCGACGTCGGCGCCCTGCCCGGCGCTGATCCTGCCCGCCGGCGCCGAGCCCGGGCCGCCGCCGGCCGCGGGGGAGGCGCCCTACGCCCACATCGCCTGCTGCATCGACGACTCGGAGGCGTCGATGCGGGCGCTGGCGGAGGCGCGGCGCCTGCGCGGTCTGGGGCCGGGTCTCCTGAGCCTGGTCCACGTGGCGCCGCGGGCCCTGATCGAGGAGCCGGCCGGGGGCGGGCCCCCGGGGCCGCGGGACGTCGCGAGCGTCGAGCGCGAGTGGCTCGCCGCGACGGCGGCGGGCGTCCCCGCGGCCCGCCCGGTGGCGCTGACGGGGCTCGCCGCCGAGGCAGCGGTGGGCTGGGCCCGCGAGGCCCGGCCCGACCTGATCATGGCGGCCGCCCACCGCGGGCGCCTGGAGCGCGCGGTGCTGGGCAGCTTCGCGGCGCACCTGGCGAGGGGGGCGCCGTGTCCGGCACTGCTCACGCGCTGACCGAGCGCCTGCCCCCGCGCGCCGAGGGCCTCACCCAGGCCGAGGCCGAGCGGCGCCTGGCCGCGCGAGGCGAGGTCGAGCCCCCCACCACGAGCCGCTCGTGGCGCAGCATCCTGCGCGCCAACCTGCTGACGGTCTTCAACGTCGTGCTGGTCGTCTTCGGCCTGATCACGCTGATCTTCGCCGACTGGCGGGACGCCCTCTTCCTGGGGATCCTGATCATCAACGCGAGCATCGGGATCGTGCAGGAGGCCCGCGCCAAGCGGAGCCTCGACCGCCTCGCGGCCCTCGTGGCGCCGAGGGCCACGGTGGTGCGGGACGGCAGGCCGCGCGAGCTGGCCGTCGCCGACGTGGTGCCCGGCGACCTGGTCGTGCTCGGCGCCGGCGACCAGGTCGTGGCCGACGGCCGCCTGGCGCGCAGCGAGAGCCTCGGCGTGGACGAGTCGATGCTCACCGGCGAGAGCGAGCCGGTCACGCGGGGCGAGGGCGACTCGCTGCGGGCCGGCTCGTTCGCGGTCGAGGGGTCGGGGGCCTACGTGGCCGAGGCCGTGGGCCACGACACCTACGGCGAGCGCATCGTCGGCGAGGCGCGCGAGTTCCGGCACCCGCGGTCGCCCTTCGAACGGGGCCTCGACCGGCTGATCCTGGTCCTGACCGCCGCGACGGTGCCGCTGGGGGCGATCCTCCTCTGGTCGTTGTTCGAGCAGGACGTCCCCTTCCGGGAGTCGGTGGAGACGTCCGTCGCGGCCGTGATCACGCTCGTCCCGGAGGGGCTGGTGCTGCTGACCGGCATCACCTACGCCGTCGCGACCCTCCGGATGACGCGGCGCGGGGCGCTCAGCCAGCAGCTCAACGCCGTGGAGTCGCTCGCCTCGGCCGACACCGTCTGCCTGGACAAGACCGGCACGCTCACGGAGGACCGGCTGCGCGTGGTTGACCTGGAGCCGGCGGACGGGACGGACGAGGGCGAGCTGTCGGTGCTGCTCGGCCGCTACGCCGCGAGCGCGCCGAGCCGCAACTCGACCCTCGAGGCCATCGCCGGCGCGTACCCGGGAGCGGCGGAGCCCATCGGCGAGAACGTGCCGTTCTCCTCGCGCCGCCGCTGGAGCGGCCTGTCGTTGGGCGGGCGCGCCTACGTCCTGGGAGCGCCGGAGCACTTCGCGCTCGGCGGGCGGCTCGAGGTCCGCGCCCGCGAGGAGGCGCGGAAGGGGCGACGGGTGCTCGCCTTCGCGATGGGCGACGGCTCCGTGGCGGCGCCCGAGCCCGACTCGCCCCCGCCCGCCGGCCTGCGGCCCCTGGGCCTGGTGGTGCTGGCCGAGGAGCTGCGCCCCGACGCGCGCGAGACCGTCGCCTACCTGCTGGAGCAGGGCGTCGACATCCGGGTGATCTCCGGCGACGCCCCGGCCACCGTCGCGGCGATCGCGGCCGACGCCGGGATCCCCATCCGGGGCGAGCCCGTGGACGGGCGCGAGCTGCCGCCCGACGCGGCCCGCATGGGCGAGCTCGTGCGCGACTCGACCGTGGTGGGCCGCATCGCGCCCGAGGGCAAGCGGCGCTACGTCGAGGCCCTGGCCGCCGAGGGGCGCTACGTCGCCATGGTCGGCGACGGCGTCAACGACGTGCCCGCGCTGAAGGCCGCGCGCCTCGCGATCGCGCAGGGCAGCGGCGCGCAGATGGCCCGGGCGGTGGCCGACCTGGTGCTGGTGAAGGGCGGGTTCGCGTCGATCCCGGCCATGATCGGCGAGGGGCGCAAGCTGCTGCGCAACCTGCAGCGCGTGGCGAAGCTGTTCGTGGCCAAGTCGGCGCTCGCCGCGTTCCTCATCCTGACGGTCGGGATCTCGTCCGAGAGCTACCCGTTCCTGCCGCGCCACCTGACGCTGGCCTCGTTCATCACCATCGGGGTCCCGGCGTTCTTCCTCGCGCTCGCCCCGAGCGAGGGGCCGTGGAAGCCGCAGCGCTTCCTGCGCGACCTGGCCAGCTTCGCGATACCGGCGGGCACCGCGGCCGGCCTCGGCGTGGTGGCCGGCTTCCTGCTGTCGATCAACCTCATCGACATGAGCGAGGTGCGCGCCCGGACCGTGGCGACGACCGTGCTCGTGGGAGTGGGCCTCTACCTGGTCGTCGTGCTCGAGTGGTCGAGCAAGGTGCGCGGCTACGCGGTCGCGGCGCTCTGCGCCGCCCTGCTCGCCCTCTACTTCGTCGTGCTGTCGCTGCCGGGCTGGCGGGAGTTCTTCGAGCTCGCCGCGCCCGACCCCGCCATCATCCTGGTGTCGCTGGTGGGGACGGCTCTCGCGGTGACGGGTCTGGCGCTGACCGACGAGCGCTTCCTCCCGTTTCCCGGCCGGCCGCCGCCCGCAGCGCCGTGATGACCAGCGCCAGCGTGATGAGGACGGCGCTGGCCACGCACCAGGCGCAGATGGCCTCGATCAGGACGAGCTCGGCGTAGGTGAGCCACGCCGAGAAGCCCACGCCGACGAGGGCGGTGAAGAGCCCGAGCGCCCGCCCCAGCGGGCCGGGCAGCAGCGCGGCCACCAGCAGGGTGCCGTAGGCCACCAGGCCGAGCACCGCGACCGGGATGCCGGCGAGCTCGGAGTACTCGCTGTCCTGCACCGTCGTGCACCCGCCCCCGACCACGCAGGCGGGGTCGCCGCCCGAGGCCCGCACGGCGGTGAGGTAGCCCGACACCCCGAGCCCGGCGACCGCGACGACGCCGAGGGCGACCCGGAGCGCCGCCTCGGGCGGGCGGGGCATCAGGTCCCGCTCACCTCCGCCACGGCCGCCTCGAAGTCGGCGACGTCGAAGCTCTGGAGCTGCTGCTCGCCGCCCGGCCCGCGGACGACGAACAGGGGCGTCGAGCTCAGCCCGTCCTCCTGGGACTGCGCCTCGGCCTCGAGGAAGGCCTCCTCGCTGGCGCTGCCGGCGTAGTCGGTCCTCCACTGCTCGACGTCGAGGCCGAGCTCGCCGACGGCCTCCTCCATGAGCTCGTCGGTGAGCCAGTCCTCCTCGGACTCGGGGCCCTGGTTGCGGTAGATGAGCTCGACGAACGACCACATCGCGTCCTGCATGCCGGCCGCCTCGGCGCCCAGCGCGCCGCGCTCGGAGCTGCGGCTGATGAACGCGACCGGGCGGAACACGAGCTTGGCGTCGCCGGGCTCGACGATGTTCTGGACGATGTCGGGGATCACGTCGGTGGAGGCCTGGCGGCACGCCGGGCAGGCGAGGTCGCCGTACTCGATGATCTCGACCGGGGCGTCGGGGTTCCCGAGCACGTTGCCGGCCTGGGGCACGCCCTCGAGCTCGGCCTGCACCTGCTCGACGCCGGTGATCGACGACGGCGCCTCCCCCCCGTCGTCCCCGCCGCCGGCCAGGCTGATGCCCACCACCACGCCGACGACCACCACGGCCGCGACGACGATGCCGATCCAGTATTCCCGCTTCACGTGTTCGGGCCTCCGCTCGCTCCACCCCGCTCGGACCGCACGACGATAGCGTGCCTCTGCGCGGCCCGGCGCGTCCGGCGGTCGGACTACAGTCGGGGGGATGCCTCACGGGCACGAGCTCCTCGCGGTCCAGGTCTCCGACCCGTCGTACGGGCCGGGCCTCGACCCCACCGACGCCGAGACCGCCCCGGTTGACACGTCGGTGGAGGGCGTCCCCTGGCGGCCGTTGGCCCCGCGGGCGGCGGCGCCGGGCGACCTGATGTTCGTCGACGGCGCCCAGCAGGTGGAGGCCTGGCTCACGATCACGGCCGACGACGACCCCCTCGCGGTGCCCGGCGTCGCCTTCGCCGTCGCGGCCGGGGCGGTGCTCGCGGGCCCGGCCCGTCCGGCGTCGGTCGTGGAGCTGCGGGTGCGCCGGGCGGTGCTGACCGTGGGCGAGCGGCGGCTGGCGCTGCCCCCTGCCGGCGGCTTCTCGTGGGAGTCGCGGGCCGGGGCCGCGCGCGAGGCGACGGGCATCGCGCGGCGGGTGGGCCAGTTCCGCCAGGAGCTCGAGCTGTCGCTCGCCGAGCGGCTGGCGGAGGACGGCCGGCTGGTCGTCCTCGACGGCCCGTTGTCGTTCGTGCGCGACGCGGGCGGGCCGGTGGTGGGCGCGATCAAGAGCCACCACCGCATGTACCTCCCGCCCGAGCGGGCGCGCGCGGTCGTGGACCTCGCGGTGGGCGAGCGCACGCCGCTGTTCGCGATCGGCGACGACCGCCTCTCGTGGTACCAGCGCCTGCCCGGGGTCGGCACGGCCGGCTGGGCGGGCATCCTGCGCGGCGAGCTCGCGGCCACGGCCGGCATCGCCGAGGCCCGCCGGCTGGCCGACCGGGCCGCGGCCGAGCTGCCGCGCTTCGCCGGGCGGCCCCACCGCGACCCGCGCGCTCCGCAGAACCTCGCCCCGGTGGCCGGCCTCGAGGAGCGCCTGCGCCACCGCATGGGCGACCGCCGCCTGGCCCTCCGCGCCGCGCGCCGCGCCGCGGCGGCGGCCACGCTCGACGCCGGGCCGGCCCGCGCGGACGTCGACGCCCCCGAGCCGGTGGCCGCGTGAGCGGGGCGGGCGACGACGCCGTGGGGGTCGTCCTGGGCCACCAGGCCGCCTCCAGCCAGACCTTCTCGGTGGGCCTGGCCGAGGGCCGGACGCTCGAGGTCGACGACCTGGTGGCGGTGACGACCGAGGACCCCGGCGGCGACGTGACCACCTTCGGGATCGTGGCCGAGGCCTACGCCCAGCTGGAGGGGGCGTCGCTGCCCTCCGACACCGGCGTCATCGCCGCGGGCGAGATGCCCGGCGAGCTGGTGCGGACGGCCGAGGTGCAGGTGGTGCGGGTCGACCCCGAGCGCTGGATCGCCGCCCACCCCGGGCGGCCGGTGCGCCGGGCGCGGGGCATGGAGCGGGCCATGGCCCTCTACGAGGACACCATGACGCGGCGCCTGGCGGTGGGCACCGGGCGCGACGGCGAGCCCATCCACCTCGACCTCGACTTCCTCGACGGCACCAAGGGCGGGCACGTCTCGATCTCCGGCATCAGCGGGATCGCCACCAAGACCAGCACCGCCCTCGCCCTGGTGCGCCTGATGCTCGAGCACGAGGAGATGCGGCGCCGGGTGCGGGTGCTGGTCTTCAACGTGAAGGGCGAGGACCTGCTGCACCTCGACCGCCCGAACGCCCGCTACGCCGCGCGCGCCGACCGCGCCGACCTCGACCGGCGCTGGGCCGCCCTGGGGCTCGCCGAGCCGGGGCCCTTCCCCTCCGTCGGCGTCTGGGCGCCGCCGCGCCCGGACGGGGCCGCCAACGCGGCGAGCCGACAGGAGGACGTGCGCGTCTTCGGGTGGACCCCGTACGCCTTCGCGGCCGAGGGCCTCCTGCGCTTCTGCTTCGCCGAGGCGGGCGACATGCGCAACCAGCTCTCGTTCCTCGAGGAGCGCGTGCGGGGGGAGCTGCTGCGCCGGGCGGTGCCGGTCGCCGGGCATCCCGGCAGCCTGGGCCTTCTCGACGGCGGCGCGGGCGGCGACCCGGCCCGGCGGGCGGCGCGCCCCCCCGGCGAGCTCATGGCGGGCCCCTTCGCCGGCCTGAGCGAGCTGGTCGACTGGCTGGCCGACGGGATGTCCGACGACGCCTGGCTCGGCGGGGCCGGGCGGGCGTGGGTGGGCAACACCGCCGCGGGCACGATCCAGGCCTTCGTGCGGCGCCTGGAGGGGGCGGCCGGGCGCCTGCGCGGGCTGGTGCGGGCCGACGCCCAGGCGATACCGCGGGGCGACGCGGCCGCCAGCGAGCCGCCGGTGGCCGTGGTGCACCTCACCCCGCTGCACGACTTCGCCCAGCGCTTCGTCGTCGGGACGCTGCTCGCGCAGACCTTCGCGGCCAAGGAGGGCGGGACCCGCGACCCGATCGAGCTGGTGGTGCTCGACGAGCTCAACAAGTACGCCCCGCGCGAGGGCCAGTCGCCGATCAAGGACACCCTCGTCGACATCGCGCAGCGGGGCCGCTCGCTGGGCGTGATCCTGATCGGCGCCCAGCAGCAGGCATCGCTGGTCGCCCCGGAGGTGACCCAGAACGCGGCCGTCCGCATCTCGGGGCGGCTCGACCCGGCCGAGGCCGAGCGGGCCGAGTACGGCTGGTTGAGCCCGCAGGCGCGGGCGCGGGCGCGGCTGCTGATGCAGGGGCGGGTGCTGCTGAGCCAACCGAGCGTGCCGGCCCCGCTGGCGGTCGAGATCCCCTTCCCGCCGTGGGCCACCGCGGCCGGCGAGGTCTCGCGGGCGGAGCGGGGCGCGCGGGCGCTGGCCAAGTTCTCCTAGTGTCCCGAGCCGCAAATTGCGCGGCAGCTCCTGGCAGCATCGCGGCGCGATGCGGCGTCCTCGGCAGCCCCAATATTCCCGATATTGGGGCTGATCTGCGTCCGGAGGAACGACCGAGTTTGCTCGGTCGTTCCGGACGGAGAGCCGCCGCGACAGCGGCGGCGCTCCTCGCTTGCGATTCGCTCAGGACCTGCTCGCGAACTTACGACTCGGGACACTAGGGCCCCGTGAAGCTCCTGCACACGGCCGACTGGCACATCGGCAAGCGGCTCTACGGCGTCAACCGCGCCGACGAGTCGGCGGCCGTGCTCGCCGAGATCCGCGACGTCGCCGCGGCCGAGGGGGTCAACGCCGTGCTGGTGGCCGGCGACCTGCTCGACCGGCGGCTGATCGACCCGGCCTGCCTCGGGGCGTGCCTCCGCGCCCTGCAGGCTCTGGCGGAGGTCGCCCCGGTCGTGGCCGTGACCGGGAACCACGACGACCCCCGGCTCTGGGAGCATCTCGCGCCCTACCTGGCCCCGCGCGGCATCACGGCCGTCGGCCGCGTGGCGGGGGTGCCGGAGGAGGCGGTGGTCACCGTCGCGACCGCGGCCGGCCCCCTGCACGTGGCCGCGCTGCCGTGGCTGGAGACCGAGCGCCTGGACCTGGCGCCGGGGACCGACCGCCGCAGCGCCCGCGGCACCTACGCCGAGGACGTGGCCGGCATCCTCGGGGTGCTCGCCGCCGAGCTGCGCGCGCGGCGGGCGGCCGACCGGCGGCCCCGCCGTGCTGCTGGGGCACCTGCTGGTGGACGGGGCGGCGGCGGGCGGCGGCGAGCGCGAGCTGACCCTCGGCATCTCCTACGCGGTGACCGCCGCGGCGGTGCCGGCCGACCTCGACTACCTCGCGCTGGGGCACGTCCACCGGGCCCAGCGCGTGCCCCGCGTCGCGGCGCCGGGCCGCTACGCCGGCAGCCCCCTGGCGCTCGACTTCTCCGACGACGATGGCGCGCGCAGCGTGGCGATCGCCGAGATCGCCGGCGACGTCACGGAGGTGCGGGAGGTGCCGCTGGCCGCCGGGCGCCGGCTGGCGCGGATCCGCGGGACGCTGGAGGAGCTGCCGCGCCTGGCCGCCGCGCACGAGGGGGCCCACCTGTTCTGCGAGGTGGAGCTCGACCGGGTCGCGCTCGACCTGGTGCGGGAGGTGCGCGACCTGCTGCCCGGCGCCCTGCGCGTGGAGCCGCGCTACGCCACGGCGCAGGACGGCGGCGCCCCGGACGCGCCGGGCGGGGACGGGCCGCGCTCGCTGCCCGAGCACTACGGCGACTGGCACGCCGCCCTGGGCAAGCCGCTGGACCCGCGCCAGGCCGAGGCCTTCGCGGAGGCGCTCGCGGCGGCCGACGCCCCGGCCTGAGGGCGGCGTGCGCCCGCTCGAGCTGAGCCTCTCGGGGTTTCGCTCCTACGACCGGGAGACGGTCGACTGGCGCCGCCACGGCCTGGTCGTGATCGCCGGAGACACCGGCGCCGGCAAGACCTCGCTGCTCGACGCCATCTGCTTCGCGCTCTACGGCCGCACCCCCGAGCTGTCGGGCCCGAAGGAGCTGCTGGGCCTGGGGCGGGCGCACGGGGAGGTGCGGCTGACCTTCGCGCGCGGCGGCGACGAGGTGTGGAGGGTCACCCGCCGTTTCGGGCCCGAGGCGCCCGAGCCACTGCACCTGCTGGAGCGCCTCGCGGGCGACGGCGGCGGCGTGGCCGAGGGGATGGCCGGCGAGAGCGTGGTCTCCGACCGGCTGCGCGAGCTGGTGGGCCTGCGCTTCGAGGCCTTCACCAGCGCGGTGATCCTGGCCCAGGGGCGGTTCGCGCGCTTCCTGGGCGCGAAGCCGCGCGACCGCGACGACGTCCTGCGGGAGCTGTTCGGCGTCGCCTCGCTGGAGGGCGCGCGGGTCGCGGCGCAGGCGGCGGCGGCGGCCCGGCGGGCGGCGGCCGACGACCTGGCCGGCGAGCGCGTGCGGCTGGCGCCCCACGGGGCGGACGAGCGCGCGCGGGCGGCGCGGGCGGCGCGGGCGGCGGCGGCGCGGAGCGCCGCCCTGGGGGCCCTGGTCCCCGCCGCGCGGGCCGCGGCCGAGGCCGGGGTGGAGGCCGCCGCGGCCCGGGAGGAGGCGCGGCTCGTCGCCGACGCCGCCGCGGCTCTGCCCGACGCGGCCGCGCGGGCGGGGCTCGCCGGCCGGCTGGCCGAGGCCGGGGCCGCCCTGAAGCGCGCCGGCGCGGCGCTCGACGATGCCGCGGGGGCCGCGGCCGCGGCGGTGGCGGCCCGCGACCAGGCGCGTGCCCGCCACGGCGGCACGGCGGCCGAGCTGGCCGGGCTGCGCGGCGACGCCGGCCGCCTGGCGGAGCTCGCGGGCGCGATCCCGTCCGAGGAGGCCGAGATCGCCAGGCGGCGGGCGGCGCTCGAGGCCGAGGTCCGCTCGCTCGAGGCCCGCGCCTCCCTGAGGCGGCGCGCGGCGCTGGCCGAGGAGCTGGCCGCGGCCGAGACGGCCGCGGCGGCGCGGGCGCAGGCGGGCGACGGGCGGCACGACCACGCCGTCGCCGAGCTTCGGGCGGGGCTGGCGCCGGGCGACGCGTGCCCGGTGTGCGGCGCCCCCGTCGGCGAGCTGCCCGAGGCCGCCGTCGCCCGGGCGCGCAAGGCCCTCGCCCAGGCGGGCGGGTCGCCCGGCGACGACCCGGCCGCCCTGCGGGCCGAGGCGGGGGCGCTGGAGGACGACACGGCCGCGGCCCACGCCGCCGGCGGCGAGCTCACCGCGCTCACGGCGCGCCTCGAAGCCGACCGCGCCGCGGCCGCCCGGCTGACCGGGCGGCTCGGCGACTGGGGCGCCCCGGAGGCCGCCGCCCGCCTCGACGCCGCCGTGGCCGAGCTGGCCGGCCTCGACACGGCCGCCGAGCGCGCCCTGGGGGCGGAGGCCGAGGCCCGCCGGACGGCCGAGGGCGCGCGCCGGGCCCGCGAGGAGGTCGAGCGCGCCGAGGTCGGCGGGCTGCGCAGGGCCGCCGGCCTGCTGGCGCACCGGCTGGGCCGCGAGCCGCTCGACGCCGCGCTGGGCGCGGCCGAGTTGGTCGCGGCCGCCGGCCGCCTGGCCGGGCGGGCGGAGCGGGCGGGGGCGGCGCTCGCCGCGCGGGCGGCGCGGGCCGGCGAGCGCGCCGCGGCGGCCGAGGCGCGGGTCGCGGCCGAGGGGACGCCGCTGGGGGTCGCCGGCCCCGTCGACGTCGCGCCGGCCGCCGCGAGCGCCGCCGCCGAGCGCGACGGGGCGCGGCGGGCCCTGGCGGCCGTCGAGGCCACGGCGGCCGAGGGGCGCCGCCTCGCGGGCCTGGAGGCCGGCGCGCGGGCGGCGGCCGACCGCCACGGCCGCGTGGCCGCCGACCTGCAGGCCAACCGCTTCCCCCGCTACCTGCTGCAGCGCTACCGCGAGCGCCTGGCGGTGGGGGCCTCCGCCCGCCTGGAGGAGCTCAGCGGCCGCCGCTACCGCTTCGCCGGCACCGGCGGCGACCCGCTGGACGTGATCGACCTGGCCCGGGGCGAGCGGCGGCGCGGCGCGGCGACCCTGTCCGGCGGAGAGCGTTTCCTGGCCAGCCTGGCCCTGGCGCTCGGGCTGGGCGAGGCGGCGACCGAGTCGGGCGGCCGCCTCGACTGCCTCTTCCTGGACGAGGGCTTCAGCTCGCTGGACGCCGAGTCGCTCGAGCAGGCGCTGTCCGGGGTCGAGCGCCTGGCGGCCGACGGCCGCCTGGTCGTCGTGATCACCCACATGCCCGGCGTCGTCGACCGGCTCGGGGCGGCGATCCGCGTCATCAAGGACCCCGGCGGTGTGAGTAGAGTGGCGGCGTGACGCGCGCCTTCCTGTGGATCCACCTCGTCCTGGCGACGCTCGTCGTCGTCGGCATCTTCGTCCAGGTCTACCTGATCGCGTCGTACTTCTTCGGCGCCGGGGCCGACGCCCTGGACGCCCACAAGGACCTCGGCTCCACCGTCCACGGCCTCGAGGTGCTCGTCTTCCTGGCCTCGATCGGCGCCTACTGGAAACGTTGGTGGGACGTCGGGCTCGAGCTTCGCCCTCGCCGTCGTGGGCACCATCCAGCTCGGCTTCGCCGACGGCGACGACTGGGTCGGCGGCCTCCACGGGCTCTTCGCCCTGATCGTCCTGGTGCTCGCCGCGATCGCCGCCCACCGCTCGGTGCGCGCCCTCGGCCTCGGCCGTCACGCGCCCCCCGAGACCTCCGGATAGCTCAGGGCACGCGGGCCGCCTCGGACCGCGCGAGGGGCCCGAGCACGAGCCACCCCAGCAGCGGGCAGAGCGCGGCGAGGGCGAAGGCCGCGGTCCACGACAGCAGGCCCACCGCGGCGCCGAAGAGCGGGGAGGCGGCCGCCACGGCCGCGAAGAGGATCGTGTTCTGCAGGCCGAGGGCCGTGCCGACCCGGCCGGGGCCGGCCATCTCGGCAGCCGCGGCGAAGGAGACGCCGTTGCCGGCCATGACGACGATCCCCGCGACGACCAAGAGCGGGACGGCCGCGCTGTCCGGGGTGGCCAGCAGCGCCGTGGCGACCCCGAGGGTGACGCCGCCGGCCAGGGCGATCGCGCGGAGCGGGCGGATGCGGCTGCCGAGCCGGTCGGACCAGGCCCCGGCCGCCACCCGGGCGGCCGACCCGCCGAGCTGGACGGCGACGAGCGCGGCGGCGGCGGACGTCAGCGACCACCCGCGCTCCTCGTTGAGGTAGAGCACCAGGAAGCTCAGCACCGAGATCTGCCCGAGCACCACCAGGGCCGTCCCCAGCGAGAGCCGCCAGATCGCGGGGTCGCGCATCGGCCCGGGCGCGCCCAGGGTCGGGCGGCTCGTCGAGCCCACCGCCCCCGGGGACCGCACGGCGCAGCCCCGCGGCGGCCGCGGCGGCCCCCACGAGGCACCCGGCCGACAGCGCCAGGAGGGCCGCCCCGACGCCGCCGGCCTCGGCCGCGAGCGGCAGCAGGGCGGCGCCGATCGCCCCGCCCAGCGGGGTGGACATGTGGCGCAGCCCCAGGGCGAGGCCGCGCTGGGACGGCCCGAACCACGACACCACGGCGCGGCCGCTCGCCGCGTTGGCGGCCGAGCCCAGGGCGCCGGCCGCGACCAGCCCGGCCGCGAGCGCCGACGCCGAGCCGGCCTGCGACGCCACCGCCAGCGCCAGCGCCGCGCCCGTCAGGCCCGCCGCGATGACGGCGCGCTCGCCGATGCGGTCGGCGAGGGCCCCCCACGCCAGCAGCGTGGCCAGGACTCCGAGGGTGGGCGCGGCCAGCAGCGCCCCGGTCTGGGCGAGCGACAGGTCGTACTCGGCACGGATCTGGGGCGCCACGGCGGGCAGGCCGAGCTGGACCGCCGAGATGCTGGCCTGCGCGGCCATCCCCACGCCGAGGACGACCCACCTGTAGGAGGCCCTACGGCTCGCCGCGTCCGCCCAGGTGGCGGGCGAAGAAGCGCTCGATGGCCGCGTAGGCCTCCATGCGGTTCTCGGGCTTGACGAAGCCGTGGCCCTCGTCCTCCTTGACCAGGTACTCGACCTCGACCCCGCGCGCCCGCAGGGCCGCCACGATCTGGTCGGACTCGGCCTTGGTCACCCGGGGGTCGTTGGCGCCCTGGACCACCAGCAGCGGCGCCGTGATGGCGTCGACCCGGCTCAGCGGCGAGCGGGCCTCGAGGTCGGCGAGCTGCTCGGGGTCGTCGGGGTCGCCGACGTAGCGGAACCAGGTGCTCGCCAGGAAGGGCCGCCAGTAGGCCGGGAACGACCGCACCAGGGTGACGAGGCTCGACGGGCCGACGACGCTGACGACGGCCGCGAAGACGTCGGGCGTGAAGGTGGCCCCCACAAGCGCCGCGTAGCCCCCGTACGAGCCGCCGTAGATGCCGACGCGGGAGCGGTCGGCGATGCCCTCGCCCACCAGCCACTCCACCCCGTCGATCAGGTCGTCGTGCATCCTGCCGGCGAACTCGTGCTCGGCGGCGTGGGTGAAGCGCTTGCCGAAGCCGGTCGAGCCGCGGTAGTTGACCTGCAGGACTGCGTAGCCGCGGTTGGCCAGGAGCTGGGCCTGGGGGTCGTAGCCCCAGGCGTCGCGGGCCCACGGGCCGCCGTGCACGACCAGGACCGCCGGGAGGCCGCGCGGCTCGGCGTCGAGCGGCAGGGTGAGGTAGGAGCGCAGGGGCAGGCCGTCGCGCGAGGTGATCGTGACCGGGCGCATCGGCGCCAGCGTCGCCGGGTCGAGCCAGGGCCGGGAGCGGTAGAGGAGCTCGGCCGTCCCGGTCGCGCGGTCGAACAGGAAGGTCGCGCCCGGGTCGCGGTCGTCGTCGAAGGCCACGACCCAGGCCGCCTCGTCGGCGTCCTGCCCGGTGATGCGCGGGTCGCCCGGGTGCAGCGCGCGCACCGCCTCCCAGTCGCGGCCGAAGCGCTCGTCGAACGCGTGCATCACGACCCGGTCGCGCAGGTAGGCGGCGCCCAGCAGCTCGCCGGTGAGGTCGCTGATGACCGGGCCGGCGAGGTCGGCCTCATCGTCGCCGTCGATGACCCGCTCCTCGCCCGTGGCGGGGTCGAGCTCGACGAGCCGCATCAGGTCGGAGCCGCGCGCGCTGCCCACCCACAGCCGCGCGCCCTCGGGGGTGAACGCGAACGCGTGCCCGCCGTCCTCGTTGGCGAACTCGGCGACGACGCGGAATTCCGAGCCCTCCTCGTCGCGCGCCAGCAGCTCGTAGTCGCCGGCCGGCGTCTGGGCCCGCGCCGCCCGCAGGGCGCCGTCGCGGTCGGCGAGCCAGCCGATGATGTTGCCCGGGTTGCGTGCGATCAGCCGCAGCCGGCCGGTGGCGAGGGTGAGGCGGTAGGCGTCGAACATCGCGGGGTCGCGCAGGTTCATCGCCACGAGGGCGTGCCCCGGGGTGGCCCGCGGGGCGGCCACGAGGCTCGCGCGCACGCCCGGGAAGGGCGTGAGGTCGCGGGGGCGCCCCCCGTCCACCTCGACGGCCAGGATGTGGTGGTTCTCGTCGCCCCCCTGGTCCTGCGACCAGAGGATGCGGCGCGAGTCGCGCGACCAGAGGTAGGAGCGCACGCCGCGGTCGCGGTCGTCGGTCACGGGGCGGGGCTCGCCGCCGGCGCGGTCGCGCACCCAGGCGTTCAGCACGCCCTCGCGGGGGGCCAGCCACGACAGGCGCCGCCCGTCGGGCGAGAGGCGCGCCAGGGCCCGCTCGGGGTCGCCGAACAGGTCGCGCAGGGGGATCAGCGGGGGCACGGCGGGCATCGTGGCAGGTCGGCCCGGCCCGCCGCGGCGCGGGGCGGTTGGACGGACCGCCGCGGGCCGTCTATCATCGCCAGGTTGTCGGGCATGCGCCCGCCATGCCCACCTGCCCACGAGGAGCCCCCCGAATGAGGTCGAGCGCCCGGCCGCGCGACGCCGCCGGAGGTCCACCGCTGATCGCCCTGCTCTTCCCCGGGCAGGGGGCGCAGCAGGTCGGGATGGGGCGGGCGCTCGCGGAGGCCTTCCCCACGGCCCGGCGGACCTTCGAGGAGGCGAACGACGTCCTCGGGTTCGACCTCGCGCGCCTCTGCTTCGAGGGGCCCGCCGACGACCTCACCACCACGCGCAACTGCCAGCCGGCGATCCTCACCACGTCGGTGGCCGCCTGGCGGGTGGCGCACGAGAGCGGCGTGACCGGCGACCTCGCCATGGGCCACTCGCTCGGCGAGTACTCGGCCCTGGTGGCCTGCGGCAGCCTCTCGTTCGAGGAGGCGCTGCGGCTGGTGCGGGCCCGCGGGGACGCGACCACGGACGTCTCGGCGGCGACCCCCGGCTCGATGGTCGCCCTGCTGGGCGCGAGCGACGAGGACGTCGAGGCCCTCTGCCTGGAGGCGGGCGACGTGTGGCCCGCGAACTACAACGGCCCGGGCCAGATCGTCGCCTCGGGCCTGCACCGCGGCGTCGACCGCCTGCTCGACTTGGCCCGCGCCCGCGGCATCAAGGCGCGGCTGCTCGACGTGGACGGGGCCTTCCACTCGTCGGTCATGGCCCCCGCCGCCGACAAGCTGCGCGAGACGCTGAAGAACGTGAAGATCGGGACCCCGTCGCTGCCGTTCCTGTCGGCCACCTCGGGCCGCTTCGAGCGCGGCGAGCGGCTGCGCTCGCTGCTCGCCCAGCAGCTCACCGCGCCGGTCCGCTTCACCCAGACCGTCCGCATGGCCCTCGACCACGGGGTGGACGGCTTCGTGGAGTTCGGCCACCGGCGCGTGCTGGTCGGCCTGGTGCGGCGCATCCGGCCCGACGTGCAGGCGATCCACCTCGGCGCCCCGTCGGACCTCCCCGCACTCCTGGCCATGGCCGGGCGCGCCTAGGAACCGGCAGGGGGTGCCGGTCGCGCTCGTCACCGGCGCGAGCAAGGGGATCGGGGCCGCCTGCGCCCTGGCCCTCGCCCGCCGGGGACACGACGTCGGGCTGACCTACGCGCGCGACCGCGACGGGGCCGAGGCCACGGCGGCCGGCGTGCGGGCGGCCGGGCGCCGCGCCCACGCGCTGCGCGCGGAGGCGCGCGATCCGGGCGACGCCGAGCGCGTGGTCGGGGAGGTCGAGGCCGCCCTCGGCCCGCTCGATGCGCTGGTGGCCAACGCCGGCGTCACGCGCGACGGCCCGGCGGTGCGCATGGCCCGCGAGGCGTGGCGCGAGCCGATCGACGTGAACCTCACCGGCACGATGACCGCCGCCCGCGCCGCGATGGCCGGGATGGCGCGGCGCGGCCGCGGGTGCGTGGTGGCGATCTCGTCGATCGTCGGCGTGCAGGGCAACGCCGGCCAGGCCAACTACGCGGCCTCGAAGGCCGGCATCATCGGGCTGGTGCGGGCGCTGGCGCGCGAGGGCGGCCCCTCGGGCGTGCGGGTGAACGCCGTGGCGCCGGGCTACGTGCGCACGCGGCTGACCGACGCCCTGGACGACGAGCGGCGCGCGCGGCTGCTCGCGGCGACCCCCCTCGGGCGGCTGGGCGACCCCGAGGACGTCGCCGGCCCGGTCGCCTTCCTCTGCTCCCCCGCCGCCGGCTTCATCACCGGGGCCGTTCTGGCCGTCGACGGGGGGCTGCGGCTGTGAACGGAAACGGGGACGGCGCGGCGCGCGTGGTCGTCACCGGCCTCGGCGTCGTGGGGCCGCTGGGGGTCGGCTGGGAGGACACCTGGCGGGCGGCGCTGGCCGGCCGCTCGGGCGCCGGCCCGATCACGCGCTTCGACCCGTCGGGGCACGCCTGCCGCATCGCCTGCGAGGCGAACGACTTCGAGCCCGCCGACTTCATCGACCGGCGCGCCGCCCGCCGCATGGACCGCGCCACCCAGATGGCCGTCGCGGCGGGGCGCCTGGCCCTGGACCACGCCGGCCTGGAGATCGAGGGCGACGGCTACCGGGCCGGCACCGTCATCGCCACCGGCAACGGCGGCAGCGAGACCTTCGAGGAGCACCACCGCGCCCTCCTCGACCGCGGCGCCGACCGCTCCTCGCCGCTGATGGTCCCGGTCATGATCGTGAACATGTCCGCCGGGCAGGTCGCGATGCAGCTCGGCCTCCGGGGACCGAGCAGCTCGGTCGTCACCGCCTGCGCCTCGGCCAACCACGGCATCGGCGACGCGGCCGCCGTCATCCGCCGGGGGGCCGCCGACGTGATGCTGGCCGGCGGCACCGAGGCCGGCGTCACACCCTTCTGCATGGCGAGCCTGGACGCGACGCGCGCGCTGTCGCGCCGCAACGACGACCCGCAGGGCGCCAGCCGCCCCTACGACGTGGGCCGCGACGGCTTCGTCGCCGCGGAGGGGGCGGGTGTCCTGGTGCTCGAGAGCCTCGCCCACGCCCGCGGCCGGGGAGCCGAGGTCATCTGCGAGGTGCGCGGCTACGGGGCCACCGCCGACGCCCACCACCTCACCGACCCCGAGCCGAGCGGGCGATGGCAGGTCGCCGCGATGCGCCAGGCCCTCTCGGCCGGCGGGCTCGCGCCGGAGGAGGTGGACTACGTCAACGCCCACGGCACGTCGACGCCGACGGGCGACCCGATCGAGATCAGCGCCATCCGGCAGCTCGTGGGCGACCGTGCGGCGGAGGTGATGGTCTCGTCAACCAAGTCGATGCACGGCCACGGCATGGGCGCGGCGGGAGGCTTCGAGGCGGTGCTCACGGCGCTCGCCATCCGCGAGGGCGAGATCCCGCCCACGATCAACCTCGACGAGCTCGACCCGGAGTGCGCCGGCGTCGACCACATCGCCAACGCCGCCCGGCGGGCCCCGGTGCGTGCGGCCATCTCAAACTCGTTCGGGTTCGGCGGGCACAACGCCGTGCTCGCGATGGCCGCCGTGGACGGCGGATGAGCTCCAACGGCCGGGGCGGCCGCACCCGCGTGGCGGTGACCGGCATCGGCGTGGTCTCACCGCTGGGCATCGGGCGCGAGGAGATGTGGCGGTCGGCCAGCGCGGGGCGCTCGGGCGCGGGGCTGATCACGCGCTTCGACGCCTCGGGGTGGGCGGTCCGCATGGCGTGCGAGGCGCACGGGTTCGACCCGGTCGACCACATGGACCGGCGCACGGCGCGGCGGATGGACCGCCACGCCCAGTTCGCCGTGGCGGCCGCGCGGATGGCGGTCGAGGACGCGGGCCTGCCGCTCGGCGGCGGCGAGGGCGTCGGGGCCATCATCGGCAACGGCGGGTCGGGCGCGACCGCGCGCGAGGAGCAGCACATCGTGCTGCTCGAGCGCGGCGCCGACCGGGTCTCCCCCTTCGCGATCCCCCTGAGCGTCGCCAACATGAGCGCGGGCCAGGTCTCGATGGAGCTGGGGCTGCACGGCCCGGTGACCGCCGTGTGCACCGCCTGCGCGGCGGGCACCGACGCCATCGGCACCGCGCTCGACATCCTGCGCCGCGGCGACGCCCGCGCCATGCTGGCGGGCGGGGCCGACACGCTGATCACGCCCTACTTCCTCGCCGGCTTCGACGCGATGAGGGTGCTCTCGCACCGCAACGACGACCCGGCCGGGGCGGCGCGCCCCTTCGATCGCGACCGCGACGGCTTCCTGGTGGGCGAGGCGGGGGCGGTGATGGTGCTCGAGCGGCTGGACGACGCCCGGGCGCGGGGGGCGGAGGTCATCTGCGAGCTCGCGGGCTACGGGGCGACGAACGACGCGCACCACATCACCGATCCCGACCCGACGGGCGAGCCCCAGGCCCGCTCGCTGGCCGAGGCGATCCGCGACGCGGGCGTCGCTCCGGAGGACGTGGACCACGTCAACGCCCACGGCGGCGCCAGCAAGCCGGGCGACCCCGCGGAGATACGCGCCCTCCAGATCGCCCTGGGCGAGGAGACCGCCGCGCGCGTCGCGGTGAGCGCGACCAAGTCGATGCACGGCCACTGCATGGGCGCCACCGGGGCGCTCGAGGCGTCGATCACCGCGCTCGCGCTGCGCGAGGGGGTCGTGCCGCCCACGATCAACCTGAGCCAGCTCGACCCGGCCTGCGCGGGCGTCGACCACGTGGCCGGCGCGGCCCGGCGCGTCGACCTGCGGGTGGCGGTCTCGACCTCCTTCGGCCTCGGCGGCCACAACGCCGCCCTCGTCATGACGCGGCCCGCCGACCTGGACCGCTGATGGGCTGGGTCCGCCGCCTCTCGCCCCGGGCGGAGAAGACGCTCCGGCTGGTGGCCGTGTGCGCGATCGCCGCCGTGCTCGGGATCGTGTCCGTGGCGCTCGACAACGAGGCCATCGGCTTCGCGGCGATGGGGGTCGTGCTGGCCGGGATCCTGGCGGGGCCGGTGATCGCCCGGTACCTGGCCCGGCCCGGCGACGGGAAGGCGCGAGCGCCGCGCTAGTCTCGGACCCGTGACCGACGTCCGCGACACGCTCGACCGGCTGCTCTCCGAGAGGATCCTGATCCTCGACGGGGCGACGGGGACGATGCTCCAGGGCCACCGGCTCGAGGAGGCCGACTTCCGCGGCGAGCGGCTGGCCGCCCACCCCCACCCCCTGAAGGGCAACAACGACCTGCTGACGCTGACGCGGCCGGACGTGGTCAGCGGCGTCCACCACGCCTTCCTGGAGGCGGGCGCGGACATCCTCGAGACCAACACCTTCACCTCGACGGCGGTGGCGCAGGCCGACTACGGCACCGAGGCCCTGGTGCGCGAGATGAACGCCGAGTCGGCGCGGCTCGCCCGCGCGGCCGCGCAGGAGTGGACCGCGCGGACGCCCGACCAGCCGCGCTTCGTGGCCGGCGCGATCGGCCCGACCAACCGGCTGCTGTCGATCTCCCCCGACGTCGAGGACCCCGCCGCCCGGTCGATCACCTTCGAGGAGCTGCGGGCGGCCTACGCCGAGCAGGTGCGGGGCCTGATCGACGGGGGGGTGGACCTGCTGCTGGTCGAGACGGTGATCGACGCGCTCAACGCCAAGGCGGCGATCGTGGCCATCGACCAGGTGGCGGAGGAGACCGGCGTGAGGCCCCCGGTGATGATCTCCGTCACCATCACCGACCGCAGCGGCCGCACGCTCGCGGGGCAGACGATCGAGGCCTTCTGGATCACCGTGGCCCACGCCCGGCCGTTCGCGGTGGGGGTGAACTGCGCGCTCGGCGCCGCCGAGATGCGCCCCTACCTGGCCGAGCTGTCGCGCGTGGCGGGCTGCTGGACCCTCTGCTACCCCAACGCCGGCCTGCCCAACGTCTTCGGCGAGTACGACGAGCGGCCGGAGCAGACGGCCGGCGAACTGGCCGAGTTCGCGGCCAGCGGCCTCGTGAACGTCCTGGGCGGGTGCTGCGGGACGACCCCGGACCACATCCGCGCGATCGCCGCCGCCGCGCGCGGCAAGGCGCCGCGGCTGGTGCCGCCGCCCGAGGACCACACGCGCCTCGCGGGCCTGGAGCCGCTCGTCCTGCGCCCCGACGCCAACTTCACGATGATCGGCGAGCGCACCAACGTGACCGGCTCGCGGCGCTTCGCCGAGCTGATCTCAGCCGGCGACTACACGACGGCCCTCGAGGTCGCGACCGAGCAGGTGCGCAGCGGGGCGAACATCATCGACGTGAACATGGACGAGGCGATGCTCGACTCCGAGGCGGCGATGACCACCTTCCTGAACATGGTCGCCACCGAGCCCGAGATCGCCCGGGTGCCCATCATGATCGACAGCTCGAAGTGGTCGGTCATCCAGGCCGGCCTGCGCTGCGTGCAGGGCAAGCCCGTGGTCAACTCGATCAGCCTCAAGGAGGGCGAGGAGGAGTTCCTGGCCCGCGCGGGCGAGGCGCGCCGCTTCGGCGCGGCCATGGTCGTGATGGCCTTCGACGAGCAGGGCCAGGCCGACACCGTCGAGCGCAAGGTCGAGATCTGCGAGCGCGCCTACCGCCTGCTGGTGGAGCGCGCAGGGGTGCCGCCGCGCAACATCATCTTCGACCCCAACGTCTTCGCCGTGGCCACGGGGATCGAGGAGCACAACGGCTACGCGATGGCCTTCATCGAGGCGACGCGCCAGATCAAGGAGCGCTGCCCGGGGGCGAAGGTGAGCGGGGGCGTCAGCAACCTGTCGTTCTCGTTCCGCGGCAACGAGGTCGTGCGCCGCGCGATGCACGCCGCCTTCCTGTTCCAGGCCATCCGCGCCGGGATGGACATGGGGATCGTCAACGCCGGCCAGCTCGTGGTCTACGAGCAGATCGACGAGGAGCTGCTGGAGGCCGTCGAGGACGTGCTCTTCGACCGCCGCCCCGACGCGACCGACCGGCTGGTGGAGCTGGCCGAGCGGGTGCGCGACGACCGGGGCGCCACGGTCGCCGATCCGGCCTGGCGCGCCGGCACGGTCGAGGAGCGCCTCGAGCACGCGCTGGTGAACGGCATCGTCGACCACGTCGAGGCCGACGCCGAGGAGGCCCGCCTCGCCTACGGCGCTCCGCTGGCGGTGATCGAGGGGCCGCTGATGGCCGGCATGAACGTCGTCGGCGACCTGTTCGGGGCCGGGAAGATGTTCCTGCCCCAGGTCGTGAAGAGCGCGCGCGTCATGAAGCGCGCCGTGGCCCACCTCGAGCCCTACATGGAGGAGGAGCGCGCCCGGGCCGAGGCCGCCGGGGAGGACACCGATCCCCAGGGGACCATCGTGATGGCCACGGTCAAGGGCGACGTCCACGACATCGGCAAGAACATCGTCGGGGTGGTGCTGGGCTGCAACAACTACCGGGTGGTCGACCTCGGCGTCATGGTCCCGGCCGACCGCATCCTGGAGACGGCCGACGCCGAGCGGGCCGACATCGTCGGGCCTCTCGGGGCTGATCACGCCGTCGCTCGACGAGATGGTGACGGTCGCCGCCGAGATGGAGCGTCGCGGCATGCGGATCCCGCTGCTGATCGGCGGTGCCACGACCAGCCGCCAGCACACCGCCGTCAAGATCGCGCCGGCCTACTCCGAGGGGGTCACGCACGTCCTCGACGCGTCCCGCGCCGTGGGCGTGGTCGCGAGCCTGCTCGACCCCGAACGGCGCGAGGCCTTCCTCGTGGATGTCCGCAGCGACCAGGCGACGCTGCGCGAGCAGCACTCCGCCCGGCGCGAGCGCCCCTGCACCCGCTGGCGCAGGCGCGCGCGCGGCGCCCGCGCATCGACTGGCGGGCCGAGGACCTGCCGGCGCCCGAGTTCACCGGCCGGCGCGAGCTCACCGGGATCCCGCTGGCCGAGATCGTCCCCTTCATCGACTGGACGTTCTTCTTCCACGCCTGGGAGGTGCGGGGGAAATTCCCCGACGTGCTCGACCACCCGCGCCACGGCGCCGCAGCCCGCGACCTGTACGCCAACGCGCAGGCGATGCTGGCCGAGCTGGTGGCGGGGGACCGCCTGACCGCGAGCGCGGTCTACGGCTTCTGGCCGGCCGCGGCCGAGGGCGACGACATCGTGCTGTACGCCGACGCCTCCCGGAGCGCCGAGGCGGCCCGCTTCCCGATGCTGCGCCAGCAGAGGGTGAAGGCCGACGAGAAGCCCCAGTACTCCCTGGCCGACTTCGTGGCGCCGCGCGAGACCGGGCTGCTCGACCACGTGGGCGCCTTCGCGGTGACGGCCGGGATCGGGGCCGACGCGATCGCGGCCGAGCACGAGGCCCGCCACGACGACTACTCGTCGATCATGGTCAAGGCGCTCGCCGACCGGCTGGCCGAGGCCCTCGCCGAGATGCTGCACGCGCGCGCCCGGCGCGAGTGGGGCTACGGCCGGAGCGAGTCGCTCAGCAACGACCAGCTGATCGCCGAGGAGTACCGCGGCATCCGTCCGGCCTTCGGCTACCCGGCGTGCCCCGACCACCTGCCCAAGCGGCGGCTCTTCGAGCTCCTCGAGGCGGGCGGGATCGGCATGAGCCTGACCGACTCGCTGGCGATGCTGCCCGCCGCGTCGGTGAGCGGCCTCTACCTGCATCACCCGCAGGCGCGCTACTTCGCGGTCGGCCCGGTGGCCGCCGACCAGGCCGAGGACTACGCCCGCCGGTTGGGCCTCCCGCTGGAGGAGGTCGAGCGCTGGCTGGGCCCGAACCTGGCCTACGAGCGCGCGGGCGCCCCGGTCTGAGCCGCCGCGCAGCCCGGCAGCGGGTCGCGCGGGCGGGTCACGTGACGTAGCCGCGGGGCCCCCATGAGGGGCCGGGGTCGTCGCGGTCGAACTGCTCCTTGGCCAGCCAGAGGCGGGCCTGGCGGGCGCCCTCGACGAGGGCGGCGAGCTTGGCCTCGGCGACGCCGGCGGGCAGGGCGTCGAGGCCCGGGGTGGCCGCGACCCACAGCGCCGAGGCCGCGCCGGCGCGGGCGCGCCCGAGGGTGGCGCGCGCCACGTCGCCGGGGTCCTCGACCTCCGCGGCGCCGCCATCGACCGCCGCGACCAGGGCCTCGTCGGGGCCGAGCCGGTAGTGGCCGGCGGGCACCGGGCCGGCCGTCTCGACGATCATCGCCGGCATCCCGTCCAGGGCCCCCGCCGCCGCGATGCGGGCCTTCAGCGGCAGGTGCGGCGCGCCCTGCCGCGCCGCGGCGAGGGTCGCCGGCGAGTCGTCCGACGCCCCGCTGGCCGCGACGTCGAGGCCGATGCGGGCCAGGCGCGCCGCCCAGCCGGCGCCGCCCGGCAGGGGCCCGAGCGCGATGGCCGGCAGGGCCGGCAGCTGGATGCCGAGGGCGGCGAGCTCGTCGCGTCGCACCGGACGAGCCTACGCGGCCCTTCTAGGATGGGCCGCCTGATGGGACGCGACGGCTGGCTGAGACGGCTCGGGCCCTGGGTCGGCATCGGCACCAGCCCGGCGGCCATGATGATGGGCGGGGGCGTCGGCGAGGGCCTGCGCGGCGCGGAGCTGGCCGCCGCGCTGGTCGTGGGCGTCGCCCTGCTGGCCGCGCTGGCGGCGGGCCAGGGGGTGCTCGGGCAGCGCACCGGCCGCACCCTGGCCGCGCTCACCGCCGGGCCGCTGGGCCGCGAGGGCAGCCGCCGCACGGCCTCGGTCGTGATGCTGGCCATGATGGTGGGGTGGTTCGGCGTGAACGTCGGGGTGGCGGGCGTGGCGCTGGCGCGGCTGGTGGGCCTGCCCGACCTCGCCGGGGTGGTCCTGTTCGCCGCCGTCATGCTGGCCGTCGTCGGCCGGGGCCTCGGGGTGCTGTCGTGGTCGGCGCTCGTGGCCGGCCTGGCGACGACCGCGCTGGCCGTCTACGGCCTGCAGCTCGCCTTCGAGGAGCGCGACGCCACGCTCTCGGGCGGGCTCGCGGGCAGCGACCCGATCGGCTTCCTGCCCGCCGTGACCCTGGTCATCGGCTACGGCGCCGCATTCTCGCTGCGCACCCCGGACTTCACCCACGACCTGGCCCGGACGCGCCAGGTGGCCTGGTGCGCCCTGGCCGGGCTGGCCGTCCCGACGCTGCTGTTCGGCCTGGCCGGCGCGGCGCTCTACGCCGCCACGGGAACCTGGGACCTCGCCGACGTGCTGCGCGACCTCGGCAGCCCCACGATCGCCTACCTGTTCGTCGCGGTCGGCTTCACCGGCTCGGTGCTGACCAACATCTGGTCGGGGGGCCTCTCCCTGGCCGACGTCGCGCCGCGGGTGCCCCACCGGGTCGCCCTGGCCGCGGTGACGGCGGCCGGCACCGTCCTGGCGGCCGCATCGTTCGACGAGCTCATGCTGCCCTGGCTCACGGCGATGGCCCTGGCGGCGCCGGGCCTGGTCGCCATCTGCGCCATCGACGTCGCCCGCGGCGGGGACTCCCGCCCCGGGTGGGGGGTGGTCGGGCTGGCCTCCTGGGCGCTCGGGTTCGGCTGCGGATTGGCGCTGTACCTGGCAGGCTCTCCGCTCGCGCTCCCCGCGGCAGCGATCGTCCCGGCGATCGCGTACTGGCTTCTCGGCCCGCCCGGGGTGCGGAAACTGGCGGACGCGAGAGCTGGGGGCTGAGGTGGCGATCGAGGCGACGGCGGCGCGCGGCGGGGCGGTGGGGCTGGATGCGCACGGCATCGAGGCGCGCGGCGCGGTCTGGTGGAACCTCCCGACGGCGGCGCTCTACGAGCAGGCGGTCGGCTCGGGCGACGCGCGGCTGGCCGAGGGCGGGGCGATGGTCGTCTCCACCGGCGCCCACACCGGGCGCGCCCCGAAGGACAAGTACCTCGTCCGCGAGCCGGGCAGCGAGGGCCGCGTCTGGTGGGGCTCGGTCAACCAGCCCATCGACGCCGCCGTCCACGCGTCCCTGGGCGAGCGGCTGCGGGCGCACCTGGGAGCCGGTGACATCTACGTCACCGACGCCTGGGCCGGCGCCGACCCCGCCCATCGCCTGCCCGTCCGCGTCGTCACCGAGAGCGCCTGGCACGCCCTCTTCGCGCGCACGCTCTTCATCGAGCCCACCGACGAGGAGATCGCCGCCCACCGGCCCGAGGCCCTCGTGCTCCACGCCCCGAGCTTCACCGCCGACCCCGACGCCGACGGCACCCGCGCGCCCAACTTCGTGATCCTCCACCTCACCGACCAGGAGATCCTCATCGGCGGGACCCAGTACGCGGGCGAGATCAAGAAGTCGATCTTCACCCTGATGAACGACCGCCTGCCCCAGCGCGGCGTGCTGTCGATGCACTGCTCGGCCAACGTCGGCGCCGACGGCCGCGTCGCGATCTTCTTCGGCCTGTCGGGCACCGGCAAGACGACCCTCTCCACCGACTCGGAGCGGCCGCTGATCGGCGACGACGAGCACGGCTGGAGCGAGGACGGCGTCTTCAACATCGAGGGCGGCTGCTACGCCAAGGTGATCCGCCTGTCGCCCGAGGCCGAGCCCGAGATCTACGCCACCACGCAGACGTTCGGGACCGTGCTGGAGAACGTGGTGATGGATCCCTCCAGCCGCCGCCTGGACCTCGACGACGACTCGATCACCGAGAACACCCGCGGCGCCTACCCCCTCGCCTCGATCCCGAACCACGTCCCGGGCAAGCGCGCCGGCCACCCGTCGACGATCGTGATGCTGACGGCCGACGCGTTCGGTGTGCTGCCGCCCGTCGCCCGCCTCACTCCCGAGGAGGCGATGACGATGTTCCTGGCCGGCTACACCGCCAAGGTGGCCGGCACCGAGGTCGGCGTCGTGGAGCCCCAGGCGGCGTTCAGCGCCTGCTTCGGCGCCCCCTTCCTCCCCCAGCCCCCGGCGGTCTACGCGGAGCTGCTGCGCGAGCGCATCCGGAGCCACGGCGCGAGCGCCTGGCTGGTCAACACCGGCTGGACCGGGGGCCCCTACGGCACCGGGTCGCGCATGCCGATCTCCGCCACCCGGGCGATCGTGCGGGCCGCCGTCTCGGGCGAGCTCGACGGCGCCCCCACCCGCACCGACCCGGCCTTCGGCTTCCAGGTGCCGACCGAGGTGCCCGGGGTCGACGCGGCCCTGCTCGACCCGCGCGGCACCTGGGACGACCCGGCGGCCTACGACGCGGCCGCCGCCGACCTGGCCGCCAAGATCCAGGAGCACGCGGCGGAGATGCGCGGCTAGACGGCGACCTCGGAGCGCAGCCACTCCTCGAAGCTCGGCCCGGCGAGGATCGCGCCCGGGCCCGGCAGCGCGGCGCCGCCCTCCAAGAGGCCGGCGTCGGGATCGGACGGGTCGCTCACGCCCTCCACGCGCACCCGGTCGCCGCGCCGGGCCGCGAGCAGCGTCGCCAGGTGGACCATGCTCTCCTCGCGCGGGCCGGCGATCTCCGGGAACGGCCCCGGAGGGGCGGCGGGGGCGGGCTCCACGGCCATGTCGGCGAGGATCTCGGCCACCGCCATGGCCGCGACCGGCTGGGTGCGCATCCGCGGGACGTACACGACGTCCCCCTGCCGGCCCCACTCCATCATCAGGCCGACGAGCTCGTGGAACTGGGCCGCGCGCAGCACCCGCGCCGGGACGGGCCCCGACAGGTGGGCCTGCTCGTGGGCGACCTTCGCCGCGTTGTAGCCGCCCGTGAACCGGTCGATGCCGATGATCGACACCACCACCATCCGCCGGACGCCCGCCCGGGCCCCCTCCTCCTGCAGGTTGCGGGCCGCGGCGGTGAAGAACGCGGTGGCCTCCTCCCGGTCCGGCGACGGCCCGGTGGCCGCGTCGACGACGCAGTCCACTCCGGCCAGGGCGTCCGCCAGGCCCTCCCCCGTGACCACGTCGACGCCGTGCGACCGCGAGATCGGGACCACCTCGTGCCCGCGGGTCTCCAGCAGCTCCACGAGGGGCCGGCCCACCCGTCCCGTGGCCCCGGCCACCGCGATCCTCATCCCTGGGTGCATGATGCCTCCTCTGGTTCGGTTCGTCATCGACGTGACACGCCGCGACCGGGAGATGTGACCGATGGACGAGCGCCAGTCGCTCGCGGAGCGCTTCGAGGAGCAGCGGCCCCACCTGCGCGCGGTCGCGTACCGGATGCTGGGCTCGCTCAGCGAGGCGGACGACGCCGTCCAGGACGCCTGGCTGCGCCTGAGCGACGCCGACGCGGACGAGATCGAGAACCTCGGCGGCTGGCTGACGACGGTCGTCGCGCGGATCTGCCTGAACATGCTCCGCGCGCGCCGGTCGCGGGGCGAGGAGCCCCTCGACGCGCGGATGCCCGATCCGGTGGTGAGCGGCGCGGGCGCGGCCGACCCCGAGCACGAGGCGCTGGTGGCCGACTCCGTGGGGCTCGCCCTGATGGTGGTGCTCGACGCCCTGGGGCCCGCCGAGCGCCTCGCGTACGTGCTGCACGACACCTTCGGCGTCCCCTTCGACGAGATCGCCCCGATCGTGGGGCGATCGCCGGCCGCGGCCCGACAGCTCGCGAGCCGGGCCCGGCGCCGCGTGCGGCGGTCGGCCCCGGCGCCCGACGTCGACCTCGCCGGCCAGCGCCGCGTGGTCGACGCCTTCTTCGCCGCGGCCCGCAACGGCGACCTCGACGGGCTCGTCGCGGTGCTCGCCCCGGACGTGGTGCTGCGGTCGGACGGCGGAGCGCGGCGCCCGGACGCCACGGTCGCGCTGCGCGGCGCGGCGGCCGTGGCGGGGCGCGCGGTGACCTACGCCCGCCTCTCACCGTTCGCGCGCCCGGCTCTCGTGAACGGCGTCGCGGGGGTCGTCGTCGCCCCACGGGGCGAGCCCTTCTCGGTCATGGCCTTCACGGTCGCCGGGGGACGCATCGTGGCGATCGACGCCCTCGCCGACCCCGACCGCCTGCGCGCCCTCGACCTGCCCGGCCTGGGCTAGCGCCCCCGGAAGCCGGGCGGCCGCTTGTCGCGGAACGCCGCCAGGCCCTCGGCGAAGTCGTCCGACGCGAACGCGCGCTCGCGCCAGCTGCGGGCGACCTCCTCGACGTCGGCGGGCGCGGAGCCGTCGGCCAGCGCGCGCACGATGGCCCGCGTGCCCGCGACGGCCAGGGGCGCGGCGGCGGCGACCTCCGCGGCGGCGGCCCGCGCCGCGGCCCAGAGGCCCTCCGGCTCCACCACCTGCTCCACCAGGCCCATCGTCAGGGCCTCGTCGGCCTCCACGGGGACGCCGGTCAGGAAGAGGCGCCGGGCCTGGCCGGGGCCCATGACCGCGGCGAACCGGCGCAGCCCCTCGGGCGCGTAGACCACGCCCAGGCGCGCGGCCGGCATGCCGAGGCGGGCGCCGGCCCGGGCGATGCGCCAGTCACAGGCGATGGCCAGCTCCAGCGCCCCGCCGAAGGCCGCCCCGTTGAGCACCGCCACGACCGGGACCGGGCAGTCGGCGATCGCGGCCGCCGCCGCGCCGAGCCGCCGCTCGCCCTCGCGCAGGTGGGCGGCCAGCTCCGCCGCGGGACGACCCGCCAGGTCGAGGCCGGCCGAGAAGTGCCGCTCGCCCTCGCCGCCCAGCAGGATCGCCCGCGCGGCCGGCGGAGGCGCCTGAAGCAGGCTCGTGAGGGCGTCGAGGATGGGCTCGTCGACGGCGTTGGCACGCCCCGGATGGGAGATCCGGAGGATGAGCGCGGGCCCGTCCTCCTCCACGAGGAGGCGCCCGCCGGTGGAGGGGGTCGCGGCCGGCATCGCGTGGCTCGTCACCCTAACGGCGGCGCGGGCGATGGTGGACCGGCGTCGCGGCCGGGTCGGCGCGGCCGGGGGCGCCCTGCCGTTCCACCTCACCGTCCTCTGCCGAGCGCGACCTCGCCCTGGCTAAGAGGGCGGTAAGCATCCCGTGAACGGCGCGCCGCGCGCATCCTGCGCGGCGTACCGTTGCCCCGTCCGCACCACGGAAGGGGGTCAGGGATGAGGGGACGATGGTGGGTCGGTGTGACCGCGGGCGTGGCGCTCGGCCTCGGGGTGGTCGTCGCGGTCGAGTCCGCCACGCAGGAGGCGTCGGCGCAGTCCGGCTTCACGCTGTCCCGCGAGCAGCTGCGCACCAACCAGCGCATCTCGGTCGCGGCCGTCAAGCGGGTGAACCAGGCTCAGAAGGACATCGCCTCGCTCGGCGCCGCGGCGCCGCTCTACGCGGTGAGCAACGGCGCGATCGGCTCGAACCTCGTCCGGGGCCGCGGCGCGGTGTCGTCGCAGCGGGTCGGGGACGGCGACTACCGGGTGAAGTTCACCCGCGCCATCAACACCTGCTCCTGGACGGCGGTGCTCGCCAACGACGCGCCGCCGGTGCCGGCCGCCGACACGGTGAAGCTGGCCCTCGACACGACCGACGTGGCGCGCACGCAGCTCGTCGTGCGGACGCTGACCGCGGCCGGCGCCGGCCTGAACAGCGGCTTCCACGTGCAGGTGTTCTGCTGATGCGGGCGCGATGGTGGGTCGGCGTGGCGGCCGGCGTGGCGCTCGGCCTCGGCGCCGTGGTGGCGCTCGAGACGACGACGCAGGACGCGTCGGCCCAGGGCGGCTTCGCCGCGACGGCCGAGCAGCTGCGCACCAACCAGCGCATCTCGATCGCGGCGGTGAAGCGCAGCAACCAGGCCCTCGACCTGCTCGATCCGCTGGTGAAGCAGCCCAAGATCCCCACCAAGGTGCTGGGCTGGCGCAGCCAGGACCTGCGCGACGGCGCCGTGACCAGCGCCAAGATCGCCAACGGCACGATCGCCGAGGGCGACCTCTCGTCGGCGCTGGACGCCCGGCTCCCCGTCTGGGCGGTCGTGAACGCCAGCGGCTCGCTCGCACGCTCGAGCGGGGGCATCTCCTCGTCGCGCACGGGGCCCGGCCTCTACCGGGTCGACGTCAACCGGGCCGTGGGCAACTGCGCCTGGACGGGGACCCAGGTCGAGACGACCGCCACCGACCTCGGGCCGGTGGGGATCGAGCTCGACCCGGTCGACCCGGAGCGCCTGCTGGTGGCCACCGCGGACGACGCGGGCGCCGCCGCCGACCGCACCTTCACGCTCCAGGTCACCTGCTGACCGACCGGTCCTCGCCGGCTACGCCCCCAGGGCGGCGTCGGCGAGGATCCGCTCCACCACCTCGTCGAAGCCCAGCCCGGCCGCCTCGGCGGCCTTGGGCAGCAGGCTCGTGTCGGTCATCCCCGGGATCGCGTTGACCTCGAGCACCCAGAGCTGCTCGTCGGCGTCGAGGATCATGTCCACGCGGCTGACGCCGCGGCAGCCGAGCACGCGGTAGCACTCCAGGGCCAGCCGCGCGGCCTCCTGCGCCACGGCGTCGGGGAGCCGCGCCGGCGCCTCGAAGTCGGTGAGCCCGGGGGTGTAGCGCGCCTCGAAGTCGTAGAAGTCGCTGTCGCGCGGGATCGCCTCGACCACCGGGAGCGCCCATGGATCGGCCGTGCCGATCACCGAGACGGCCAGCTCGCGCCCGGCGACGAAGCGCTCGATCAGCAGGCGGTCGTCGTAGGCGAGGGCGCTCATGACGGCCCCCGGCACGTCCGAGGCGTCGCGCGCCACCGAGATGCCGAGGGCCGAGCCCTGCTTGGCGGGCTTCACCACCAGGGGCAGGCCGAGGCGGTCGCGGATCGCGGGGATCGCCTCGCCGGCGCCGAGCTCGCGGAAGGCGTCCTGGCTGAACGCGTAGGCCGGCGGCGTGGGCACCCCCGAGGTGGCGAAGTGGGCCTTGGCGACCACCTTGTCCCAGGCCCGCTCGCAGGCCAGCACGCCGGGCCCGGTGTAGGGCAGGTCGAGGATCTCGAGCAGCTCCTGGACGGTCCCGTCCTCCCCGCCCTTGCCGTGCAGGGCGATGAAGGCCGCCTCCGGGCGCTCGGCCCGCAGGACCCGCACCAGGTGCTGGTCGACGTCGACGCCGATCACGTCGTGGCCCAGCCGGCGCAGGGCGGCCTCGGCGTTGGCGCCCGAGCGCAGGCTGACCTCCCGCTCCAGGGAGCGGCCGCCCTTCAGGACCGCGACCCTCATCCCTCGCCGCCGAGGGCCCGGTGCAGCTCGGCCATCTCGGTGACCGCGACCCCGAGCCGGCGCACGCCCTCGCTGATCACGGCCTCCGGCACGCCCGAGTAGTTGAGCCGCATCGCGTCGCCGCCGCGGCCGTCGAGGAACGCCCCCCGGCCTGGCACGAAGGCGACCTGGTGCCGCTCCACCGCCGCCGCGAGCAGGTTGGTGGTGTCGAGGTAGCCGGGCAGGGTGGCCCAGACGAACAGCCCGCCGCCGGGGCGCGTCCAGCGCGCCTCGGGCGGCATCTCCTCCTCGAGGGCCCGCAGCATCGCGTCGCGGCGCAGGCGGTAGATGCCGTTGAGGCGGGCCACGTAGTCGCGCCAGTCGTGCCGGCGCAGGTACTCGACGACGAAGCGCTGCGAGATCGTCGACGAGCAGAGGTCGGCGGCCTGCTTGCCGAGGTTCATCTTGCGCAGCACCGCGGCGGGCGCCGCGACCCAGCCGGTCCGGACCCCCGGCGCGAGGATCTTGGAGAAGGTCGAGAGGTAGATCACCCAGCCGGCGCCGTCGTCGAGCTCCCAGAGCGTCGGCAGGGCATCGCCCTCGAAGCGGATCTGGCCGTAGGGGTTGTCCTCCACGATCAGCAGCTCGCGCGCGTGGGCGAGCGACACCAGCCGCTCCCGGCGCTCCAGGGACATCGTCACCCCGCCGGGGTTCTGGAAGCTGGGGATGGTGTAGAGCAGCTTGGGCGGCCGGCCCTCGGCGGCGAGGCGGTCGAGGGCCTCCTCGACCAGGTCGATGCGCAGCCCGTCGTCGTCCATGGGGACGTGCTCGACCTGCGCCTCGTAGGTCGTGAAGCAGGGCACCGCGCCGGGGTAGGTGGGGCCCTCGGCCAGCACGGTGTCGCCCGGGTTGACGAAGGTGCGGATCGAGAGGTCGATGGCCTGCTGGCCCCCGCTCGTGACCATGATGTCCTCGACCCGCGCGCGGGCGCCCTCGTGCGCCATCACGTCGACGATCCGCTCCCGCAGCTCGGCCATCCCCTCGGTGGGGCCGTACTGCAGCGACGACGCCAGCTGCTCGCGGGCGACGACCTCCATGACCTCGTCGAAGACGTCCCGCTCGAAGGCCTCGGTGTTGGGGAAGCCCCCGGCCAGCGAGATGATGTCCGGCCGCTCCGACAGCGACATCAGGTCGCGCATGACCGACGACACGATGCCCGCCGCGCGCGAGGCGAAGCGGGCGTCGTAGCGGGCCGAGTCGCCCGGGGTGAGGGCGGTCTCGTGCGGCCGGGGCCGGGGCGGGGGCGTGCGCGAGCTCATGTGGTCACCCACGGACGGGACGGTCGGGGCCATGCCAGTGTAGGCGCACCCGGGGCGCCGGGGGCGCGGGGGGCTCTGGTACCATCGCGGCCCGTGCCGACCCGGCAAGTCCAGCCCGTGCCGTCGCCCGGGGCGCGCGTGCTCCGCGTGCCCAACGTCCGCCGCGCCCGGCGCGAGGACTGGGAGCAGCTCGTCCGCTTCTGCCTCGTGGGGGCGTCCGGGTATCTGGTCAACCTGGGCGTGTTCTCCGCCCTCGTGCACGCAGCCGGCGCCCACTACGTGACCGCCGCGATCGCGGCCTTCTGCGTCGCGTGGACCAACAACTTCCTCTGGAACAAGTACTGGACCTTCCGCCGCCACGGTCTGTCGGCGGTCCAGCAGGGCGCCCGGTACCTCGCCGTGAGCCTGGTGGCGCTGGGCCTCAACCTGGTCCTCCTCGAGCTGCTGGTGCGCGCCGGCAGCGCCGAGGTGCCGGCCCAGGCCCTGTCGATCGCGGCCGTCATGCCGATCAATTTCCTCCTCAACCGCCGCTGGTCCTTCCGGTAGGCGCGCGATGAGGACGGGCGTCGCCGTCGTCGCCGCGGCCGCCGCCCTCCTCGCCGCCGGGCCGGCCGCGGGCGCCACCGAGGGGGCCGTCCAGGACCCCACGCCCGCCGAGGCGGTCCGGGCGGCCGACGGGATCGTGAGCGCCGTGGCCGGCCAGGCGGCCGACATCCAGGAGGGGCTCGCGGCGCCCCGGCCCGACGCGGAGCCCTCGCTGAGCGACGACGAGGTGCTGACGATCGCCGGCACCTCGGGCGAGCTGCAGGATTGGATCGACGACGTCGAGGTGTCGCGCACCGCGGTGTCGTTCGACGAGGACACCCGCGTCCACACGGCCTTCTGGGTCAGCGAGGACGAGGACGGCGACGAGACCGTCGAGGCTCAGGTGCTGGTGGCCGACGGGAGCGGCCAGATCACGGAGGTGCGCGTCGGGCCCCAGGTCCCCTGGTCGATGGCGCGCGGCTACGACGGCGCCTTCGGGGGGGCCCTGACGGAGCCCCAGATCTGGATCCCCCTGTGCCTGCTCTTCCTGGTGCCCCTGCTGCCGGTGACCCGGCCCCGCCGGCTGCTGTCGTGGCGGACGCTCGACCTGCTGGCCCTGCTGTCGTTCTGCGTCTCGCTGATCTGGTTCGACCGCGGGGAGATCTTCACCTCGGTGCCGCTCCAGTACCCGCCGATGGTCTACCTGGGGGCGCGGCTGGCGTGGATCGCGATCGGCCGGGCGCGGGCGGCGCGCCCGAGGCCGGCGGGCGACGAGCCCGCGCCCGACCGGGGGTCGCGGCTGCCGTCGTTCGGGGGCTGGATGCCGACCTGGCTCCTCGGCACGCTGCTGGTGGCGGTCCTCGCCCTGCGCTACGGGCTCAACGCCTTCGACGCCAACGTCATCGACGTCGGCTACGCCGGGGTGATCGGCGCCGACCGCATCGCCCACGGCGCGACGCCCTACGGGACGATGCCCGCCGACTGCGGCACCTGCGACACCTACGGCCCCCTCAACTACGTCGCCTACCTGCCCTTCGAGCTGACCCAGCCCTGGGAGGGGACCTGGGACGCGCTTCCGGCCGCCCACGGCGCGGCGACCCTGTTCGACGTCCTCTGCGTGGCCGGGATGCTCGTGCTGGGGTGGGGCATCTCGGGGCGCCGGCTGGCCCTGGGCCTGGCGCTGGCGTGGGCGGCGTTCCCGTTCACCGCCTACGCGCTCGAGACCAACAGCAACGACTCACTGGTCGCGGCGGCGCTCATCTGGGGCCTGGTCGCGTTCCGCCACCCGGCCGGGCGCGGCCTGATGCTCGGCCTGGCGCTGGCGAGCAAGTTCGCGCCCGCGGTGCTGCTGCCGCTCTGGAGCCGCCATCCCTTCCCGCGCGGCCGGGGCGGCCCGCGGGCCCTGCTGGCCTACGCGGGGGGCCTGGCCGGCGCCGTCGCGCTGACCGGCTGGGTGCTGCTGCTGGACGGCGGCGACGGCGTGCGGGCCTTCTGGTCGCGGACGATCGGCTACCAGCTCGACCGCGACTCGCCCTTCTCGATCTGGGGCCAGCACCCGGGGCTGCGCCCCCTCCAGATCGTCCTGATGGTGGGCGTGGGCGTCGCGGCGCTCGCCGTGCTGCGCTGGCCGCGGCGCCTCGACCTGCTGACCATGGCGGCCCTCTCGGGCGCGCTGATCGTGGGCATCGAGCTCACCCTCACGCACTGGTTCTACCTCTACATCCCCTGGTTCCTGCCGTTCGCGCTGCTGGCGATGGTCCCCGACTGGCCCCCGCCCAGCCGCCCGGCGGCCGGCGCGCCCGACCCGGCCCAGGCCCCGGAGCGCGAGCCCCTGCCCGTGCCGGTGGGGACCGCGTGACCGCGCAGCGCGCCCTCCCCTGGCTGATCGTGGGCCTGGCGGTCGTGGTCTGGCTGGTGCCCCTCCAGCTGCTGGGCTTCTACTCCGACGACGCGATCACCGACATCCCCACCTACCGCGAGGCCTACGAGCGGATCTCGGACGGCCAGGTCCCCTACGCCGACTTCTCGCTGGAGTACCCCCGCTGGCCGGCGGCCTCTTCTGGCTCGCCGGGGCCCTCCCCGGCCCCTACGAGGTCGGGTTCTCGGCCCTGATGCTGGCCTGCCTCTGCGCCACGGCGCTCGCCGTGCTCGCCCTGGCGCGCACGCTGGGCTTCGACCGCCGCCGGCAGGTGCTCGCCTCCGGGGCGGTGGCCGTGAGCCCCCTGCTGCTCGGCGACCTGGTGCAGACCCGCTTCGACCTCGCCCTCGCCGCCCTGATGGCGTGGACCCTGTGGGCGGCGGCCGCCGGCCGGTTCCGCCTGGCGTGGGGCCTGCTGGCGGCCGCGACGCTGCTGAAGCTGGTGCCGCTCGCCCTGGTCCCCGTCATGCTCATCTGGCAGCGCCACCGCAGCGGCGCCCGGGCCGCGTGGGCGGGGCTGGCCGGGTGCCTGGCCGCCGTGGCGCTCGTGGTGCTGCCCTTCGCGGCCGCGTCGCCCTCGGGCACCTGGGACCTGGTCGAGTACCACCTCGACCGGCCGCTCCAGATCGAGTCGACCGGCGCGGCCTACCTGCTCGGCCTCGACGCGCTTGCCGACATCGGGATCACGATCGAGAACTCGTTCGGCAGCCAGGGCCTCGACGGCACCGGCCCGGCCGTGATCGCCGGCATCTCGACGGCGGTCCTGATCGTCCTGGTGGCCGGCATCGCGTGGAGCCTCTGGGTCGGGCTGCGGCGCGCGCGGCCGCCCGGCGACGCGCGCCTGTTCGTCGCCGCCTGCGCCGCCACGATCTGCGCGCTGCTGGTGGCCGGCAAGGTGCTGTCCCCCAGTTCCTCGTCTGGCTGCTGCCGGTGGCCTTCCTGGTGGCCGGGCGCTACGGGCCGGCGGCGTTCGCGATCGCGGTCGCCGCGCTCCTGCTGACGCTGGCGTACTTCCCCGACCGCTACTGGGACCTGGTGGCGCTGGAGCCGTTCCCCATCGCCCTGCTGGTGCTGCGCGACACGGCGCTGATCGCCCTGCTGGCGGCCTGCTGGCCGCGCCCGGGCATCGCGGGGCGGCCGCTGGGGCGGATACTCGGCCAGGGCCCCGAGCGGCAGCCGGCCGAGCGGGCGGTGGCCGCGCGCTACCTGGCCGATTGAGGGCCGCCGACGCTGAAGGTCTCGATCGAGGTGGCGCGGCCGCCGGGGCCGACATCCACCACCGCGCCCTGCACCAGCACGTTGTCGTCGGCCGGCTCGAAGCGCCCGGGGCTGCCCGTGATGAAGCGCTGCAGGATCAGGTCGGTGCGGACGCCGATGACGGAGTCGTGCGGGCCGGTCATGCCCAGGTCGGTGAGGTAGGCGGTGCCCTTGGGCAGGACGCGCGCGTCGGCGGTCTGCACGTGGGTGTGCGTGCCGACCACGGCCGAGACCCGCCCGTCGAGGTGCCAGCCGAGGGCGATCTTCTCGCTGGTGGCCTCGGCGTGGACGTCGACCAGCACCACGTCCGCCCCGCGGCGCGCCTCCTCGACCAGCGCGTCGATGACCGCGAACGGGCTCTGGGCGGCGGTCATGAAGACCGCGCCCATCACGTTCACCACGCTCACCGGCCCGGCGGCCGTCTCGACGGTCACCGACCCGCTGCCCGGCGCGCTGACGGCGATGTTGGCCGGGCGCAGCACGCGCGGCTCGGACGCCAGCACCGGGTAGATCTCGCGCTTCCGGAGGGTGTGGTTGCCCCCCGTGAGGACGTCGACCCCGGCCTCGAGCAGGTCGTGGGCCTGGCGCGGCGAGGTGCCCGCCCCGGCCGCGGCGTTCTCGGCGTTGACGACCACGACGTCCGGGCGGTGGGCCTCGCGCAGCTCCGGGAGCCGCTCGAGCAGCGCCCGCAACCCCACCCCGCCCACGACGTCGCCCACCAGTAGCGCCCGCACGGCGGCCACCCTACCCGCCGCCGTCCTACGGGATGAGGTCGGCCTCGGTGCGCACCAGCTCCATGTGGACGTGGTTGCCGCTGTCGTTCGTGAACCGGGCGATCTCCTGGCGCGCGACGGGCGAAAAGTCGCGCACCCGGCCCAGCGGCGTCGTGCCCGCGCGCACCGGGTTGCCGACGCTCGGCCGCTCGGCGTTGACCGGCTCGTCGAGATGCGTGAGCCGCAGCACCAGGCCGCTGGCGGCGACCGACGGCGCGATGACGACCTGATAGCCCTCGATCCGGCCCGAGATCACGTAGTCGCTCACGCTCGCGATCACGCCGTCGACCGGGGCGTAGACCGTGGTCCCGGCGGGGGCGCCCACGTCGAGGCCCGCCGTGTCGGGCCCGGTGCGGTCGCCCCGGTCCGCCTCCTGGACGTCGAGGGCGCTGGTCGCCTGGAGGCCGACCCCCGACGTGTCGTTGACGGGGTGGAACATGGCCGCGGTGACCCGGGCGGGGTCGACGGGCAGGTGCACCTCGACGCCCTCGGCGCGCGCGATCACCAGCTCGGGCGGCCGCCCGCCGGCGCCCATCGCGGCCGGCGGCGGGACCGGGCTCGCCAGCGGGCCCGAGCCTTCCGAAGCGCTGTCGCCGCCGCCGAGGCTGAGGATGAGGGCGAGGATCGCGACGGCGGCCACGGGGATCGCGGCAGCGATGATCGCGCGGCGGTCGCGGCGCAGCCCGCGCCGGTTCCTGGCCGCGCGACCCGCGTCGGCCGGGTACCTGGGTCGGGTCGACATGTGGGGCCAGGCTAGCGGAGCCTCGCGACGGCGCGCCAGAGGCAGGGCGGGAGGGGCGGGGCGCTGAACTACAATCGCGCCGTGACCCGCCCCGGGGCGCCCCTGCTGGTGGCGAGCGGCCTGTGCCGCCGCTACCGGGACTTCACCGCCCTGGACGGGGTCGACCTCGACCTGCGGGCCGGGGAGTCCGTGGCCCTGGTGGGCCCGAACGGGGCCGGCAAGACCACGCTGCTGACCATCCTCGCGGGCGTTACCCGGCCGAGCGGCGGCTCGGTTGCCTGGGCCGACGGCGCCGCCCCCCGGGTCGGGTGGGTGCCGCAGCGCCCGTCGCTCTACCCGCGCCTGACGACCCGGGAGAACCTGCGGCTGTTCGCCGCCCTGGAGGGGGCCGGCGACGCGGGCGCGGACGCCGAGGAACTGATCGGCCGCGCCGACCTCGGCCGGTTCGCCGACCAGGCGGCCGCCACGCTCTCCACCGGCACGCTCCAGCGGCTGAACCTGGCGATCGCGCTTGCCGGCCGGCCGAGCGCGCTGCTGCTCGACGAGCCGACGGCCACCCTCAGCCCCGACCAGCGGCACCGCCTGTGGGCCTGGCTCGACGCGCTCCGCGGCGGCGGGATGGCGCTGATGTTCTCGACCCAGTCGGTGGACGAGGCGATCCGTCACGGCGACCGCGTCGCGGTGCTCGCGGCGGGGCGGCTGCTGTTCGCGGGCAGCCCGCTGGAGCTGGTGCGCGAGCACGGGATCGGGGCGGGGCAGGACGCCGAGGCCGCCGAGCTGGCCTTCATCCGGCTGGTGGAGCCGCCGGGTTGAGGGCCGCGGCGCTGATCTTCCGCAAGGACCTGCGGCTGCTCGGCCGGGCCCCGGCCCTGCTGCTCGTGCTCGTCGCCTATCCGATCCTCGTGGCGCTGCTGGTCGCGCTCGCGCTGCAGTCGGACGAGCGCCGCCCCGACGTGGCCCTCGTGGTGCTCGACGAGTCGGGCCGCTCGGTCGAGGTCGGGGAGCGGCGGCTGTCGATCGACGACTACGTCGACCGCCTCTCCGAGGACGTTGACGTGCGCGAGCTCTCGGCCGACGACGCGGCGGACGCGCTCGACGCCGGGCGGGTGGCCGCGGTTCTGACCATCCCGGAGGGGTTCATCGCCGACCTCCAGTCCGGCGTGCGGCCACCGGCGCTGGGGCTCACCGCCAGCCGGCGCTCCCCGATCGAGGCCGACGCCATCCAGCGCCGCCTCGAGGCGGCCGTCTACCGCCTCAACCAGAGCCTCGCGACCGGGTACGTCGACCAGGTGCTGCGCCTCGTCGACCTGGTGATCGACGGCGGGGAGATCGGGATCTTCGGCCGCAGCGGCGACGCCCTCGGCCTGATCCGCAGCCGCGCGCTCGTGCTCGACGTGCAGCGCGACCTGCGCGCGGCCGGCGAGCCGGCGGCGGCGGCCCGGCTGGCGCCGCTGCTGAACTTCATCGACGAGACGCGGGCCAACCTCGACCTCGCCAAACCCGCGGCCAACGCCATCCGGGCGCCGATCGAGATCGAGGTGAACGAGGCCGCGGCGGGGCGGGAGCCCCTCGGCCTTCGGCTTCGCCGGCGCGCTCCTGGTGAGCCTCGGGCTGGCCGGCGTGCTGCTCGCCGCCGCCGCGATGGCGTCCGAGCGCGAGGACCACGCCCTGGCGCGGCTGCGACGGGGCCTGATCTCGTCGCCGGCGCTCGTGGGCGAGAAGATGGCGTTCACGGCCGCCGCCTGCGCCGTGGTGGGCCTGGTGCTGCTGGCCGGGGTGGCCCTGTTCACCTCGCTCGCGGTGGGCCGCTGGGGACTGTGGCTGGTGACGCTCCTCCTCGCGGGGCTGGCCTTCGGGGCCTTCGGCGTGCTGGCGGGGGCGCTCGCGCGCGAGACCCGCACGGCCCTGCTGGCGGCGCTGATGCTCGCCCTGCCCCTGCTCGCGCTGGGCCTGCTCCCCGACGCCGAGGTCGCGTCGGCCATCTCTCAGGTCGTGCCCTTCGGCCCGGCGTTCGAGGCCTTCCAGACGCTGCTGGTGGAGCCGTCCCTGCCGGCGGGCGACCTCACGCTCACCCTCGTCCACCTGGCCCTGCTGGCGGCGGTCTTCGGAGCGCTGGCGGCGTGGGCGGTGCGGCGCCGTCCGGCGTGAGCGGGCCGGCGGTGACGGCCAGCGCGGCGCGCAGCCGGCGGCGGTAGTCGGCCGCCGGGACCTCGACGGCCCCGAAGCGCTCGGTGTGCGGCGAGGTCATCTGGATGTCCCAGAGCGCGTGGCCGGCGGCGGCGAGCATCCGGGCCGTCGCGACCAGGGCGGCGTTGCCGGCGTCGGGCGCGCGGTGGAACATCGACTCCGAGGTGAACAGCCCGCCCAGGGCCACCCCGAACAGCCCGCCGCAGAGGCGCCCGCCGCGCCAGGCCTCGACGCTGTGCGCCACCCCCAGCCGGTGGAGGCGCTCGAAGGCGGCGACGAGCCGCGGCGTGAGCCAGGCCGCCGCGCCGGGGCGCACCGCGCAGGCGGCGGCCACCTGGGCGAAGGCGGCGTCGACCCGGATCTCGTAGGCGGCGGCGCGCAACCCGCGCGCCACCGAGCGCGGCACGCGGACGCCCCCGACCGGCATCACGCCCCGCGGGTCGGCCTCGTAGAGGCCCACCGGGCCGGTCGCTCCGGGCTCGTCCATGGGGAACCACCCCCGCGCGTAGGCGGCGAGCAGGGCCTCGGGCGCGAGCGAGGGGTGGGGCGTCAGGCGCCCCCCGCGCCGGCCGGGCGGCCCCGCTCGACCGACGCGTCGGTCGAGAAGTCGTACTCGGCGAGGACCTCGTAGATCGCGTGCACCCGGGACGACTCGATCACCGCCTCGATGCGCTCGTGACGGGCCGCCTCCTGCGAGGCGACCCGGCCCATCGCCGCGGCGAGCGACTCGCGGTCGGGCAGGTCCACGAAGCCGACGGTGAGGATCTCGCGCTCGTCGGCGACGTCCCGCGCGAGGATCGGGCCCCGGCCCGGGACGCCGAAGCCGCGGTCGGGGTACCACGCGGCCACGAAATCGTCGACCGTGGCGCCGGGGCGCAGCCGCCGCGCCAGCACGGCGATGAACATGGGGTCCTCCCGGTCCGGGGTCAGGGCACCCAGGCGTCCCCCGCCGGGGTGATGACGAGCTCGTGGGTCCAGGCCGACGGCCGCTGGGAGGCCAGGTAGGCGACGGCGGCGGCCACGTCCCCGGGGTCCATCGCGTCGTGCGCGGGGCGGCCCTCCATCCGGTTGCGCTCGGTGCGGATGATCCCGTCGGCCACCAGCAGGGCCACGTGGACGCCCGCCGGGCGCAGCTCCTGGGCCAGCGCCTGTGTCAGCGCCCGGGCCGCGAACTGGGCGGCCGCCCAGGGTCCGCGCCCGGGCATCCCGCGCCGCGCCGAGCCGCCCGAGACCTGGATCAGGGTCCCTGACCCCCGCCGCGCCATCGCCGCGCCGCCGCCGCGCAGGATCGCCCACGCCGCCGGCAGGTACCCGGCCATCCAGCTCTCGAGGCGCTCGGGCGGCGCGTCGGCGACCGGCCCGCCGCCGAAGCTGTGGTCGCGCGGCACCGAGGTGGTGGCGTTGACGACCAGGTCGAGCCCCCCGAGGTCGCTCTCGGCCCGCGCGAGCGCCTCGGCGACCACCTCGTGGTCGCCGGCGTCGCCGCGCGCCACCGCCACCTCGGGGTGAACCGCGCGGAGGGCGTCGAGGGTCGCGTCGCTGCGGGCGACCGCCAGGGCGCGCCAGCCGGCCGCGAGGCGGTCGGCCACCACCGCCCGGCCGACGTTGCGGGCGCCGAACACCACGAGGACAGGTGGTCCGGCCACAGGGGCAGTCTGCCAGCGGTGGGCCCGCCGGCACCGGAGTAGACTCCCGCGGGCGATGGACGGCCCCGCCATCTCCCAGGCCGCCGCGCCGGCCGGCTTCCCGCAGGTGCGGATGCGCCGTCTGCGCGCCGGCGAGGCCATCCGGCGGATGGTGCGCGAGACCCACCTGACCGTCGACCGGCTGGTGCTGCCGCTGTTCGCGATCGAGGGCCGCGACGCCAGCGTGCCGATCCCCTCGCTGCCCGGCCACTCGCGCCTGTCCCCCGACCTCGCTGCGCGGACGGCCGCCCGGGCCCGCGACGCCGGTGTGCCGGCCGTCCTGGTGTTCGGCGTCACCGACCGGAAGGACGGCGCGGCGAGCGCCGCCTACGACTCGGACGGCCCGTCACAGTCCGCCGTGGCGGCGATCAAGGACGCCGTGCCGGAGATGGTCGTGATCACGGACGTCTGCCTCTGCGGCTACACCGACCACGGCCACTGCGGAGTGGTGGTCGACGGCGAGGTGCACAACGACCTGAGCCTCGAGCTGCTGGCGCGGGCGGCGGTGAGCCACGCCGACGCGGGCGCCGACATCGTCGCGCCGAGCGACATGATGGACGGGCGCGTCGGCGCGATCCGCGCCGCCCTCGACGCCGAGGGCCACGAGGCGACCGCGATCCTCTCCTACTCGGCCAAGTACGCCTCGGCGTTCTACGGCCCGTTCCGCGAGGCGGCCGGGTCGGCCCCCGGGTTCGGCGACCGGCGCGGCTACCAGATGGACCCGGCCAACGGCCGCGAGGCCGTGCGCGAGACGCTCCTCGACGCGGCCGAGGGGGCGGACATGGTGATGGTGAAGCCGGCCGCCGCCTACCTCGACGTGATCGCGGCGGTGCGGGCGGCCACCGACCTGCCGCTCGCGGCGTACCACGTCAGCGGCGAGTACGCGATGCTCAAGGCCGCCGCCGAGCGCGGGTGGCTCGACGAGCGGCGGGCGACCCTCGAGACCCTGACCGGCATCGCCCGGGCCGGCGCCGACCTGCTGATCACCTACGCCGCGGTCGACGCCGCCCGCTGGCTGGCCGAGGGGGCGGGGTGACCACGGCGGCCGCATCCCGCGTGCGCCACGCGCCCGACGAGGCCGACCGCGAGCTGCTCAACCAGCTCCAGGCGGGCCTGGCGCTGGTGCGCGAGCCCTACGCCGAGGTCGGCTCGCGCATCGGGATGGACGAGGACGAGGTGCTGCGGCGCCTGGCGCGGCTGAAGGAGGCGGAGATCGTCCGCCAGCTCTCGGCGATCTTCGACACGCGCGCGCTCGGGTACGAGAGCAGCCTGGTGGCGGCGCGGTACCCGGACGACGGCCTCTTCGAGGCGGCCAAGCTCGTGGGCGGGCACCCCGGCGTGAGCCACAACTACCGGCGCACCCACGCGTTCAACCTCTGGTACACGCTGGCCGTCGAGCCCGACTCGCGCCTGGGGCTCGAGGACACCATGGACCGGCTGGCGGAGGCGACCGGGGCGGAGTCGATGCGGCTGCTGCCGACGCTGAAGCTCTACAAGATCAACGTCCAGCTCGACATGACCGGCTCGGTCGCGAGCGACGCCAAGGAGGAGGCGCCGCGGCCGGCGCCGGTGCGCGGCGACGGCGTGCTCCCGACGGACGCCGACAAGCGCATGATCGAGGTGCTGCAGCGCGACCTGCCGGTGGAGAGCCGCCCCTTCGACACCTGGGCGACCGCGGCCGGCGTGCCGGTCGACGAGCTGTTGGAGGCCGGCCGCGTCTTCGTGGAGCGCAGCTACATGCGCCGCTTCGCCGCCGTGCTCAACCACCGCAAGGCCGGCTTCGGCGCCAACGGCATGGCCGTGTGGAAGGTGCCCGAGGAGGAGCTCGACGCGCTCGGCCCCCGGATGGCCGCCTTCAGGTCGGTGTCGCACTGCTACAAGCGGCCGACCTACCCCGACTGGCCCTACAGCATCTTCACGATGGTCCACGCCCGGTCGAAGGAGGCCTGCGAGGACGCCATCGAGGCGATCGCGCAGGAGACCGGCATCACCGACCCGGGCCGCCGCGCGGTCCTCTACTCGACCTACGAGTTCAAGAAGATCCGGCTGATGTACTTCACGCCGGACTACCGCGAGTGGGAGGACCTGGCGCTGGCCGGGAAGGCCCTGCCCCGTTGGGGATCGCGGTAACGCGCAGCGCCGAGCTCTTCGCTCGCGCTCGGGAGGTGCTGGTGGGGGGCGTCAACTCGCCCGTCCGCGCGATGCGCGCGATCGGCCGCGACCCCCTGTTCATCGCCCGCGCCGAGGGCCCCTACGTGTGGGACGCCGACGGGAGGCGGTACGTTCAACCTCCTCTCGACCTGGGGCCCGGCCATCCTCGGCCACGCCCCTCCGGCGGTGCTGCGGGCGCTGGCCGACGCCCTGCCGCTCGGCACCTCCTACGGCGCCCCCACCGAGCGCGAGGTGGCCTTCGCCGAGGCCGTCATCGACGCGTTCCCCTCCATCGAGCGGCTGCGCATGACCTCGTCGGGCAGCGAGGCCGTGATGGGGGCGGTGCGCCTGGCCCGCGCGGCCACGGGCCGGGAGCCCGTCGTGAAGGTCGCCGGCGGCTACCACGGGGCGATCGACGGCCTGCTGGCCCAGGCCGGCAGCGGCCTCACCACGCTCGGGGTGCCGTCGAGCCCGGGGGTCACGGCCGCCGCGACGGCCGCGACCCGCATCGTCCCCTACAACGACCCCGCCGCGGCGGAGGCCGCGCTCGAGGGCGCCGCCGCGATGCTGGTCGAGCCGGTCGCGGGGAACATGGGCGTCGTGCCGCCGGCCCCGGGCTACCTCGCCGCCCTCCGCGCGGCCTGCGACCGGACCGGCGCCCTGCTGGTGCTGGACGAGGTCATCACCGGGTTCCGGGTCGCCCGCGGCGGCGCCCAGGAGCGCTACGGGGTGAGCGCCGACATCACCTGCCTCGGCAAGGTGATCGGGGGCGGGCTGCCCGTGGGCGCCTTCGGGGGCCGCGCCGACGTCATGGCCGAGCTCGCGCCCGAGGGCCCCTGCTACCAGGCCGGCACGCTCTCGGGGAACCCCCTCGCGACGGCGGCGGGGCTGGCCGTGCTGGGCGAGCTGGCGCGCGAGGGCGTCTACGCCCGCCTGGAGCAGGGGGGCGAGGCGCTCGAGGAGGCGGTGCGCGCCAGCGGCGCGCCGGTGACGGTCAACCGGGTCGGCTCGATGCTGACGCCCTTCTTCGCCGAGGGCCCGGTGGCCGACCACGACGGGGCCACGCGCAGCGACACGGAGGCCTACGGCGCCTTCGCGCGGGCCCTGCTCGAGGCCGGCGTCTACCCGCCGCCGTCGCAGTTCGAGGCCTGGTTCGTCGGGCTGGCCCACGGCGAGGAGCAGATCGAGGCGGCCCGGCAGGCCATGGCGCGGGCGGCCGAGGCCCTGTGAGGGCCGTGCTCGCCATGGAGCCCGGGCTGGCGGCCGAGCTGCGCGAGCCGCCCGCCGACCCGCTCCTCGCGCCCCTGGCCTCCCCGCCGCTCACCCCCGGCCAGGCGGCCGGCCTCGACCTGATCCTCGAGGGCTTCCTGCTGCACCACGGGCGGCCGCGGCACGTCGCGCCCAGCGAGCCGGGCCGCGAGGTGCTGGCCGGGGACTACTGCTACGCGCACGGGCTGGTGAGGGTCGCCGAGGCCGGGGACCTCTTCGTCATCGAGGCGCTCGCCGACCTCATCGCCCTCGGGGCGGGGCTCGTGGCCTCGGGCGACCGCGGGGCCCTCGCGCCGCTCTGGCGCGCGACGACCGCCGCCATCGCCGCCCGGCGCTCGCCGGAGGGCGACGCGGTCGGCGCGCGGCTGCTCGAGGCCAAGCGGCGGCTGCGGGCCGGGGAGGGCGCCTCGGCGCTGGCCCAGGTGGCCGCGACGGTGCCCCCGACGCCGGGCCTCGAGGCGGCGTTCCTGCCGTGAGGGACCTCCGCGACTGGATCGCCCGGCTGGAGCGCGACGGCGACCTGCGCCGGGTCACGGCGCGGGTCAACCCGCGCCTGGAGATCACCGAGGTCGCCGACCGGATGGCCAAGGCCGGCGGCCCCGCCCTTCTCTTCACCGACGTCGCGGGCAGCGACCTGCCGGTGCTGATCAACCAGTTCGGCACGCAGCGGCGCATGTGCGCGGCCCTCGGCACCGACTCCCTCGACGCCCTGGGGGCGCGCATCGAGTCGCTGATGGACCTCCAGCCGCCCCAGGGCGTGGTCGCCAAGGTGAAGGCGCTCGGCAAGCTGCGCGAGCTCGCCTCCTTCTCGTCGAAGATGGTCCGCGAGGCCCCCTGCCAGGAGGTGTGGCTCGACGAGCCCGACCTCGACCGGCTGCCGATCCTGACCTGCTGGCCGCAGGACGGCGGCCCCTACGTGACGCTGCCGCTGGTCTTCAGCCGCGACCCGCGGACCGGCGCGCGCAACTGCGGCATGTACCGCATCCAGAAGGTCGACCGGCGCACCGCGATGATGCACTGGCAGATCCACAAGGACGGCGCGGCCCACCTGCGCGACTCGCAGGGCCGCGTGCCGGTGGCCGTCGCGATCGGCACCCACCCGGCGACCACCTACTCGGCGACCGCGCCGCTGCCGCCCGGCATCGACGAGATGATCTTCGCCGGCTTCCTGCGCGGGCGCAGCGTGGAGATGGTGCGCTGCCGCACGGTCGACCTCGAGGTGCCGGCCGAGTCGGAGGTGGTGCTCGAGGGCTACGTCGACGCCACCGACCTGCGCCCCGAGGGCCCGTTCGGCGACCACACCGGCTTCTACACCCCGATGGACGACTACCCGGCCTTCCACCTCACCGGCATGTCGATGCGCTCCGACGCGGTCTACTCCACGACCATCGTCGGGCCGCCGCCGATGGAGGACTTCTACCTGGGCAAGGCCACCGAGCGCCTCTTCCTGCCGGTCATCCGGATGACGCTGCCCGACCTGGTCGACATGAACCTGCCCCTGGAGGGCGTGTTCCACAACTGCGCGATCGTGTCGGTGCGCAAGCGCTACCCCGGCCACGCGAAGAAGCTGATGAGCGCGATCTGGGGGCTGGGGCTGCTGTCGCTGAGCCGCTGCGTGGTGGTGGTCGACCACGACGTCAACGTGCAGGACGTCTCGGCCGTGGCGTTCCAGGCCCTCTCCAACGTCAACGCCGGCCGGGACATGCTCGTGGTGGAGGGGCCGGTCGACGCGCTCGACCACGCGGCGCCCTACTTCGCCTACGGGTCGAAGGTGGGCTTCGACGCCACGCGCAAGTGGCCCGGCGAGGGCGTCGTGCGGCCGTGGCCGGACCCGATCGTGATGAGCCAGGACGTGCGGGCGCTGGTGGATCGCCGATGGGGCGAGTACGGCCTCTCGGACCCGGCATGAAGGGACGACCGGCCCGTGCCGGCGTCGTTGAAAACGCCCCTCCCGTCGTAAAGAATCCCCGGGCGCCCGAGGGCCGGGGCGCGGCGACGCGTCGGGGGGTCAGGGTTGGCTGAGGGCCAGGGGGACGGCAACGGGGGGCGCTACACCGGCCCGGTCGCGGGCGATGCGACCCCCGAGAACGACCCCCACGACGACCCCGCCTACATCACCCGGACCAAGTTCCTGACCGGGGTGGCCCTGGTCACCGGCGGCGTCATGACGGCGGCGATCCTCGTCCCGGTCGTCGGCTTCGCCGTGGTCGACTCCGTGAAGGAGGAGGAGTGGGAGTGGGTCGACGTGGGCCCGCTGAGCGACTTCCCCGACGGCGAGGTCGGCTCCATCGCCGTCTCCGGACCCGACCCCGAGGCCGACCGCCGCGCCTTCCTGCGCCACACGGAGGGGGCGATGATCGCGCTCTGGAACCGGTGCGCCCACCTCGGGTGCCCGGTCGCGTACTCGTCCGGCGGCGACAACTACAACTGCCCCTGCCACGGCGGCGCGTACGACTCGCTGGGCCTGGTGACCGCGGGCCCGCCGCCGCGGCCGCTCGACCGCTTCGACATCAAGATCGTCACGGCCGACGGCCAGGACGTCGCCCGCCAGGGCACCCCGGCCGAGGGCTGCCCGACGACGGACGCGAAGCCCGAGGACCGCGTGCTCGTCGGCCGGCCGTTCTCGATCGACGAGGAGCAGAACCCGTACGAGCTGAAGGGTCCCGGCGAGCCGGTGACCGGCGTCCTGGCCAACCTCTACCCGTTCTAGCGAGGCGCGCGGATGGCGACCAAGGACATCGGGCCCAAGAACCCCGCCATCAAGGCCGGCGAGGCGACGCTCGACTACGTCAACGAGCGCTCGGGGGCCACGACCGGCTTCAAGTGGTTCCTGTTCCGGAACATCCCGGCCGAGACGAGCTGGTTCCAGACCCTGGGCTTCACCGCCATGATCCTGTTCGGGCTCCAGGCGGTCACCGGCATCTTCCTGGCGATGTACTACGTGCCCGACCCGCAAGTCGCCTACCAGTCGATCGACTCGATCACCAACGAGGTCACCTGGGGCTGGCTGGTGCGCGGCATGCACAAGTGGGGCGCCAGCGCGATGATCGTCGTGGTCTTCCTGCACATGGGCCGCGTGTTCTTCTTCGGGGCCTACAAGTACCCGCGCGAGCTCACGTGGGTCACCGGCGCCCTGCTGCTCATCCTCACCATGTTCATGGGGCTCACCGGCTACCTGCTGGTGTGGGACCAGAAGGCCTACTGGGCGACCGTGGTCGCCGTGAACATCACCGCGAGCGCCCCGGTGATCGGTCCCTACATCGCCGACATCCTCCGCGCCGGCCCCGAGTTCGGACCCGACACGCTCGCCCGCTTCTACTCGATCCACATGCTCGTCATACCCATCGCGATCGCCACCTTCATCGGGCTGCACCTCTTCTTCATCACGAAGTTGGGCATCGCCGAGCCGCCGTACAGCAAGCGCCGCATGGCGGTCGAGCGAGCCGAGGACGAGGCGCGCCGCGCCGCCGAGCGCGAGCGGCTGCCCTACGGGCGGCGTGAGGTGCCGGCCGACGTCACGGCGCCCACGCGGGCCGAGGGCGCGCCGTGAACCGCGGGCAGAAGGAGTACTACAAGCGCGACTACGCCGCCGCGAAGGCGGCCGGCAAGCCCTTCTTCCCGTACGCGGTCTACAAGGACCTGCTGATCGCCACGCTCGCGATCGGCCTCGTGATCGCGCTGGCGATCTGGCAGCGGGTCGAGGTGGGCGAGCCCGTCAACCCGGCCACCACCGATTTCGTGCCGCGGCCCGAGTGGTACTTCTTCTTCCTCTTCGAGCTGCTGAAGATCTTCAAGGGTGAGAACGCCCTGACGCCGGTGATCATGGCGACGTTCATCATCCCGAACATCCTCATGATCCTGCTGATCCTGACCCCGTTCATCGACCGGGGCCCGGAGCGCCGGATCCAGCGGCGCCCCATCGCGGTGGTCACCTCCATCGCCGTGATCGCCTTCCTGGGCTACATGACCTACCTCGGGGCCGAGGCCCCCGAGGGCGTCAGCGCGGGCGAGAGCCTCCCCCTGAGCGGCCTCGAGGAGGACCCGGTGGCGCTCGCCGGGTCGGTGCTCTGGATAGAGAACTGCACGGCCTGCCACCAGATCGCGGGCGTGGGCGCCGCGGGGCCGGGGCCGAACCTGACCGACGTGGGCACGAAGGGCATCATCTCGGCGGACAACGCCGAGGAGTTCCTGACGAACCCGCCCAGCGGGATGCCGGCCTTCGCGGGCTTCACGCCGGAGCAGTACGAGGAGATCGGCACCTTCCTCGGCGGCCTGGGAACCGAGTACAAGTAGCACCCTGATCCCCTGTCGGCCGGGGCGGTGCGCCCGGCGCGGGGGGCATCCGCGCATCCCGCCCGCCGCTACCATCGAAGGGCGATGACTAGGGTCTTCCTCGGGGTCACCGGAGCGAGCGGCGCCATCTACGCCGGCGGCGCGCTCCGGGCGCTCACCGGCGCGGGATGCGACGTGGGGCTGTGCGTCAGCGACGCCGGTGCCCACGTGATCAGCCACGAGATCCTCGAGGCGGGCCCTCGGCCGCCCGACGACCCGGGTCTGGTGGTCGCCTCGTTCGTCGAGCGCTTCGCCCAGCCGGCGGGCTCGGTGACGGTGTTGGGCCTGAACGACCTGACGGCGCCCTTCGCCTCGGGCTCGTCGCTGGCCCCCGCGGCCCTGGTGGCGCCCTGCTCGGGCTCGACCCTCGGCGCGATCGCCCACGGTACGGCGCGCAACCTCATCCACCGCTGCGCCGACGTGATGCTCAAGGAGCGCCGCCGGCTGGTCCTGATGACGCGCGAGACCCCCCTGAGCCTGGTGCACATCGAGAACATGGCCGCGGTCACGCGGGCGGGCGCCGTCGTCCTGCCTGCGATGCCGGGGCTCTACACCCTGCCGCGCACGGTGGACGACATGGTGGACTTCATGGTCGGGAAGGCCCTGGACCACCTCGGCGTGCCGAACGACCTGCTGGCGCGCTGGGGCGACGCGGAGCCGGTCCGATGACGTCCGGCACGCTGCCCGCGGCCGAGGTGCGCGCGATGTTCGACCGCATCGCGCCCCGCTACGACCTGCTCAACCGGGCGATGACCGCCGGCCTCGACGGGCGCTGGCGCCGCGCCGCGGCCGCGGCCGCCGACCTGGCGGCGGGCGACCGCGCGCTCGACGTCTGCACCGGCACCGGCGACCTGGCCCTCGAGCTGGCGCACCGCACGACCGCGGCGGGCGAGGTGACCGGGGTGGACTTCGCCGGGGAGATGGTCGCCCGCGCCCGGGCCAAGGCGGCCCGCCGGGGCAGCCCCGCGACCTTCGCCGTGGCCGACGCGCTGGCGCTGCCCGCCGGCGACGGCGCGTTCGACGCCGCGACCGTGGCCTTCGGCATCCGCAACGTCGCCGACCTGGACGCCGCCCTGGCCGAGATGGCCCGCGTCGTGCGGCCCGGCGGGCGCGTGGTGGTGCTGGAGATCACGACCCCGGCGCGGCTGAGGCGCTTCTACGGGCTCTGGTTCGACCGCGTCGTGCCTCGGCTGGGGCGCCTGCTCGGGCGCGACGCCGCCGCCTACGCCTACCTGCCGGCCTCGGTGCGCCGGTTCCCGGAGCCGCCGGAGCTCGCGGCGCGCATGGCCGCCGCGGGCCTGCGCGACGTGCGCTGGCGGCCCCTGGCGGGCGGCATCGTGGCGCTCCACCACGGCCGCGTGCGATGACGAGCACGGCTCCGATCCCGGCGGTGGTGCGGCCGCTCGTGCCGGTGCTGGAGCTGTGCGAGGAGCGGCTCCAGCGCGCGGTCGGCGGCCACGCTCCCGAGGTCGGCGGGCCGGCCGCCGACACGCTCGCCGCGGGCGGCAAGCGCGTGCGCCCGCTGCTGGTGTTCTGCGCCGCCCCGCGGCCGGCGCTCGACGACCCCGCCGTGCTCGAGCACCTGCTCTCGGCCGCCTCCGCCGTCGAGCTGGTGCACATGGCGACGCTGGTGCACGACGACCTCCTCGACGGCGCGACCATGCGGCGCGGGCGACCGACCGTGGCGCGCCAGCTGGGCGCCGACCGCGCGGTCAGCACCGGCGACTTCCTGTTCGCTCGCGCCTTCGCGGAGCTGACCCGCACACGCTCGGCCGAGGCCGTCCAGGCACTGGCCGGCGCCGCGCTCGACCTCTCGCAGGGCGAGATGGACCAGCAGCGGGCCGCCTTCGACCTGGACCTCACCGAGGAGGCCTACCTGTCGCGCTGCCGGCGCAAGACGGCGGCGCTCTTCGCGGTGGCCTGCCGCCTGGGGGCGCTCATCGGGGGCGCCGGCCCCGCCGCGACGGCGCGCCTGGCCGCGTTCGGGGAGAACGTCGGCATGGCGTTCCAGATCTTCGACGACATCCTCGACCTGGCCGGCGCCCCGGCCAGCACCGGCAAGCGCCGCGGCACGGACCTCTGCGACGGCACGGTGACCCTGCCGGTGATCATCGCCCTTCAGCTCGAGCCGGGGCTGCGGCCACACGTCGCCGACGCCTGCGAGGGCCCGGGCCTCGAGCAGCTCTGCGACCGCCTCGCCGCCCATCCGGCCGTCGAGATCGCCCGCCAGCGGGCGCTCGCCTTCGTCGCGGCGGCGCGGGCCGCCATCCAGGAGGGCCCGGCCGACGGGGCCGACGTGGCCGCCCTGCTCGAGATCGCGGACGGCGTGGTGGACCGGTTCTCGTGAGCGCCGACGTCGAGCGGCTCGCCGCCGTCCTGGCCGCCCGCGACCCGCTGGCCGCGGCCCGCGCCGCCGGGATCGCCGCCGGGGGGGAGGTGTCGGTCGAGCGCGGCGACGCGCCCGAGGGCTGGCTGGTTGACGGCGACGCGGAGCGGCCCGTGGCCGAGCACGCGGCCGCCCACAGGGCGGGCCGGCCAAGCGAGGCGGCGGTCGCCTACGGCGCGGGACACGACCCGCGCCGCGTGGCCGAGCGCATCGCGGCCCTCGCCGGCCTCGCCCACGGCACGGGGATGCTGCGGGCCGTCTGCCCGGTGCCCGACGACGGCACCCCCGACCGCCCCGGCTCCTGGGGGGTCGAGGACCTGACGGTCATCGCGGCGTGCCGCATGGCCATGCCCGACGGCGTCGCGGTTCGGCCCCACTGGCGGCGGCTGGGGCCGGCCGCCTGCCAGATCGCGGTCGCGTTCGGCGCCACCGGGTGGCGCATCCCGGCCGCCGACCCCGCCGACCCGGCCCACCTCGCGGCGGCGGTGGGCGCGGAGGCGGTGGCGCGCTGAGGCCGCTCCGCGTGGGGCGCATCTCCGCCCTCAACATGTACCCCATCTACCACGGGCTGGAGCGCGCCGCGCGGCCGATGCTGTCGTTCACCGACGGCGTCCCCACCGCGCTCAACCGCGCGCTGCTGGAGGGGGACCTGGACGTGTCGGCCGTGTCGTCGATCGCCTACGCCCGGCACGCCGGGGAGCTGTCGCTGATGCCCGTGGCGTCGATCACCGCCGACGGGGCGGTCGACTCCATCCAGCTCTTCTCGCGCGTGCCGTTCGAGGAGGTCCGCTCCGTCGCCGTGACCCCCCACAGCGCCACCTCGGTGGCGCTGCTGCGCATCCTGCTGGGCCCGGGCGCCCCCTTCGAGCCGCTGGCCGAGGCCCCCGAGGCGGCGCTCGCGCGCGTCGACGGCGTCCTGTTGATCGGCGACGAGGCACTGGCGGGGCTGCGGGCCGGCACCGGGGCCCACCGCACCGACCTCGGGGCCCTCTGGCGCGAGCGCACCGGCCGGCCGATGGTGTTCGCGGTCTGGGCCGCCCGGGCCGACGCCGCGCGCGACCGCGCCGACGCCCTGGCCGACCTGGCCGACCTTCTGCGCGGCGCCCGCGCCGCCCACCTGGCCGACCCGGAGGCCGTGGTGACGGCCGCGGCGGCGCGGTTCCCATTCCCGGCCGACTTCATCCGCGGGTACCTCACCCGGCTGCGCTACGAGTTCGGCCCGGCCGAGCGCACCGGCCTCGAGACCTTCCTGCGCCTCGCCCGCGAGAGCGGCGAGCTCGCGGTCGTCCCACGGCTGGCGGCGTAGGATCGGCTCCGTGACGACGATCGCTCCACCGGCGCGCACCGGCGAGCGGCTCTCCGACGGAGAGGCCCTGGAGCTCCTCGCCTCCCGCGACCTGGTCGCCGTGGGCGAGGCCGCCGCGCGCGCCCGCGAGGCCCGGAACGACCCGGACGTCGTCACCTTCGTGGTCGACCGGAACGTGAACTACACGAACTTCTGCATCACCGACTGCGACTTCTGCGCCTTCTACCGGCCGCCGATGGACCCCGAGGGCTACGTCCTGCCGAAGCAGGTGATCTTCCGCAAGATCGAGGAGACCCTCGACCTGGGCGGCACGGCGCTGCTGCTGCAGGGCGGCCACCACCCCAACCTGCGCATCGAGTGGTACGAGGACCTCTTCTCGGACATCAAGGCGCGCTACCCGATCCACCTCCACGCCCTGTCGCCCTCCGAGGTGCTGCACGTCGCCCACGTCTCGCGGCTCGGCCTGGACGAGACGATGGCGCGGCTGCGCGCGGCGGGGCATGACTCGCTGCCGGGAGGGGGAGCCGAGATCCTGGTCGACCGCGTGCGCCAGGTGATCGCGCCGCGGAAGACGACCACGGACGAGTGGCTCGACGTGATGCGCGCCGCCCACCGCGCGGGCATGTCGACCACGGCCACGATGATGTACGGGACGGTTGACACGATCGAGGACCGGGTCGAGCACCTGCGCCGCCTGCGCGAGGTGCAGGACGAGACCGGCGGCTTCCGCGCCTTCGTCTGCTGGAGCTACCAGGCCGGCGGCGGCAGCGTGCGCGGCGACGACCACGCCCACACCACCGCCGCCGACTACCTGATGATGCTCGCCGTGAGCCGGCTCTACCTCGACAACTTCCCCCACTTCCAGTCGTCGTGGGTCACCCAGGGGCTGCGCGTCGGCCAGCTCGCGCTGGAGTTCGGCTGCGACGACATGGGATCGATCATGATCGAGGAGAACGTCGTCCGGGCCGCCGGGACCGCCTTCCGCCTGGACACCGAGCGGATGGTGCGGGCGATCGAGGCCACCGGCCGGCGCGCGGTGCAGCGCGACACCCTCTACCGCTCGGTGCGGGCCTTCTGATGTCCGAGCTGTCGGTCGCGCAGGCCCACTCCGCCTGGCGGGCAGGCGACCTGGCGATCGTTGACTGCCGCGAGCAGGACGAGCACGACGCCACCCGCATCGACGGGGTCCCGCTCATCCCGATGAGCGAGTTCCTGGCCCGCCTCGACGAGCTGCCCGGCGACCGGCCGCTGGCGATCATCTGCCGCAGCGGCGCCCGCAGCGGCCAGGTGGCCGACTACCTCACCGCGGCGGGCGAGCACGGCGAGGTGGCCAACGTGGAGGGCGGCATCATCGCCTGGGCCGCCGAGGGCCTCCCCTACGAGGGCGAGCCGCCCCGATAGTCAGGAGCGGCGCAGGCGGCGCACCGGCTGCCCGGGGCGCCAGACGTCGAGCTGCAGGGCGCCTTCGCCGAGCGCCACCAGGACGACCTCGGTGAGGTCGGCGCGGAACAGGTGCCAGCGGCCCTCGGGCGCCTGGTCGAGCGGCGCGACCGCCACCGCGACGCGCTCCGGATCCTCGACCTCCTCGGCCCGCCCCGAGAGCGAGGCGTCGCCGGGCCAGTCGGGCGGGTCGGCCGAGGCGCTGTGCAGGGCGAAGCGCGGGTCGCGGCGCAGGTCGCGGGCCCGCGCGGCGCCCCACATGCAGCCGAACCACAGGTCGTCGCCGGCGATCCAGGCCTCGTTCCCCGAGATCCGCGGCGCCCCGCCCGCCCGGATCGTGGCCAGCGTCTTGTGCGCGCCGGCGTCCAGCCGCTCGCGCACCCGCACGCTCAGCTCGGGCTGATCGGCGGCGAATTCGGCCCAGGACGCCATCGTCCCAGGCTACCCGCGCGGCCTCGGTCAGGTGCCGACGTACGCCGCGAGGTGCTCGCCGGTGAGAGTCGAGCGGGCGGCGCGAGGTCGGCGGGTGTGCCCTCGAAGACGATCCGGCCGCCGTCGTAGCCGGCGCCGGGGCCGAGGTCGATGATCCAGTCGGCGTGCGCCATGACCGACTGGTGGTGCTCGATGACGATGGCCGACTTGCCGGAGTTGACGAGCCGGTCGAGCAGGCCGAGCAGCTGCTCGACGTCGGCGAGGTGCAGGCCGGTGGTCGGCTCGTCGAGGACGTAGACGCCGCCCTTCTCGGCCATGCGGGTGGCCAGCTTGAGCCGCTGCCGCTCGCCGCTGGACAGCGTGGTGAGCGGCTGGCCGAGGCTGAGGTAGCCGAGCCCGACGTCGGCGAGCCGGGCGAGGATGGCGTGCGCGGCCGGCGTGCGCGCCTCGCCGGCGCCGAAGAACTCCCCCGCCTCGGTCACCGACATCGCGAGCACCTCGCTGATGTCGCGGCCGCCGAAGTGGTGGTCCAGCACCGACGCCTCGAACCGCTTCCCCTCGCACTCCTCTCGGGCCGCGCCAGCGCCGGCATGAAGCCCTGCACGAAGGCGCTGTAGGTCTCGTTGATCAGCCGCTGCGACTCCGCGGCGATCGTGCCGAACACCAGCGAGCTCTTGCCCGAGCCGGAGACGCCGGTGAACACCGTCAGCCGGCGCTTCGGGATCTCGAGGCTGACGTCCTTGAGGTTGTTCACGCGCGCGCCGTGCACGCGGATCAGGTCGTGGCCGTCGGCAGCGTGCAGCGCAGGCCGCCTGAGGTGCCCGGCCGACATGTGCTCGCCGCGGATCACACGCGAGATCGTACGTCGCGCCCGAGGTGCCCGCGCCACCGGCGTCCCACCCGCTCCGCGTCCGCTCCGGCCCGGTCTGCTCCGCCGCCCGGGCTCACCGACCGAGGGACGGGTCCTAGAAGTCCATCGGCTCGATCAGGTCGAGCTTGATCGCGTCGATCATGCGCTCGACCGAGGCCTCCATGTTGGCGCGGGTCGTGTCGCGCAGCGACAGCAGGAGGGCCTCGGTGCCCTCGTTGAGGGCCTCGTCGAAGCTCGTCAGCTCCTCGTCGCCGAACTCGCCGACGTGCCGCCACTCGCAGTTGGGGCAGCGGCGCTCCAGCTCCCAGGAGGCGCCGGACGACTCCTCCCACGAGACGGGGTAGACCAGGTCGCTGGCGCACGAGGGGCAGACGTGGAGCGGCGCGGGGCCCTCGGTGGCCGGGACGGCGACCGCGGCGGCGTCCTCCTCCACCGCGCGGCGCACGACGGCCGCGGCGGCATCCGCGACGTCGTCGCCCGGCTCGGCGAAGTACACGATCTCGATCACCCGTCCCCCCGGAAGCGAGATCTTCTTTGTCCGATACCCCCTCACCCGACCTGGTATCGGCCGGCGCGGGGCGGACTTGAGCGCCGGCGTCAGGCCGCGGCGAACGCGGCCTCGGCCACCCGGTCGGCCTCGAATGACGAGCGCACCAGCGGGCCCGCCTCGACGTGCGCCAGCCCCAGCTCGCGGCCGGTCTCGGCGATCGCCGGGTACTCGGCCGGCGCGTAGTAGCGCGCGACCGGCAGGTGGGCCGCCGACGGGCGCAGGTACTGGCCCACGGTCACCAGGCCGCAGCCGACGGAGGCCAGGTCGGAGAGGACCGCCGCGACCTCGGACAGGCCCTCGCCGAGGCCGACCATGATGCCGCTCTTGGTGGTCAGGCCCGCCGCGGCCGAGCGCGCGAGCAGCTCGAGCGTGCGCTCGTAGCGCGCCCCCGGCCGCACCCGCGAGTAGAGCCGCGGGACCGTCTCGGTGTTGTGGTTCAGGACGTCGGGCGCGGCCGCGATGATGGTCTCGAGCGCCTCCCAGCCGCCGCGCAGGTCGGGGATGAGCACCTCGACGCGGGCCTCGGGCAGCCGGTCGCGCAGCGCCGCGATGGTCTCGGCGAAGTGCGCGGCCCCGCCGTCGGGCAGGTCGTCGCGCGCGACGGCCGTCACCACGACGAAGCGCAGCCCCATCTGCGCGGCGGCCTCGGCGACCCGCTCGGGCTCGCCGGGGTCGGGCGGCCCCAGGGGGCGGGCCGTCGTCACGTTGCAGAAGCGGCAGCCGCGCGTGCACAGGCTTCCCGCGATCATGAAGGTGGCCGTGCCGCGCGCCCAGCAGCGGCCGATGTTCGGGCAGGCGGCCTCCTCGCAGACGGTCACCAGCTCGGCCGAGCGCATCAGCGCCTTGGTCTGGACGAAACCGCCGGAGAGCGGGTTCTTGGCCGCGACCCACCGCGGCAGCCGGCGCCGCCGGCAGAGCTGGGCAAGCTCGGCGGGCGACACGTTGACCGTCTCCAGGGCGTCGAGCGGCCCGTCGCCGATGAGGCGCCCGTCGAGCAGGACGTCGGGCACGTGGCCGGCCGCGCGGGCCGCGGCGACCTCCTCGGGGGACGGGCCCTCGGGACCCGACTCCACCCGGAACGCGCGCTCGCCGACCATTGGCCCCACGGTACCAACACACCCACTACACTCGCCGACCGTGGTCCTGTCCGATCGCACGATCCGGGAGCAGCTCGCCTCCGGTCGCCTGGTGATCGAGCCCTTCGACGAGCGCCTGCTGCAGCCCTCGTCGGTGGACGTGCGCGTCGCCCACCAGTTCCGCGTCTTCCACAACAACCGCCGCCCGTTCATCGACGTGCGCGAGCCGACCGACGACCTCACCGAGGTGGTCGAGGTCGCGGAGGGCGACCGCTTCATCCTCCACCCGGGAGAGTTCGTGCTCGGCTCGACGCTCGAGCGCGTCGCCCTGCCCGACGACCTCGTCGCCCGCCTGGAGGGCAAGTCCAGCCTCGGCCGTCTGGGGCTGCTCATCCACTCGACGGCCGGCTACGTCGACCCCGGCTTCGACGGCACGATCACCCTGGAGCTGTCGAACGTCGCCAAGCTGCCCATCTCGATCCACCCGGGCATGGCGATCGGCCAGATCTCGTTCCTCCAGATGACGACCCCGGTCGACGCCCCCTACCGGGGCAAGTACCAGGGCCAGAGCGGCCCCACGGCCAGCGCCTTCCACCGCGAGTTCGACCAGCCGGCCTAGCCTCAGCCGTTCACAACCTCGTGTGGGCGACCCGCTAGCGCCCGGCCGGCCGCAGCCACGAGTTGGCGACGAGGCCGCCGAGGAGGGCGAAGCCGAGGGCCCAGGCGGCGGCGATCGCCCAGTCGCGCGCGCCGCCGGCGACCAGGTCGGGGGCCTCGGGGCCGCCGAGCTCCTCGATGACCCGCGCGAGGAGGACGAAGCAGGCGTGGATGACGTAGGCGGCCGCCCAGGCGGCGAAGGCGTGGAACGGGCGCCGGGCCGCCGCCCGCACGCCGGCAAGGAAGCCCCCGAGGGCGAACGACAACGCCGCGGCCGTCAGCCGCGCGGGCCAGTCGCGGCCGGAGCCCGCCATGAGGCCGATCGAGGCGATCAGCCCTCCCCACGCCGCGGCGATCAGATCGAGGCGCTCGGCGACGTTGGACCGTCGGGGACTGAGCGGCGCCACCGGGCCATGCTACCCTCCGGTGTGGCAGCGACCCCGGTCGCACCCCTTCAAGGAGGCCGTCGTGCCGTTCGGCATCGGGCCGCTCGAGCTGGTCATCGTTCTGCTCATCCTGCTCGTGATCTTCGGGGCGAAGCGCTTGCCGGAACTGGGCCGCAGCCTGGGCTCCAGCGCCCGCGAGTTCAAGTCCGGGATCACCGGCGACAAGGACACCGAGGGCGAGGCCATCAGCGGGCCCAAGAAGGACGACGGCAAGAGCGGCTGAGCACGGGGCCGTCCGCGTCTGGCGGGCCGCCTGGGTGATCCCTGTCGCGGCGCCTCCCGTGCCGGAGGGCGCGGTGGCCTGCGCCGGCGACCGCATCCTCGACGTGGGGCCGGCGGCGGCCCTGGCCGCCCGCGTCCCCGGCGCGCCCGTGACCGACCTGGGCGACGCCATCCTGGTGCCGGGGTTCGTCGACGCCCACTGTCACCTGGAGTGGAGCCTGCTGGAGGGGGTGCTCCCGGCCGCCGGCTTCGGCGACTGGCTCGGCCGCTTCCTGCCGCTGCGGGCCCGGATGGGGCCCGAGGACCATCGCATCGCCGCGCGCCACGGCGCCCTCCGGGCGCTGCGGGCGGGGACGACGACCCTGGCCGACTCGGGGCCCACCGGCGCCGGGGCGGGCGCCATGGCCGAGCTCGGCCTGCGCGGCGCCGTGCACCTCGAGGCCGTCGGCACCCCGGAGGGCGAGGCCGCCCGCCGGGCGGCGGCGGCGGTCGCGGCCCGGGTGGCGGCGCTCGACGGCGCCGCCGGCGCCGGCGTCCGCGCCGGCGTGTCGCCACACGCCCCCTATTCGGTCGGGCCCGCCTTCTGGCGGGCGCTGCTGGCGGACGGCGGCCTCGATGAGCGGCCCTGGGCCACCCACCTGGCAGAGTCGGAGGACGAGGAGCGGGTCGTCGCGCGCGGCGAGGGACCGCTCGCCGACGCCTTCGCCGCGTACGGGTTCGCGCCCGGGCGCTGGGACGGCGCCGACGGTGAGACCATCGTGGCCAGGCTCGGCCGCGCCGGGGGACTGCGCGGCGGGATGGTGGCCGCGCACTGCGTGCGGCTGGACGACCGCGACCCCCAGGCGCTGCGCGCCGCGGGCGTCGCCGTCGCGCACTGCCCGCGCTCCAACGCCTACCTTCGGACCGGGCCCGCGCCGCTGTCGGCCCTGCGCCGCGGCGGCGTGACCGTCGCCCTCGGCACCGACAGCCCGGCGAGCGGCGGCGACTACGACGTGCGCGCCGAGGCCCGCGCGTGCGGGGGCGCCCACCCCGAGCCGCCGGACGCGCGGGAGCTGCTCCGGATGGCGACGCTCGGGGGCGCGGAGGCCCTGGGACTGGCGGCCGAGGCGGGCCACCTGGCGCCCGGCGCCCGGGCCGACATGGTGGCGCTGCGGCCCGCCGGCGCGACCGGCGACCCCCACCGCGCGGCCCTCGACGCGCGAACCCGCGTCGAGCTCGTCGTGGCGTCGGGCGAGGTGGTGGTGAGCCGCGGCCGGCCGGCCGCGGCCGACGCCGAGGCGGTCGATGCCCGGGCCGCCGAGGCGCGCGAGCGGCTCTGGTAGCTTCAGAAGCCCGTGCTCCTCGACCAGAAGCGGACCCGCCGCACCGTCCAGGTCGTGGCGATCCTCACCTCGATCGCCTTCGCGGGCGTGATCTTCGTGGTGCTCGGCCTCGTCCTGTTCGGGGGAGGCCAGTCGGCCGAGGACCAGATCCTCGCCGACGCGCGGTCGCGCGTGGAGGCCCAGCCGCGCGACCCCGACGCCTACGAGGAGCTGGCCTCCGCCTACGCCGCCAAGGGGCAGTTCCCCGAGGCGATCGACGCCGCCGCGCGGGCGGCCACCCTCGATCCCAACGACCTCGGCCGGGCGCTGACCCTCGCGTCCCTCAACCAGCAGGCCGGAAACGATGCCGCCGCCGTCGCCGCCCTCCAGGAGTACACGGCGCGGAACCCCCAGGACGCCGACGCGTTCCTGCAGCTGGGCCAGCAGGCAGAGGAGGCCGGCCGCACCGCCCTGGCGCGGCTGTCGTACGAGGCGTTCCTGCGCCTGGAGCCCGACGACCCCAACGCCCAGGCCGTGCGCGACCGGCTCAACCAGCTCTCGGGCGGGGGCGCGACGACGGCCGCGGGCGGCTAGCCGAACGCCCGGGTTCCGCCCCCGGGGGGCCTTTGCTAGCCTCCGCGCGGGCCGTTAGCTTAGTTGGTAGAGCAGGGGACTCTTAATCCCAAGGTCGAAGGTTCGAATCCTTCACGGCCCATCACGAAAGCCCCGCTCAGGCGGGGTTTTCTCGTTCCCGGGCGAGGGCGCCTGAGCCATGGTCGAGTTGCGATGTCCATGAACCCTCGAGCCCGCTGCGCCGCGTCCGTACGCGATGATGCCCGCTCCAGCCGGGACGGCGGTCACGAGGAGGGGGACGATGGCGCACACGCGAAGGACCGTCGCGGAGCTCAGGCGGACGTTCGGGGGACGCGTCGCGCTTGTCCGCCACGACATGGGCATCACCGGCTTCGGCGTCCAGCTCTTCGACTTCCGGCCCGGCGACGACGGCCCGCCCGAGCACGACGAGGCCGGGAGCGGGCAAGAGGAGCTCTATGTCGGGCTGGGTGGCTTCGGGTGGATCGAGGTTGACGGCGAGTCGCTCGAGTTTGGGCCCGAGACCCTGGTCGCCATCCCTCCGGGCACGCGGCGGAAGGTGCGGGTCGGAGCCGAGGGGCTGCGGTACCTGTGCGTCGGCGGTGTGCCGGGCGGGGCCTACGAGCCGAGCGAGAAGTTCGATCGTGCCCGCGAGGCCCCGGGCGCCTAGGAGCGAGCCCAGCCCCTGCACCGCGCGGCGCTCCCCGGGGCCTCAGTGGTCTGGATGCTCCTTCCATCGGCTCATTGGCGTGGACCAACGGGTTCGGAGCTGGCGGTGGCCGGCCCTCCTCAACCGGCCGCCGCTCCTGCACCACTGTCCCGGAGCGCGATCCGCGAAGCGCCCCGTCCCGTGGCGAAAGGGTGTACCGTGACAGAGGCGTTCGAGTTTCCCGACCCGCACCGATTTGGGTTTGGGCGGGGCCCGAGGAGATCAAGGTCAGCCAGCCTCCTCCCGTTTCTCGATCGGCACGCCTCATGGCCGGCAGAAGCGGGGCCTCGTGACCACCGACCGATTGCCCGAGCGGAGCCGGGACGGCCCGCTCGCGTCCCATGCTCTGCAGGCGTCCCCGCTCCCAGGCCGCGCCGGGGCGCCGCCCGCAGGGTCCGTCGAGGAGGCGACCGGGAAGCCGCCCTCGGCGCTCCGCATTACCTGCGAGACATTCGAGGACCTGGTCCTCGTCGGCTTGCAGGGCGAGCTCGACGTCTACACGAGCCCGGCGTTCCGAGAGCACGTGAGGCGCTACGACCCGGCGGAGGTCCAGCTCGTGATCGATCTCGCCGGGGTGCGCCTGCTCGACTCCGCGGGGCTCGGCGGGCTCGTAAGCCTGCGAAACGAGGTCCATCGGAACGGCGGTCGGCTGGGTCTGGTCTGCCCGCAGCATGACCTTGCTCGCTTGTTCTGGGTGACGGGCCTGCGCCCGGCCTTCGTGTTCGGGGAGAACCTGGCGGCGCTTCGAGTTGCGCTGGCGGACACGACGAAGCGACCCGGTCGGAGCGGGTGATGCCGGCCCTCGCTGACCACCCCATCGTGCGGCCTGGAGTGCCACCGCCCACCACGCAGGTCACGCTCGCCCCGCCTCCGCCCTGCGGCCTGCTGATGATCCAGGAGGCGATCCTGCGTGACGCAGCGGCCGACGTCGCCGGGATCGAGTTGCGGATGGCTCGGGCGCAGAGCACGGCGTGGCTGCTCGAGCACGGGCTCGCCGCGGTCAACGTCCTCGATCGCACGATCCGTCTGCTCCAGGGCCAGCGGCCAGCGCTGCTGGACCAGCTCGCCGAGGTCCTCCTCTCCGCCCGCCAAGCAGAGGTGCCCACGATCGAGCGATTGAGCGCCGACGTGCAAACGAGCCGACTGGCCGGCGGAGCATGAGCTCCCGGCTGCCGTCTTGGGAGGTCACCCTGCTTCGCCGCCCGCCCGGAAGCGGGCGGCGGCGGGTGATGGGTCGCGCCCGCTTCCAGGCTCCGGACGTCACCCGGGCGCGGGAGAAGGCCCAGGCGGCCCTCGCGACCCGGGCCTGCGGGCAGCCGCGCTGGTCGCTCGGGCTCTTGCGCCCCCTCACCCCGAACGCCCCCGGCACTCGCCTGTACACCGTGACCTTCGCCGCCTGGGAGGCGCGCGAGGACCGCTTCGTCCGTTGCGACGTTCACGAGCACGAGGTCTGGGCGAGCGACGCGACCGGCGCACGCCGCTTCGCCTGCCAGCAGGTTCAGGCGCTAGCGGGCTACCGGCCAGCGTGGCGCGTCAGGCTGGTGGCCAGCGGGTAGCTGGACGGATCAGGAGTCCGGCGGGCAGCCTTGACGGTCATCCACTGCGGCCGGTCGAGGTCAGCCCAGGCGAACGCCCCTTCCGTCGCCCGAGCGAGGGCCTGCGCAGGTCACGCGCCCAGGCGGGCGAGCTCGCGCAGAGCTCGTCGGCCGCCCAGCCTCGACGGGCAGGCCCGCGTCACTCGAACTCATCGAACTGCACGAGGAAGTGGCGCTCGATGCCCTCCTCCTGCAGCGCCGCCTCCACGCCCCTCGCAGTCTCCGCCGCCGCCACGCGGACGCCGGCGTTGACCGCCGCGATCAAGAGGCTCCCCAGGGCACGAGTGGCCTCGGGCGGCAGTCGGATTCCCGCGTCCGCCAAGGCGCGCCCAAAGGCGTTGAGCTCGTCCTGAGTCTCCGACATGACTCGATCGCGCAGGCTGGGCTCGGTCATCTCAGATCAGGTCCGGGGGAGGGTCGTCATCCGCACCCAGTCTGACCCCTGCTGCTCACGCCGTGCAAACGAACGGGTCGCGACGGGTCGTCACGGACGCGCCCCAACTGGCGCGCGAAAAACTGGCGCGCGCGCCCCCCTCCGCGGTGGGATCACCATGGCTGTTCGCCGAGGCGCGCATCGAAAGCCGGCGGTCACCGTCCGGGTGTTTGTCCCCCGCGGCGTGCGGGACGGGAGTAGGGTGTGCGCATTGACGAGGGGTTTCGCCCTCCGGGCAACGGTCCGGACGGCACCCGAGGGGACTGATGCCAGCCCAGCCCCCTCCCGTCGCCTCGCCCGGCACCGGCCGGTAGAACGGAGGCGCTCATGCCATCCGCAACCCTCCTCCTGCCGGAGCGGCACGAATCGCCGCTTCCCGAAGAGTCCCGGCCGGACCTCGACACCGTCGCCGTGCAAGGGCCCCGCCAGGCGCTCGGGAGCCCCTCGAAGCTGTCGGTCGTCTGTCGCCGGCGCCGGGACTCGATCCTATTCCGCCTGTCGGGCAACCTCGACATCTACACGGTCCCGCGCTTCGTCCGCCAGATCGAGTTCTTCGACCCCGCTTCGGATCGGTTGCTGGTCAACCTCGCAGACGTCCGGCTGCTCGACTCCGCCGGCATCTGCGCTCTCGTGAGCCTGCGGAACCGAACGCACCGGGCGGGCCGACGCTTCGGTCTGGTCGGGTCGAGCCCCCGCATGCGCCGCCTTCTGGGATACGCCGGCCTCGACTCCGCGTTCACCTTCGGCGAGGACAGGACGACGGTGGCCGCCCTGCCCGGCGTCTAGCTCTTGGCCGGGGTGGTCTGAGCCTCGATCGTCCGCACGTCGGTGCCTGCGGCGATCGGCACCTTGCGGGGCTTGGCCGCCTCAGCCACCGGGATGTGCAGCGTCAGCACCCCGGCCGCGTAGGTGGCCTCGAGGCGCTCGGCGTCGAGCGTGTCGCCCAGGAACAGCTGGCGGGTGAACGCGCCGTGCGGGCGCTCGGCGGCGATCACCTGATCGCCCTCTCTGCCCTCGAAACGCCGCTCTGCCTTGATCGTCAGGATGTTCTGCTCCACGGTGAGGTCGATGGTCCCGGGGTCCACGCCCGGCAGGTCGAAGGCAACCACGAACTCGTCGCCGCGCCGGTAGGCGTCCATCGGACACGGCCGCGGCGGCCGCGCGCCCGACATGATCTGCTCGGCCAACCGGTCAAGCTCGCCGCGGAACGAATCGAACTGCATCAGCATCGCTTTGACCTCCTGAGGGCCCCGGGGGTCGCTCTGCGGGGCAGGAGGTGGGCTGTCAAGGGCCGCCGGTCCGAACCATCACCGACGACCCTCAGGCACACCTGGTTCGGTGCCCCGCGCTCTGGCGGCCTCGTGTCCGGGCGCCTGCGCGGGCACCTGATTGGGTGGGGTTCGCGGACGGCCCCGAGCCGCTGGGGTCAGGGGAGGAACCGTCCTCTTGTCGCCACATCCAAAGGCGTCACCGCCCTGCGGCTGCGGCGCCCGTGCGGGCGCTGGTCGTCTGGCCGCGTGGTCGACCATCGTGCGCGCGCCGTTCCGCGGCGCCCCTCGGGACCGGTAGCGAGCGGACGTCCTCTCGAGCGCCCGCCTCGATGAGCCGCGACGCGCCGTGCGGCGCCTCCGTCACGATTCCCGGGCGTCTCGCCCGGCGAGTGACGGCATTGGAGCGGCTGACCTGCGGACGACGGTGCATCCGGTTCACGTTTCCGATCCGGTGCGGCGAGTGCTTGAGCGACTCCGGACCAACTGTGCTCGCGCTCGCTCCTTCACAGTGGCCCTCCGCCCCGCTCCCGTCAAGCCGTTCCCAGACCGCGACATCAACGACGAAGTGCAGCGCGCCCTCGCCTACTCTTGATCCCAAGGTCGAAGGTTCGAATCCTTCACGGCCCACCTCCCTAAGGCCCGCTTGTCCGGCGGGCTTTCGTCGTTCTTGACGATTGGGCCGGCAGGCCCGCCGCGCAAGAGGGTCAACGTATGGGTCGAGACGTGGCCAGTGTCCTCGGCTGCGAGGACCCCCGAAGGCCTCCCGGTGCCGACCTCCAGACACTGATGCGACCCCTCCTGGCGCACTACGCCGGCGGACAGGAGCTCTCGATCGGCGTCGTCCGGGAAAGGCTCGCGGCTGACGGGGCGGTGGCCCACCCGCAGCCGTGACCCGACCGCCCACGGTTCCCCCTCCAGCCGGCGGGCGCTTCAGCCAACCGACAGGCAGACGACCGTCGCGTCGTCCTGGAGCTCACCGCCGCTGGCGTCGAGCACGGCCTTGTGCACCTCGCGCACGGTGTCGGCGGCGCTCTGGCGTTCGGAGCGGAGGGCCGCATCGATCACTCCCTCGATCCCGAGGCCGGCTTGCCCTTCGCCCGAATTCACCACGCCGTCCGAGACCATGAGCAGGCGATCGCCTGAATCCAGGGACGAGGCTCTCTCGATCGGCCTCGGTCTGGGCCGGCCTCCGAGACCGCGGCCCCTCGGGAACCGAAGGCGCTCGACGTCTCCGTTGGCGCGGAGGATGACCGGAGCGACGTGACCGCAGTTGGCGATCCTCACCTCGGATGTGCTGGTGTCCCAGCGCGCCGCCGCGGCGGTCATCTCGGCGCGAGGTCCAGGCATCTCGCGGAGCGTCTGGTGCATCACCAGGAGGGCCTCCTTGATGTCGGCGCCGCTGCGCCGGCTGGCCCGGAGCGCCCCCAAGGCCACGGCGCTGCTCGCCGCCGCGGGCGTCGAGCCGCCGAGACCATCGGCCAGGGTGATCCACACGCCGTCAACGTTCTCGATGACGTCGAACCAGTCGCCGGCCACCTCGTAGCTGGGAAGGATGTTTCCGGCCACCTCGCCCCCTGTGATCCGCGAGATCCGGGGCGGAAGCAGGCTCTGCTGGATCTCGGCCGCGGCCGTCGGCCGCTTGCGCCGCTGGGCCGCGGCGAAGGCATCGGTGTACCGATCGGCGAGGGTGACCGCGGCGGCGGCCTGGCGGGCCATCTCCAACAACGGCTGCAGCGGGCGGCCGAATGCGATCATCACGCCGATCGCGCGCCCCCGAAGCCACAGGGGGAAGGTCTGCGTACCCGGATACTGTCCCAGGTGCTTGCGGAGATCTGAGAGACCATCCCCGTCGAGCTCGGGGCCGACGGCGAGCGGCGTCTCGATCTGATCAGGAAGCCGCCGCGGTCCGGCGATGCGCAGCAGATGGGTCCCATCGATGTCGAGCACGTAGAGGGCGACCGGGACGCCGGCGAGGCGCTGCGCCTCGGCCACCAGCTGCTCCGGCAGCAGCGCGGGGGGGACGACGTCGAAGACCTGGATGGCGTCGAGGACGACGGGCCGCTCGCGCCCCAGGTGCCCCGGAGGCAGGGGGTTGGGCGTCTCGTCGGAGGGCGGCATCCGAGGTCGCGCCGCGCGTGCCGCGATCATCTGGCTCCGGTCGCGGAAATGGCGGTAGACGGTGGATCGCGACACTCCGGCCGCCGCCGCGATGTCCGCGAGGGTCGCGGACGGCGACTGCCGCAGCAGATGCTCTGCGGCGTCGAGGATGCGCTCGCGGTTGCGGAGCGCATCGGCGCGGCCCGAGACCCCGGGGGCGGCGCGATCAGCCACGGCTCACGTCCGACCCGGCCTGTGGCATGCCGGGAACCGTGACGCGCGTGTGGCGCTTTGTCGCTCGACGTGACGCAAGTGGCACACGATAGCGGCAGGACCTGACCCATTTCGCCTCCGATTCCCAATTCGTGCCGTTTTGAGATCTCAGTCTCGGGAACACCGTCGACCCAACACCGTTCCGCCACGGAGGAGACCGATGACGACGGAGATCAAGGAGGCGGCGTCCACCGCCGTCGAGAAGGCGACCGGGGCCGCCGGCGTCCCCACGGGGCGCGCGGCTGAGCGGGTCGGCGATCTGATGGGGACCGCCCGCGCTCGGGCGCGCGACGAGGTCGGCCGGCGCACGACGCAGGCCGGCGAGCGTGCCGCCGGGACCGCCGACGACATCAGGAGCGTGGGAGACGAGCTGCGCAAGCAGGGCAAGGACGGGCCCGCACGGGTGGCGGACCGCGCCGCCGAGCAGGTCGAGCGCGCCGGGTCGTACCTTCGCGATGCCGACGGGGACTCGCTCCTGAGCGACGTCGAGGAGTTCGGCCGGCGCAAGCCGTGGGCGATCGCCGCTGCCGGCTTGGCGATCGGCATCGTCGCCGCGCGGACGCTCAAGGCATCGAGCTCGCGCCGTTACTCGCGCGTGGCCGGCGGCCGCGGTCCGGACGCCGTCACCCGGCCGGCGGGCGCGGGCGTGGAGGACCCGGCGCGACCCGCCGGCCTCGGGGGGCGGTAGGCATGGAGACGGTCCACCAGGGATGGGACGCGACCGACCCCCGCCAGCTGTCCCTCGCCCAGCTGTTCAAGAAGCTCGGCGAGGAGACCACCGGCCTCGTCCGCATGGAGGTCGAGCTCGCCAAGGCGGAGCTGGCCGAGAAGGCCAAGGTCGCCGGCTCGGGAGCGGGGATGCTGGGCGGCGCGGCGGTGGCCGCCCTCTGCGCGCTGGGCGCGCTCACCGCGTGCCTCATCCTGGCGCTCGCTGAGGTCATGCCGGGCGCGGCCGCCGCGATTGTCGTGACGGTGCTGTGGGCCGGCGTCGGAGCGGCCCTCGCGCTGCTGGGGCGCGCGCGACTTCGCGCCGCGGCGCCGCTGGCGCCGACGCAGGCCCGGGAGGGGTTGAAGGAGGACGTTCGCGCCGCGCGGCAGGGCCTGCGCGCCGGGCGCGACGGGGAGATCGAGATCAAGGGGGGATTGCGATGAGCGACCGCACGGACGAGCTGCGGCGGGAGATCGAGGAGGGGCGCGAGCGCCTGGGCGAGACCGCCGGCGCGCTCGGCTACAAGACCGACGTGCCATCGCGCGCGCGCGATCGCGTCGGCGCCGTGAAGGACCGCGTCACGGGCGCGGGTCGTCGGGTCGGCGAGGCCGCCCCGAGCGCGGGCGACGCCCGCCAGGGCGCGCGTCAGGCCGTGGGTATGGCCCAGGAGAACCCGCTCGGCCTGGCGGCCGCGTCCATCGCGGTGGGCGTCCTGATCGGCTCCGTGCTCCCCCGCACCCGCATCGAGGACGAGCGCATCGGCCCCGTTGCGGACGCGCTGAAGGAGCGCGCCGGGGAGGTCGCCGGCGACGCGATCGAGCACGGCCGCGAGGCCGCGGGCGAGCTCGCCGGCGCCGTCCGCGAGCAGGCGGGCGAGATCGCGCGCGAGCACGGGACGGCCGTCGCCGAGTCCGCCAAGGAGACCGCCTCCGAGGCCGCGAGCGACGCCCGCGAGGCTGCCGGAGGCGATCGCCGGGACGGGTGAGAGGTGCCGCCCAGCGGCCACATCCGCAGCGACTGAGAACGGAGGCTCGACATGCGGATAACGAAGGACAAGATCGTCGAGATGCTGCAGGGCCAAGGTGAGGCCGACAAGGCCTCCCGAGCCGAACGGGAGCTTCCCGACGAGGTCAACGTCGAACGCGACCAGGGCGTGCTCGGCGAGCTCGGCCTGGACCCCAAGGAGCTGCTTCAGCGGTTCGCCGGCGAGGGAATCCCGCGGCTCTCCTAGACCCCATCCGACCAGAGGAGGCTGAGCACATGTCCGATGACAAGAACCGCACGTCCGAGGAGGACCTCACCAAGGGCCCGACTCCGGAGACCCGCCGGGCGGACGACGAGCCCGAGCGGGAGCACGACACCACCGAGGGGCCGACGCCCGAGACGCGCGAGCCCGAGCGCCGCTCGTAGGGAAGAGTGACCGCAGGCCGCCTCATCGCTGGTCGCGAGCCGGCGGGCCCGCAGGCCCGCCGGACGCGCTCCCCGCCCCCTTCGTGGGTCCGGCGTTTGATGGGTTCGGCGCACGGAAATTAGAACGGCGTGAGATCGACCTCCGCACCCCCCCTACCCGGCGTCCGGCGCTGCCGGCCTCCCGCCGATGGGATCCTCGAGGCGATCGGCGACACGCCCCTCGTCGAGTTGCGGCGCTACCTGAGGGACACGGACCTGAGGGTCTGGGCCAAGCTCGAGTCGGGCAACCCCGGCGCGAGCATCAAGGCCCGGCCGGCCGCGCGGATCATCAGCGACGCCGTCGAACGCGGATCGGTCGAACCGGGCACGACCGTCATCGAGTCCACCTCGGGGAACATGGGCGTCGGCCTGGCCCAAGCCTGTCGCTATCACGGTCTTGCGCTCATCTGCGTCGTGGACAGCCGCACCCACGAGACGAACGTGCGGACGCTGCGCGCCCTCGGTGCCGACGTCCGCATCGTCGCTGCGCCCGACCCGGTGACCGGGGACCTGCTCAGCGCCCGCCTCGCCCTCGTCCAAGAGCTCCTCGCGACGACCCCCGGCGCGTTCTGGCCGGACCAGTACGCGAACGAGTCCAACCCCGCGGCGCACGCCGACGGGACGATGCGCGAGATCGACGAGGCGCTCGGGGGGGAGCTGGACTACCTGTTCGTGGCGACGAGCACGGCGGGCACCCTGCGCGGGTGCACCGACTACCTCCGCCGGCACGGGCGCCCAACTCGCGTTGTGGCCGTGGATGCGATCGGCAGCGTGCTCTTCGGCGGCACGCGGGCCGCCCGACGCCTTCCGGGCTTCGGGGCGGGGGTCGAGTCCGATCTCTCCCGGACGGTCGGATTCGACGTGCTGGTGCGCGTCTCGGACCTGGACTGCGTGGTCGGCTGCCGCCGCCTCATCCACCGGGAGGCGGTCTTCGCCGGCGGCTCCTCCGGCGGGGTGGCTGCCGCCCTCGAGCTCGTCGCGCCCGCCATCCCCCCGAACAGTCGCTGCGCGCTCATCTTCCCCGACGGCGGCGCCGGATATCTGCAGACCGTTTACGACGACGCCTGGGTCTCTGAGGCGCTCGGAGCCGATGGGGACGAGATCGCCCAGCTGGTCGCCGGCCCTCCGGCCCCCGCCACCGTCTGACGGTGACGTCGCCTCCCCGCCGGATCGCAATCCTCGGGCTGGGCCCGAAAGGGCTCTTCGCGCTCGAGCGCCTCGTCCATCACGCCGCGTGCGAGGGCGCGGCGCTCGAGGTGGACGCGTACGAGACCCACGACGAGCCGGGTGCGGGGCCGGTCTACGACCCCTCCCAACCCGAGTACCTGCGCATGAACCTGGCCGCGGACCGCCTCGACCTGTGGTCGGGCGACAACTCCGCCGTGCCCGCCGCCGAGCGGTTGTCCTTCCAGGAATGGAGGCGGGCGTCGGGGGCTCCCGGAAGGGAGGTGGGCGAGCGCTATCCGCCCCGTGCCCTGGTCGGCAGGTATCTGGTTCGACGGGCTCGAACGCGTCCGTCGGCGGCTCCCGGTGGGCATGCGCCTTCGGCTCGTGACGCAGGAGGCGCGCGCGGCACGGACCGACGGCACACAGTGGACGATCATCGCCGCCGACGGGTCGGTCCGCGCCTATGACGAGGTGCTGCTCGCGGTCGGGCATGGGACCGGGGCACCCACGTCGCACGCCCGTGCCTGGCCGCATGCCGCCCCGCTGGTCCCCGCGGTGTTCCCGGTGACCCGGTGGCTCACCGTCGAGAGCGTCCACCCCGGGACGACGGTGGCCGTTCGAGGCTTCGCGCTCACCTTCATCGACGCGGCCCTCGCGCTGACGGAAGGGAGGGGAGGGACCTTTGAGGTCGAGCCGCATCCCCACCGCCTGCGCTATCTGCCGTCCTCGGACGATGTCTGCCTGATCCTCCCCTTCTCCCGGACCGGACGACCGATGCTCGCCAAGGCGGACCCGCAACTGGCGCGCTCCATCCCCGCCCTCGACGAAGTCGCCGGCCTCGGCTCGAGCCGCCTGGAGGCCCTGCCCTCAGGCTTCGACCTCCGCGGCGACCTCCTGCCAATCCTCGCGAGCACGGCCGCCGCCAGCCTTCTGGCCGCGACCGGGCGCGCCGAGGGCGAGCGGGCGCGGCGCATCGCCACCGCCGCTGCGGCGTGGCTCGGCAGGGCCTGCGACGGTAGTGCCCCGGTCGCCGCCATCGATCCGGTCGAGGAGGTGCAGCGGTCGTTGGACGTCGGCGCCGGCCTGAGGCCCCCCGGCCTCCTGTGGGCCCTCGCGAACGGGTGGCAGAGCCTGTACCCGGCGCTCGTGGGACGCGTGAGCGGCACCGGCCTCGCCCCCGCCTCGTGGCCGGCCTTCCTGCGCCTCGCCGCTGAGATGGAGCGCATCGCGTTCGGGCCTCCCCCCGTCAACGCGAGGAAGCTGCTGGCTCTGGTCGCCGCCGGCCGGATCGACCTCGCGCGCGTCCGCGGGGCGCGCATCACCACGGAGGACGGGATGACGTCGCTCGGACGGGGACCCTCGCGGCAACGGCTGGACGTCGTCGTCGACGCGGTCCTCGCCGCACCCGGCGCACGCGTGAGCTGCTCTCCACTCGTACGAGGTTTGGTGGACGATGGCCTCGCCCGGGTCGCATCGCGGAGGCGCGGCCTCGAGGTCACCGCGGACGCGGGCTGTATCGGACGGGACGGTCGGCGCACCGCGGGTCTCTCGGCGATCGGCCGCGCGACCGAGGACTCGGTCGTCGGCAACGACACGCTCAATCGGCGCCTTCACCCGCAGGCGGGTCGCTGGGCGCGCCGGGTCGCACGGGCGGCCTCCACCCGCGCGAACGCACCGCGGGACGCCGGCGAACGGCGGGGTGAGGCGGCCTGATGCTGCACGCGGCCGCCGATGCCTCCAGGGCCGTGCGTGCGGCGTGCGAGGGCGTCGTCGCGCTGGACGCGCGGCTCGAGTCGTGGCAGCGCAGGCTCTGCGACGACCCCGATCTGGTCCGGGAGCTCATGCGGGCCCACGGATCGCCGGTCAACCTGATCGACCCGCGGCCGATGGCGCGCAACGCCGCGGAGTTGATGCACGCAGCCTCCCTCGCCGGGGTTCCGCTCACGATCCACTTCGCGCGAAAGGCCAACAAGGCGCTGGCGTTGGTGGACGAGGCGCGACGGCTCGGGCTCGGGATCGACCTCGCGAGCGAGCGCGAGATCGCCCAGGTCCTCGCGCGCGGCGCCCCCGGCGAGGCGCTCATCATGACCGCGGCCGTCAAGTCCGCCGCCCTGCTGGAGCTCTGCGTCCGCTCGGGGGCGATCATCGTCCTGGACAACCGGGACGAGCTGCGTGCCGTCGGGAGCCTGGCCGGACGGCTACGCAGGGACGCGATCGTCGCGCTGCGCCTGAGCCCGGACCTGGGACCCGACCGCCCTCTGTCGCGGTTCGGGTTCGAGGCCTCGGACGCCGTGGCCGTGGCGGGCGACCCATGGCCGGCCGCGGTGAGGCTGGACGGCGTGCACTTTCACCTGGACGGCTACGACCCGGACGATCGGATCCGGGTCATGGCGCAGGCCTTCGACCTCGTCGACGGGCTGCGCGAAGCCGGCCACGGCCCCCGGTTCGTCAACATGGGCGGCGGGATCCCGATGAGCTACCTCGACGGCGCCGACCAGTGGGCGCGGTTCTGGCACGAGCACCGGGAGGCCCTGCGAGGGCGCCGCGATCCGATCACGTTCGGCAACCACGGGCTGGGCCTCATCGCGCATCGTGACGAGGTCGTTGGGGCTCCTGCCGTCTATCCGTACCACCAGCAACTGGTGCGCGGTGCCTGGCTGACGCGGGTCCTCCGCGGACGCGTGCCGGGCGCCGGTGGCGACGCGACCGTCGCGGCCGGCCTCCTCAGCCGGGACCTCGCGCTGAGGTGTGAGCCGGGCCGGGCGCTGCTGGACGGGTGCGGGCTGACGGCGGCGCGGGTGGCGTACCGCAAGCGACGGCGCGACGGCGCGTGGCTCATCGGTGTGGAGATGAACCGGACCCAGTGCCGGTCGACCTCGGATGACTTCATGGTCGATCCCCTGCTGCTCCGCCCGGACCCGGCCGACGTCACCGTCGATGGGGACGAGGCCTCCCTGGGACCGATCGAAGGCTTCCTGGTCGGCGCCTACTGCATCGAGCGCGAGTTGCTCACGTGGAGGCGCCTTCGCTTCCCGGCAGGCGTGAGGACGGGCGACATCGTCGTCCTGCCGAACACAGCGGGATATCTGATGCACATCGTCGAGAGCAGCTCGCACCAGATGCCCCTGGCCCGCAATCTCATCCTCGGACCAGACGGCCCGCCCATGCTGGACGCGATCGACGCTCTGGGAGAGGCGCGGAGCCTGTCGGGTTGATCGAGGCGCCATCGTCAACTCACGGGCACCAACCGGAAGCGCCCGCCGCCACTCTTGATCCCAAGGTCGAAGGTTCGAATCCTTCACGGCCCATGACGAAACCCCCGCTCACGCGGGGGTTTCTTCGTTCGGGAGAGCAGGCGCGGAGGCCGTTGCCGGCCCTCCGTTCGTCATGGCGCGTCAACGACCTCCCGGGGCCGGCCGGTCTCGCCCTCGCGTCCCTCGCCGTCATGCGGTGGCTCGATCGTGAGGTTGGGCAGAACGCGGTCGAGCCAGCGCGGGATGTACCAGGACTTCTCGCCCAGCAGCGTGAGCAGCGCCGGGATGAGCGTCATCCGCACGATGAGGGCATCCGTGATGATCGCCACCGCCAGCAGGAGGCCGAACTCCTTGGGGACGCGATCCGCGCTGAGGATGAACGCGGCGAAGACCGTGCCCATGATGATCGCGGCGGCCACGATCACCCGCCCGATCGCCGCGATGCCGTGCTCGACGGCCGCGCGGGTGGCCTCCCCCCGCACGTGCCTCTCGCGGATGCGGCTGATCAGGAAGACCACGTAGTCCATCGAGAGGCCGAACAGGATCGCGAACGCGATCGGTGGCACGAAGGTCTCGATCGGGCCGGTGGTGTCGAGGCCCGTGAGGCCCAGCAGGTGGCCCTCCTGCACCACCATGGTCAGCACGCCGAACCCGACGAGCGCCGACAGGATCGTCGTGATCGCCGCTGTGAGCGAGATCACGATCGAGCGGAACGCCATCGTCAGCACGAGGAACGTGACGCCGACGATGTAGAGCAGGAAGTACGGCGCCCGCTGGAAGATCCTGTCGGCGATGTCCTTGAACGCCGCGGTCTGGCCGCTGACGTAGGCCACCGCATCGCCTCCGGCGAGGGCCGTGGGGACGACCTCGTCGCGGATGCGGTCGACGAGCGCGTCGGTCGCCTCGGCCTGGGGCGCCGAGCCCGGCGTCACGAACACGATGGCGACCGTCTCCTCGTCGTTCAGCTCCGGCGCGCCGACCTGGGCCACGTCGTCGACGCCCTCCAGGGCGTCGGCGATCCTCTGCGGCGCCCCGGGGTCGCCGTTCACGTCGATCACGATCGGGATCGGGCCGTTGAACCCGGGCCCGAAGCCCTCCGCCAGGAGGTCGTACGCCCGCCGGCTGGTCTGCTCGTCCGGCTGGGTCCCCTGGTCGGCGGCGCCCAGCCGCACGACGCTCGACGTCGAGGCGAGCAGCAGGACCGCCAGCAGGACCACGGGGAAGACGACCTTGGCGTGGGCGCAGACGAACCGCCCCCAGCGGGCGGTGAGGGTCTTCTGCCGTCCCTCCTCGGAGTCGTCCAGCGGCTTCAGGAAGGGCACCTTCAGCCGGTCGACCTTGGTGCCGAGCAGGGCGAGCACCGACAGGAGCAGCGAGTTGGCGATGAGGACGGTCGTCAGCACGCCCAGGGCGCTGCCGACGCCCAGGATGGTCACGAACGTGAGCCCGATGAAGGCCAGCCCGGTGACCGAGATCGCGACGGTCACGCCGGCGAAGATCACCGCGCGTCCGGCGGACGCGCCGGCCTCGGCGGCCGCGTCCCGTGACGAGAGCCCCGAGTGCAGCAGCTCTCGGAACCTCGTCACGATGAACAGCGAGTAGTCGATGCCGACCCCGAGGCCGATCATCGACACCAGGATCGGCGTGACGGTGTTGACGGTGGTGAGGCCGGCGAAGATGAACAGCAGCAGGAACGCCGTGGCCAGGGCGACGATGGCCAGCGCGATGGGGATGAACATCGCCACGACGGTGCGGAAGACGACCAGCAGCACGATGATCGCCGCCAGCAGGCCCAGCAGCTCGGCGGTTCCCTGCTCGAGGGGCGGGAACTCCGCGTCGCCGTTGAACTCGACCGTGACGCCCACCGGCGCGACGGCCTCCCGGAAGAAGTCCTGCACCGCGACGACCGAGTCGCGATCCGCATCCTCGATGGTCTGGTCGAACTGCGCCTCGGCGTAGGCGATGCGCCCGTCGTCCGAGACCGTGTCGGGGTCGAACGGATCCTTCACGTCGGTCAGGCCGGCCTCGCCGTCCTCGGGCGTGTCCGATGGCGGCGCGAACTCGGTGCGCGCCGTCGTCACGGCCTCCTCGATCGCCGCCCTGCGCTCCGGGGTGTCGAGGCGCTCTCCCGGCGGAGCCGCGAAGACGACGTTGAGCACGCCGCCCTGCTCGGAGACGAACTCGCTCTCGATCAGATCCGTCGCCTTCTGGGTGTCGGACCCGGGGATGTCGAACTCGTCCTTCAGCGATCCGCCGACGGTGGCGACGAGGCCCACCAGGACCACGATGATCCCGACCCAGCCCAGGATGGTCCGCCAGGGGTGGTAGGCGAACCAGCGCGCCAGCCTCGCGAGGGCCCCGGTCGAAAGACGCTCGTGCTCGGGAAGCCGTGCCACGTTCATCTCTCCTTTGTCATGGCTGCCTTCAGCGGGCATCCAGGGGGGCACGCCGTCGCCGGGAGGTCCGCGGCGGTCGATGAGAGGGAGGATCCCGCCGATGCCGGGCCCGCCGGTCGAGCGGCGATTCTACGGATAGCTCGCCGCGTTGGCCCATGCAGCGGGACCTGCTCGTTGACCAGGATCCGACGTCTCCGATCCTTCACGGCCCACTTCCTGCCCCGTCCCCGCCGGCGCGCCGTCGAGCGAGAGACGCCCTCAGGGCCACCGTGACCTCGCCGATCGGGCCGTCGGGGTCGAGCAGCGACCACCAGGCGTTGCCCTCGGTGAGGGTGACCTCGTCGGGCGTGACGGCGACGTCCCAGCCGACGGCCGGGAGCACCGCGAAGGCGCGGGCGGCTCGCAGCGCGAGGTCCCGCGCCTCCTCCCAGCCGGGCGCGACATGGCCGGCCAGCGCGATGCCCGTCGTCGGGTGGACCGGGACGTGGACGAACGCGAAGCCTCCCGGGCCGACCGTGAGGGGCGTGGCGAGCGAGCCGTCCTCGTTCATCAGGGCCCAGAGGTTGCCCGTGCTGCCGCCGTGGAACGAGTCGATGGGCTGATCGCCGATGGCGAGACGGATGCCCCAGGACAGCACCCGCGCCCGCCCGTCGGGCTCGACCAGCGTCATGACGCGGATCGTCTGGAGCGCCCGGCTGCCGGTGAGGCGCACCAGCTCCGGGTGGGGGTGGAGCCGCTCCTGCACGACGTAGGCCGGGTGCCGGTCGGCCAGGAGCTCCTGCGCGAGAGCGTCCCAGGCGACGGGGCCGCCGTCGTGGCGGACCGCGCCCTCGGGGGCGCGCGCGAGCACCCGCACGCCGATGCCGCGGTGGCCGTCAACCGGCTTCACCACGAACTCGGCCGGCGCGCGGTCGCCGAGCAGCCGCGCCCACGCGGCCGCCGTGGCGCCGGCGTCGGGCGACCGCTCCAGCGTCGCGGCCAGGGGCGGCGTCGGCAGGCCGAACCGCTCGCATGCCGCCGCGAACAGGCGCTTGTCCTCGCACAGCGGGACGGCCTCGGGGGGGTTGAGCGCCTCCTGCAGCCGCTCGAGGTGACGCGGGACCACGGCCCACGGCTTCTGCGCCGGGCTCTGGCGCGGGTCGAGGAGGCCCGCCGCGGCCATGTCCCCCAGGTGCCACCCGCGCGTTCGCAGGCGCAGCGCCCTCAGGGCGACGAGCCCGACGGGAGCGTCGTAGAACGCGGCGGCGTCGCTCAGCCGTCGCGCGACGCGGGCGGCGCGCGGGTCCGCTCTGGTGATCATGCGCCCCTCCGGGATCGAGGCGTCGTGACTGACCCGGCGAGGGTAGCCGCCCCGGGCATCGCGGGAGAACTCGCCGACAGGCGGGTCAGGCGCCGATGCACCGGCGGCGCCGGCGGCGCGCCACCGGGCCGCGGGCGGCGCGGTCGCCGTAGGCGAGCGCCATCGCCACCGCCACGTAGGGCAGGGCGACGACGTACACGAGCGAGCCGACGAAGTTGATCACGGGCAGCGGCAGGCTGGTCGTCAACAGAAGGGCGAGCCCGAGGATCAGCGCCGGGACCAGCCCGGCCAGGGTCAGCAGGACGACGAGCACCGCCGTGCGCCACCAGCGCCCGCGCACCAGCTCCGAGCTGCGGCGCAGGCAGTCGCGCGCACCGAGGCCCTCGAGGACGCAGACCTGCGGGATGAAGGCGTACCGCAGGGCCTGCCGCACGGCCCAGGGGATCCCCACGATGCTGACGAACAGCAGCAGCACGATGGCCGCGGCGCGGCCGAGGGCGCCGAGCAGCGGCCGCCACCGCGGGGCGATGGCGCGGTAGGCCGGAAGGGCCCCGATCGACCGCCCGGACTCGGCCTGGCGCATCGCCTCGGCCGTCGCAGCCGTCATGACGATGTATGCGACCAGGCTCGCGGCGCCCCCGATGAGCAGGGCGAAGGGGAACGCGATCCGGAGGTCGCTGTCTGAGGCGGTCTGGAGCGAGGGCGTCCAGATGAGACCGGACTGGATCGCGCTGCCGAGAGCGGACAGCGGGACGAAGATCAGGCCGATGCGCGTCATGGGGCCGATGTGCCGGCCGTAGACGCGTCGCGCGGCTCGCACCACCTGGCCGACGGCCCGGCGCGCCACGATGGGGTCGGCCTCCACCGGCGACCACCGCGTGAGGCGCGCCGAGGCGACGAGTGTTGCCCCCACGACCAAGAGGATGATGCCCGTCGCCCACGGAGAGTCGAGCGCGTCCGCGTAGACCGTGGACCCGAATGCGACGGTGTCGCAGAAGAAGCCCGTGACGCTCACGCCCAGCGAGCCCCCGCTCGGGACCGCGATCGACGAGCCGCGCAGGCCCTCGTCCCAGTCGATGGGCCGCGACCACTTCTTGTTGGTGTTCGGGCCGCTGGGGGCGTTGAACAGCCCGCGCGCCTGCTGCCCCCAGTTGCCCTCGAACGCCAGCCAGGCGAAGGGGTCGTCGCGGCCGGCGGGCTCGCGCACCAGCCGCGCCTCGGGCGCGAGGCGGGTCGAGGGGCCGGTCGTGTCGTCGCACCCGAAGCCCTCGCTGGCGCTGCGCCCCAGCCACAGCGCGGACGAGTAGTAGTTCGCGTGGGACCCGGCCGCGGGGTAGACCACCGGGTGCGTCCCCTCGCGCTCGATCTTGTCGCCGTCCCAGCCGGCGCGCTCGCCCCCGTCGTGCTGTGAGTAGCCGACCGAGATCGGCTCCTGGCCCAGCGCCTGGGCCGGGGTGTCGGCCGCGAAGACGAGCTGGACCATCTCCCAGTCGCCCTCGTGCAGGTCGTTGAACTGGTTGAAGTAGTAGAAGAACCAGAACTGAAGCGCGAGCCGCCCCGGCGCGTCCGGCTGGGTGACGATGTGGGCGTAGGCGACCGGGGGCTCGCCCTGCCCGAGCCGGATGGCGTCCGTCGCGTAGGTGCAGCCCGGCGAGAACGGGCTGCCCGGGACGTCGAGGTACCACCGGTCGTCGCGGCCGTGGAGGTCGGCGGCCGTCGGGGCGGGGATCGCGGGAGCCTGCTCCCCCGACTCGGCGCGGCGGCGCAGCACGATGTCGGGGCGGTCGAAGACGAGCTCGACCGGTGACGGGATGAACTGCTCGCCGCTCGTGTCACACGGCGGCTGCTCCTGGTCCTTGAGCTTCACGATCGGCGCGAAGCGGTCGGCCAGGCGCTGGCCGTCGGACGTCGCGGCGACCGCGGGGGTCGCGAGCGCCGCCAGCAGGCCCAGGGCCAGCAGCACCCGGCCGGCCGGGGTCAGATGGTGCCCCTCGCGATCCCGCGGGGCTGGACCGCGCCCGACAACTCCGCCTCCGTGAAGGCGCCGGTCGCGCCCTTGCCGACGGCGAAGCGGTAGAGCGCCACGGCGAAGATCTGCGACAGGGCCGTGCTGATGATGGCCGCGACGATCAGGATGACCACGGCCACGGCGATGAGCACGCCCGTGACGGCGGCCTGGCCGATGGCGACGCCGATCAGCACCAGGATCGCCGCCGGGACCAGGGCCGCCAGGAACACGATCGCCCCGATCGAGAACTGGCCCGTGACCTGCTCGCCCCAGCGCTCGCGGAAGATGTGCGCCGAGCGCTTGAGCGTGTCGATCGGCCCGGTGTTCTCCAGGGCGATGACCGGCACCGCGAGGAAGGTCACCAGGCTCCACGCGACGGCGATGCCCCCGAGCAGGATGTCCCCCAGCGGCCCGGCCCGCTCCGCGAGGCCGCGGATGATGACGTTCACGCTGGCGAGCAGCGCCGCCCAGCCGGCGATCGCGCCCAGGCGCTGACGCGCGACGGCCATCCCGCTGGCCACCGTCGCGTCCTGCCCGTCCAGCACCTGGGCGGCGGCGGCGGCCAGGGCCACGCTGAAGAACACGCCCACGAACGTGAGGACGTAGATGCCGATCGCGGCCAGGATGACGCCGGCGACGGTCTGGTCGTCGTCGAAGAGCAGCCACGAGGGGATGGCGAAGGCGGCCCCGAGCGCGAGCGACGCCAGAGCCGCCAGCACCGGGAAGACCGCGAGCGACCTGTCGGAGCGCAGGACGCCCCAACTCGTCTTGGTCAGCTCCCACCCGCGCCGAATCCGCCCCATCGCCCCCTCCGGCTCGTTCTCAGCTGCCCCCGCGCGCGGCGCCGGCGCGCCGCCTCAGCGGCCTCGCGGCACGTCCCGCCCGCTCCGCCAGCCACCAGGGGTCGAGGATGCCCGGGTCGGTCACCCGGCCGGGCAGGGCGGCGGCGGCGGCGATGCGTCCCGCGATGCGCGCCGACGATTCTCCCACGTCGCGGCCCCGCAGCGCATCCCGGAGCGCCCCGAGCTCGCCGTCGAGCCAGACGTAGCGGGTCGGCGTCCACGGCGCGGGGCCCGCGGGCTCGATGCCCAGGGCCGTCTCGACGGCGCGGCGCGGGATGTCGAAGCCGCTGCGCACCATCAGGCCCACCGAGGCCCCCAGGCGCAGGTTGACGTCGTGCACCAGCAGGCGGCCGTCGCGCTCGAGGAAGCTGATGGTCGCCGGGCCGCGGTAGGCGACCCCCCCGAGCAGGCGCTCGATGGCCCCGGCCATCCCCTCCGGCGCCGCCACCGTGCGCTGGACGCAGGCCACGCCCGTGGCGCGCGGGTAGTCGCGCGAGATCCGCGAGCAGACCACCTGGGTGGCGCCGACGCCGCGGACGCAGTGGCCCACCCAGCGCCGGCCGTTCGACCCGCTCCTGCACCAGCGCGTCGATGCCGGCGCGGCGCAGGCGGGCGACGGCCGCGTCGCGCTCGGCAGCGGTGGCGGCGAATGTGATGGCGGCCGCGGCGACGTCCGAGTGCGACAGGACCGGCTTGACGATGCACGGCAGCGCGGGCCAGGGCCCGTCGGGGCCGTCGTCGCCCACCGTGATCGTGCCCGGGTGGTCGACGCCCGCCCCGGCCGCCGTGCGGACGAGCTCGCGCTTGTCGCACAGCGCGCGGTACTGGAGGGCGTCCGGGCCGACGCGGACCGCGGCCCCGAGGTCGGGGTCCCGGTGGGCAAGCAGCCGGACGATGTCCTCGTCCACGGGCAGGACGGCGTCGATGGCCTCCCGGCGGCACAGCTCGGACAGGCGGTCGAGGAAGCCCTCGGGGTCGGCCGCGGGCGGCGGATAGGCCAGCGGCCGCCGGCACCAGCGCGAGACGCCGCCCGGGGCGCCCTCCGGGTGGGCGCCCACGACGGTCATGCCGGCGCGGGCCAGCGAGCGGCACGCCTGCGCTCCGGCGCGGTAGCCGGTCCAGAGCACGAGCACGCGCGCGCCCCGCGCGGGGCGCGACGACCGCCGCGCCGGTGGCGCGGGCGCGACGGTCAGGCGCGCGTCAGGCGACGGTGACCTCGTCGGAGAGGTACACGTCCTGGACGGCGTTGAGGAGCTCGATCCCCTCGGCGACGGGGCGCTGGAAGGCCTTGCGGCCGGAGATGAGGCCGGCGCCGCCGGCGCGCTTGTTGACCACCGCGGTGCGGACGGCCTCGCGCAGGTCGCTCTCGCCGGCCGAGGCCCCGCCCGAGTTGATCAGCGGGATGCGGCCCATGTAGCAGTTGGCCAGCTGGTACCGGGTCATGTCGATGGGGTGGTCGCTCATCAGCTCTGAGTACATCTTCGGATCCGACTTGCCGAACTTGAGGTCCACGAACCCGGGCGCGGCCGTGTCGGGCAGCTTCTGCTTGATGATGTCGGCCTCGATCGTCACGCCGAGGTGGTTCGCCTGGCCGGTCAGGTCGGCGGCGGTGTGGTAGTCCGGGCCGCCCTCGGCGATCCGGTCGAAGGCCGCGTTGCGGGTGTAGCACCACAGCACGGTGGCCATCCCGTGCTCGTGGGCGGCCGCGAAGGCCGCCGAGACCTCCTGGAGCTGCCGCTTGCTCTCCTCCGACCCGAAGTAGATCGTCGCGCCGACCGCGACGGCCCCCAGGTCGCGCGCCTGGCGCACCGAGGCGAACATGATCTGGTCGTACGAGTTGGGGTACGACAGGAACTCGTTGTGGTTGAGCTTGAGCATGAACGGGATCCGGTGGGCCCAGCGCCGCGCGGCGAGGCCGAGGGCGCCGAGGGTGGTCGCCACCGCGTTGCAGCCCCCCTCCACCGCCAGCTCCACGATCTTGAGCGGGTCGAAGTAGTCGGGGTTGGGCGCGAACGATGCCCCCGCCGAGTGCTCGATGCCCTGATCGACCGGGAGGATCGAGAGGTAGCCGGTGCCCGCGAGGCGCCCGTGGTCGAACATCGACTGAAGCGACCGCATCACCGGCGTCGGCCGGTCGGAGGGTCCCACCTCGTCGTCAACCCAGCGGGGCGACGGCAGGGTGAGGCGCTCGGCCGGGATCGTCTCGCACCTATGGGTGAGGAGGTCCTCGGCGTCGTCGCCCAGGATCCGCTCGATGTCCGTGCCCGTCGTCGTCGCCACCGCCGACCTCCCCTCGAGTCATGACCGCGCGGACACAAGGGTATCCTCAGCCGCCCTCCTGGATCGGGTGGTTGGCCATCAGGAGGCCGTCCGGGTCAACGCGACCGCGGATCTCGCGCTCGACCGCCGTCACCGCGTTGCCGGAGAGGCCCCGTCCTGGCGGCGGTGCGCCCGCGGGCGGCCCGCGCGCAGCGCTACACGTAGCCGCGCAGTCGAACGGCCCGGGCGACCCGCTCGACGGCCACGCGGTAGGCCGCCTGGCGCAGCGAGCAGCCGTCGGCGGCGGCGCGCGCGCGGACCTCGTCGTGCGCCGCCACCAGCCGCCGCTCGAGCTCGACGTTGACCTGGGCGCGCTCCCAGGTGGCGTTCTGGGTGTTCTGGGTCCACTCCAGGTAGCTCACGATCACCCCGCCGGCGTTGGCGAGGATGTCGGGGACGACGAGGACGCCCGCCTCGGCCAGGATGCGGTCGGCCTCGGGAGTGGTGGGGCCGTTGGCGCCCTCCACGACCATCCGGGCGCGCACCCGGCCGGCCGTGCCGGCGTTCAGCACGCCGCCGACCGCCGCGGGCACGAGGATCTCGCACTCCGTGGCGAGGAGCTCCTCGTTGGGGATCCGCTCCACCTCCATGCCCTCGTGGCCCACGATGCCGCCGCGCGCGCGCCGGACGAGCTCGTCGACGTCGAGCCCGGCCGGGTTGCGCACCGCGCCGAGGGCATCGCTGACCGCCACGGCGTGGCAGCCCAGGCGGGCCAGGGCGGCCGCCGCGTGGCTGCCGACGTTGCCGAAGCCCTGGATCGCGACCCGGGCGCCGCTCAGCGACATGCCCATCGCCCCCGCGGCCTCGCGCGCCACGATCGCGACCCCCTCGCCGGTGGCCTCCACCCGCCCGGCCGTCCCGCCCAGGTCGAGCGGCTTGCCCGTGACGATCGCGGGGGTGTGCCCGTGCAGGCGCCCGTACTCGTCCATGAGCCAGGCCATCTCGGCCGGCCCGCTGCCCATGTCCGGCGCCATGATGTCGCGCATCGGGCCCAGCACCTTCTCGAGGCGGTCCATCAGCGCGCGGGTCGCCCGCTGGAGCTCGGCCGGAGACAGCTCCTTGGGGTCGAGGTCGATGCCGCCCTTGGCGCCGCCGAACGGCAGGTCCGCGAGGGCGGTCTTCCAGGTCATGCCGGCCGCCAGCGCCCGCACCCCGTCGAGGTCAACGTCGGGGTGGTACCGCAGGCCGCCCTTGTAGGGCCCCCGGGCGCCGTTGTGCTGCACCCGGTAGGCCGTGAGGAGCCGCAGGCTGCCGTCGTCGCGGCGCAGGGGCACCTGCGCGGTGATCTCGCGGTAGGGGCGGCTCAGGACCAGCCGCAGGTCGGCGTCGAGCCCCACGGCGTCGGCGGCGCCCTCGTAGGCGGCCGTGACGGTCTCGAGCTCGACGGAGGACATGGGGCGGCCGCGATCCTGACAGACGGCGGCGCGCGCGCGGCTACCATCGGCGCGTGGACGAGATCACCGCGCTGAGCTACCCCGTGGCCTTCGCGGCGGGATTCGTCTCGTTCGCCTCGCCCTGCGTGCTCGCGCTCGTGCCCGGGTACCTGTGCTTCATCTCGGGCGTCGCCTTCGACGATCTGGGGTCGCGCACCCGCGACGTGCTGACGCCGACGATCGCCTTCGTCGTCGGCTTCTCGCTGATGTTCACCGCCTACGGCGCGGGCGCGGGGCTGGTGGGCTACTCGCTGACGCGGCAGCAGACCACGCTCAACCTGGTGGCCGGCGCCCTGCTGATCGCGTTCGGCCTGGCGATGGTGGCGCTGCCCCGCATGGGCCTGCTGCAGGCCGAGCACCGGCTGGCGACGATGCGGCGGCCGACCACCCTGGTGGGCGCGGGCCTGGTCGGCGCCGCCTTCGCCGTGGGCTGGACCCCCTGCATCGGCCCCATCCTGGGAAGCATCCTCACCTTCGCCGCGCCCACCGGCTCGCCCGGCCTCGGCGCGAGCCTGCTGCTGGCCTACTCGCTGGGCCTGGGGATCCCCTTCCTGCTGTCGGGCCTGTTCGTCACGCGTACCATGAGCGCGTTCCGCTGGACGCGCGACCACTGGACCGTCGTCAACGCGACGGCGGCGGTGCTCGTCATCGGCGTCGGGGTGCTCGTGGCGACCGGTCGCTTCGAGGTCATCACCCAGCGCCTGGCGGGAGTGGGCTTCCAGGGCATCTGAGGCGCGTCGAGGGGGACGGCCGGTGAGGATCGTGTCGATCGTGGGCAACCGGCCGCAGTTCGTGAAGGCGGCCCCGCTCTCGCGCGCGCTGCGCCGCGGCGCCGCCGAGGTGCTGGTGCACAGCGGCCAGCACTACGATCCCGAGCTGGCCGACCTCTTCTTCGACGAGCTGGGGATCCCGCGCCCCGACCACGCCCTGGGCGTGGGCCCGGGCAGCCCCACGGCCCAGCTCGCCGCCATGCTGGAGCGGCTCGAGCCGCTGCTCGGAGCCGAGGCCCCGGACCTGGTGACGGTCTACGGCGACACCACGACCACGCTCGCCGGAGCGCTGGCGGCCGCCAAGGCGGGGCTGCCCCTGGCCCATGTCGAGGCCGGGCTGCGCTCGTACGACCGGTCGATGCCCGAGGAGCAGAACCGGGTCGTGGCCGACCACCTCTCCGACCTGCTGTTCTGCCCCACCGACGCCGCCGTCGCCAACCTGGCCGCCGAGGGGATCTCCGAGGGCGTCGCGCAGGTGGGCGACGTGATGCTCGACGCCAGCCGGCTCTTCGCCCCGGCCGCGGCCGCCCGCCCCGGCCCGGCGGCCCTCGGGCTGGAGCCCGGCGGCTACCTGATGGTGACCGTCCACCGCGCCGCCGCCACCGACACCCCGGACGCCCTGGAGGCGCTCGTGCGCCTGCTGACCGCCATCGAGGAGCCGATGGTCTTCCCCGTCCACCCGCGCACCCGCCACCGGCTCGAGGCCGCCGGGCTGTGGGGGCGCCTCGGGGGCCACGCGCCCCTGCGGCTGACGCCGCCGGTGGGCTATCTGGACTTCACGGCCCTGCTCTCGCGGGCGCGGGCCGTTCTGACCGACTCCGGAGGGGTGCAGAAGGAGGCCTACTTCCAGGGCGTGCCGTGCCTGACGCTGCGCGAGACGACCGAGTGGGTCGAGACCGTCGAGGGCGGCTTCAATCGCCTGGTGGGGATGGACCCCGACCGCGCGCGGGCGGCCCTGGCCGACCTGCGGATGCCCGCCGAGCGGCCCCCGTTCTACGGGGACGGCCTTGCCGCGGAGCGGATCGCCGCGGCCGTGGCCGCCTGGGGCGCTAGCCGGCCCTGACGGCGATCCCCGGGTAGTCGAGCACCAGGCCGTCCGCGTCGTAGGCGAGCACCGCCGCGAACCCGAGGCCGGGGGCGGCGTACTCGTAGCGGGCACGGCCGTCGTCGTCGGCGACGCGGGCGTAGCGCTGCTCGAGGCGCTCCACGGCCAGGCCGGGCGCACGGACCCAGGCCGCGGGGGCCTCGGCCCCCTCGCCGGGGGCGAGCGCGAGCCGTCGCACGGGGAACGCGTTGGTGAACGCGGAGGCCTCGAGGTCGACGTCGAGGCACCCGCCGAGGCGGGGCGCCGCGACCCCATCGACCGTCCACCCGCCGCGGCCGTCGCCCTCGATCGTCACGGACGCCGAGCCGCCCTCGTGGCGGCACTCGACGCGGGCCTCGCGGGTGAGCCCGGCGTCGTCGAGCGCGATCGCGTAGCGCACGCCCCAGGCGGCCCCGTCCTCGACCGCCACGCTCCAGCCCTCCAGGCGCCAGCCGCCCACCGCGCGCACGGCGAAGAGCGCCTCGAAGCCGTCGCGGGAGTCGAGATGGCGCCACGCGGCCGCCGCCGGGAAGGAGCGCGTCATCGTCAGATTCCCAGGTCGAAGGGGCTCGGCTCGTAGACGCCCTCGTCCCTGCGGCCCGGGCGGGGCGCCTCGTAGACCTCGCGGATGCCCAGCCGGGGCGTCAGGGCGTCGGGGCGGATGAGGACGTAGATGCGGCTCTCGCGCTCGCGTTCGGCCGCCTCCCAGATGCCGGCCTCGCGCCAGTCGGCGGCGCCGAGGGCCAGGAGCAGCCCGGCGAGGAGGCCGGCCATCACGCCGCCGCCGTCCGTGAAGCGCTCGAAGATCAGCAGGGCGATGATCCCGGTGAGCACGATGCCGGCCAGGCGCAGGCGCCGCTCCCGCGAGCTGGCCGGGGTCTCGTGCACCGACGCCCGCGGCGGCGGGGTCAACCGGACGACGGCGTCGCGGATGCGGCGGGCGCCGCCGAAGGTGGCGAACGCGAAGGTGGGCAGCGCGGCGGCCACGAAGGCCAGCGCCGTGCGCTCCTGCTCGACCGTCTCGCCCACGAGCCACGTCGCGCCCCAGTAGAGCCCGATGACGATCGCGGTCGCGACGGCCGACTGGCCGCGCCAGCGCGCCTCGTCCGCGACGCGCACCAGGCGCGGGAGCCCGGCGAGTGCCGACTCCGGCCTCAGGGGACCATCCTTTCGGTCAGTGTCGCCGGGGACTAGGATATCCGGCCGTTGCCCCCCCGCCCCATCCACACGGCGACCCGATCGCCCGTCCGCTGAGCGGCGACCCGCCCCGTGTCGGGGTCGTGGGCCTCGGCTACGTCGGCCTCCCGCTCGCGGTCACCTTCGCCGAGGCCGGCGTCCCCGTGCTCGGTCTGGACGCCGTGCAGGCCAAGGTCAACGCGGTCAACGCGGGCGAGTCGTACATCGAGGACGTGCCCTCGGAGCGGCTCGCGCCGCTCGTGGCCGCCGGGGCGGTGCGCGCCACGACCTCCTGGGACGCCCTGCGCGCGGTCAACACCGTGCTGATCTGCCTGCCCACCCCGCTCACCGAGCACCGCGAGCCCGACCTGTCGGCGGTCCTGGGCGCGGCCGAGAGCATGGCCCAGCGCCTGCGCGCCGGCCACCTGATCGTGCTCGAGAGCACGACCTACCCGGGCACCACCCGCGAGGAGGTCAGGCCGGTGCTCGAGCGCTCGGGGCTGCGCGCGGGCCGCGACTTCCACCTCGCCTTCTCGCCCGAGCGCGTCAACCCCGGCCGGGTCAACTGGACCACCGCCACCACCCCGAAGGTGATCGGCGGGCTCACCCCCGCCTGCACGCAGCGGGCCATGGAGGTCTACGCCCAGGCCTGCGAGACGCTCGTGCCCGTGGGCAGCCCCGAGGTGGCCGAGCTCACCAAGCTGCTCGAGAACATCTTCCGCAGCGTCAACATCGCCCTGGTGAACGAGCTGGCGATCCTGTGCGACCGGATGGGGATCGACGTGTGGGACGTGATCGACGCGGCGGCCACGAAGCCCTTCGGCTTCATGCCGTTCCGCCCCGGCCCCGGCCTGGGCGGCCACTGCATCCCGATCGACCCCTTCTACCTCACGTGGAAGGCGCGCGAGTTCGACCTCCACACCGAGTTCATCGAGCTCGCCGGGAAGGTCAACTCCCAGATGCCGCAGTTCTGCGTGGCGAAGGTCGCGCGGGCCCTCAACAGCCAGCGCAAGGCGCTCAACGGCAGCCGCGCGCTGGTCGTCGGCGTGGCCTACAAGGCGAACGTCAACGACACGCGCGAGAGCCCGGCGCTGAAGGTGATCGAGCTGCTGCGGGGCGACGGGGCCGACGTGTCGTTCCACGACCCCCACGTCGCGGCCCTGCCCAAGCTCGGGCTGGAGAGCGTGGCGCTCGACCCCGAGGCGCTCGACGGGTACGACGTCGTGGTGATCGTGACCGCGCACGACGGGATCGACTGGGAGATGGTCGCCCGCCAGTCGCAGCTGGTGGTCAACCTGCGCAACGTGGTCCCCGAGGTGGACGGCAAGGTCTGGCGGCTGTGATCTCGCTCGGGGTCGTCGGCATGAACTACTGGGGGCCCAACCTGGCCCGCAACTTCGCCCGCATGGACGGCTGCCGGGTGGCCTGGGTCTGCGACCGCGACGAGGCCGTCCTCGACCGCCACGGCTCGGCCTACCCGGAGAGCCGCTTCACGACCCGCTACGAGGACCTGCTCGAGGACCCCGGCCTGGACGCGGTCGTGATCGCGACCCCCGCGCCGACCCACGCGCCGCTGGCCCGGCAGGCGCTCGAGGCCGGCGTGGACGCCTTCGTCGAGAAGCCTCTCGCCCTCACCGGGAGGGAGGCGCGCGAGCTGGCCGAGCTGGCCGAGGAGCGCGGGCGCGTGCTGATGGTCAACCACCTGCTGATCTACCACCCGGCCGTCCAAGCGGTGAAGGAGATGGTGGCCGGCGGCCGCCTGGGGCGGGTCTTCTACCTCTACGGCAACCGCCAGAACCTCGGGGTCGTCCGGCCCGACGAGAACGCCCTCTGGAGCCTGGGCCCCCACGACATCTCGGTGATGCTGCACCTGGTGGGCGAGCGCCCGAGCGAGGTCGCCGCGAGCGGGGAGAGCTACCTGCAGCCGGGCGTCGAGGACGTGGTCTTCGGTCGCGTCCGGTTCCCCTCGGGGATCCTCGGGCACCTCCACCTGAGCTGGCTCGACCCCCACAAGATGCGCAGGATGACCGTCATCGGATCGGAGCGGATGGTGGTGTTCGACGACATGGAGACCGAGCGCAAGGTGACCGTCTACGACAAGGGGCCGATCCCGCGCACCGAGACCTACGGCGAGTACATCCAGGTGCGGTCGGGCGACATCCACATCCCCAAGGTGCCCGCCACCGAGCCGCTGCGGATCGTCTGCGAGCGATTCGCCCAGGCCGTGCGCGACCGGCTCCCGACGCCGTCGGACGGGCGCGCCGGCGCGGCGGTGGTGGAGGTGCTGGAGGCGATGACGACGTCGCTGGCGGCGTCGGGCGAGCCCGTGCGGCTGGCCGAGGCGGTCGGCGCATGAGCCGAGAGAACCTGGTGCTCGGCGAGGGCGTCGTGATCGGCGCGGACGTCGAGATCGGCGCCAACGTGGTGATCCACGACGGCACCCGCATCGGCGACGGCGCCGTGATCCAGGACAACGTCGTCCTCGGCAAGCAGCCCAAGCTGTCGGCGCGCTCCACCAGCGCGGGGGGGCCGCTCGCGCCGCTCGAGATCGGCCCGGGGGCGGCGATCTGCAGCGGGGCGGTGGTGTATGCCGGCACCACCATCGGCCCGGGCGCCATCGTGGGCGACCTGGCCTCGGTGCGCGAGCGGTGCGCCGTGGGCGAGGGGGTGGTGATCGGCCGCGGTGTCTGCGTCGAGAACGACGTCCCCATCGGCGCGTTCTCGAAGATCCAGTCGAACTCCTACATCACGGCCTACTCGGAGCTCGAGGACCACGTCTTCATCGCGCCCTGCGTCACCACGACCAACGACAACCTCATGGGGCGCACCGAGGCGCGCCACGCCGCGATCAGGGGGGCGATCATCCGCCGCGGCGCCCGGGTGGGCGGAGGGGTCGTGATCCTGCCGGGCGTCGAGATCGGCGCCGAGGCCTTCGTGGCCGCCGGGGCCCTGGTGACCCGCGACGTCCCGCCCGCCAAGCTGGTGGCGGGCCTGCCCGCGCACGTGTGGCGCGACGTCCCGGCCGAGGAGATGGTGGACGCCGAGGAGGCGTAGGCGGGGAGCCCGCCGGCTGGCCGCGCCGGACGGCGAGGTGGTCGCGCGCGACGACAGCGTGCCCGGCTCCCGGCGGATCGACCTTGAGCTGCCGGGCGGGCGGCGCCTGCGGGTCGCCGAGGTCCTGGGGGGGTGGGCCGCGACCGACGACCCGGTCGCGGGCGACCCCGTGTACCCGGGCCTGGGCGCGGCCGTCGAGGCGCTCACCGGGCGGCGGCGGGGGGACGAGGGCTGGATCGCGGTGCTCGAGGAGCACGCCACCCCCCTCGGCGCGGTCCCGGCCGCGCCGCTCCCCGCCGCGGACGCGGCCCTGCTGACGGCCCTGCCCCGCCGGCGCCCCGGGGTCTACGTCGACGGCCCGCGCGCCCACGACGGCGGGGGCTGGTACGTCTTCGTCGGCGGCCTGCCGGGGGGCGCCTGGGTCATGGAGCTGGCCGACACGCCGGAGGCGGCCGCCCGCGGCGCCGCGGCGCGGGCCGGGGAGCTCCTCGCTTAGCGGCTGCCCCGGCGGGGGACGACGAACCGGGCCGTCGCCCGGCCCGCGTAGATCACGAACGGCACGGCCAGCTCCCGCCCGGCGTCGTCGTCCTCGGCGTCCTCGCCCGGGGCGAGCAGCCGCACGGCGTCGTTGCGGTCGTCGGTGGCCCGCCGCAGCCCCTCGAGCACGCGCTCGAGGCGCGTGCCGCCCGCCCGGGCGGCGCCCCGCTCGGCAGCCGCCACGGCCGCCCGGCGCGCGACCGGCCCGCCCTCGGCGCCGAGGTCCTGGGTGAGATCGGCGGGGAGGGGGTCGAACCCGCCCGAGGCGTTCGGGGCCACGCGCAGCGCGGCCCGGCCTGGCCCGACGCCCGCGGGGATGCGGATGGGCACGCGCAGCGTGCGGCGCGCGGCCTGCCACGGCTGGACGAGCAGCCTCAGCGTCGCGCGGGCCCCGGGGCGGACGCGCCGGGGGGTGATGCGCGCGCCCACGATGCGGGCCGCCCGGACGCGCGGGGTCAGCTCCTGGTCAACCGTCACGCTGGAGACCCGCACCGGCCGGACCCCGTTCTGCATCAGGATCGCCAGCAGGCTCGCCAGCCGCCCCGAGGCGAGCGTGGCGACGTCGCCGGCCGCGGCGTAGACGTTGCGGTAGCGCACGGGGCGCCGCAGGTCGGGGCTGCGGATGGCGATGCGCAGGGTGACGGTGCCGCCCTCGACGCCGTCGAGGGCGCGCGCCGCCGACTCGTCCTGCACCAGCCCGCCCACGAGCGGCGCGGTGCGGACGTCCGGGGCGATCGTCCCCCGGATCGTCACCGCCGTGCCGCGGGCCGTGTCGCGGGCGGTGCCGGCCGCGTCGATGCCCTCGACGGGCCCCAGGACGCCGCCGACGCCGTCGGCCCGGTCGCTGGTCACCATCCCCCGCAGGGCGCCGGGCTCGGCCAGCTTGTAGGACGCGCCGAGGATGGGCGCGGCGATCGTCTGGAGCACGTAGCCATCGCCCAGCAGGAAGCGCGCCGCCCCGGCGCCGAGGAAGGGGTGGCCGAACCCGAGCACGCTCGCGCCGTCAACGTAGGTCACCGTGCCGATCGCCCCAAGGGCGATGTCCCCGCCGCCCAGCAGCACGGTCATGGACGCCCCCGGCACGAGGGGCACGGGCGGCCGGATCGTGCGCGGGCCGACCGAGGTGAGCTGGATGCCCGATCGCGCGAGCTCCCGCGACAGGGGCCCGATCAGCCGCCGCGAGGCGCCCGCCACGGTCCAGCGCTGCAGCGGCGAGAGGACGATGCGCTCGGGGTGGCGGGCCCGCAGCCGGCGCGCCGCCCGGGCGTCGGGGGCGATCGACACCCGCCGCGCCGCGCGCGACGAGGCCGGCGCGGCGTCCTGGGCCCGCAGCCCGGGACGGGCCGCGTCGATCATCTGCTCGATCGGCGTGAGCCCGATGACGACGTTGGCCTGGTCGCCCTGGCCGAAGGCGACCGCGCCGATCACCCGCGCCACGCCGTCGGCACCCGTCACATACACCGGGCTGCCGCTCATGCCCTGGGCGACGCCGCCGGTCTCGTCCATCAGGGGACCCTCTGCGCGGGCGAGGATGACGGAGCCGCCCGGGCCGTCAACGGTGCGCTGGACGTCGAGGACCCGGACCGGGAAGGTGACGATGTCGGTGCCCCGGACAACCGTGCGCGCCTCGCCGACCATCCCGGGGGTGACCTCCGAGAGCGGGAGGATCGGGTCGGCCGCGGCGGCCGGGCCCGCCGCCAGCGCGAGCGCGGTCGCGGCGAGAGCCGTGGCGCGCGCCGCGCCGCGGGCGCGGCTCATCGCGCGCGCTCGATGACGCGGAACCACGAGCTGCGCAGCCCGAGGGCGTTTCGGAGCTCGAACCCGCCGCGCACCGCGGTCCGGCCCGCGCGGGTCGTGAAGCGCACCCGCACCGCCCGGCCGGACGTTCCCCGGGAGAGGATCTCGACGCTCGTCACCGGGCCGCCCAGGCCGAGGGCACGGCCCAGCGCCCCGGCCGTGAAGGTGGGCGCGTCGGGCCAGGACGAGAAGTAGGGCGAGCCGCGGTCCCAGGGGTCGGGCACCCCGGTCAGGTACGGCCGCGTCGGGCTGCCCGGGAAGACGTTCTCGACGCTCTCGGTGTGCCCCCCGGAGCTCGCGGAGAAGTAGGTGGTGATGACGCGGCCATCGTACGTCAGCACCGTGTTGCGGGTGCTCCTGACGGCCCGGTCGCTGCGAGGGTCCTCGGAGGCGATGCCGCCGTAGGTCTGGCTGCGGTCGTCGGGGTAGATGTCGTAGGGCTCGTCCGGCTTCAGGGTGGCGATGGCGTAGCTGCGCGCCGCGACGGCCTGGACCCGGAGGGCGGCGGGCGCGTCGTCGCCCCATGAGGCGGGCATCTCCCGCGGCACGACCCCCCGGATGTAGGCCTCGACGTCGACGACGTTGAGCAGGTCGAAGCCGGCGGCGGCGGGGACGGCCCGCAGCTGGCCGCGGTAGCGCCGCTCGGGATCGGGGCGGGCCTCGCCCCAGGCCACCGCGCCGCCCCGCCCCGCGGCGGCCAGCCGCACGGCGCCCGTGAACAGCGCGACCCGGCGCGCGCCCCGGGCGAGGGCGAGGCGCCCGCCCGGGCCGGAGCGCAGGGTGTGGGCGGCGCCGGCCCGCAGGCGCACCCGCTCGCGCCCGTCGGTCGTGCGCCCCAGCGCGACCCAGGGGCGACCGCTCCAGAAGGCGGCGCTGCGCCGCCCTGGGGACAGGAGCACCCGTACGGAGCGCCTCGGCACCGCCGTCAGCTCAGCGCCCCGGTAGTAGTGGCGCAGGATGGTGCCGGCGTCCCGGCCGTCCCGCGCCTGGCCGCGCGCGCCGTACTGCGACATGCCCACGCCGTGCCCCCAGCCACGGCCCTGGAACGTGAAGGCCGCGGGCGGGGCGTCGTCGCCGCCGGACTGGGCGGACGCCAGGCCGGCCGCGGCGAGCGCCCCCGCGGCGAGCGCGGAGGCGGAGACGGCGGAGAGGGCGGGACGGCGCATGCGGGGGCGCACGTTAGCGGCCGGCCCCCGGCGCGACCACGGCGCCGGTTTAGCCTTCGCCCATGCGGCCGCCGGTGAGACCCGCCAGATGGAGCGACGCCAGTGCGATGCCCGCCGCGAGGGCCCTGCCGGTGCCCGATCCCAGCCGGGCCAGGTCGGCCAGCGCCGCCTCCCGGCCGCCGGGCGGGCCGGCCAGCAGGCGGTGGGCGGGCTCGGGCGCCGCCCCCGAGGCCGCCAGGCGCAGCAGCGTGGCCGACAGCGCGCCGGTGCGCCGGGGGAGGCCGGCCGGGACGAGGTCCCCCACGATCGCGTCGATCCGCCCGGGCGGGAGGCCCGCGGAGCGGCCCAGGGCGCGGATCGCCGCCGCGGCGCCGGCGAGCACGTCGTCGCCCTCCGGCGTGAGGCCCGGACCCCGCCCCAGGAGGCGGCCGGCGGCGGCGGCCAGTCGCACGTCGGGCACGGCGACGCGGCCGGCGAGCCAGCGCGCCAGCTCCGCGACGGCGGCGCGGTCCCACCCGGGGGGGCGCACGACCGGGTCCCAGGCCGGAGGCGCGGCCGGGTCCCAGGCCACGGCGGCCGGGGCCTCCGGGGCGGCGGCGACCACGGCGTTGGCCATCATCGGCACCCCGCGCGCCGTGACGCTGACCACGAACCCGTCGAGGTCGAGGTGCAGGGCGCCCCGGCCGGTGCCGAGCACCCGCAGCCGGCGCGGGCCGTCGAGGCGCTCGAGGACCGCCGTGGAGACGGCGTGAGCGCGGACGGCTGGCTGCTGCCGGCCCCCGGCGCGCGCGTGCGACAGGTGGTGGAGCACGGCGCCTTCGTCGTGCAGCTCCGCGAGGATCTGGGCCTGGGCGCCTGCCGGCTCACCCGCCACCGCGGCGCCGTGAGCACGAGCTTCGTGGTCGTGGGCTACTCGGAGCGCTCCGAGGTGGGGCTGCCCTGCCACGTCGTGCACCTGCGCGATGAGGCCGACGGGCGCGAGTACGTCGTCATCGCACAGCTGCCGGCGCGCCTTCAATTCGGCCTTGGAGGCGGCCGGCGGTGCTCGCCAGGACCGCGAGCGCCTTCGAGGGTCAGGTCCGCCAGCCCTTGACGCCCGAGGTCGCCGACACCATCCGCCGCTTCAGCCCCCAGGGGATGCGGGAGTAGACCGGCGCGAACAGGGAGCGCCAGAACCAGCCGGCCTCCGCGTGGGGCGCGGGGTGGCCGACGGCCGGCCCGAAGCGGCGCTGGGACCGCTCCATCAGGGCCCGCTCGCCGCCGGCCCGCATGCGGCGGGGCACGCGGGGCGCCGGCGGCCGCGCGGCCGGGAACTGGCCGGGCCGGGGGCCGGGGGTGCCAACGCGGCCGAGCGCGTCGGCCAGGGCGGTCTCGCCGGCCTTGCGGGCCGTCGAGCCCGGCGGGGCCGGGGGCGCGGCGGGCAGGCCGCCCCGGCCGTGGTGGGCCACCCTGTCGTGGCCGAAGTACTCGCGGACGGACTCCGGGATGCGCGGGTCGGCGTCGCTCACAGCTGCGCCATCCCGTTCAGGGCGGCCACCGACAGAGGCTCGTAGAGGGCGCCGATCGGCGGGGAGTAGACGTTCTCCATGAAGGCCAGGTCCTCGAGCGTGGCGCCGCGCTTGAGGGCGAACGCCAGGAAGTCGGCGCGCTCCTTGATGCCCTCGCCGCCCACGAACTGGCCGCCGATCAGGCGCCCGCTGCCGGGCTCGGCCAGCAGCTTCACCCGCACCTGCTGGACGCCGGGGAAGTAGCGGGCCCGGCTGATGCCGTTGGCCGCGCCCATGACGTAGGGGATCCCGAGCGAGGTCGCCAGGCTCTCCCCGAAGCTCGCGCCGCCGATCTGGACCTGGCCGCCGACCATCCCCCAGGGGATGTTGACCGGGTCGTAGCGGCGGTCCCCGCCCCCGGCGTTGGCCCCGGCCACCCGGCCCTGCTGCATCGCGTGGGAGCCGGTGAGGCCCTGCACCGCGACGCCGGTGAGGTTCTGCGGCACCTCCACGGCGTCGCCGGCGGCGTACACGCCCTCCATCGAGGTGCGCATGCGCTCGTCAACCGACAGCGCCCCGGTGGAGCCGAGCGTCAGGCCCATCGACCGGGCCAGCGTCGTCTCGGGCTCCTTGTGGGTGCAGATCACGCAGATGTCGGCCTCGATCTCGCCGTCGGTGGTCGCCACCGCGCGCAGCTTCCCCGGTCCCCTCGAAGCCGACCAGGGCCGTGCCGAAGCGCAGGTCGCAGCCCAGCTCGCGCAGGCTCTCCTGCACCGGCTCGGCGATGTCGGCGTCGGCGACCTGGGCCAGCAGCCAGGCGTTCTCGTCGACGACGTGGGTCTCGATGCCGCGATGGGCGAGGGCCGTCGCCATCTCGACGCCCAGCGGCCCGGCCTCCAGCACGACCGCCTTCCGGACGTCGTTCAGGGTCTCGTTCAGCTCCATGCCCCGGCGGATGTTCTTGACGAAGGTGAGGCCCTCGAGGTCGGTTCCCGGGACGTCGGGGAGCGTGTAGTTCCAGCCGGTGCAGATGATGAGCCGGTCCCACGGCAGCACGTCGCCGTTGGCCGTCATCGTCCGCGCCGCGGCGTCGACCTCGGTGACGACGGTCTGGGTGCGCAGGTCGATGCCCGCCTCGGCGTAGTTCTCCGGGCCCGCGAGGAAGAGCCGCTCGAAGTCGGGGATCTCGCGCCCGAGGACGTAGGGGATGCCGCACGGGGAGTACGCGACGTCCTCGTACTCGGTGCACACGACCACGGTCGCGTCCGGGTCGGTGCGCTTGGCCATCGAGCCCGCGCTGATGCCCGCCGCGCCGCCGCCGATCACACAGATGTTCATCGTCTCACCACCGGTCGGGGAAAGCGCGACGCTACCCGATGGGGTCGTCGAGGTGGTAGCGGATCTCCGGAGGGTGGGCGAGCGTGTTGGTGACCCAGCAGTAGCGCTTGGCCAGCTCGACGGCGGGGGCGATCGCCGCGGCCGGGGTCGAGGAGTGGACCCAGAGGTCGTAGCTGCCGTGGCGCGGCTCGCCGACCTGCCGGTGGGGCTGCACCTGCACCTCGAGGTCGCCGACCTCGATCCGCACCTTGCGCGCCGCCCAGACGATCGCGATGCAGAAGCACGACGCGAGCGCCGCCGCGACCAGCTCGGTCGGCATGGGGCCGGAGTCCTGGCCGCCGAACTCGGCCGGCTCGTCGACGCGGATCGCGTGGCCGCGCCCCGAGACGTCGGTCGCCAGGCCGCCGGCCCACTCGGCCGTCCAAACCGCGTACTCGTGCTCGTCACGCAGCGACACTGAGCCTCCCGTAGACCTCCTCGTGCGCCGCCGCCGCGGCCGCCCAGGTGAACCGCGCGGCCGTCGCGGGGCCGGCCGCGGCGAGGCGGCGGCGCAGCGGCGCGTCGCCCGCGGCGGTCGCCAGCGCCGCCGCCAGCGCCGCGGCGTCGCCGGCGGGGACCATCAGGCAGTCCTCTCCCGGCGTCAGGAACTCGCGCAGCACCGGCAGGTCGCTCGCGACCACCGGGAGCCCCGCGGCCATGGCCTCCAGCGCCACGAGCCCGAAGCCCTCCCGCTCGGACGGGAAGGCGAGGACGTCGGCGGCCCGGTAGAGCGCCGGCATGTCGTCGTCGGGAACGGGGCCGAGCACGGCCACGTCGGCGTCCGGAGGCGGCGCCGGGCCGCGGTGCACGCGCAGGGCCAGGCGGTCGGCGTCCCGCTCCCACGCGGTGCGGTAGTCGGCGTAGTCGAACAGGGTCTCGCCGCCGGCGATCGCCAGGAGGGCGGCGGGGCCCAGGCCGGCGCGCGCCCGGGCGAACGCCCGAAGCAGGGTGCGGCTGCCCTTGCGCGGCTCGATGCCCCCGACGGCCAGCACCGCCGCCCGGCCGCCCCAGCCCATGTCGCTCGGCGGCCTCCCGGCGGTCGAGGGCGCAGCCCGCGAAGCGGGCGGCGTCCACGCCGTTGGGGATGACGTCGGCCCCGACGCCGTGGTCGCGCTCCAGGGCCTCGGCCCAGTGGCGGCTCACGCAGATGCGGTGGTCGACGTCCTCGATCGAGGCCCGCTGGCACTCGGCCAGCACCGGGCTGGCGAAGTCGTCAACGTGGTGGACGGTCCGCACGACCGCCGGGACGCGGCCCTCGGCCCGCAGGGCCAGCAGCGAGCGGGCCGACAGGCAGTCCTCGGCGTGGTGGACGTCGGCCGGCCCCGCCTCCCGCAACCCGCCCGCGAGGGTCTCGGCGTAGCGCAGGATGCGCGCCTCCACCTCCTCGCCGGGGCGGCGGTTGACGGGCACCAGGCGCGCGGGCACCCGCGGCGGGCGGAAGAACGCGGCGCCGTCGGCCGAGAGCGCCCAGAGCTCGACGTCGTGGCCGCGGTCGCCGAGCGCCTCGGCCAGGGACAGCGCGTGGACCACGCCCCCGCGGGGCTTGGTCGAGTAGGTGACGATGCGGATCCTCATCCGGCCAGCGCCGCCGCCAGCCGGGCGGCGGACGCGTTGGTCGGCGCCAGCCGGGCACCGGCCTCCCGGAGGGTCTCCTCCTGGCGGCTGCGGACCTGGGGGTCGCCCTCGGTGCCCAGCACGTAGGCGACCACCGCGAGCTGGGGGCGCTCGGCGAGCGCGTCCCGGATGGCGGGCGCCAGCGCCCCGGCGGGATCGGGGTGGCCGGCGTAGCCCAGCACGACGTCGAGCAGCACGACCCCCACGTCGGGGTCGGCGGCCTCGGTCCGCAGGCGCTCGACCCGCGCCTCGGGGTCGATCATCGGGTGAGGGCGGCCGCGGGTGAACTCCTCCTCGCCCAGGTCGAGGCAGACGTGCCCGTCCGGCGCGCCCTCCAGCCGCCGGGCGCGCCCCGCCGGGGCGTTCGACGACACCGCCGGGAGGCGCTCGGCCAGGATCGCCGATGCCTCGCTGCAGAGCGTGCCGCCCGAGAAGAGCCCGCGCACCGCGCCCCCCGCCACCCAGCCGGCCCGCGGGTCGGCGGCGCGCTCGGCCGGCCGGCCGGCGAGCCGGACGGCGGCGAGGGCGGCGTCCTCCAGGGTGGCGGCCAGCTCCACGCCCTCGACCGGCTCGACCCCGCCCCCGACCATGCAGGCGGCCGCCGGCGTGCCGCACTCCGCGAGCGCCCGCAGGACCCGCGCGGCCACGCCCGGGGCGGGGGGCTTGGAGACGCACAGGATCACCTCGGTCCCCTCGTGCGCGGCGAGGCGGGCGATGGCGTCGAGCGCCGTGATCGCCCCGACGTCCTCGGCCAGGTCGCGGCCCCCGGTGCCGTAGCAGCGGCTGATGCCCTCGCCGGCCCGGTCGATCAGCACCGTGACCTCCTGGGCGCCGGTGCCGGCTGCGGCGACGACCCCGACCCGCCCCGGGGCGACGACGTTCGCGAAGCCGAGCGCGAGCCCGTCGACGATCGCCGTGCCCGCCCCCGGCCCCATGACGAGCCGGTCGAGGGAGTGGGCGCGCCGCTTGAGGGCGATCTCGTCCTCCCGCGGGACGCCGTCGCTGAACAGCAGCACGTCCATGCCCGCGCCGAGGGCCTTGTGGGCCTCCAGCGCGGCGTAGTCGCCGGGGACCGAGATGACGGCCAGGTCGCCCTCCGCGCGGGCGATGGAGGCCGGCGGCCGCGGGCCGGCCGCCCCGTCGGCGCCCGCCGCGGGCCGGCGGTCGAGCACGGCGGCCGCCGCGGCCATGCCCTCGGCCGCCGCGGAGCCCTGCACGGCGATCACCAGGTCGTCGGGGCCGGCCCCCTCCATGGCCGGATCGGCCATGCCGAGGGCCGCGGCCTCCTGGCGGTTGGCGGGAGTCCCCATGAAGCAGAACGCCCGCTCGACCCCCTCGACGCCCTCGGCGGCGCGCGCGGCGGCCATCATCTTGGCGCTGTCGGCCCAGCGCCCGGCGCGCACCTGGACCTCCGTCACGCCCGGACCGCGCGGCCCTCAGGACCCGCCAGCAGCGGCTCGGCCTGCGCGCCGAGGGCCTCGTCGTCGGTCTCGGCCGCGCGCAGGGTGGCGGCGCGGCCGCCCTCCACCAGCACCGCGCCCGGGCGCAGGTGGATGAAGGGCGACGCCTGGGCCATCGCGTAGGCGCCGGTCTGGCCGATCCAGACCAGGTCGCCGGGCCGCAGCGGCGGCAGGGGCACCTCGCGCGCGACCGCGTCGTGCTGCAGGCAGAGCGGGCCGAAGAGGTCGGTGGGCCGCTCGGCGCCCGCGCGCGGCGCGGCCGGGCGCACCGGCGAGCGCTTCCACAGCACGCAGGGCACCTGGGTGACGCCGGCGTCGACCACGACCGCGCCCCGGCCGCGGCGCGCGACCACGCGCGCCAGCAGCCAGCCGGCGTCGCGCACCAGCGCCCGCCCGGGCTCCAGCACCAGCGGCGGCGCCCCCGGCCCCAGCGCCTCGCGGGCGGCGTCGAGGTGCCCGGCCAGCCCGGCCGCCGCCGGCCAGCCGCCGCCCAGATCGAGCCACTCGATGCCGCCGAGGCCTTCGGCCACCTCACGCAGCCGCACCGCGGCGGCCGCGAAGCGCTCGGCCGGGACCGGGTACTGCACCGTGACGCCGTGGATCGGCGGGCCGGAGGCCGGCAGCGGCCCGAGCTGGTAGGCGCCCAGGTGGATGTGCAGGCCGGTCAGCGGCAGCCCTGCGCGGGCCAGCACCGAGGCCGCGGCCCTCGCGAGCCGCGGCGGCACGCCGAAGCGGTCGCGCCCGTCGCGGTCGGGCGGCACCAGGCGCAGGCCCGCCCGCGCGCCCGGGGCGGCCTCGGACGCGAGCCGGGCGATCGCGCGCACCTGCTCGACCCCATCGGCGATCACGGTCGCGCCCTCGCGCAGCGCCCGGCGCAGCTCCTGCTCGGTCTTGAGCGGGCCGTTGAAGACGATCCGCGACCCCGGCACCCCCGCCCGCCGCGCCACGCGGTACTCGAACCCGGAGGCCACCTCGGCCCAGCAGCCGGCGCGCGCCAGCCGGGCGACCAGGCCCATCAGGGGGTTCGACTTCACCGAGTAGGCCACCGTCGCGCCGGGCCCCGCGACGGCCTGGAACGCCTGGGCCTCGGACTCCAGGCGCGCTCCGTCGAAGACGTAGAGCGGGGTCCCGAAGCGCTCGGCGAGCTCCTCGGCGCGCCCCGGCGGCGAGGGGTCGACGGCGCGGATCACGCCGGCACCGCCGCCCGGATCCGGGGCCAGACCTCCGCTCCCACCCGGCCGACCTCCTCGCGGTGGGGGTAGCCGGAGGCGATCACGAGGTCGACGCCGGCCCGACGGTAGTCGCCCAGCATCCGCGCGACCCGGTCGTACGAGCCCACCAGCGCCGTTCCGGCCCCGCCGCGCACCGCCCGGATCCCCGCCCACAGGCCGGGGGCCACCCAGCCCTCGCCGTCGGACGGGATCGCGTTCATGCGCCCCTGGCCGACGCTGTCGAAGGCCGCGTATTCGGCCGCCCGGTCGCCGGTCACCTGCGCCCGCGACAGCAGGTCGACGGCGCGCTCGCGGGCCTCCTCGTCGGTGGGGCGGGCGATGAGGTGGATGCGCAGGCCCACCCGGATCGGCCGGGCGGCCCGCTTGCGGATGGCGGTGGCGCGGGCGGCGATCGCCTTCGGCGGCTCGCCCCACATGAGGTAGGTGTCGGCGGCGCGGCAGGCCAGCGCCAGGGCGTCCTCGCTCGCCCCGCCCAGATAGAGCGGCCCGCGGAAGCGCGCGCGCAGGGCGTCGGCCAGCTCCCCCAGGCGGGCGTAGCGGCCGGCGTGGTCCAGGGGCGGGGCGCCGTAGCCGGTGTCGGGCCCGCCGCCGGCGACGAGGTTGATGGCGATCCGGCCCGGCGCCATCGCCCAGAGCGTCTCGGCCTGGTGCGCGGCCAGCTCGGGCCGCAGCGCGGCCGGGTTGACGGCCACCAGCAGCCGGATCGAGCGGGTCGCGGGCGCGAGCGCCGCGGCCGTCGTCCAGCTCTCGGAGAACGGGGCGTCCGGCGCGAACGAGTCGTTGACCGTCCCGGTCGGGACCAGGATCTCGGTCGCGCCGGCGTCCTCGGCCGCGCGCGCGACCGAGGCGAGGTAGGCGATGTCGGGCGGCCGCTCCGGGAGCGCGGTCCCGAGCCACCTGCCGTCGCCCTCCGATGGGCAGTACCACCCGAGCTCGAGCACCGGCCGAAGGCTACCCGCCATCGGCGATGAGCGCCGCGAGGCGCCGGCCGCGCGCGGTGCCGTACGACAGGAAGAGGTCGCGCACGGCCGCGCGGTAGACGCCGCTCGCGGCCTCGGCCGCCGCCTCGGGCAGCGCCTGGGCGAACCGCTCCAGCGCCGACGGGTCGGGGTCGCTGAGGTTGAGCCGGATCGTGGTCGTGGCGCCCACCTCGCCGAGCCCGTCGCCCGGGTAGACCGCGACGCGCCGCTTGCAGAGGGCGACCGTGAGCTCCTGGGCGCTCGCGCCCAGGCCGGAGACGTCCACGACGCACGAGAACCCGTAGGCGGGGTCGACGACCGGCGGCGCGACCGCGCGCAGCGCGGCGAGGTTGCGCCGGATCACCTCCTCCCCGCGCGCCAGCCACTCCCGGTCGCGCAGGGCCGCGGCGGCGCCGACCTGGGCCAGGCGGTTGGTGTTGAGCCGGACGGCGGCGATCTTCACCTGCAGGCAGGCCCGCACCAGCGCCGGGGGCCCGCCGAGGGCCCCGATGCGGGCGCCGGCCATGCCGTAGCCGTGGGCGAGCCCGCTCGACACGAGCACCGTGGCGCCGGGGTGGCCGGCGGCCACGGCGGCGATCGGGTGGTGCTCGGCGCCCGGGTCGACGCGGTGGGCCGAGTGGGTGGTGTCGGCGAGGATCACGACCGCGCGCTCGGCCGACAGACGGCAGAGGGCGTCGAGCTCGTCGCGTCGCTGCACGGTGCCGAACGGGTTCACCGGGTCGCAGACGACGACCATCTTGGTGCGCGCGGTCAGCGCCGCGGCGACCTCGTCGGGGTCGAGGCGCCAGCCGTTGGCCGGGCCCAGGCGCACCCAGGCCGGCTCGGCGCCGGCCAGGCGCAGGGCGGGGACGAAGTGGAAGTAGCCCGGGTCGGTCACCACGACCTCGTCGCCGGGGTCGAGGCAGGCGAGGGCCGCGTAGCCGACGCCCGCCTGCGCCCCCTCGGTGCCGATGACGTCGAAGCCGTCGTCGCGGGCGCGGCCCAGGAGGGCCTGCGCCATCTGGTCGCGCAGCCCGGCGTCGAGATCGGGCGAGTAGGGGCCCACGTGCTCGGCGTCGACCGCGTCGCGCATGGCGTCGAGGGCGCGCGGCGACGGCCCCAGGTGGTTGGCCATCCACCCCAGGTCGGCCCACTCGCGGCGGTCGAGCGCGATGGCGCCGTCGCGGTAGACGTCGGCCGGGTCCCAGCCGAGGATGCGGTAGGCGTCGCGGTAGGTCATGTAGTTGCCGAAGCCCTGGGGGTCCTCCAGCAGCGCCCGCGCCCGCGCCGAGGCGGCCGGCACGTCCGCCGGCGGCGGGGGGCGCCACGTGAGAACCGACCGCCGGCTCACGCCGCGATGCGGGTGCCCGTGCGGCCGGCGAGGGCGTCGGCCGCGCGCTCGAGCGAGGTGATGACGGCCTCCCGCCCGCCGGCCTCGATGAACTGCGCCGCGGCGTCGACCTTCGGCCCCATGCTGCCGGGCGGGAACTGGCCGTCGGCCAGGTGGCCGCGGGCCTCGGCGACGGTCATCGCCGCGATCGGGCGCTCCCGCGGCGTGCCGAACTCGAGCGCCACCCTCTCCACGCCGGTGAGCAGCAGCAGCGAGGTCGCGCCGACCAGGCGGCCGATGAGGGCCGCCGCGAGGTCCTTGTCGATGACGGCGTCCACCCCCACGAGCTCGTCGCCCACCCGCGCGACCGGCACGCCGCCCCCGCCGCACGCGACGACCACCTCGCCGGCGTCGAGCAGGCGGCGGATCTCCGGCGACTCGATCACCTCGACCGGCTCGGGCGAGGCGACCACGCGGCGCCACCCGCGCCCGGCGTCCTCGGCCACCTCCCAGCCGCGCGCGGCGGCCAGCCGCCGGGCCCGGCCCTCGGAGAAGAAGGGCCCGATCGGCTTGGTGGGCCGGGCGAAGGCCGGGTCGTCCTCGCGCACCACGACCTGCGTCATGATCGCGGCCACGCCGCGCGGCCGGCCCGCCGCCGCCAGGGCGTCGCCGATGGCCTGGGCCAGCAGGTAGCCGAGCTGCCCCTGCGTCATGGCGCCCAGCACGAAGAGCGGCTGGACCGGCACCTCGCGCGCCACGGCCTCCTGGGCCATCGCGAGCGCCCCCACCTGCGGTCCGTTGCCGTGCACCATCAGCAGCCGGCGCCCGGAGTCGATCAGGGCCACCGCGGCCTCGGCCACGCGCTGGGCGCGCTCCTCCTGGCCGGCGAAGTCGCCGAGGCCCGCCGGGGCGAGGGCGTTGCCGCCGACCGCCAGGACCACCGTCTCCCCCATGTGCCGCCACCTCCGGGCCACCAGCGTCCCGCCGCGACTTTTCTTCGTCTCGTAGCTTGCGCCCGGGATATCGCGGGGTGAAGGATGTCAGCTTCCCCTTACGCCGTGGGTGGCCATCGGGCCCCCGCACCACCGGGAGGACAGCGTGGCGAAGATCGAGGGTATGAAGCCGGAGGCCGGCCAGGAGCTGTACGACGTCGCCGAGAAGGTGTTCCCCGACGTCAAGGCCGAGCCCGGCCAGGAGGCGTACATCTTCATGCACACGGTGCCCTACGAGGGCTCCGTCGGCCTCGTGAACCTGCTGACGGCGACGCGGCTCGGGCGCAAGGGCTTCAAGGTGAGCCTGGTGCTCTACGGGCCGGGCGTGCTGATGGCCTCGGGCACCCGCGGCTACCCGGCGGTCGGCCAGGAGGCCTTCCCCGGCCACATGGCCATCAACAACCAGATCAAGACGCTGCTCGCCGAGGGCGCGACGGTGTACGCGTGCCGCTTCGCGATGGGCGCCCTCTACGGCTTCCGCGAGGACGACCTGATCGAGGGCGTCACCGCGTTCAACCCGCTCGACGTGCTCGACTCGGCGCTGACGGCGTGGAAGGGCGGGGCCTTCCAGCTCAACACCTGGACCGTCTAGGGGAGAGCGGAACCGAGCTCGGTGGGCGAGCGCGAGGAGGCCGAGCGGCGATGGCGGCTGGGTGAGGAGCGCCTCTACCCGGTCGCCACGGTCCGCCCCGACCTCTACGAGGCCGTCATCGGCCTCGTGCGCTCGCTCGTCGAGCACCTCCAAACCGTCCCCGACACCGATGCCCTGGTCGTGACCTACCGCACCGCAGTGCGCGACGCCGAGCTGGCCGAGGCGGGCGTCGACGAGTCGGCGATCCCGCCCGAGGTCGACCGCGACCTGGTGCGCGACGCCGCCTACCAGGTGCGCGCCCGGGAGCTGGCCCAGCGGGCGGCCGCCGAGCGCACCGCGAGCGCGATCCGCCGGGCGCGGGCGGCCGGGCAGGCGACCGCCGTGATCTGGAGCGAGGGCGAGCGCGAGCTGTGGCCCCCCTACCGGCGCATCGAGATGTCGCTCACCACCGGCCGCGCCGTGGCCGTCTCGACGCTGCTCGACCCCGAGACGATGACGCCGCGCTTCGCGCTCGAGGGCCTGGAGCTCGACCCGGAGACCGGGGCCGCGGGCGGCGAGGAGCCCATCGCGCCGCGGCGCGAGTTCAGCGATCCTGACGAGTGGCGGGCCGCCGCGCAGGAGCTGCGGCGCGCCCTCCTGACGACCTGACGAGGGAGGCCGCGTGCCCCTGCCCGACGGCATCAAGCGCAACGTGATCGACGGCCACAGCCACATCGGCGAGATCGAGGCCTGGCCCTTCTACGGGATCGACTACCCCGTGAAGCCGATCGTCTACGACTTCCCGCGCACGGCCGACTTCATCAAGTACATGGACGCCTACGGCATCGAGCGCAGCCTCGTGATGTCCAACTACGGCATCCCCAAGCCCGAGCAACCGTTCTCGCTCAACCCCGTCGTGATGGAGGCCGCGACCACGACCGACCGCATCCGCGGCCTGCTGTGGGTCTCGTTCCTGCCCCGCGACCGCGAGAACACCGTCGCCGCGCTGGCCCACGCCGGCGAGGCCGGGATCGTCGGGCTGAAGACCACCTTCCTCCTGGGCGGCAACCCCAACCCCGAGGAGTGGGACGAGGAGACGAAGCAGATCGCGGACATGTGCTTCGACGCCTGCGAGACGCACGACTACGTCTTCCACTTCCACACGTCGGCCGGCGGCAACAGCGACATCAACAACTTCATCCCGATGGTCGAGGCCTACGGGAAGCGCTGCAAGATCCACCTGGTGCACTTCGGCGGCGGCGTCAGCGGCCACATCAAGCTGGTGCCGAAGTTCCTGCAGTGGGTGAAGGACGGCTACAAGGTCTACACCGACACCTCGTGGGCGATCGGCTTCGGCGCGCGCTGGCTGCTGGTGGAGATCGAGAAGCAGGGGATCGGGGGCGACCGGGTGCTGTTCGGCTCGGACGAGCCCTGGTCGGACTTCATGAGCGAATACTGGAAGATCGAGGGCGCCCCCGTCTCGGAGGAGCTCAAGCGCATGGTCCTGGTCGACAACGCCGCGAAGCTGCACGAGAAGCACTGGTGAGCACGGCCCAGATCCCCGACCTGCGGACCCTGGCGGTCGAGCTCCAGTCGCTCGGCGTGCGGACCACGCGCGCCGGCGACGGGCCCGGGGCGACGCGGGCGGGAGGTGCCGGGCCCTCGGACGCCGGCTTCATCTGGGTCGGCGGCGCGCCCCTGACCGTGCCGGTGCACGGCGACTACGTCGCCTCGTCGCCCTACGAGCTGGTGATGAGCGGCAACGGGCGGGCCGGGACGCTCCTGCGCGACGGCGAGGAGGTCGGGCCGGTGCGCCTGCACCCCCGGCCCGAGATCTACGACCTGGAGACCGCCGACGGGGTCCCCTACTGGAAGATCGCGCTGATGCACCTCGACAGCCTGGCCTCGACCGTCTTCCAGCGCTGCGTCTACTGGGGCACCCACGAGCAGTGCCACTTCTGCGCCATCGGCACGAGCCTCCAGAACGGGCGCACCGTGCCGGTCAAGACCCCGGCGATGCTGGCCGAGGTGGCCGAGGCCGCCGCCCGCCTGGACGGCGCCAAGGACGTCACCCTCACCACCGGGACGCCCAACCGCGAGGACCGGGGCGCCCCCTACATGGCCCGTTGCGCCGAGGCCATCCGCGACGCCAGCGGCCTGCCCGTCCAGGTGCAGATCGAGCCGCCCGACGACTTCGCCTGGTTCGCCGCGCTCAAGGACAGCGGCGTCGAGGCCCTCGGGCTGCACCTCGAGGTCTGGGACGAGGAGGTGCTGGCCCGCGTGGCCCCGGGAAAGCACGCCCAGGGACGCGGCCACTACCTCGCCGCCTGGGAGGCCGCGGTCGCGGTCTTCGGCCCCGGGCAGGTCTCCACCTACTTCATCCTCGGGCTCGGCGAGAGCCCGGAGTCGGTGATGGAGGGCTGCCGGGCGGCCATCGACCGCGGCGTCTACCCCTTCGTGGTGCCGCTGCGGCCGGCGCCGGGCAGCATCGTCGCCGACGGGGTTCCGCCCTCGGCGGAGTACGTGCGCGAGGTCTACGAGCGGGTGGCCCCGCTGCTCGCCGAGGCGGGGATGATGAGCCAGGGCGCCCGCGCCGGCTGCGTGCGCTGCCAGGCCTGCTCGGCCCTCAGCACCTTCGAGCGGGCCTTCGGCGGGGGGCGCGACGGCGTCCCGGCCGACGGGGCCTGAGGCCATGGAGATCGACGTCCGGGTGGCGCTGGGCGCCGAGGACGTCGGCGCGCACCACCGCGTGCGCCACGAGGTCTTCGTGCGCGAGCAGGGCATCTTCGCGGAGGACGACCGCGACGCCTGGGACGCCGACGCCGTCAAGGTGGTCGCCTCGGCGGGCGCGCGCGTGATCGGCGCGGTCCGCCTCTACCCCCTCGACGAGGCGGGGCTGTGGAAGGGCGACCGGCTGGCGGTGCTGCGGGAGGGCCGGCGGCTGCGCGCCGGCGCGCCGCTGGTGCGCTTCGCCGTCGCGACCGCGGGCGCCCGCGGCGGGACGCGCATGATCGCGCTCATCCAGGCCCGCAACGTGCCCTTCTTCCGCCACCTCGGCTGGAGCGCGCTCGGCGACGAGACCGACTACCGCGGGGCGACCCACCAGGAGATGACGATCGCCCTCGCCGGGGCACAGCCCGAGTTCGCGTCCGGCGGCTACGCCTGGGCGCTCGGAGCCGCCTGAGAGGACGCCCGGTCCAGGCGGTCGGCGATCCCGCGACGGGCCATGTCGAAGACGTCGCGGTCGCCGGTGAGCAGGTAGAGGCCGTTGGCCTCGGCCATCAGGGCGTTGAGCTCGAAGGCGATCTGGGCCGCGTCGGCCGCGGGCTCGAGCTCCCCCCGCCGCTGAGCGGTCCGGAGAGCCTCGAGGAAGAGCCCCGACCAGCGCCCGAAGAACTCGACGACCCGGTCGCGCACCCGTCCCGGACGTGTGTCGATCTCTGCCGCCGCCGAGGCGAAGAAGCAACCGCCGGGGAAGACGTCGCGATCGACGTGGGAGATGAAGCGGTCGCAGAGGACCCGCACCCGGGCGAGGCCCTCGACGTCCATGGCCGGCGCGAGCACGTCCTCTTGGAAGATCCCCTCGGCCGTGTCGATCGTCGCCAGCTGGAGCTCCTCCTTGGAGCCGAAGTGCGCGAAGAGGCCGCTCTTGCTCATGCCCGTCTCCTGCGCCAGGCGGCCGATCGTGAGGCCATCGAGGCCCTCGACCGTCGCCAGCCGGGCGGCGGCCAGGAGGATGGCGCGGCGGCTGCGCTCCCCGTCCGAGCGCCGGCCCCGGCTCTTTACCGCGGTTTCACCGTGCATGGTTGACAACTTAGCACGATCGTTCGTATCTTTCTCGCGTCACTGATCGCACGAACGTTCGTGCTTACTAAGGGGGAGCGATGACGACGACCATCACGACCGAGACGACGACGCCGGACTACACGGCCATCACCGACCGGCAGCGGGGCGTCTGGGCGAGCGGCGACTACTCGGTGGTGGCCGCCCGCATCCCGGTGATCTCGGAGCTGCTGGCCGACGCCGCCGACCTGCGCGCCGGCGACCGGGTGCTCGATGTGGCCGGCGGCAGCGGCAACACGGCGCTGGCGGCCGCTCGCAGCGGCGCACGCGTCGTGTCGCTCGACTACGTCCCGGCGCTCCTGGCGCGGGCGCGGGAGCGGGCGGCCGCGGAGGGTCTCGAGATCGCGACGGTCGAGGGCGACGCCCAGGACCTGCCGTTCGGCGAGGCGGAGTTCGACGCGGTCATCTCGGTCGTCGGGGCGATGTTCGCCCCGGACCACCGGCGCACCGCGCAGGAGATGCTGCGCGTCTGCCGCCCGGGCGGCACGATCGCGCTGGCCAACTGGACGCCGGACGGCTTCATCGGGCAGCTCTTCCGGACCATCGGCGCCCACGTGCCCCCGCCCCCTGGCCTGACCCCGCCCCCGCTGTGGGGAACCGAGGCGCACGTGCGCTCCCTGTTGGGCGAGGGCGTGCGCGACCTGCGGGCCCGCACGCGGACCTACACCTACCGCTACGCCTCGCCGGGGGCTTTCCTGGAGCAGTTCCGCACGACCTACGGGCCGACGCTCAAGGCCTTCGCGGCGCTGCGCCCGGAGGGTCGCGACGCCCTCGCCGCCGACATCGTGACCCTGGCGCGGCGCTTCGACCGCCGGCGCGACGGCGGCCCCGTGACGATCCCCGCGACGTACCTCGAGGTCGTCGCGACGCGGGTCTGAGACCCGGAAGGGGTGACGACGTGAGACGCATCCTGCGGCCCCCGTCCCCGGCGATGATCGTGGCGACGATCGCCCTGATCGCCGCCTTGACGGCCTCGGCCGGCGCCCTCCCGGGGACGAACTCGATCTTCAAGGACGACATCCGCAAGGACGCCGTGGGCCTGAGCGAGCTGCGCGAGGAGGGCGACCGCGACGGCGGGCTCACCGGCGCGTACGTCGTCGAGTCGTCGCTCGGGATCGTGCCGCTCGCGACGGCGGCCGAGCGCGCGACGGTGGCCGACCGCGCGGTGGCGGCCGACAGCGCGGCGCGCGCCGGCGGCCTCGTCGCGCCCGAGGCCTACCGGGTCGTCGGCGCGCCTGGCAACCCCGGCTTCGAGAACGGGTGCGGGAACGTCGGCGCTCCATACGGGAGCGCCGCGTTCTTCAAGGACCACGAGGGCATGGTGCACCTGCGCGGCGCGGTCACCTGCTCGGGGACCAGTCAGCCCGCGTTCCTGCTCCCTCCGGGATACCGGCCGGCGGCGGGCGCGGTCCACTCGCAGCTGCAGTCCGTCGCCAATCGTCCCGGGGGGATCGGCGCGGTGGTCGTCGGCGGGACCACGGGCGCGGTGACGGCTCCCAACGCCTCGGGCGCGTTCTGGATCGACGGCATCTCCTTCCGGGCGGCGGGCTGAGTCTGATCCGTCGTAGATCGTGGATGCGGGGGACGAAAGCGCCGCGTGAGGCGGGATTCGGGGCCGCACCCGCAGGGCGATCCCTCGGGTTGCCCCGAACCCCGCATCACGTGAGCGATTTCGTTCATCCGCGCCGCGAGATCGACGGATTCAGGCTAAGTCAGGACCCCAGGCCGGTGAGGGGCTCGGCGCCGAGGTCCCAGACGGGCTCCTCGGCGCCGCCGGCGGCCAGGCGCAGGCGCCCGGTGTCGTCCAGCTCCCCCACGCGCGCCGCCGCGAGCCCCGCGGCGGCGGCGCGGCCGGCGATCGCGGCCGGGTCGCCCACGACGAGGAAGGCGTAGGAGGGGAACGTCACGAGCCAGCGCTCGAGCGCCAGGCCGGGTGGGACCGGCAGCGCGTCGAGGTCGAGGGCGCACCCGAGGCCGCCGGCGCTCTCGCAGAGCTGCAGCAGCGAGCCGGCGACGCCGGGCATGGAGACGTCGCGGGCGGCCCAGGCCTCGCCGGCCTCGGCGATGTCGGCGAGCAGGGCGAGGTCGGCGGCCGCGCGCTGCCTGCGCGGCCCGCGCAGGTGGCTGAAGAAGCCGGCGCCCGCGCCCACCATCATCTCGCCCTCCAGGCAGGCCAGCAGCGTCACGGCGTCACCCGGGCGGGCGTTGCGGGCCGACAGGGGGGCCCGGGCGCGGCCGACCGCGAACGTCGAGAGCCCCGGCGGTGCGCCCTCCTCGACCGTCGCGTGGCCGCCGAGCACGGGCACGCCGTAGAGGCCGGCCCCGATGCGGAGCCCCTCGAGGATCTCCTCGGCGTGCCGGCGGCCGGCCGCCACGAGGCAGTCGAGCAGCGCGAGCGGCCGCGCGCCCGTCGCGGCGAGGTCGTTGAGCACGGTGACCACCCCGGCCACGCCGGCGGCGCGCGGCTGGCGCGGCGACGAAGAGCGGGTGGATCGCCTCCGCGGCCAGCGCCAGGTGGCCCTCGCCGTCGGGCACCAGGGCCGCGTCGTCGCCGTCGCCCCCGAGCGCCGCGGCGACGGCGGCGAGCTCGCGCTTCCCGCGCAGGCCCGGATGCTCGCGGACGGCCCGTGCGAGAGCCGGTAGGTTCATCCCGTGAGCAGCCTACGCGTCGTCACCGCCGGCCTCGACCTGATGGCCGACGCGCTGCGCGACCAGGGCGCGGACGTCACGGCGCTCGATTGGCGTCCTCCCGCCGGCGGCGACCCGGGCGATGTCGCGCTGCTGGCGGCCACCTACGGCGACGACCGCATCGACGCGGCCAACGCCCGGGCGCTCGCGCGGCTGCAGGAGGCCCGCCCGATGATCGTCGGCGCCGGCCCCGCGGGCGAGCTCATCCCCGGGCTCGAGGGCCGCACGGTGCTGCACGCGGGGCCCCACGTCGAGTGGGAGCTGATGTGCCGTCCGCAGCGCAACGCGGTCTGCGGGGCCATCGTGCTGGAGGGCTGGGCGGCGTTCGACGGACGAGGCGGAGCGGCTGGTGGGGGCGGGGCAGGTGCGGCTGGCCCCGGCCCACTCGCTCGACGCGGCGGGCGCGATGACCGGCGTGATCTCGCCCTCCATGGCCGTGTGGGCGGCGCGCGACGAGGTGGGCGGGGGCGTGGGGTACAGCCCCTTCAACGACGGCCCCGGCGAGGCCTTCTGGCTCGGCGTCGGCTCGGCCGAGGCCATCCGGCGCCAGCGGACCCTCGCCGAGGCCGTGGCCCCCGGCTTCGCGGCGGCCCTGCGCGCCGAGGGCCCCATCGACGGGTTCGCCCTCGACGCCCAGGGCATCGCCATGGGCGACGACTGCCACATGCGCCACCAGGCCACCACCATGCTGCTGCTGCGCCAGGCGCTGCCGGCCATCGCCGAGCGGGCGCCGCGCAGCGTGCTGCCGACCGCCCGGCTGCTGGCCGCCAACGGGCACTTCGCACTCACGGTGACGATCGCCTGCGCCCGGGCCGCCCTGGCCGGCATCCGGGGACCGCCGCCTGCAGCCTGGTCGTCTTCATCAGCCGCAACGGCACGGACGCGGCGGTGCAGATCGCGGGCCTCCCCGACCGGTGGTTCACCGCCACGGCGCCGCTCGTGGAGGACCCGCTCTACCGGCCCGGCATGTCCGACGCCGACGCCGCCCCCGACATCGGCGACTCGGCCCTGGTGGAGTGCTGCGGCCTGGGCGCGGCGGCCAGCGCCGCCAGCCCGGGCGTCGCCGCGTTCCTGGGCGGGGGCATGGCCGAGGCCGTGGAGCGCACCCGGCGGATGGACGACATCTGCGTCGGCCGCAGCGAGCGGTTCCGCATCCCCGCGCTCGACGGCGAGGGCACGCCCCTGGGGGTCGATGCGCGCGCGTGCCTCGACCTCGGCGCCACCCCGCTCATCAACACCGGCATCCTGCACAAGGTTGACGGCGGCCAGATCGGGGCCGGGATCGCGCGCACGCCCCTCGAGCCCATCCGCGACGCCCTGGCCGCGCTCGCCGGCGACCTGCGCGGCCCGCCGTGAGCACCGAGTGGGACGCGCGGGCCTACGAGCGCGTCTCGGCCCCGCAGGCCGAGTGGGGGCGGCGGGTGCTCGACAGGATCGCGCTCCGCGGCGACGAGACGGCGCTCGACGCGGGCTGCGGGTCGGGGCGCGTCACCCGCATGCTGGCCGAGCGCCTGCCCCGGGGCCGCGTGGTCGCCGTCGACGCCTCGGCGGGCATGGTCGCGGAGGCGACGGAGCGACTCGCCGACCTGGCGCCCCGGGTGACGGTGCGGCGGTGCGACCTCCTGGCGCTCGACGTCGACGAGCCGGTCGACCTGATCGTCTCGACCGCCACCCTCCACTGGATCCTCGACCACGACGCCCTGTTCGCGCGCCTCTTCGCCGCGCTGAGGCCCGGCGGCCGGCTCGTGGCCCAGTGCGGCGGGGAGGGCAACGTCGCGGCCGCCGTCGCGGCGGCGGACGCCGTCGCCGCGGGCCCGCCCTACGCCGAGGCGCTGACCGGCATGCCGCAGGGCTGGCTGTTCGCCGGGCCGGACGAGACGACGGCGCGCCTGGCGGCCGCGGGCTTCGAGGACGCCCGGGCCTGGCTCACCGACGCGCCCGCGCGCCCGGTCGGCGACGGGGTTCGACTTCCTCGCCACCGTGGTGCTGCGGCACCACGTCGGGCGCCTGCCGGACGCCCTGCGCCGCCCATACGTCGAGGAGGTCGCCGCGCGGCTGCGGGGACCGGACGGGCGCGTGCAGCTGGACTACGTGCGCCTCAACATGGAGGCCCGCCGGCCGGGGCCCTGAGAACACCTTTCACATGAGCCTGAGCGTCCTCGGGTGGCTGGCGGTCGCCGCGCTGGCGGCGTGGGCCGGCGTGCTGCTGCACCCGGCGCGGCCGTGGGACCTGCGCCCCACCGACGGCGGCCCGGCCCCTCCGGAGCCCCCCGCCTGGCCGCCCGTGGCCGTGCTGGTGCCCGCGCGCAACGAGGCCGGCACCCTGCCCGGGACGCTGCCGGCCCTGCTCGCCCAGGACTACCCCGGCCGCTGGCGGGCCGTGGTGGTGGACGACCGGTCGGGCGACGGCACCGCGGCGGCGGCCCGGGCCGCCGGCGCCGGCGATCCGCGGCTCGAGGTGGTGGAGGGCGAGGGGCTGCCGGACGGCTGGGCGGGCAAGGTCTGGGCGCTCGAGCAGGGGCGCCGGCGCGCCGCGGCGGGCGTCCCCGCGCCGGAGCTCCTGCTGCTCACCGACGCCGACATCCGCCACGAGGCCGGGTCGCTGCGCGCGCTGGTGGCCGAGGCCGAGGCCGGCGGCCTGGCGCTGGTGAGCCGCATGGCCCGGCTGCGCTGCGCCTCGCGCGCCGAGCGCCTGCTGATCCCGGCATTCGTGCTCTTCTTCTTCCTGCTCTACCCCATGCGCTGGGCCAACCGGCCCGGCAGCCGGCTCGCCGCGGCGGCGGGCGGCTGCGTCCTGGTCCGCGCCGGGGCGCTGGAACGCGCGGGCGGCCTCGCCGCGATCCGCGGGGCCCTGATCGACGACCTCGCCCTCGCGCGGGCCGTGTCGCGGGCGGGCGGCGTGACGCGCCTGGTCCGGAGCACAGGCGCCGTCTCCAGCGTGCGGCCCTACCCCGACGTCGGGGCCGTGTGGCGCATGGTGCGCCGCAGCGCCTTCACCCAGCTGCGCCGCTCCCGGGCCCTGACGACGGTCGTCGTGCTGGTGCTCGCCCTGATGTTCGCGGCGCCGCCCGCGGGCGTGACGGCCGGCGTCGCGGGCGCCGTGGCCGGGGCCGCCGGCTGGCCCCTCCCCCTGGCCGCGGGCGCGGCCGCGTGGGCCGTCATGGCCGTCGTCGCCACGCCGGCGGTCCGGGCGTTCGGGCTCCCGGCGGGCTGGGCGCTGACCCTGCCGCTCGCCGGGGTCCTGTATGCGCTGATGACGGTTGACTCGGCGCTGCGCGGCGGTCAGATCACCCCGTACTGGCGCTCGTAGTAGCGCAGGTACTCGCCGCTCTTGATGGGCTCCCACCACCCGCGCTGGTCGCGGTACCACTGCACCGTCTCCGCCAGGGCGTCGGCGAACGGGCGCGCCGGCTCCCAGCCCAGCCCGCGCAGCCGGGTGGTGTCGAGGGCGTAGCGGCGGTCGTGGCCCGGGCGGTCGGCCACGTGGCGGATGAGCGACTCGTCGCGGCCGGTCAGCTCAAGGATGCGCCGCGTGATCTCCAGGTTCGGCACCTCGTTGCCGCCGCCGACGTTGTAGACCTCGCCGGGCGCGCCGTTCTCCATCGCCGTCCAGATGCCCTCGCAGTGGTCGTCGACGTGGATCCAGTCGCGCACCTGCATGCCGTCCCCGTAGACCGGCAGCCCCTCCCCGTCGAGCGCGTTGGTGACGAACAGCGGGATGAGCTTCTCCGGGTACTGGCGCGGCCCGAAGGTGTTCGAGCCGCGCGTGACGACGGCGTCGAGCCCGAACGTGCGGTGCCAGGCGAGCACCTGGAGGTCGCCGCCGGCCTTGCTCGCGGAGTAGGGGCTGGACGGGCTGATGGGGTCGGTCTCGCGGAACCCGCCGGCCGCGATCGAGCCGTAGACCTCGTCGGTGGACACCTGCACGAATCGCCGCACCCCCGCGTCGCGGGCGGCGTCGAGGAGCACCGCGGTCCCGACGACGTCCGTGCGGATGAACGCCGCCGGGTCGAGGATGCTGCGGTCGACGTGGCTCTCGGCGGCGAGGTTGACCACCGCGTCGGCGCCCTCGATCGCGCGCCGCACCGCGACCGCGTCGGCGATGTCGGCGTGGACGAACGAGTAGCCGGGCTCGCCGGCGACGTCGGCCACGTTGGCCGGGTTGCCGGCGTAGGTGAGCTTGTCGAGGTTCGACGACCTCGGCGCCCCGCGCCAGGGCCAGACGCACGAACGCCGACCCGATGAACCCGCACCCGCCGGTCACCAGCAGCCTCACGCCGTCTCCTCCAGGTAGTCGACCAGGGCCTCGCGCCAGTCTCGCAGCCGCGGCGCCCCGGGGCGCGTGCCGGCCAGCGCCGAGTAGCGCGGCCGCGGGGCCGGCCGGCCGATGGCCTCGGTCGTCACGGGCCGCACCCGGCAGGGGCTGCCGGTCTCCTCGAAGACGGCCCGCGCGAGGCCCGCCCACGTCACCGCCCCCCCGCCGGCCGTGTGGTAGACGCCCGGAGGCGCGCCCAGCAGATCCTCGAGGGCGGGCGCGAGGTCCACCGTCCAGGTGGGCGAGCCGGTCTGGTCGTTGACCACGTCCACCTCGTCGCGCTCGGCTCCGAGGCGCCGCATGGTGTTGACGAAGTTCCGGCCGCCCGCGCCGTAGAGCCAGGCGGTGCGCGCCACCCGGACCCCGCCGGGGTGGCGCTCCCGGGCGGCCCGCTCGCCCGCCAGCTTGGTGCGCCCGTAGGCCCCCAGCGGGGCGACCGGGTCGTCCTCGGCGTACGGGGCGGCCTTGGCCCCGTCGAAGACGTAGTCGGTCGAGGGCAGCACCATGGCCGCGCCGGCGCGCGCCGCGGCCGCCGCCACGTTGCCCGAGCCGTCGGCGTTGACCGCGGCGGCCTGCGCCTCGTGGGCCTCGGCGCCGTCGACGTCGGTCCAGGCGGCGAGGTGGAAGACGGCCTCCGGGCGGCAGCCGGCGATGCACGCCGCCACCGCCGCCGGGTCGGTCACGTCGACCTCCAGGTTGACGGCCGTGACCTCGTGGCGATCCCGGAGGTGGGCGACGAGGTCGCGGCCGAGCATGCCGGCCGCGCCGGTGACGAGCACCCGCATGTGCCTACGCGAGGCCGATTGACGAGGAGTCGCCGACCATGAAGCGGTAGGCGCGCGGCTTCTCCCCGGACCGCGAGATGGTCACCCCTCGCCCGATGAGGCTGCTCTCGACGCGCGCGTCCAGGTCCTCGACGCGGCTGTCCTCCAGCAGGATGCTGTGCTCCACCTCCGCGCGCCGCACGACCACGCCGGGCGACAGCGCCGAGTAGGGGCCGACGTAGGCGTCCTCGACCAGCGCCCCGGCGCCGATGACCGCCGGCCCGCGCACCGCCGAGCGCACCAGCCGCGCGCCCCGCTCCAGCACCACGCGGCCCTCGATGGTGCTGTCGACCAGCTCGCCGTCGACGCGCGCCTCGAGCACGTCGAGGATCAGGCGGTTGGCCTCGAGCATGTCCTCCAGGCGCCCGGTGTCCTTCCACCAGCCGGTGACCTCGTGGGGCTCGACGGTCAGCCCCCGGTCGATGAGGTGCTGGATCGCGTCGGTGATCTCCAGCTCGCCGCGGCCCGACGGCCGGATCGCCTTGGCCGACTCCATGATCGCGGGCGAGAACATGTAGACGCCCACGAGCGCGAGGTCGCTGCGCGGCTCGGCCGGCTTCTCGACCAGGCGCACCACGCGCCCGCCCTCGAGCTCGGCGACGCCGTACGACTCGGGGTCGGGCACCCGCTGGAGCAGGATCATGGCGTCGCACGCCCCGGCCCGGAAGCCCTCGACCAGCTCCGTGATGCCGTCGCGCAGGAGGTTGTCCCCGAGGTACATCACGAAGGGCGAGCCGTCGAGGAACTCCTCGGCCGTCAGGACCGCGTGGGCGAGGCCCAGGGGGGCCGACTGCCGGATGTAGGTGACGCGGATGCCGAGCGCCGAGCCGTCGCCGACGGCCGCCTCGATCTCGGCCTGGGTGTCGCCCACCACGATGCCGACGTCGGTCACGCCGGCGGCGCGCAGGGCGTCGAGGCCGTAGAAGAGCACCGGCCGGTTGGCGACGGGCACGAGCTGCTTGGCGCTCGTGTGGGTGATCGGGCGCAGCCTCGTCCCCGCGCCGCCGGACAGGACCAGCCCCTTGAGCGCGGTCGTCACGGGCGGCAGGGTACCACCGCCCGATGGGCGGCTCGCCGGCCCCGGGCTGTGCCACCATTCGGGTCGACGTGGACCGCGACGAGTGGCTGAGACGGCGCACCTACCGGGGCGCGGACTATGACCCCGAGCGCCTCGCCGCCGACCTGCGGCGCCAGGGCCTGACCGTGTCGGTGTGCCTGCCCGCGCTCGACGTGGCGGCCACAGTCGGGCCGATCGTCGCCGCGGTGCGCGAGCGGCTGGTGGAGCGGACCGGGCTGGTGGACGAGGTCGTCGTGATGGACAGCCGCAGCGCCGACGGCACCGCGGCGGTGGCGGCGGCGGCGGGCGCGCGCGTGGTGCAGGACGTGGACGTGCTCCCGGCCCTCGGGCCGGGCCGCGGGAAGGGCGAGGCCATGTGGAAGAGCCTCGCGGCGGTGCGCGGCGACATCGTCGTCTGGCTGGACGCCGACGTCGTCGACTTCGACCCGGCGTTCGTCGCCGGCCTGGTCGGCCCGCTGGCGGCCGACCCCGAGGTGGGCTACGTGAAGGCGGTCTACCGGCGAGCGCTGGGGGCCGACGACGACGGGGGCGGCCGGGTGACCGAGATCTGCGCGCGGCCGCTGATCAACCTCTTCTACCCGGAGCTGGCGGGCTTCGCGCAGCCCCTCTCGGGGGAGGCGGCGGGCAGGAGCGACCTGCTCCGCTCGGTGCCGTTCTTCAGCGGCTACGCCGTCGAGCTGGGGCTGCTGATCGACCTCAGCCGCGCCGCCGGCATCGGCGCCCTGGCCCAGGTCAACCTCGGCGCCCGGCGCCACGCCAACCAGCCCACCGCCGCGCTCGGGGCGATGGCCTCGGCCATCACCCAGGCCGTGCTGCGGCGGCTCGCCGACGAGGGCCGCCTCCCGGCGGCCCTGCTCGACGGGACCGGCGACTACGCGCGGCCCGTGCCCGGGCCCGGACGGCCTGGTGCTGGCGCACCTCGACACCCGCCCGGGGGAGCGCCCGCCGATGGCGCAGGTGCTCGCCGCCGTCGTCTGATGAGGACGCTGGCGGAACGGCTCAGCCGGCGCGGCTGAGGCCCCACAGCGCCCCCAGGGCCGCCCCGGCGGCCGCCAGGTCCTCCTCCGCCGCGGCCAGGGCATCCGGCAGGGGCCGCAGCCGCCGCCCCACGGGCAGGGCCGCCGCGAACCCGGCCCGGCGCAGGGCTCCGGGCCCCAGGGCCACCTCCCCGCATAGGGCCACGCACGGGACGCCCCGCCGGCCGCAGGCGGCCGCGACCGCGGCCGGGGCCTTCCCCGCCAGGCTGGTGGCGTCGAGGCGCCCCTCGCCCGTGACGCAGAGCGCCGCCCCCTCGAGGCGGCTGTCGAGCCCCACGGCGTCGAGCACCAGCGGCGCGCCGGGCCGCAGCGTCGCCCCGAGCAGCGCCATCAGGCCGCCCGGCGGCTCCCCCCGCGGCCCCAGCGCCCGGCACGGCCTGAAGGTCCACGCCGGTGGCCTCGCGCGCCGCCGCCGCCAGGGTCGCCAGGCCGGCGTCCAGCCGGTCGACCGCGTCGGGCGCCGCGCCCTTCTGGGGGGCGAAGACGCGCGCCGCGCCCTCGGGCCCGTGGAAGAGGGTGTCCACGTCGCAGGCGACCTCGATCGCGACGGCGTCGAGGCGGGGGTCGCGCCCCGAGAGGTCGAGGCGCGCGACCCGCGCGAGGTCGGCGCCCCGGCCCTCCAGCTCCCGGCCGTCCGCGTCCAGGGCGCGCACGCCGAGGGCCGCGGCCAGCCCCAGGCCCCCGTCCGTGGTCGCGCTGCCGCCCACGCCGACGATGATGCGGCGCGCGCCCAGGTCGAGGGCCGCGCGGATCATCTCGCCGGTGCCGCGCGTGGAGGTGGCCTCCGGATCGCGCTCGTCGGGGCCCAGGCGCTCGTAGCCGGAGGCCAGCGCGAGCTCGACGACCGCCGCGCCCCCGGGCAGCTCGCCGATCGCGGCCTCCACCGGACGGCCCAGCGGATCGGCCACCACCACCGGCCGGCGCCGCCCGCCCGCCGCCGCGACCAGCGCGTCGAGAGTGCCCTCGCCGCCGTCGGCGACCGGCAGCGCCCGCGTCTCGATCCCGGGCACCGCCAGACGCAGGCCCGCGGCGATCGCGCGGGCGGCCGCGGAGGCCGGCACCGCCCCCTTGAAGGCCGCCGGCGCCACCACCACCGCGCCGCGCGGCGGGGTCACGCCGGCGGGCGGCCCGGCCAGTCGAGGCCGAGGAAGCCGAGCAGCTCGTCGTGGAAGGCGCGGTCGTCGGGGGCGGCCTCGCGCATGGCCGTCAGCTGCCGGGCATCGGCGCCCACCGGGATGCGGAAGGGCGGGTCGGGGTCGAGGGCCGCCCCGACCACCGCCTCGGCGACCGCCTCGGGTCGGGTGGGGTGATCACGGCGCCACGCCGCGAACCCGGCGCGCAGGCCCTCGAGCAGCGGGGCGTAGGGCCCCTCGCCGCGCGGCGCGGCGCCCGTCGCCCGGGTGGCCGCCGGGAACTCGGTGTCGACCATCCCCGGCTCGACGGTGGAGACCCGGATGCCGAAGGGGCGGCCCTCGACGGCCAGGGCCTCGGCGATCGCCGACAGCGCGTACTTGCTGGCGTGGTACATCCCGAGCAGGGGGTTCGAGAGGCGGGCGCCGATCGACGTGACGAACACCACCGACCCGCCGCCCGCCGCCCGCATCCCCGGCACGACGCGCTGGAGGACGGCGGCCGCGCCGAAGACGTTGGTCTCGAACATCGCCCGCACCTCGTCGAGGTCCGCGTCCTCGACGGCTCCGAGCACCGCGTAGCCGGCGTTGCCGACCAGGCACGACGAGGGCGCCGCCCGCGTGTGCCTCGGCCGCCGCGACGCCGGCCGCGACCGAGTCCGGGTCGGTCACGTCGAGGGCGACCACCCGCACGCCCGGACCGGCGTAGGCCGCCTCGGCGCCGGCGACGTCGCGCACCCCCGCCACGGCCTCCCGCCCCCGCTCGCGGAACGCCAGCGCGCAGGCGCGGCCGATCCCGCGCCCCGCGCCGGTCACCAGCGCGGTCGGCCGTTCCCCGGTCACGGCCCGAACGTTACCCGGGGGCCGCGGGCGAGAGGCCCGGGGCCGGGGCGTCCGGCGCGGGCGGCCGCGCGGGGACCAGCGTCAGCCGCAGGGTGAAGGTGCTGCCCTCCCCCGGCGCCGAGTCGAGCCCGATCGTGCCCCGGTGGGCCGCGGCGAGCCCGCGCGCGATGGCCAGCCCGAGGCCGGCGCTGCGGCCCTCGCGCGAGGCGTCGCCCCGGTAGAAGCGGTCGAAGACGAAGGCCTGAGCGTCGGGGGCGATCCCCTCGCCCGTGTCGCGCACCGCCACGGCCGCCTCGCCCATCCTCGCGCGACGACGGCCACCTCGATGCGCCCGCCCGCCGGCGTGTGGCGCAGCGCGTTGTCGAGCAGGATCAGGAGGATCTGCTCGATGCGGGCGGGGTCGGCCCGGGCCACGACCGGCTCCTCGGGGTCGGGGCGCGCGCTCCAGCTCCACCCCCTCGCGGGCCGCCAGGGCCACCCTCGCCGCGACGACCTCCGCCGCCAGCGCCCCGAGGTCGATCTCCTCCAGGTCGAGCGGCAGCGCGCCGGCGTCGAGCCGGGCCAGCTGCAGCTGCTCCTCCACCAGCCGCTCGAGCCGCGCGGTCTCCTGGCTCATCGCCGCGAGGAACTCGCGCCGGTGGCGCTCGCTCACGCCGTCGCCCTCGAGGAGCTCGAGGAACCCCTTGAGCGCCGGCGATCGGCGTCTTGAGCTCGTGCGAGACGTTGGCCACGAGGTCGCGGCGGGCCCGCTCGAGGCGCCGCTGGTCGCGTGACGTCGCGCAGGGTGATGACCGTGCCGGCGTGGGGGCCCTCGCCCAGGCGCGCCACGGCCAGCTCGAGCTCGGTGCCGTCGGCGAGCGTGACCTCCCGGGGGCCGCCGGGCGCGGGATCGTCCTCGGCGGGCGGCGAGCACCGCGTCGATGATGGCCGGCGGCAGCGCGTCGAGCCGCGCCGACCCGGCGTCCTCGGGCAGGCCGAGGTACCGGCTCGCGGCGTCGTTGGCCACCGTCACCGTGCCGTCGGGCGCCACCGTGAGCACGCCCTCGGCGAGCGACCCGATCATCGCCCGGTCGCGGTCGCGCTCGCTGGTGATCGCGCCCACCAGCGACTGGAGCCGCTCGGCCATGCCGTTGATGCTGCGGCGCAGCACCTGGAGCTCCTCGGGCGCGACGCCCACCTCGGGCGCCCGCGACGACAGGTCGCCGCCCGCGAGGGTCGGCGGCGGTCGTCGCGAGCCGGCGCATGCGGCCCCCCAGGACGCGCGCCAGGGCGATCCCGGCCAGGGCGGCGAGGCCCAGCACCACGATCATCGCGATGATGACCCGGCGCCGGACCACGGCGAGCTCCGGCGCCACGCCGCTCAGGGGCTCGACGGCGATGATCCAGCCGTCCTGCTGGCCGCCGCCGACCCGCAGCGGCGCCCCGGCGCCGACGGCGTCGCCGCCCCTCAGCACGACCGGCTCCGCCGGGTAGCCGCGCAGGTCCCGTCCCAGGTACTCGGGCTGGGACGGTGCGGTCACGCTGACGATCTGGCCCTGGAAGAGGTCGGCCGGCAGCGAGTACTGGATCGCCACCTCGCCGCCGATCAGGCCCGCGATCGTCGTTCGCGACGATCTGGGCGTCGTCGCGGTCGGCGCCGAACGGGAGGCCCTGGGCGCCGATCTCCCGGAGCTGGTGCCTCGAGCTCGCGCGCGTCGCTCTTGGCGCGGTCGGCCTGCACGCTCGACTCGAGCGTGGGCAGCACGACCAGCAGGATCGCCAGGCTCGCCGCGAGGCCCACGGCGAGCAGCGCGGCCACCAGCCACCCCTGCAGGCCGAGGGCGCGCCGGGCCCTCACGCCGCCCGCCCCTCCTCGCCGCCGAAGGCGTAACCGACGCCGCGCACGGTGCGGATCAGCACCGGCTCGGACGGCGCGTCCTCGACCTTCTGGCGCAGGTGGCGCACGTGGACGTTGACGCTGCGCAGGTCGCCGTAGAAGGAGCCCTTCCACAGGTGGTTCATCAGCTCCTCGCGCGTGAAGACGCGGCGCGGCGAGCCGGCGAGCTTGTGGAGGATCTCGAACTCCGAGTAGGTGAGGGGGATCTCCTCGCCGCGCCGGCGCACGGTGCGGGCGGTCGCGTCGATCTCGAGGTCGCCGATCCGCAGCGGGGCCGAGCGGTCGGGCTCGAGCCGCGCGCGGCGCAGGTTGGCCTTGACGCGCGACACCAGCTCGCGCGGGGAGAAGGGCTTGGTGACGTAGTCGTCGGCGCCCAGCTCGAGGCCGAGGACCTTGTCGAGCTCCTCGCCGCGGGCCGACAGCATGATGATCGGGATGTTCCGCTCGGCCCGGATGCGCTTGCAGACCTCCAGGCCGTCCAGGCCGGGCAGCATGATGTCGAGCACCACCAGGTCGACCGGCTCGGCGGCGACCACGTCGAGCGCGTCGTCGCCGCGCGCGGCCGTGAGCACGCGGAAGCCCGCGTCGCGCAGCGCGTACTCGACGATCGTGCGGATCGATCGCTCGTCCTCGACGACGAGGATGCTGTCGGACAACGGGCGTCCCTCCGGCGGTCGATGCATGGTAGCGGCGCCCGTACGGGGCCCCGCGGGCCTTCGCAGAGCCTTAAAGGAAGGGCGCTACCCTGGCGGCGTGCCCGCGTACGGACCCCGGGGGTCGAGCCCGTTCGACCCGGAGCCTCCCGCCGCGCGCACGCGCCGGCCGCCCCGGTGGCTCGGCCGCCTCGCTGGTGCCGGCCGCCGTCGGGCGCGGGCGTCGCACTGGCCGTCGTCGGGCTGACCGGCAACCTCGGCGGCGACACGACGACCGTGGTCGCGCGCGACACCTCGCCGCTGCCGGCCGCGTCGGCGGCCGCGGCCGAGGCGCCCTCGGCCCCGAACGCGGACGCGGCGCGCGGCGGGGGCGTCCAGGCGGTCGTGGCCCGCAGAGCCCCCGCGGTCGTCAAGGTGACGGCCGGCGAGGAAGGCGCGGGCGGGCGCCTCGGGTCGGGCTTCCTCGTCGACCGCCGCGGCCGCATCCTCACCAACGCCCACGTGATCGGCGACGAGGACGCGGTCACCGTCACCTTCGACGACGGCAGCGAGAGCCCGGCCGAGGTGCTGGGGCGGGACGAGAGCACCGACCTGGCCGTGCTGCGGGCCGAGGACGTCCCCGCCGAGGTCCGGCCGCTGCCGACTGGGCCGCAGCACCGGCCTGGCCGTCGGCGACCCGCGTGGTCGCCATCGGCAACCCCTTCGGCCTCGAGCGCACCGCCACCACCGGCATCGTCTCGGCGCTGAAGCGCATCATCACCGCGCCCAACGACTTCGAGATCCAGAACGTCATCCAGACCGACGCCGCGATCAACCAGGGCAACTCGGGCGGGCCCCTCCTCGACGCGGCCGGGCGCGTGATCGGCATCAACTCGCAGATCGCCAGCGAGAGCGGCGGCAACGACGGCATCGGCTTCGCGGTGCCCGATCGACACGATCCGCGCCAGTGGCCGACGCGATCATCGCGACCGGCCGGGCGCAGCACGCCTGGCTGGGCATCACCGGCCGCCAGGTGACCCCGGAGATCGCCGAGGCCCTGGGCGGGCCCGGACGTGCGCGGCGTTGCCGTGGTCAGCGTGGACGAGCGCGGGCCGGCCAGCGACGCGGGCGCTGCGGCCCGCCACCACCCCGGCCGGCGCCGACGTGCCCCGGGGCGGCGACGTCATCGTCGCGGTCGGCGGGCGCGAGGTGGAGCGACATGGCGGACGTCAGCCTGGCGGTGTCGTCGCGGGCCGTGGGCGAGCCGCTGACGCTGACGGTGCTGCGCGACGGGGACCGCGCGTCGACGTGGACGTGACGCTGGCCGACCGCCCGGGCGACGTGGGCGTGGCGGCGACCGCCGGCGCCCTAGCGGCGCCCGGGATCGCCTGGCGGGGGGCCGGGGCCGCCCTACGCTGCCCGCGGTCCGCCGTGCCCCCGGATCCAGGAGGGCCCCGTGAAGAACGCCGTCAGGGACTTCAAGGAGTTCGTCCTCAAGGGCGACGTGGTCGCGCTTGCCGTCGCCGTGATCATCGCGACCGCCTTCGGCGCCGTCGTCGCCGCCTTCGTCGCCAACGTCGTCACGCCGCTGATCGCGGCCATCGGCGGCCAGCCCGACTTCAGCCAGCTCGACTTCACGATCAACGGCAGCCGCTTCCAGTACGGCCTCTTCATCAACGCCGCCTTCACGTTCCTGATCATCGCGGCCGTGGTCTTCTTCCTGGTCGTGCGGCCCTACAACGCCGTCCAAGCAGCGCTTCCCGCGCGAGGGCGACGAGGACGTCCCGCCGCCCGAGTACGCCGTCGAGACCGCGCCCGCCGGCGCCCTGCCGGCGCGCCTGAACGCCCGCGCCGCGGACGGCTGGCGGGTGGTGTCGGTGGGCGAGGCCGGCGACGGCGCGGTGCGGCGGTGCTGGTCAAGGGCGAGGAGTGAGCGCCCCCGGCACGCCTCGCGCGGCTAGCGCACCCGCACCGTCGCCGCGCGCCCGGAGCGCGGGCGCATCTGGGCGTTGCCCAGGAAGCGGCGCCGTGACCTTCACGCGCTTCGCGCGCCGGAGCTTGGCCGCCTTCGGGCGCAGGACCGCGACGTAGCGGCAGGCGCCGGCCCTGCGGCGCAGGCTTGGCGCGGGTCGACGGCCACCACCCGCTTGCCCACGAGCGCCCGCACCTGCACCCGCCCGGCGCACCGCGGCGGCGGCCGCGTCCGCGGCAGCGTGAGGATGCCGCTGACCGTGAGCCGCTGGCCCGGCCGCGGCGCGGTGAACGCGGACTTCACCTTCATGCCCAGGCGCCGCGGGAAGCGCCCGCGCGCCTTCGGGCGACGGAGCCGGGCACGGCGAGACGCGACCGCCGCGCGGTCGTCCTCGTTCGCCCGGTCGAGGATGCTGGTCGCGGCGACCTGCGCGGCGAGCTCGTGCGATGCCGGGCGGCGCCCGCGCGCGCCGGTCAGGCTGCACGGACGCCGTGGCGCCGGGCGCCGAGCGCGCCGGCCTCCCAGCGGCCGCCGGGGCCGGCGAAGCCGCCCTGGCCGCGGGAGGCCGCCGGTGAAGGTGACGCCCGCCGGGCGGCGGGACTGAGAGGGCCAGCGCCGCGGCGTCGGGGCCGGCGTTCCGTCACCGTCACGCACGAGCCGCGGCCGAGCCCCGCCGAGGGCGACCTGGGCGCGCGCTCGCGGCGATGCCCACCGAGAGGTCGGCGAGCACGCCGGCCATGAGGCCCAGCGGCACCGGGCCCTTGGCCGCCGGCGACGGGAAGCCCGTCGCCGGCCACCTGCGCCGCGTCGCCGTAGCCGAGGCGACCGTCGGTGCCGCCGTAGCCCCAGCAGCGCAGGGTGCCGTCGTCGAGCAGCGTGCAGGTGTACCCGGTGCCGTTGTCGCGGGGCGGGCATCCAGGGGCGCGCCGCCGACCGTGAGCGCCCGCGCGACCCGGCCGGCGCCGACGTTGACCGGCCCCGCCGTGTCGGGGAGGGTCGCCGGGGTGTCGCCGACCGTGGTCGGACGTCGCGTATCCCAGGCGCCCGTGGCCGCCGAAGCCCCAGCAGCGGACCCCGCCGGTGTCGAGGATCGCGCACGTGTGGGCGTCGCCCAGGCGCGATCGCGGTCGCGGTGCGGCCGGCGCCGAGGCGACGGGGCCCGCCGGGCGTCGTGCGCTGGGTCGTGTTGCCGTAGCCGAGGCGGCCGTTGGCGCCGAAGCCCCAGCAGCTGACGCTGCCGTCGTCGAGGATCGGCGCAGGTGTGGCCGGCGCCGCCGGAGACCGAGCGGGCGACGCGCGCCCGCCGGCAGGGCGACGACGCCCGCCGCCGCCGGCGCCTCGTTGTCGCCGACGTCGGCGGTCGCCGCCGTTGCCGAGCTGGCCGCTGCTCGCCGAAGCCCCAGCAGCGCATCGAGCCGTCGTCGATGATCGCGCAGGTGTGGAAGTCGCCCGCCGCGATGGCGCGGGCCGGGGCGGCCGAGGCTGACGGGCGGGGCGGAGACCGGCAGCTCGTCGTCGCCGAGCGAGGAGCGCGCTGCCGAGCCGAGGCGGCCCTGCCCGCCGTTGCCCCAGCAGCGCACGGCGCCGCGTGTCGAGGATGGCGCAGGTGTGCGAGGCGCCCGCGGTGATCGCGACCGCGCGGCGCCCGGCGCCGAGGTTGACGGGCGGCACCGCGGCCGGGAGGCTCACGTTCGCCGTGTTGCCGTATCCGAGGCGGCCGTTGGCGCCGAAGCCCCAGCACTTGACCGAGCCGTCGTCGAGGATCGCGCAGGTGTGGAAGTCGCCCGCCGCGATGGCGCGGGCCGTGCGCCCGGCGCCGAGGTTGACCGGCGGGGCGGCGGCGGCCGAGAGGATGGTCGCGTCCGATCCGTAGCCGAGCCGGCCGGCCAGGCCCTTGCCCCAGCAGCGCAGGCGTCCGGTCGACCAGGATCGCGCAGGTGTGCTGGGCCCCGGCGTCGAGGTAGCCCGCCTGGGCCGGCCGCGCCGCCGACGACGGCGGGCTCCGAGTCGGCGCGCGACGGGACGGCCAGGGCGATGGCGGCGACGAGCGCGCAGGCCGACGCCAGCCATGCCCCGCGGGAGGAGAAGCTGGACATGTCCGTTCGCTTCGTACCACAGCCTCGCGGGGGAGTCACCTCCGGGGGCTCCGGCTAGACTCCGCGCCCGTGGCCGAGGCGCTGGACATCCGCCCCGCGACGGCGGGCGACGCCGGGGCCATCGGGGCGATCTACGACGAGGCCGCCGCGAGCGGCGTCGCCACGTTCGCGACCGGGCCGCACCCGGCGGGCGAGCGGCGCGCGCTGGCTCGCCGCGCGCCCCGCGCGCGCGCCGGTGTGGTGCGGCGTCATCGGCGGCGAGGTCGTGGCCTGGTCGGCGCTGGCGCCCTTCTCGCACCGCCCCTGGTACGCGGGGGTGGCCGAGTACACGGTCTACGTCGCGGCCGCGCACGGCGGGAGGGGCGTCGGGGGACGGATGCTGGCCGCCCTGCTCGAGCAGGCGCCGGCGTACGGCTACTGGAAGGTCGTGGGGATGATCCTGCCCGAGAACGCCGCCGGCCTCGCGCTGGCGCGCCGGGCCGGCTTCCGGGTGGTGGGGACACACGAGGCGCACGCCCGCCGGGAGGGCGAGTGGCGCGACGTGACCATCGTCGAGCGGCACGTCGGCGGGCGCGCGAGGGGCACCGCCCGCGGGCGCCTGACAGAATCGTCCGGACGGTCCCGGCCCCGAACCGCAAGGCACCGGCTACATGGCCAAGACCCGTTCCCCGTCCGCCCGCGAGGCCCCGGCCCGTCCGGACGCCGAGCTGATGCGCGACATGTTCGAGACGATGTGGCTCATCCGCCGCTTCGAGGAGCGCGCGGCGGAGGAGTACATGCGCGGCCACATCGGCGGCTTCCTGCACCTCGCGATCGGCGAGGAGGCGGCCGTGGTCGGCGCCATCAGCGCGCTGCGCCCGACCGACCCCATCACCTCGACCTACCGCGAGCACGGCCAGGCGCTGGCGCGCGGGTCGGACCCCGGGGCGGTGATGGCCGAGCTCTTCGGGCGCGCGACCGGGCTCTGCGGCGGGCTGGGCGGGTCGATGCACCTGATGGACAAGGAGCGGCACTTCTACGGCGGCTACGGCATCGTCGGGGGCTCGATCCCGCTCGCGGTGGGGCTGGCCTTCGCCATCGCGTATCGGCAGGAGGAGTCGGTGGCGATGGCGATGTTCGGCGACGGCGCCGTGAACCAGGGCGTCCTGGCCGAGGTCATGAACATGGCCGAGCTGTGGCGCCTGCCGGTCGTCTTCTTCGTGCTCAACAACCAGTACGGCATGGGCACCGCGGTCGAGCGGGCGTCGGCCGAGACCGACCTCTTCCGCCGCGCCGAGGCGTTCGACATGCCGGCGCGCCAGGTCGACGGGATGGACGTGATGGCCGTCCACGCCGCGGTCTCGGAGGCCGCCCGGCTCGCGCGGGAGGAGCGCCAGCCGTCGATGATCGAGGCGATCGCCTACCGCTACCGCGGCCACTCGATGAGCGACCCCGACACCACGCGCGAGGGCTCGGAGAAGGAGCGCTGGCAGGCCCGCGACCCGCTCGTCACGTTCGAGCGCGTGCTGCTGGGCGAGGGCGTCGTGACGCGCGAGGAGGCGGACGCCGTCCGTGCGGCGGCCGAGGAGGCGGTGGAGAAGGCCGCCGCGTTCGCCGCCGAGAGCCCGGAGGTGCCCGAGGAGGAGCTCGCGCGCCACCTCTACGCCGATCCGTGGAGCGACGACGCCCGCGGCGGCGCCACGATGCCCTCGGCGGGGGAGGCCACGTGAGCACGGCCAAGGCCGCGGCCCCCGCGGGGACGGCCGCCGCGCCCAAGCCCGTCTCCTACCGCGAGGCGCTCACCCAGGCGATGCGCGAGGAGATGGAGCGCGACCCGCAGGTGTTCGTGATCGGCGAGGACGTGGGCCAGTACGAGGGCGCCTTCAAGGTGACGCGGGGGCTGCTGCGGGAGTTCGGGGAGCGGCGGGTGGTCGACACGCCGATCTCGGAGGCCGGGTTCGTCGGCATCGGCATCGGCGCCGCGATGGCCGGGCTGCGGCCGGTGATCGAGATGATGACCGTGAACTTCTCGATCCTCGCCCTCGACCAGATCGTCAACAACGCGGCGAAGGTGCGCTACATGTTCGGCGGCCAGGTGGCCTGCCCGATCGTCGTGCGCATGCCGGGCGGCGCGGGCCACCAGCTTGCGGCCCAGCACAGCCACTCGCTGGAGGCCTGGTACTCGCACGTGCCCGGCCTGAAGGTGGTGGTGCCCTCGACGCCGTTCGACGCCAAGGGCCTCCTCAAGACCTCGATCCGGGACGACGACCCGGTGATCTTCCTCGAGAGCGAGGGCCTCTACGCCAAGAAGGGGCCGGTGGGCGGGCCGGACGACCTGGTGCCGCTGGGGCGGGCCGCCGTGCGCCGGCGCGGCGGCGACTGCACCGTCGTGGCGCTGTCGCGAATGGTGTGGATCGCCCTCTCGGCCGCCGACGCGCTGGCCGAGGACGGGATCGAGGCCGAGGTGATCGACCCGCGGACGCTGCGACCGCTCGACCTCGAGACCCTGGCCGCCAGCGTGCGGCGCACCGGGCGGTGCGTCGTGGTGGAGGAGGGCTGGCCCGAGTCGGGGGTGGCGGCCAACCTGGCCGCGCGCCTCTACGAGGCGTGCTTCGACTGGCTGGACGCGCCCATCGCGCGCGTGACGGCCGCCGACGTGCCGATGCCCTACGCGAAGAACCTGGAGCAGGCCGCGCTCCCCTCACCGGCGCAGGTCGGCGGGCAGGTGCGCCGCCTCGTCCGGGGGGAGGCGACTGACGTGGCGCAGTTCGTGATGCCCAAGCTGAGCGACACGATGGAGGAGGGGACCATCCTCCAGTGGCTGGCCGCCGACGGCGACGCCGTCGAGAAGGGCCAGCCGATCGTCGAGATCGAGACCGACAAGGCCAACATGACGGTCGAGGCCCCGGAGTCGGGCGCGCTGCGCCTGCTGGCGGCCGAGGGCGACGTCCTCGAGGTGGGGGCGCCCATCGCGGAGATCGGCGAGGGGACGGCGATCCCGGACGACGAGCCGACGGTCGACCTCCCCGACGACGAGAACGAGGGCGAGGCCGTCGCCGTCGAGGAGGGCGACCGCGAGCAGTTCGACGGAGACGACGAGCGCACCGAGATCCCGCTGGCCGACGACGGCACCCCGGCCGAGATCGGCGCCGAGCTGGGCGCCGAGGAGACCTACCCCGGCGCGCGCGCCGCCGACGCGGCCGAGGCCGGCGGCGAGGAGGTCCCCGCGCCGGAGCCCGCCGCGGAGGCCCCGCCCGTGACGTCCGGCAACGGCGGCGAGCGCGTGAAGGCGTCGCCGCTGGCTCGCCGGCTGGCCGCCGAGCTGGGGGTCGAGATCGCGAGCGTCCACGGCACGGGCCCCGACGGGCGCATCGTGCGCGCCGACGTCGAGGCCCTCGCCCGGGGCGACGAGGGCGCGCGTCGCGCCCCGGCCCCGCCGCCGGCGCCCGCCCCGGCCCCGCCGCCGGCGCGCCCGGCGGCCCCCGCGGCGCCGGCGGCGCCGGGCGAGCGGGTCCCGCTGACGCGGCTGCAGCGCACCGTCGCCGCGCGGATGGTCGCGTCGACGACCGAGGCGCCCCAGTTCGCGATCCAGCGGGACGTCGACGCCACCGAGGCCGTGGCGCTGCGCCGCCAGCTCGTGGAGGCCGCGCCCGACGGGCAGGGCCCGAGCCTCAACGACCTGATCGTGCGCGCCGTCGCGATGGCGGCCGCCGAGCAGCCGGACGCCGTGAGCCGCTTCGACGGCGACGCGCTGGTCCGGCCCGAGGGCGTCCACGTGGGCATCGCGGTCGCGGTCGACCGGGGCCTCCTCGTCCCGGTGATCCGGGACGCCGACCGCAAGGGCGTGGGGCAGATCGCGCGCGAGACCCGGGACCTGGTGGCCCGCACGCGCGACGGCAGCATCACCCCCGCCGAGCTCGAGGGCAGCGTGATCTCGGTGTCCAACCTCGGGATGTTCGGCATCGACCGCTTCACGGCGATCGTCAACCCGCCCGAGGCGGCGATCCTCGCCGTCGGCCGGGCGGCCGAGCGGCCGGTCGTTCGCGACGGGCAGGTCGTGGTGCGCGAGGTGATGACCCTGACCTTGTCGGTGGACCACCGCGCGGTCTACGGGGCCGACGGGGCGGTGTTCCTCGGCCGCGTCGCCGACCTGCTCGAGCGGCCCGGCGCGCTGGTCCTCTAGCGCCGTGGAACGGTCCGGCCTGCTTCTCCGCACCGAGCGGATCGGCTACCGCGAGGCGTGGGAGGCCCAGCGGGCGCTCGCCGGGGCCCGCGCGGCCGGGGTGATCCCGGACGTCGTCTGGCTGCTCGAGCACCCGCCGGCCTTCACGACGGGGCGCCACGGCCGGCGCGAGGATCTCTTCCTCTCCGACGACGCGCTCGCCGCCGCGGGCGCCGAGTTCGTGGCCTCCGACCGCGGCGGCCAGATGACCTGGCACGGCCCCGGCCAGACCGTCGGCTACGCCATCCGCGACCTGCGCCCGGGCGGGCGGGTGCGCGCCCACGTCGCCGCGCTCGTCGGCGCGATGGCGGACGCCGCGGGGATCGCCGGGGCGGAGCCGGGCATCGACGCCATGGGCCTCTACGCGGGCGGCCGCAAGCTCGGGAGCGTGGGCATCCGGGTGAGCGGCGGTGTCACGACCCACGGCCTCGCCCTGAACCGCGACCCCGATCTCGAGTGGTTCCGCCTGATGACCGCCTGCGGCGCACCGGGGGTCGAGGCCACCTCGATCGCCGCCGAGGGAGGCGACCCGGACCGGGAGAGGGTGGAGGGGGCGCTGGCGGCGGCCCTCGGCGAGCGGCTGGGCCTGCGCGTGGAGCCGGTCGCCCTCGCCGACCTTCCCGTGGCGGCCCTCACGCGTTGAGGATGCGCGAGAGGAAGCGCCGCGTGCGCTCCTCCCGCGGCGCCGAGAGCACCTCCGCCGGGTCGCCCTCCTCGACGACCGCCCCCTCGTCCATGAACAGGAGCCGGTCGCCGACCTCACGGGCGAAGCCCATCTCGTGGGTGACGACGATCATCGTCATGCCGCCCTCGGCCAGCTCGCGCATCACGTCGAGCACGTCCTTCACCAGCTCGGGGTCGAGGGCGCTGGTGACCTCGTCGAACAGCATGGCCTCGGGGTCCATCGCGAGGGCCCGCGCGATCGCCACCCGCTGCTGCTGGCCCCCCGACAGGCGGGCGGGGTGCTCGCCGGCCTTGTCGGCGAGGCCGACCCTGGCGAGCATGGCGCGGGCGCGCTCGCGCGCCTCCTGCCGCGAGGCACCCCGCACCGTGACCGGGGCCATGGTGAGGTTGTCGAGCACGGTGCGGTGCGGGAACAGGTTGAAAGACTGGAACACCATCCCCATCCGGCTGCGCAGCAGGTCGACCGGCGCGCCGGGGGCCGTGATCTCGTCGTCGCCCAGGAAGACCCGGCCCTCGTCGGGCCGCTCCAGCAGGTTGAGGCAGCGCAGCAGCGTCGTCTTGCCCGAGCCGGAGGGGCCGATCACGCAGACGACCTCCCCCTGGGCGACGTCGAGGTCGAGCCCGGTGAGCACCGTGTGATCGCCGTAGCGCTTCACCAGCCCGACGGCCCGGATGGAGCTCACGTCGAGATGAACTCGCCGCGCCCCAGTCGGCGCTGCTCGCGCGCGATGATGCGGTCGAGGAGCCAGATGAGCGGGAGCGTGAAGACGATGTAGAACAGCGCGGCCACGGTCAGGGTCGTCGAGTTGAACGTGACCGCCTGGGCGTCGCGCGCCACCCCGACGACGTCGCTGACGGCGATGACGCTCACCAGCGCCACGTCCTTGGTGAGCGCGATGAAGTCGTTCAGCAGCGGCGGCAGCACGCGGCGGACCGCCTGGGGAACGATCACGAGCCGCATCGTCTGATGGTTGGACATCCCGAGGCTGCGCGCCGCCTCGGTCTGGCCCCGGTTCAACCGACTCGATGCCCGCCCGGTAGACCTCGGCGACGTAGGCCGCGTACACCAGCCCCAGCCCGACGCAGCCGATCTGGAAGCCGGTGAGGTCCTCGACGACCGGGATCGGCAGGAACGGGAAGCTCACGTACATGATGATCAGCACCAGCAGCGACGGCACGGCGCGGAACAGGTTGATGTACGCGATCGCCAGGAAGCGCACCCACCCGGCGCGGCGCATCACGGCGAGCGCCAGGCCCAGCGCGAGCGAGATGACCTCGGCGATCAGGGCGATCTGGATCGTCACCCAGAACCCCCGCGCCAGGTCGCCGAGGTAGGGGCGGGCCGAGTCCCAGTCGAAGTACTGCTGGATGACCTCGTCCACGCCCCTCGCCCCTCAGGCCGTTGGTCCGGCGGCGCTCACTCCGCGGGCGGGTCCTCTCCGAACCACGTGCGGTGGATCTCGTCGTAGGTCCCGTTCGCCTTGATCTCCGCGAGGCCCGCGTTGAAGGCGTCGCGCAGGGCCGGGTTCTCCTTCGAGAACACGAGGCCGTAGCCCTCCTCGGTGGGGACCTGGGCGGCGATCTTGAAGTCGTCTCGCTTGGTGGCGGCGTACGCGGAGACGGCGAAGTCGTTGACCACCGCGTCGACCCGGTCGGCCGCGAGAGCGTTGAACGCGTCGTCGATGAGCTCGTAGCGGGAGACCTCCGCCCCCTGCACGGTCGCGGCCAGGTCCGCGCCGGTGGTGCCGCGCTGCGCGCCGATCCGCTTGCCCTGGAGGTCGTCGAGGCTCGCGATGTCCGAGTCCGACTTCACCAGGATGGACTGGTTGGCCGTGAAGTACGGGTCGCTGAAGTCGATCTGCTGGGCCCGCTCCGGGGTGATGGAGAACGACGAGGCGGACATGTCGAAGCGCCCCTGGGAGACGCTGAGGATGATCGTGTCGAAGGGCTGCTTGATGAACTCGACGTCGGTGATGCCGACGCCCGGCGTCGCGGCGATCGCCTTCACCAGGTCGACGTCGAAGCCGATCGCCTCGTCCGAGCCCGGCTCGGTGAACTCGAAGGGCGCGTACGGGATGTCCGACGCGACCTGGAGCCTCCCCGGCTCCAAGAGGCCGAGATCGGCCGCCGCGGTCGTGGACCCGGCGGTGTCGCCCGACCCCTCGTCGTCGTCATCGCCGCAGGCGGCCAGCCCCATCGAGAGCCCGACGGCCACAGCGACGGCGAGCAGGACCGTCACCCATCTGCGCATTGCGCCCCTCCCCTCCGTCGTGGATCAGGGCAACCTAGAGCAGTGATTCCCAGGCCACCAGTGCAGCGGCCACAAGGGCGTCGTCGGCCGGGTCGGCCCCGGCGGCGGCCACGGCCGCGGCGAGGTCGTCCGGGTGCACCTCGAAGGGCTCCTGGTCCGGCAGCGCCTCGCGCAGGGCGGCGCCGAGCGCCTCCGGGTCCCGCGTCAGAGCAGATTGACCGCCGCGGCGGCCGCGAGGATCAGGATGATCGCCCCGTAGCCGATGTAGCCGCTGGCCAGCAGCAGCACCCCGAGGGCCGCGAGCAGGATCGCCAGCGTGGCCCAGGCGGCCCGGCCGAGCCCGCTCGCCCCCAGCTCCCAGCCGGTCTCGGGCGGCCGCGCCGGACGCCGCGACTTCGGCTTCTCGGTCGTGGGGCTCACGGGGCCCACGTTAGCGGTCCCGTCCCGGCGGCGCACCCGTAGCGTGCACGGCACCGGCCGCCCTGCACGGAGGCGCCGGTGGCGATCCGGGCGGGCCAGGAGGCCCCGGGCTTCACCCTCGGGCTCCCGGCCTAGCGGGCCCTCGCGAGCTGCCCGCAGGCCGCGGCCACGTCGGCGCCGCGCGAGCGGCGCACGGACGCCTCGAGCCCCGCGCCGGCCAGCGCGGCCAGGAAGGCCTCGCGGCGCGGCCGCGGGCTGGCCCGGTAGCCGCCGTCGGTGGGGTTGTACTCGATGACGTTGACGTGGAAGCGGCCGTCGCGCAGCAGGGCCGCCAGGCGCCGCGCGTCGGCGGGCGCGTCGTTGACCCCGTCCAGCAGCAGGTACTCGATGAACACCCGCCGCCCGGTGCGGTCGCAGTAGCGCCGCGCCGCCGCCATCAGGCTGGCGATCGGGTAGCGGGCGTTGACGGGCATGAGCGCCCCGCGGGTGCGGTCGTCGGCGGCGTGGAGGGAGATCGCCAGCCGCACCGGCAGCGGGTGCTCGGCCAGCCGGGCGATGCCGGGGACCCAGCCCACGGTCGAGACCGCGATGCGGCGCGGCGACAGGGCCAGCCCCTCGGGCGCGGCCATGGCCCCGCAGGCCTCCAGCACGGCGTCGAGGTTCTGCAGCGGCTCGCCCATGCCCATGAAGACGACGTTGGTGAGCCGGGCGCCCTGAGCCTCGGCCTCGCGGGCCGCCAGGACGCCCTGGTCCAGGATCTCGGCGGCCGTGAGGTCCCGCCCCGGGCCCATGGCGCCCGTGGCGCAGAAGCGGCAGCCGAGGGCGCACCCGGCCTGGCTCGACACGCAGACCGTGCGCCGGCCGGCCGCGTGGGCGATCAGGACGGCCTCGACCACGGCCCCGTCGGCGGCCCGGAGCCCCCACTTGACGGTGCCGTCGCGCGACTCGGCCCGGGCGTCGGGCGTCAGGGCCCAGAAGGAGAGCGCGGCCGCGAGGCGCTCCCGCAGCGTGCGCGGGAAGGCCGTGACCTCGTCCCAGCCCTCCGCGCCGGCGCGCTGGGCGTCGGCGGCCTGGCGGGCGCGGTAGGAGGGCTCGCCCCAATCGTCGAGCAGGGTCGTCAGCGCGGTCCGGTCCACCCGCTGAGGTTAGAGCAACGCCCCCGCCAGCCGGCGCAGCTCGGCGGGGACGTCCCCGCCCGGCTGCACCGCCAGCTCGGTCACGCCGTCGGCCTCCAGGGCCGCGGCCCGGGCGCGCAGCTCGGCGGCCGTGCCCGTGAACGAGAAGCGCGCGACGTTGGCGGCGGTGACGACCGTCGCGTCCTGGGCCAGGGTCAGCTCGACCAGGTGGCCGCGGTGCAGCTCCTGGTGCCGCCGCTCGGGCGGCAGGGCGGCCGCGACCTCGTCGAGGTAGCGCTCGGCCTGGGCGCGCAGCGCGGGGTCGAGGCCCTCCAGGCGCCACGGCTGCTCGGCGAAGGCGTGGAAGGCCACCGCCACCACCGGCCCCACCGCCGCCCGCAGCCGGGGCGAGTCGAGCGGCTCGCCCTCGTCGGCGACGGCGCCCACGGCGTGGACGACGAGGGGCAGGCCGGGGCCGATCGCCGCGCGCAGCAGCGCGAGCCCGCCCGGGTAGAAGATGCCGGTCATGGCGCCCTCCGCGCGCCGGCGGGCGAGCGCCTGGGCGCGCTCGCCGCGGCACGAGACGTAGACCGGCACCGCGCCGCCCCCCTCGGCGCCGGCGACCGGCATGTCGCGCACCGGCCGCCCTCCCTCCACGTGCGGGCGCTCCTCGCCCCGGAGCAGGCCGCGGAGGTCAACGACCTCGCGCTCGAGCTCGGTCAGGCGCACCGGCCCGAGGCCGAGCGTGAACCGGCCGGTGAACCCGGCTCCGACCGCCACCCGCACCCGGCCGGGCGCGAGGGCGGTGAGGGCGCGCAGGGCGGCCACGGTCGCGACCGGCGCGCGCAGCCCGGGCACGAGCACGCCCACGCCGAGGCCGATGCGGCCCGTGCGCTCGGCGGCCCTCCCGAGGGCGACGAACGGGTCCTGGTAGAGCAGCGGCGAGTCGTAGCACCAGGCCGAGGCGAACCCGAGCTCCTCGGCCAGGGCGATGTGGCCGGGGGTGTCCGCCACCGGCGCGAGGAAGACCCCGACCCTCACCGCGGCACGGGCGCGTCCAGGGAGGGCGGCGGCACCGGCGCGGGGGCCGCCTCGCGGACGCCGAGGCGCGGCATGCGCGAGGCCGCCAGCGCGGCGAGCAGCAGCAGGACCGCCGCGACCACCAGCGCCGCGCGGAAGCCGTCGGCGACCAGCTCGCGCCCGTCGGCGGCCACGCGCCCGAGCGAGCGCTCGAGCCCGGCCGGGACGTTCGCGTTGAGGATGGCGCCCAGCACGGCCGCGCCCAGGGCGCCCCCGGTGTAGCGGCTGATGTTGGGCAGCGCCGAGGCGACGCCCAGCCGCGCCGAGGGCACGTCGTGGATGGCCGTCGCCGTGATCGCGGCGGTCGACATCGCCAGGCCCACGCCGAGGCCGATGATGCCCGGCAGCATGGCCGCGTACTCCTGGCCGGGCGCGGCGATGCCGGTCCAGAGCGCCCCCGCGGCCGCGACGAGGAAGCCCGCGGTCGCCAGGCGCTCGGATCCGACGCGGATCATGACCCGGCCGGCCAGCGGGGCGACCAGGACGAACGATGCCGCGATCGGCGTGATCGCCAGGGCGAGCTCCACCGGGCTGAACCCCACCACGGCGGTCAGGTAGAAGGGGAGCAGGATCAGCACGCCGAACAGGGCCGCCGAGGAGGCCATCGCGGCCAGGTTGGCCGTCGCGAGCGAGCGGCGGCGCAGCAGGCGCAGGTCGATCATCGGCTGGGGGGCGCGCGACTCGTGGGCCAGGAAGAGCGCCAGCGCCCCGGCGCCCACGACCGCCGCGATCGTCACCTCCGGCGACGACCACCCCCACGCCTCCCCGCGCGAGACGGCGACCAGCAGCGAGAAGAGCGCGACGGCGGCGAGCGCGGCGCCCGCGAGGTCGAAGTCGCGGTCCGCGTCGGGCGGCCGCAGCTCCACCAGCACGAGCCCCGCGCCGGCCAGGACGAACGCCCCCATGACCGGCGTGAACCAGAAGACGCTGCGCCAGCCGAAGCCCTCGACCAGCACGCCCGCCGCGTTGAGCGAGAGCACCGGCGCGAGGCCGAGCACGCCGCCCATGATCCCCAGCGCCGTGCCGCGCTCGCCGGGGCCGAAGAGCTCGGCGGCGTAGGCGAACGCGGTCGGCGCCATCGCGCAGGCGCCGACGGCCTGGAGGATCCGGAACGCGACCAGCGCCGGCGCGGTCGGCGCGACCGCGCAGAGCACCGAGCCGACGCAGAGCACGATCACGCCGGCCACGAAGATGCGGCGGCGGCCGTAGAGGTCGCCGGCGCGGCCGGCGATCGCCAGCAGCGTCGCCTGCGTGACGAGGAAGCCCGTCACGACCCAGGAGATCGACGGCACGTCGACCCCGAGGTCGTCGGCCATCTCGGGCAGGGCGATGTTGACGATGCTGACGTTGACGACCGAGAGCATCATCCCGCTCGCCACCACCATCAGCGCCATCCAGCGCCAGCGCGGGTGAGCCAGGATGCGCGCCCGGACGGCCGCGAGGCGGCTTCGGGTTCGCACCCCTGGAGTGTAGAGCGCCGCGGTACCCTGCCCCGGTGGCCTCCGCGGACGAGAAGCTGTGGCGCTACGCGAGCCTCGCGCGGCTCTGGTCGTGGAGCCTGATCGTCGTCGCGGCCCTGCTCCTGCCCCTGTCCGTCGCCATCCAGGCGGGGAGCGACGAGGGCCTCAGCGGTCGCTGGTTCGCGACCCTGATCGGCATCACCGGCCTGACGGGGGCGCTGCTCTTCCCGCTGTTCCGGGTGTGGCTGCGCTCGACGGCGATGCCGTCGGTGCGGCTGCCGCAGGCCGTGCGGGCGACCGGCCCGCGCCGCCTCGAGGCGACCGCGCGCGACTGGCGCCGCTGGGCGCTCGTCAGCGGCGGGGTGCTGCTGGCGGGCGGCGCGGCCGTTCTCGTGTTCCTCATCGGCGTGCTGGGCGCGGGCGGGACGGCCGAGGGCGTGGTCGTGGGGATGATCGCCGCGTGGGGCGCGGCCACCCTGGAGGACGTCCGCCGGATCCGCGCGGCCGAGGACGCCGAGGGGCGGCGCTACTACGCCGCGTGCCGGCGCCCGACCGGCGTGGGCCGCAAGCTGGTCTGGATCGCCGCCCGCTGACGGCGGGCGCTCAGCCCTCGCGGGGGAGGTCGGAGAAGAGGCGCTCCGGCTTCTCGGCGTACAGCTCGGTGCGGCCGCAGCGCACGCAGGTCTCGGCGCGCAGCGCGCTCACCCGGCCCGAGGCCAGCGCGGAGCGCCGGCGCTTGAGCGAGACGACGCCCGAGAGCACCGTGGGCTCGACCGGGCCGCCGCATGCGCTGCACTTGACCACGGTGTGACAATATACATACCCCTCCGGGTATCGGAGGCGGCGGCAACGAACGGAGGCTTCCGTGGCGGACGTCCACGACGTCATCATCATCGGCGGCGGGCCGGCGGGCTACACCGCGGCGATCTACGCCGCGCGGGCCAACCTGGCCCCGCTCGTGGCCGAGGGCTTCGGCGCCGGCGGCCAGCTCATGCTGACCACGGACGTCGAGAACTACCCGGCGTTCCCGGACGGCATCCAGGGCCCGGAGCTGATGCGCCGCATGCGCGACCAGGCCGAGCGCTTCGGGGCGCGACTGGTGGCGGCGGACGTGACCCGCGTCGACCTGTCGAGCCGCCCCTTCGGCGTGTGGATCGACGACGAGGAGCACCGCGCGCGGTCGCTGGTCATCGCCACCGGCGCCACGGCGCGCTGGCTCGACCTGCCGAGCGAGTCGCGGCTGCGCGGCTTCGGCGTCTCGACCTGCGCCACCTGCGACGGCTTCTTCTTCAAGGACAAGCCGATGGTCGTGGTGGGCGGCGGCGACTCGGCGATGGAGGAGGCGCTCTTCCTGGCCCGCATGGCGTCGAAGGTGACGATCGTGCATCGCCGCGACCGGCTCCGCGCCTCGCGGATCATGGCCGACCGGGCCCTGGCCAACGACCGGATCGCCGTGCGCTGGAACGCCGAGGTCGCCGAGGTGGTCGGCGACGAGAAGGTCGAGGCGGTGCGCGTGCGCGACACCGTCACCGGCGAGGCGGAGGACATCTCGGCCGCGGCGATGTTCGTCGCGATCGGCCACGACCCGGCGACCGGGCTGTTCGCGGGACAACTGGACCTCGACGAGGCCGGCTACGTGGTGACGGACGGCACCCGCACCAGCGTCGAGGGCGTCTTCGTCGCCGGCGACGTGCAGGACACGGTCTACCGGCAGGCGGTCACCGCCGCCGGCAGCGGGTGCATGGCCGCGATGGACGCGGAGCGCTGGCTCGAGGCCCACGCGGGCGGAGAGGCCGACACCGGCGGGGAGCCCGCGGGCGCCCTCGCCTCCGGAAAGGACGGATGACGATGGCCGAGGACGTGCTCGAGATCACCGAGGACAACTTCCAGGGGACCGTGCTCGAGAACGAGAAGCCGGTGCTGATCGATTTCTGGGCCGAGTGGTGCGGGCCCTGCCACATGGTCGCGCCCGTCGTCGCGGAGATCGCCCGGGAGCGGTCGGAGACGCTGGTGGTGGGCAAGCTGAACGTGGACGAGAACGCGTCGATCGCGCAGCGCTACAACGTCAGCGGGATCCCGTTCCTCGGGCTCTTCGAGAACGGCCGGCTCGCGCGCCACGCCGTCGGCGCGATGCCCAAGGCCCAGCTCGAGCGGGCCCTCGGGCTGGCGGACTGAGGGGGAGCGGATGCCGAGCTACGACCTGGCCTGCGTGGGCTGCGACGCCCGCTTCGAGGCGTTCCGCCAGGGGTTCCTGCGCGACGAGGACCGCGTGTGCCCGGAGTGCGGGACCGCGGAGGCGCGCCAGCTCTTCACGGGCTTCCAGACCGCCCGGCCCAGCCGGGGCGACGCCGCGAGCGCGCCCAACGTGGTGGGCTTCGGCGGCGGGGGCTGCTGCGGCGGCTCCTGCGGCTGCGGATAGGGAGGACGCCGTGGCGACGACATCACCTCGCCCCGCCCACGATCAGCTCGTGGTGCGCCTGCGCCGCGCCGAGGGTCAGCTGCGGGGCGTGCAGCGGATGCTGGAGGAGGACGCCGACTGCCCGCAGGTCCTCACCCAGCTGGCGGCGGTCAAGGCGGCGGTCGACCAGGTGGGACTCCACCTGATCTCGGAGCGCCTGCGGACGTGCGTGGCGGACGAGGGAGACGACTGCGCCGAGGCGTTCGAGGACGCCATCGCGACGTTCCTTCGCTTCGCCACGCTCGCGCGCTAGCCCCGACCGGCGCGGACGTGCAATCCGGCCGGCGCCGCCGCCGGCGCCGGCCGCTGTGGAGCGGCCGGCGTATGCGGGGGGGCCTCACAGCGCCGCCAGGCCGCTGAGGGCGTCGCCGTTGCGCGCGGAGCGGCTGAGCGCCTGGTCGTGCAGGCCCTGCAGCACGGACAGGGCGACGCGGTAGCCGGCCTCGGACTCCGCGCCCGACATGACGACGGTCCCCGCGGGCCGGCGGGCCAGCTCGCGGACGGCCGCGGTCGGGCGCTCCGAGACGACCATCACCGGGCGGGCATCGTCGTGCAGGCCGCGGGCGAGCCCGGCCCAGCGCGCGTCGTCGTCGCGCACGTCGAGCATGAGGACGTCGGCCCGCTCGGGGCGCCCGCCGCCGGCGTCGGCCGCGCTGACCGTGCATCCCAGACGGGTGAAGGTGGTCTCGAGCGCGGTGCGCCCGGCCCCCTCAGGCCCGAGAACGTAGATGTGGATCGGCTGCATTTCGACACTCCATCTTCTCGCGAGATGTGGTGCGCCCGGCCGCGGGGTGCGACGGGACGCGGGACGCGAGCCCCTGACCCGAGGCGCACCTCGGGTGGGGCGGATGGAGCCGGTCAGCCGGGTCTTGCGAGTACCGTCCGGTAGCCGGAGCGCGGTCCGAGGCGGCCGAGCGCGAGAGCGCGCTCGCGCACGCCGAGGCGCGGTGCGAGGGCCGCGGCGAGGATCACCGCGAGCTGCACGAAGAGCAGCAGAAGGGTGGTGGGTGCGGTCCCGCCGCCGGGGATCACGTAGCTGGCGAGCGCCGCGAGCAGGCTGGAGCCCGCGGGCGCCGACCCCGTCGAGGTGGCGAACGTGGCGAAGGGGTTCTCACCGGGCGGGAGGGCCTCGTCGTCCGCTCCGCCCGCCGGGCCGACGCGCGCCGGCAGCGGGGACACGGCGGCGGGCGGGTCGAGGCGCGCCGATGCGAAGGCCGAGGTGGCCGGCGCCGGGTCGGGCGCGGCGGGGGGCGTGGCCTGCGCGGGCGGCCCGGGCGGGTCGGTGGGCGCGCCGAGCGCGACGGTGGCCAGAGAGCTCGGCGGCGGCGTGGGACCGCCCGTGACCTTGATGGCGACGGGGGCGGGCTTGACCGCTCCCGGCGAGGCGTCGATCACGACGGGGCCCAGGACGACGTCGCCGCGCTCGCGGGGCGCGTCGGGCGCGCCGGGCAGGGGCGTGGTCGTCGCGCCGGGCGTCGCCTCGACGGGCGCCGGCGGGGGGGCCGGGCCCTCGGCGGCCGGCGGCGCCGCGGGGGTCGTCTCGGCGGGCGGAGCGGGAGGCGTCGCCGGCTCGTTGGGAGCGGGCTCCTCGGCGGCCGGGGGCGGCGCGGGCGGCGCGGGCTCTGCGGGCTGCTCCGCGGCGGGCGGCTCGGCCGGCGGGAGAGCCGGTTCGGCCGGCGCGGCGGGGTCGCCCAGGACGGTCTCGGCGGAGCCCGGCGCCGGCACCACCTCGGGGGCCGCGGGGGCCGCGGTCTGGGCGGCGGCCAGGGCGGGGGCGAGGAGCGCGATCAGGAGCGCGGCGAGGATGGCCCGGACGAGCCAGGAGCCTCGGACCGAGCCGCGCGCTGCCGATGAACCGCGAGCTTCCACGTCACCAGACCCAGGTCGAACCGTCCCCGGACGGGGATCGGACGGGGCGAACATACACCGAACCGTTCGCGCAAACACCCCTCTTTCGTCCCGGGGGCTTGCGGATTCTTACGGATCGATCATCAACGGGAGGTCGGTGAGTCTGGCGATTCGGGGGCAGGGCCCGTCCGGCAGGCGCCGCTCGCGGTCGACGAGGACGGCGTCGATGCCCGCGGCCCGCGCTCCCGCGCAGTCGTGGCGCGGGCTGTCGCCGCAGTGGAGGGCGGCGGCGGCGGGCACGCCCAACCGCGCCAGGACCGCCGCGAAGATGGCGGGGTCGGGCTTCGCCGACCCCTCGGCGGCGCTGGTCGCGACGGCCGCGAAGCGGTCGGCCACCCCGAGGCCCGCCAGCACCCCCGGCAGCCCGTAGTCCCAGTTGCTGACCACGGCCAGGGCCAGGCCGCGGGCGGCCAGGGCGTCGAGCGCGGGGACGGCGTCGGGCATCAGCTCGAAGCGCAGGCTCGCGACCAGCATCTCTGCGAGGCGGTCGAGGCCCGGGGCGTCGCCGCCGAGCTCGCGCGCGATCACGCCCGCGCACTCCCGCCGCAGGGCGGCGAGGCTGTCGGCGTCGCGCCCGCGGTCGTGGTGGCGGCGGTAATGGCGCACCTCAGCGGCGATCGCGGCGGCGACGCGCTCCTCGGGGTGGTCGTGGCCCTCGGCGGCCAGCAGCGCGCGCAGGCCCGGCGCCGGGGGCGGCAGCCGCAGCAGGGTGCCGTAGGCGTCCAGCAGCACGGCGCGTCGCGGCGCCCCCGCGCGGGGCCGGGTGCGGCGGGCGGTGTGCGATAATCCGCCTCGTCGTGCGGCCATTGGGGGAGTCATGCGCGGAAAGCGCGCGCGCATCATCCTCGTGGCGGTCGTCGTGGTCCTCGCCGTGGCGGCATGGGTGCCGGTGCCCATCGCCGAGCGCTATGCCGACGGGCCCGGAGGAGCGGAGATCGGTCGTGCGAGGCTGGATCGCGGATGGGAGTTCGTCTATCAGGCCGTGCGGCTGTCACGCGGCGCGCGGCTCGGCGACGATGAGCAGGCCCTCCAGACGGCCCGGCGGGACGTCTGGAGCGGGCCGCCGGCGCTCGCGCAGTCGGTGCGGCTCGTCTACATGGACGGCCCCTTCGAGGTGCCCGTCCCGCCCGGGGGCCTGCGGCCGCCGCCCGGACGGCGCGTCGCGGTGCCCGACTCGCGCCTGGGCTGGGTCGTGGAGGGAACGACCTTCGACGGCCGAAGTCCGCGGGGCGTGCGCCAGATGATCGGGCTCCTCGACTACCGCACCGGCCGCGTGGCCTGGGACATCCGCCGGGGGACCGCGTGAGCGACCTCCGCCGCCGCCGTCTGCGCAAGGCCCGCCAGGGCCGGCAGCGCCGGACGCACCTGTGGCTGATCGCGGGCGGCGTCGTGGCCGTCGTGGTCGGGGGCCTCGTCCTGGTGTCGGCCCTGGCCGTCAACTCGGTGGGCGAGGCCCTGCGCGACGGGGAGCTGGCGGAGATCCGCCTCGGCGAGAACAGCCGCATCTACGACAAGAACGGCAAGGAGCTCGGGATCATCGCCGGGGTCACCAACCGGACGATCGTGCCGGGCGGCGCCATCCCCAAGGTGCTGAAGGACGCGACCGTCGCGATCGAGGACAGGCGCTTCTACGACCACGACGGCGTCAACTACTACCGGCTCGTGGGCGCCGCCGTCCGCGACATCGAGAGCGGGTCGGCGACCCAGGGCGGCAGCACGATCACCATGCAGTTGGTCAAGACGCTCTACGAGCCCACCGCCGACCGCACGATCGCGAAGAAGCTCGAGGAGACCTACCTCGCCTTCCAGTACGAGAAGAAGTACACGAAGAACCAGATCCTGGCGCGCTACCTCAACGGCGTCTTCTACGGCCAGAACGCCGTCGGCGTGCAGGCGGCGTCGCTGACCTACTTCGACAAGGACATCCGCGAGATCACGCTGCCGCAGGCCGCGCTGCTCGCGGGGCTGCCGCAGGCCCCCACGGCCTACAACCCGTTCGAGAACCCCGAGCAGGCCCGCCAGCGGCGCAACGTGGTGCTGAACGAGATGGCCGAGCAGGGGTTCATCACGCGGGAGACCGCCGAGCAGGCCAAGAGGGCGGGGCTCGACCTCAAGCGTGGCCAGGCCTACAAGCGCAAGCGCGAGGAGTACTTCTTCGAGTACGTCCGCCAGGTCCTGATCGACCGCTACGGCGAGAAGGAGGTCCAGAACGGGGCGTTCAAGGTCTACACGACCATCGACCCGGCGCTCCAGTCGGCGGCCCGGACCGCGATCAGCGAGAACCTCTACTACGACGACGACCCCGACGCCGCCATCGTGATGGTCAACTCGCAGAAGGGGTTCATCCGGGCGATGGCCTCGAGCCAGCGCTTCAGCCAGGAGAACCAGTTCAACCTCGCCACCCAGGCGCGGCGCCAGCCCGGCTCCACCTTCAAGACCTTCGTCCTGACCGAGGCCATCCGCCAGCAGATCAACCCGTACTCGACGCTCTACGAGAGCAGGAAGCTCAACCTGGTCGACCCGGAGTACGGCGTGATCGATGTGGCGACCTACTCCAACAGCTACCGCGGCGCGGTCCCGATCGCGCAGGCGACCCTGAGCTCCGACAACTCCGTCTTCCAGCAGCTCACGCTGGACGTCGGGCCCGACGAGGTGATCGACACCGCCTACGACATGGGCGTCCCCGCCGCGCGCGAGCTGCCGAACGTCGCGTCGATCGGCCTGGGGTCGGGCCTCGTGACGCCCCTCGACATGGCGACCGCCTACGCCCCGCTCTCGAACGGGGGCTTCCGCGTGGCGCCGCTGGCGATCCGCAAGATCGTGAAGCCGGACGGCACGGTCAACGCATTCGCGCCCGAGCGCGAGGAGGTGTTCTCGGACGGGGTCGCCCACGAGGTCACCCGGATCCTTCAGGACAACGTCACGGGCGGGACCGGCGGCAACGCCCAGATCGGCGTCAACGTCGCGGGCAAGACCGGCACCACCGACGACTACGTCAACGCGTGGTTCGTGGGCTACACGCCGCGCTATTCCACCGCCGTGTGGGTGGGGTACCCCAACAGCGACGGCGTGCGGCGGTCGATGTTCAGCGTGCACGGGGTCACCGTCGCGGGCGGCACCTTCCCGGCCTCGATCTGGGGTGACTTCATGGGCGTGGTCGTCGAGCGCGACGGCGGCTCGGAACCGTTCGGGCTGCCCGGCGAGCCGGTCACGTGGTCGCCGTTCACGAGCGCCTTCATCCGCTCGGCCGGCGAGGCGCAGCGCCGCGAGGAGGCTGCGGCGGCGGCGGCGGCCAAGTCGGCGAGCGATGCGAAGTCGACGACCGCCCCGACCACCGCGGCCCCGCAGGCCCCGGCCCCCGCGCCCGGGACGCCCGCGCCACCTCCCGCGCCGGCCACTCCGGCCGCGCCTGCGGCCCCGGCTCCGCCTCCCGCCCCGCCGCCGGCCCCGACGCCCTAGGATTCGCCCGGACGCGACGAGGGGACCCCGGCGGATGATGGGCGCGGTCGACCGGGACGGCATGAGGGACATGGCGCGGCGGGCGGCGCACGCCGCCGGCCGTCCCCTGGGCGCCGCGCTGGTGGCGGGGGCGCTCGGGCTGGCTCTGGCGCTCTTCGCCCCCCCGGGCGGCGACCAGGCCGCCCACATGTACCTCACCGAGGCGTGGCGCGAGCACGGCTGGCAGCTGTGGGACAACTTCTGGTACGCGGGCCGCTACGCGCAGGTCAACTACAGCCTGCTCTTCTACCCGCTGGCCGCCCTGCTGGGGACGCCGACGGTGGTCGTGGGGTCGTGCGCCGGCGCGGCGGCGGCGTTCGCGGCGCTGGTGCGCCGGCGCTGGCCGGCGATCGCGACCGGCCCCGCGGTGGCCTTCGCCCTGCTGGTGCCCCTGGCCGTCGCCGCCGGCACCTACCCCTTCCTCCTGGGCCTCGCCCTGGCGCTCGGCACGGTGCTCGCGGTGGCCGCGCGCCGGCCCGGGGCGGCGCTGGCCGGCGTCGTCGCCACGGCCGCCGCGCACCCGCTCGCGCTCGCCTTCCTGCTGGCGGTCCTGCTCGCCGCCGCGCTGACGACGCCCGGCTGGTGGCGGGCCCGCGGCAACCTCGTCATCGCCGCCGGGGCCGCCGTCGTCGCCGGCTTCCAGGCCCTGCTGCTGCGGGGCTTCTCGGCCGCCGACGCCCACTACCCCTTCGACCCGAAGGACGCCCTGGCGATCGCCGGGTTCTGCGCCGCGGGGCTGCTGCTCACCCGGGGGCTGCCCGACCAGCGCCCGCTGCGGGCCCTGTTCCTCGTCTACGCCGGCCTGGGCGCCCTGGCGTTCGCGCTCTCGTCGCCGCTCGGCGGCAACGTGGTGCGCCTGCTGCTGCTGATGGGCGCCCCGCTGCTGCTGCTGCCGCTCGCGGCGCGCGGCTTCCGCCCCCGCGCGATCGCGTCGGTCGTGCTCGTGGGCGTGCTGATGTGGCAGGCGCTGCCGGCGGTGGCGGGCTGGCGGACGGCGGTGGAGGCTCGCGCGCAGAACGAGGACTTCTGGTACCCGGCTATCGCCTTCCTCGAGCGCAACGCCGACCCGAACCACCGCGTGCAGGTGGTGGCCACGGCCGACAACTGGGAGGCGTTCTACCTCGCCAAGCGCGGCGTGCCCCTGGCGCGGGGATGGTTCCGCCAGGACGACTTCCCGGCGAACCAGGCCCTCTACGAGGAGCCGCTCACGCCCCGCCGCTACGAGACGTGGCTGCGGCGGGTGGGCGTGCGCCACGTGCTCCTGCCGAGCGACCCCCTCGACTACAGCGCCGAGAACGAGGCGGCCCTGCTCCGCTCGGGGGCCTCGGGCCTGCGCCGGGTCGCGCGGATCGGGGCGTGGACGATCTACGAGCTGCCCCGCGCCACCCCGATCGCGACGCCCGCCGACGGCATCGAGGTGCTGTCGCTGACCTCCAACAGCGTCACGCTGCGGGCGAGTCGGCCCGGCATCTACCGCCTGCGCCTTCGCTACACGCCCTACTGGCGGGTGGAGAGGGGCGCCGCCTGCGCGGCCCCGCGCGAGCCGTGGGGCACCGAGCTGCGGGTCGCGCGGGCCGGCGTGGTGCGCCTGTCGTTCGACGTCGAGCTGGGGACCTTCGTCGGGGCCGTGCTGGGCAGCGACGGCGGCTGCGCCCGGGAGGCCTACGGCCCGCCGGCGCCCCGGGCGCCTAAGGCGGCCCCTGTCGCGGCGCCCACTCGGGCCCTCCCAGCGTCCAGTCCAGTTGGTTCTGGAAGTCGTTGATGAAGAGGGCCCAGACGTACCAGCCGATGATCGAGGCGATGCCGAAGAAGGCGCTCGCCCGGTAGACCGTCAGCATCACGGTGTCGCTGGCCTTGGTCCGCAGCCACAGCCAGAAGGTGTCGCGGGGGACGATCTCGCGGTGGAAGTGCTCGGAGGTGAACATCCTCCAGTGGAAGGCGAGCCAGACGGCCCAGAGCACGTCCCAGACGCCGCCGAGCGACGTGTAGTAGGCGATGGCGTCGGCCTGGCGGCCGGCCTGGCCGACGTACTGCCACACGTCGAGGTGCAGGTGCCAGGTGCTGAACGGGAAGAAGACCATCACGCCCACCGAGTCGAGCGTGTCCGACAGCACGTGCGCCCAGGCGCCGAGCACGAACGAGAACGCCCAGACCTTGTTGCGGCTCAGCAGGTAGATGCCGGCGGCGACGATCACCCAGAACAGCAGGGAGTGGGTGAACCCCACGCCGGGCCAGCCGCGGTGCAGCTGCACCGGGTCGTCGACGATCTTGCGGTCGCCGGTGAAGTCGAGCCCGTAGACGGCCCACTTGCTGAAGATGTCCGGCGCGTATGAGCCCGCCAGGCACAGCGGCAGGCTGACCATGCCCCCGAGCTTGGCGCGAAAGAGGTACGGCTCGAGGTCGTGTGCGGCCCAGCTCACCCGGGACCGGGGTCCCGGGCGCTGCGGCCGAGCAGCCGGCCGGCGAGCCAGGTCGCGGCCAGCACGAACGGCAGCGACTCCCAGAACCCGAGCAGGAAGTAGGGCTGGAAGAAGGCCCCGAGGATCGCGTAGGCGAGTAGGGCGGCGGTCCAGTAGGCGACCGCGAGGCGGTCGCGCGTCGCACTCCTGGTCGAACGCGGCCGCGGCACGCCGGGAAATCTGTTGGCTTGAGTCCGCGGGCGCAAGGGGCCAGGCTCCCGCGGGTGCCCGCGCCCGCCCTGCGCATCCTGACCTGGAACCTGTTCCACGGGCGCGACGGGCTCCCGGGCCTGGGCCCCACCCGGGCCTCCACGTGGCGGCGCCGCCCGGTCGACGACGGCGCGTACGTGCACCTGAACGCCAAGCTCACCGGCCGCATGGCGGATCGCATCCGCGCCTGGCGCCCCGACGTCTGCGCGCTCCAGGAGGTACCCGCCGCGGCCGTGCGCGAGATCGTCGCCCGCACCGGGATGACCGCGGTGGGCACCACGACCGGCCCGCTGATCGGCCCGCGCCGGCTGCGCGACGCGCTCGCGGCCCGCAACCCCGACCTCTGGCGCACGCACGAGGGCAACGCCAACCTGCTCCTGGTGGGGCCGGCTCTGGAGCTGGTGCCGGGCAGCGCCCGGGCGGTGCGGCTGAACCCGCCCCGCGCCGTCCTGGGCGCCGCGGTGCGCCTGCGCCTCGAGGCGGGTGAGCTGGCGCGCTACCTGCCCGAGCCGCGGCGGGCGGTGATCGCGCGGGCCCGCGCCGGGGCCGCCGAGATCGCCCTGGCGTGCCTGCACTGCCACAACGCCCGCCACCCCGAGCTGATCGCGATGGAGCTCGCGCGGGCGACGGCGGCGCTCGAGGAGTCGGCCGGCGGGGCGCCGATGGTCCTGGCCGGCGACCTCAACGCCCGTCCCGGGCACCCCGCCCTGGCCGGCCTGGAGGCCGCCGGCTGGAGCGGCTTCCCCGCGCCGCCCGGAATCGGCATCGACCGGGTCCTGACGCGGGGCCTCGAGCTGGCCGAGCCCGAGCGGGCGCTGCCGGCGACCGAGCGTGAGCTGTGGGTGGCGCTCGCCGCGGGGCCGCGGCGCGTGCGGTTGTCGGACCACGACCCCGTGGTCGCGGCCGTCAGGGCGAGCGCATCTCCAGCTGGGCGACGAGCAGCAGGATGAGGGCCACGGCGACCGCGAGCGCGCGGAGCGCCCGGCGCCGGTCGGCCCCGATCCAGTCCGCGAGCGGCCACACCAGGGGGAAGGCCAGCAGGCCGAAGCGGGCCATCGACGTGATCGTGCCGCTGGAGAGCGGGACGACCAGCACCGCGGCGGAGTAGGCCACCCAGGGCGAGCGCAGGCCGCCCTCCGCGCGCCACAGCCGCACCAGCAGCCAGGCGTAGAGCGCGAGGAACGCGAGGTCGCGGGCGGTCGCCGTCCAGGCGGCGGTGACGGTGGCGCTGGAGACGAGGTCCCACGCGGCCGCGATCTCGTCGGGCGCCGCCGTGACCAGGCCGATGCCGAGCTGGCCGCGGTCCCAGGCGCGCTGGGCCTCGAAGGGCAGCAGGGCCGAGCCGCGCGCGACGGCCATCCACGCGAGGAACGCGGCCAGGGCCGCGACCGACGGCAGCACGCCGAGCGCCGCCCGCCTCGCCCGCCCCGGGCCCGGATCGCGCAGGGCCAGCATCCCCACGAGCAGCGCCACCAGGATCCCGGTGGGCCGGGCGAGGACCCCGGCGGCGGCCGCGAGCCCGGCGAGCCCGTAGCGGCCCTTCCACGCCGCGAGGGCCGCGCCGACGGCGCACGCCAGGGCGATGCCCTCGGTGTAGGCCAGCGAGGCGTAGAGCGCCGGCGGCAGGAAGGCCAGCGTCCAGGTCGCCCGCGCGGCCGCGGCCTCGCCGGCCCGGGACGCGGTGAGGGCGTGGAGCCCGGCCAGGGCGCCCAGGAAGGCGACGTTGGAGACCACGAGGGCCCCGAGGAACGGGTTGAGCCCCAGTGACAGGAGCAGCGCCATGATCCCGGGCAGCAGGGGGAAGAAGGCGAGGTTGGTGAAGACGTCCCCCACCTGGCCCAGGTCGCGCTCGTAGCCGCCGCGGGCGACGTCGAGGTACCAGGTCGTGTCCCACCCGCCCAGCAGGGCGAGGGCGTCGGGCACCGCCGGGTCGACGCCGCGGGTCGGGTCGCCGAGGATCAGGCTGCCGATCACCCCGGCGACGAGCACGAGCGCCCGGGAGGCGCCCCAGGCGACGAGCGGCAACCGCCAGCCCGCGCCCGGCCGGGCGGCGTCGAGCGGCAGGGCGACCCTCACCGGCCCGCCGCCCCGCGCCAGCCGCCCCACGCCACCGCTCCGCCCACCAGCGCGACGGCCCCCGCCACGAGCGGCGTGATCACGGCCGCCGGCTCCAGCTCGATGCGCGAGCCGAGCTCGCGCGGGCCGTCGGCCCCCTCGACCGTGAGGACGACGCGCGGGTCGAGGCCGGCCCGCAGCGACCAGGCCAGCCCGAGCGCGCCGGCGGCGAGGGCCAGCGGGCCGGCCCAGCGGGCGGTCGACGCCAGCGACCCGGCCGGCGACGCGACCAGCCCGGCCCCGGCCAGCACCGCCATCGCGCCGAGCAGGGGCAGCAGCCACAGCTCGCCCGCCCCCGACAGCCCGGCCGCGCTGACGCGCCCCCCCGGTGCCGCCGCCGCGTACCAGGCGAACGCCGGCAGCGCGCCCAGGGCCGCGCCCAGGGCCATCAGCGCCCCCCCGGCGGCGCGCCCGATCACCCACGCGCCTCCGGGTCGCGGCGGAACACCATGACGCCGTCCTCCTCGAGCACCAGGCGCACGCCGGGGCTCGCGCGGAGATCGGCCACGCGCGCCGCGTGCGCGACCGGCGCGAGGCGGTCGCCCAGGTAGGGCCGGCGCCGGTCGACGATCACCCATTCCGCCTCGCCCAGGACCGGGAAGGTCAGGATCCGCTCGCGCTCGGAGAGGTGCGCGCCCGGCAGGTTGCCCGCCGAGACCGGCACCCCGTCCGGGATGAGCGCGACCGCGCGCGCCGCGGCCCGCGCGTGGTCTCCCAGCCGGTACTGCTCGACCCGCTCGTCCGATCCGATGGCCGGGACGGCGCCCCACCAGGGCAACGGCCCCAGGACGACCCCGGAGACCAGGACGACCGCGATCCAGGCCCCCGCGACGGCCCGGTCGCGCTCGAGGGCCCGGGCGAGCCACTCCGGGCGGTCCCGGCGGCGCAGCCGGGCGAGGCCCAGGATGGCCGCCGCGACCACGAAGGGCACGATGACGGCCACGTACTGGAACTCGATCGAGTACTGGGGGAACCAGTCCGAGAGGGTGTTGATGAGCACCTCGGGGAGGGCGCCGGCGGCCAGCAGGGGCGCCGCCAGCGACAGGAAGGCCAGCGGCGCGAGCAGGGCGACGAGGTAGCTCAGGCGGTCGTACGACGCCAGCAGCTCCGCGGCCTCCCAGGGCCGGGTGAGCAGCGTGCGCGCCACCCCGCCGCCGTCGTCGCCGAGGGTCGCGTAGCGATCCACGAACGCCGACCCGCGCCCGTCGTTGAAGCGGGGGATGATCACCGTGACGGCCAGCGCGACCCAGGCCAGCGACACCGCAGCCAGCGCGGCCCCGTAGCGCCGCCCGCGGCCCCGCACGACCATCCAGAGGCCGAGCATCGCCAGCGCCAGGCCGACCTCCTCCTTGGTGAGGGCGGCCAGGACGGCGCACGTCGTCAGCACTCCGTACCGCCGCTCCTCGGCGGCCCAGATGCAGAACAGGAGCAGCGGCGCCGCCAGGGTCACGGGGTGGAACTCGGTGAGGGTGGCCCACTGGAGCGGCGGGTAGAGGAGGTAGACGGCGGCGGCGGCCACGGCCAGCCCGTCGTGGCCGAGCCAGCGCCGCCCGAGCCAGTAGGCCGGCAGCGCCCCGGCGGCCACGATGACCGCCTGGGCGACCAGGAGCGCCTGGGGCAGCGCGCCGGTCCACGCCAGCGGGGTGAACAGCACCAGGATCGGGTCGACGTGGGCCCCGAGGCGCACGAACTGCTCGCCGGCGATGTCGGTGGTCTCGAGCGGGCGCCCCTGCGCGGTGCTCCAGACCGCCTGGACCATGTTCCCGAGGTCGAAACGGCCGGTCCAGAAGGCATCGTGGCGCCGCACCGAGAGGTAGGAGAACAGCCCGGCCCAGACGGCGGCCATGCCCCAGACGATCGCGGCCGGGCGGCGGAGCGCGGCGGCGGAGCGCGGCGCGCGGGCGGCGGGCGGCCGGGGCCGCGGCACCGGGGGCGCCGAGGTCACCGGCGCCTCCGCTCGAGCAGCACCACCCCGCCGATGAAGGCGAGCTCGACCAGCGTGAGCACCAGCCGGGAGCCCACCGACAGGGCCACCGCCACGCTGCCCGGCACGTTCTGGGCCAGCGCCAGCGCGAAGGCGCCCTCGCGCACTCCGAGGCCCGACGGGAAGATGAAGGCGATCATCGAGACGGCGAAGGACAGCAGGAAGGCGAGGCCGACGAAGGCCGGGCCGCCGACCTCCGCGCCCGCGGCCGAGCGCACCAGCAGCCACACCCCGAGCCCGCCGAGGGCGGCGATGCCGATGTACCAGGCGAGCAGGCCGACGAGCGGGCGGGTCTCCAGCAGGCGTGGCAGCGGCTCGCGCCCGGCCTTCCGCAGGAGCCACGCCGACAGCGGCCCGAAGATCCTGGGGTCGAGCAGCGCCAGCCCCAGGGGGACGAGCGCCAGCAGCCACAGGCGGGCGTCGCCGCCACCCTCGTAGAGCGCCAGCCAGACGACCCCGCCGGCCGCGGCCACGCCCAGGCTCAGGGCCTGCTCGTACACCGTCGCGGCGAGGGTGACGCGCCGCGGCACGCCGCGCTCGTGGCTGAGGACGACGCGGCCGAGCACCATCAGGACGTTCCCCGGCACGTAGCGCCCCAGCAGCGAGCGGGCCCAGATGGAGAGCGTCACCAGCGCCGGCGGCCCGGGGTGGTGGAGCCGGTCGATGATGGCGCCGTAGCCCAGGGCGCTCGCGACGTAGAAGGCCAGGAGGACGACGACCCCCGCGGCCAGGAGCCCCGGCGCGATCTCCCAGTCGTACGAGGAGACGGTCAACCAGCCGTTGACCAGCGTCCAGGCCATGAAGCCCAGCACCAGCAGGCCGGCGGCGAGGCCGCCCCACCGCCGCAGGGGGCTGCGGGCGGCCAGCCCGGGCGCCGTCCCCTCAGACGCCATCGCGCCGGGCCACCGCCAGGAGGCCGTGGTAGCCGGGCCGCCGGCCGACGAAGGCGGAGTCGAGCTCGAGCGCGGCCCGGACCGCCCGCGCCACGATCCGCGGGGGCGGGCCCCCGGCCGCCCGGCCGCCCCCGTCCTGGAGCCGGCGGCGCAGGGCGCGGCGGTAGACCTGGCGGTGGTAGAGGCCCGTCAGGGGGAAGCCCCAGCCCTGCACGCGCACGTCGCGCAGGCCGGCGCCCCGCAGGCGCTCGTCCAGCTCCCTCGCCTCATAGCGCCGCCGGTGGCCGGCCCAGCGGTCGGTCCAGTCGTAGCGGTAGGGGTTGGCCGGCACCGTGACCAGCAGCAGGCCGCCCGGGCGCAGCACGCGGGCCAGCTCGCCCACGGCGGCGTCGTCGTCGTCGAGGTGCTCGAGGACCTCCGCGCAGACGGCGGCGTCGAAGGCCGCGTCGGGCAGGTCCAGGCGCTCGAGATCGCCGCGCAGCACGGGGTTGGCGGCCGCGGCGCCCCGCTCGGCCAGGGCGGCGGCGACCCAGTCGCACAGCCGCGGGCTGGAGTTCGACCGAGGTGACGCGCAACCCGGCGTCGACCAGCTTCAGCGTGAGGGTCCCGGCGCCGGCGCCGGCGTTCAGCACCTCCGGCCCGGGCAGGGACGGCAGCAGGCGCCGCAGGATCAGGGCCTCGCGGTAGTCGTGGCGGGGGCCGAAGAGCTCGGGGGCGTCCCCCCAGTCGTGGGCGTCCGGCGCAGGGGCGCTCATGACCCGGAGGTTAGAGAGGCAGGAGCGGGTCGAGGGCCTCCCTCAGGCGCGCCGCGGCCGCCCGGGGAGTCCCGCGCTCCAGATAGACGGCCCGGCCGGCCGCGCCGAGGCGCTCGCGCAGCGCCGGGTCGGCCGCCAGGCGCGCCAGGGCGGCGGCCAGCGCGTCCGCGTCTCCGGGCGGGACCAGCAGGGCGCTCTCGCCGTCCCGCAGCACCTCGCGGACTGCCGGGGTGTCGGCGGTGACCACGGGCCGCGCCGCCGCCATCGCCTGCCAGACCTTGTTCGGCACCACCCGGGCGGCCTTGTCGCTCTCGCCGAAGACCCCCAGGCAGACCGACGCCCGCCCGACGGCGGCCCCGAGGTCCTCGTAGGGCACCCAGCGCTCCCAGCTGAGCCCGGGCGGCCGGTCGCGCGCGAGCTCGCCCTCGAGCCAGCCCCCGAGCTGGCCGTCGCCGATGAGCCGCACCGGCGGGACCCCCGGCCGCCGCGCCGCCGCAAGCACCGTCGCCACCCCGTGCAGCGGCGCGAGCTTCCCGTAGAAGAGGGCCGTGGGCGGCCCCTCCGGCGGCGGCAGCGGCGGGAAGCGGCCGGGCTCGGCGCCCACCGGGACCACGGCGACGCGCCGGCGCGGCACGCCGAACCGGGCGGCCAGCCAGTCGGCCCCCGCGGCGGTGTCGGCCAGCACCAGGTCGGCTGCGCGCGCGGTCGCGCGATCGATTCCCGCCAGCGCCGCGGCGCCCAGGCGTCCCGCCATCGCCCGGTCGCCCCCCAGCGTGTCGGCGAGCGAGATCATCATGTCGGCGACCAGCGGCACCCGGCGGGCGCGGGCGACGCACCAGGCCGGGAGCGCGTCGGGCTGGGCCGGGTAGCCGGCCACGATCGCGTCGACCCCGGGCTCGCGGACGCCGTCGGCGGCCAGCCCGGCCCACGCCGACGCGAAGCGGCCGCCGGCCCGCGCCAGCGGGACGGGCCGCAGGAAGACCCGCCTTGTGGCGCTCGCGCTCCCAGACCGGGCGGTGGTGCTCCACCACCTCGGCGCCGGTCTCCCGGAGCCCTTCCACGAGCACCCGCGCGCGCGGGTAGTCGCGCTCGTACGTGCCCAGCCACATCACCTTCACGCGGGGGGCCTCAGCGGATCACGCGCTCGACGCGCGACCGCGCCTCCTCGTCCTGGGGGCGCAGGTGGTAGCGCTGGATCATCTCGCTGACCAGGCCGAACGTGAACAGCTGCACCCCGACCACGATGAGCAGCACACCGAGCAGCAGGAGGGGGCGGCCGCCGATCGCCTCGCCCGCCAGGCGCAGGACCGCGAGGTACGCGCAGATGACGACACCGGTGACGATGAAGAGCATCCCCACGCCGCCGAACAGGTGCATCGGTCGCTGGCGGAAGCGGCCGATGAAGAGGATCGTCAGCAGGTCGAGGAAGCCGCGCAGGTACCGCTCGAGCCCGTACTTGCTGCTCCCGTGCACGCGCGGGCGGTGGTTGACCGGGATCTCGCTGACGCGGAAGCCCTCGGCGGCAGCGAGGACCGGGATGTAGCGGTACTGGTCGCCGGTGAGCGCGAGGGACTCGACCACCTCGGCCCGGTACGCCTTGAACCCGCAGTTCAGGTCGTGCAGGCCCACGCCCGACATGCGGGAGGTGACCCCGTTGAAGACCTTGGAGGCCGCGCGCTTCCCCAGGGGGTCCTGGCGGTCGCGCTTCCAGCCGCTGACCAGGTCGGCCCCCGCCTCGAGCTCGGCGAGCAGCCGCGGGATCTCGGCCGGGTCGTCCTGGAGGTCGCCGTCGATCGTCACGATGGCGTCGCCGCGCGCCTCGCGGAACCCCGCCATCAGCGCCGCCGCCTTGCCGAAGTTGCGCCGCAGGCGCACGACGGCGACCTCCGGCTCCCGGGCGGCCAGGTCGGCGAGGGCCTCCGACGTGCCGTCCGTGGACCCGTCGTCGACGAAGAGCACCTCGGTGCGGCGCCCCAGGCCCCGGAGGGCGCCCAGCAGCTCGTCGCACAGCGGACGCACGGACTCGCGCTCGTTGTAGACCGGGACGACCACGGAGACGAAGGCGAGGCGAGCGGCCAACCGGTCGATCCTACCAGCGGTCCGGCGCGCCCCCGCGCGACGACGGCGCGCGGTCGATCTGCACCCGGATGCGCGGCGGCCGGCGGCGCGGCGGCGGCGTGCCCGTCGGCGACAGGGCCCCCTTGGAGGCGCGGAACGCGAGCAGCGCCGCCAGCGACCACACGCAGGCGCCGATCAGGGCCGCCATGAGCGGCCCGACGGCGCCGCGCGAGCCGTCGAGCGCGGTGGCCAGCAGGTACCAGAGCGCGAAGACCGGGTTGGAGTCGAGGCGCCCCGCCATCGCCACGGCGAGCGCCAGCACCGGCAGGAGGGCGACGCCGGCGAGGGCCGCGACCTGCCAGCGCCGTCGCGCCGATGTGGCCACGAGCGCGGCGTGGGCCGGCGGGAGGGCGATGACGAGGGCGTAGGGGCTGACGAGCCACAGGACCACGAGCAGGAGGGCCAGGGCCGCCAGGGCGGCGGTCCCCTCGGTCGTCGGCGGCGCGCCGGTGCGCCGCAGCCGGCGCCGGGCCCAGACCCACGCCCCGGCGCCGGCCGCGAGGGCGAGCACCAGGCCCAGGCCGGCGGCGGCGCCGAAGGCGGCGTCGGCCGGCAGTGGCGGCGCGCCCGCGGCGGGCCGGGGCAGGATGCCCGCGATCGAGAGCAGGTAGCCGGCGGCGAGCACCGCGAGCGGCGGCGCCGTGCGAACGGCGACGGCGCGGAGCCCGACCACCAGGGAGGCCTGCGCCCGGCGCATGCGGGCCACGGCGTCGACCGCGCAGACGATGATCGGCAGCGCCAGCAGCAGCAGCGCGAGCCGCATCACCGTGGGGCGCAGGAGCTTGCCCGCCAAGGCGATGCCGGCGTCGGGCGCGGGCACCTGGGCCGAGGCGTCGAGGGTGAGCAGGAGGTCGTTGGCCGCGTTGCCGGCCAGCTCGAGGCGCTCGGCCGTCGGCTCGGCGCCGGGACGGAGCGGCGACTCGCCCCGCCCCGACAGGACGACCGCGGGCAGGTCGCCCGCGATCGGCGGGCCCTGGTCGCCGAAGGTCTGGGGCACCGCCATCTGCAGGAGCTGGGTGACGGCCGACGGCGGGCCCTCGCTGCGCCCGCCGACGCGCTCGACCGAGCGCTCGGCGAGGGCGCCCAGCCGCAGCGCCTGGCGGTCGCTGCGGCCGTCGACCCAGAGGTGGATCGCGTCCCCCTCGGCCTCCCCGGGGGCGTCGAGGACGATCGCCCCCGCGATCGGGAACGACGAGAACCGGTTCAAGAACCACCGGATGCCGGCGTTCCCGATCGTGCTGCCGTCGGTCGACACGAAGAGGTGGGGGCGCTGGTGGCGGGCGGTGGCCGAGGCGCGGGCCAGGCTCAGCATCAGGGCCGTGGAGGTGGTGCCGGCCGAGACCCCCGACGGCGTGTCGCGGGGCGCGACGACCAGGATCCCGGGCTGTGTGCGCCCGGCGGACGCGCCCGGCACGACCAGGTAGAGGTTCTGCAGCCGCACCTGCTCGCCCCCGTCGTTGGCCACCAGCTCCTGCGTCTGAACCCGCCCGGCGCCCCCCGGCACCTGCGACAGCTGGCCCTGGATCCACCGCGACGCGGCCTGGTCGGGGCCCGAGCCGGGCGCGCGCTCGGGGGCGATCGCGGCGAGCTGGTCGTTCAGCTCGAGCGTCGCCGCGCCGTCGATGGAGGACGGCAGGGGCGGCTCGGCCCCCGTGTCGGGGCTCTCGAGGGTCAGGAGCGCCACCACGAGGGCGACGCCCGCGACCAGCCAGCAGGTGCGATAGAGGCGGGCGTTCAGCACGGTCGGCGGGGCCGCGCTCGGGCGCGGCGGCGGCGGATAGAGTGTCACACGCCGCCCCACCCACCGGGGCTCGCACACGGCACGGGGGTGCCCGGGTGATCCGCAGCGTGAACGTCGGGCACAAGTCGCTGGCCGACTACCACAGCATCGTGTCCCGCGACCTGATGGCCGACCTCCGCTCGCTGGCGGGCCCGCTCGAGGGCAAGAGGGTGCTCCACGTCAACGCCACCAGCTTCGGCGGCGGCGTCGCGGAGATCCTCTACAGCCTGGTGCCGCTCATGAACGACGTCGGCCTGAAGGCCGACTGGAAGGTCATGTACGGCCGCGACGAGTTCTTCCACGTCACCAAGCAGATGCACAACTCGCTCCAGGGCGACCCGCGCCCGCTGAGCGACGAGGACAAGGCCGTGTTCGAGCGGTACAACCTCATGAACGTCGGCGGGCTGTCGGACGACTACGACTTCGTGATCATCCACGATCCCCAGCCGGCCGCCTTCCGGATGCACGCGGCCGACAACGGGGCCAAGTGGATCTGGCGCTGCCACATCGACCTGTCGACGCCCAACCCGCAGGTGCTCGACTTCCTGCTGCCGATGCTGGAGCACTACGACCTGTCGGTGTTCCACATGGCCCAGTACATCCCGCCGGGCGACAAGCTGCCCGACCCGGTGGTGATGCCGCCGGCCATCGACCCCCTGTCGCCGAAGAACATGTCGCTCTCGCCGGAGGACGCCGCGTACATCGTCGACCAGTTCGGGCTCGACATCGAGCGGCCGCTGATGCTCCAGGTCTCGCGCTTCGACCCCTGGAAGGACCCGCTCGGGGTGATCGACGCCTACCGCATGGTCAAGGAGCGGTTCCCCGACCTCCAGCTCGCGCTGGTGGGCTCGATGGCCACCGACGACCCCGAGGGGTGGGAGTTCTTCCAGAGCACCATGGACTACGCCGGCGACGACACGGACATCTACATCCTGTCCAACCTCAACAACGTGGGCGCCGTCGAGGTGAACGCGTTCCAGACCCAGGCGGACGTGGTGGTGCAGAAGTCGATCAAGGAGGGCTTCGGCCTCACCGTGACCGAGGCGCTGTGGAAGGCGCGCCCGACCGTGGCCGGCAACGTCGGCGGCATCCCGCTGCAGATCGTGGACGGCGAGACCGGCTTCCTCGTGAACTCCTCCGAGGAGACCGCCCAGCGGTGCATCGAGCTGCTCGAGGACCGCGAGCGGGCGCGGGCGATGGCCCGGCGCGGCAAGCAGCACGTGCGCCACGACTTCCTCACGCCCCGGCTGCTGCGCGACTGGCTCGGCATCTTCACGAGGCTGTCGGGGGGAGGCTGAGAACCGATGGCCCGTCCGGCGCCGCTGATCCTGGTCTCGAACCGCGGCCCCGTGACCTTCGCCCGGGGGGCCGGTGGGGAGCTGGAGCGCCAGCGCGGCGGGGGCGGGCTGGTGACGGCCCTGATGGGCCTGACCGAGCACACCCCGGCGCTGTGGATCTCGGCCGCGATCTCGGATGCCGACGAGGAGGTCTCGCGCCGCGCCGGCGGCGGGAGCTTCGAGCTCCCCGGCCTCGGGACCGACACCCGCGGCCGCTTCGTGAGCATCGACCACGACACCTACCACGCCTACTACAACGTGGTCGCCAACCCGATGCTGTGGTTCATCCAGCACTACCTCTGGGACCTCAGCAACGCGCCCGACGTGCGGCACGAGGAGAAGGACGCCTGGGAGAGCGGCTACCTGGCCGCCAACGCCGCCTTCGCGGCCGCGGTCAACGAGGAGCTCGACCAGGACCCCGACCGCGTCGTGATGCTCCACGACTACCACCTCTACACCGCGCCCGAGGGGATCCGCGCCGAGCACCCCGACGCGTTCCTGCACTTCTTCGTGCACATCCCGTGGAGTCAGCCGGACTACTGGCGCATCCTGCCGCCCGAGGTGCGCGAGGCGATCCTGCGCGGGCTGCTGGCCAACGACATCGTCGCCTTCCACACGCGCCGCTACGCGCGCAACTTCCTGCTCTGCTGCGAGGACCTGCTCGACCTGCCGGTCGACTACGAGCGCCTGCAGGTGCGCTGGCAGGGCCGCGAGGTCTGGGTGCGGGCCTACCCCATCTCGGTCAACGCCCCGATGTTCCAGGAGCTGGCGCGCTCGCCCGAGGTGGCGGCCGAGGAGGGCCCGATCCTGCGCCGGCGCCGCCAGTACCTTGTGGTGCGGGTCGACCGCACCGACCTGTCGAAGAACACGCTCCGCGGGTTCAAGGCCTTCGACGTCTTCCTCGACCGCCACCCGGAGTTCCACGAGGACATCACCTTCTTCGCGCTGCTGCAGCCCTCGCGCCAGGACGTGGACGAGTACGTCGAGTACCTCGCCAAGATCGAGGACGTCGTGAGCCACATCAACACCAAGCACGGCAACACCGACTGGATGCCGATCGACCTGCGGGTCGAGAGCAACATCCACCGGGCCGTGGCGGCCTACAAGCACTACGACGTGCTGGTCGTGAACCCGATCTACGACGGCATGAACCTCATCGCCAAGGAGGCCCCGCTCGTCAACGAGCGCGACGGGGTGATGATCCTCTCGGAGAACGCCGGCGCCCACGAGGAGCTGGGCTCGTTCGCGATCTCCATCAACCCGTTCGACGTTGACGCCCAGGCCGACGCCCTCCACCGGGCGCTGGTGATGCCGGCCGACGAGCGCGCCGACCGCGCCCGCGAGATCAAGCGCATCGTGCGCGAGAACGACGTCGGCAAGTGGCTGTCGCACCAGCAGTCCGACATCGCCCGCAAGCGCAGCGCCGACCGCCGCCGGGCGCAGCGCGCGCGGGCCTGAGCGGTGGACGACCCCCGCCTCACCCACCTGGACGAGCGCGGGCAGGCGCGCATGGTGGGCGTGGGCCACAAGCCGCCCGTCGCGCGGCGGGCCGTGGCCGAGGCCGTCGTGCGCATGGCCCCCGCCAGCGCCCGGGCCATGGCGGACGGGGCGCTGCCCAAGGGCGACGCGGCGGCCGTGGCGCGGGTGGCCGGCATCATGGCGGCCAAGCGCACCCCCGAGCTGATCGCCCTCTGCCACCCGCTGCCGATCGACCGCGCGGGCGTCGAGGTGGCGGTCGACGCCGGCGCCGGCGCGGTCACGATCACCGCGTCGGTCGAGACGACCGCGCGCACCGGGGTGGAGATGGAGGCCCTGACCGCGGCGGCCGTGGCGGCGCTGAACATCTACGACCTGGTGAAGGGCGTTCGACCCGGACATCGTCATCGACGGCGTCCGGCTGCTCGAGAAGACCACGGGCGGCCCGTGAGCCTGCGCGTGGCCGTGATCACGGTCTCGGACCGGTCGGCGCGCGGCGAGCGCGAGGACCGCTCGGGGCCGGAGCTGGCCGCGGCGGTCGAGGCGGCGGGCGGGGAGGTCGTGCTGCGCGAGGTGGTCCCCGACGACCGCCACCGCCTGGCGACCCTGCTCCAGTCGATCTGCGACGCGCCCGGGGCGCCCGACCTGGTGCTGACCACCGGCGGCACGGGGCTCGGGCCGCGCGACTGCACGCCCGAGGCCACGCGCGCGACCTGCGACCGCCTGGCCCCGGGCATCGCCGAGGCGATCCGCGCCCGGTCGCTGGCCGTCACGCCGCACGCGATGCTGTCGCGCGGCGAGGCGGGGGTGCGGCGCGAGACGCTGATCGTCAACCTGCCCGGCTCGCCGGGCGGCGCGCGGGACGGCTGGGAGGTGGTCGCGCCGGTGGCCGCCCACGCCGCCGAGCAGCTCCGCGGCGGCGACCACGGCCCACCCGCGGACGTTGGAGGGCCCCCCCGCGCGGAGTAGTTTGCGCGCCATGGCGCACCCCCTCGAGCTGTCGGCGATGGGCGCGGTGCGCCCGCCCGCCGAGACGGTCCTCGCCTCCGCGCAGCGGCGCGAGCAGCAGGGCTTCGACGCCATCTGGTGGGCCGACCACATGCTGCACTGGTTCCCGCCGTCGATCTGGACCGCCGACCTCGTCCCGCAGGCGGCCGCCGGGCAGGCCAGCCCGCACATCTGGTTCGACCCCGTCCCCGTCGTGGCGGCGGCCGCCGGGGCGACGCGGGACATCCGCCTCGGGATCGGGGTCACCGACATCGCGCGCCGCCACCCCGCCGCGCTGGCCCAGACCGCCCTCACCCTGGACCACCTCACCGGGGGCCGCTTCCTGCTCGGAGTCGGCGCGGGCGAGGCGCTGAACCTCGAGCCGTACGGGATCGCCAACGAGCGGCCCCTCTCGCGCCTCGACGAGGGCCTCGAGGTGATGCGGCTCCTGATGGCGGGCCCCGACCCGGTCGACTACGACGGCGAGCACTTCCGGCTCCGCGGCGCCATCCTCGGGCTGCGGCCCCTCGGCACCCGGCCGCCACCGCTGTGGGTCGCGGCCCACCGCCCCCGGGGCCTCGCCGTCGCGGGCCGGCGGGCGGACGGGTGGCTGCCCCTCGCCACCGACCCCGGCCGGTACGCGGAGATGCTGGAGGCGGTGCGGGCGGCGGCGGCGGCGGCCGGCCGCGCCGCCGACGCGGTCGTGCCCGGGCTCTACGCCCGCATCGTGATCGCCGAGAGCCGCGAGGCGGCGGAGGCGGCCATCGACGGGTCGCTGCTCATGCGTTTCATCGCCCTGACGCGGCCGGCCGAGGCCTTCGAGGCGCGGGGCGTGGAGCACCCGCTCGGGGCCGGCGCCTTCGGCCTCACCACGTTCATGCCGACGAGCTACGGGCGCGCGGACGCCCTGCGCCTGGCCGAGTCGGTGCCCGCCGAGGTGGTCCGCGACTCGGTCGTCTACGGCACGCCGGACGAGGTCGCGGCGGCGGTCCGCGCCTTCGTCGCGCGCGGGGCCCGGCACGTCCAGCTCATCAACATGACCCCGCTCGCGGCGCCGCCGCTCGCCGCGTCCAGCGAGGCGCTGATGGCCGACACGGTGGTCGCCCTGCGCACCGAGAGCGCCGCGCCGGCGTGAGGCGGGTCGCGCTCGCGCTCGCGGCGTCCCTGGCGGCGGCCGCGGCGCTCGCGGCCGCCCCGGCCGGCTCGGCGGCGACGCGCACGCTCACCCTGGAGGGCTGGCACGACCGCGCCCTCGCCTTCAGCGGCCGCCACCTGGTCTGGACCGAGGCCGCGACGGTGCGGGTCAACCCGGCCCGCATCGACGGCGCGCCGGCCGGCAGCAGCCGGTTCGACTACTACCGCGCCGAGACCTCGCGCGTCCGGCTCGACCGGGCCTCGCGGCGGTTCGCCGGCGCGCCCGAGACGCCGGTGGCGGTGCGGACGAGCATCGCCCGCATGACGTCGGGGACCCTGGCGCCCACGGGCGACGGAGGCTTCGTCGCCGTGGCCGGCTCGCGCCGGCTCGCGCCGCCGGTGGTGTGGTGCTGCGACGCCGAGGGCGTCGAGTCGGTGATCGAGAGCGACGGCCGCCCCGAGGCGCCGGTGACCGTCGCGGCGACCTGGACCGGCACGGCCGTGCGGTTCGTGCAGCTCGACGCCGCGGGGCGCCAGGTGCTGCGCCTGGGAGACCCGGCCGGCGGGCCGGTCCCGGCGCCGGCCGCGGCCGAGCCCGGCGCCCCCGGCCTCGTGGCCGTGGCCGGCGGCGGCCTGCGCGCCTGGGTCGACCCGGGCGCGGCGGCGCGCCTGCTGGTCGCCGCCGACGGGAGCGGCGCCGCCCCCGCCGGGGTCGCCCTCCCGGGCGCGGCGCTGCGGGTCTGGGCGGCGCCGGGCCTCGTGGCGGTGCTCTCGCGCGCCGGGTCGGGGCTGGCCGTGACGCGGGTGGACGCCGGGCCGGGCGCCCCGCGCGGCCGCCGGGTCTGGACGGGCGCGCGGCCGCCGGCCGTCGCCGTGGGCGGCGGCACGCTGGCGCTGGCCTCGGGCCGGCGCGTGCTGGCCTCGCGCCGCGGCCGGACGGCGGCGCGGCTCGTCACCACGGCGCGCCGGCGCGTGGACGCGGTGGGCGCCGACGGAGCGCGGCTGGCCTGGGTGGAGCGGGGGCGGAAGAAGGGCCTGCGGGTGGGGATCGTGCGGCTGGCGAGGCTGCGGTGAGGGCCCTCCTGCTCGTCCTCGCGCTGGCCCTCGCCGCGCCCGCCGCCGCCGCGGCGGCCCCGATCGTCTCGCTGCAGGACGACGACATCGTGAACGTGAGCGGCCCCGCGCTCGAGGCCCGCCTGGACGCCCTCGCGGCCACCGGCGCGCGGGCCACCCGGGTCAACGTGCTCTGGCGCCAGGTGGCTCCGACGCGGCCGCGCGACGCCTCCGACCCCGCCGATCCCGCCTACGACTGGGGCCGATACGACCAGATCGTGCGCGGCCTGAGCGCGCGCGGCATCGCCGTCGTGCTCGACTTCTACCTCACCCCGGGCTGGGCCTCGCGCTCGGGCGCGACCAACGCGGCGCCGCGCGCGGCCGACGGGGCCCGGTTCGCCGGGGCCATCGCCCGGCGCTACTCGGGCGCGTTCCCGGGCCCCGGCGGGGCGCCCCTGCCCGAGGTGCGGCGCATCGAGGTCTGGAACGAGCCCAACCTGCCCGGGTTCTGGATGCCCCAGTGCCGGCGCGGCCGCGGCGGCAGGACGCTGCTGGTCTCGCCGCGCCACTACGCCGCGCTGCTGGCGGCCTCCTACCGCCAGATCCGGGCGGCCAACCCCCGGGCCACGGTCATCGGGGGCGCGGCGGGGCCGGCCGGGCGGTCGCCCACGGCGTGCCCGAAGGACGGCCGCGCGGCGGTCGGCAGCCTCGACTTCGCCCGCCTGGTGGCCGACGAGCGCCCGCCGATCGACGCCTGGAGCCTGCACCTCTACCCGATCGGGTCGCCGCTTCAGGCCTTCTTCGTGCCCTCGTGGAGCACCCTGCCCCAGGTCATCCGGCAGGTGGATAGGCTTGCCCCCGGCGCGCCGATCCACGTCACCGAGACGGGCTACCACACGTCGTACAACCGATTCCACCGCTACTTCGTGAGCGAGGAGCAGCAGGCCGCCTGGGTCAACGAGACCCTGGTGGCGGCCGCGCGGAGCCCGCGCGTGGGGCTGGTGACCTGGTTCAACTTCCAGGACAACCCGCGCTGGACGGGCGGCCTGCTGCGCGCCGACGGCAGCCGCAAGCCCTCGTACGCGCGCTTCGCGGCGGCCGCCGCGGCGTACCCGCCCCCGCCGGGGTGGGCGCCGTGAGCGAGCCGGAGCGCCTGGGGCAGGTCCAGGCCTACTACGACCGCCTGGCCCCGCGGCTGGTGGAGGTGGAGGCGCGCAACTGGCACCTCCAGAGCCGCATGGCGCTGGTGCTGGAGACCATCGATCGCCACGCGGCGGCGGGGGGGCGCGTGCTCGACGTCGGCTGCGGCACGGGCTTCCTGCTCGAGCGGCTGGCCGGGAGGGGGTACTCGGGCGTCGGCGTCGACCTGTCGCCCGAGTCGGTGGCCCACGCGTCGCGCCGCCTCGCCGAGATCGGGGTCGCCGACCGGCTGAGCGCCGTCGTCGGCAGCGCCTACGAGCCCCCGGAGGGCCCGTTCGACCTGATCTGCCTCACCGACGTCCTGGAGCACCTCGAGGAGCCGCGCGCCTGCCTCCGCGCTCTGCGCGAGCGGCTGGCGCCCGACGGGCTGCTGGTCGTGTCAACCCCCAACCGGCGCAGCCTGCCGGGGGCCCGGCGCTGGCTGGCCGAGCGCGGCGTCCCGGGCATCCGCCTCAACCTCGCCCCGGTCAACCGCTGGCAGACCTGGGTCAACCTCGAGAGCCACGCGGCGGCGGCCGGCATGGTGCCGGTCTCGCGCCGGGGCATCTTCTTCCGCCCCGGGGGCCGCATCGGGTCTCAGATCGGGCGGCTCTACCGGTACGGGGCGCCCCGCCGGGCCGAGCTCGCGCTCTCGCGGACCCCCGCCGGGCGGTTCGGCTTCTACATCTGCCTGGGGTTCCGAGGGTTCTAAGAGCCCGCCGAGGAACCAAGGTCGTGCGGATGCCGAGCGAAAACCGAGCCAGTCGGATGGACGCGGCCCACGCCGATGCCCTGTGGGCCTCGGCGTTGACGCGGGCGCCGAATGGCGACGGTGTGCAGCCGGCAGGCGTGCGGCCGACTTCCTCGGCGGGCTCGTAGGTTGAGCGGGGACCGGCCGCCCGGCGACGGCCGCGCCCGCCGCGCGGGCGTGATCGTCGCGATCGTCGCGCTGTTCGCGCTCGCGCTGGGCGTGTTCGTGCTGCCGTTCGCGTTCCCGACGCCGCCGCCGGTGGTGACGCGGTTCAACGCGACCCTGCTGTTCAGCCCCGACGGCGACGGCCGCCGCGAGGAGGCGCGGGTCAACGTGCGCCTGAGCCAGGCGGCCGACGTGACCGTTGACATCCAGGAGGACGGCGAGACCGTGCGGAAGCTGATCGCGTCGCGGCGGTCGCCCCGGGGCTGGGTCCGCGAGACCTGGGACGGCCGTGACGACGCCGGCGTCCGGGTGTCCGACGGCACCTACGCGATCAAGCTGCGGGCCCGGGCGGGGCGCAAGCAGTTCAACACGACGCGCACGATCGCCGTCGACACCGGCGCCCCCCGCCCGCAGGAGATGACCGTCGAGTCGGCGACGCTGGGGCGGCCGGGACCGGGCGAGTGCCGGGTCACGTTCGCCTCGCGCGATCCCGGCTCGGTGGTGATCGAGGCCCTCCGCGCCGGGGAGGACGCCCCGGTGCGTCGGCTCGGCCCGCGCCCGGTGCGCCCCGACCAGCCGGTGCGCTGGCGGTGGGACGGCAGCCGGGACGGCGGGGGGTCGGTGCCGCCGGGCCTCTACGACATCCGCGCGTCGCTGTTCGACGCGGCGCGCAACCGGATCGTGCGGGAGCGCACCTGCTGGGTCGGCTACGTCGCCGGCGAGCCCGTGCCGGCGGCCGTCGCGCCCCGCGCCCGCGTGGGCGCCGCGCTGCGGCGCACGACCGGGCGGCCGCTGCCGCCGACGGACACGGTCACGCTCGCGCTGTACCGGCGCACGGGCGTCCCGGGCGAGAGCCCCGGCGACCCGCTCGGCGCCCAGGTGGGCGGCGGCGCCCGCGGGCCGGCGGGGCGGGCCCGGGTGCAGGTCCCGGCCGGCATCAACCCCGCCGCCCTGTGGCTGGTGGCCCGCACCGACGACGGCCTCGCCGCGGCCCTGATCCAGCTCCGGGGGGCGCCGTGAGCGCCGCCGCCCGGGAGGTCGCGGCCGTGGCGGCCGCCGTCGCCGTCGTCATGCTGCTGCTCCCCCTGCCCCGGCTGCGCAGCGAGGCCCAGCGGGTGGCCGCACTGGCCGTGCTGCTGGCGGCGTGGGGCGTCATGCTCGGCTCGCTGGTCCCCGCCGACGACGCGCGGGACGGCCTCGACCGGCTCGCGTCCCCGCTGGCGGCGGGGGCGGCGGCCGTCGCGGTGGCCGCCGCCGTCGCCGTCGTCGTCGTCGGCGCGCGCGCGATCCTGGCGCGGCCGACGGTCTGGTTCGTGCTGCTGGGCATCGCGCTGCCCATCCGCATCCCGGTGGAGTTCGGCAGCCAGGAGGGGAACCTGCTGGTGCCGCTCTACGGGGTGATCCTGCTCGGGCTGGCCGCGTTCGCCTGGGGCCGGATCCGCGGCCGCATCGACCGCCCCGCGCCCGAGGCGCCCGCCGCGCTCTCAGTCCCGCTCGCCGCGCTGGTCGCGTTCTTCCTCGTCTCGACGCTCTGGAGCACCGACCCCGAGGAGGCCGCCGTGAAGGCGGTCTTCTTCTACATCCCCTTCACCATCCTGCTGCTCCTGGTGCTCGCCTGGTGGCCCCGGGGCCGGGCGCTGGCGGCGCTCGCGATCACCACCATCGCCGGCGCGGTCCTGGCGGCGGGCGTCGCCCTGTGGCAGTACGCCGCGGAGGAGATCTGGTGGAACGAGACCCTCCAGCAGGCCAACGTCTACAGCCGCTTCTTCCGGGTGAACGGGATCTTCTTCGACCCCAACATCCTCGGCCGCTACCTGGCGATCGGCATCCTCGCCGCCCTGGCGCTGGCGTGGGTGCGCCGCCGGCCGGGCGAGCTTGCCGCGCTCGGCGCGGCCGTGGCGGTCATGGCGGCGGGGCTCGTGGTGACCTTCTCGCGCTCGAGCGCGCTCATGCTGATGGTGGGGCTGGCGCTGCTCGCGGTGCGCGCGGTGGGGCCGCGGCGGGCGGCGATCGGGGGCGCCGCGGTGCTGGTGGTGCTCGGCGGCCTGACGATCGCGTCGAGCGACAACGTCCGGCGCGCCGTCACCGACGCCGACCGGCTCGAGCGCGTCAGCGAGGGGCGCTTCGACCTGATGAGGGGGGGCCTGGAGATCTGGCGCGAGGAGCCGGTCGCCGGGGTCGGCCTGGGCGCGTTCGAGACCCGCTTCGAGGACACCCTGACGCCGCTCGAGCAGCGGCGGGTGCGCGTGGTGATCTCCCACAACGCGCCGGTGACCGTCCTGAGCGAGACGGGGCTGATCGGCGCCGCCCTCTTCCTCGCCCTGATCGCCGGAGCGGGATGGGCGGCCGTGCGGGGCTCCCGCGACGAGGGCGACGCCGGCTGGGCCCGCTGGACGCTGGGCGCGATGCTGGCCGGGATACTCGTCCACAGCCTGCTCTACGCGGCGCTGTTCGAGGATCCGTTCACCTGGGTGATCGCGGGGGCCGCCGTCGCGCTGGCCGGGACGCGGCCGGTCGCGGTCGCGGCGCCGCAACCGGTGCGGCCGGAGCCCGTCCCGGTCCCGTGAGCCGCACCGAGGGCGGGCAGCCGCGGGTCCTGTGCGTCAGCAACATGTGGCCGGGCCCGCGCGACCCCGACTACGGGGCGTTCGTGGCCGACATGTGCGAGGCGCTGCGCGCGCGCGGGCTGCGGGTGGAGGCCGTCGCCATCGACGCGCGCGCCTCGGGCCCGCTGCGCACTCCCGCCAAGTACGCGCGCCTGGCCGCGCGCGCGGCCGCGGCGGCGCGCCGCGCCGACGTCGTCTACGCCCACTTCCTCTTCCCGACCGGGGCGATCGCGTCCGAGGCGTCCCGGGCGGCGCGGGTGCCCTACGTCGTCACCGCGCACGGCCAGGACGTGCGCAACCTCGACCGCCGGTCGGCCCGGCGGGGGACGGCGGCGGCCCTGCGGCGGGCGAGCGCCGCCATCGCCGTCAGCGACTACCTGGCCGACCAGCTGCGGGCGGCGGGGATCCCGCTCCCGCCGCTGCACGTCGTGAACATGGGCGTCGACACGGCCCGCTTCGCCCCCCGCGACCGCGGGGCGGCGCGCGCGCTGCTGGGGCTGCCGCCGGACGGCCCGCTGATCGCCGCGGTCGGCGGCCTGACCGAGCGCAAGAACCCCCTCACCCTGCTCCAGGCGTTCGCGCGCCTCCGCGGGCGCCGCCCCGGCGCGCGCCTCGCCCTGGTGGGGGACGGGCCCCTGGCGGGGGCGGTCGACGCGGGCGCGCGGCGCCTGGGCCTCGGGGAGGCGCTCGTCCGGCCGGGGGCCGTCCCGCACGCCCAGGTGGCCGACTGGGTGGCGGCGAGCGACGCCGTCGCCCTGGTCAGCCGCGTCGAGCCCCTGGGGATCGCCGCGCTCGAGGCCCTCGCCGCCGGGCGGCCGGTCGTTGCGACGCGGGTCGGGGGCGCCCGCGAGGTCGTCCCCGACGGCGGGGCGGGGCGGATCGTGGACCCGCTCGACCCGGCGGCGATCGCCGATGCCCTGGGATCGCTGCTCGACGCGCCGCCCGAGCCGGAGGCGTGCCGGCGGGCGGCCGCGCCGCACTCGCTCGAGCGCCAGTCGGAGCGGGTCGCCGCCATCCTCCGCGCCGCCGCCTCGGAGGGGCGCCCCGCCGCCTGACGCGCGCTACGCTGCGCGGTCGATGACGACGGACGCCCCCGCCCGGCCGGCGGCTGCGCGACCGAGCCCGTCCCCGAGCCCGGCGGCGATCGCGGTTGCGATCGGCGCCGTCGCCGCGGGCGCGGTCGCCGTCTGGCAGCCCCTGGCCGGACTCGCCCTCGCCGTGGTGCTGCTGATCGCGACCCTGCTGCGCAACGTCCCGGTGGCCCGGCTCGCGCCGGTCCTGGTGGTGCTGACGGCCGCAGCCGCGATCGCGGGGCCCAACCTCGCCGCGCCCCCCGCGCCGTGGCTGTTCCTCTTCCGCATCCTGATCGTGCTGCTGGGGCTGGGGCTCGTGGGCTACCTGCTGATGGACGGCCGCCTGGCCCTGCCGGCCGGCCTGCCCCGGCCCGCCGGCCTGCTGGCGGTGTGGCTGGGGTGGACCGCGCTCTCGATCGGGTGGGCCGACGACACCGTCGCGGCCCTGCGATGGACGCTCTTCCTGGCGATGCTGGGCGGGCTGGCGGTCGCCGTCGCCCTGCTCTGCCGGAGCCCGCGCCGCGCCCGGATCCTGCTCTGGACGCTGCTCGGCGTGTTCGTCCTGGCCTGCCTGGTGGCCGTGGCCGAGGTCGTGACCGGCCTGCACCTGCCCACCTTCCGCCAGGGGCGCGAGGGGCGCGTCGGCCTCATCGGCGTCGGCTCATTGTTCGGCAACCAGAACAACTTCGCGACCTTCCTCAGCCTCAGCCTGCCCTACTTCGCCGCCCTGCCGATCGTGTTCCGGGACGCCCGGCTGAGGATGCTGGGGTTCGCGGGCGGCGCCGTCTGCCTGCTCTTCATCCTCGCCACCGGCAGCAAGTCGGGGCTGATCGCCGCGGCGCTGGTGATCATCGCCCTGCTGGTGCTGGTGGGCAGCGACCGGCGCGCCCGGGGGCGGCTGATCGTGGCGGGCGCCGTCGCGGGGCTGGCCGTGCTGCTGGTGGTGCCGGCCGTGCTCGGGGGCGGGCCGGTGCAGCTCGACGAGCGCACGGTCACCAAGTTCGACTTCGGGCTGCTGGCCGACCAGCTCGACAGCCAGCAGGGGTCGGGAGGGGTGCGGTCGTCGCTCCTCGCCGACGGGCTGGGGCTGGTCGCCGAGACGGACGGCCTCGGGGTGGGGGCGGGCAACGCCGAGACCGAGGTCCGCGGCCTGGAGAACTTCCCCGGCGTCGCCAACCTCCACAACTGGTGGCTCGAGGTGCTGGTGAACGGCGGCATCGTGGGGCTGGCGCTCTACCTGCTCTTCTACCTCACGCTGCTCCGCGGCCAGGTGCGCGCCGCCCGCCGCGCGGCCGACCCCTTCGTGCGCTACATGGCCCTCGCCGGGGCGCTGGCGCTGATCGGGTGGATCGTCGGCAGCATCGGGCCGTCCACCGCCATCCACTACGCCCCGATGTGGATCGTGTTCGGCCTGAGCATGGGCGCGCTGGTGCTGTGGCGCCAGACGCGCGAGCGGGAGACTCAGCCGGCACCGATAACAAGCGGCATGGATGCCGCGGTAGGCCCCCCAGGAGCCGCTTCGGGGCCGGCGTATGGGAGTCCCGGGTGAGGGTGCTGATGCTCAGCCACATGTACCCGAGCGCGGTCAACCCGACCGCCGGGATCTTCGTGCACGAGCAGGCGCGGGCGCTGGCGGCCCTGGGCCACGACGTGCGCGTGGTGTCGCCCAAGGGCTGGGCGCCGCCGCTGCTGCCGCGCTGGCGCGCCTACCGCGACGTCCCGGGGGTCAACGCGGTGGAGGGCGTGCCGGTGCTGTACCCGCGGATGGTGTCCCTGCCCGGCGCGCGCCTGGGCCACCGCAACGCCGACGCGATGCTGTGGGCGATCGGCGGGCCCCTGCGGCGGGTGCGGACGCGCTGGCCGTTCGACGTGATCCACGCCCACATGCTGGTGCCCGACGGCTGGGCGGCGGCCTGCCTGGGGGCGGAGATGGAGGTGCCCGTCGTCGCCACCGCGCACCGGGCCGACGTGCTCGACGTGCCCGCCCGGGGGCCGCGCAGCCGCGACCGGGTGGCGTCGGCCGTGGAGGCCATCGACCAGGTCTGCGCGGTCAGCGCGGCCATCGGCGAGGCGGCTGAGGCGCTGGCGCGGCCCCGCCGCCCGGTGGAGGTGGTGCCCAACGGCGCCGACGCCCGCGTCTTCGCGCCGCGCCCGGCCTCCGAGGCCCGCGCGCGGCTCGGCCTGCCCGACGACGGGCCGATCGTGAGCTACGTGGGCAAGCTGGTGCCGCGCAAGGGCGTCAACACGCTGGTCGAGGCCATGGGCCTGCTGGCGCGCCGCGAGGCCGGCGCGCCGCTGCTGGTGGCCGCCGGGATCGGCGAGGAGCGGCCCGCCCTCGAGCGCCGGGCCGCCGAGCTCGGCGTGGCCGACCGGGTGCGCTTCGTGGGCAAGGTGCCCCACGACGAGGTGGGCTGGTGGATGGCCGCGGGCGACCTCTTCGTGCTGCCGTCGCTCAGCGAGGGGCTGCCGACGGTGATCTGCGAGGCCATGAACGTCGGGCGCGCCGTCGTGGCGACGGCTGTGGACGGGACCCCCGAGATCGTGCGCGACGGGGACACCGGCCTGCTGGTGCCGCCGGCGGACGCCGCCGCGCTGGCGGCCGCCCTCGGGCGGGTGCTCGACGAGCCCGGCCTCGCCGCCCGGATGGGCGAGGAGGCGCTGCGCATCGGCCGGGCCCGGTACACCTGGGAGGCCAACGCGCGCCGCATGAGCGAGATCTACGCGTCGCTGGAGCGCCCGGCCGCGTGACCGGGCCGCCCCCCGCGGTCGTCCTGCAGGCGTCCGGCCCCAACGCCCTCGCCATCATCCGCGGCCTCGGCCGCGCCGGCGTGCCCGTGATCGCCTGCGACCACGACCCGTGCGCCGTGGGGCTGGCCTCGCGCCACGCCCGCCCGGCGATCGTCGCGAGCCCCCTTGACGAGCCCGGGCGGTTCGTCAACGACCTGCTGGAGCTGGGCCGCGGGCCGGCGCGCGGCGGCGTGCTGTTCCCCACCCACGACGAGGCGATCGCGGCCCTCGGCCCGCGCCAGGCCGAGGTGGAGGCGCTGTTCCGCCGCCCCTGGACGCCCTGGCCGGCCGTGGACGCGATCATGGACAAGGAGCACCAGCACGCCGTCGCGCGGGCGGCCGGGTTCCCCGTGCCGGCGACGGTGACGCCGCGCGACGAGGGCGACCTGGAGGCCGTCGCGCGCGAGCTGCGCTTCCCCGTCGTGCTCAAGCCCCGCAACGCCCCCGCGTTCCGCCACGAGGTCGGCGCCCAGCTCCTGCGGGCCGCCGACCCGGAGGGGCTGCGGCGCGCCTGGGAGCGCGCGGCGCCCTACGCGCCCCAGGTGTGCGAGGTGATCCCCGGCGACGACTCGCGCCTGTGGACCTACGGCAGCTACCGCGACGCGTCGGGGCGGGCCCTGGCCGCCTTCACGGGCCACAAGCTGCGCCAGTGGCCGCCCGGGTTCGGCTCGGCCCGCGCGGCGGAGTCGCGCTGGGACCCCGACCTCGCGGCCCGCTGCGACGCGCTGCTGGACGCGCTCGGCTACCACGGCCTCTCCCAGGTCGAGGTGAAGCGCGACCCCCGCGACGGCCGCGACCACCTGATCGAGGTCAACGCGCGCGCCTGGCTGTGGATCGGCCTGGCGACGACCTGCGGCGTCAACCTGCCGCTCGCCTGCTGGATGGACGCCGTCGGCCGCCGCCGCCTCTGGCCGCCGGGCCACCGCGACGGGCGGCGCTGGGTGCTGCTGGGCAAGCACCTGGTCGGCAGCGCCCGCGAGATCCGGCGCGGGCAGTGGTCGGCCGGGCCGTTCCTGCGATCGCTGCGGCCCCCGGTCGAGGACGGCGTGGTCAACCCGCGCGACCCGCGCCCGGCCCTGGCCCTCTACGAGAGGCACGCGCGGCGCATGGTGGGCCGTGGCTGAGCTGCGCCTGCACATCGCCGGGTGCCGGCCCGCGTTCGTGCCGCGGGCGCGCTGGGTGCTCGAGACGCTGGCCGAGGCCCTCGGGCGCGAGCCCGTCTGGAGCGACTCCACCGCCGACCTGGTGTACGCCCCCGACCGCCCCACCGAGGGCGTCTGGATCCCCACCGACCCCGCCGCGCAGGCCTTCTTCGAGGGGGGCGCCGCCTTCCCCGGAGCGGCGGCCCACGAGGCCGCGGGCCTCACCCTGCTGTTCCCGCCACACCGCCCCGGCGAGCCGGTGCCCGGCGACCTCGTGGCGAGCGCCTTCTACCTGCTGGCGCGCTGGGACGAGCTGCGCGTCGCCGACCGGGACCGCTTCGGGCGGCTGCCGCTCGCCGCGAGCGCCTTCGGCCGCGTCGCCGGACTCGACCTCGCCGAGCCGCCGGTCGAGGGGTACCTCGACGTTCTGCGGGCGGCGCTGCGCATCCCCCCGCCGGCGCGCTGGGGCGTCGCCCTGACCCACGACATCGACCGGCTGCGGCGGCGCACCGCGAAGGGCCTGGCCGGCATCGCCCGCCGTGGCGGCCCCCGCGGGCTCGCGGCCGCCCTGACGGGGCCCGACCCGTGGGACAACGTGCCCGACCTGCTGGAGGCCGCCTGGCGGCGGGGCCTGCGCTCGACGGTCTTCCTGATCGGACGCAACGCCCACCGCCTCGACGGCACCCCGCGACGGGTGTACGAGCGCGAGCGGCGGGCGCTCGGCGCCGCCGTGCGGGCCGCCGGGGGCGAGATCGGCCTCCACGGCGCGTTCGCCTCGAGCGAGGATCCGGCCGCGCTGGCCGCGGAGCTGGCCGCGCTGCGGGCCGAGGCGGGAACGCCGGTCGAGGGCGTGCGCTTCCACTACCTGCGCTTCCGCTACCACGAGAGCGTCCGGGCGCTCGAGGCCGCCGGCGCGGCCTACGACTCGTCGCTGGCCTTCAGCGAGGCCCCGGGCTTCGCGGGGGGCATCGCCCGCCCCTTCCGGCCCTACCTGGTCGGCGAGGAGCGCCCGGCGCGGCTCACGCTGCTCCCGCTCGCGGTGATGGACACGACGCTGCACTCGCGCCTGGGCCTCGACGCCGAGGCGGCACGCGAGCAGGCGCTCCGCGTGCTCGAGCGCGTGCGCCGCGCCGGGGGCCGCGTCGCCCTCCTGTGGCACAACACCTACCTGGCCGACGACCGCGCCCCGGGCTACGGAACGCTCTTCGAGGACCTGCTCGACGAGCTCGGGCGGCGGGGCGCCGAGCTGGGCCCCGCCGGGGAGCCCGCCCCGCCGCCGGCCGGCGCCGACCTGGCGGGGCGGCGCGTGGTGCACCTGACGTCGGTCCACGGCCCGCGCGACGTGCGCATCTTCCACAAGGAGGCGCGGGCGGCGGCGGCGGCCGGCGCGCGGTCGTGGGTCGGCGCCCCGCGCGAGCCCGTGCGCCGGGCGCGGCGCCTCGCGGCCGGCTGGCGGCTGGCGCGGGAGGCGGCCGGCCGCGACGCCGACCTCTACCACGTGCACGACCCGGAGCTGCTGGCGGCCGCCCTCTGGCTGGCGCGGCGCAGCGGGCGCCCGGTGGTCTACGACGCCCACGAGTACCTCGGCCAGACCGTCCGCACCAAGCGCTGGCTCCCGCGGGCCGTGCGCATGCCGGCCGCCCTTGCGGCCGAGCGGGCGGAGCGGGCGGGCGGGCGGCGCCTGGCGGCCGTCGTGACCGCCAACGAGGACCTCGCGGCCCGGTTCGCGGCGGCCGGCGCCCGCGCCGTGAGCGTGACCAACTCGCCGTGGTCCGACGCCTTCCCCGCCCCGGCGCCGATGCCGGACGACCCCGTGGCGCTCTATGTCGGCGGCCTCGCGCCGTTGCGGGGGCTCGAGGTGATGCGCGCCGCGTTCCCGCTCGTCGACGTGCCCGGCGCACGGCTCGTGCTCGCCGGGCCGGGCGATCCGGGCCGGCTCCCGGCGGGGGCCGAGAGCCTGGGCCAGGTCGACCACTCCCGGGTGCCGGGACTGCTGGCGGCCGCCCGGGTGGCCTGGGTGCCGCTGCAGCGCCACGGCAACTACGATCGCGCGGTGCCGACGAAGCTCGTGGAGGCGATGGCCGCGGGGAGGCCGGTGGTGGCCAGCGACCTCGGCCGCATGGGCGCCATGGTGCGCGCGGCCGGCTGCGGGCTGGTGGTGCCGCCGGACGACCCGCGCGCGCACGCCGCCGCCCTCGGCCGCCTGCTGACGGACGCCGGCGAGGCGGCCCGCATGGGCGCCGCCGGGCGCGAGGCCTTCCTCGACGGCCTGGGCTTCGAGGCCCAGGCGCGCGCGCTGACCTCGCTCTACGCGGAGGTCCTCGGCCCGTGAGCCGGGTGCTCTACGTGTCGCAGTACTTCGTCAGCGCCGACCAGCCCGGCGGCGTGCGCCACTGGCAGCACACCCGCGCGCTGGCCCGCGCCGGCCACCGGGTCTCGGTGGTCACCTCCTACGTGCAGCACAAGGAGCGCACCGTCCCCGAGCGCTACCGCGGCCGGCGCGTCGTGCACGAGCGCGAGGGCGACCTGGACGTCTGGCGCACCTACTCCACGCCGGGCTACGGCCGCGACCTCCGCTCACGCCTGGCGAGCTACGGCACCTTCGCGTGGTGGTCGGCCGTGGCCGGCGCGCGGGCGCCCCGGCCGGACGTCGTGGTGGCCTCGTCGCCGTCTCTGCCGTCGGCGGCGGCGGCCGCGGCGCTCGCCCGCGCCCGCGGCGCGCGCTTCCTGCTGGAGGTGCGCGACCTCTGGCCCGAGTCGGCCGTCGCGATGGGGTTGATCGGCGACCGGCGCGCCATCGCCGCGGCGGAGCGGCTGGAGGCCTTCTGCTACCGCCGGGCCGACCGCATCGTCGCCCTCACGGAGGGGATCCGCGACGGGCTGCTCGACCACGGCGTCCCGGCGTCGAAGGTCGTGCTCATCACCAACGGCGTGGACCTCGAGATCGGCGACGGCGCGCGCCCGGCGGCCGCGCCCGTCCCCGACGACGCCTTCGTCGCCATGTACGTCGGGGCGCACGGCACCTACAGCGCCCTCGAGACGCTGCTCGACGCCGCCGAGCGGCTGCGGGACGCGCCGCGCGTGCGCCTCGTGCTGGTGGGCAACGGCGACCGCAAGCCGGCCCTGGTCGAGGCGGCACGGCGGCGGAGCCTGGACAACGTGGCCTTCGTCGACCCGGTGCCCAAGCGGGAGGTGCCGTCGTGGCTGGCGCGCGCCGACGCCTGCGTCCTGCCCTACCAGGACAACCCCCTCTTCGCGGGCGCGCTGCCCAACAAGGCCTTCGACTACCTCGGCGCCGCGCGGCCCATCATCGCCTCGGCCCCCGCGGGGGAGCTCACCCGCATGGTCGAGCGCGCCGGATGCGGCGTGGCGGTGCCGCCCGAGGACGGCGCGGCGCTGGCGGATGCGATCCGGGCGCTGGCATCCGACGGCGCGGCCGCCCGGCGGATGGGCGACCGGGGGCGGAGCTACGCCCTGACCCACTACGACCGCGCGGCGCTGGCCGCGCGCTTCGTCGCCACGGTGGAGTCGCTTGCCTGATCGCGCGACCACCGTCCGGGCCGGCCCCGTGGGGGGGCGCCTCAAGCGCGCCACCGACCTGGCGATCGCCGTGCCGCTCGCCGTCGTGACCGCTCCCGCCATGGCGGCGATCGCGGCGTGGGTGCGCCGCGACTCGCCGGGCCCGGCGATCTACCGCCAGCGCCGGGTGGGCTACGCCGGCAGGCCCTTCACGCTGCTGAAGTTCCGCACCATGGTCGTCGGCGCCGAGGGCATGGGCGCCGGCCTGGCGGTGCGCGAGCGCGACGACCGCATCACCCTCGCCGGCCGGCGGCTGCGGCGGCTCTCGCTCGACGAGCTGCCCCAGCTCTGGAACGTGATCCGGGGCGACATGAGCCTGGTCGGCCCGCGTCCCACGGTCGCGTCGCAGGTGGAGCTCTACGACGCCCGCCAGCGGCGGCGCCTGCTGGCCCGCCCCGGCCTCACCGGGCTGGCCCAGGTGAGCGGGCGCAACGCCATCCCGTGGTCCGAGCGCATCGAGATCGACCTCGCCTACGTCGACGGCTGGAGCCCCCGCCGCGACCTGGCGATCCTCGCCCGCACCGCGCGCGTCGTGCTGGGGCGGGGCGGCACCTACGCCGGGGAGCGCGGGGGCTTCGACCTGTCGCGACCGGGAGCGCCCGATGGCTGACGTCACCGTCCTGCTGACCTGCGCGGGCCAGCGGGTCGACATCGTGCGGGCCTTCCGCGAGGCGCTCGGCGGCGGGGGCCGCGAGGGGCGGGTGCTGGTGAGCGACCTCGACCCGCTGTCGCCGTCGCTGTTCGCGGCCGACGGCGTCGTCGACCTGCCGGAGGTGTCCGACGCGGGCTACGGGGCGGCGGTGGCGGCGGCGTGCGGCCGCGAGGGCGTGCGGGCCGTGCTGCCGCTGACCGACCTCGACCCGGTGATCCTCGCGCGGGCCCGGGACGAGATCGAGGCGGCCGGCGCCCGGGTCTTCCTGCCGACCCCCGAGGTGGCCCTCGGGTGCCAGGACAAGTGGGGGTGCCACCTGATGCTCGAGAGTTGCGGCCTGCCGTCGCCGCCGACCTGGCTGCCGGCCGACGCCGACCCGGCGACCCTGCCGTACCCGGTGCTGGTCAAGCCGCGCCTCGGCTTCGCCGCGCGGCACATCTACCGCTGCGCAGACGCGGCCGAGCTCGCGTTCTTCCTGCGCTACACCCCCGCCGAGAGCGTCATCCAGCGGGCGCTGCCGGGCCTCGAGTTCAGCATCGACTGCCTCGGCGACCTCGAGGGGCGGGCGCTCGGCGCCGTGCCGCGCCGGATGATCCAGGCCAAGGGCGGCGAGCAGATCAAGGGCGAGACGCTGGACGACCCCCAGCTGACCGCGCTCGGGGCGGCGACGGTCGAGGCGCTGGGGCTCGCGGGGCCCAGCACCGTCCAGTGCTTCCGCGACGGCGGCGAGGTGCTCGGCATCACCGACATCAACACCCGCTTCGGCGGCGCCTTCCCCCTGCCCCAGGCCGCCGGCGCCGCCTACCCGGAGGCGATCCTGGCCATCGCCGCCGGCGAGCGGCCCGACGCCCGCGTGGGGGGCCACGCCGCCGGGATCGTCATGACGCGGTTCCTCGACCAGACCATCCTGCGGCGCGAACCGCGCGGCCTCGCCCCCCTCACGCGCGTCCACTAGGGTCCGCCGGACGTGGAGCGCGAGATCACCCTCCGGGACTACGGCCGCGTGCTGTGGAGCGGCCGCTGGCTCATCCTCGCCGCGACCCTCGTGGCCGCCCTCGTGGGCCTCATCCTCACCTTCGTCACGACGACGAGCTACGTCGCGACCGCCGAGGTGTACCTGGGCCAGGCGACGACCATCTCGGGCACCCCGGTGTCGACTCCCACCACCAACCCGGCGACGGCGCCGACGGCGCTGACCGGCGACGACCTCGTGGCCGAGGTGGCGCGCGAGCTCGGGGTGTCGCCGGGCCGGGTGCGCGACGGCGTCGAGGTGACCGCGCCGCGGGCGCCGGGCGGCTCGGTCGGCAACCAGCCGACGATCGCGACCATCACCTTCACGGACGAGAGCAGGGGCATCGCCCGCCGGGGCGCCAACCTCTACGCCGAGGCGGTCCTGGTGCAGGCGCGCGAGAGCTCGGCGGAGATCGTCGACACCTACGAGGAGGCCGTCGCCCGCTCGTCCGCCCAGGTCGACCGCCTGGAGCGCGAGCTCGAGAGCTACCGCCGCCAGCTCGCGCAGAACCCGGGCGGCGATCAGGCGATCATCCTGCAGTCGCTGCTCTCGAGCTCGGGCCAGCAGCTGCAGGTGGCCTCGACGGAGCTCGCCGACCAGCGGCTCAACCTGGTGAAGGAGCGCCAGTACGGCCAGCCCGACATCGTCTCGCTCGCCCGGAGCCCCAGCTCGTCGACCAGCCTGCCGAACCGGGCGCGCACCGTGCTGCTCGCGGCCGTGATCGGCTTCATCGTGGGCGTCATCGTCGTCTTCGTCTGGCGAGGGAGCCCCGCGGGGCGTGCGGCTCCGGAGTAGCGCCGCGGTGGCGGCCCTGGCGACGGCGGTCGCCGCCGCGGGCTGCGGAGGCGGCGGCGAGGAGGCCGCCCAGACATCGGCGCCGCCGGCGACGACGGCCCCGCCCCCCGCGACGGCGCCGGCCCCCGGCCCCCCGCCAGAGGGGCCTCCGCGGACGGTGCGCGTGATCGACGGCGACACCGAGGCGCCCATCCCGGGGGCGGCCGTGCGGGGCATCCGTGGAGGGGCGGTGTGGGCGCGCGCGCGAACCGGCGCGGACGGCGCGGCCGAAGTGCCCCTGGGCACGGCCGCCGTCATCGCCGGAGCACCGGGCTACCCGCCTGCCCGGACCAGGATCCGCCGGGACGGGCCCACGGTCGTGGAGCTCTACGACCCGCGCCTGCAGAGCCCGGAGTACGGCGGCGGCTCGGACCGCGCACGCCACGTCCCCGCCGTGCGGGTGCCTCCCCCCGACGGGCCGCCGGCCTGGAGCTTCGTGAGCCGCACGCTGCTGGAGTTCCCGCCGGCCGTGGCCGACGGGCGGGTGGTCGTCGGGACCAACTCGGGGCGCGTGTACGCGCTCGACGCCGACGGCGGCGCGCTGCTGTGGGCGCGGCGCCAGCGGGGCGAGATCGCGTCCAGCCCGGCGATCGCCGGCGGGCGGGTCGTCGTGAGCTCCATGGGCGGCGTGCTGCGGGCCTACGGCGTCGGCGCGGGCCTGCCGCTCTGGACGCTCGAGACCGGCAGCCCCATCGAGAGCTCGCCGCTGATCGTGGACGGGCTCGTCTACGTCGGCACCTGGGACGGGGTCCTGCACGCGGTGGACGCCGCGACCGGCCGCGAGCGGTGGCGCTTCCAGGCGCCCGACGACATCAAGGGCAGCGCCGCGCTTGCGGACGGGCTGATCGTGGTGGGCGACTACTCCGGCAACGTCCACGCGCTCGACCCGCGCACCGGCGCGGAGCGCTGGGCCTACTCGGGGGGCACGCGCTTCTACGGCGGGCCGGCGGTGAGCGGCGGCACCATCGTGATCGGCGACGTGGGCGGGGCCGTCATCGCGCTCGACGCCGGGAGCGGGGCCGAGCGGTGGCGCCACTCGACCGGCGGCTCCTACGTCTACTCGTCGGCCGCGATCGCCGACGGCGTCGCGTACATCGGCTCCTACAACGGGATCCTCCAGGCCCTCGACCTCGACGACGGGTCGGTGCGCTGGTCGTTCGACGTCGGCGGGCGCATCTCCGGCTCCGCGACCGTGGTCGACGGCGTCGTCTACACCGCCCGCCTCTACGCGCCCGGACAGCTCCGCCGCACCTACGGCCTCGACGCCCGCACCGGCGCCGTCCGCGTCGAGGTGGCCGAGGGCCGCTACTCGCCCGCCGTGGGCGCCGGCCGGACGCTCTACCTCGTCGGCACCCGCCGGGTCGATGCACACCCTGCGCCCGCGCCGTAGGCGCCTCTGGCTCGGCCTCGCCGGGCTCGTCGCCGTCCTGGTGATCGCCGGCGCACTGCTGGCGCTGGGGCTGGCGCGCGGCTGGTTCGACCCCGGCAGCGTCGAGGGGACGGCCGAGGGCTTCGAGCCGGCCGAGGCCCCCCGGGGCGCCGCGGCCGCAGGGTCGTGGCCCGAGTACGGCTTCGACGCCGAGCGCACCCGGGCCAACCCGGCCCTGCGCCTGGCCCCGCCGTTCCGCCGCGTCTGGTCGCACGACGCCGGCGCCCTGCTGGAGTTCCCGCCCGTGCTCGGCGGCGGCCGGGCCCTGGTCGGCACGAACGCCGGCCTGGCGATGGCCGTGAGCCTCGACGACGGGCGGCGCCTCTGGACCGTGCCGCTGCGCGGCCGGGTCGCCTCGTCCCCCGCCCTGGCGGGCGACCTCGCCCTGTTCACCACCATCCGCGGCGACATCGTCGCCCTGCGGGCCGCGACCGGGGACCGGGTCTGGCGGCGCCGGGTCGAGGCGGCGGTGGAGTCGTCGCCCCTGGTCGTCGACGGGAGCGCCTACGTGGGCACCTTGTCCGGCCGCGTGATGAAGCTCGACGTCCGCACCGGCGGGGTGCGCTGGAGCGCCCAGGCCGCCGGCGACGTGAAGGCCAGCCTCGCGCTCGCGGGCCCCAACGTGGTCGTGGGCGACTACTCCGGGCGGGTCACCGCCTTCGGCCGCGCGGGCGGGCGGGTGGCCTGGCAGCGCGAGAGCCCCGGCGAGCGCCTCCGCGGCGCCGGGCGCTTCTACGCCGGCCCCGCGGTCGCCTACGGGCGCGTCTACATCGGCAACGTCAACGGCCGGGTGATCGCCCTGGACGAGGACACCGGGGAGGTGGCCTGGGTGAGGGTGCTCGACGACTTCGTCTACTCCAGCGCCGCGGTCGCGGCCCAGACGGTCGTCGTCGGCAGCTACGACCGGCGGGTGCACGCCCTCGACGCCGTCACCGGGCGGCCGCGCTGGAGCTTCGACGCCGGCGAGAGGATCTCGGGCTCGGCGTCGGTGATCGGCGATGTCGTCTACGCGTTCGACGCTGGCGCGCGACCCGCGCGACGGGCGCACGTTCGCCCTCGACCTCGCGACCGGGCGGCGCCTGTGGACCTTCCCCGACGGCCGCTACAGCCCGGCGGTGGCCGTGCGCGGCCTGCTGGTGCTCACGGGCGTGCGGACCCTCTACGGGCTCGTGCCGCGGTGACCGTCGGCCGGCTGGCCCGGGCCGCGGCGATCGTCGCGCTGTTCGGGCTGCTCTCGCGGTTGCTGGGGTTCGCCCGCGAGATCGTCCTGGCGGCCGCCTACGGCACGACCGGCGTCACGGACGCCTTCGTCAACTCGCTGCTGATCGTGAACACCGTCGCGGCGGTGCTGCTCTACACGCTGGTCACGCTGATCATCCCCACCTTCCAGCGCGAGCGGGCCGAGAGCGGCGCCGACAGCGCCTGGCGCCTGGTGGCGGCCCTGGCCGTCTGGACCGGGATGGGTCTGGTGGTGCTCGCGGGCCTGGCGGCGATCTTCCCCGAGGCGCTGGCGGCCCTGTTCCGGCTCGACCCGGCGCGCGCCGAGGACACGGCCCAGCTGATCCGGATCATGTCCCCGGCCATCGCGCTGCAGGGCTTCTCGGCGATCTTCACGGCGATTCTCCAGATCCACGGCCGCTTCGCCGGGCCGGCGGCGGTGGGCATCGCGTTCAACCTCGGGATCATCGTGGCCGTCCTCGTCGGCCAGGGCTCCATCGGCATCGAGGCGGCCGCCTGGGGCGTGACGATCGGCGCGACCCTGCAGGTGCTGCTGCAGCTGCCGCAGTTCTGGCGCCTGCTGCGGGAGGCCCGGCCGCGCGCGGTCCTGACGCACCCCCGACTGGCCGGCGTGGGCCTGCTGGCGCTCCCGGTGCTGGGCGCGTCGGTGCTCCAGCAGGTCAACAACTTCACCGACAAGCTCTTCGCGTCGAGCCTCGAGGCCGGGCGCGTCGCCGCGCTGAGCTTCGCCAACGCCCTCGGGCAGGCCCCGCGGGCGGCGCTGCTGCTGCCGCTCCTGACGCCCCTGTTCCCGCTCATCGCCCGGCTCATGTCGGAGCGGCGCGAGACCGAGGCGCTGGCGGCGTTCCGGCGCGTGGCCGGGCTGCTCGGCCTGGTGGCCTTCCCGATGTCGCTGCTGCTGGCCATCTGGGCCGACGAGGTGGCCCAGCTGGCCTTCCAGCGCCAGGCCTGCGGCGAGGACTGCGTGGCCGAGATCGCGCCGCCCCTGGTCTGGTACGCGCTCGGGATCTGGCCCGCGTTCCTGTCGCTGCTGCTGAACCGCACGCTCTCGGCGGCCAACCTCCAGCGCGAGATCCTCTGGACGACGATCGTGACCGTCGTGCTGACGATCGTCCTGGACATTCTCCTGCTGGGGCCGATGGAGCAGGCCGGGCTGGCCCTGGCCGCCACCCTCGGCGTGTTCGCCAACGCGGCGATGCTGCTCGCCCGCATGCGCCGGCGCTTCCCCGCCCTGCGCCTGGGCGAGCTGGCCGGGCGCCAGGCGCGCCTGCTGGCCGCCGCGCTGGCCGGAGCGGCGGCCGCGCTGCTGCTCGACCTCGCCCTGCCGACGACGGACCTGCCCTCGCTGGAGCTCGCGCCCCTCCTGGTGGCCAAGGCCGCCGTCGCGATCGCCGTCGCCGGGCTGGCGGCGCGCGCGCTGGCGGCGCCGGAGCTCGCCGAGGGCTGGGGGGCGCTGCGGTCCCTGACCGGCCGCCGCGGGGCGCGCGGGCGGCCGGAGTAGGCTGCCGCCGATGGCCACCTCGCTCGTCACCGGCGGCGCCGGGTTCCTCGGATCGCACCTCTGCGAGCGCCTGCTGGCCGAGGGCCACCGGGTGCTGTGCGTGGATAACCTCGACACCGGCACGCTCGAGAACATCGAGCACGTCCGCGATCCGGCCTTCGTCTTCGTGCAGCACGACATGATCGAGCACCTGCGGGTCGACGAGCCGGTGGACTACGTCTTCCACCTGGCGAGCCCCGCCAGCCCGATCGACTACCTGCGCCTGCCGCTGCGCACGCTCAAGGTGGGCTCCTACGGGACGCACAACGCCCTCGGCCTGGCCAAGGCCCACCGGGCGGCCTTGCTGCTGGCCAGCACCTCCGAGGTCTACGGCGACCCCAAGGAGCACCCGCAGAGCGAGGGGTACTGGGGCCACGTGAACCCGATCGGGCCGCGCGGCGTCTACGACGAGGCCAAGCGCTACGCGGAGGCCCTCACCATGGCCTACCACCGCCAGCAGGGCGTCAACACCCACATCGCGCGCATCTTCAACACCTACGGCCCGCGCATGCGCCCCCACGACGGGCGGGCGATCCCCACGTTCATCCGCCAGGCCCTCGAGGACAAGCCGCTGACCGTGTTCGGCGACGGCGGCCAGACGCGCAGCTTCTGCTACGTCGCCGACCTGATCGAGGGCCTGCTGCGCCTGATCGACTGCGACCACCACGAGCCGGTCAACCTGGGCAACCCCGGGGAGTTCACGATCCTCGAGCTGGCCGAGGTGGTGATCCGGCTGACCGGCAGCTCGTCGCCGATCGTCCACGAGGCCCTGCCCCAGGACGACCCGGCGGTGCGGCGCCCCGACATCGCCCTTGCCCAGGAGCTGCTGGACTGGTCGCCGGCGGTGGAGCTGGAGGAGGGCCTGCGTCTGACGCTGGCCGGGATGGGCCGGGGGGTCCCGCTCGCCGGCTGAGGAGGCCCCGCCGGCGGCCGTCTGGGCCCGGCACCTGCGCAAGGCCTACGGCGCCCTCGTGGCCGTCAACGGCATCGACGTCCGCATCGAGACGGGGGAGTGCTTCGGCTTCCTCGGCCCGAACGGCGCGGGCAAGACCACCACCATGCGGATGATGTCGTGCCTGTCGCCCCGCGACGCGGGCGAGCTGCTCGTGCTGGGGATCGACCCCGACGCCGAGCCGCGGCGGCTCAAGCGGCACCTGGGCGTCGTGGCTCAGGAACCCACGCTCGACCTCGAGCTGACCGTGCGCGAGAACCTGCTCGTCTACGCCCGCTACTTCGACATCCCGGCGCCCGAGGCGGGGCGGCGGGCCGCCGAGCTGCTCGCGATGATGGCGCTCACCGACCGGGCCGATGACGCCGTCGACCGCCTGTCGGGCGGCATGCGGCGGCGCCTGCAGATCGCCCGGGCCCTCATCAACCGGCCGCGCCTCGTGCTGCTCGACGAGCCGACCACCGGGCTCGACCCCCAGGCCCGCCACGCCGTGTGGGAGCGCCTGCGCGCCCTGCGGCAGGACGGCGCGACCCTGGTCCTGACCACCCACTACATGGACGAGGCGGCCCAGCTCTGCGACCGGCTCGTCATCATGGACGCCGGGCGGATCGTCCGCGCCGGCCGCCCGGCCGACCTGGTGGCCCGCGAGGCCGGGCGCGAGGTGCTGGAGCTGCGCGTCGCCCCCGGCGACGTCGCCGCGTTGCTGGAGCACCTGGGCGGGCGGGCGCGCGGCCACGAGGTGGACGGCGACCTGGTGCTGCTGTTCGCCGACGACGCCGAGGCGCTGCACGCGCACGCCCGGTCGGCCCCCGTGCCGAGCCGCCTTCAGGCCGTGCGGCCGGCCGGCCTGGAGGACGTCTTCCTGCGCCTCACCGGCCGGCGCCTACGAGACTGAGCTCGCACCCCCGCACGCGGTCGCGGCGGTCGACGTACGCCCGGTCGCGCCCCGGCCCGCAGCGCACGATCTCGGCTCTGCCGTTGCGGGCGCGGACCACGTCGTTGCCGCCGCCGGCGTCGTAGGCGTTCGCCCCCGGCCCGCCGACCAGGGTGTCAGCGCCGCGGCCGCCCGCGAGGCGGTCGTCGCCGTCGCCCCCCGTCAGGCGGTCCGCGCCGGGCCCCCCGACGAGGCAGTCGTGGCCGCCCTCACCGCGCATCCGGTCGGCCGCGCCGAAGCCGATGACGACGTCGCCGGCGGCGCCCCCCGTCAGCCTGTCGGGCCCGTTGGTCCCGAGCAGCGCGAGGCGGCAGCCACCCGCCCGGAGGGGCTGCGTCGGATCGCCGCCGCCGCCCGATCCGGGGCCCGGGCCCGGGCCGCCGCCTCCCCCGCCTCCGCCCGCGCTTCCGCCGAAGCGCGCCGGGATCGTCACCGAGTCCCCCGAGAAGGTGATGCTGAAGGAGCCGTGGAGGGGGAACTGCTCGTAGCAGGTCGCGATGACCTCGGGCGTCAGACGCTGCGCGCGCGCGATGGCGACCACCCGGATCTCGTGTGTGTACGACGCGGTGGCGAAGCCGCCGACGTAGGTGCGCTCGCCCGTGTCCAGGTCCACGAGGTAGACGTGGCCGTCGTAGCCGACGTTGTCCGGCGGCGCGCCCTGACAGCTCATGGCCGTGCGGATCTCGACGGTCCAGACGTCGGGGGCCGTGCGCTCCGTCACCTGGGCCGACACCGTGCCGGCGGGCGTCAGGTGGTCGGCTGCGCCCGCGGCCGGCCAGATCAGCGCGAGCAGGGCCGCGGCGATCAGCGCGAGGCCACGGCGCGCCGCCATGTCAGGCGGGCCCGGGGGCGGGGTCCTCGTCGTCGTCGGCCCCGGCCCACGCGTCGCGCGCCCAGAGGGGCGGGCCGCCGAAGCGCTTCGACAGCCAGATGCCGAGGCCGTAGAGGAAGATCTGCGGGATCATGAGCAGCAGCATGCTGAACGGGTCGCCGCCGGGCAGGATCGCGGCCAGCGCCGCGATCAGCACGATCGCCACCCGCCAGTGCCGGATGTAGAACTCGGCGCTCGTGACCCCGATGCGCGACAGCGCGAGCATCGCCACCGGCACCTCGAACATCAGCCCGGAGGCGAGCAGGAGCGTGGTCACGAAGCCGAAGTACTCGTTCGCGCGCACCTCGGTCTGGAACACGTCTCCGCCGAAGCCGAGCAGGAAGTCGAGGGCCACCGGCAGCACCACGAAGTAGCCGAAGGCGACGCCGGCCACGAACAGCAGGGACGCCCCCGCGACCACCAGCAGCATCCGCCGGCGGGGCTGGTCCTGCACGGCGGGGATCACGAACGCGTAGAGCTGGTAGAGCCAGATCGGGAGCGCCGCGAGCAGGGCGGTGTAGGCGCAGACCTTGAGGACCGTGAAGAAGGGCTCGGTCGGGGACAGGGTGATCAGGCCGGTCTCCTCGTAGCGCTCGGGCAGCGGCCACTCCAGGATCTCGAGCAGCTGGCCGTGGAACCCGTAGGCCACCGCGAAGGCGACCACCAGCGCGACCACCGACACGATCACCCGGTTGCGCAGCTCGTCGAGGTGCTCCACCACGCTCAGCCGCTCGTCGCTGCCGACGCGGCGCACCGTCATCCCGCGCAGGCGGGCCATCCTCGCGGGCTAGGCCGCCGGCGGGCGCGGCGGGGTGTCGCCCGGCACCACCACGCCCTCGAGGACGTCGTCGTCCTCGTCGGCCGCCGCGGCCGCGGCCGGCGCGCGCGCCGGCTCGGGGTCGTCGCGCGGGCGGTCTCCGTCGTCGTCCATGATCGACCCCTTGAACTCGCGGATGCCGCGGCCGATCGACCGCCCCATCTCGGGCAGCCGCTTGGGCCCGAACACGAGCAGCGCGATCACCAGCACGATGATGATCTGGATGGGAGAGATGTCGAACGTGTGCAGGCCGTCCTTACGCCGGGAGGCCCCTCGCGACGCAAGGTTAGCCCGCCCCGCCGGTCAGACCAACCTTGTAGCGTGGCCCGCGTGCGGGACGCCCAGGCCGACGCCGTCGTGCGCCAGATGCGCGACGCGATCATCGACAACGACCTGAAGCTGCTGGCGGCGGTCAACGCGCGCCTGGAGCTGGTCGCCCGCCTGCGCTCCTACAAGGGCGCGCAGGGGATGGAGTTCGTCGACCAGGCCCGTGAGGACTGGATGCACCGCTACCTCGCCGCCGCCAACACCGGGCCCCTCACGGACGAGGGGCTCCACGAGATCTACGGCCACCTGCTCGACCTCACCAAGCGCGAGACGGGTGCCGGAGGCTAGGACTCCGAGAGGAAGTCGTCGGGGCTCACCTGGTCGAGGAACTCCTTGAACTTCTCGACGACCTCGTCGGTGTCCTCGACCTCGTGCTCGAACTCGATCCCGCTCTCCTCGATGACGCTGTCGGCCGCGAAGATCGGCGCGTTGCTGCGCACCGCCAGCGCCAGCGCGTCGCTGGGCCGGGAGTCGATCTCGATCTCGGACGCCGCCGCGCGGAGGGTGATCTGCGCGTAGAAGGTGTTCTCGCGGAGCTCGGTCACGGTGATCTTGGAGATCTCCGCGTTCAGCTCCGTCAGCACCTCCGACAGGAGGTCGTGAGTCATCGGGCGCGGCGTCTCGGCCCCCTGCAGCTTCATGAGGATGGCCGCCGCCTCGGCGTGCCCGATCCAGATCGGCAGGAACTTGTTGCCGCTCACCGTCTTCAGGAGCACGATCGGCTGCTTGCCGACCATGTCGAAGCTCACACCGTAGATCACCATCTCCTGCACGGCGCTCGCTCCTCTCTGACGGCGGGCGCGACCGCCGGGCCATTATAGGCGGGGACCGGGGGGGCCCCGCCCCCTCCCGAGGTACGGACGGCCCTGCCCCGCCGGGCGGTTGTCGGCCTCTCCGGGTGATTGATACCCTCCCGCGGCCGCAGGCCACGGGGCGATTAGCTCAGCCGGTTAGAGCGCATCTCTGATAAGGATGAGGTCCCTGGTTCGAGTCCAGGATCGCCCACCTCGGCCGCGGCTCCGCCGGGCCCGCGAGACGTGGAGGTCGGGGAGGTGGTGAGCACGGCGGCGGCCAGCGGGGGGGCGCGCGAGGCCCGGTCGGTCGGCTGCCTCGTCGTCGACGACCACGCCATCGTGCGCGAGGGGCTGCGGCGCGTTCTGTCGCAGCTCGGCGACATGGTCGTCGTGGGCGAGGCCGCCTCGGGCGAGGCCGCCATCGAGATGGTGCCGCTGCGCCGGCCCGACGTGGTGCTCATGGACGCCCGGATGCCCGGGATGGGCGGGGTGGCCGCGGCGCGCGCGATCGCGGCCACCCACCCCGGCGTGCGGGTGGTCATGTTCACGGCCCACGCCGAGCAGGACCTGCTGTGGGAGGCGCTCGACGCCGGGGCCCAGGGGTTCGTGCTCAAGGACTCCGACAGCGCGGCGCTGGTGGCGGCCGTCCGCCAGGTCATGGACGGGGAGCCGTACGTCGACCCGCGCCTGGCGCCCGACTTCCTTCGGCAGCTCGCACGGCCGCGCAGCGCGGGCGTCCTCAGCGCCCGCGAGCGGGAGATCCTCCAGATGCTCGCCGACGGCTGCTCGAACCGCGAGGTGTCCGAGCGCCTGGTCGTCAGCGTGGAGACGGTCAAGACCCACGTGAAGCACATCCTCGCCAAGCTGGGCGCCGAGCACCGCACCCAGGCGGTCGCCATCGGCCTCCGCCAATCGATCATCCGCTAAGCAATAGAGTTGCGTTCATCATGACGAACGTCGGTGATGAGCCGGATGACGTCCGAGAGCGCCTGACGCTCGCGGCGGCGATCGTCCTCGCCCAGGAGCAGGAGCGGCGGCGCGTGGCCGAGGACCTCCACGACGGTCCCGTCCAACAGCTCGTCGGCCTGGGGCTGACCCTCGACGCCCTCTCGGCCGAGCTCCGCGACACCGCGCCGGCCTCGGCCGACCGCGCCGCGCGGGCGGCGGGCGCGGCCCGCGACTCGATCCGGGCGCTGCGGCGGGCGATCTTCGACCTCCACCCGATGGCCCTCGAGGAGCTCGGCTTCGCGGCCGCCACCCGCGCGCTCGTGCAGCGCCTGGAGTGGCGCGGCGCGCGGGTGTCGCTCGACCTCGCGGCGGCGGACGGGCTCTCGCAGACGCACCGGACGGTCGCGTTCCGCATCGTCCAGGAGGCGATCGCGAACGTCGTCCGCCACGCCGATCCGGCGACGGTGACGATCGCCGCGCGCACCGAGGGGGACCGCATCGTCATCGAGGTGGCCGACGACGGGCGCGGCTTCGACCCCGCGCGGCCCGGCCCGCGCATCGAGGGCGGCCACCTGGGTCTGGCGGCGATGACCGAGCGGGCCGCGCTGGCGGGCGGCGCCGTGACCATCGCGAGCGCGCCGGGCGAGGGGACCAACCTCCGCCTGACGCTGCCGGCCGGCGACGCTCAGGGCCCGGGCGGCAGCAGCCGGAGCGCCGCCTCGAGGGCCTCCTCATCGGGGAACCGCAGCTCGACGACCATCTGACCCCCCGGGGCCGCGCGCACCCGCACCGGGGCGTCGAACGCGGTGCCGAACGCCTCGAGCGCAGCGTCCCCGACCGGCCCCGCCGCCGGGCGGGCGCGGCGGGGAGGGCTCGCCGACGCGCGGCGGGCCAGGTCCTCCGTCGCCCGCACGCTCAGGCCCCCCGCGACCGCCTGCTCGGCGACCCGCAGGCGACGGCCGCGGCCGTCGGCCATCAGGATGGCCCGGCCGTGGCCCTCGCTCAGCCGGCCGGCCGCGATCATGTCCTGCACCTCCTCCGGCAGCTCCAGGAGGCGGACGAGGTTCGACACCGCGGGGCGGCTGCGGCCCAGCCGCGCGGCGAGCTCCGCGTGCCCCTGGCCGAAGTCCTCGATCAGGCAGGCGCACGCCTGGGCGACGTCGATCGGGGTGAGGTCCTCCCGCACCAGGTTCTCGGTCAGGGCCAGCTCGAGGCGCTCCCGGTCGTCGACCCGGCGCACGAGGGCCGGCACGCGCTCCAGGCCCGCCGATCGCGCCGCGCGCCAGCGTCGCTCGCCGGCCACCAGGACGTAGCGGCCCTCGCCGTCCGGCGGCGCGACCACGACCGGCTGGAGCACCCCGCTGGCGCGGATCGAGGCCGCGAGCGCCTCGAGCGCCTCGTCGTCGATCCTCGCGCGGGGCTGGCTGGGGTTCGGCGCGATCGCGTCGACCGGCAGCTCCAGCAGCCCGGCGCTCGCCGGCGCCGCCGCGCCGTCGCCGAGCAGCGCGGACAGCCCGCGCCCCAGCCCGCGGCGCCCGCGGCCGGCCTCAGCCACGGGCGGCCACCTCCTTGGCGGCCTCGAAGTAGGCGTCGGCGCCGGCGCAGTGCGGGTCGTAGCGGATGACCGGCTCGCCGTACGAGGGCGCCTCGGCGAGCCGCACGTTTCGCGGCACGACCGTGCGGAACGCCAGCTCGGGGAAATGGCGGCGCACCTCGCCGATGACGTCGCCGCTGACGCGGGTCCGGGCGTCGTGCATGGTCATCAGCATCCCCGTGACGCGGAGGCCGGGGTTGATCGTCTCCTGGACCGCGGAGACCGTCTCCATGAGCCGGGAGAGACCCTCGAGCGCATAGTACTCACACTGCACCGGCACGATCAGCCGGTCGGCGGCGGCCAGGGCGTTGACCGTCAGCAGGTCGAGCGACGGCGGACAGTCGAGGAAGACGTAGCCGTAGGCCGCGCGGGCCCCGGCCAGGGCGTCGGCGAGCAGCCGCTCGCGGCCCGCCCGCGCGGGCAGCTCGACGGCCGCGCCGGCGAGGTCGGACGACGACGGGACGACGTCGAGGTTCGGCACGGCGGTGGCGACGACGGCCCGCTCCAGGGGGAGGCCGTCGAGCAGCACGTCCGCCGTCGTGGGCCGGTCGCGCCCCGACACGCCCAGCCCGCCCGACGCATTGGCCTGGGGATCGACGTCAACCAGCAGGACCCGCGCCCCGGCCTCCGCCAGGCAGGCCGCCAGGTTGACCGCCGTGGTGGTCTTGCCCACCCCGCCCTTCTGGTTCGCGACGGCGTAGATCACCGCCGGCTCCCCGCGCCCAGCGGCCGGGAGGCGGCCCGGCCGGGCCGGCGGGGGTAGCGCTCGGGCGTCGGGCGCGCCTTGAGAAACGCCTGCAGGCGGCGCCGCGCTCCCGGGAACGGCCGCGCCACCTCGGGCGGCTCGGGCTCCAGGCCGAGGATCTCGGCGGCGCGGGCGGCGTCGGCCTCGGCGGCGGGATCGGCCGCATCGCCGCGCCACATCAGCACGGCGCCGCCGACCGCGACCAGCGGGGCCGTCAGCTCGAGCGCGACCGGCAGGGGCCCGAGCGCCCGGGCGACCGCGAGCGGGAAGGCCTCGCGCGCCCGGGCGGCGAGGTCCTCGGAGCGTTCGGCGGCCACCCGCACGTTCGGGAACGGCGCCGAGGCCCGGCGCAGCCAGTCGGCCTTGCGGCCCTCGCTCTCGACCAGGGTCACGGCCATCCGCGGCCGCGCGGCCGCCAGGACCAGGCCGGGGAACCCCGCGCCGCTGCCCACGTCGACCGCGGCCGGCGCATCGGCGACGCGGCGGTGCGCGGCGCCCGCCAGGCTGTCGAGCAGGTGCCGGTCGATGCCATCCTCGAGGCCGTCGATCGCCGTGAGGTTCTGTGGCTCGAGGGCGATCCGGTCGAGCAGGGCGATCAGGCCGGCGGCCGCGGCGGGGCCCAGCGGCGCCCCCAGCTCGGCGGCGCGCGCCGCGAGCCGCTCCGCCGGCCCGGTTTCACGTGAAACCGCCGCGGCCACCGGCCGGGCTCACCCCTCCGCGGGCTCGACGATGATCCGCCGCCGCCCCTCGTCGCCCTCGCTGCGCGTGGCGACGTCCGTCCGGTCCTTGAGCGCCATGTGGACGATGCGGCGGTCATGGGGGGTCATCACGTCGAGCTCGATCTCCTCGCCGTGCTCGAGCGCCTCCTCGGCCGCGCGCCGCGCCAGGTCCTCCAGCGCCGCCGCGCGCCGGGCCCGGTAGCCGTCCGCGTCCAGCGCGACCCTCCGGCGCTCGCCCCCCTCCGCGCGGCTGGCGATCTGGGCCACGAGGTACTGGAGCGCATCGATCGTCTCGCCGCCGCGGCCCACCAGCGCGGACGTGCCCTCCCCCTCGACCGTGATGCTCAGGTCACCGGGGCCGTCGCCGGGCGCGACCCGCACGTCCGCCCCGAGGCCCATCCCGCGGACCACCGACTCGACGGCCTCCGCGGCCGCGGCGGCACCCGCCCCCTCTCCGGCCGGCGCCTCCCCGCCGGACGCCTCCGCAGCGCTCATCGCTTCTTCTTCTTGGAGCGCGAGGGCGCGGGCCGCGACCCCTTGGCGGTCCCGCGGGCGCGCGGCTGCCGACGCCGGCCCGAGCCCGAACCGCCCGACCCGGCCGCCGCCTGCACGGGCGCATCGGCCTCGGGCGCCGGCTCGGGCTCGGGGGCGGTCGCGGGCTCCGGAGCAGGCTCCGCCTCGGTGGCCGCGTCGGCCTCGGGGGCGGCCTCGGCCTCGGGCGCGGGCGCCTCGGGCGGCGCGGTCCCGTTGCCGTCGGCGCCACCGCGCCGGCGGCGCTTGCGCGGGGTCAGGCGGGGGCGCGCCGACGCGGGCTCCTCGGCGGGCGCCTCGGCGTCCGGCGCGTCGGCCACGGCCGCCACCGCCGTGGCGGGCTCCTTGGGCGGCGTCCGCGAGCCGGTCTTCTTGGTCATCGCCTCGACCTCGGCCGGGTCGGCCAGGTGCAGCCCGATCCGGTGGCGCATGACCAGCTGCTGGGCGCAGGTCCAGAGGTTGGTCGTCATCCAGTAGAGCACCAGCCCGGCCGGGACCGGGTAGACGAAGAGGAAGGCCACGATGCCGATGGGCAGGAGGCGCATCAGCCGCCGCTGGGACATCGGCTGGTTGGGCATCGCCGACAACTCCATCGAGAGCAGCTGCGACAGGCCGTAGATGGCGACCATGACGAAGGCTCCCCAGCCGATCTCCGTGAAGTCCATGCGCACGTCGGGGATGATCCACATGAACGACACGTCGCCGCCGCTGATCGTGGCGTCGTTCGCGAAGTCGCGCAGCACGTAGTACAGGGCGATGAAGATCGGGAGCTGCGCGACCAGCGGCAGGCAGGAGGAGAACGGGTTGATCTCGTTCTCCTTGTAGAACGCCATCAGCTCCTCGTTGAGCTTCTGGCGGTTGCCCTTGAACTTCTGCTGCAGCTCCTTCATCTGCGGCGCGAACATCTGCATGCGCCGCATCGAGGAGTACTGCTTGATCACCAGCGGCAGCAGCGCCATCCGCACGATCACGGTCAGGACGACGATCGACCAGCCGTAGGTGAGGTCGGCGTTCTCGTGGAGGAAGTCGAGGAGCGCGCGAAGGGGATCCTCGAGGAGCTCGAGCGGGTTCACGCCTTGAACACCCGCTGGTCGCGCGGGTGGTCGACCCCCCCGTGGCTCCACGGGTTGCAGCGCAGCAGCCGCCAGCCCCCCAGGACCAGGCCCCGCGCCGCGCCGAACTCGCGGATGGCGCCGACGGCGTACTCGGAGCAGGTCGGGTGGTACTTGCAGCGCCGCCCGAACAACGGCGACACGGCCTGCTGGTAGAAGCGGATCGGCGCCGTCAGGACGACCTTCACGCCGGAGCCTCCGCGGGCGGCGTGGCCGCGCGCTCGGCGAGCTCGGCCAGCCGGGCGCCGAGGGCCTCGGAGCCGCGCTCGGCCAGGTACTCCGCCGCCCCGGGGCGCGCGATCACCACGACGTCGAGGCCGCGGGCCAGCGAGGGGGCGAGCGTGGCGAACCGCTCGCGCAGCACCCGCTTCACACGGTTGCGCTCGACCGCGCCGCCGACCTTCCGCGAGACGGAGAGGCCGAGGCGGGGAGGGGCGCCCGCGGGCGCCCCCTCGCGGGGGAACGCGTAGACGACCAGGTGCCGGCCGGCCGCCGAGCGGCCCCGGCGGTAGACCGCATCGAAGTCGCCGGATCGGCTGATCCGCGCACGGCGTCGCGGGGCGGGGACGAGGTCAGGCGGAGAGCCGGGCACGGCCCTTCGCGCGACGGCGCTTGAGGATCGCCCGCCCACCGCGGGTGCTCATGCGCACCCGGAATCCGTGCGTCTTCTTTCGCTTGCGCCGGTTGGGCTGGTAGGTCCGCTTCACGCGCGCGGCGCTCCTCGTCAGCATCGTTGCAGGGGCATCCGGAGAGGCCGGGACGTACCTCGCCCCACCGCGGAGGCGGGAGCATAGCAAAAGGCCTCCCGCCGGCCGCCCGCGCACCCGTCTCCACAGGTGTGGAAATCGGTGTGGACAAGAGCGCGATCCCCCATCGCGAGGGGGATCCCGGGGGTCCCCTGCCGGGGGTGGCGGGGCACCCCACACAGGATTTCGCCGCTCCGTCGTGACTTCGTTGTCCACAGCCCCTCAAAGGGGGTTACGCGCGCTCCGGCGCCGGGCTAGAGTGCCCGCCCCCCGACCCCTCCGATGCCCTCGACACTCACCCTCACCGCCGCCCCCGTCTCCGTCCGGACCGTCCCCGGCCCGGCCCTGCGCGCGCGCCTGGCGGCCTACGGCGCGGCGGCGGAGCCACCCGTCGTCGAGGAGGTGACGGCCGACGACCCGGCGGCGCTGATCGAGGCGCTCTGCGACGCGGTCGCCGACCGGTCGCCGATGCCGGCGCCCGCGGTTCGCGAGGTCGTCGAGAACCTCGTGCACGCCGGCTTCCGCGACGCCCTCGTGACCGTGCTCGAGGGCGGCGCGGTCGTGCGCGTGAGCGACCACGGGCCCGGGATCGCCGACCCGGAGCGCGCGCTCGCGCCCGGGTTCACCGCCGCGGGGCCCGCCGAGCGCGCCGTCGTCCGCGGGGTGGGCTGCGGCCTCCCGCTGGCCCACGACCTCGTGGCGGCGGCCGGGGGCAGCCTCGAGATCGCCGAGAACCTGGGCGGCGGCGCCGTGATCACCCTGGCCCTGGCCTCCGGCGCGGCGCCCGCGCCCTCCGCCGTGCCCCCGTGCTCCGAGGCCGGGCGCGAGATCCTCGCCCTCCTGCTCGAGCTCGGCTCCGCCACGCCCCAGGCCCTCGCGGACGAGCTGGGGCGGCCCCGCGCCGAGTGCGGGCGCGAGCTCCTCCTGCTGCAGCACCGTGCCCTCGTCGCGCGCGAGCCGGGCGGCGCCCGGCGCCTCACCGAGGCCGGCGCCGCCATGGTGGCGACGCTCTTCTAGTCCCGACCGACCGCAGCTCCCGCTCCGCCCGCCGGACCCCATCCCGACCCCGCAGGACCGAATCCCCCGGCAGTCCCACCGTGCCCACCTCGCTCACCGCCGGAGCCCCGCCATGTCATCAGTCACCGCCCCGCCCGCCGAGCGCGACGCCGTCTGGAAGGAGGTCCGGGAGCGCCTGCGCGGCACCCTGAACGGGCAGACCTACAAGTTCGCGTTCGCCGGCGCCCGGCCCGTCGCCCTCGACGACGCCCGGCTCGTGCTCGCCGTCGACACTGAGCTCCTGCGCCAGTGGATCCGCCAGCGCTACCTCCCCCTGCTGCGCGACGCGCTCTTCGAGGTGCGGGGCGCCGACCTCGAGGTGGAGGTCGTCGTCCAGGCGCCCGACGACGACGCCGCGCCGCCCGAGGAGCCCGAGGAGCCCCGGCCCGGCACCGTCACGCCCCGGCGGCCCCTCGGCCTCCAGCCGCGCTTCACCTTCGAGGCCTTCGTCACCGGCCCCTCGAACCGCTTCGCCCAGGCCGCGGCGCTGGCCGTGGCCGAGCAGCCGGCCCAGGCCTACAACCCCTTCTTCGTCTACGGCGGGGTCGGCCTCGGCAAGACCCACCTCCTCCACGCGATCGGGCACTTCGCCGCCGCGAACCACCCCGAGCTCGCGGTGACCTACGTCTCCGTGGAGACGTTCACCAACGAGTTCATCAACGCCCTCCGCGACGGGGGCATCCGCTCCTTCAAGGACCGCTACCGGTCGACGGACATCCTCCTCATCGACGACATCCAGTCGCTGCAGGGCCGGGAGCAGACCCAGGAGGAGTTCTTCCACACCTTCAACGCCCTCCACGACAGCGGCAAGCAGGTGGTCATCTCGTCCGACCGGCCCCCCAAGGCGATCGCGACCCTCGAGGACCGGCTCCGCAGCCGGTTCGAGATGGGGCTCATCACCGACGTGCAGCCGCCCGACCTCGAGACCCGCATCGCCATCCTGCAGAAGCGGGTGCGGGCCGACCGGTACGAGATCCACGAGCCCGAGGTGCTGCCCTTCATCGCGGGCCGCGTCTCGACGAACGTTCGCGCCCTGGAGGGCGCCCTCACGCGCGTGGTCGCCCACGGCTCGATCTCGGGGCGCCGCATCACGGTCGAGCTGGCCGGCGAGGTGCTCCAGGACCTCTTCCCCGCCGAGGAGGGGGTCCTCAGCATCGAGCTGATCCAGGGCGAGGTCTGCCGGTACTACACGGTCACGCTCGAGGAGCTCACCGGCGACAAGCGCACCCGCCGGATCGTCCGGCCGCGCCAGGTCGCCATGTACCTCAGCCGGGAGCTCACCGACGCCTCCCTGCCGAAGATCGGCCGCGCCTTCGGCGACCGCGACCACACCACGGTGATGTACGCCGTCCAGAAGGTCGCCAACCAGATGGCGGACGAGGGCGAGGTGCTGAAGGCGGTCCAGGACCTCACGGGCCGGCTCACCGGCCGCCGCTCGTGACGGTGCAGGACCCTCGGGAGGGCGCGCGCCGTCCCTCCCCACCGTCCACCGGCCCGGCGCCGGGCAGCCGCGGGGCTGGGGACGGCTGGGGAGGGGGTGCGCGCCCGGAGGCGCACCGCGCACAGGCCGGCGCACAGGCCGGCGCGGCTCCGGTGCAGGCGATTCGCCCGTCGTCCCCAGGATCCACACGCCCTACGGTGTCAACCTCTCTCAAGCCCTTTCAATTCATGACGTCGTCGTGGCGCGGCCCGGGACGGTGGATGGGGTCCGGGGTCACCTCCGGCCGTCCGGACCGCTAGGGTCGCGCGGTGCGCCTCGTGTCACCGAAAGACGAGCTGGCGGCCAAGCTGGCGGCCGCCGGACGGGCCGCCTCGAGCAAGAGCACGATCCAGATCCTGTCCCACGTGCTGCTGCGCGCCGAGGACGGCTGGTGCGGGCTCGCCGCGACCGACATGGAGCTGTCGCTGCGCGTGCCGGTGGCCGCCACCGTCGAGCAGCCGGGCGCGGTCGTGCTGCCGCGCCTGGCCGGGGACATCGTGCGGAGCATGGCCGACGGCCCCGTCACGCTCGAGCACCGCGCCGGCGAGGGCGTGGTGAGCGTCTCGGGCGGCGGGTCGTCCTTCTCGCTGAACTGCCTCCAGGCGGGCGACTTCCCGGAGCTGCCCGCCGACGAGGGGAGCGGCCTGGCCCTGCCCGCCGAGGCCCTGGTCGAGACGATCGACCGCGTCGCCCGGGCGGCGTCGCGCGACGAGACGCGCCCGGTCCTGACGGGGGTCCTCCTGAGGCTCGGGCCGGACGGCCTCACGATGGTGGCGACCGACTCGTACCGCCTCGCGGTGCGCCAGGCGCCGCTCGACGACCCGCCGGCCGACGCCCGTGAGGCGATCATCCCGGCCCGCGCCCTCACCGAGGTCGCGCGCATGGCGCCGGGCTTGAAGGCGGAGTCGATCGAGGTGGTGCTCACCGAGACCCAGGCCCTCTTCCGGGTCGGGGAGATGCGCCTGACCAGCCGCCTGATCGACGGCCAGTTCCCCGACCACCGCCAGCTCGTGCCGGACGCCTTCGAGCACGAGGTCGCCTTCGACCGCGCCGAGCTGCTCGGCGTGCTCACCCGCATCGGCGTGCTGGCCCAGCGCAACACGCCCGTGCGCCTCGCCTTCCAGCCGGGCACGGTCACCGTCTCGGCCACCAGCGACCAGGTCGGCGAGGGGCACGAGTCGCTGCCGGTGGCCTTCTCCGGCGAGCCGCTGGAGATGGGCTTCAACGTCGAGTTCCTGCGCGCCGGCGTCGAGAGCGTGGTCGGCGACGAGGTGCGCCTCGGCCTGATCAGCCCGCTGCGCCCGGGCCTGCTGAGAGGAGCCGGCGATGACTACCGCTACCTCCTCATGCCGATCCGGCTCAACGCCTGAGAGCCACCCGGCGGGCGACGCCGCCTGGACCGCCCGGCGGCTCGAGGTCGCCGACGTCCGCTGCTGGCGCCGCGCCGAGCTGGACCTCCCGGGCGGGCTTGTGCTCATCACGGGCCCGAACGGGGCCGGCAAGACCTCGCTGATCGAGGCGGTGACGCTCGGCTGCCTCGGGGTGTCGCCCCGCACCGCGCGCGAGGCGGAGGTGGTGCGGCGCGGCGCCGAGGCCCTGCACGTGGGGCTCGACCTCGACGGGCCGTCCGGGCCCCGCCGCCGGGACATCGGCTTCGCGCCCGGGCGGGGGCGCCGCATGCGCCTCGACGGCGAGCCGGTGCGGTCGCTCGCCGCGTGGCGCGCCCGTGCGGTGCTGGTGTTCCTGCCCGACGAGCTGCGGGCGGTGAAGGGGCCTCCCGCGGCCCGCCGGCGCGCCCTCGACCGCATTCTCGAGGCCGCCGACCCCGGCTTCGCGGAGGACGCCGGCGCCTACCAGGAGGCCCTGGCCCAGCGCAACGCCCTGCTGCGGCGGGTCCGGGCGGGCGCGGCGTCGGAGGCGAGCCTGCCGTCGTGGGAGGCGCCGATGGCCGCGCGCGGGGCCCGGGTGGCGGCGGCCCGCCGGGCCGGCGTGGCGGCGCTCGCCGGCCCCTTCCGCCACTGGCTCGCCGCCCTGGGCGGCGGCTCCGCCGGGGCGCTGCGCCTGGAGGCGTCCCCCGGCGGGCTGGACGAGGTCCCCGACGACGCCCTCGAGGCGGCGATCGCCGCCGCCCTGCGCGAGCGCCGGCCGCGCGACGTGGCGGCGGCCCAGACCCTCTCGGGCCCCCACCGCGACGACCTGCTGATCGGGGACGGCCCCGCCGACCTGCGCCGGTCGGGGAGCCAGGGCGAGCAGCGCACGGCCGCCCTGGCGCTGCTGCTGGCCGCGCGCGACCACCTGCGCGCGCGCTCGGCGCGGCCGATCCTGCTGCTGGACGACGTCCTCAGCGAGCTCGACCCCGACCGCCGCCGCCTGGTGCTGGAGGCCGCCCGCGACGGCGGCCAGACGATCGTCACGACGGCCGACCCGGCCGCCGCCGACGCGCTGTCGCACCCGCCCGACGCCCTCGTCAGGGTGGAGGGGGGCGCGATCCGGTGACGCCGCGCCGCCGCCGCCGCCGCCGAGAGCCCGCCGCCGCCGCCGCCGTGCTGGCCCGCTTCCGCCGCCGCGGCGGCGGGGCGCCCTCGGGGGCCGGCGCCCAGACCGCGGCGGCCGCCCTCGCGTGGCCGGACGTGGTGGGCCGCGCCGCCGCCGACCACAGCGTCCCGGTGCGCCGCACCCGCGCGGGCGTGCTGACCGTCGCCTGCTCCGACGCCTCCTGGGCCCACGAGCTCACCGCGCGCCGCGCCGACCTGGCCGCCCGCCTCGCCCGGCGTTGCCCTGAGGCCGCCGTGACCGCGCTACGCTTCGCGGTCGCGGACCACGTCGTCCCGGCCCCCGCGCCGGCCCCCGCGCCGGCCCCGCCGCCCGCCGTCCCCGGCCCCGCCGACCTGGCGCGGGGGGCCGCCGCGGCCGAGGGGGTGCGGGAGCCCGCGCTGCGCGATCTCGTCGCGCGCGCCGCCGCGGCGTCGGCCGCGCGCCGTCGGCCGCGGTGATCGAGAAAAATACCTGCAAATAGGGCGAAAAATCCGGCGCGACGGCGGGGCCGGATGATAAACTCGGCAGACCGTTCAGGGAGGCATCAGATCCAGCCAGCGCCCGGCGCAACGCCGGCCACCACCACCAACTACGACGCCGGGGACATCACCGTCCTCGAGGGCCTGGAGGCGGTCCGCCGCCGGCCGGGCATGTACATCGGGACGACCGGCCCCCGGGGTCTCCACCACCTCGTCTACGAGGTGGTCAACAACAGCGTCAACGAGGCCCTCGCGGGCCACTGCGACCGGGTCGAGATCACCCTCAACCCGGACGGCTCGTGCACGGTCTCGGACAACGGCCGCGGCATCCCCGTCGCCCCGATGGCCGACCAGGGCGGCCGCAGCGCGCTCGAGGTCGTGATGACCGTCCTGCACGCCGGCGGCAAGTTCGGCGGCGACGGGTACAAGGTCTCGGGCGGCCTCCACGGCGTCGGCATCAGCGTGGTCAACGCGCTGTCGGAGTCGCTGACGGCCGAGGTGCGCCGCGACGGGGGCCTGTACGCCCAGCGGTTCGCGGTCGGCGAGCCGCAGGGGCCGGTCGAGCGCGTCGGGGACGCCGCCGACACCGGCACCACCGTCACCTTCCTGCCCGACCCGGACATCTTCGAGGAGCCCGACTTCGACTTCGAGACGCTCGCGCAGCGGCTCCGCGAGACGGCCTTCCTCACGCGCGGCCTCCTGGTGCGGCTGGTCGACCGGCGCGGCGAGGGCCGCGTGGTCGAGTACCACTACGAGGGCGGCATCCGGGACTTCGTGAGCCATCTCAACGAGACGCGCGACCCGCTGCACCGCGACGTCGTCTCGATCGAGATCGACGGCGAGGAGGGGGCGCTCGAGGTGGCGCTCCAGTGGACCGCGGCCTACAGCGAGGCCGTCTACACGTTCGCCAACAACATCAACACCCACGAGGGCGGGACGCACCTCACCGGGTTCCGCACGGCCCTCACGCGGACGCTCAACGACTACGCCCGCGCGAAGGGCCTGCTCAAGGAGAAGGACGACAACCTGGAGGGCCCGGACACCCGCGAGGGGCTCACCGCCATCGTCTCCCTCAAGCTGCGCGAGCCCCAGTTCGAGGGCCAGACCAAGACCAAGCTGGGCAACTCCGAGATCGCCGGCTTCGTCAACGGGGCCCTCACGCAGGGCCTGGGCGAGTACCTCGAGGAGCACCCGGCCGAGGCGCGGGTCATCTGCGGCAAGGCGATCAACGCGGCCCAGGCCCGCCAGGCGGCCCGCAAGGCGCGCGACCTCGCCCGCCGCAAGGGGGCGATGGACTCCACCAGCCTGCCCGGCAAGCTGGCCGACTGCTCCGACCGCGACCCGGCCAACACCGAGCTCTTCCTCGTGGAGGGCGACTCGGCCGGCGGCTCGGCGATCATGGCCCGCCAGTCGAGCTTCCAGGCGATCCTGCCCCTGCGCGGCAAGATCATCAACGTCGAGAAGGCCCGCATCGACAAGGTCCTCTCCAACGCCGAGATCCAGGCGATGATCACGGCGATGGGCACCGGCATCGACGAGGACTTCGACCTCGCCAAGGCCCGGTACCACAAGCTGATCATCATGACCGACGCGGACGTGGACGGCGCGCACATCCGCACCCTCATCCTCACCTTCCTCTTCCGCCACATGCGGCCGCTGATCGAGGAGGGCTTCGTCTACATCGCCTGCCCGCCGCTCTACAAGGTCAAGCAGGGCAACCAGGAGCAGTACATCGAGAAGGAGTCCGAGCTCGAGGACTGGCTGCTCGAGCGCAACCTGGGCGACCTCGGCCTGGAGGACGCCTCCGGCAGCGCCAACGGCCTCACCCGCGCCCGCTACCAGCGCTTCCAGCGGGCCCTCAAGGAGCACGAGGCCTGGGCCGGCAACCTGCGCGCCACCTACGGCGCGGGCCTGATGGAGTTCCTCCAGGCGCACGGCCTCGTCGAGGCCGACCCGGCCGACATCGAGGACCTGGGGAAGGCGGTCAACGCGGCCTCCGACGAGCGCGCGGGCCTCACCGTGGAGGGCGTCGAGGCCGACGCCTCCGGCCTGACGGCGCGCTCGGTGCAGTCCCGCACGGGCGAGGCGCGCACGGTGGGGATCCCCCTCGAGATCTACCGCACCCGCGAGCTCGCCGGGCTCCGGGGCGCTCGGGCCCGGCTGCGCGAGCTGGTCGGCACCCCGCCCTTCCGGGTCACCCGCGGCGCCCGCTCGCGCTCCGCGGCGACCTACGACGCGCTGCGCACCGCGGTCCTCGACCTCTGCCGCGAGGGTGTCCAGCTCAGCCGCTTCAAGGGTCTCGGCGAGATGAACAGCGAGCAGCTCTGGGAGACGACGATGGACCCCGAGCGGCGCGTCCTCCAGCGCGTGATGATGGAGGACGAGGCGGCCGTCGGGGAGCTCTTCGCGAAGCTGATGGGCGACAAGGTGGAGCCGCGCCGGGCGTTCATCGAGGACAACGCGCGCAGCGTGCGCTACCTGGACGTGTGACCTGATGGCGATCGACCGCCACGGCCGCATCGAGCCGCGCGAGCTCGAGCGGGAGATGAGCTCGTCGTACCTGGACTACGCGATGAGCGTGATCGTGGGCCGCGCCCTGCCGGACGTCCGCGACGGCCTCAAGCCGGTGCACCGGCGGGTGCTGTTCGCCATGCACGACCGCGGCCTCCAGCCCGACCGTCCCTACGTGAAGAGCGCCAACATCGTCGGGACCGTGATGGGCGAGTACCACCCGCACGGCAACGACGCGATCTACGACACCCTGGTCCGCCTCGCGCAGGACTTCGCCTCGCGCTACCCGCTGGTCAACGGCCAGGGCAACTTCGGCACCTCGGAGTTCGCCGCCGCGGCGATGCGCTACACCGAGGCCCGCCTCGCGCGCATCGCCACCGAGATGCTGCGGGACATCGACGAGGACACGGTCAACGAGACGCCGACCTATGACGACCGCCGCACCGAGCCGCTCGTCCTGCCGTCGCGGTTCCCCAACCTCCTCGTGAACGGGTCGTCGGGGATCGCCGTCGGCATGGCCACCAACATGCCCCCGCACAACCTCGGGGAGGTCATCGACGCGGTCGTGGCCACCATCGACGACCCCGCCATCGAGGTCGAGGGCCTCATGCGCCACATCCGCGCGCCGGACTTCCCGACCGGCGGGATCATCGTCGGGCGGGTCGGCGTGGTCGAGGCCTACCGCACCGGCCGCGGCCGGGTCGTGGTGCGCGGCCGGGCGCACAACGAGCCGCTCAAGGGCGGCTCGAACGCGATCGTCTTCACCGAGCTGCCGTACCAGGTCAACAAGGCCGAGCTCATCAAGAAGATGGCCGACCTGGCCAACGACAAGGTGGTCCCCGAGATCCGCGACCTGCGCGACGAGAGCGGCCGCGACGGGGTGCGGGTCGTCATCGAGCTGCGCCGCGACGCGGTGCCCCGGGTGGTCCTGAACAAGCTCTACAAGCACACCGCGGTGCAGACGACCTTCGGCGTCAACGCCATCGCGCTCGTCGACGGGGTGCCGCGGACCCTGGGGCTCAAGGACCTCATCCGCCACTACGTCGACCACCAGCGCGAGGTGGTCACGCGCCGCTCGCGCTATCGGCTCGAGCGGGCCGAGGCGCGTGCGCACATCCTCGAGGGGCTCCTCAAGGCGCTGGAGCACCTCGACGACGTCATCGCGCTGGTCCGCGGCGCGCGGGACCCCGACGAGGCGCGGACCGAGCTCATGGCCCGCTTCGACCTCACCGAGATCCAGGCCCGCGCGATCCTCGACCTCCGCCTCCAGCGCCTCACCCAGCTCGAGGCCGGCAAGATCCAGGAGGAGTACGCCGAGCTGCAGGCGCGCATCGCCGAGCTGCGGGCGATCCTCGGCGACGAGGCGCGGGTCTTCGGGCTCATCCGGCAGGAGCTCCTGGAGATCCGGGGCCGCTACGCCGACGAGCGCCGCACCGAGATCATCCCCGGCGAGGGCGACATCGACCTCGAGGACCTGATCGCCGAGGAGGAGATGGTCATCTCCATCTCGCGGGCCGGCTACGTCAAGCGCCTGCCGGTCTCGACCTACCGCGCGCAGGGGCGCGGCGGCAAGGGCCTGCGCGGGGTGCGGCTCAAGGACGAGGACTACATCGAGCACCTCTTCATCGCCTCGACCCACCACTACCTGCTCTTCTTCACCAACACCGGCAAGGTCTACCGCCAGAAGGTCCACGAGCTGCCCCAGGGCGCGCGCGACTCGCGCGGCCGCCACATCGCCAACGTGCTCGCCCTGCGCGAGGGCGAGGAGGTGCGGGCGGTCTTCGCCACGCGCGACTACGGCGAGGGGAAGTACCTCGTGCTGGCGACGCGCGACGGGATGATCAAGAAGACCGAGATGCGCAGCTACGACACCATCCTGCGCGAGGCCGGCCTCATCGCGATCCAGCTCACGGGCACCGACGAGCTGGTGGGCGTGCAGCTCACCGACGGCGACGAGGATCTGCTGGTCGTCTCGGCGCGCGGCCAGGCGGCCCGGTTCCACGAGTCGGCCGCGCGGCCCATGGGCCGCGACACGCGCGGCGTCCGCGCGATGACCCTCAACCCGGAGGACCGGGTGCTCGCGCTCGCGGTGGCCCACGACGACGAGGACCTGCTGGTCGTGACCGGCAACGGCTACGGCAAGCGCACGCCGGTGGGCGACTACCCCACCAAGGGCCGCCCGACCAAGGGCGTCCGCACGATCAAGGTCACCGACCGCAAGGGCGAGCTGGTCACCGCGCGCCCGGTGCGCGAGGGCCAGGAGCTGCTGCTGATCTCGCAGAACGGCCAGGTCATCCGCATCACGGCCGAGTCGGTGCGCCGCACCGGGCGCTCCACGGAGGGCGTCCGCCTCATGAACCTGACCGGCGACGACCTGGTCGTCGGGGTCGCATCGGTCGTCAACTCGCAGGACGACGACGACGAGGGCGAGGGCGACGCGCCGGACGGCGGCGCGCCGGCCGCCTGATCGCCCCCGCGAGCTGCCCGGCCTGACGAGCGGCTACGCCCGGCCCGGGGCGGCCGGCGCGCCGCGCAGGCGCGCGGCGACCTCGGCGGGTGAGACCGCCACGGCGATGACGCCGGTGCCCAGCTCCAGGCCGGCGAGCGTCCCGAGGCGGGGGATCACGTCGAGGTGCCAGTGGTAGTCGCCCCCGCCCCGCCTGCCGCGGTGCAGCCAGAGGTTGATGGCCTCCGCGCCGAGGACGTCGGTCACGGCGGCCGCGAGCCGCCGCAGGGCCCGAGCGGCCGCGGCGGGGCCGGGGTCGGCCGTCCAGTCGGACAGATGGGCCGCCGGCGCGAGGCGCACCGTGCCGCTCAGCGGGGGGACCCCGGGCGCCCAGGCGACCAGGTCGTCCTCGTCGGCCACGACCCGGCCGTCGCCGCCGGCGGCCTCGAGGTCGGCGCAGACCGGGCAGCGGGGCGCCTCGGCGAAGGCCCGCTCGCGCGCCAGCAGCCGGGGCGGCTCGAGGGGCAGGCCCACCAGCTGGGCGTGGGTGTGCTGCAGCGACGCCCCCGCGGCGGCGCCCTGGTTGAGGAAGAGGAAGGGCCACAGGCCGCGCGGGTCCGCCTCGACGGCGGCGATGCGGTCGGCCCAGACCCCGCCGGCCCGCGACGCCTCCTCGTCGGTGAGATCGCCGAGCCGCACCACGTGGCGCGGCGTGTTGACGATCACCTCGTGGACCCCCTCGTCCGGCGCGACCGCGGGGAACTTGTTGGGCACGGCGCGAACCAGCCAGCCGGGCGAGTCCGGCGGCCCCCCGCCCGGCCGCAGCGCGTAGGTCTCGGGCGGGGTCTCGCCCTCGTTGCCGGGGCAGAAGGGGCAGCCGCCGCCGGCCCCGCTGGAGGGCCGGCCGACGTCGTGGGGGCGCGCGGCGCGCGCCGGCGCCAGCAGGACCGGCTCGCCGGTGAGCGGGTCCCGCTGGACGGGGGTCAGGACGCCTTCCGGCGCTGCGCCGTGCCGCTCTTCTTCGCGGGCGTCTTCGCCTTCGGCTTGGTCGCGCGCTTGGGGGCCGGCTCCTCCTCGCCCTCGCCGCCGCCCTTCACCGTGCGCAGGCGGCTCTGCTCGATCGAGAGCTGGTCGTCGCCCTCGGGTGCGCCGCCGCCCCCGGCCGCGGCGAGGCTCGCCTTCAGCGCGGCCATCAGGTCGACGACCGGCGCCGGCTCGCGGGCCTCCTCGGGCTCGGCGATCTCCTCGCCGCCGGCCTTTGCCTCGAGGAACTCGAGCAACGACGCGCGGGTCTCGTTGGGGTACTCCTCGGGCGCGAAGGGCCGCGCCAGGCCCTCGACCAGCTGCTCGGCCATCGTCAGCTCCTCGGCCGACACCTCGACGCCGGCCAGCCGCTCGCCGATCTCGCGCTGGTCGCGGACGCGGACGTCCTCGGGGTAATAGAGCGTCTGCAGGGCCAGCATCCCCCCCGCCGGCCGCAGCAGCACCAGGTGCTCCTTGGTCGAGAGCACGAAGCGCCCCAGCGCGGCCCGCTCCGAGCCCTCCATCGCCTTCTGCAGGAGGGCGTAGGGGCGCTCGGCGCGCTCCTGGGGCTCGAGCCAGTAGGCCCGCTCGAAGTAGACCGGGTCAACCTCGCTCAGCTCCACGAAGCCGAGGATCTGGATCGTCTTCTCCTGCCGCGCGGCGAAGCGCTCGAGCTCCTCGTCCTCCACGGGCAGGTAGCGGCCCTTGCTGACCTCCCAGCCCTTGACCGTCTCCGCCGGGCCGACCTCGACGTCGCGCTCGGGGTCCCAGCGCTTCTGCTTCACGGGCTGCAGGGTCTCCCGCGAGAGCGTGCGGAAGCTGATGTCGCTGCGCTGCTGCGCGAGGCCCACCGACACGGGGATCGTGACGAGGCCGAAGCTGATGAAGCCGTTCCAGATCGCCCGCACGGCGGGCCTCCTTCCGTCTGTCGTCCCTCGGTCTTACCCCGCCCCGTTCGAGCCGTCGCGGCTCGGCACCCGGCCCGCGGCGTGGCCCATCAGCGCCTCGAGCATCTCCACCGGGAAGGGCAGGATCAGGGTGGTCGTGCGCTCCGACGATCCGATCTCGTTCATGGTCTGCAGGTAGCGCAGCTGCAGCGCGCCGGGCTCGGACCGGATCACCGCGGCGGCCTGGCCCAGCTTCTCCGAGGCCTGGTACTCGCCGTCGGCGGCGATGATCTTCGCGCGCCGCTCGCGCTCGGCCTCGGCCTGGCGGGCGATGGCCCGCTGCATCGTCGAGGGCAGCTCGACGTCCTTGACCTCGACCACCGACACCTTGACCCCCCACGGGTGGGTCTGCTCGTCGATGATCGTCTGCAGGCGGTCGTTGATCTGGTCGCGCTCGGAGAGCAGCTGGTCGAGGTCAACCTGCCCGAGCACGCTGCGCAGCGTGGTCTGGGAGATCTGCGAGGTCGCGACCAGGTAGTTCTCGACCTGCACGATCGCCTTGGAGGCGTCCACCACGCGGAAGTAGGCCACCGCGTTCACCTTCACGGTGACGTTGTCGCGCGTGATGACCTCCTGCGGCGGCACGTTGAGCGTGACGGTCCGCAGGTCGACCTTCACCGCCTTGTCGATGAAGGGGATGAGGATGAAGAGCCCCGGCCCCTTGATGCCGATCAGGCGCCCGAGCCGGAAGACCACTCCGCGCTCGTACTCCCGGGCGACCTTGACCGACGCGAACAGGAAGATCAGCCCGATGGCGAGCAGGATGATGATGACGACGGCGGCGGCCATGTGGCCCTACCTCTCTCTGGGTTCGACGGTCAACGTGAGGTCGTCCCTGTGCACTGTAACGACGCGGACCTGCCCGCCCGGCGGGATCTCGACGCCCGCGACGGGCCGGGCCGACCAGATCTCGCCGTTCACGAGCACCGATCCCCCCCCGGGCCCGATCGCGCCGCGGGCGCGGCCCACCTCCCCGACCAGCTCGCCGCCGCCCGTGAGGGCCGGCCGGCGCCGCGCCCGCAGGGCCACCCGCGCGGCGACCGCGAACGCGCCCCCCACCACCGCGGCCGTGGCCACGACGACCCCGGTCGACGGCTCCAGCGCGGGGTCGTCGGAGTCGAACAGGAAGGCCCCGCCGAGCGCCAGGGCGACGATCCCGCCCACGGCGAGGGCCCCGACCCCGCCCACCTGGGTCTCGGCCACGAAGAGGGCCACCGCCAGGACCAGCAGAGCGATGCCCGCCCACTGGAACGGGAGCACCGTGAGGCCGGCGAGCGCCAGCAGGAGGCTGATGCCGCCCACGACGCCGGGGACGATCGCACCCGGGTTGAAGATCTCGAAGCCGATCCCCGCCAGGCCCAGCAGCAGCAGGAAGAAGACCAGGTTCGGGTCGGTGAGCACCCGCAGCACGCCGAGGTACCAGGGGAGCGACTCGGTCTGGAGCGGCGCGCCCGCCGTCGCGATGGGCCCGTCGCGCCCGGGCTGCCCGTCGAGCCACGCCACGAAGCCCGTGAGGCTCGGCTGCAGCGTGTCCGCGACGCCCCGCGCGACGGCCTCCTCCGCCGTCAGGTTGAGGGACTCCGTGACCATCGCCCGGTACGACTCGGCGTCGCGGCCGTTCTCATCGGCGAGAGCCGCGATCGTCGCGGCGGCGTCGTTGCGGGCCTTCGCGTCGAGATCCTCGCCGCCGCTGCCGATGGGCGTGGCCGAGCCGATGTTGGTGCCGGGCGCCATGCCGACCTGGTCCGCGGCGGCGGCGATGAACGCCCCGGCCGAGCCCGCCCGCGCGCCCGACGGCCCCACCCACACCGTGACCGGCACCGCCGCGGCCCGCATGTCGCCCACGATGTCGCGCATCGACGACACCAGCCCGCCGGGCGTGTCGAGCTGGATCACCACGGCCGGCGCCGCGTCGCGGCCCGCAGACGCGAGCTGGCGCTCGACGAAGACGGCGGCGGCCTGGTCGATCGGGCCGGCCAGCTCAACGACCCGCACCGCCGGTCCGGCCTCCTTGGCCGCGGCGGTTCCGGCGGCCGTGGCGAGGGCCGCGACGAGGGCCACCAGGAGGCCCCGCACGAGGGCGCGGATGGTCGGTGTCACCGCCCCCACCAGGATAGCGGAGGGCCCCGGCCACCCGGCCGGTCATGGGCTACGATCCCGCCGATCGTGCCCGATCGCCTCCCGGACCCGACGGAGCTCCTCCCGCACCGGCCGCCCTTCCTGTTCGTGGACCAGATCCTCGCGCTGGCGCCCGGGGAGTCTGCGCGGGCCCGGTGGCACGTCGACCCGGCCGCCCCCTTCTTCGCCGGGCACTTCCCCGGCAACCCGATCCTGCCGGGCGTGATCATCGTCGAGGCGCTGGCCCAGACCGGGGCGCTCGCCGCGCTGGCCGAGCCCGCCTCGGCGGGCAAGCTCGCGCTCTTCGCCGGCATCGAGCGGGCGCGCTTCCGGCGAGTGGTGCGCCCGGGCGAGGACCTCGTGCTCGAGACCCGCCTCACCCGACGCCGCGGGCCCCTCGGCGAGGGCGAGGCGACCGCGGTCGTCGACGGGGAGCTCGCCTGCGAGACGACGCTCAAGTTCGCTCTGGTGGACGCGGCCGGGGCGGGGGCCTCGTCGTGATCGACGATCTGCCGCTACGAGCCGATCGCCGCATGAGCACGGTCGCGCTCTTCCCGGGGCAGGGCGCCCAGGCCGTGGGCATGGGCCGGGCGCTCGCCGAGCGCTTCCCGGCCGCCCGTCGCGCCTTCGAGGAGGCCGACGACGTCCTCGGCTACGGCCTGTCCCGCATCTGCTTCGAGGGGCCCGCCGAGCGCCTCACCGAGACCGACGTGTGCCAGCCGGCGCTGGTGGCGACGTCAACCGCGGCGTGGCGGGTGGCCTCCGAGGCCGGCCTCCGCCCCGCGGTCGTGATGGGCCACTCGCTGGGCGAGTACTCGGCGCTGGTCGCGGCGTGCGCCATGACCTACGCCGACGCCCTGCGCATCGTCGCCGAGCGCGGCGCCGCGATGCGCGACGCGGGGCGCGCGGCGCCGGGGGCGATGGCCGCGGTGATGGGGCTCTCCGACGACGACGCCCGCGCCCTGGCCGCCGAGGCCGGCGACGTCTGGCCGGCCAACTTCAACTGCCCGGGGCAGGTGGTCGTGTCGGGCAGCGCGGCCGGCGTGGAGCGCCTGCTGGGGCTGGCCGCCGCGCGGGGCCACCGAACGGCCCGCCTTCAGGTGGACGGCGCCTTCCACTCGCCGCTGATGGCGCCCGCGGCCCAGCGGCTGCGGCCGGCGCTGGACGCCTGGGAGCCCGAGCCGCCCGACCCCGCCTTCCTCTCGACGACGACGTGCGCGGCCGAGCCCCCCGAGCGCATGCGGGAGGTCCTGCTCGCCCAGCTCACCGCCCCGGTCCGGTTCGGCGACGCGGTCGCAGCCGCCCTCGAGGGGGGCGCCGACCGGTTCGTCGAGCTCGGCCACGGCCGGGTCCTGTCCGGGCTGGTGAAGCGCGTGCGGCGCGACGCCGCGGTGGCCCAGGTGGGCGAGCCCGCCGACGTGGAGGCCATCGCGGCCTAGTGTCCTCCACCGCGAGTTCGCAGGTATTTCCCGGCTGCATCGCGGCGCGATGCGGCGTCCTCGGATCGGCCGATAGTCGCGCACTATCGGCCTCACGCTGCGTCCTTGCCTCGCTTGCGATTCGCTCGGGAAATCCATTGCGAGCTCGCGCTGGAGGACACTGGTGCCCGTCGCCCTCGTCACCGGCGCCAGCCGCGGGATCGGCGCGGCCTGCGCCCGGGCCCTGGCCGCCGACGGCTTCGACGTGGCGGTCGGCTTCGGGACCGACGCCGACGGCGCCGCGGCGACGGTCGCCGCGGTGGAGGCCGCCGGGCGGCGTGCCCACGCCCACGCCGCCGACGTGGCCGACGAGGGCCAGGCCGCCGGCCTGGTGGAGGCCGCCGAGGAGGCGCTCGGCCCGCTCGACGCGCTGGTGCTGAACGCCGGCATCACGCGCGACGGGCTGGCCGTGCGGATGGGCGCCGACGACTGGACGGCGGTGCTCGACACCAACCTCTCGGGCGCCTTCTACACGGCGCGCCCGGCCCTGCGCGGCATGCTGCGCCGCCGTGCGGGGAGCATCGTCGCGGTGTCGTCGATCGTCGGCCTGGTCGGCAACCCGGGCCAGGCCAACTACGCGGCCGCCAAAGCGGGCCTGATCGGGCTCACCCGCGCCCTGGCCCGCGAGGCCGGCTCGCGCGGCGTGAGAGTGAACGCCGTGGCGCCGGGCTACATCGCGACCGACATGACCGCCGCGCTCGACGACGGGCAGCGCGACGCGATACTCGCGAGCACCCCGCTCGGCCGCCTGGGCGAGCCGGAGGACGTCGCGGGGGCGGTGGCCTTCCTGTGCTCGCCGGACGCCGCGTTCGTCACGGGCGCCGTCCTGTCGGTCAACGGCGGGCTGGCGATGGCGTGAGCGCGCCGGGGGGAGAGGGCGGCGGCCGGCGCGTGGTGGTGACCGGCATCGGCCTCGTCAGCTCGCTCGGCATCGGCCGCGACGAGAACTGGGCCGCGGCGGTGGCCGGCCGCAGCGGCGCCGGGCGCATCGAGGGCTACACGCCGCTCGACACCGCCACCACCTTCGCCTGCGAGGTGCGGGGGTTCGAGCCCACCGACTTCATCGAGCGGCGGGCGGCGCGGCGGATGGACCGCTTCTCCCAGCTGGCGGTCGCCGCCGGGCGGCTGGCGCTGGACGACGCGTCGCTGGTGGTCTCGCCGGAGATGGGCCCGCGGATCGGCGCGGCGGTGGGGAGCGGCATCGGCGGCCTCCACAGCTTCGTCGAGCAGACCCTGATCGTGGACGGCCGCGGGCCCGACCGGGTGTCGCCGTTCTTCATCCCGCTGGTCATCGCGAACATGGCGGCGGCGCAGGTGTCGATGGAGCTCGGCCTCAAGGGCCCGCTCACCTGCGCCTCGACCGCCTGCGCGTCGGGCAACCACGCCCTCGGTGAGGCGGCCGAGCACATCCGCAGCGGGCGGGCCGACGCGATGCTCGCCGGCGGGGCCGAGGCCACGATCACGCGCACCGGCATCGCCGCCTTCAACGCCATGCGGGCGCTCTCGACCCGCAACGGCGAGCCGGCGGCGGCGAGCCGGCCCTTCGACCGGGGCCGCGACGGGTTCGTCATGGGCGAGGCCGGCGCCATCCTGGTGCTCGAGAGCCTCGACGGCGCGCTCCGGCGCGGCGCCGAGCCCTACTGCGAGGTGCTGGGGTACGGCCTCACCGGCGACGCGCACCATCTGACCGAGCCCGACCCCACCGGCACGGCGCCCGCGGCCGCGGTGACGATGGCCCTGGCCGCCGCCGGGGTCGCCCCGGAACAGGTCGACTACGTCAACGCCCACGCCACCTCGACGCCCGTCGGCGACAGCAGCGAGGTGCGAGTGCTGCGCCGGGCGCTGGGCGACGAGGTGGCCGCCCGCACGATGGTGTCCTCGACCAAGTCGATGCACGGCCACTGCCTCGGCGCCGCCGGCGGGCTGGAGGCGGGCCTGACGGCCCTCACGATCCGCGAGGGCATGGTGCCGCCGACCATCAACCTCGAGGACCTCGACCCGGAGTGCGAGGGCGTCGACCACGTCGCCAACGCGGCGCGCGAGGCGACCGTTCGGGTCGCGGTCTCGAGCGCCTTCGGCTTCGGCGGCCACAACGCGATCCTCGTCCTGGGCGCGCTCGACGGCGCGGGGGCCGGGTGACGGCCCGGCGGGCCGGCCTGCCCGGCTGGCGGGGCGCCTACAACCGCGCGAGCACCCGCCTCTACGGCCCGATGCGGGGCCTGGAGGGCTTCAGCTGGATCGACGACGAGCGGGTGGCGATCGGCAGCATCCCGGTCGGCGACACCGTCGGCCGGCTGCCCGAGCTGGGCGTGACCCACCTGGTCAACTGCCGCGCCCAGCTCCAGACGCAGATCTCGCAGGACCTCTGGGCCGAGCGCCAGGTGCTGGGCGAGGCCCGCGTGATGCACGCGCCGATGTGGGACAACGGCCGCCCCCAGCCCTCGCGCCTCTGGGCGCCCGCCGCGCGCTTCGCGGCCGCCGCGCTCGACGCCGACCCCGACGCGGGGGTGCTGATCCACTGCCAGCAGGGACGGCGCCGCTCGGCGATGGTGGCCTACGCCGTGCTGCGGCTGCGCGGCCACGACGCCTCCGAGGCGGCGCGCCTGGTGCTCGAGTCGCGGGCGCCGGCGCGGATCGTGCCCGCCTACCGCAAGAGCGTGGAGGACTGGCTCGCCGCCCTCGACGACCCCCTGCCATAATCCCCCGGTGGCCGAGCCGTCGTGACCAAGCGTCAGATCACCGTGTCGGTGGACAAGCTGCGGCGCCGGCGCCCCGGCGAGGCCGCCCCCGCGCGGCGCCTGCCGGCCGACGAGCGCTCCTGCCCCCAGTGCCAGAGCCACTACCGGGCCGAGGAGATGAGCCGCAACCTGCGGGTCTGCGGGACCTGCGGGCACCACTTCGCGGTCGGCGCGCGCGAGCGGGTGGCGCAGCTGGTCGAGGGCGGGGACTGGATCGAGCTCTGGCCTGAGCTGCGCGCGAGCGACCCGCTGCAGTTCGTCGACCTCCAGCCCTACCCCGACCGGGTGGAGAAGGCCGAGCGGGGGGGCAACGCCGAGGCGCTGGTCTGCGCCGAGCTCGAGATCCGCGGCCACCGGTGCGTCGCGGCGGTGATGGACTTCTCGTTCCTGGGCGGCAGCATGGGGGCGGTGGTGGGCGAGAAGGTGGCGCGGGCGTGCGAGCGCTGCGTCGAGAAGGGCCTGCCGCTGGTCGTCGTCACCGCCTCGGGGGGCGCCCGCATGCAGGAGGGGGTCCTCGCCCTGATGCAGATGGCCAAGACCGTGGTGGCCTTCGAGGAGCTCCACGACGCCGAGCTGCCGGTGCTGGTCGTGCTGGCGCACCCCACGACCGGCGGCGTCTGGGCGTCGTTCGCGTCGCTCGGCGACGTCACCTACGCGGAGCCGGGCGCGCTGATCGCGTTCTCGGGCCCGCGGGTCATCGAGCAGACCACCCGCGAGAACCTGCCCGACGACTTCGGCCGCGCCGAGACCCAGCTCGCCAAGGGGCAGGTCGACGCCGTGGTCGACCGCCGCGACCTCGCCGCGCGCATCGCCAAGGTGCTCGCGATCCTCGACCGCCCGGCCGGGCTCGACCCGCCTCCGGCGGTGACCTGGGCCCAGGCGCGCGCCGAGCGCGCGGCCGAGGTGGCCAAGCACCTGCCCGAGATGTCGCGCCGCCTGGTGGGCAAGGCCAAGCCCCGCCGGCCCGACGACGACGACGCGGAGGCCGAGCCATGAGCGTCGCCGCCCGTCGCGGGGGGCGCTTCGTGCGCCGCCTCGCTCACCGCCTCACCGGCCAGCCCGAGACCAGCACCGCGATCTGGGAGACGATCCAGCTCGCGCGCCACCAGGACCGCCCGTACCCGCTCGACTACATCGCGCGGCTCTGGCCCGACTTCGAGGAGCTGCACGGCGACCGGCTCTTCGGCGACGACCCCGCGATCGTCGCGGGCATCGGACGGGGGGCGGGTGGCCCGGTCGCGGTCATCGGGCACCAGAAGGGCCGCGACACGGCCGATCGCACCTACCGCAACTTCGGCATGCCCGGGCCCGAGGGCTACCGCAAGGCCATGCGCGTCATGGCCCTGGCCGACAAGCTCGACCTGCCGGTCGTCACCCTCATCGACACGCCGGGGGCCTTCCCCGGCGCGGGCGCCGAGGAGCGTGGGCAGGGCGGCGCGATCGCGCGCAGCATGCAGACGATGCTGCGACTCCGGGTGCCGGCCGTCGCGGTCATCATCGGCGAGGGGTCGTCGGGCGGCGCGCTGGCGCTCGGCGTCGCCGACCGGGTGATCATGCTCGAGAACTCGACCTACTCGGTGATCTCGCCGGAGGGCGGCGCCGCCATCCTGTGGCGCGACGCGGCCAAGGCGCGGGAGGCCGCCTCGGCCTTCCAGCCCACGGCCGCGAACTGCTACCGCTGGGGGATCGCCGACGCGGTGGTGCCCGAGCCGCCCGGCGGCGCGCACCGCGACCACGACGAGGCGGCCCGGCTGCTGGGCGCCTACCTCGGGCGGGCGCTGCGCGACCTGCGCGCCCAGCCCCCGGGCGAGCGCCGCAAGCTGCGCCGCGAGCGCTACCGCCGCATCGGCTCCTACCGCGAGGTGGCCGCCGGCGACCCCGCCGCCATGGCCGCCGGGCGCACCGACTCCTCGAACAACGGGGCCGGCAGGACGATCTAGGCGTCCGCGAACGCCTCGACCAGCTCCCGGCAGAAGTCCGGGATGTCGGCCACGACCCGCCCCCAGACGATCTGCCCGTCCCGGAAGGCCGGCTCGTCGACCCATTCGGCGCCGGCGAGCACGAGGTCGTCCTTGATCCCGAGCGACCCGGTCGCCCGCGCCCCGACGATGCCGGCCGAGATCGCCACGCTGCCCCCGTGGCAGATGATCCCGATCGGCAGCCCGCGGCCGTGGACGGCGCGCACCAGGTCGAGGATGGCCGGGTCGCGGCGCATCTTGTCGGGCGCGTGGCCGCCGGGGATGACGAGCCCGTCGAGCGAGCCGGGGTCGACGTCGCCCGCACGCGTCCCCGCCTCGACGACCAGGCCGTTCTTGCCGCGGTGGGGCTCCGTGTCGGAGCCCACCGAGAGGACGATCGCCCCCTCCTCCTGCAGGCGCATGAGGGTGACCCAGTACTCGAGGTCCTCGACGCCCTCGGCGACCAGTACGGCGTAGGTGCGGCCACGCAGCCTCACGGGTCGACCTTAGCCGGGACGGGGCTCGATCGCCCGCAGCACCGGGCCCGGGCGGACACGCACGCGGAGATGCCGCCCGAGCGGCTCGCCGTCGGCCTGGACGGGAGCGGGCGCGTCGCTCTCCACGACCAGCTCGCGCGAGACGCTGCCGCCGCGCAGCGCGCCCGTCCCCACCGGCAGGTCGGCGGCGCGCGCCGCGCGCAGGGCGAAGCCGGCGAGCTCGTCGATGCGCAGGCGCGTGAGGCCGACCCACGCCAGCCGGCCGTCGAAGGCGGCGCCCGGCACCAGGTCGAGCGGCCGCCGGCCCAGGTAGGTGTAGGGGGTCCCGCACGCGGCCAGCACCGCGCGCGCCAGCACGGGCTCGGCGCCGTCTGCCACCGCGCGCAGGTGCGGCGCACGCCCCGTCCGCGCCGCCGCGATGCCGGCGCCGAGGATGAAGCCGGCCTGGCGCAGGCGCCGCTTGGTGCGGGGCCGCGCCTCGATCCACTCCACCGTGGCCGCGTCCAGGCCGATGCCCGCGTTGACCGCGAAGACCCGCTCCTCGCCGTCCATCCCCAGCAGTCCCAGCGCGGCGTCGCGCACGCGCCCGGCGTCGAGGGCGGGCGCCAGCAGGTCCAGCGCCTGCCGCGGGTGGTTCGGCCATCCGAGCGCGCGCGTGAAGACGTTGGCGTTGCCCCCCGGCAGGGGCGCCAGCGCCACGGGGCCGCCGGCCAGGGCGCCCGCGACCTCGCCCGCGATCCCGTCCCCGCCCAGCGACACCACCGCGGCGGCTCCCTCCTGGGCCGCCTGGCGCGCCAGGCGGGCGCCGTCTCCCGGCGCGCGCGAGACGAACGACCACTCCAGGCCCATCGGCGCGAGCGCCCGGGCGACCTCCCCGCGCACGCCCCGGCCTGACCGGGTCGCGTTGGGGTTGACGATCAGGGCCAGCGGCCGCAGGGGCGTCACAGGCCCGCCAGCGTCAGCTCGAGCCGCGCCAGGAAGGCGGCGACCAGCAGGTTGACCGTGCCGTCGGCGTCGGCCATCGGCATGTGGCGGGCGCCCGGCACCACCACCATCTGGGCCATGGGGAGCTCGCGGGCGAGCTCCTCCGACAGCCAGGGCGGGGTGAGGGGGTCGTCGCCCCCGGCGATGACGAGTGCCGGGGCCCGCAGGCCGCCCAGGCGGCCGCGCAGGTCGGCGGCGCCGCAGGCGGCGTAGTCGGCCGCCAGGGTGGCGTCCGTGCACGCGCGCAGGGCCGCGGTCACGTCGCGCGCGATCGGGCGCGATGCGTCGGCGAGGAACCCCTCGATCAGGCGCCGGCGCTCGGCGCCCGGGTCCGACGCCACCCTCTCCATGGCCTCGGCGGGCACCGGCAGGCGGGCGCCGGTCGCGATCAGGACCAGACCCTCGACCAGCTCCGGCCGCGCCCGGGCGAGCTCCAGGGCGACGACGCCCCCCAGGGAGTGGCCGACGAGGACGCGCGGGCCCTCGACCGCCGCGACCGCGGGCGCCAGGGCCACCGCGACGGCGTCGGCGCGGTCGAGGCACGCGCCGGCCGGATGCCCGGGGAGGTCGATCGCGACCGCCCCGCCCAGGCGGGCGCTCTGGAGCGCCCAGACCCGGTGGTCGCCCCCGGACCCGTGGATCAGGATGGGCCGGGGCGCGGCTATCGGGCCGCCTCGAGGGCCATCCGCACCGCCGCCGCGGGGCTCGCGGCCGTCGGGCAGGCCGAGGCGCCCTCCGGCGCGCCGGGCTCGGCGATGCGCCAGGAGCCCAGCAGCACCACCGGGCGGCCGAGCCTTCGCGCGAGGCCGATCTCGGAGAGGGTGCCCCACCCGCCGCCGACCGCGATGACCGCGTCGGCGCTCGCCACGACCGCCAGGTTGCGGGCCTCGCCGACCCCGCTGCACACCACGGCGTCGGCCTCGCGCGCATCCCCGCGTTCGGTGCCCGGGAGGACCGCGGTGACGCGCCCGCCCGCCGACCGCGCCCCGCGCCCGGCCGCGGCCATCACGCCGCCCAGGCCCCCCGTCACGACGGTGGCCCCGGCCTCGGCGAGGAGCGTCCCCACCTCTCGCGCGGCGTCCGCCGCGGCGCCCTCGTCGGGCGAGCCCTGGCCGATGACGGCGATGGCGCGGCTGGCCACCGGCCGATCCTAGTCACCGGGGGGGCGCCGGGATGCCTCTGGTACCCTCCGGCCCGGTGGAGAAGCTGCTCATCGCCTGTGATTTCGACGGCACCATCACCCGGCGCGACACCCTCCACCTCATCGTCGCCCGTTACGGCGACGGCGGCCTGTGGGAGCGCATCGAGCCCCGCCTGCGCGCGGGGGAGCTGACGCTCGAGCAGGCGATGCAGATGGAGTTCGCGGGCGTCCGCGCCACCCCCGGGCATGTGCGCGAGCTCGTGCTGCGCGAGGCCGGCCTGCGGGCCGGCTTCCCCGAGTTCGTGGCCTGGGCGCGCGGGCGCGGCCACCGCCTGGTGGTGGTGTCGTCCGGGTTCCGGTCGGTCATCGACGCCGTGCTCGAGCGGGCCGGCCTGGGGCACCTCGAGGTCGCCAGCCACGAGGCCGAGTTCACGCCGCGGGGCACCCGGCTCGTCTGGGCCGACCGCGGCGAGCGGTGCGCGGTCTGCGGCCGGCGCTGCAAGCGCCACGACGTGCGCGCGCGGCGGGCCGGCGAGCCGCTGGTGCTGATCGGCGACGGGGTCTCCGACCGCTGCGTCGCGCGGATGGCCGACATCGTCTTCGCGCGCGCCCACCTCGCCCGCGACCTCGCGATCGACGGCGTGGACTTCACCCCGTTCGAGGGCTTCGACGAGGTGCGCGAGGAGCTCGAGGCCCGGACGACCCTGGCCGCCTGATGGGCCGCTGGAGAGAGCCGGGCCCGGCGTCCGACTGGGTCGCGATGGAGGCGCGTGTCCTCGAGGCCTGGCGCGAGGGCGACGTCCTCCGGCGCAGCCTCGAGCGCCGCCGCGGGGCGCCGCCCTACGTGTTCTACGAGGGCCCGCCGACGGCCAACGGGCGCCCCGGGGCGCACCACGTCCTGTCCCGCGTCTTCAAGGACGTCTACCCCCGCTTCCAGACGATGCGCGGCCGGTTCGTCGACCGCCGGGGGGGCTGGGACTGCCACGGCCTGCCCGTGGAGATCGAGGTCGAGAAGCGGCTCGGGATCTCGGGCAAGCCGGAGATCGAGGCCTACGGCATCGCCGAGTTCAACGCGCTCTGCCGGGAGTCGGTGCTCGCCTACGTCGACGAGTGGGAGCGCCTCACCGAGCGGGTCGGCTTCTGGATCGACACCGATCGCGCGTACCGCACGATGGACGCCGACTACATCGAGAGCGTGTGGTGGAGCCTCGCCGAGCTCTTCCGGCGCGACCTGCTCTACCGCAGCGACAAGGTGGTGCCCTACTGCCCCCGCTGCGGGACGGCCCTGTCGAGCCACGAGGTCGCCCTGGGCTACGAGGAGATCGACGACCCGTCGGTCTACGTGCGCTTCCCCCTCGCAGACGCGCCGGGCGAGGCGCTGCTGGTCTGGACCACGACGCCCTGGACCCTGCCGGCCAACCAGGCGGCGGCGGTCAACCCGGACACGCCCTACGCGGCCGTGGAGCGCGACGGCGAGACCCTCATCCTCGCCGAGGGGCTGGTCGAGCGGGTGCTGGGCGAGGGGGCGCAGCCCGCCCGGCGCATCGCTGCCGGCGACCTCGTGGGGCGCGGCTACGTCCCGCCCTTCCCCTACCTCGAGGGCCCGCACGTCGTGGTGGCGGCCGACTTCGTCACGACCGAGGACGGCACGGGCATCGTCCACATCGCGCCGGCGTTCGGCCAGGACGACATGGACGTGGCGCGCCGCCACGGCTTCCCCGCGCCCAACCCGGTGGGGCCGGACGGTCGCTACACGGACGCCGTCGGGCCCTGGGCCGGGCGCGGCGTCAAGGAGGCCGACCCCGACCTGGTCGCCGACCTGCGGGAGCGGGGCCTGCTGCTGCGGGCCGGCACCCACCGGCACCAGTACCCCCACTGCTGGCGGTGCGGCACCCCGCTCCTCTACTACGCCAAGCCCTCCTGGTACATCCGCACCACGGCGGTCGCCGGCCGCATGCTCGAGCTCAACCGGGGGATCGGGTGGCACCCGGCGCGGGTGCGCGACGGGCGCTTCGGCCGCTGGCTGGAGGGGAACGTCGACTGGGCGATCTCGCGCGACCGGTACTGGGGTACGCCGCTGCCGCTGTGGCGGTGCGCCGACTGCGACCGGGTCGACGCGGTCGGCTCGTTCGGCGAGCTCCGCGAGCGGGCCGCGCAGGACCTGCCGGAGCGCTTCGACCCCCACCGCCCCTACGTCGACGAGGTCGTCCTGACCTGCGGCTGCGGCGGGCCGATGGCGCGCGAGCCCGAGGTCGTCAACGTCTGGTACGACAGCGGCGCGATGCCCTTCGCGCAGGAGCACCACCCCTTCGCGACGGGCGGCGACCTCTCCGGCCGGTTCCCGGCCGACTTCATCTGCGAGGCCCTGGACCAGACGCGCGGCTGGTTCTACTCCCTGCTCGCCGAGGGCACGCTGCTCTTCGACGAGACGGCCTACCGCAACGTGGTCTGCCTCGGCCTCATGCTCGACGCCGAGGGCCAGAAGATGAGCAAGAGCAAGGGCAACGTCATCGAGCCCTGGACGGTGCTCGACCGCCAGGGCGCCGACGCCTTCCGTTGGTACCTGATCACGGGCCAGAGCCCGTGGGACTCGTTCCGCTTCAGCCTCGAGGCCGTGGACGAGGCGATGCGGCGCTTCCTGCTGACGCTCTGGAACACGCACGCGTTCCTGGTGACCTACGCCGCGCTGCCCGACGGCTGGTCGCCCGGCGACGGCGACGGTCGGGGCGCGCGGCGCCCCGTTGACCGCTGGGTCCTGTCGCGCCTCGACGGGACGGTGGAGGAGGTCACCGAGAGGCTCGAGGGCTACGACGCCACGGGCGCGGGGAGGGCCCTCGAGGCCTTCCTGGACGACCTGTCCAACTGGTACGTCCGCACGTCGCGGCGCCGCTTCTGGGGCGGCCGGGGCGCGGGCAACGGGTCGGGCGACGCCCGCGCGGACGCCGAGGCGGCCTTCGCGACTCTGCACGAGTGCCTGGCGACGATGAGCCTGCTGGTGGCCCCGTTCTGTCCCTTCGTCGCGGACGAGGTCTACGGCACCCAGGTCGCGGCCCACGACCCGGCGGCCCCCGACAGCGTCCACCTGGCCGACTGGCCCGCCCCGGGCGGACGCCGGGACGCCGACCTCGAGGCCGCCATGTCCGCGGCCCGCGAGGTCGTGGCGGTCGGCCGCGGAGCCCGGGCCGAGGCCCGCCTCAAGGTGCGCCAGCCGCTGGCCGAGGCCGTCGTGGCCGCGCCCGCGGCCCTCGCTCGCGCGGTCGAGGGCCTGGTCAACCTGGTCGCCGAGGAGCTCAACGTGCGCCGGGTCCGCTTCGTCACCGACCCGGGCGAGCTGGTCGAGGTGACGTTGAAGCCCAACTACCGGCGGCTGGGCCCGCGCTTCGGCAACCGCATGCCCGCCGTCGCGGCCGCCGTCGCGGCCCTGCCCGCGGCCGAGTCGGCCCGGGCGCTCGACGCCGGCGAGCAGGTGGAGATCGCCCTCGACGGCGGCCGCGAGCGCCTGGCCGCCGACGACGTGCTGATGGAGGCCCGGCCCACCGCGGGCTACGCCGTGGGCCAGGACGCCGCCCTGGCCGTGGGCCTCGCCACCGAGATCACGCCCGAGCTACGCCGCGACGCGCTGGCGCGGGAGGTGGTCCACGCCGTGCAGGGCGCGCGGCGGGCGGCGGGGCTGCGCGTGGAGGAGCGCATCCACCTGCACCTGGACGGCTCCGGCGAGCTGCGGGAGGCGGTCGAGGAGCACCGCGGCGCCATCGGGGCCGAGACCCTGGCGACCCGCCTCACGGTGGGGCACGGGGCGCCGTTCGCCGGCCTGCGCCACGAGGAGCACGTCGTCGACGGCGAGCCGCTGGCGCTGCGGCTGGAGCGCGCCGGGACCTCGCGGGCGCGCTAGGCCCCGCCGCCCCCCCAGGCGGCGGCGCGCGAGCCGAGCAGCGCGTCGGCGTCGGCGCGCAGGCGGCCCCAGACGCGCTCGGGGTCCAGGCCGAGCCGCTCGATGATCTCGGGGAGCTGGAGCACCAGCCGGGGGTCGTCCAGGCGCAGGCCGACGACGGCGCCGTCGCCTCGCACCACGGTCACCCCCTCCTGTACGGACTCGGTCGCCATGTCGGCGAAGGGCTGGACGTTGCCGAGGCTGAAGTAGATCGCGGGCATGGTCTCCTACGCTGGCTCGAGGTGGGCGGTCACGGCGCGCTCGAGGCGCGCCGCCTTCACGGCGCCGGCGATGCGCTCGACCGGCTCGCCGTCGCGGAACAGGATCAGGGTCGGCAGCGTGAGGACGTCGTAGCGGACGGCCGAGCGCGGCTCGGCGTCAACGTTCAGGCGCGCCACGTCGAGCCGCCCGGCGTAGCGGGCCGCCAGGTCGCGCACCATGGGCTCGACCGTCCGGCACGGCGCGCACCAGGGGGCCCAGAAGTCGACCAGCACCGGCACGTCTCCCCCGAGCACCTGCGCGTCCCAGTCCGCGTCGGTCACCTCGACCGGCACGGCGCTCATGCGCGGATCGAGACCTTCATCCCGACCGTCACCTGGTCGTAGAGCTCCTCGACGTCCTCGATGTACATGCGCATGCACCCGTGGCTGGCGGGCGTGCCGACCGAGTACCGGGCGTAGGTCCCGTGGAACCCGATGGCCGGGGCGCTGGTGCCGATCCAGCGCGTCCCCAGCGGGTTGCCGGGGCCGGGCGGGATCGACGACAGCTCGGCGGCCCAGGGCGAGTCGGGCGGGTACCAGGTCGGGTCAACCTGCTTGTCGTTGATCTCGTACTCGCCGGTGGGCGTGGGGTACGCGGACGAGCCCTTGGCGATCGGGTACGCGGCGACCACCTTGCCGTTGCGGACCAGGCGGACCCGGTACTGCGACAGGTTCGCGACCAGGCGGCCCACCATCCGCTGCACCATCTTCTCGTTGACGATGCCGGTCTGCGCCAGCTTGTAGCGCTTCTGGTAGCGGGCGATCGCCTTCTCGGTCTTGGCGTCCACGACGCCCGAGAGCTTGCCCTTCTTCGGGTAGACCTTCGCCTCGCGCAGGCGCTGCTGGAGGGTGATGACGTCGGCGCCGCGGGCCTTCCGCCCGATCTCCACCGCGCCGAAGTCCTCGGTGGAGTTGACCAGCACGACGCGCTCGGCCCGGGCGACGTTGCCGGCCCGGTCCTTCACCGTCACCTGGATCCGGTTGCGGCCCTGCGGGAGGGTGCCGACGGGCATGGCGAAGCGGCGCCCGTCCAGCTCGAGCGCCGGGGGCGCGGTGCCCGCGGCGAGGGCGTAGACGGCCTCGGCGTCGTCGGCGCTCGTCGCGTCGCGTCCCTTGACGGTCGTCACGCGCTTCCCGTTGACCGTCGCCGTGAAGACCAGCGCCGTGGGGTCGTCGGCCGTGATCGCCCCGTAGACCAGCGGCTGGTCGGTCTCGGTGAGCTGGTCGCCCTTGGCGGGGGCCGTCACGGCGAGCCGGGGGGCGGTGGTGTCCACGATCACCGCGCGCGGCCGCGCGGTGGAGTTGCCCGCCGCGTCGCGCGCGGTCACGGTCGTCGCGACATCGCCCTCCGGCAGCCGGGCGACCGTCGACCACGAGCCGGCGCGGCCGGCGAGCGCGGTGGCCTCGCCGCCCCGGTAGCCCACCGTCACGCTCGCCCCGGCCTCGGCCTTGCCCGTGAACTTCACCGCCCGGCGCGCGCGGAGCGCCCCCGGCTTCGGCGACGCGACCGCGAGCCGCGGCGCGGCCGTGTCGACGTCGAAGCTCCAGCGCTTCCGGACGGTGCGGGCGAAGACGTTGCCGCTCGAGAAGCTCACGTCGACCTCGTGCGCCCCGTCGGGCAGGCGCGCCACCGGGGTGACCGTGAGCTCGTCGCCGGAGCCGCGCACGCGCCCCGTCACGTCCCGTCCGTCGAGTGACACCTTCAGGTCGGCCAGCCGCTCGTCGCCCTCCACCGCGAAGGCGATCTCGGGCCGCGGGTCGGCGACGGCGCTGCCGGGGGCCGGGGTGGGGGCGTCCACCTGCGGGCGCTGGATCAGCTGGACCACGGCGAAGACCGCAGCGGCGCCGAGCGCGACCGCCGCGATCACGAGGGTGACGATGCCACCCCGACGCGAGCCCAAGACCTGCACCAGCCCGACCTCCCCGGAGAGCGCAGACGATACCAGCGGCCGCGGCGCCCGCCCCCGTGGGTCGGGGCGCCCGTCTCAAGGTTCACCGGAGGGCCCTTAGACTCCTGCGATGGCCGAGCCCCTCCCGACCAATCGCGAGGTCGCCGGCCGCCTGCGCCTGATCGGCGACCTGCTGGAGCTGGAGGGCGCGGTGCGCCACCGGGTGCTCGCCTACCGTCGCGCCGCCGCGCGCGTCCAGGCGACCACGGTCTCGGTGGCCGAGCTCGCCGTGCAGGGGCGGGCGGTCGAGTTGCCCGACATCGGCACGACCCTCCAGGCGAAGATCGTCGAGCTGGCCGAGACGGGGGACATCGCCGCCCTGGCCAAGCTTCGCGACCGGGTGCCCGTCGGCCTCGCCGAGGTCGCCCGCCTCGACGGCATCGGGCCCAAGCGCGCCACCGCGCTGTGGCGCGACCTCGGCGTCGAGAGCGTGAACGACCTCGCCGCCGCGCTCGCGGACGGGCGGGTGCGCGACGTCCCGGGGTTCGGGGCGGCCACCGAGACCCGGCTGGCCGCCGAGCTGGCCCGGGTCGCGGCGGCCGCGGGCGACGGCGAGGAGAGGGTGCCCATCGGCCGGGCGCTGCCGGCGGCCGAGGAGATCGCCCGCGACCTCTGCGCCGCCGTCCCCGGAGCCGTCGTCGAGCTGGCCGGGAGCCTGCGGCGTGGGCGGGAGAGCGTCCACGACATCGACCTGGTCGCGGCGAGCGACCGGCCCGAGGAGCTGCAGGACGCCCTGGCCGGCCACCCGGCCGTGGAGCGCGAGCTGTCGCGGGGCGAGGCGAGCTCCTCGGTGGCGACCCATTCCGGGGCGCGCCTGGAGCTGGCGGTGGGGCCGCCCGAATCGTTCGGCAACCTGCTCCAGCACGCCACCGGCTCGGCGGCCCACAACATCCGCCTGCGCGAGCTCGCGGTGCGCCAGGGGCTGTCGGTCTCGCAGCACGGCATCGTCGGCCCGGACGGCGTGCGCGCCACCCACGCCGACGAGGAGGGCGTCTACGCCGCGATCGGGCTGCATCCGATCCCGCCCGAGCTGCGCGAGGACCGCGGCGAGATCGAGGCCGCCCGCGAGGGCCCGCTGCCGCGGCTGGTGGAGCGGGGCGACCTGCTCGGCGACCTGCACGCGCACACCCGGTGGAGCGACGGCACCCTGACCGTCCCCGAGATGGTCGAGGCGGCGCGGGCGCGCGGTCACTCCTACCTCGCCATCAGCGACCACTCGCAGAGCCTGGCCATGGCGGGGGGCCTCGACCCCGACCGGGTGCGGCGGCAATGGGAGGAGATCGACGCCGAGAACGCGCGCCGCGACGACATCGTGGTGCTGAAGGCGACCGAGGTGGACATCCTGTCCGACGGACGGCTCGACTTCGAGGGCGCGCTCCTGGCGGGCTTCGACTGGGTGACGGCGAGCGTCCACTCGTCCTTCGGCCAGGGCGCCGAGCGCTACACCGCACGCGTCGTCGCGGCGGCCGAGAGCCCCTTCGTCGACGTGATCGGCCATCCGACGGGGCGGATGCTCGGGCGGCGGGGGCACGCCCCGGTCGACCTCGCGCGCCTCATCGCGGCGGCCGCCTCGACGGGGACCTACCTCGAGGTCAACGCCCAGCCGCAGCGGCTCGACCTCGACGCGGACATGGCCCGCCAGGCGCTGGCGGCGGGGGCGCGCATCACGATCGGGTCGGACGCCCACTCGGGCGCCGCCTTCGACCTCATCCGCTTCGGCCTGCTCGTCGCCCGCCGGGCCGGCGCGCGCGCGGAGGACGTCGGCAACACCCGCCCCTGGAAGGAGCTGGCCGCGGCGCGGGCGGCGCGGATCGCCGCCGCGGCCGGCGCCGGGGGTCAGTGAGCCAGCAGCCGCAGCGCGTGGAGCACCCCGGGCGGCCCGTTCGACCTCGGCGTCGGCCCCGGCGCGGACCTCGGCCGGCACCTCGGAGCTGGCGACGGCGAGCGCCACGGCGTGGTCGAGCGCCCCCGCGTCGCGCAGCTCGCGCAGCGCCCGCCAGGCGTCGGCGTCGGTGCGGTCGTCGCCGGCGTAGAGCGCGGCGCGGACGCCGGTCCCCTCGAGCAGCTCCCGCACCGCCGTGCCCTTGTCCACCCGCACCGGCGGCCGCACCTCCAGCACCTCGCGGCCGCTCGTGGCCACGAGGCCGTGGCCGTCCGCATCTCGCGCGATCTCGCGCATCAGCAGCTCGGCGGCGGCCGGGTCGGGCGCCCCGCGGGCGTGCACGCTGAGGGTGGCGCCCTTCTCCTCCATGCGCAGGCCCCCGGTCGCCAGGCGCTGGGGCGGCCAGGTGGCGGCGAAGGCCGCGATGGCCGGGACGTGGGCGGCCACGCCGTCGGCCAGGCGCGGCCGGCCGCCGGGGAGGTGCAGCTCCATGCCGTGGTTGCCGGCGTAGGCGCAGCCGTCGAGCCCGACCAGGCGCTCGACGTCGGCCAGCCCGCGGCCGCTGACGAAGCCGAGCAGGCGCACGCGCTCGCGGAGCGCCTCCAGCGCCTCGCGCGCGCCGTCGAGCAGGCGGGCGTCCTCCGGGCGGGCCACGATCGGGGCCAGCGTCCCGTCGACGTCGCACAGCACCGCCGCCTCGCCGGGCCGGTCCCGCAGCGGCGCGAGGAGGGCGTCCAGGCGCCGGCCGGGGGCGGTCATGGCCGCCGACGCTAGCAGCGGGGCGCCGCCGGCGGGCGCGGGGTCCGGCGGCGGCGGCCGGGTCGCGCGCCTGGCCGCGATCGGCCTCGCCGCGGGCCTCTTCGCGGCCCTCTTCGGCGTGGGGGGCGGCGTCATCATGGTGCCGCTGCTCATCGCGCTGCTGGCCTACGACGCCAAGGTCGCCACGGCGACCTCGCTGGCGGCGATCATCTTCACCGCGACCGTCGGGACCGTCACCCACGGGGTGCTGGGCAACGTTCGACTGGTCCACGGCGCTGCTCATCGGCATCCCCGCGATGGCCGGCGTCACCCTCGGCCTGGCGGTGAAGGACCGCATCTCGAGCCGCGTCCTCACCTACGCGTTCGCCGCCCTGCTGGTGGCGGTCGCCGTCCGGCTGGCGGTCGGCTGATGCTCGAGGCCCTCGCGGTGATCGTGCTCGGTGTCGCGGCCGGCGCCGTCGCCGGGCTGTTCGGCGTCGGTGGCGGGATCATCTTCGTGCCCACGCTGACGCTGATCCTGGGGCTGAGCCAGCTCGAGGCCGAGGCCACGTCGCTCCTCGCCATCATCCCGGTCGCGATCCTCGGCTCCTGGCGCCAGACGGTCACCGGCCAGGTGCGCTGGCGCGACGCGACGATCATGGGCGTCGTGTCGGTCGGCACGGCGATCGCGGGGGCGCTGATCGCCGACGCCGCGCCCGAGCGCGCCCTGCGGATCGGCTTCGCGATCCTCCTGGTCGCGGTGGCGGCGCAGCTCGTGCTGCGCGAAAGGGGACGGGGCGCATAATCTGCCGGGGCCGCTCAAGTCGCGCGGCGACCGGGCCGATGGATGGGCGCACGGCCCTCAACCCGGATCGAGGCAACCCATGAGACGCCACACGCTCGCCGCCGCGCTCGCCGGCCTCTGCCTGGCGGTCGTGCCCGCCGCCGCCCTCGGCTCCGCGCCGCCCGAGCAGGCGCCCGCCCCGGCCCCCGCCCCCGCCCCCGAGATCGCGCCGGCCCCCGACGCCCCGGCGGCTCCGCCCGGCCTCCGCGACGACCTGCCCCAGGCGCCCCCGGCGCCCCCGGGAGAGGTGAGCCCCACCGAGCCGCCCCCGCCCGACGAGTCCCGCCCCGAGGCCCCCCCGGCCCCGCCGGGCGAGGTCAGCCCGGTTTAGCTAAGGGGCGAGCAGGGCCTCCGCCGCGCCGCGGCAGGCGTCGATCACCGGCGAGGCGATCAGCGCCAGGGCGACGACCGCGACCCCGCAGGTCACGGTCGCCAGCAGCACCGGTCCGGGGACGCGCAGGATCTTGCGCGGCGCGCCCTCTGCCGGCGGCAGCCACGTCACCGTGACGACCCGCAGGTAGTAGCCAAGGCTCACCATGCTCCCGACGGCGCCGACGATGGCGAGCCAGGTGAGGTCGGCCTCGACGGCCGAGCCGAACAGCAGGAACTTGCCGACGAAGCCGGCGAGCGGCGGGAAGCCGGCCAGCGAGAGCATGGCCAGGGTCATGACGACGCCGATCAGGGGCCGCGCCCGCCCGTAGCCGGTCAGGGCCGAGAGCTGGTCGCCGTCCTCGACCTCGCGCTCCCGGATGATGATCACGCCGAAGGCCGCCATGGTCATCGCCGTGTAGGCGACCAGGTAGTAGACGACCGCCTCGGCGCCCTGGATCGTCCCGGCGGCCACGCCGATGAGCAGGTAGCCCGCCTGGGCCACGCTCGAGTAGGCCATCAGCCGCTTCATGTTCGTCTGGACCAGGGCGGCGACGTTGCCGACGACGATGCTGGCGACGGCGAGGACCGCGATCGCCGTCTGCCAGTCCGGCTGCAGGTCGGTGAGCGCCCCGGCGAAGATGCGCAGGAAGGCGGCGAAGGCGGCGGCCTTGGTGGCGGTGGCCATGAACGCGGTCACCGTCGTCGGGGCGCCCTCGTAGACGTCGGGCGTCCACATGTGGAACGGCGCCGCCGAGGCCTTGAACGCCAGGCCGGCGGCGATGAGCGCCATCGCGGCCACCACCAGCGGCTCGTCCCCGAACGACGTGCCCGACAGCGCGTCGCCGATCTCGCTCAGGCTCGTCGAGCCGGTCGCGCCGAACAGCAGCGTGAGCCCGTAGAGCAGGATCGACGCGCCGACGGCGCCGATGATGAGGTACTTGAGGCCGCTCTCGAGCGACTTCTCGCGCCACACCTCCAGCGCGCAGAGCACGTAGAGGGCCACCGAGAGGATCTCGATGCCGAGGAAGATCGTGATGAGGTCCCCGGCGCCGGCGACGAGCATCATGCCGGTGGTCGAGATCAGGATCAGGGAGACGAACTCGCCCCGGCGGTCAACCGACGCGGGCTCGCGCCAGCCGAGCAGGATCGCCAGGAGCGCCGAGGCGAGGAAGATGCCGCCCAGCATCAGGCTGAAGCGGTCGGCGCGCAGGCCGCCGTTGAACGCCTCCTGGCGGTCGCCCCACAGCACGGCCGTCATGGCGAAGGCGGCGACGATGCCCGCGATGCCCACCACGGACGGGGCCTGGCGGCGCACCGCCGGGCCGCCGAACATGCCGGCGGCGAGCGCCACGGTCGCCGTGGCCGCGGTGATGATGGCCGGGGCCGCCGCGACGACGTTCTGGCTCACGGCGCCTCCGCGGCGGGCTCGTCCCCGGGCAGCGGCTCGGCGGCCGGGGGCGGGTTCGGCACCACGACGGCGCGGATCTCCCCGGCCGGCCGGCCGGCTGCGATCTGGGCCGGGGCGATGGTGCGCTCGAGCGTGGCGGTCGTCGCCCCGACGAGGCTCTTCGGCCAGAGGGCGATCAGGAACATGATCGCCACCAGCGGCATCAGGTACATCAGGTCGGCCGCCCGCAGCTCCGCACGGCGCCCGTCGCCCTGCGGGCGCCCGTTCATCGAGGTCTGGTACAGCCGCAGCATGTAGACCGCGGCGTAGACGATGCCGATGCACCCCAGCACCGCCCCCAACGGGTACTGGCGGAAGACGCCGCTAAGGATGAAGAACTCGCCCACGAACGAGTTGGACCCGGGGATCGCCAGCGACGCCATCGCGACGATCAGGAAGACGCCGGCCAGGCGCGGCGCCGAGGCGGCCATGCCGCCGATGCCGTCGATGCGGTCGTCGGGGACGGCGCGGTTGATGATCCCCACGATCGCGAAGGCCGCGGCCACCACGACGCCGTGGTTGACCATCTGGAGCACGGCCCCCTGCGAGGCCTGCAGGTCGAAGGCCACGATGCCCATGACGATGAATCCCAGGTGGGCCAGGCTGGAGTAGGCCACCAGCAGCCGCATGGTCGGCGCGCGCCACGCGACCAGCGACCCGTAGAGGATCCCGATCAGGGCGAGCACGCCGATGGGGATGGCGAGGGCGTCGGCACCCTCCGGGAACACCGGCAGGCCGACGCGCATGAAGCCGTAGACGCCGGCCTTGCTCATCACCGCCGCCAGCAGGACCGTCACGAGGATCGGCGCGGCCCGGTAGGCACCGGGCAGCCACCCGTGGAAGGGCCAGAGCGGCAGCTTGATCGCGAACGCCAGGGCGAAGCCGGCGAAGAGCCAGGCGCTCTCGGCCTGCGAGAAGGAGACGCCCACCAGGTCCTGGATCACGAAGGTGAACTGCCCGGTGATGTCGCGGGCGACGAAGGCGGTGGCCAGGATCGCCACCAGCATCAGCAGGCTGCCGACCATCGTGTAGATCACGAACCGGGTCGTCGCCCGGCCGCGCCCCTCGCCGCCCCACATCCCGATCAGGAAGTAGAACGGGATGAGCATGGCCTCCCAGAAGACGTAGAACAGCACCAGCTGGCCGGCGGCGAAGAGGCCGAGCAGGCCGGTCTCGGCCAGCAGGACCATCGCCAGGAAGGCGCGCGGCCGCTCGGGCGGGCGCCAGCACACGGCGACGGTGACCAGCAGGAAGACCACCGCCGTCAGGGCCAGCAGCCACAGCGAGAGCCCGTCAACCCCGACGTCCCACGACAGGCCCACCTCCTCGGCCCAGCCTGCGCGGTCGACGAACTGCAGGCCGCTCGCGTCCCGGTCGAAGAGGCCGATCAGGATGGCCGTCAGCACCAGCGTCCCGCCCGACGCGGCGACGGCGAAGATGCGCGCCTGGCGCGCGCCCCCCGGCGCCGGCGGGACGGCGAGCAGCGCCAGCGCCCCGATCAGGGGCAGCAGGACGATGGCGGAGACCCAGGGCACGCGGCTACCGGATCGCCAGCGTGAAGATGACCCCGAGGATCGCCGCGCCGGCGATCATCGCGAAGGCGTAGGAGCGCACGAGCCCGGTCTGGGCCGACCGCAGGCCACGGCCCGCGTCAACCAGCGAGCGCGCCACCCCCTCCACCGCCCCCTGCACGCCGTAGCGCTCGACGTCGGCCGTGAGCACGTCGCCCAGGTCGCGGCCGGGCTGGACCACGGCCTGCTCGTAGACCTCGTCGAAGCGGTACTGGTCGGCGAGGAGCTCCCGCGTCGCGGGGGCGGCGCCGGCGAGGCGCTCGCGCCGGCCCGGGTCGGCGACGAAGACCCACCAGGCCAGGGCGATCGCGACGCCGCTGAGGGCGACGCTGACGACGGAGACGATCACCTCGACGCTCGTGCTGATCTCGATGTCCGGCGCCGCGATGAGGGCCGGCTCGAGCCAGTCGTGAACCAGGTGCCAGCCCCCCGGCACCTGCAGCCAGCCGATGAACGTCGCCCCGATGGCCAGCACGATCACCGGCACGCCCATCGCCCAACCCGGCCCGTGGGGGCGGGGGACGTCGTACCCCCCCTCGGGCCGCTCTCCCCAGAAGGCGCGGAAGTAGAGGCGGAACATGTAGAAGGCCGTCAGGGCGGCGCCGAGGATGCCGACGACCCCCAGCACGACGCCCAGGTCGCCGGTCTCGAAGGCGCCGGCGATGATCTCGTCCTTGCTGAAGAAGCCCGAGAACGGTGGGATGCCGGCGATCGCCAGGCAGCCCACCAGCACGCCCGCGTTGGCGAGCGGCAGGTAGGCGCCGCAGGCCGCCCATGCGGTTGAGGCTCTGCTGGTCGGCCAGCGCGTGGATCACCACGCCGACCCCGAGGAAGAGCAGGGCCTTGAAGAACGCGTGGGTCAGCAGATGGAACATCGAGCTGCCGTACAGGCCCAGGCCGGCGGCCATGATCATGTACCCGATCTGGCTCACCGTGCTCCAGGCGAGCACCCGCTTGATGTCCTCCTGGACGAAGGCGATCGTCGCCGCCACGAACAGCGTCAGCGCGCCGACGACGGCCACGATGTCGCCCGCGTACGGGGCGAGCTCGTAGAGCACGTTGCAGCGCACGATCATGTAGACGCCGGCGGTGACCATCGTGGCCGCGTGGATGAGGGCGCTGACCGGGGTCGGGCCCTCCATGGCGTCGGGCAGCCAGGTGTGCAGCGGGATCTGGGCGCTCTTGGCGGCGGCGCCCACGAACAGCAGCAGCGCGACGGCCTCGGCGACGCCCGTGCCCTGGCCGAGCCCCTCGGGGGCGGTCGCGAACACCTCGCCGTAGTCGAGGGTGCCGAGCTCGCGGATCAGCAGGAATGCCGCGAGCACCATGCCCACGTCGCCGATCACGTTCACGACGAAGGCCTTCTTGGCCGCGGCGACCGCCGAGGGGCGCTCGTGGTAGTAGCCGATGAGCAGGTACGAGGCGAGGCCCACCAGCGCCCAGCCCACGATCAGGAAGAGGAAGTTCGCGGCCTCGACCAGCAGCAGCATCGCGAAGACGAAGAAGCTCATCTCGGCGAAGAAGCGCCGGTAGTCGCGGTCGTGCCCCATGTACTCGGTCGAGTAGAGGAGGATCAGCGACCCGACGCCGGTGATGATCAGCATCATGAAGACCGACAGCACGTCGATCTGCACCGCGAGGTCGATCCTCAGGTCGCCCATCTGGATCCACTCGTAGAGCGAGTCGACCTCGATGCGGTCGTCGGCGTCGCGCGAGAGGAAGATCGCGAAGATCGCGACGCTCAGGACGAAGGCGGTCGCCGGCAGGCCGACGCCGATCGCGCGGGTGACGCGCCGGTCGGGCTCGCCCGGCCAGAGCGACAGGATCAGGCAGCCGAGCAGGGGCAGCCCCAGGACGATCCAGCCGAGTACGGCGGCGGCCAGCGGTCCCTAGCCCTTCAGGGTGAACATCTGGTCGACGTCCAGCGCCATCCGCTGGCGGAAGACGGCGACGACGAGCCCCAGGCCGATCACGACCTCGGTGGCGGCCACCACCATCACGACCAGGGCGAAGACCTGCCCGTCGGACACGTTCCAGTAGCGGCTGAACGCCACCAGCGACAGGTTGGCCGAGTTCAGCAGCAGCTCGACGGCCAGCAGCAGCAGCAGCGGGTTGCGCCGGATCATCACGCCGAGCAGGCCGATCAGGAAGAGCGCGCCCGACAGCCCGATGTAGAGGACCAGGGGGACGCCGTCAACGGCCTCGCCGATCACCGGCCCCCCTCCGATCGCACCGCCCGCTTGGCCAGCAGCACCGCCCCGAGCGCCGCGACCAGCAGGGCCAGCGAGGTCGCCTCGAAGGGCACGATGTAGCGGTCGATGAACGACCGCCCGATCGCCTCGGGGCTGCCGATGTCGGAGACCCGCTCGGGGTCGTCGCGGAACCCGGGCAGGTCGGTGGTCGCCAGCACGACGACGCCCTGCACGGCCAGGGCGATCACGGCGAGCCACGCGAACACGGCGTAGCGCCCGAGGCGGTCGCCGATGTCGGCCAGCGGCCGCTCCCCCAGGTAGGCGATCACGAACAGGAACAGCACCACGATGGCGCCGGCGTAGACGATCACCTGGATCGCGGCCACGAACGGCGCCAGCAGGAGCACGAAGAGCACCGCCAGCGACAGGAGCGTGCCGATGAGGGCCACGGTCGCCCGGAACGGGCCCTTGAGCGTGATCACCATGACGGCCGAGATCAGGGCCGCGGCGGCGGCGAAGCCGAAGACGATCTGCTCACCCACGGCGACGCACCCTAGGGGACCTCGGCGCGCACGGGCACCGGCTTGGGGTGGGGGGCGAGCAGCATGTCCTTGTCGTAGATCAGGTCGGCGCGGGTGCGCTCGGACATCTCGTACTCGTTCTCCAGCGTGATGGCGTCGAACGGGCAGGCGATCTCGCAGTAGCCACAGAAGATGCAGCGCGCCATGTTGATCTCGTAGATGCGCGCGTAGCGCTCGCCCGAGCTGACGCGGTGCTCGGGCGTGTTCTCCTCGGCGACGACGCGGATGCAGTCGGCCGGGCACGCGGCGACGCACAGCGAGCAGCCGACGCACTTCTCGAGGCCGTTGTCGTGGAGCCAGAGCCGGTGGCGCCCGCGAAAGCGCGGGAACACCGGCGTCTTGCGCTCGGGGTAGCCGATCGTCTCCGGCCGCTTGAGCATCGTCCGGAAGGTGACGGCGAAGCCCTTGAGCGAGTCCTCGATCCCCATCGTCCCGTCCTAGTTCGCGAACCCGAGCGCCACGACGACCGCCGTGACCACCAGGTTGAGGGTCGCCAGCGGCAGCAGCACCTTCCAGCCGAACTGCATCAGCCGGTCGTAGCGCAGGCGCGGCACCGTGGCGCGCAGCCAGATGAAGAGGAACAGCAGCGCCGCGACCTTGATGCCGAGCCAGAGGAAGCCCGGCAGAACCGGCCCCGAGAAGCCGCCCAGGAAGAGCGTCGCCCCGAACGCCGAGATGATGATCATGTTCACGTACTCGGCCAGGAAGAACATCGCGAACTTCAGGCCGCCGTACTCGGTGTGGTAGCCGCCCACCAGCTCGGACTCGGCCTCGGGGAGGTCGAACGGGGCGCGGTTGGTCTCGGCCACCGCCGCGATGGCGAAGATGACGAACGCGACCGGCTGCAGGACGATGTACCAGACGGTGTCGGCCTGGGCGTCAACGATGTCCACGAGCGACAGGCTCTGGGCCATCATCACGACGCCGATCACCGAGAGCCCCATCGCGACCTCGTAGGAGACGAGCTGGGCGGCGGTGCGGGCGGCGCCGAGCAGGCTGTACTTGTTGCCGCTCGCCCAGCCGCCCAGGATCAGGCCGTAGAAGCCGAGGCCCGAGAGGGCGAAGAGGAACAGCACCCCGATGTTCAGGTCGGCCCCGACCAGGGGGACGTCGTACCCGGCGACCTCGATCGAGCCGCCGAACGGGATCACCGCCACCGCCGCCACCGCCGCCACGACGGAGATCATCGGCGCGAGCTGGAAGAGGAGCTTGTTGGCCCCCTGCGGGACGAAGTCCTCCTTGAAGATCAGCTTCACGACGTCGGCGAGCGGCTGCATGTAGCCGACCGGCCCGGTGCGGTTCGGGCCGTAGCGCGCCTGGAAGCGGCCGATCAGCTTGCGCTCCCACAGCAGCGTGTACGCGAAGGCGGTGATGAGCACGAACACCACCACGACGGCCTTGACGAGGATGATGAGGAAGGTCTCCTCCATCAGGCGCGCGTGACCTCGGCGCGGACGGGGCCGCGGTCGGGGGGCAGCAGCCGGCCGGCGCCCGAGCCCGGCACGCCGGCGGACACGTAGGCCGCGCCCTCGGCGCAGGCCGGGTCGAGACGCACGGGCAGCACGGCCTCGCCGTGCGGCGAGCGCAGGCGCGCCCGCGAGGCGCCGGCGAGCCCCAGGCGCGCGCCCTCGGCCGGGTGCAGGGCGAGCTCGCCGCCCGTGCGGAGCCGCTCGAGCGCCCGGGAGCGGTGGGCGGCCGCGTCGCCGAAGATCGGCCGGGTGGCGACCACGGGCAGCCCCGAGCCCGAGGGCTGCCGGGGGCCCGGCCGGCCGTTGGGGGAGGGGGCGGGCGCGGCGGCGACCTGGGCGCCCAGCTCGCCGACGGCGTCGTAGTCGAGGCCCGCCAGCGCCGGCCGCGCGGCGGCCGCGGCCGCGAACGCCCGGGCGGCGGTGCGGTAGGGCGGCGGCGCGCCCAGCCGGTGGGCGAGGGCGATCAGCAGCTCCCACCCCGGGGCGGCGCCGGCGGGCGGGGCGGCGGCCGGCCGCAGGCGCTGGGCGCGGCCGTTCATCGCCACGTACACGCCCTCGCTCTCGTAGTGGGTCGCGGCCGGCAGCACCACGGTCGCCGAGTCGGTGAGCGCCGAGGCGTGCGCGTCGATGGCGATCCGGGTCCGCACCCGCCCCAGCGCCCAGCCCCACTCCGAGGCGCCGGGCCCGTCCGTGGGGTCGGCGTGCACGGTCAGGATCGTGTCGATCTCGCCCGCGGCGGCGGCCTCCAGCACCCCGGTCGCCGCGATGCCGAGCGCCCGCAGGCCGGCGCCGTTGACGTCCGCCCCGAGCTCCAGGCAGGAGGCCCCGAGGCCGTCGGCCAGGCGGGCCAGGGCGTCGGCGGCGTCCGGCTCGGCGGCGAGGTCGGCCTCGTCCCACAGCACCACGACGCGCTCGGCCTCCGGCAGCTCGGCCGCCGACAGGGCCGCCGCCAGGCCGCCGGGGGCGGCGCGCACCGAGGCGCCGAGGGCCTCCAGGGCGTGCGGCCGGCTGCCGGCGCAGACCACCCGCGCCCCCGTCCGGCGGGCCTTGCGCACGCGCAGCTCCACCACCGGCTGCTGGTTGGCCGGGTCGCCGCCCACCACCAGCACCAGCCCGGCGCCGTCGATGTCGGCGAGCTGGGCGGGAGGCCGGGCCCGCAGGGCCGCCAGGCCGTCGCCCGGGATCCCGAGGCGCTGCACCGGTGCGCCGCCCAGCGGGCCGGCGGCCAGCTCCTGGGCCAGGAAGCCCTCCTCCACCGTCGCCCCGGGCCCCACCAGCACGCCGGCGCGGCCCCCGCGGCCGAGCAGGAGGGCCGCGGCCTCGACGGCCTCCTCCAGCGAGGCGCCCCGCGCCCGGCCGGCGTCGCGGATGACCGCGGCCGTCAGGCGGGTGGGCGCGCGGTCGCCGTCGTAGGCGAAGCGCCCCTTGTCGCAGAGCCAGCCCTCCTCGACGGCGTAGTTGGGGTCGGGGCGGCCCGTGACGCGCGCGACCTGCCCCTCGCGCTCGGTCAGCTCGACGTTGCACCCCACCGGGCAGTGGCCGCAGACCGACGGGGCGTTCTCGACGTCCCACGGCCGGGCCACGAAGCGGTAGGGGATGCTGGTGAGCGCCCCCACCGGGCAGATGTCGATGACGTTGCCCGTGAAGCGGCCCTCGTAGTCGTCTCCCGTGAAGGTGGCGATCTCGCTGCCGGCGCCGCGGTCCTGCATGATCAGCGCGCCGTCCTCGGCCACCTCCTGGCTGAAGCGCACGCAGCGGAAGCACGAGATGCAGCGCTCGCGGTCGAGGGCGATCAGGGGCGACAGGTCGAGCGGCTTCGGGAAGTGGCGCTTGGTCTCGACCGTGCGCGTCACGGGCGGCCCGAACGTGAACGTGTGGTCCTGCAGCGGACACTCGCCGCCCTTGTCGCACACCGGGCAGTCGAGGGGGTGGTTCTGGAGCAGGAACTCCAGCACCCCGTCGTGGCCGTCGCGGGCGGCCTCCGAGTCGGAACGCACGACCATGTCGGGCTGCACCGGGGTGCTGCACGCCGTCTGCAGCCCGCGCATGCCCTCCACCTCCACCAGGCACATGCGGCACGCGCCGATCGCGGCGCCCAGGCGCGGCTCGTAGCAGAAGACCGGCACCTCGACGCCGTGGGCGTGGGCGGCGTCAACCAGCATCGTTCCGGCGGGGGCGGTCACGCGCACGCCGTTGAGCTCGAACTCCACCTGGCCGGGGGCCGCCAGGTCAACGGGGGCGTAGTCAGCCACCGACGGCCACCTCCATCATCGGCTCGGGCCGCGGGTCGCCGCCGTTCTCGATGGCGCGCACGAAGTCGTCGCGGAACCGCCTCACCGCGCTCAGCACCGGCAGGATCCCCGTGTCGGCCAGGGCGCAGAGCACGCGCCCGTTGATGCGCGCGCCCAGCGACTCGATCAGCTCGAGGTCCTCCATGCGCCCCTCGCCGTCAACGATCCGCTGGAGGATGCGCTCGAGCCACAGCGTGCCCTCGCGGCACGGCGTGCACTTGCCGCACGACTCGTGGCGGTAGAAGTGGGCGAGCCGCAGGGTCGAGCGCACGATCGACCCCGAGTCGTCCATGACGATGCACCCGGCCGACCCCAGCGAGGTGCCCGCGGCGGCCAGCGACTCGTAGTCGAGGGGCGTGTCGAGGGCCTCCGGGCCGACCACGTTCACGCTCGAGCCGCCGACCCAGGCCGCCACGAACTCGCGCCCCGGCCGGAAGCCGCCCGCCAGGTCCTCCACCAGCTCGCGCAGGGTGGTGTCGCCCATCACGATCTCGTAGTTGCCGGGGCGCATCACGTGGCCCGAGATCGAGAAGACCTTGGTGCCGGTGCTCTTCTCGGTGCCGACGCCGGCGTACCAGTCGGAGCCGCGCTCCACGATCGGCGGCAGGGCGCCGAGCGTCTCGACGTTGTTGATCAGCGTCGGCGAGGCGTAGAGGCCGGCCACGGCCGGGAACGGCGGCTTCAGTCGCGGCTGGCCGCGCTTGCCCTCGAGGCTCTCCAGCAGTGCGGTCTCCTCGCCGCAGATGTAGGCGCCCGCGCCGCGGTAGAGGGTGATGTCGAAGTCGAACGACGAGCCCATCAGCCCCGTGCCCAGCATCCCCGCCGCGCGGGCCTGCTCGATGGCCGCGGCGACGATGCGCGCCTGGTGCTCGTACTCGCCGCGGATGTAGATGTAGCCCCGCGCGGCGCCGATCGCGTAGCCCGCGATCGCGATGCCCTCCAGCAGCTGGAAGGGGTTGTCCTCCATCAGCTCGCGGTCCTTGAAGGTGCCGGGCTCGCTCTCGTCGGCGTTGCAGACCACGTAGGCCGGCAGCGCCGAGTCCTTCGGGATGAAGCTCGCCTTGCGGCCCATCGGGAAGCCCGCCCCGCCGCGGCCGCGCAGCCCCGAGCGCACGAACTGGTAGACGGCGTCGTCGCGGTCGAGCCCGTGGAGGGCCTTTCGCAGGGCCTCGTAGCCTCCGGCCCGCCGGTAGTCGGCGAGGTCCGTAAGGGGCCGGCCCGCCTCGCGGTGGCGGTAGACGATGTAGGACTCGGGCACCGCTACCTCCAGAGGCGCTCGGGCCGGGGGGCCTCGCGCAGCTCGTCCAGCAGGCGGTCGGCGTCCTCGAGCGTCAGGGGCCCGCGGGTCTCCTCGGCGTCAACCTGCAGGCAGGGCGCCCGGTCGCAGTAGCCCAGGCACTGGGCCTCCTGCACGGTGATCGCACCGTCCTCGCCGGTGCCGCCTCCGTGCGGCAGCCCCTCGCGGGCGCAGATGTGCTCCAGCAGCTCGTCGGAGCCGCGCAGCATGCACGAGAGCGTGATGCACACCGACACCACCCGCGTCCCGACCGGGCGCAGGTAGAGGCGGTCGTAGAACGAGGCGACGCTCTCGACGTAGGCCGGCGTCAGGTGCGTCGCCTCCGCCACCGCGGCGAGATCGTCCTGGGTGAGGTGGCCCTTCTCGGTCTGGGCGAACTTCAGCGCCGGCAGCACCAGGGAGCGCTCCTCGGCGAACTCGTCGCGCATCGGGTCGATGTGGGCGCGGATCTGATCCGCGGTCACGACGGCATCACCGGTCAACCCCGCCCATGACGTTGTCGAGGGAGCCGATCATGGTGATGAGGTCGGCCAGATATGCCCCCCTGGCCATCGGCCGCAGGGCCTGGAGGTTCACGAAGCTGGGGTCGCGCACGTGCACGCGGCGCGGCTTGGGCGACCCGTCGCTCGCGACGTAGCAGCCCAGCTCGCCTCGCGGGCTTTCGACCGCTTGGTATGCCTCACCCTCCGGCACGGGAAGCCCTCGGTCACCAGCTTGAAGTGGTGGATCAGCGCCTCCATCGACGTCGCCAGCTCGGCGCGCGGGGGCAGCACGATCTTGCGGTCGTCGGCGATGTGGCGCCCCTCGGGCATCCCGTCGAGGGCCTGGCCGATGATCCGCACCGACTCGCGCATCTCCTTCACCCGCAGGGCGTAGCGGTCGTAGGCGTCGCCGTTCACGCCCAGCGGCACCTGGAAGTCGAAGTGCTCGTACCCCGAGTAGGGCGTCGTCTTGCGCAGGTCGAGGTCAACGCCCGCGGCCCGCAGGGCGGGGCCGGTCACCCCGAGGTTCACGAGCTGGTCGGCCGGCAGCACGCCGACGCCCCTGGTGCGGTCGATCCAGATCGGGTTGCTCGTGAGCAGGCCCTCGTACTCGTCGATGCGCCCGGGCATCTCGTCGAGGAAGGCGCGCAGGCGCTGCTCGAATCCCGGGGGCATGTCGTCGGCGCAGCCGCCCACCTGGAAGAACCGCGTGTTCATGCGGTCGCCGGCGATCATCTCGCACAGGTCGAGCGCCTTCTCGCGCTCGCGGTAGGTGTAGAAGAGCAGCGTGATGGCGCCCAGCTCGAGGCCGCTGGTGCCCAGCCACACGAGGTGGCTGGTGATGCGGTTGAGCTCGGACATGATCACGCGGAGGTACTGGGCGCGCGCCGGCACCTCGAGGTCGAGCAGGCTCTCCACCGCCATCGCGTAGGCGTGGATGTTGAAGAACGACGCCAGGTAGTCCATGCGCGTCACGAGCGTCACGCCCTGCCAGTACGTCTTGTTCTCGCACTGCTTCTCGATGCCGGTGTGCAGGTAGCCGATGACCGGGTGCAGGTCGCGGATGACCTCCCCGTCGAGCTCGGTCACCAGGCGCAGGACGCCGTGGGTCGAACGGGTGCTGGGGCCCGAGGTTGATGACCATCGGCGCGCGGTTGCCGGGGTCCTCATCGGCGACCTCCACGCTCGCCAGCGCCTCCTGGGGCGTGAGCGCCTCGGCGCCGGCGATCGCCCGCTCGGTCTCGGTGAGCTCGCGGCCCTCGCGGCGCGCGCCCTCCAGGGCCTCGCGCGCCTCGCCGGCGAGGGGAAGGCCGAGCCCCGGCTCGGTGCTCATCGGCTACACCGCATCGGAGAACTCCACCTCCTCGCCGCCCAGCGGGTAGTCGCGCCGCAGGGGGTGTCCCTCCCAGTCGAGGGGCATGAGGATCCGGGCGAGGTCGGGGTGGCCGCGGAACCGGACCCCGAACATGTCGTAGACCTCGCGCTCGTGCCAGTTGGCGGTCGCCCACACGCTCGTCACGGAGTCGACCTCCGGCTCCTCGCCCGCCCAGACGCGCAGGCGCAGGCGCGACCCGCTGTCGAGCGAGAAGAGGTGGTAGGCCAGCCGGAAGCGGCCCGGCCGCTCGGGCCAGTCGGAGCAGGTGAGGTCGGAGAGCAGGGCGAACGACAGCGGCGGCCCCGCGGCGAAGCGCGCCACCTCGAGCAGCCGGTCGCGCGCGACCTCGAGGGTCAGCTCCCCGGCGTGGGAGGCGGCGTCCTCGATGGCGCCGGGCGCGCCCGCGTCGATCGTGGCGCGGACCTCACTCACGCTCCCGCGCCCTCGCGGCGGAGGTCGGCGGAGGTCGGCAGGCCCTTGGCCCCGATCTGCCGCTGCAGCACGAGGATTCCCTCGATCAGGCCCTCGGGGCGGGGCGGGCAGCCCGGCACGTAGACGTCGACCGGCACGACCTTGTCAACGCCCTGCACCAGGGCGTAGTTGTTGAACACGCCCCCGGTGGAGGCGCAGGCCCCCATCGAGATGACCCACTTGGGCTCGAGCATCTGGTCGTAGATGCGCCGCAGCACGGGGGCCATCTTCTGGGCGACGCGGCCCGAGACGATCATCAGGTCCGCCTGCCGCGGCGAGGCGCGGAACACCTCGGCGCCGAAGCGGGCGAGGTCGTAGCGCGGGGTGACCGTGTGCATCATCTCGATCGCGCAGCAGGCCAGCCCGAAGGTGGCCGGCCAGATCGAGCTCGACCGGGCCCAGGCGATCGCCTTGTCAACCGTGGTGAGCAGGAGGCTCTTGGCGAAGTCGGCCTCCTCGGCGTCGCGCAGGTCGCGGTCGATCTCCTGCGCGGTGCGCGGGGCGCGCTCCACCGGGCTGCCGGGCGGCGGGATCAGCGCCATTCCAGCGCCCCCTTCTTCCAGACGTAGACGAGCGCCTCGACGACGGTGAAGACGAACACCAGCAGCACCACCAGTCCGAGCACGCCGTCGTCGCGGAGGGTCACGGCGATCGGGTAGAGGAAGGCCAGCTCGATGTCGAAGACGATGAAGAGCATGGCGGTGAGGTAGAAGTCGATGGAGAACCGCTGCCTCACGGGGGCGCCCGGCAGGATGCCGCTCTCGTAGGGCAGCACCTTGGCCGGGTTGGGCTTGGAGCGGACGACCTTGCTGAGCATGAAGATCGCGCCGGCGACGGCAAGGCCGGCGGCGAAGAAGATCAGGATCGGCAGGTAGTCGGAGAGCTCCACGGGCCTGCGGTGCACGCTACCAACGGGCGTTCCGGGGCGCAGCTATGTGCGGATCGCAACCTTGAGGGCGGCGTGTAGCGTCCCCGGGCGTGGAGCGCCTGGACTACTTCGCCGCCCTCGTCGCCGAGGACCCCACCATCGCCCGCGCGCGGTTCGGCTACGCCAACGAGCTGCTGCACGCCGGACGCGACGAGGAGGCGGTGGAGCAGCTGCGCGCGTACCTCGGCCTGGCCGAGGACGAGGGCAACGCCTGGGGCCGCCTGGCCGAGGCCCTCGCCCGCCTCGGCCGGCCCGACGAGGCCGCCGACGCCTACCTCGTCGGCATCGACCAGTCCCTCAAGCACGGCCACACCGGCATGGCCGCCGACTTCCAGGTGGCCCTCGAGGCGCTCTGACCTGAAGTGACCATGGTAATCTGACCATGGTCAACAGAGGGAGGGCTAATGGCGGAGCGCACTGTGAGCGCCAGCGCCTTCAAGGCGAAGTGCCTCGGGCTGCTGGACGAGGTCGCGGAAACGGGCGAGACCATCGTCGTCACCAAGCGCGGCCGGCCGGTCGCCCGGCTCGTCCCGGTGGACGAGCCGCCCTCCCTGCTCGGGAGCGTCACCTACAACGTCTCCGAGGAGGAGTTGATCTACGCCCCGCTCGACGAGTGGGACGTTGACAGCTGATCGTCCTCGACACGCACGCCTGGCTGTGGTGGCGGGCCGACCCCGGGCAGCTGTCGTCTCGAGTCAAGGAGGCGATCGAGGCATCGAGCTGGATCGGCATCTCGGCGATGAGCTGCTTCGAGGTGGCGCGCCTCGCCGACGACGGGCGGATCACACTATCCGCCGCGCCGCCGGTGTGGATCCGTCAGGCGCTCGCCGGCGATCGCGTCGAGCTCCTCCCCGTCGACGCAGAGGTCGCCGTCGCGGCGGCGCTCCTCGACCGCCGCCGATTCCCCGGGGATCCGGGCGACCGCATCATCTTCGCGTCGGCCATCGCCCAGGGCGCTCGGCTGGGCACGAAGGACCGTCGGATGCGCGCCTTCGATCCGGCCGCGACCATCTGGTGACGCTGGCCGCGGCGTACGAGTTCTCCCCCCGGGGGGCGCTGCACATGTGGCAGCGCAACGCCACGGTCGGGCGCAAGACCGTCGCCACCAGCCTCACGCCCCGCTTCCTCGAGGCGATCGCGTACCTGGCGATCATGGGCCTGGGCCTGGGGACCTACCTCACGACGGTCAACGGGGTCGACTACGTCAACTTCATCGCGCCCGGGGTGGCGGCGGCCACGGTCATGTTCGGGGCGGTCATCGAGACGACCTACAACTCGTTCGTGCGCATCCACGTGCGCCGGGTGGTCGAGGCGGTCGTCACCACGCCGCTGTCGCTGGCCGACGTGGTCGTGGGCGAGTACCTGTGGGCCGCGACCCGGGCCGTCATCTACGGCGTGGTCTTCCTGATCGTCATGGCGGCCTTCGGCCTGGTCGCCTCGGCGTGGGCGCTGCTCTGCCCGCTCGTCTTCCTCATCGGCGCGCTGACCTTCGCGGTGCTCGGGATGGCCTACACCTCGATGGTCACGAGCATCGAGCACTTCAACATCCTCTTCACCGGGATCATCACGCCGATGTTCCTCTTCGGCGGGGTCTTCTTCCCCTTCGACGACCTGCCGGGGTGGGCCCAGGCGATCGGCTGGTGCCTGCCGCTGTCCCACCTGGTCGCGGCCACCCGCGCCCTCACCCTGGGCGACCCCGACCTCTGGACGCTGGCCCACGTCGCGTTCCTGGTCGGGTTGCTGCTGGCCCTCTTCCCGTTCCCCGCCGCCCGCCTGCGCCGTACGCTGCTGCGTTGAGCGCCGTCAGGCGACGGCGAGCCCCTCGGCTCGCGCGGCGGCGGCCTGGTCCTCGTCGCGGGTGATGAAGACGACGCCCTCGCCGCCGACGAGCTCCGCCTCCTCGGTCAGCGCGACGGCGACGTGGATCGCGTCGAGCGCTCGAAGACGGTGCGCCTGGCACAGCGCGCGCGCTCGCGGGAGGGTCTGGCGCGAGTCCAGCGCGAGCAGCTCGATGTGGCCCGCCTCGCCCATGTCGGCCAGGATCTCCGCCATCACCTCCTCGGCCGAGCCCACCCGTCCGGCCCGTGCCGCGGCGCCGATGGCCGCCACCATCTCCACCTCCGCAAGTGCCGAGGTGACGATCAGCCGATCCGGGTCGAGAAGCAACCGCCCGAGGTCGAGATGACCCGGCTCATCGGGCAGGTACGCACGCACGAGCGCGCTGGAGTCGCAGTAGAGCACCGCGTCCCACGCCGGACTCCTCATCCCTTCGGCCCCCTGCTCCACTCGAGCGCCTCGAGCACGGCGTCGCCCGCGCCGCGCAGTTGCTCCATCGCCCAGGCCCGGCCCTCCTCGCGGCTGAGGCCCGAGGTCGGCGGCGGGGTGCTGGGCTGCACCAGCACTCCCCGGGCGGCCAGCCGGGCGCGCAGGCGCTCGCGCGGCGAGTCGCCCCCGTCGAGCTGCCGGCGGAGGGCCTCGATGACGAGGTCGTTCATCGAGCCGGCCCTCGGACGCCGCGCGCGCGCGCAGGCGGGCGTGCAGGTCGTCGTCGATGCGGGCGAGCAGTTGCTTCACCCGGCGGACGATAGCACATACTGCTATCGCCTACGACGTGACCGCGGCGCCTCCGGTCACCCGGGCGACCCCCGTCGCCTCGGCCGCCGAGCGCACGGCGGCGGCGACGTTCGGCACGAGGCGGTCGTCGAAGATCGAGGGGACGACGTTGAACGGCCCCCCGCCGGTCTCCTCGACCGCCGTCTGGGCGATCGCGTCGGCCGCCGCGAGGGTCATCGCCTGGTTGATCTCCGTCGCGCGGCAGTCGAGCGCCCCCCGCCAGATGCCCGGCGACGCCAGGCCCGAGTTGATCTGGTTGGGCACGTCGGGCCGGCCGGTGGCGTAGACGCGCGCCACGCCGGCGGCGTCCTCGGGGAGGATCTCGGGGTCGGGCATCGCCAGCGCCAGCACCACCGGGTCGGCGGCCATCGCGCGCACGGTCTCGGCCGAGAGCAGGCCCGGCGTCGACAGGCCGACGAAGGCGTTCGCCCCGGCCACCACCTCCGCGACGGCGCCCGCCCGCCCGCCCGAGTTGGTGTTGGCGGCGATCCAGGCGAGATCGTCGGCCGCGTCGCCCCGCCCGCCGTGCACGGCCCCCTGGGAGTCGCAGGCGATCACGTCGCCCGCACCGGCGGCGACCAGCAGCCGCACCACGGCCTGGCCGCCCGGCCCGAGGCCCGCGACGACGACGGTCGCGTCGGCCAGGCCCGTGCCCCCGACCGCGAGGCCGTTGGTGAGGGCCGCCAGCACCACGGCGGCGGTGCCCTGCTGGTCCTCGTGGAACACCGGGACGTCCAGGCGCTCGTCGAGCAGGCGCTGCACCTCGAAGCACCGCGGGGCCGAGATGTCGCTGAGGTGGATGCCCGCGAACACCGACGAGCAGAGGGCCACCGCCTCGGCGATCTCGGCGGGCTCGCGCAGGTCCACCGGCAGCGGGAACGCGTCGATGTCCGCCAGCTTGCGCATGAACGCGCACTTGGCCTCGAGCGCGGGCAGCGACGCCTCGGGCCCCAGGTCGCCCTGGCCCACCACCGAGCTGCCGTCGCTCACGACCATGACGCTGTTGCCCTTGATCGTGTAGTCCCACGCCTGGTCGAGGTCGTGGTGGATCGCCATGCACACCCGGGCCACGCCGGGCGTGTAGGCCATCGACAGGTCGTCGCGGCTCGTGAGCGGCGCCCGGTTCTGCATGCCGACCACCCCGCCCTGGTGCGAGAGGAACACGCGGTCGTTCACCGACTCGACCCGGACGCCCTCGACGGCCTCGAGCGCGGCGCGGATGCCGTCCCCGTGCGCGTCGTCGCGGGCCAGCACGGTGATGTCCCGGGTCACCGCGTCCTTCGACGAGCGCACGATGTCGACGCCCCCGACCTGGCCCTCGGCCTCGCCGATCGCCGCCATCACCCGGCCGAGCATCCCGACCTTCGCCGGGATGACGGCGCGGATCGTCAGGCTGTAGTTGGCGTGCGTCATGCGGGGCGACCTCGGCGTCCGGGAACTCTGGGCCGCGGAAGCCTACCGGTCGGGCTCCGGGCTCAGCGGCGCGCCCGGCGGTAGATCGAGGAGCCCGCGCCGGTCACGACGAGCGCCCCGGCGAGGATCGTGAGCGCGAGGAACGGCCACGGGGGGTCGCCGCTCTGGTCCGGCGTGCGGGGCACCGGCAGGGCCGACTCGCCGCGCTCCCCCCCGATGAGCTCGCCCGTCCCCGCGCTCTCGGACCGCCCGAGATAGGCGCTGTCGAGCTTCGCCTCGACGGCCGCGGCGAAGTTCGCGTAGAAGGGGTCCCCCGCCACCTCCTGCAGCGCCCCCCGCAGGTCCTCGAACGAGTAGTCGCCGGCGATCGCGCCCTGGTTGAAGGCGTAGTCCTGGAAGATCTCCTGCGGCGTCGCCGCCGCGGCGGGCGCGGCGGCCGCGAACCCGGCGGCGAGGGCGATGGCGCAGAGGGCCAGGAGCCGGCGGAGGGCGGGCATCGGCCGACAGTAGACACCCCTCGCGCCCCCGGGCAAGGCGCCCTCTCGGATCCCGCACATTTTCCTCATCGGGGCGTTGGTAGCCTCACGATCCGTGCGGGTGCTCATCACCGGCGCCACCGGGTTCGCCGGGCGCCACCTCACCTCCTGCTGCGCCGCCGCCGGCCACGAGGTCCACGCGCTCCCGCGGGAGGTGGACGTCCGCGACGGCGAGGGCGTCGCCCGCGCCGTGCGCGAGCTGGCCCCCGACGCGGTGGCCCACCTCGCCGGCGTCTCCTCGGTCGGCGGCTCGTTCGCCGACCCCCTCGGCACCTGGGACGTCAACCTGGGCGGCACCCTGGCCCTGCTCGAGGCCCTGCGCCGGGAGGCGCCGGAGACGCGGGCGCTGATCGTCTCCAGCGGGGAGGCGTACGGCCGCGTCCCCCCCGGCGAGCTGCCCGTCGGGCCCGACACGCCGCTGCGGCCGCTGTCGCCCTACGGCGCCTCGAAGGGCGCGGCCGACCTGGCCGCCGCCCAGTACCGGGCCGCCTACGGCCTGCCGGCGCTGCGGGTGCGGGCCTTCAACCACGTCGGCCCCGGCCAGGACCCGCGCTTCGTGCTCCCCAACGTCGCCCGCCAGATCGCGCAGGCCGAGCACGAGGGCCGCGAGGCGGTGGAGGTGCGGGTGGGCAACCTCGACACGCGCCGCGACTTCACCGACGTGCGCGACATGGCGCGCGCCTACCTCCTCGTGCTGGAGCGGGGCGACCCGGACGCGGTCTACCTCGCGTGCAGCGGCCGGTCGCGGCCGGTGCGCGAGCTGGTCGAGGGGCTGGCCCCGCTGGCGCGCATCCCGGTCACGTTCTCGTCCGACCCCGGCCTGCTCCGCGCCGGGGAGCAGCCCGACCTCTATGGTTCCCCGGCGCGCCTGCGCGACGACACCGGATGGACGCCCGAGATCCCGATCGAGACGACCCTGGCCGACACCCTCGACTGGTGGCGCGAGCGCGTCGTCGACGAGGACCGGGAGTGAGCCCGTGCCGCGCGCGCTGATCACCGGCATCACGGGGCAGGACGGCTCCTACCTGGCCGAGCTGCTCCTGGGCAAGGGCTACGACGTGTGGGGCGTGGTGCGCCGCGCCTCGACCGAGTCGTACGAACGGATCGAGCACCTGCGCGACCGCCTGCGCTTCGCGCAGGCCGACCTGCTCGACCAGCCCTCGCTGACGGCGGCGCTGCAGGAGGCCGAGCCCGACGAGGTCTACAACCTGGCCGCCCAGTCCTTCGTCCCCACCTCCTGGACCCAGCCGGTGCTGACGGCCGAGTTCACGGCGGTCGGCGTCACCCGGCTGCTCGAGGCGATCCGCCAGGTCAACCCGTCGATCCGCTTCTACCAGGCCTCCTCGAGCGAGATGTTCGGGCGCGTGGTGGAGACGCCCCAGAACGAGTCGACGCCCTTCTACCCGCGCAGCCCCTACGGGGTGGCGAAGGCGTACGGCCACTACATCACGGTCAACTACCGCGAGTCGTACGGCCTCTTCGCGTGCTCGGGGATCCTCTTCAACCACGAGTCGCCCCGGCGCGGCCTCGAGTTCGTCACGCGCAAGGTCACCGACGGGGTCGCCCGCATCAAGCTCGGCCTCCGGGAGCACCTCACGCTCGGCAACCTCGACGCGCGCCGCGACTGGGGCTTCGCCGGCGACTACGTCGACGCGATGTGGCGGATGCTGCAGCAGCCCGAGGCCGAGGACTACGTGGTCGCCACCGGGGTCACCAACACCGTCGGCCGGCTGGTGGAGGTGGCCTTCGACCACGCCGGCCTCGACCGCGACGCCCACGTGCGCACCGACCCGGCGCTCATCCGGCCGGCCGAGGTCAACCTGCTGGTGGGCGACGCCGGAAAGGCCCGCGACCGGCTCGGGCTGGGAGCCGACGGTCGACTTCGAGGGCCTCGTGCGGATGATGGTCGACGCCGACCTGGAGCGGCTGGGCGGCTAGCGGCCTCAGTCGGGCCCGCGTCGGGCGATCACGGCGTACTCCTGGTCGCCGAAGACCAGGTTGTCGAGCCGCTCGATCGCCAGGTTGAGCTGGGCGACGAGATCGGAGAGCTCTCGGGCGTCGCCGGTCGCCGGCACGGCACGGCGGCTCGTCCGGCACCGGGGAGAGGTACTCGATCTCGACGTCCTCGAACCCGGCCCGCTCGAGCATGAAGGCGAGCGTCTCGGGGAAGACCGGCCGCAGGTGGGTCGGGTCGCAGCTGAAGTTGACCGCGCCCGGCGACGAGCGACTTGGGGTTCGGCGTCTCGACGATCAGGAGCCCCGCCGGGCCTCAGCGCGGCCGCGCAGAGGCGGGCGAAGCGCACGTGGTCCGCGGGCCAGAGGTGCTCGAGCACGTGCGAGCAGACGATGCCGCCGAGCGAGCCCTCGGGCCGCGGCCGGCCAGGAAGGCGAACATGTCGCCGTAGCTCGGCCTCGCAGGCCCTTCTCGCGCGCGATGGCCACCATCTCCGCCGAGGCGTCGACGCCGACCGCCTCGACTGCCGCGGTCGCGCAGCAGCTCAAGCAGCTCGCCGCGCCCGCAGCCGAGGTCGGCGACCGGCCCGCCCCGGCGGCGAGGCGGGCGGCGTGGGCCGCCTGGCGCTCGCGCACGCGTCTTCCGGGCCGCGGAAGCGGTCCTCGAAAGCGAGGTAGTCGAAGTCCGTCGAGCCGGGGGATCCCCGGCGTCCGCCTCGCCGGTCCACCGGCCGCCGGCGACCGACGCCCCGTGTGCGCTCCAGCGCCTCGGCACGGAGCCGCGCCTCGAGGTGCCTCACGCGCTCGGCCAGAGGCAGCGAGCCTCGCTCTCGGCGCTCCGTCGTGCTCGTGCGCGCGTGAGCTCGCGCAGCGCCTTCTCGGCGCCCTCGCGGGCCAGCCGCTCGGCCTCCGCCTGGCGCGCCAGGTGGGCGATCGCCTCGCGCACGCGGGCCTCGAAGGCCTTCTGCTCGGCGTACCAGCTCTCGCCGGTGGCCGCGGTCGCGGCGCGGCTGGCGCTGCGGCGGACCCGGCCGACCGCGCCGTCTGCGGGCGCCGCCGCGCGGTCGAGCAGGGGCCGGTGGGACTGCAGCAGCTCGTCGACCGGGGTCCGTCGGCCCCGGCCGCCCCCGACTGGCCGTGCGCATCGTCACGCCTCATCGGCGCCCTCCGCCGCGAGGACCACCGCCTCGGCGAACGCGCTCGGCCACCTTGTCGAGCGGTATCCAGGACCGCGAGCGCCCGTCTCCCGCGGGCCGCCAGCGCCTCTGCGCGAGCGGGCGCGGCCGCACAGGAGGCGGGTCGCCTCCATCGCCTCGAGCGACGTGCGCGCGCGCAGGGCCCCGCCGCGCGAGAGCATGTCATGGCGGGGCGTGCCGGGCAGCGCGACACGACCGCGCGCCCGGCGGCCCAGGCCTCGGCGGCGGCGGCGAGGCGCGCCGCGCCGCGCCGCCGACCCAGGCGACGCCGGGGCCGTCCGGCGGCACGGGCCGCGCCACCTCCGCCCGCCAGAGCGCGACGGTCACGCTCGTGCCCGCCCCGGCGTCGAGCGCCCTCGCCTCGGCGCCGCCGGCTGCGGGGCGCGGCAGCCCGGCCACCACGACCGGGCAGCGCGACGCGGCCGCCGAGGGCCGCGGCCTCCGACGGGTCGAGCAGGACGAACGCGCGCCGCCGAGCGCAGCAGGGCCCCGCCCAGGGCGGCCGGGAGCGGCCCGCGAGGGCCGGCACGACCACCCGGGGGCCGGCCGGCAGCCCGCGCGCGAGGCCGCGGGTCGTCGAGCGCCCGCCGCCACGACGACGTCCGCTCGGCGCCGCCAGCGTTCGAGCCTCTCGAGGCCGCGCCGCAGCGCCCGCGCGAGCGGCGGCGGGCACGCGGTCGCGCCGACCGCAGGGCCGTCACGGGATCGCCTCGACGAAGCGCGACCAGCCGGCTCGCCAGCGTCCTCGGCGCGAGCGGCGCCGCAGGCGCTCGGCGCCGCGCCGGCCGCCATGCGCGCCGCGAGGGCGGGGTTCGCGAGCGGCCTCGACGACGGCCTCGGCGACCAGCGAGGGCGGCTTCTCGTCGAGCAGCAGGCCGCGCGTCGCCGAGCGGTCTCGGGGATCGCGCTCGAGGCGTAGGCGACGATCGGCAGCCCGGCCGCCATCGCCTCGATCAGCGGCACGCAGAAGCCCTCGTGGTCGGAGAGGCACAGGAAGAGGTCGGCTCGGCGTAGTGCCGCGCCAGCTCCTCGTCGCTCACCGAGCCCGCGAATCGCACCCGGCCGGCGACCGCCGAGGGCCGCGGCGAGCCGCGCGGCAGTGGCGCTCGTACTCGGGCGCCGCCGGCCCAGGTGCCCGACGAGCGTCGAGCTCGTGGTCGAGCCCCGCGTCGGCGAGCGCGGCGCTCGCCAGCACGAGGTGGTGCTGGGCCTTGTTGGGCACCCCGCGGCCCGACGAAGAGCAGGCGCGCCGCGCCCGCCCGTGCGGCTCGGGCGCGGCGCGGCGCGCGCGGCAGCGGCGCGCCGCATCACGCCGAGCACCGCGGGCTCGGGGAAGCCGAGCGCCGCGAGCTCGTCGGCGTTGTAAGCGCGAGTCGGCGCCGGCGCGCCGACGACCCGGCCGGCCAGCTCGCCGAGCGCGCCGCCGCCCCACGGCGCACTCCAGCGCGATCCGCGGCGCGTCAGCGCCAGAGCAGCTCGGCGGGGGTGATGTTGTGGTAGTGGATCGCGCACCGGCGGCAGCGGTCGAGCACGTGGAAGAACGCCGGGCTCGCGATGGAGTAGTGGAGGATCGCGGCGTCGGCGGGCGCGGCGACGCGCGTCCCAGCGCTCGCCGGCAGGACGTCGCCGGCCAGCGGCCCGTGGATGTGGCCGGCGTCGGCGAAGATCTCCGAGCGCAGGCCCAGGCCGCCGGAGCACCGCGCCGGGCCTCCAGCATGTGGTGGGTGATCGCGTCGCGCGGCGCGGCCGCCGCGCGCGACCTGGTGGACGCCGTCGCTCACGACCACTCCTCGAGCGCTCCGAGGAAGCGCTCGCCGCACCGCGGCCACGAGAAGGTCGCGCGGGTGTAGCGCGGCGCCCGGCCGCGGCGAGCCGGCCGCGCAGCGCCGGGGTCGCCGGTCAGCAGGTCGAGGGCCTCGACCAGCTCGGCCCGCGACGCGTAGGGCAGCCCGCCGCCCGAGCGCGGCAGTGCTCGCGCAGGACCGGCGAGCGGCCGTTCACGATGCACGGGCGTGCCGGCGAGCCACGCCTCCAGCACCACCATCCCCAGGCTCTCGAGGCGCGAGGGGTTCACCAGCACGCGCGCGGCCGGCGTAGGCGGCGTCGCGCTCGGCGTCGGGCACGAAGCCGAGGTCGATGACGCGGCCGGCGATCGCTCGGGCGGGGGCGGAGATCGCCCCGCGCCCATCAGCGCGAGCGGCGGCGCGTCCGGGCCGCCCGCGCGCGAAGTCCGGCGTAGGCCGCGTACAGCTCCGGCACGCCCTTGGCGCCCTCGCGCCGGCCCGGCGTAGAGGAGGTAGCCGGGCGCGATGCCCCGCGGCCGCGCAGAAGCGCCGCGACCCGCGTCGTCGGGCGGCGGGCGCCTCGTCGTAGCCCACGCTCACCAGCCGCGCCCGCGCCGCCGGCGCGAGGCGCGCCGAGCAGCTCGCCCTCGCCGTCCGAGTTGAGCATGCAGCCCGCGCGGCGCCGCGAGCATCTCGCGGACCACCGGCACCCAGGCGTGGGGCTCGTCGTGCACGCACGGGATCAGCGCCGTGCGCGCCCGGGCCGGGCCGCGGCCGCCCAGAAGGTGGTGCCGAAGAGGTACGGCAGGCAGACCAGCCAGTCGTAGCGGCCGGCGTCCTCGACGGCCTCCTGGAGGCCCGGCGACCAGGCCGACTGGCGCCATCCACTCGAGCTGCTCGGCGCGGCCGGTCGGGCACGCCGGCGCGTCGATCCGCGCGTGGAGCTCGAAGAAGCGCCCGTTGTCGCGCTCGCGGGCTCACCCGGAAGCGGTGCACCGGGACGCCGTTCTCGACGCGTCGTGCCCTCGGGGTGGTGGTCGGCCCAGGTGAAGTGGTCGACCGCGCAGGTCGTCAGCACCTCGACGTCGGCGCCGTGGGCGACCAGGTTCTCGGCCATCAGGCGGCAGAGCATCTCCGCGCCGCCCGACGACGCCGGCGCCGTAGCGGGGGACGACGAAGGCGACCCGCGGGCCGTCAGCGCGCGGCATGCACGGCGTAGCGGCGCGGACGCCGGCCCGCCGCCGCGCGCGCCGTGCTCCTCGACCGAGGTCGACCCGAGGCCCGGCCGACTCGAGCGCCATCCGCACGGCGTCGGGGTGCACGGGCCGGCGGCGGCCCGGGTCGCGCCAGAACGCCCCGTCGTCGCCGAGCCCGGCCGGGTCGAGGCCCTCGACGATCGCGACGCCCTCGGGCGCGAGCGCGCGCTCGATCGGCGCCGGCGAGCGCGACGAGGCCCGTCGCCGTCGATCCGCTCGACGAGGTCGGTGACGAGGATGCCGTCGACCGAGCCCGGCGGTCGACCGCGGCCAGGTAGGCGACCGGGTCGGCGTGGCGCACCGGCCGGCTCTGCGGCCGCGGCCGCGGCCGCGAGCTCGGCGTCGGGCTCGACGCCCTCGGCGCCGTCGCCCGAGCAGCTCGAGGGCCCGCCCGCTGCCGGCCCCGACGTGCACGATGCGCGGGCCGGCCGCCGAGAGCGCACGCGCGTAGGCCTCGAGCCGGCCGGCCCGCCCGGGGTCGTCCTCGGTCGCCTCCAGCCGCAGGCGGATGGCGCCGCCGGACGCGCCGGCCGCGCCGCCGGCCGCGCGGCCGCGACGCGGGAGCCGCCCCGCTCGAGCCGCGCGACGCGCTCGGGCAGGGCCGCGTCGGCGATCCGTCGACGCTCGCGCGCGCCGCGCGACGTCGGCCAGGGCGGCCCGCAGCTCGGCCTCAGGCGCTCGACCGCGCGCGCGCGGCGTCTCGGCCTCGCGCTCGGCCCGCACCTGGCGCTCCAGCGCCGCGACCTCGCGCGCGAGGGAGGACGAGGTAGCCGAGCAGCGCCGCGTTGAAGGCGGTCGCCTGCGCCGGACATGCCGTACATCGGCTGGCTCGTGCCGCGCACCAGGAGCTGCTTGACGCGCGACAGCAGCCCGCCGACGACCGGCTTGGTGGACGGCGCGACCTCGATGTCGACCCGCTGGACGGCCAGCTCGCGCAGCCGCTCCAGCTCGTCGAGGCCGAAGGGCTCGCCCGCGTCCTCGACGGCGTCGGCCATCAGGGCGTCGACCCCGTAGAGCCCCTTCGCCTTCTTCTCGGCGACCCGCCGCCGCAGGTCCTCCATCAGGGCGTCGACGTCGAGCGGGTCGTGGGCGTGCCGCGTCCGCTACTCGGCGCAGTCCTGCGGGCATCCGTCTCCCTCGCCATCAGGCTCCACCGCCCCGACGCGTCGACGACGCCGACGCCCGGTCGCGCGCGGGAAGACGCTGAACTCCACCCAGCGGTCGAGCCAGTGGTACACGGTCGCGTGGTCGTGGGAGTGGACGGCCAGCGTCACGGTGAAGCGTCCCTCGTGCAGGTGGAGGCGGGCGACGTCGAAGCGGACCGTCGCGCGCGCCGCTCGAGCTCGCCACGGGCAGGGAGTCGAGGACGGTGTTCGTCCCGTACAGAGCGCGCCCTCGATCGTGTGGATGGCGATGCCGAAGACGGGCGTCTCGACCGGGGGCGCGGCCTCGACCTCCATCTCGATCGCGAAGCGGCTCGCCGCTCATGAAGCGGTCGGTGGCGCCGTCGCGCCCGACGAGGCGCATGGCGTCGATGACGACCTCGCGGTTGCCCCACTGCAGCCGCGCGTCCGCCGTCGGCGCCTCGGCGCCCGCCTGCCGCCGCGGCCGCCGTCCCGCGAGCAGGCGGTGGTACGCTGGCGAGCACGTCGGCGGGCGGCGCCGTCGGCGATCACGCCGCCGTCCACCAGCAGGACCGCCCGGTCGCAGACGCGCTCGACCGCGGCGGGGTCGTGCGACACGAAGACCAGCGTGCCGCCGCGGCGGCGGAAGTCGAAGATGCGGCCGAAGCACTTGCGCTGGAAGGCCTCGTCGCCCACCGCCAGCACCTCGTCGAGCAGCAGCACGTCGGGGTTGACGTGCGAGGCGACGGCGAAGGCGAGGCGCATCTGACATGCCGCTCGAGTAGGTGCGCACCGGCATGTCGATGAACTCCTCGAGCTCGGCGAAGCCGACGATCTCGTCGAGGCGGCTCGTCGACCTCGCGCTCCGAGAGCCCGTGGATCGAGGCGTTCATGTAGACGTTCTCGCGCCCGGTGAAGTCGGGGTGGAAGCCGGCGCCCGAGCTCGAGCATCGAGGCCACCGAGCCCCCGATCTCGATCGTCCCGGCGTGCGGCGGGATGATGCCGGCCAGCAGCTTGAGCAGCGTGCTCTTGCCCGAGCCGTTCTGGCCGATGACGCCGAGCGCCTCGCCCGGGCGCGACGTCGAGGTCGACGTCGCGCACCGCCCAGAGCTCGGTGGCGTCGGTGCGCCGGCGCCGCAGGAGCGGTCTCCTTCAGCGTCAGGTTGCGCTCGTGGAGGATGCGGAAGGTGCGCGACACGCCGCGCAGGCGGATGCGGCCCGGCTCGAGGGCCATCAGAGCTCGACCGCCATCTCGCGCTCCAGCCTCCGGAACAGCCGCCAGCCGAGCCACAGGGCGAGCGCGGCCGGCGACGAGCGAGTAGACGACGTCGCCCCAGGCCGGCCACACGCCGAAGAAGAGCGCGTCCTGGATCGCGATGATGAACGGCGCGATCGGGTTCCCCAGTGCAGCAGGCCGCCGACCCACGCGTTGTCGCCGCTGCAGGCCCGGGCACGGTGTCGAAGGTGTAGAAGACCGGGCTCACGAAGATCCACGGCAGCGCGATCGCGGTGAGGATGTGCTCGACGTCGCGGAAGTAGACGTTGAGCGCGGCGACCGCGAGCCCGAAGCCGGCGGTGAAGCATCGCCAGCAGCACGACCAGCCCCGGCAGGGCCAGCAGCGGCAGCAGCGAGTCGGCGCTCAGGAGCATGCAGAGCGGCAGGGCCACGACGAGCATCGCGCCGGCCGTGAAGGCGTTGCCCGTCATGGCCGCGAGCGGCACGATCTCGCGCGGGAAGCGCACCTTCGTGACGAGGCTCGCGTTGGACACCAGGCTGCGCGAGGCGACCTGCGCGCCGCCGAGGAAGAACGTCCACACGGTGAGGCCCACGAACAGGAAGAGCGCGTAGTACTCGATCTGGATGCGCAGCAGGAACTTGAAGACCAGCGAGTACGCGCCGACCATGATCGCCGGCGTGATGAGCGTCCAGCGCGAGGCCCAGGACCGAGCCCTTGTAGCGCTGGCGCACCTCCCGCCGCACGAGGTTGCGGAAGAGCGGGCCCGTAGCGGCCGAGCGATGGGGCGGCGAGTGAGGGGGCCACTGTCGTCGTCAACGGTACGCGAATGCGGCCGCGGGGGGTCACCCGAGCCGGCGGACGTCCCACTCCGACATCCTGACCGAGACGATGCGCGGGTCCAGTGGCGGAGATCCGCTCCGCCGGGCGGCCGAGGTTCGCGACCACGATGTCGTTGCGCCCGGCCCGAGCGGCAGCGTCTAAGGCGACGAGCCGCTCTCGGGCCCGGTCGCGACCTGCGCCGCGATAGCCTCCGGCCACCGCGGAACTCGAGGGTCCTGCGAGCGCCGTGCCCAGCCCGCGGTCGCGGAATGTGATGCGGTGGCGTCCCGGCTCGCGGGCGACGACGTCACGTGGCCCTCGTCGTCCATCCAGCGCCAGATGCGGCCGTCGGGAAGCGCTCCGGCGCCCACCAGCCCCTGCGTGCGGAAGATCGGGACCGCGTCCGCTGGCGTCGCCGTGACGCGCCAGATCGCGCTGCCGTCTTCGAAGCTCTGCCTCCATGGCGAAGCCGGCGGAGGGGCGCGGCGGGATCCAGGGCGGCGGCTGGTCGGCGACCCGTACGCCCAGGGACTCACGGTCAGCAGGTCGCACGCCTGCCGAGGCGAGCCACCTGCGCGGTCGGGCTGGCGCGGATCGCCGACGAGGTTCTGGAAGTCCTGGCCGAGGCTCCCCAGCACGAGGCTGCCGTTGGTCATGCGATGCCCATGGACGGTCTGGCCGATCATGAAGTACGCGCTCGAGCGGCTCGTTCGGGCGCCCGGGCATCTCGAAGACGATCTCGTCGGTCGGCCGGTCACGCGAGCCAGCGCCACGTCGCACGTCGCCCGGGCTGCGGCCCTCGACGACGACCGGCTGGGCGCTCGGCAGCGGCAGGTCGGTCCTGGCGCCTCGAGCGCGACGAAGGCCATGGCGGCGAGCGACGATGCGACCGCGCGCCGCGAGCGAGCGGCCGCGGATGAGGAACCAGGCCCCGACTGCCGCCACGGCCAGCACCGGACCACGACGGCCACGCTGAGACGCGCAAAGGCGCGGATGAAGGGGACGACGCTCGAAGATGAGCTCGGCCGGCAGGTGGAGCGTCGACCCCCAGGAAGCGCTGCGGGCTCGCCAGGCTGCAGAGGGCGATCGAGCGGGACGATGAACAAGGGCGATCGAGGGCCGCCGTGCGCATCCGCGGCGCACAGCCCGGCACCGAGACGCCCGAGCGCGGCGACGATCCCGACGATGGCCAGCACGATCGTGGCGGCCCCGGGGTACGCGCACCCTCTCGCCGCCCGAGACGAGGCGAACGGGTTGCCGACCCAGTTCCAGACGACGCTGTCGCCGAGGCGGGCGGACGTAGTCGTCGAGCCGCGCGCCAGTACGAGGAGCAGCTCGAACTTCTGGCGTGTGAAGAGAAGCTCGACCTCGCCCCGCGAGGAGAGGTAGAGGGCGTAGATCGGCACGACGACGATCAGCGGCCGGCGGCGGCCGCCTCCGCCCGACGCGCCGGCCAGCGCTGCGCGCAGCGCCCCGGCGCCGGAGCGCACCGCAGCCGACCCAGAGCGACGAAGCACGGCGAAGATCAGCCCGCCGGCGACGCCGAAGTAGGGGTTGCTCAGCCAGCAGAAGAGCCAGGCCGCGCCGAAGAGCGCCGCCCGGCGCAGGGGTGGGCGCTCGGTCCAGTAGAGGCCGGCCATATCAGAGCAGCGGGAAGCACTCCAGGTGCATCAGGACCGGGTGTCCGGAGGCGACGCGGTTGACGAGGTACGGCGCGAGGGTCAGCGCAAACCCGCCCCAGGCGGCGGCCCAGCGCTGACGCCGAGCCAGCGGACGAGCAGGTACATCGACGCCCCGCGTCAGCGCCAACGGCCGACAGCGCGACGATGTTGAAGGCCGCGATCGGGTCCGCGATCTCGGTGACGAGCCACGCCCGGCCCCATGTTCACCAGGAGGGTCGCGTTGACCGAGCCGGGTACTCGCGCCCGAACGGGGCGCGCCAGGTTCGTCGTAGACCGCCAGGCCCCACAGGCGTCAGCCCGTCGTCGCCGCTGTTCCAGAAGTCCCAGACGTAGCCTGCGGCGTCGCCGCCGCCGCCGTTCGCCCGTGATCCGGGTCGAGAACTCCGCGGCGAGCGGCCAGGTGACGGCGACGGCCAGCGGCCCGAAGCCGCGAGCACCAGGATCGTCTCGATCAGCACGGGTGGGTCGAAACCCGGCACCCAATCGCGCTGCGGGCGCCGCGTCGTCCGCGGCGGCGACGGTCACCGGGCCCGCACGACGGCGCTCGAGGCGCCGGCTCGCTGCACCATCACGGAGCACCGAGCGCGCGGGTCCTCGGGTGTGATCTGGCGCGCCGCGGGGGCCGAGGTTGCGGATCACCACCTCGCCCCTCTCGCCGGGGTCCGTACGGTGACGGCCACCCGCGCTCGCCGCGCACCACGACCTGCTGTCACGCCGCCGTCGGGGCCCGTCGACCTCGAGCGGGTACGGCGCGGCCAGGTCGAGCCCGCGGACTCGAAGGACATCCGGTAGACGCCCCGGCTCCGCGCGCGACGACGGTGATGTGGCCCTCGTCGTCCATCCAGCGCCACAGCCGCCCGTCCGGGGTGGAACTCCTGGCGCGGCCCAGCCCTGGCGCCGGAACACCGGCACGGCGTCCGCCGGCGGCGCGGTGACCCGCCAGACGGCGCTGCCGTCGGCGAAGGTGCGCTCAGCGCGTAGCCCGGCGGCGGGGCGGGGGATCGGCGCGGCGCATGCCCGGCGATGCCGTAGGCCCAGGGGTTGACCGTCACCCGGTCGACGCCGAGCGCCCGCAGCCAGCGGGCGCTGTTCGGCCACTCGGTCAGCCCGACCTGGTTCACGAAGTCGTGCCGAGCTGCCCGGGGAAGAGGTTGCCGTTCAGGATCGGGTGCCCGTGGACGAGCTGGCCGTACATGAAGTAGCGCTCGATCTGCTCGTTGGCGCGCCCCGGCATCTCGAAGACGATCTCGTCGGTCGGCTCGTGGTCGCCGGAGCCAGCGCCCAGGCGGGCACGTCGGCCGGCGCGCGGCCGTCACGGTGGCCGGCTGGGCGCGAGCGATCGGGAGGGCGGCGGCAGCTCGATCGCGGTCACCATCAGCACCGCGACGATGATCGACATCCGCGCGACTCGCTGCGCCGTCGGATGAGCGCCCAGAGCCCGACGGCCCCGAGGCACGACGGCCACCGCCATCACCGCGGGCGCGAAGCGGGCGAACGCCCGCAGGAAGGGCAGCACGTCGAAGACGAGCGAGGCGGGCATGTCGATGCGACGCCCCGACCAGGTCTGGGCAGGCGAGGCTGAACCAGACCAGGACGACGACCAGCGGGAAGCCGAGGCGCGGCGAGCGCGGCCGCGGGCCGCCGACCCGCCGCGCAGGAGCAGGGCGGCGCGAGCCCCGACGAGCGGCCAGGACGATCGTGACCGGGCCCAGGTAGTTGATCCGCTCGCCCTGGCGCTCGGGAAGGGATCGCCGAAGAGTCGCCAGACGGGGTTGCTCACCAGGGGTCGGACGTAGTCGCTCGAGGCGGGCGCCGTAGAGCGTCCAGCTCGGCCCGCGTCGCGCTGAAGGTGTCCTCGACCGCGTCCGCGCGACGAGAGGAGCAGCGCCACCAGCGGCAGCGCCGACCAGCAGCGCGCCGTGCGCGCACGACGGCTCTCCGGCCCGGCGGCGGCCGTGCGCCAGGCCCCGTCGCGCCATCGCCCGCGACGAGCCCACGATGGCCGCCGACCGGCCACGATGACGATGCCATGCGACGCCGTAGTAGGGGTTGGTCAGCCAGCCGAAGGCCATGGCGGCGCGAGCGACACGGCCCGACCGCGACCCGGGCCGCTCGACCCAGTGGAGCCACGCCATCAACAGGAGCGGGAAGCAGGCCGAGCTGGGCGAGCGGGCAGTGGCCGGTCGCCCGGATCAGCTCGTAGGGGAAGAGCGACGAACGACACCCCGGCCCAGAGCGGCGGCCCGATCCCCAGGCCCAGCCAGCGGACCAGCAGGTACATCGACGCGCCGCTCAGGGCCAGGCCGAGGAGCGCGACACGTTGTAGGCCGCGATCGGGCGACGCCGCGCTGCGTCGACCAGCCAGGCCGGCCCGACGCGCGAGTAGCGGGGCGTTGACCGAGCCGGGCACGTCGCCCGAAGGGGGCGCTCACGATCTCCTGCACGGCTCGTCCCCAGAGCGCAGGCCGTGCGTCCGCGTTGTACCAGTAGTCCCACACGTAGCCGCTCGGGTCCCCGCCGCTGCCCGCCCCGGTGATGTGCGAGTCGAAGCTCGTCGCGAGCGGCCAGGTCATCAGCACGGCCAGGGCCCCGACCAGCCACCAGCACCGTGACCGCCTCGAGGGCCGTCCGGCTGAGCAGCAGGGCGCGTGCGCGGCGGCCGACGGCCGCCGCGGAGGGGAGCAGCGCCCCGAGGCGTTCCGGCCAGGCCGTCGTCACGTCGGCGAGCCTAGCCAGAGTCGGCCGTTTCACTCCCCGCGGTTTGCGCCTCGGTGCGGGGAGGTCGTAGAGCTCGTACACGAGACCCGGCGGCAGCCGAGCTCCTCGCCGCGGCGCAGGGGGACCAACGCCACCGGGCGGCCAAAGCGAGCGGCGATCTGCGCCGCGGCACCCCCGCACACAGCGTGTTCGTCAGGAAGCTCGTGACCCCGATCTCGCGCAGCTGGCCGTGCTGGGCAGGACCCCGGCCCGGATCAGACCGAGCTCGGCGAGCACTAGGTCCTGGTCCGGGGCACGGCGATGCCGAGGTTGACGAACATGGTGCGGGCGCCCGAGTAGACCCGGAACGGCCCGGGGATGAAGCAGCGGTCGAGAAGGACGACGCGGTCGCGTCCTGCGACGCGGCCGATGCTGGCGAAGGCCTCCGCCTCCTGCCGGAGGATGCAGGCCACGGCGCCGCGCTGGGCGTCGACGAAGGCCCTCGTCGTTGGAAGCGTGGCGACGAGGCCGGCCGCCAGCACGACGCCGATGAGCTGCTCCGGCGGTTCGCCCCGGTCGCGCAGCATCAGCCAGAGGCCTGGGACGGCGGCCATGGCCACGAAGAAGGCGCCGTAGACGAGGAACCGGTGCCATTCGAGACCGACCGCACCGAGCCGTCCGGCGACGGTGAGTATCGCCGCGGCGCTCGCCACCCCCGCCAGGATGGCAGCCACGCCGGATGGGCCTCGGCGCCGCGATGACGGGCGAGCCAGCGACGGCTCCTGCGACGAGCAGCCAGAGCGGCAGCCACAGCACGAGCACCGGCACGAGGGGCAGTTCGACGTCGAAGCGTCCGACGGACGCCTGCCGGTCGTAGAGGTACCCTCCCCGCAGAGGATCTCGACGCAAGCCGGGCCGAGAGCGGGGCGCTCGCGGCGATCGCGGCCGCAGCGGCAGCCATGACGAGCGGGCCACGCTCGCGCCTCCAGCCGCCGTCGGTAAGAACGAGCACGGGACGGCGACGAGCAGCACGGCGAGGCGCGGCCCGACGCTCCGATCCGGCGCGAGTGCGGCGATCAGAAGCAGCGCCGCCGCAACGGCCGCCGCCGCGCGGCGGCGCGGGGTGCTGGCGAAGCGCAGGAGGTCGTCCCATGCGACGACGAGCGCTGACGCGACGAGGCCGAAGACGACGATGTTCGCGTGGACCTGAAGGGTGAGCCCCAGGGCGATGCCGGCGCCGGCGGCCCAGGCCACGCGCCGCCGCCCCTGCTCGCCCAGCGCCGTCAGGAGGGCCAGAAGCGAGACACCCGGCAGCAGCAGGGCGGGGGCCTCGGCGCCGGGGCTGTAGAGGCTCGCGAACGGCGGCCAGAAGACGGCAAACCCCGACGTGTAGAGCCACGAGCCGCCGGCCCACCAGGAGAGCGTCCCGATCAGAAAGGGGGCGGGGCGAGAACCCAGGCGGACGAGCCCGGGCGCGAGCCTCCGCGCCCAGACGACCGAGAGCGCGATCAGGAGGCACGACGCGACGAAACCCAGGACGTTCCACGACCAGACGACGGACGTGTCGGTCAGCGCGGCAGCCTTCCCGAGCAGGCGGTAGTACTCGGCGGGGTAGAGGCTCTGCCCGAGCGCGGAGAAGGGATCGAGTAGACCGCCGAGCCGTCCTCGGCGTTCCTCGCGATCCCCAGCACGGAGTACTGGTCGGGCGCGTAGTAGTCCTTGAGGCAGCGCTCGAGCGACCCGCCGCGCACTGCGTGGGCGATCGTCGGGCCCCAAGGACCCAGAGCGCCGCCGGCGCGACCCCCCACCGCAGATCCCAGCCACGAGTGCCCGTGGCGGCTTCGGCACCCGAAGGACTAACCGATGTCGCCGCGCTCCGCGGCGCGGCCCCGGCTCCGCCCGCTAGCATGCGCCCGGAGCGTGCACCCGGGCCGACCGCCGCGCGACCACACGATCGGTCGTGGTGCCGGTCTATCGCGGCGAGACCACGCTCCCCGTGCTGCTCGAGGAGCTCGACAGGCTACGCCGCGCCGGCGCTGACGCCGCGGCGGGCACCGCTTCCGCGTGAGCGAGGTGGTCCTCGTCCACGACTCGGGGCCGGACCGCTCGGACGTCGCGATCCGCGCCCTCGCGGAGCGCTACGCCTACGTGCGGCCGGTCTGGCTCGCGCGCAACTTCGGGCAGCACGCCGCCACCCTGGCGGGGATGGCGAGCACCAGCGCCGACTGGATCGTCACGATGGACGAGGACGGCCAGCACGACCCGGCGGCCATCGGCGTCATGCTCGACACCGCCCTCGCCACGCGCCTCGCCGCTGGTGTACGCGGCGCCGACCAACGCCTCGCCGCACACGCGCCTTCCGCAACGTCTCCAGCCGCGTGGCGCACGGCGTCGCCCGCGTCTTGGGCGCCGGGGGCCTGCAGCACTTCCACAGCTTCCGGCTCGTGCTCGGCGAGGTCGGCCGCGGCCTGGCCGCCTACTGCGGCGAGAGCGTCTACCTCGACGTCGCCCTCACGTGGGTCGTCAACCGCACGGCGGTCTGCCCGGTGAGGATGCGGGAGGAGCGGGGCCGGCCATCCGGGTACTCGACGCGGCGGCTCGCCTCGCACTTCTGGCGCCTCGTGCTCACCTCCGGGACGCGCCCCCTGCGGCTGGTGGCGCTGTTCGGCGCGCTCCTGAGCCTCGGCGCGCTCGTGGTGCTCGCCTGGGTGCTCTGGGCGAAGTTGACCGACGAGGTCCCGGTGCAGGGCTGGACGTCGGTCATGGTGGTCCTGCTGGTGACCGCGGGCGCGACCCTCTTCTCGCTCGGCGTCGTCGCCGAGTACCTCGGGATCGCCGCCAAGAGCGCGATGGGCAAGCCGCTCTACCTGGTGGTCAGCGACCCGGCCGAGCGGGCCGCTGGGGCGCGACGTCGCCGCCGCGACGCGGCCCGGTCGCCCGGAGACGTCCGCGCCGGCAGCCCGCCGTGCGCGCGGACCGGTGACGGACGGCGACGCTCACCTGGGTGGTCGGCGGCGGCGGGCTGCTCGGCCGCCAGGTCGTGCCGGGCGCTCGACGCGCGCGGCGGCTGGCGGTCGTGGCGACCCCGGGCCCGATCGGCTGGGGCGACGAGGACACCGCGGCCGCGGCGCTCGAGCGGGAGGCCGGGCGCTTCCTCGATCGGGCGGCGCGCGACCGGCGAGCCCTGGCGGCTGATGTGGTGCGCGGGCGCGGGGGTCGTCGCGACGTCGCCGGAGGCGCTGGCGCGGGAGACGCGCTGCTGGTCCGCGCGGTTCCTCGACGCGCTCGCGCGCCGGCTGTCCGACGACCCCGGCGCTGGCGCGGCGCGGGCTCGCTCTTCTTCGCCTCGTCGCGCGGGCGGCGTCTACGCGGCGAGCCCGGCGCCGCCGCCGTTCGACGAGCGGTCGCCGACGGGGTGCCTCGCGCCCTACGGCCACGAGAAGCTCGCCCAGGAGGACGCTGTTCCGCGCGCTTCGCGCGCAGGCTGCTCGGTCGACCTGCTGATCGGCCGCTTCTCGAACCTCTACGGCCCCGGGCAGAGCCTGTCGAAAGCCGCAGGGCCTGATCTCGCACGTCGGCCGGGCGGCGCTGCGGCGCGAGCCGGTGTCGATCTACGTCCCGCTCGACACCATCCGCGACTACCTCTTCGCCGCGGACGCCGGCCGCATGGCGGTCGAGGCGATGGAGCGGCTGGAGGACGGGCCGGCCGGAGCGGGCGCGGCGCGCGTCGGTGACCAAGATCTTCGCGTCCGAGGTCGAGACGACCGTGGCCTCGGTGCTCGGCGCGTGGCGGCAGGCGCTGCGGCGGCCGCTGCGGGTGGCGCTTGGCGGCAGCCCCGCCGGCGCGCCTCCAGCCGCGCGTCCTGTCCTTCCGCTCGCGCGTCTGGCCTGAGTCTGCGGCCGCCCGACCCTGCTCCCCCTGGGCGTCGAGGCGGTGCGGCGGGACCAGCTGGCCCGCCTGCTGGCGGCCGGCCTCGGCTGAGCGGGTCACCGTCGGACGGCCTAGACTCCCGCGACGATGCCGACCGCCGCATCGAGCGGCCGAGGTCGACCCGGCTTTCTGGCGCGGCCGCCGCGTCTTATGACCGGTCACACCGGCTTCAAGGGGAGCTGGCTGGCGGCCTGGCTCCAGCGCATGGGCGCCGAAGTCTGCGGGATACGCGCTGCGCGCCGGCCACCGACTCCGAGCCTGTTCGAGGCCGCCGACGTCGGCGGACGGCATGGCGAGCGCGATCGGTGACGTCCGCGACGCGGAGCGCCCTGCGCGGGCGCTTGCGGGCACCGCCCCGAGGTCGTGCTCCACCTGGCCGCGCAGTGCGCTCGTGCGCCCCTCGTATGCCGCCCCGGCCGAGACGTACGCCGTCAACGTCATGGGCACTGTCAACCTGCTCGACGCTGCCCGCGCCTGCGAGAGCGTGCGCGTGACGGTCGTGGTCACGAGCGACAAGTGATCGCGTTGGCCGACTCGTAGCGGCGGTTGCGGTCCTTCTCCAGGCCTTCATCACGATCCAGTCCAGCTCGCCGCGGACAGAGCCGGCTCAGCTTCCGCGGGTCGGCTCCCGCGGTCGGCCGACGACCGTCGCGGCGGCCGCGCCCGAGGGTGCTCAGCCGCGTGCTCGGCCTGGGCGGCTCCTCCTCGCGGATGATCCGCCGGATCTCGTCGTACCCGGCCTGCCTGCAGCCGCTCCTTGTCGAACGGCGTCGTCCCGGTCAGCAGCTCGTACAGGAGCACGCCGAGGGCGTAGATGTCGGTCCGGGTGTCCACGTCCAGGCCGCTCTGCCCGGCCTGCTCCGGGCTCATGTACAGCGGCGTCCCGACCATCTGGGCGAACCGCGTGTACACCGTCTTGTCGGTCAGCTGCTGGCCGATCGCCTTGGCCACGCCGAAGTCGATCACCTTCACCACCGGCGTGCCGTCGTGCGACGTGACCAGGACGTTGGACGGCTTCAGGTCGCGGTGGATGACCCCCTTCTGGTGGGCGTGCTGCACCGCCTGGCAGACGTGCGACGAACAGCTCCAGCCGCTCCCGCGGTGGTCAGGCGGTGCTGCGTCGCAGTAGTCGGTGATCGGCACGCCCTTGACCAGTTCCATCACGAAGTACGGCCGGCCCGCGGTCGGTCGCGCCCGCCGTCGAGCACCTTGGCGATGTTCGGGTGGTCCATCAGGGCCAGCGCCTGCCGCTCGGCCTCGAACCGCGCGACCACCTGCCGCGTGTCCATCCCCGGCTTGATGACCTTCAGGGCCACCTTGCGGCGGACCGGCTGCGTGCTGCTCGGCGACGAACACCAGCCCCATCCCGCCCTCGCCGATCTGCTCCATCAGCTTGTACGGGCCGATCACCGTGCCGGGGCCGTTCGGCGGCCGGCTGGTCGGTCGTCGCGACCGGTCCGAGAGCGGGGGCGGCCAGGAAGCTCTGATCCTCCTCATCCACTCGCAGGAGCTCCTCCACGCGCCCCCGCAGCGCCTCGTCTCCGCCACAGACCCGGTCCAGGTAGGCCCGCCGGTCGTCCCCCGCGGCCAGCCGGCGGGCGGCCTTGAAGATGGCTTCCTCGTCGGCTTCGGGCTGGTCATGGCGTGTCCCCTGGCGGGCGAATCCCGCCCGGAGCACAGTGCGAGAAGTGGCGGAGATCACCCGGCGGAATCCGATTTTTTTCTTCGTTAGGCCGCCGTCCGCCCGCCGATGGCGAGCCGAAGCCAGGACCGGCGTAGGCCCAGTCCTCGTCGGCGGTGGAGGTGGCGATGCCGAGTGCTCGTGCGGCCTGCTCGACGGTGAGCCCGGCGAAGAACCGGAGCTTCACCAACTCGGCCTTGCGCGGGTCTACTCGCGAAGGAGGTCACGCGGGTGGACTCTGCCCGATCCCATTGTTTTCTCTTCCCAACTCTACCTGTCCCCGTCGGACGGCATGGCGGAAGTCCGTTCATGAGCATCCTGTGACCCGAAGCCGGATGACCTCCCGAACTTCGAATTCATACGCTACGGGCAACCGCGCCACGATTCGTTGCCAGAAGAGATTAAAAGACGCCTGTGACGGCGACGTAGCAAACACAAAGATCGGCCGGCGTCACCTGGAGGTCGCGGAGCGACCGCGTCCGTTCGGGCGAGCAGGGGTCTCCGGGTGAAGTGTGGATGCCGTTACCAGGGAGAAACGCGCTCGTGTCTCGTATCCCCCCCCGGGGTAGCCTCAAGGTACGCGCCGGTTGTAATGGGTTCACGGCTTCAGATGGAACGGCCAATCCGAGGGCAATCCCGACGTTGAACCGCCGACGCGGCACGGGCGGTGCAAATACACCCCTCGCAACAGCCTGCCCGTGCTTGGGATTGGTGCGGCGGAACTCAGGGTATTCCCCCGTTTTCTCGCAGAAACTGACGCCGCAGAAAATCGACCTGCTGGCGAAGCCGTCCTTGGTTGCAATGACGCATTGTCGAGAGCCTCCCGGCCTGGCAGGAACCACTCATTCCCGGGGGAAATGGCGCGGCGACTGCACGGAATCAGCCAGGCATCGCATGCGAGCCGCCGGAGGTCGCCTCGGACGATGAACACGTGCCCGGGCATAGTGGTTCTCCTGGGCGGACTGGGTCTCGGCCACTTTGCTGAATCCCCACTTGTCACCGGGCGGTGCAAGCCGCTCAGGCGGTCTTGCATGCCGGTGCCAGTCTTGCCGCCAGCCTTAACTAAGTTCGAGGTCCCCGAACACGTCGTCGTCGCTGGTGGAGGCGTCGTTGGCGAAGATGGCCGTCACCAGGTCGGCGCACGCGATCCCGCCCGGCGTGAGGTAGAGGCCGCCGCCCTGGCCCAGGCCGGCGCTGCCGCCGTCCCCCGCGGCGCCACCGTCGGCCCGGTTGAGCGCGACGAGGCTGCGCAGGAGCGTGAGGCTCGGCGTGCCTTGTGGGGAGGGCCCGCCGTTGAAGACGCCGCCGCCCTGGCCGTTGCCGCCGTTGCCGCCCAAGCCGCCGGCGCCGCCGGTGGCCCGGTTCAGGACGACCGTCGAGTCGGAGAGGGTGCCGATCGACCCGTTCACGATTGATGAGGCCGCCACCACGGCCGGCCCCGCCGGTGCCGCCCAGGAGGCCGCCGCTGCCTCGGTCTCCGCCGGCGCCGCCGGTGGCCTGGTTGAAGACGAACAAACTGTCGCGGACGTCCCAATCAGAGAACGTGATTACTCAGGCCGCCCCCCTGGCCAACGCCGCCGGCGCCGCCGTTCCCGCCGCTGCCGCCGTTGCCGCCCGCGCCGCCGATCGCTTCGTTGCCGTGGAACAGGCTATCGCTGACATGAAGGGTCGCGCGGACAAGGATCCCGCCGGTCGGGTTGGAGTTGTTGATGACACCGCCCGTGCCGGGGCCGCCGGCACCGCCATTACCGCCCACGCCGCCGTTGCCACCGCGGCCGCCGAGGGACTGGTTGCCGAGAAATGTGCTGTGGCTGATCGTGAGGGTCGAGCCGGCGTTGCTGATGACGCCCCCTGCGCCACCACGGCCATTACCACCGGCCCCGCCCGTACCGCCCGTACCGCCCGTGCCGCCGAGGGCTCGGTTAGCGAGGAACGTGCAGTATGCCACGGTCATGGTCGAGGAGGCGGACGGCCCAACTAAGCTGTAGTACGCATTTTCGAGGGCGCCGGCCACGCCAAAGCCGCCGTCACCGCCCTTCTGGCCGGGCCCGCCGTCGGCCCCGTTGCCCCCGCGCCAGGTTGCCCGCGAAGGTGGTGTGCAACACCGTCGCCTGGCTGCCGCCTGAATTTTTGACGGCGCCGCCCACGGCGTTGCCTTGGATGATGACGGGACCGGCGCCGAGACTCGCGGTTGCCTGGTTGCCCGTGAAGGTGCTGTGGTCGAGCACCAGGACCGATCCGCCGTCACTCACGATGGCACCGGCCGACCCGAAGATGGTGCCGGCGGCCCGGTTCTCCGTGAAGGTGCTGTCCGTGACCACCAGGGTGGCGCCGGAGACATTCGCGATGGCGCCGCCCTGGGCGATGGGGCCGACGGCCTGGTTGTTGTCCATGGTCACGTGGGAGAGGACGACACGGGCGCCCGTATTGAGCAGGCCCCCGCCCAGGGTGACGGGGCCGAAGGGGCCCACCACCGTGGCGTCGGTGGCCCGGCCGTTGGCGATGGTCAGGTCGCGGATCTCCACGTCGGTCGCGCTGCCGCTGACGCTGAAGACGCGGCTGGCATCGTTGCCGCTGATGGTCAAACGATTGACTCCCGGGCCGTCGAGGATCAGGTCGTCCGTGATGCTCAGCTGGCCGCTGGTCAAGGTGATGGTGCCGTCACGAGCCGCGGGGGCGAAGCGGATCAGGTCGGCGCCGGGGTTGTCGTTGGCGTCGAGGATCGCCTGCCGCAGCGATTCGGGGCCGCTGTCGGCGAGGTTCCCGACCGTGAAGGTGCTGGGGACGGTCCGGTCCTCCAGCCGTTCGACGCTCAACTGGGCGGCCATGGCCCGCTTACGGAGCCGAGTGGGATGATGTCCTTTCTCGGTGCCGGACGGCACGAGGAGGGAACGTGCGGATCGCAGCCAGGATGACATACGCATGGCAAAGACTCCTTGGGAAGACTGGTCTGCGATACAATGGAGAGACATCGTTCCCGGCGCGCAGACCGAGCGCCGGGGCGGTGCCGGGCCGGTGAGGGGCTTGCTTGGCGGTAAGGACCCCACCGGCCGCTTCTTTGCTTTCACGAGGACGGTTTTTCAAACCGTCCTGCCAACCAATTTCACCAATCCGAGCCCAGCACTTCGCCGCCCGAGGGCGTCACGGCGGCCCACCAGGTGTCGCCGCTCATACTCGGGGCCAGCGTGCGGACGCTGCCGTCGGCCAGGCCAACCAGCATGCCGCCGGCGTGAGCCGTCGCGGCCCGGGTCGGATCGCAGTTGCCCAGAAACGGAGTGGGCTGGACCTGAAATTTCGACCCGGGGCCGATGGCGTTGGGCTCGCCAAGGATCCGGCGATCGCAAACCCCGGCGTTGAACGGTTTGCCCGGAGGATTCATGGGCGGCGGCAAGTCGAGGTCCGCGGAACGCGCAGTAGGCCCACAAACTGCCGCCGTCCAGCGACATGCTGGTGCTGCTGCAGCGAGCATATTTCTCGGCATAGAGAATGGTGTTCGAAGTGCCGTCTGTGATGTCGGCCAGGCGCGTCTTGCCCTGCGGATCGCCAGGGATGGGGGAGAACACCTGGCTGTTGCCCGCGTAACAGGACGCGCCCGAACGAAACCCCATTGACCGTCACGACGCCGCCCGGACCGACGCTGGGATCCGAAGGGCAAAGGAAGACCGGCACCGGCTGGCTGTAGACGTTGTTGTTGCCCGGACAATACATCGTGATCGGTCCAGTTGGGAATGGCACAGGGCCCAGGGCGCTGCGATAGAGGTTGTCTTGCTCGAGGTACGGCAGCAAGTGGAAAAAGTGCTGGCCCCACACGCCGCTGGCGGCAAGCGGAGTATAGCCGATGCCCGGCGGCAGATGCCCATGCGCGTCGTGATAATTGTGGGCGGCCAGGCCGAGCTGCTTGAGGTTGTTGGCGCACTTGATCCGGTTGGCGGCCTCGCGGACCTTCTGCACCGCCGGCAACAGGAGGCCGATCAGGATGGCGATGATGGCGATGACGACCAGCAGCTCGATCAGCGTGAAGCCGCGCCGCGGGGCGGTTCTTGAGAGTGTGAGCATGACTGCATCGCTTTCTGTGAGCGTAACGGGGCTGCGGACGGCCTGTCGGTCCGTCCGGCCGGCGGATTCGTTATCGATCAGGCACTTCTTCCAACTGCGTCACGTCCCAGACCTTGACCGTGTGATCGCGGCTTCCCGAGACCAGGCGTCTGGCCGTCGAGGCTGAACGCCAGGCTGCTGACGAGGCCGGTATGGCCGCGGAAGTTGCGGAGCAATTTTCCGGTGTGGCTGTCCCAGACCTTCACGGTGCTGTCCTCACCCGCCGAGGCGACCCACCGGCCACCGGGGTCGGGGCTGAAGGCCACGGCACAGACGTCCCCACTGTGCCCTCGGAGGGTTTTCAGCTCCTGGCCGGTCTCCACGTCCCAGATCTTGACGGTGTTCTCTTCGCCTCCCGTCACCAGGCGCCGGCCGTCCGGGCTGAACGCCACGGTCAAACCCGGGCCGCGGTTCTGCGCGTCGAGGGTGTGGCGGGCTTCTTGTTTCTCCTCCAGGCGGGTCGCGTCCCACAGTTTCACCTTCCCGTCGCCGCTCGCCGAAGCCAGGTGCCCGCCGTCGCGGCTGAACACCACTCCCCGGATCCTGCCGGTCGTGGGTGCCGAGCGTGCCGACCGTGCTGGCCGGTCTCGCGCGTCCCAGACTTGCACGGTCCCGTTCGCTCTCCCCGTGACCAGGTATCGGCCGTCGGGGCTGAACGCCACGGCGAAGTACTCCTCCGGCCCGCGCGGGAGCTCGAAGACTTCCCGTCCGGTCTGTGCGTCCCAGACCTTGACCGTAAGCAGCTCACCGTCCAGGCCGGCGGAGGCGATCCGCTGGCCGTCGGGCTGCCAGGCCACGCAGAAGACGATACCCGTGTGGCCGCTGAACTCGGACGCTCACCTGTCCGGTCTGCGCGTCCCAGACCTTGACGGGCATGCCCGCAGCCGGCCGAAGCAATCTTCTGGCCGTCGGGGCTGACCGCCACGCTCCAGACTTCATCGCTGTGTCGCGTGAAGGTCAGGGTTTCCTGCCCCTCGTGACCCTGGAGCGGGGTCGCGTCCCAGACGCGGATGGTCCCGTCCATGCTGGCCGAGGCGAGGCGCCAGCCGTCCGGGCTGAACGCCACGCACCCGCACATGCCGGTGTGTCCGCGCAGGCCGAGCACCTCCCGGCCGGTCGTCGCGTCCCAGACGTGCACGACCTTGTCTTCGCCAGCCGAGGCGAGGCGCCGGCCGTCCGGGCTGAAGGCGACGCCCAGAACGAGTCCGCTATGCGGGAGCGTGTGGAGCAGCTCGCCGGTCGTCGTATCCCACACGTCCACGCGGCGGCCGAAGCTGGCCGTGGCCAGCCGCCCGCCGTCCGGGCTGAACGCCAGCGCGGCGACGGCACGCGAGATTCGGGGAAGGTGCGCAGCGGCTCGCCCCCTGCCTCCGGGTCCCAGAGCTTCACGCTTCCCGGCCCACTCCCGGACGCCAGGCGCCGCCCGTCGCGACTGAACGCCACGCTGATCGCACGCGGCTTTGCGTGTCCGGGGAAGGTGTGCAGGAGTTGACGGCTCCTCCAGTCCCAGACCTTCACGGCGCCGTCACTTCCCGCCGCGAGCTGTCGGCCGTCGCCGGGACTGAACGCCACGGCATACGCCGTCCCAACGTTGTGAACGGCGTCGCACGGGCCGGCGAACACCTCCTGGTCGGTCGTCAAGTCCCAGACCTTCACCTGCTGATCGGCGCCGACGGAGGCCAGGTGCTTGCCGTCGGGGTGGAACGCGACGCTGAACGACAGCGTCGGGGTGCGCGTCGGAGACGTCTGGATCACCTTGCCCGTCTTGCTGTTCCAGACCTTGACGGCCCCGTCCCCGCCCGCGGAGGCGAGGCGTTCGCCGTCGGGGCTGAACGCCAGGCTGTTGACCTCGGTCTTGTCCCGAAGGACGACCGGCTCCACCCGGCAGAGCCGCATGAGGTAATGCCATTCCCACTCGCGCAGGTCTTCCGGACACTCGTCGAGGAGCTTGAGGGCGCCGCCCAGGTTGTCCACCGACAGCTCGCGGTGGGCCAGGGTGATGCGGTGGAAGTACGCGTCACGCCGCTCGCGCTCAGCGCGTCGTCGAGGCTCGTCCGTTCGCCTGCGGTCTTTCGGTCGCTTGCTGCGCCCGCGCGATCAGGACGGTACTCGTCGCCAGTCCCGCCACCGCCAGCAGCACCGCCAGGGCCGACGACCGACGCCGTCGCCAGCGCCCGCTTGTTCCGCCGGGCGAACTTGCGGCAGCCGATACCACGCCGACGGCGGGCACGCCTGCACCGGCTCGTCGTCCAGGTAGCGCTGCACGTCCGCGGCGAAGCGCGTTGGCCGTCTCGTAGCGGCGGTTGCGGTCCTTCTCCAGGCCTTCATCACGATCCAGTCCAGCTCGCCGCGGACCAGCTGGCGTCAGCTTCGCCGGCTCGCGTCTGGCGGTTGGCCGAGATCGATGGCCGCGCGCCTGCCCGAGCGTGCTGAGCCGCGTGCTCGGCCTGGGCGGCTCCTCCTCGCGGATGATGCGGCGGATCTCGTCGTAGGCCGCCTGCTTGAACCGCTCCTTGTCGAACGGCGTCGTGCCGGTCAGCAGCTCGTACAGCAGCACGCCCAGGGAGTAGATGTCGCTGCGCGTGTCGACGTCCAGGCCGCTCATGCTCCGCCTGCTCCGGGCTCATGTACAGCGGCGTGCCGACCATCTGGGCGAAGCCGGTGAACAGCGTCTTGTCGGTCAGCTGCTGGCCCAGCGCCTTGGCGATGCCGAAGTCGATCACCTTGACCACCGGCGTCGTCGTCGTGCAGCGTGACCAGGACGTTGGACGGCTTGAGGTCGCGGTGGATGATCCCCTTCTGGTGGGCGTGCTGCACCGCCTGGCAGACGGGGACGAACAGCTCCAGCCGCTGCCGCGGCGTCAGGTGGTTCTGGTCGCAGAACTCGGTGATCGGCACGCCCTGGACCAGCTCCATGACGAAGTACGGGCCGGCCCGACGGCGGTGGTGCCGCCGTCGAAGACCTTGGCGATGTTGGGGTGGTCCATGAGCGCCAGGGCCTGCCGCTCGGCCTCGAAGCGGGCGACCACCTGCCGCGTGTCCATGCCCGGCTTGAGGACCTTCAGGGCGACCTTGCGGCGGACCGGCTGCGTCTGCTCGGCCATGAAGACGACGCCGAAGCCGCCCTCGCCGATCTGCTCCAGCAGCTTGTACGGGCCGATGACCGTGCCGGGGCGTTCGCGTGACGGCGGCTCGTCGACGGTCGGCGGCCGGACGCGGCGGCGGGCGGTTCCAGGAAGCTGCCGGCCCGGTCGTGGCCGCGCAGCAGCGCCTCGACCGCGGCGCGCAGGTCCGGCGTCGCCGCCGCAGGCCTCGTCGAGGTACGCGGCCCGCTCCGGCGGCGGCTCGCTCCAGGGCGGCGAGGAAGATCGACTCGAGCATGGTCTCAGCTCGGGTCATGGATCGGCTCGCCGGCGCGTGCCTCCACGCTCAATGCGACGAATCCGGCGCGAGACGTCTCAGCGACGGAACGGAAAATTCGAGGTCGCGGCTCGTCGCCGTCGCGCAGCTCGGCGGAGCAGCCAGGCCCGGGCGTAGGCCCAGTGCCGGTCGGCGGTGCCGCGGGAGATGCCCAGGGCCTCGGCGGCCTCGCTCGACGGTCAGGCCGGCGAAGTAGCGGAGCTTGACCAGCTCGGCCGCCGGCGGGTCGTGCGCGGCCAGCCGGTCGAGGGCCTCGTCCAGGGCGAGCAGGTCGTCGTCCGGCGCCGGCGGCGGCGAGCGTCGGCTCGTCGAGATCGACCCGCTGCCGGTCCGCCGCCGTGCTTGCTCGGCCTGCTTGCGGCGGGCGTTCTCGACGAGGATGCGGCGCATGGCCTCGGCGGCGGCGGCGAAGAAGTGGCCGCGGCTGTTCCAGTGCTGGGCTCGGCTCGCCGCCGACCAGCCGGAGGTACGCCTCGTGGACCAGGGCGGTGGCCTGGAGCGTCTGGCCGGGCTTCTCCTGGGCCAGCCTGCGCGGCGGCGAGCTTGCGCAGCTCGTCGTAGACCAGCGGCAGCAGCTCGCTCGGCGGCGTGCGGGTCGCCCTGCTCGATGGCGGAGGATGGGGTGACGTCGGACATGCCGCCCAGCATACGCCGGAGGGCGAGCCGCGACGGAAACGTGCGCATGCCCGTCACCCACCGACGCCGCCAGATGACGACGCCGGCCAGGTGACGGGAAGTCCGGCGGCGGGATCCGCCTGGACCTACGCCGACGACCACCGCGGCCAGATGACGACCGCCATGCAAGGGCTCGTCGACCGGCACGCCGCAGGGCTCGGTCGAGTTCGCGTACGACGCCTTCGGGAAACCGCCTCGAACGAACCGAGTCAACAGCACTCGAAGCCGTCTCTCAGAGTCCGTAACCAGATGGCAACGACTAACGAAAATGGACCATTCGGCCCGCCGCAAGGCGGGACGACACGGTTAACGTTTCGTGCGTTGACGGTGACGTCACCGCATCCTTCGGCGGGTCACCGGTCAGGTTGCCAGACGTCTGGGCGGGCGTCGTGCCCACAACCCGGCCTGGACGTGCCGCGTCACCGCGGCACCGAACCCGCTCAGGATCGCGGCCAGCGGGTGGCTGGTCAGGGCAATCGCCGCCACGGCGACGCCGGCCAGGACCGCCACGAGCACGGCCGCCCGGGCTCGCCGGACGGCTTCGGCTCCGGCGATCGGCCAGGATCGCGGTGTCGCGAGCGGCCCGCGATGGTCGCGACGCCGTTCGCCCTATCCACTTGGCAGCCTGGCTGACTGCACGTCCCGCGACGACCGCCGCGCGCGAGATCCCGGCCTTGACCCGCGCCAGGAACGCGTCACCCGTCCCCGGGGTGCCGGCGGTTCGCAGGAACCGGCCGGGTCCGGGGCGATGGCCCGACGGACCAGTTCGCGGGCCGTCGGGTCGGCCAGCACCTCGACGAGCAGGTCCTTGAGTGCGGCCCGCGTCCCATCCCGGACGGCGTCTGCGCACCGCCTCGTTGAGTCCGTTGGCCAGGCCATCCAGGATCCCGTCCAGCCGGTCGATTTGATCGCCCAGTTGTTTGCGGGGTGGACGGCCATTCACGCTCGCATTCGACATGTCGGTCCTCCAGTTCGGGGAAACCAGGTCGATGTGATCGGGGTAGGAGTGCCCGGCTGTCGACCCGCGATCCAAAGGATTCCGAGGGCTGGTACGGGCCACGGCGGATAACGCACTGGTTTATCGCGGCCGAGCTTCGTGCGCGTGGCCGAGCGGCGCTACCGACCGCCATGAGTTCGCCGGCGGCTGCCAGCGCCGCGGCCACCGCCCGAGCGAGCGGTCCGCCGGCCCAGGCGGCGACACCGGCCGCCAGCCCAGCCCGACGCCCGCCCATCCCGGGGGCTCCGCGGCCAACCCAGAACCGTGCGGCGGCCGCGGCGATCGCCGCGGCCTCGGCGAAGCGTCCAACCGGTCCGGTCGGACGGAGCACGGCATCGCAACCGGGACGGGCACCGGCGCCTTGCCGGATCGGACGTGGCTCCTCGTCCGCCTCGTCCCATGGGTCCGCTTCTTCAGTGAATGAGCGGCCCGCAGGCGGCTGGTCATCCGATTCGAAGACGGGTCGACCGCCGGCGAGCGCCAGGACGTCGCGACGGCGTCGCCGACTGCCCGAGCCAGTTCCGAGGCGACGGCCCGGCGCACCCGCACCCGCAGGTCGATGAGCGCATCGGCCAGTTGTCGGACCCGGGTGGCGAGGTACTCGATGCCCTGGCTCATCGCTCGCCCCCCGGGCCGAGGTTGAGGGCTCGGAGACTCGACCATACCTACTTGAGGGCCTTCTGCTCCTTCTCCGCGCCTTGAGGGCCGAGACCAGGCGCGGCTGGCTCGACTCGCGGCCTCGGCTCAAGGCCGTGCCGAATGGCCTTCTCGGCTTCGGCCAGAAGTCCGGCGAATCCTCGGCGGGCACCTCGGGCCGGTCGGGGAGTCGCGTGGCCGTTCGGTCCAGGTTTCATCTGGTTGTCCTCCTTCACAGGGATGGGGACAGAGTTGTCGGGCGAACTGGAGCGGGCTGTGGTCGGCGTCGGGGGAGACGGGGCCGGCGACTCGCGGGCGACGACCAGATACGTCCGCTCGCCACTGGCCGCCACCAGCGGTTTCTCGGGCCCCGCAATCCGCAGTGTCCGCAGCCCGAGCGCCAGCGCCCGCCGCAGGTGCGCCTGGTCGACCGACACCCGAACTGGGGGTCCGGAGACGATCGAGCCCGGTAAGGGAACCTCCTCGTTCGCTGCCTCGCGAACAACGAACCCACGCTCGCCGCTCGCATCGAGCGTGACCCCGTGGTCGTCGTCGGCCCTGTTCGCGTCGGGAGTCGCGCGAGCAGCGCCTCGGCGTCGGCTTCCGCGATCACGACGGTCGTCGGCCGCAGGGCGCCGGGGATGGCCCCGGCGACATCCGGGAACCGGCTGTCGCTGTCGATCCGCAGCCACACGGTCCACGGGCCAGCCGTCACCACCAGGTGCGTCGCAGTCCGGCCGACGCGGACCGGGTGTCCCGCGAGATCCTTCGTCCCGAACACCGGGATCGCCGGGACCAGCACGTCATCCGGAAACGGGAAGCGGAACCCGCCCTGGATCAGCGCCTGGTGGCCGTCGGTGGCGACGAGTTGGCCGGCCTTGCCCCGGACCTGGAGACGATGCAGGGCGTATTTCCCCGCCTCGCGGGCAGCGGTGCGGCCCGCCTCGTGCAGGGCGACCAGGAACTCACCCGGCAGTTCGGACCACCGGGCCGGCCGGAGGAGTGCCGCCGGGCCCGGGTCACTGGCGCCGAACGACGCCTCCCGGGACTCGACACCCTCGGTCCAACGGGCCGTGCCCTTGTCCCCGTCAACGCTGAACGAGACTGGCTCGTCATCGGGTCCCTCGGCTGCCGCCAGCACCGACAGCGGGACGACGAGCCGACCCTCGCCCGACCCGGCGCCCGTTGCGTATTCGAGGGCCGCTTCCCCCAGGGCGAGGTACAGAGTGACCTGGCCCTCCCGGGCAGCGAGAACCACAGGCGGGTCGGGTCCCTTGGGACGACTGGTCGAACACCTTCGAGCAATCACCCGGAACCGCCGGGCGACCGAACGTGGGATGGTCAGCAAACAACACCTCCTTTCCGTCAGCGGGATACGCGGACGACGACCGGCCCCAGGTCCGGGAACCGTCGGCACACTTGCCGAACGGCACAGCCGGACCAGTCGGAGAAAGGCCTGGCGGTCGGTGATGGCCCGAACCCGCTCGCACGCGTCCTCCTGCAGATGGCGGGACACCAACAGAGTCAACACGAACTCGTCCAACGTGACGCGATCGTGCGCACAGTCACCTCCACGAGCGCGAAGGACCCAGGAATGGACCCGGGAATCAGGAACCGATTGACACGAGGCGGCCAAACGGGGGGAGCAGCCGCGTAGAACCGACGACCGCCCAGAGGACCGGGACGGCCGGCGGACTGGTCGGGGAACGCGGTCTCCAGGTCGGTCAGGCAGACGACGCAGGCCGGGGTGAGGCCGGAGCTGCTCGAGCCAGTCGAAGACGCAGACGTGGCGTCCCGCCGCCGCCGACCGGGTCGAGGACGAGCGGCCCGTCGGCCGACTGCCAGGTCTGGACCTTCTGCACCGTCGGTGTCGTGGTACAGGACCGTGACCGTGCAGTCGAACGCCGCCAGCAGGCCCTCGGTTCGGCGGCGAACACGCCCAGCTCGCCGGTCGCCGACCGAGCCGGACGTGTCGACGGCGAGGACCACGTCGCCCAGTTCCTCCGAGTGCAGCCCCGGCAGGTACAGCCCCTGGGCAAGGAACCGGCGGTTGGGCCGGGCCCAGGAGTAGTCGTTGCGGGCGTGGGCCGAGACGAACTCGCGCAGCACGCTCCGCCAGTCGGCCGGCGGGTGGAGCACCGTCGTCGACCGCGCGGCCGAGCCCGGCGGGCAGCTCGCCGCGGCCGTGCGCCGCCTGCTCGGCCTGGGCGACGGCCACCTGTCCACTCGGCCTCGCAGCTGGCGCGACGTCGGCCGGGTCGACCGCCGGCCGGGTCGATCACCTCGCCGCACCCGCCGGGGTCGGCGTCGGCGCGCCCGGTCGCCGGGACGTCGGCTCGCCCGTCGCGGGTGTCCGGCGGGCCGTCCGAGCAGGGCGTAGTACTCCTCGGCCGACTTGCCGGGCGCCAGGTCGGCGTACGTCCCCTCGCCGGGCATCAGCCGGCACCGCGGGCAGACGTGAACCCGGCGCGCGATCAGGAGCGGGTTGACGGCCAGGTCGCAGGCGACGTTCCAGGTCGCCGGGTCGCGGCCACCGCGGCGGGCGGGTGGGCCAGGGCGCAGTGCATCACCTCGTGGGCCAGCACGCCGACCAGCTCGTCCGGGCTCAGGCCGGCGACGAACGGCGGGTGGTAGGCAGGACCCGGCCGTCGGTGGCCAGGGTGTCGCAGGTCCCAGTCGACCTCCGGGTGCAGCCGCAGGGCCAGGGTGGCGAAGAACGCGCTGGCCGCGTCCCGGCCGAGGACCAGTCGGGCCCGGGCGCCGGCCAGGGCCTTCGCACGGCCAGCGGACGGACGACCGGAGGAGCCTCGCCGCAGTGTTTCCGGGTTCTTTCGTGACGCCACTGTCAGACTGCTTCAGCAGGGTTGAAGCAGTACGCTTCGGGGTCGCGGTCAGAAACGGCGCGAGAACGGCCATGGCCCTCGGGCCGAGCACGACGCACTTCTCCCGGTCGAGGTGCTCGGTCTTGTGGACCGACGGGGCGTAGTACCACACCCCGTCGCCCTCGGTCATGTCGCACGGGTCGCAAGTGGATCATTTCCTGCGGGCGGGCGCCGATCAGCAACTGCAGCTGCACCATGGCTGCGACCGGCGGCGGGAGGTGCGGCAGGACAGCGGCGACGTGTTCGTCGGGGATCGGCGGCACCTTCCCCGTCTCCCGGGCGGCCGTCGTCCCTTTGGCCAGCGGAGTGACGCAGCGCAGCCGCTCGGTACACGTCGGCGGGCAGCAGCTCCTCTCGACCGCCCAGCGGAACATCCGCCGGATCCGGTGGACGTCCTTGTTGATCGACTTCCGCGACCGCCCGGCGTCGATCATCGCCTGGCGGACGTTCTTCAGCGCCCGGGGCCGAACTCGTCGGCGGGGGTCGTGCCGTAGGGCTGGCGGACGAACCGGAGGGCCTGGCGGATGTTGTCCTGCTCGCTGGTCGGCCGCCCGTCCTTGACGTAGTAGGCCTGGGCGTGCCGGAAGTAGGCGAGGATCAGCTCGTTGACCGACAGCGGGTCGCGCCGGCTGGCGGACGTGGCGGTCTGGCGGGGAGGATGCCGTCGTTGCGCCGCCACTCGGCGATCAGGCGGGCGTACTTCTCGTGGCTCTCGGGGGAGCCGTAGGGGCCGAGGTAGTGGTTCTTGCCGTCGATGGTGACGACGGCGCAGTTGCGGGCCTTGTGGAGGCGGTAGGCGGGCGGTTGCGAGGTCTGGGCATGGGTGCGGCTCCGAGGCGGGACCAAAACGGTACATGTACCGTTTATCCGGGCCTCTTTGCCGCACTTCCGACCGCCGGAAGGTACGCCTAAGTCGCGTTCGGCTAACTACTTAGGCTAAGTCGGGCTGACAGGATTCGAACCTGCGACCTCTTGGTCCCGAACCAAGCGCTCTAGCCAAGCTGAGCTACAGCCCGTTGCACTGGCGTATCCTAGCCATCAAGGCCGAATTGTCAACCACAGCGGCCACCGTTGATCCCGCCGCCTCGGCCTCGATACTGAGTACCACCGGTCAGCCCGTGCGGCCTTTTAGAAACTGAGACAACGGACTCACACGGGTTGGCGCGCAATGAGCGCTCCTCGACCGCCGGCCCGGTCTTCGCCTTACCCGCGCTGCCTCTGCTGGGCCACTCCTGGCCCTCGGTGCCGGCCGCCGGCCGTCGGCGTGCCGGTCCTGATCTACCTGCTCAGCCGACAACGATATCAGGTCGTGCCGTGGGCCGCCATTCGGTTCCTCCTATCCGCCCAGAAGCGACATCGCCGACGCATCGATCGCTGGTTGCTGCTCGCCGCCCGCATCCTCGCCTTGTTGCTCCCTCTCCTCGGAATGTGCGCCGCCACCCCGTGGCCGAGGAGCTCTGGCAACGATTCGGCCCGGGCCGCAAGAGGCCGTGTCGACTCGCCCCGCACCCACCGTATCTTCGTGATCGACGGGTCGCTCAGCCTCACCGCAAAAGCCGGGGATCGGTCGCTTCGACGCAGTGCTGGACCAGGCCGAGCAAGCCGTGCGAGCTCC
>CAWFXQ010000015.1:0-4749 GCA_963819845.1 Miltoncostaeaceae bacterium
CGGGATCGACACGATCTTCGTCATCCCCGACGCCCTGGAGGCGACCCGCCGCAACGTGGCCGCGGCCGAGCGCCGGCTGCTGCTCGCGGCGGCCTCGGAGCGCGGATTGATCCTCCGGTGACCGCGCGCCGGCCACACGTCGTCGACCTCGAGCGGCGCTACGGCCGCCACGGCACGGGGCTGCTCGATCGCCTCCGCGAGACGGCTGAGGGCGCGGGCGGCCTCTCGGCCGCGGCCGTCGCGGCGGTCGCCGCCGGCCGGGGCCTGCCCCGGGCCCACGTCCACGGCGCGGCCAGCTTCTACGCGGACCTCGCCGGCGACTGGGGGCCGGGCCGCGTGCGGGCCTGCGCCGGCACGGCCTGCTTCGCCTGCACCGGGGGCGGTCACCTGGCCGACGTGCGAGCCGCGGCCGGCCGCGCGGGGCTCGCGGTGCAGCAGGTGCGGTGCCTCGGCTACTGCTACGCCGCGCCGTCGGCCCTCGTCGGCGAGGCCCCCTGCACCGGGGCCGGCCTGGGGGCGCAGATCGAGGGCCGGATCCCGCCCCGCGCGCCGGAGCCCACGGTCGCCTCCGCGGTGGACGATCCGGTGACCCTCGCCGGGCTCGTCGGCGCGGGCCCCGCCGCCTGGGAGTCGTGGCCGCGGGCCCTGACGCGCGGGCCCGCGGCCCTGCTCGACGCGCTGGACCGCGCGGGGCTGAGCGGCCGGGGTGGCGCGGCCTTCCCGGTGGCGCGCAAGTGGAGCGCGGTGCGCGGGACGCCGGCCGGCCCCCGGTACGTCGTCGCCAACGGCGACGAGGGCGACCCGGGCTCCTTCGCGGACCGGCTGCTGATGGAGCGCGATCCCCACCGGGTGCTGGAGGGCCTGGCGCTCGCCGGCCTCGCCTGCGGCGCGTCCCGGGGCTTCGCCTACGTGCGCTCGGAGTACCCGGCCGCCCGTGAGGCGCTGCGCGCCGCGGTCGCCGAGGCGCGCGCGGCCGGCCACCTGGGCCGCGACGTGCACGGCTCGGGGATCGACTTCGACGTCGAGGTCGCCGTGGGCGCGGGGTCGTACGTCGCGGGCGAGGAGACCGCGCTGATCGCCTCGCTCGAGGGCGTGCGCGGCGGCGCCCAGGTGCGCCCGCCGTACCCGGCGGAGGACGGCTTCGAGCGCTCGCCGACCGCCGTCAACAACGTCGAGACCCTCTGCGCCGTGCCGTGGATCGTCACGGCCGGTGGCGAAGCCTTCGCGCGGCTGGGCACCCCCGGCAGCCGTGGGACCAAGCTCGTCTCGCTCAGCGAGCGCTTCGCCCGTCCCGGCGTGTACGAGGTCGAGCTCGGCACGCCCGCCGGGACGGTCTGCGAGGACCTGGGCGGTGGCCTGCGCGACGGCGCGCGGCTGCGCGCGCTGCAGGTGGGCGGCCCGCTCGGGGGCTTCCTCGGCCCCGGGGAGCTCGACGCGCCGCTCTCGTACGAGGGCATGCGCTCGGCGGGCGTCGAGCTCGGCCACGGCGGGCTGGTCGCGATCGACGCGCGCCGCTCGGGGGCCGAGCTCCTCGAGCACCTCTGCGGCTTCGCCGCCGACGAGAGCTGCGGGAACTGCGCCCCCTGCCGGGTCGGCACGCGGCGGGCCCTGGAGCTGGCGGGCCGGATCGCGGCCGAGGGCGCCGGCGAGCCGCTCCGCTCCGAGCTCGACAGGGTGCTCGCGGTCGTCGGCTCGGCCAGCCTGTGCGGCCTCGGGCTCGGCATCGCCCCGGCGCTGCGCAGCCTGATGCGGGTCTATGCCGACGAGCTCGACGCGGCGGGGGCGGGCCGATGACCGACGGGCCGGCACCCCGGGTGCGCCTGCGCGTTGACGGGGTGGAGGTCGGGGTGCCGGCCGCGGCGAGCCTGCTCGAGGCGATCCGGTCGGCGGGCCGCGACGTGCCGGCGCTCTGTCACGACGACCGCGTCGGGCCGGGGGGCGCCTGCCGCGCCTGCCTGGTCGCCGTCGAGGGCGGGCGGGGGCCGGTGGCCTCGTGCACGACGCCCGCCGCCGAGGGCATGGCCGTGAGGACCGACGACCCGGAGACGGTCGCCGTCGTCCGCGGCGTGCTCGAGCTGCTGGTGTCCGAGCTGCCGGAGCGGGCGCTCGAGCCGCCCCACGCGGGCAGCCGGCTCGCAGCGGCCTGCCGCGCCCTGGGGGTCGAGCGGGGGGCCTTCGGCGGCGCGCGCCACCACCGTGGCCGGGACGACTCGCACCCCTACGTCAAGCTCGACCGCGATCTGTGCATCGCCTGCGGCCTGTGCGTGCGCCTCTGCGACGAGCTGCAGGGCACCTTCGCGCTGACCATGCAGGGCCGCGGGTTCGAGACCGTCGTGGCCGCGGGCGCCGGGGAGCGGTGGATCGACTCGCCCTGCGTCTCGTGCGGCGCGTGCGCCGACGGCTGCCCCACCGGCGCGCTTTCAGAGCCGGGCTTCCTCGATCCGCGGCCAATCGAGTCGGTCACGAGCACCACCTGCGGCTTCTGCGGCGTGGGGTGCACGCTCGACGTCCACGTGCGCGACGGTCGGGTGGCGGCGGTGACCCCGGCCCGCGACGGGCCGGTCAACCGCGGTCACGCCTGCGCGAAGGGCCGGTTCGCGCACGGCTTCGCCTCCGCCGAGGACCGGCTCACGTCCCCGCTGGTGCGCCGTGGCGGCCGGCTGCGGCGCGCGACCTGGGACGAGGCGCTCGCCGCCGCCGCCCAGGGGCTCCGGCGCGTCCTCCGCGAGGACGGCCCCACCGCGGTCGGGGTGATCTCGTCGGCCCGGGCCACCAACGAGGAGAACTACCTCGTCCAGAAGCTGGTCCGGGCCGGGCTCGGGAGCCACAACGTCAACAACTGCTCGCGCATCTGCCACGCGCCCTCGGCGGCCGGGCTGATCGCCAGCCTCGGCCTCGCCGGCGGCACGAACGCGCTCGAGCACCTCGACCGCGCCCGCTGCATCATGCTCGTCGGCGCCAACCCGACAGAGGCCCACCCGGTGGTGGGCGCGCGCATCCTGCAGCTCGCGATCGCCGGCGCGCGGCTCGTCGTCATCGACCCCCGGCTCATCGACCTCGCCGGGTACGCGGACGTCCACCTGCGGCCGCGGCCCGGGACCAACGTGGCGGTGTTCCACGGCCTGGCGCGGGTGCTCCTCGAGGAGGGGCTCGTCGACGAGGCCTTTCTCGCCGCCCGCGCCGAGGGCCTCGCCGACCTGCGGGCCCGGCTCGGCGAGTTCCCGCCCGAGCGGGTCGAGCAGCTCTCCGGCGTGCCCGCCGACGACCTGCGGCGGGCGGCGCGGCTCTACGGCGCCCGGGGGAGCGCGATCGTCTACGGCCTCGGGGTGACCGAGCACGCCCACGGGACCGACGGCGTGCGCGCCCTGACGAACCTCGCGATCCTGACCGGCAACGTCGGGACGCCCGACGGCGGCGGCGTGATGCCGCTGCGGGGCCAGAACAATGTCCAGGGCGCCTCGGACGTCGGGGCGCTGCCCGAGTTCCTGCCCGGCTACGCGCCCGTCGGCGACGCCCGCGCCCGGGCGCGCTTCGAGGCCGCCTGGGGCACGCGACTGCCCGCCGCGCGCGGGCTGCGCATCCCCGAGATGCTCGCGGCGGCCCGCGAAGGGCGGCTGCGGGCCCTGTGGGTCATCGGCGAGGACGTGATGCGAACGGAGCCCGACCTCTCCCGCGTCGCGGAGGCGCTGGAGCGCTGCGAGCTGGTGATTTGCCAGGAGCTGTTCCTGTCGGGCACCGCGGAGCGCGCCGACGTCGTGCTCCCCGCTGCCTCCTTCCTGGAGAAGGACGGCACCTTCGTGAACTTCGACCGCCGCTTCCAGCGCGTGCGCCCTGCCGTGGCCCCTCCGGGCGAGGCCGCGCCGGATTTCGAGATCGTGCACCGGATGGCGCGGGCCCTCGGCGTCTACCTCGGCTGCCCCACCCCGGCGGCGGCGATGGACGAGATGGCGTCGCTCGTGCCCGAGTTCGCTGGCATCTCGCACGCGCGACTCGACCGGGAGGGCGCGTTGCACTGGCCCTGCCCGTCGCCCGACCACCCCGGCGAGGCCGCCCTGTACCGGCGGCGCTTCGCGACCCCCGGCGGGCGCGCCCGGCTGGCCGCTCCGCCACTCCGGCCGCCGGGGGAGGAGCCCGACGCCGACTACCCCCTGCTGCTGTCGACCGGGCGGCGGCTGCAGCACTACAACTCCGGGTCCATGACGGCGCGGACGCCGAGCCTCGAGCTGGCCCCCGACGAGCGACTGGACGTGCACCCGGACGACGCGATGGCCGCCGGCGTGGCCGACGGCGACCTGGTGGAGCTGGCGAGCCGGCGCGGCGCGATCACCGTCCCGGCCCGGCTGAGCGAGCGCGTCCGCCCCGGCGAGGTGTTCCTGGCCTTCCACTTCCCCGACGTCCCGGCCAACCGCTTGACCTCTCCGGCGGGCGACAGCGTCACCTCCTGCCCCGAGTACAAATTGGCGGCCGTGCGCCTGCGCCGGCTCGGGCCGGGCCGCCCGGCATGACGAGCCGACCCGGCGCGCTCGACGCCCGCTGAACGCGGCCTGACCGGCCCCCCTGAACGACCCAGGCCGCCGGGTGCCCGCCCGGCGGCCCGAGGTGCCCGCTGACCCCCCGACGGGGTGGGGCACGCAGATCCGGTGACCGTCCCCCGACAATCCCGGTCTGCACGACGATCGTCTCCCGCCATGCGACCGATCCCGCTGCACACGCGATTCCGCTGCACACGCGGGAGGTCGCTGGTTCAAT
>CAWFXQ010000016.1:0-300088 GCA_963819845.1 Miltoncostaeaceae bacterium
AAGTTGGGCTCCGGCTCGCGGTACAGATCCGCGGGGTAGTACTCCGCGGATCGATCTCCCGCCCAAAGACGGCCGGGTCCAACGTGTCGGCGATCCTGTGGCGCGGCGTCGGGAACGTCACCTGGAGGTTCGTCGGGCTCAGGTCGAACAGGGCGGCGGCCTCCCGCGGCGTGGGGCGCGTCATGTTGCCGGCCTCGGGGATCACCGCCTTGCGGGTCCAGATCGCGTCCTTGGTGGCGTTGACGACCACCACATCGGGCGCGCCGAACTGGAAGAGCCCGTGGTAGTGATGGCGGATCCCGGCGACGATCTCCGGGACCAGCTCCTCGTCGAAGGACATGTGGGTGACCATCGCCAGGCGCGGCTGGATCTTCTCGAACATGTAGCCGACGGCGTAGTGGACGCTGTGTGCCTGGTCGATCGTGTTGGTGAGCATCACGGGGGGCATCCCGAACTTCAGCGCCTGGAGGTTCCCCGTGTCGGGCTGCACCTCGGTCACGAAGATGTCCACCCCTTGGGAGAGCTCCACCGAGAGCTCGTCGGGCCGGCCGTCCCCGGTCCAGACGAACGACAACCCGTTCCAGTCCAGCCGGTAGGCGGAGGCGCCGTCCTTGGTGTGCGAGCGTCGCCAGTGGCGGATGGTCACGCCGTCCTGGTCGTAGCAGACGCCGTTGTCGTCGGTGTGATCGAACTCGTTGACCTCGACCTCATAGCCGTCGCCGATCGGGCAGGCGTTGAAGGAGTCGGTGTGCCAGTGGGTCATCATCTTCATGCCCTCGATCATCTGGCCGATTCCATCCTTGGGGGTGCGGCCCGAGGGGCCATGCACCCGCAGCGGCTTCCAGCGCCCCACCCACGGCGCGAAGGCGTAGAGGTAGGGCAAATCCGCGTAGTGATCCACATGCAGGTGGGTGAAGAAGATGTCGTTGACCGTCGGCAGCGGGACCGCCATCGCGATGATGTTGCGCATGCAGCCCGACCCGAAGTCGAAGAAGAACCGCTTGCCGTTGCCGAGCTCGACCATGATGCAGGTGCCGGCCTGTGAGCGGGTGACCGGGATCGGCGTGCTGCCGATGAAGGAGACCCGCATCTCGTCGGGGCCGAGCTCCTCCTGCCCCGGGTAGTAGAGGTTGTTGCTGACGAGGTCGGGGGTCGGGCGGTAATACGGCGGAAGCGTGATCCCACCGCTCGGCACGCCGCCATAGGGATTGCCGTCCTGAACCGCGGTTGAGCCGTCGTTCATGGCCCGTTCTCCTCTCTTGGTTCTGATGCGGCCGCGCCGGAGCGAGACAGCTGCGGACTGGAGCCCTGCGTCAGACGCTCGCGTCAGCCCTCAGGTCAGCCTTCGCCGACTTCCAGCCCGCCGTGAGCGCGTACAGGACCGCGATCCCGAGCCCGATGCCGAGCAGGCTCCACAGCGGGTAGGCCGGGAACCAGGCGATCTGGCCGATGGCGTTGATGATGAGCGCAACGATCGCGAACCAGCGACCCCATTCCTTGCCGGCGAAGAGCGCCGCCCCGGCGAGGACCATCACGACCCCCCAGATGATCAGGGCCCATCCCCACGTCGTGAAGTCGGTCGTGACGAGGAGATCCGACTCCGTGACGATGAAGACCTCGTCCTTCGCCAGGGCCGCGATGCCCTGAATGATGTTGACGGCGCCGATGATCAACATCACCAACCCGGCGAACACGATCCATCCGCTCCATGCCGACCCCTCGTAGGTGTCCGACCTCTCGTAGGTATCTGTGGACATCGCGCTCCCTCCCAGTGCCGAGGCCCGCGGCCACCGGCCTCGCCGGCGACCGATGAATGTCGGGCCGAGCTCATCACGCATGGAGCGCCGGCCCTGTCCGCAGCGTGAGTCCTTCGCTCCCTGGGCGCATCGTCCACATGGGACGAAGAGAAAGACGGCGAGGACGTGAACGGCTCCTCCATTGCCTTCCGGTGGGGATGGTCGGTGAGAACGCCGCCGGAACCGGCACCGTCATGCGCGAGGACACCGTGCGCGGTTGCGCGGACGAGGCTGGCTTCGCGGATTGCGAGGTCGCGCCGATCGACAACGACTTCTGGCGCTTCTGCCTGCTAGCGCCGTAGCCGGTGCCTCAGCCCGCCAGAGCGCAGACGTTGGTGGCCGAGCCTCGCTGCCGCTCTTAAGCCGGTCGGCCCATTCGTTTCCGCCTCGACGTGCCCGGGTATTGAGGGCAGCGCAGACGAGAGGCCAGGGTGGTCGTGACAATCGCCGTCATCATCGTGATCTGCGTCGTGCTGTTCCTACTGGCGCTCGCCCTGCCGCTTGCGTCGCGGGGGCCCCAGCGCGGGGTCGGGCGGGCCCTCGGCGGCGGCGCTCGCACTGGGCGAAAGGCGCCGGGCAAGCTCGGCTGGCCCTTCTCGAAGCCGTTCAGCACCTCGCGCAAGGCGACCGACAAGAGCGGGGGCGCGGGACGCCGGCTGGCGCAGCGCTTCCGCTCCTGACCCTCGGGGGGTCTCCGGATCGTGCGCGTCGGCTGGCACGCCTCACACGAGCAGATCGCGCCGAGCCGGCTGCTGGCCGATGTCCGGACCGCCGAGGATGCCGGGTTCCAGGTCGCGATGTCCTCGGACCACTTCTCGCCCTGGAGCGAGCGCCAGGGGGAATCGGGCTTCGCGTGGTCCTGGCTCGGCGCTGCCCTCGGCGCCACGGGGCTGCCATTCCGGGTGGTCACCGCCCCCGGCCAGCGCTACCACCCCGCGATCGTCGCCCAGGCCATCGCCACGCTCGCCGAGATGTTCCCCGGGCGGCTGTGGGCGTGCCTGGGCTCCGGCGAGGCCTCCAACGAGCACATCACCGGGGGGCGCTGGCCGCCGAAGCCGGTGCGCAACGCCCGTCTGGCGGAGTGCGCCGAGGTCATCCGGGCCCTCCTCCGCGGCGAGGAGGTGAGCCACGACGGTCTCGTGACCGTTGACCGGGCCCGGCTCTGGACGCTGCCTCCGGACGCGCCGCCGCTGCTCGGCGCGGCGGTGACGGCCGAGACGGCGCGCTGGATCGGGGGGTGGGCCGACGGGATGGCCACGATCCACCGGCCCCGGGCGCAGCTCGAGCGGGTGGTGGAGGCCTTCCGTGAGGGGGGCGGCGAGGGCAAGCCGATGCTGCTCCAGGTCCACCTTGCCTGGGCCCCGACCGATGGGGAGGCCCTGGCGATCGCCCACGACCAGTGGCGGGCGAACCTCTTCAGTCCGCCGGTGTGCTGGGACCTGGAAACCGTGGAGCACTTCGACGAGGCCGCCCGGCACGTCCGGCCCGAGGACGTGCGCGCGGGCGTGCTCGTCTCCAGCGACCCCGGGCGCCACCTCGCCTGGATCCAGGAGGCGGCGGAGCTGGGGTTCGACGAGATCGTCCTGCACCATGTCGGCAAGGAGCAGGCCGCCTTCATCGAGGCCTTCGGGCGTCACGTCCTGCCGGCGGTGACGTGACCCGGCACAAGGCCACGAGCGATCTCTGGTGGACGAACGGGGTCGTCTACTGCCTCGACGTCCAGACGTTCTTCGACAGCGACGGCGACGGCTGCGGCGACCTGCCGGGGCTCAGGGTCTGGCCGGCTTCCGGGTGGACGCCGTGCCCTTCCTGATCGAGCCGGTCGGGCTTCCGGAGGGGGCGATCGAGGACCCCACGAGCTGCTGGCGGACCTGCGCGCGCCTACCTCGGCCGCCGTGTGGTCGCTGGCGATTGTAGAAGTGCAGCCAGCCCGGGAGCGCCGCCTGGCGCTCCCGGGAGTCCCGAAAGATGCGCCCGTAGGCCCAGCCCTCGACCAGAGTGCGGATGAAGCGCTCGACTCTCCTATGTCAAGCCATCGCCGGCCCCGGGGCGGTCTCGCTCCACGCGAGCAGCCGGCGATAGACGACGTTGGCCAGGTGGCGCTGGAGCGCCCGGCGCGCCTCGCGCCGGGTTTTGCCCTCGGCCTGCTTTCGGGCCATGAAGGCGCGGCCGGTGGGGTCGTCGCGCGCCTGCACCATCGCGATCCGGTAGAGGGCGGCGTTCAGCTGGCGGTTGCCGCCGCGGTAGAGGCGGTGGTGGCCGGAGGTCTGGCCCGAGCCGCAGGGGATCGGCGCCGTCCCCGAGTAGCGACCGAAGGCGGCCGGGCCGCGGAAGCGGCGCACGTCGCCGGCTTGTGCGATCAGGGCGGAGGCGATCGTCGTCCCGGCGCCGTGGAGGCCCTCGAGGGGTTTCCGTGCTCCTCCAGCAGCTCGGCCACCTCGCGCTCCAGCTCGGCGATGCGTCCGTTCAGTTGCTCGATGTCCTCGGCCATCTGGCGGATGAGGCGGGCGGCGGTGCGCTCGGCCCGGCCGGGGCCGAGGTCGATCGCTCGAAGGCGCGCGAGCACCTTCTTGCGGTGGCAGGCGATGACGGCGGCCTCGCCTGGCGGGTCGATCTGCAGCCACAGCGAGCGCAGACGCTGGATCAGCTGGGTGCGATCGCGCACCGCCTGGCGGCGGGCGAGCTCGAGCAGGCGGATCTGGCGCACCAGCTCGGGCTCGAGGGCCGCGCCCAGGCGGTGGCCGTCGATGCGCACCACCTGGGCGATCACGAGGGCGTCGGTCGCGTCGCTCTTGCCGGGCCCTTGGGTGCGTCGGTCGCGCCGGGTGCGCCAGGGCGGCACGTCCAGGACACGGTGCCCGAGGCCGGCGAGCTCGGCGCACATGGCGCGTGCGAAGTGGCCGGCGCCCTCGACGCCGATCGGCGCGTCCTCGGCCCCGTGCTCGGCCAGGAAGGCCGCAGCCGGGCGGTGCCGGGCAGGGCTATTGGCGAACGAGAGCGCTCCGCGCTGCGCGCCGCCCTGGTCGACCAGGGCGGCCACGTGGAACCGCTTGTGGGCGTCGATGCCGCAGAACATGGTGACCTCCCCGTGCCTGGCGACTAGGATCGAGGCCGGGCCGGCGTGGGACGCTCCTGTGTCGATGCAGCACCATCGGCGCGAGTTCTCCTATCAAGTCACCATCGCCGGCCCGCCCACACCCCGGAGCCGACGAGTCGAGACGAAAGCCAGGCCGCGAGGGCCGGCACGCCTTTTGCCCGAGTCAGGCCACCGGGGTGCAGGTGAGCCTCGCCGCCCCGCCGGGCGGCGGCAACGAGGCTGATACACAGGCCTTGCCGTTGGTGCGCGGCCGGTAGGGGCGCGTGAAGATGTGGCGCAGGCCCAGCTCGCGACAGCAGGCCGCGTGTTGAGCGGAGCGGTAGCCAGGCCCGTTATCGGTCATCACGCGCACCACGCGCACGCCCCGGCCGGCGAACCAGGCAAGCGCGCGGGCCAGGAATCCGACCACGGCCTCCCTTTTCTCGTCGGCCAGGACCTCGACGTAGGCCAGGCGGGTGGCGTCGTCGATCGCCACGTGCACGCACTCCCAGCCGGCGCCCCTGGCCCGCGTGCGCCGGTCGCCGTGCACGCGATGGCCGGGGCGCTCGATGCGCCCCAGCCGCTTGACGTTGACGGGCAGCAGGTCACCGGGGTGGCGGCGCTCATAGCGGTTGGGCGGCTCGGGTGGCTGGAGGGCTGGCAGGCGGCCGCGCCCGTGGCGCGCGAGGATCCCGGCCACGCTCGAGCGTGGCAGCGACAGGACGGCCGCGATCTCGGCGCCGCTCATGCGAAGCCCGCGCAAGGCCAGGCAGGCCGCCACCGCCTGGGGCGCGATTGCACGGGACAGGCGCCGGGGGCGCGAGGAACGGTCCTGCAAGCCGGGCGGGCCCTCGGCGCGAAAGCGCGCGAGCCACTTGCTGGCGGTGCGCTGGCTCACCCCAGCCGCCTCGGCGGCCCGACCAACCGACCAGCCTTCGCTGATCACGCGCCGGCAGATCAGCGCCCTGCTCCTGGGCAGGTGCGCGCGTTAGCGTGGAGCCTCATCCGGGTCCGCCTTTCGATCGGAGCTTCGACAACCCCGATCTTCCAGGCTGGGCCCGGATGAACAACGTCTACGGAATGCTCAGCTAGGGGTCATTTCGGGGTGGCGCCCACGTCTGTAGGGGCGCGGGCCGCGATCCCGCTCGTGGTGGCCAGTCAGCACGCAGCTGGCGTTTCGTTCAGGGTCGACCAAGTCCGACAGTTGGCTATCCAAGGCGGTCGTCAACCCGTTGGTTCCGGTCGTCGACGAAGGACGATTGCTCCACCCGGCTGACGATGTCCTCGCCGGAGCCGATGCCCTGTGAATCGGGCGACGGTCCATCGGTCTCAGTTGACGCCCTCAGGAGCTGAAGCTGGCGCCTCAGCGCAGGCTGGCGATCCGTTGGTGCGATGTTGAGCAAGTCCTCGAGCGCTGCCGCGAGGCGCCGAGGGATCTGCGGAGAGGTCGCGCCCGCCTCGCGGATTTCGTCGAAAGCGAGCCTCACGTAGCCGTCCCAATCGATCGTTGAGGTCACGAGCCGCACGACGCCCGAGCCATCGCGGTACCGCCCGTCGGGGAATCTGCGATTCGCCAGCTGGCGCAGGCAGTCGTGCAGCCGATCGATCGCCTGAACGGTGGTTGTCGGATCGAGGAACGGCTCCGACAGGCCGCGCTCGGCGATGTCGACGAGCATCCGCATCCCGTAGGCCACATCCTGATTCATCGTCCGCTCGGGCCCGAGGTCGATGAGCGCGCACACTTCGTCGTGGTCTACCGGCGCGTCCGACGGGATTATCCGCGCGAGCGCCGCGCCCGCTGGGACGAAGTCGCCGAGCGTCGGCACCAACTCGACGAGGCAATCGGCCCGGCGGGCCAGCTCGACCAACCGCTGGTGATCGACGTGGAAGACGACACCCGACTCGGAGACGACCACCACGCCCGGCTCGGAGTCGGCTGGCGCGCTCGCGTCGGGGTAGAGCCTCTCCACGAGCGAGCGGACGTCCGTGCCCACGAGCTCGATCAAGGCGGCGACGCGCAGCGACTGTCCGAGGTGATGGACGTAGGAGACGAGCACGATGATGCAGGCGATGACCAGCAGGAAGGCGACGAGGATGGACACGCCCGGCACCGATGCCTCCTTGCCCTCACCCGCGAACTGGACCTCGCGCATCGCGAGCATGGCGTGGGCGAACGTGCCGACGAAGATGCCGATTGCGAGCTGGCTCGGCCGATCCTGCAGAATCGAGCGCACGATCCTCGGAGAGAACTGGCCCATCGCCAGCTGGACCACGACCATGGTGATCGTGAGCACGAGGGCCGCGAGCGTGACCATCGACGCTGCGACCGTGCTCAGGATGACGAGTGCCGCGTCAGGCCCGCCCGTCACCTCGGATGGCAGGAGGTTCGGCCCAAGCCAGCGGTCGAGGGCGATGGTGGCAAGACTGAGGACGACACCGGCGAAGACGCACAGCATCGGCAGGAGCCAGAGGCTGGAACGCACTCGGTGCGCGAGGCGGAAGCTGGTGATGCCCTGACCTGCCCGGTCGGCGACGGCGGGAAACGGTGGAGAGGCCGCTGCAGCGGACATCGCAGGTGGTTGGCGGCGTGCCTGCCGCCTCCGCCCGCGGACCAGCCGGGGCAAACGCTGAAAACGCGTCACGGCCGATCGAGATCGCGAGGACCCGACTCGTCGCCACCGCGCCCTCGCTAGCCGTTCCGCGGCGCATCGGGCGCGATCGGCGCCAGGACGATCAGCGCGGCGTCGTCGGAGAGCGGCTTGGCCGATGCGGTGATGATCGCGCCCTCGATCGCCTTGACGGTTCCGGCGACGGAGATCGCGGACGCGGAGGCCGCCGCGGCGGCGATGCCCTCGTGCCCGAACGGCCGCCCGGAGCTCGTCTCGCGCTCGGTGACCCCGTCCGAGAAGAGGATGAGGCGCTCACCCGGGGTCAGCTTCCGTCGCATCGGCTCGGGCGCCGGTTCCTTCTCCGTACCGAGCTGCGGGGTCCTTGCGGGCCCGAGGCGCTCGGCGCGCCCGTCCGCCCCGTCTGGGGGTGAGCGGCAAGGGTCGGAGACCTTCGCGCCAAGAGAGCAGATACGCGTTGCTGGTGGAAGACGGCGCCCAGTTCCCGGTGACGTTGGGTGCGATCGGGGCTGTCGCAGACCCGGTGCCGTCGGTGGCGAGCCGTAGCGAGCCCGCCCTCGACCCCCCGCGGCCTGAGCGCGCCGACAGCACGTATCTGCAGCGACTACGCTGCACCCGATGTCCACCGAAGAGGCGGCACACGGCGGGCTCGGGGCGGCGCAGGAGCTTCGCAGGGAGGGAGCCCCCCACCGCCTGCCCGAGCGGCTCCGTCGCGACCTCGAGGCCATGCACGGCGGGTCGATTGCGCTCTACGTGATGGACGTTGACGGCTCCTGCCTGCACGTGCTGGCCGGCGACTTGTTGGGCCTGCCCCGCGTCATCCCGGCTCGGGTTGGGATCGGACCCGAGGTTCCCCCGGAGGCTTTCGAGGCGCTCGCCGCGGCAGTGGCGCGCGCGATACCCGGTAGCGCTTCGGCACCTCTCGTCGTCGCGGATCGCGCCCTCGGGTCCGTCGTCAGGCTCGACGGACCCTCTCCGAGGCTGGACGAGTCTGCGTCGGAGGCGGCTCTGGCCCTCGAGACAATCAGCGGCTACACCGACGTCGTCCATGCGGCGCGCCGCCACAAGTATCCGCAACCGGCCGCGGAGATGCAGCAAAACCTCTTGCCCCCAAGGATTGCACGCGTGAGCGGCGCGGACATCGCTGGAGGTGTTCTCCCCGGCTACGACGTGGGTGGCGATTTTTTCGATTACGCGCAGAACGGAGAAGGCCTTTGGCTTGCCATCGCCGATGCGGTCGGCAAGGAAAACGAGGCAGCCGCCCTCGCGGCCGTCACGATCGGCGCTTTACGGGCATCTCGGCGATCGGGAGCGGGACTCGAGGGGACGGTCGCTGCCATGCGCGACGCGGTCACAACCGGCGAACACGCGCGGTTGACGTTCGTCACCGCCATCGTCGCGCTTTGGGAGCCGTTGACCCACAGGCTGCGGTGGATCACCGCGGGACATCCGCGTCCGATCGTACTGCGCGCTGCAGGTGATCTAGAGACCCTGAAAGAGGGCGTCACGCGCCCGCTAGGCCTCCCGACCGGCGACGCGGAGCCCTGCGCGGCTGAGTGCCTTTTGTCGGCTGGCGATCGCCTCGTGCTCTACTCCGACGGGCTCGTCGAGCAGCGGCATTGGCGTTCGGGAGAGCCGGTGGGCGTCAATGAAGTCCACCGAGTGGTCCGCACATCGGCCGATGCCAGTTGCGCCCAGACCGTTCGGCGACTGCAGGACCTCGTCGTGGAGGCCGCGCGGGGGCAGCTGCGTGACGACGCGTCGATTCTCGCGCTTCTCGTTCAACGAAGACCCCTCCCCGTCGCCGCACCTCTAGCGAAGAGAGAGAACCCCTCGCTCGGCCTCTGCCGGCCATCTCCCCCAGCACCCGCTGCGTACTCCTCGCCGCCGATGCGCAGGAACGGCTGCGGCGGCGCAGGTGGCGCTCAGTCGTGGCCCTCAGGGCCGGGAGCCGCTCGGCGAACAGCCGGCCGAGCGAACCCCGGGGGTGCCGCCACACCAGCCGGCGCGCGACCGGCGCTCCGACGAGGCGGACGAGGTCGAGGAGAGCGCCGAGGAGTCGTTCCCGAGCTCCGACCCGCCGGCGGGGGGTGGGCCCGGCGTGTGATGACGCCCCGGCCGGCGGGCGTTTTCGTGGTGTGAAGGTGCTGCTCGAGCCAGGCGGCGAGCCGCCTGGCGGTCCGGTCCCGTCGATCGGCTACAGCAGGATGATCAGCAGGATGACGATGATGATCACGAGCGCGAGCGCGCCGATTCCGATGTACACAGCTCCTCCTCTCAGGTGCGCGGAGAGTGTGCCCCCGGGCGGGGGCGGGCAAACCGCCCGTCCCGCTGAGACGTCGCGCGCGCAGCGCGGTCCGGAGCGGTAGTTCGTCGCGCGGCGCGAGGGGGTACCACCGCGACGCCATCGTCCGGGAGGAGCCCATCGTGGACGGCAACGATCTGCCCGAGGGTCTCGAGCCGAAGCGCCACCGCGACTTGCGCGGGCGCGGGCACGAGCCCTGGGTCCGGCGGATCGTCGTCTGCGCGCTCCTCGCCGTTCTCGCGCTCGGGCTGGCCAACGTGCTCGGGCAGCGGGCGACGTCCTCGTCGGCCTCCGAGGCCGCCGCCCGCCTGAGCGTCACGGCGCCGCAGACGCTTCGCGGCGGGCTCCTGTGGCAGGGGGTGATCCGCGTCGAGGCGCGCGCCCGCATCGCGCGCCCGCGGATCGTGCTCGGCCGCGGCTGGCTGGAGGGCATGACCATCAACACGGTCGTCCCCGAGGCGGCCGACCAGGCGGACTACGACGGGCGACTGGTGCTGGCCTACGGCGAGCTGCCGGCGGGCGACGCCCTGACCGTCCGCATCGCCCTGCAGGTGAACTCGACGACCCTCGGCCGCGAGCCCCAGGACGTGGAGCTGCGCGACGGAGACACGCCGCTCGCGCGCGTCGAGCGCAATGTGACCGTATTGCCCTGAGTCAGGAGGCCCCGAATGGACATCGTCCTGCGCGCCGCGGCCGTGTTCGCGGTCCTGTTCCTGATCACCCGCGTCATCGGGCGCCGCGAGCTCGGCTCGATGGAGCCCTTCGACCTCATCCTTCTCGTCGTGATGGGCGACCTCATCCAGCAGGGCGTCACGCAGAGCGACTACTCGCTCACGGGCGCCGTGCTCGCGCTGGGGACGCTGGCCGTGCTGACGGTTGCCGTGTCGTACGCCGCGTTCCGGTTCCGGCGCCTGCGGCCCCTGCTCGATGGCGAGCCCATCGTGCTGCTGCAGGACGGGCGGCCCATCGAGAGGAACCTGCGTCGCGAGCGCATCACGCTCGGCGAGCTGCGCTCGCGGGCGCGGCTCCAGCAGATCGCCAGCCTCGACGACGTGCGACTCGCGGTGCTCGAGACGAGCGGCGAGATCAGCTTCATCCCCCGGGCCGCCTGAGCACCCGTGGCGAGCCCTGCGCCCGCCCGGATCCTCGTGGCCAACGCCCCGCGCCGCCGCCCGACCTCGTCAGCGGCCGGCGACCGCGGCGGCCCACGCGAGGCGTTCCCGCTCGACGGCGGCCCGCTGGCGCTCGGCCCGGCGGGCGAGGTCGTCGAAATCGAACCCCGCGAGCTCGGGCGTGCCGTCGGCCGCCGCGGCGAGCGCCTGCCACAGGCACCGCTTGCCCTCGATGCCGAGCGACAGGGTTTCCAGGGCGAGGAAGGTGCCGAGCCGCGGGTCGCGGGTCGTGGCCCCGCTGAACCTCAGGGCCGCGGCCTTCTCGGCGAGCCAGGTCACACCCCTCTTGACGGGGTTGGCGGAGGTGCCGAGTCGGGCCATCAGGTCCTCCAGCGTGGCGCGGTCGCGCGCGATCTCGTCGGCGATCGGCTGCATCGTCTCGCCGAGAGGCGTGCCCTGGGCCCGCCGGGCCAGCCGCCGCGCCAGGTTGACGCCCATCGTCGAGCCGGCGAGGTGGTCGTTGAGGTAGACGTCCCGCGCCCGGTGTCCCATTGCGCTCTCCTTCCGCTGGGGCGGTTCCCTTGCGAGGGGGTGCTGAAACGCCGGGGCGAATCCCGATCCGGCCGGGCGCCGCACGGGTACACCGCGGGCGACTCCGATCGAAGGACGCCGGCCGCGCCGACGAGCTCGAGGACCACGCCACCAACGACCTGCTCGCCTCGCGCGTGCTGCCCGTCAACAGACCATCGCCCAGCGGAGCCGGGCCTCACGCGCTCGTCGCGTCGAGGTGCTGGAGCAGCCCGTGCGCGGCGAGCTCGACGTCCTTGTGGCGCCACTCGGCCGCCCGGTAGACGCACGCGATGAGCGCCGAGCGGTGGACGCGGCGGAAGTCGCCGTAGACGAAGCCGTACCTGGCCTTGGTCTCGTCCGTCGCTCCGTCGGTGAGGGCGAGGTGCCACTGGGCGTACTCGTCCCAGGAGTGCGAGGCGAGATACGCGTTCTCGTCCTCCGCCCCCGGCTGGACGTCTCCCCAGTCGCTGCGGAGCACGTACTGACGGGCGTCGATCAGGCGCCGGGCGCGCGCAACGGAGCGCTCGTTGACGGCGTACGAGGCCACGCTCAGACGCCCGGCGGGATGTCGATGACGGCCACGGTCCTCCGATCGTTTGAGGCCACACCGTGTGTGCCCCGCCGCTCGGAGGCCCAAGCATCGAGCCGGGCCGCCGCCGCACGGAGTGGCGGCGGTCTCGATCGGGTAGGACGCAGGGCATCGTGTCGGGCGGGAGCGCGAAGACCGGGCGACGACGGCGCCGGGCGTGGGTGCCGGCGGCGGCGTGCGCGCTCGCCGTGCTCGCCACCGCCTGCAGCTCGGAGGACGTGACGGGCGAGCCGGAGGAGATCGAGGAGCTCGTCCGGGTCGTGGCCGAGGGGTCGGAGTGCGTGGAGGACTCCGAGGCCGGCGACCTGATCGCGCGGGTGCGCCTCGAGAACCGCGGAGAGGACGAGCGAACGGTTCGGGTGATCGTCGAGACCGCGGACGCCGGGGGGACGACGACCCGGTTCCCCCTCGACAGCGTCGAGGTGACGGTGCCCGGTGGCGGCGGCGCGGACGGCGAGGCGTTCATCGTGCCCGCGCCCGACGACGTCGCGGGCTGCGGGGTGCGCATCGACGGGGGCGAGGTGGTGCCGATCCCCCTGCGGCGGCGGGCCGAGGGAGGCTGACCGGCGCGGCGCCCGCGCCGTTCAGGTGCGGCCCCGTGGCCCCGGCGCCCGCGATGACGCATGATCCGGGGCCCACGCACAGCCACCCCGCGAGGTGCCGATGGTCAAGCACGTGTTCGACCTCAGCGAGACCGCCACGCACGAGCTGGTCGCGGACCAGCTGCGGGCGCTGGCCGATCAGTTCGCCGCGGGGTCGATCGACCTCTCCTACGACGAGTGGCGTGCCCCGACCGTGGTCGTCGACCCGGTCGAGGTGGTCGTTGACCTCAGGGAGCAGCGCCGCCACGTGGAGCTCGTGATCCGCTTCGAGTGGACGCGCGCGGGCGGCTCCGGGCCGCCCGCGCCGCCGGCGCGAGACCCCGCGCCGTGACGGCCCCGGCCGCCACCCCCGGCGGCCCCACCGTCAGCGCAACAGGGCGCGCTCCGCGGCCTCCGTCAGGGCGGTGGCGACCTCGCCGACCGACAGGCCCCTGCCGTGGAGCAGGTCGAAGCTGTCGAAGCTCGTCAGGACCCAGAGCAGGTCCTCGGCGGCGGCCGGGCTGACGTCCGGGCGCAGGGCGCCCTGGTCGGCGAGCCGCCGCGCCAGGCGCGCCATCCCGCGGGCCCGCTGGTCCTCCTGCCGCTGGACCGCGCCGCCGACGGCGTCGTGGTCGAGCTGCGCCATCGAGTACAGCGCGCGGGCGACGTCCCGGTCGACGGCGAACATCTCGCTGGCCGCCAGGAGCCCTCGCCGAAGGCTCTCGCGCGCGTCGGGGTGCTCCACCGCCTCGAGCAGGCGGGCGTAGGGAGCGCGCCGGAAGAGGTCGTGGCCGAGCGCGTCGAAGAGCCCGGCGCGCGAGCCGAAGATCAGATAGATGGTCGAGCGGGCGACGCCGGCCGTGCGCGCGACCAGATCGAGGCTGACCGGCCGCGACGGCGCCTCGCGCAGCCGTCGGTAGACGGCGTCGAGGATGCGTCGCCGGGTCCCCTCGACGCTCTCCGCCCGCAGGCGCTGCTCGTAGCGCCGTTTGACCACGCCTGAAGCATATTCGGTTGACAGGATGTCGCGTGGAAAACATGGTGTCCGACGGAATATGACGTGTCCGATGAAACACGGACACGTGTCGGTACCGACATCTGGAAGGCTCACAGTGAAACGGCTTCTGAGGCCGCCCTCGCCGGCGACGGTGATCAGCGTGCTCGCCCTCTTCATCGCGCTCGGCGGCGCCGGGTACGCCGCCACGACGATCGGCTCCCCGCAGATCGCGGACAAACTCGGTCGCGGGCCGGGACCTGCGCAACAACTCGGCGTCGAGCGCGGACATCCGCGACGGCACCATCCTCCCCAAGGACCTCAGCCCCCGGGCGCTGTCGGCTCTGCGCGGGCCCGTGGGACCGATGGGAGTCCCAGGACGGGTGGACGTGACCTTCGAGCGCGATCTGCGGGGATGCGTGGTCCAGGCCACTCCGGGCACCGGACGACCGCGCGGCGCGGCCGAGTTCGGCGACGTCAGGATCGGCGTCATCGTCGATCCGGAGAACGCGGAGGGAGCCCTCGACAGCGTCGCGCGCGCGATCACCTTCGCCGGGCCGAGCAACATGACGGTGGACGCGTCTTCATGATCAGCGCCTTCTGCTGATGCGCGCGAGCGCCCGGCGGGCGGGCCCGACCGCGCGGGAGTGCGCCGCGATGTCCCGCCAGGGATCGCCGCCGTCCGCGAGGCGGTCGCCGATCGTCGTGATGGTCCAGCCCTGCGGGTCGAGGGCCGGGTCGTCCAGCTCCTCCCAGCGCAGCGGCGTGGCGACCGGCGCCGCCGGCAGGGCCCGGACGGCGTACGGGGCCACCGCGTGCTGGCCGTAGCCGTTGCGGGCGACGTCGATGTAGATGCGGTCGCCCCGCTTGGCCCGGCGGAACTCGACCGTGAGCCCGCCGGGATCGCCCGCCGCCAGCGCTTCGGCGGCCGCCCGGGCGAAGGCGTGCACCGCCTCGTAGCCGGCCGTTCGCCGCAGCGGGGCGACGACGTGGAGGCCCCGGGAGCCGGTCGTCATCGCGAAGGGACGCAGGCCGAGGTCGCGCAGGAGGTCCCCGGCGGCGCGGGCGGCGGCGCGCACGGCGTCGAAGCTCCCGCCGGGCGGGTCGAGGTCGAAGACGACCCGGTCCGGCCGCTCGAGCCGGTCGGCGCGGCTGGTCCAGACGTGGGGGGTGACCGCGTTCTGGCCCGCGAGGTAGACGAGCGTCGCGACGTCGTCCCCCAGCACCTGCCGGATGGTCCCACCCTCGCGCTTGGGGACGACGGTCGTCCGGATCCAGCCGGGGAAGTGCCGCGGGGCGTCCTTCAGGAAGTGGCCGTCCTCGGCGATGCCGCGGGGGAAGACCTGGAGCGCCAGCGGCCGGCCGCGGACGTGCGGGACCATGGCGCCGCCCACCTCGGCGTAGTGGCGGGCGAGGTCGAGCTTCGTCAGGCCCGCGTCGGGGAAGACGACGCGGTCGGCGTGGGTGATCGTCACCGCCCGCCGCCCCGCTCGAACCGTCGCGTCGCTCACGATCCCTCATCTACCCCCGGGGGAGGACGACCGGATCCTCCCCCTGAGCGTTCTGCGCGGCCGGCCGCGCCCCTGCCGTGGTCGGCATGGACATCCTCGCCGAGCGCTTCGCCCGGGGCGAGCTGACGGCGGAGGGGGTGCCGGGAGCGACTCGAGGTCGGCTGAGCGGGCGCGCGGGCCGGGGTGGGGGAGCCCGAGACGTGTGGGCTCCCCGCCCCCCGGCCGCAGCTGCCGAGGGAGGGGCGCGGAGCGTCCCCCAACGCTTGCACGCCCCTCCGTCGCGCAGAACGCTACGACGGGGCGCTTATCCCGCGCTTACGACCGAGGCTCAGGCCCGGTAGCAGGGCGCCTCGCTGGTGTAGGTCACCAGGGCGTCCCACATGATCCACTCCGACACGCCCTCGGCCGCGGCGCCCCTGATCTGGGCGCAGACCTCCTTGGGGCCGTAGGTGACGCGCAGGGAGAAGTCCTGGAGCCAGGGCACCACGCGGGCGCCGGTGTTCTCGACCAGATCGTTGAAGTGCACGAGCGACTGCTCGATGATCTCCCGCGGCTCGCTCTCGGGCTCGTTGACCCCGTAGACGCCGCGCCCCCAGTGCGAGGGGTAGATGAGCGGGGCCACGTAGTCGACGTTGCGCGCGATGCGGGGGACGTCCTGCGCAACCTCCTCGGGCCGGAAGGCGGCGATGCCGAACAGCGAGGCGCCGAGGAAGGCGCCCGTCGGCTCCAGGCGGTCGCGGGCCTCGGCCAGGAACGACACGATCGATGCCTGCGCCCCGCCCTTCAGCGCCGGGAACCTCATCGTCTCCAGGGGGCCGTCGGGGCGGCGGATGTAGTCGTAGAGGATGTCGTTGACCCCGCGCTTCGCGGCCTCCTCGGCCACGTCGAGGTTGTAGTCGCGCACGACCGGGTCGGCGAAGTTGGTGAAGCCGCCGTAGCCCGCGTAGGGCTGGCCGTCGGGCGTCTGGATGACCTGGGTGCGCTTGCCGTTGTCCCATGCCCACTCGGCGTGCACCCGGTCGCGGAAGGCGACCACCCGGCCGATCACCCGGCCGCCCAGGTCGTGGATCTGCTTGACCGCGTCCTCGAGGACGTAGCTCGGCTGGACCGCCCCGATGGTCTTGGCGAACGGCAGGTCGGAGTCGTAGCCGATGATCCCCGACTCGTCCTTGAGGTCGAGCTGGATGGCGTTGATCTTCTTCCTGCGCAGCATCTCGAGCACCGGCTCGCGCAGGTAGTCGGTCTCCCACGAGATGGCCGTCATGTGCACGGCCCGGATGGGCACGAGCGGCTCGCGCGCGATGACCGGGATCGTGGTGCGGATGCCCTTGGAGTTGCCCGCGCGATCGACCGCCCGCACCGAGATCTTCCCCGCCGGGGGCTCCGGGAAGGTCACCGAGAAGGTGCCGTCGGCGGCGACCTCCACCGGCGCGTCGTCGACCGTGACGGTGGACGGCTCGTTCACCCGGCCCGAGAGCGTGACCGGGGCCTCGCGCACGGCCGGACGGGTCGGGCCGGTGATCTCGATGTCCGGGCGGGTGTGGTCGACCGTGAACGACCAGCTGCGCGTGGCCGGCCACGGGACCAGCGGCTGGTCGATCGAGAACTTGAGCGTGTGGGCGCCCTCATCCAGGCCCGTGGGCCGGTAGGTCAGCTCGCCGTCGCCGACGTAGGCGTCGTCGCGCACGTCCGCGCCGTCGTACTCCAGCGTCGCCGTGTCCATCAGCGACGGCAGGTCCGCCGTCACCCGGAAGACCAGGTCCTCCGTGGCGCCCGGCCCGAGGTGGGCGCCCTCGGCGGGCCCGGTGGTGGTCAGCTGCACCCCGGCGTCGCGCAGCGCGTAGCCGCAGAGGCCGCCGAAGATGAGCGCGCCGGCCGCGAGCGCGGCCATGAGCGGCCATCGCCGCCGCCGGGCCGGCTCCGGGGGCCGGCCGCCCCGTCGCAGTGGGGGGAGCTCGCTCCGCCGGGTGGACACCGGGCGCAGGGTAGCGGAGCGCCGCCGGGGCGGACAATCCGCCCGGCCGACACGCGTGTCAGGGGGCGGCGGCCTCGACCCGGTCGCGCCCGGCCCGCTTCGCGGCGTAGAGCGCCCGGTCGGCGCGGCGCTGCAGCTCGTTGACGTCGCGGGCGGCGGTGAGGTCGCAGACCCCGGCCGAGCAGGTGATCCCGCGCACGCCGTCGACGCGGATGCTCGCGATGCGGGCGCGGGCCCGCTCCACCGGCGCCATGGCCCCGGCCGCATCGACCTGGGGGAGGATCCATGCGAACTCCTCCCCGCCGATCCTGGCGACCAGCTCGCCGGCCCGCGAGGTTGACTCCAGGTGGCCCCCGACCGCGGCCAGCACCCGGTCGCCCACCCCGTGCCCGTGCGTGTCGTTGACGACCTTGAAGTCGTCGAGGTCGAGGATCACGAGGGTGAGCAGGTGCCCGTGGCGGCGCGCCCGCTCGACCTCGCCCTTGAGGCGCTTGGTGAACGCGCGCCGGTTGGCCAGGCCGGTGAGCGGGTCGGTCTCGGCCAGCCGGGCGAGCTCCGCGCGGGCCTCGGCGTTGGCGACCGCGATCGCCGCCAGCTCGGCGAAGGCCGCCAGCCTCCGCTCATCGGCCGGCCCGAAGGCCCTCGGCTCGGTCGAGCCCGCCGTCAGCGCGCCCCAGGTCCGGCCGCCGGTCGCCAGCGGGGCGGCGATGCCGCTGCGCAGGCCGGCCTCCAGCACCTGGGCCACGGAGGGGTCGGCCGGCACCTGCCGGTAGTCGTCGACGCGGGCGGCCTCGCCGGTCCGGGCGGTGCGCCCCGTGGCGGTGGTCCCGCCGATCGACATGGTGGGGGAGACGACGACCCCGTCGGCGGCCGGCGGGTGCGCGGCGACGCAGGTGGCGACCTCGGGCGATTCGAAGCGGTACACGGCGCTGCCCGTGGCGCCGAGCAGCAAGGTGGCCTCCTCGGCGACCACACGGCCGATCTCCGCGAGGTCGCCCTCGCGCGCGACCACGGTCGCCACGCGGCGCAGCGCGGCCTGCTCGGCCTCCTGGTTCACCCGATCGGTGATGTCGGTGAAGGCGCTGATGACGTGCTCGGGGGCGCCGGAGGGCCCGGGCTCGGGCAGGAGGCGGGCGCTGTACCAGCGCGCCCCCTCCTCGGCGGGGAAGCGGAAGTTGACGGCGAGCCGCTCGCCGCGCTCGAAGACCGAGCGGACGGCGTCCTCCCAGCGCGCCGCCACGCCGGCCGGCAGGGGGGCGTCGCGCACGGGGCGCCCCAGGAACGCGGCGGCCGGCCGGCTGGTCGCGCGCTCGAAGGCCGAGTTCACGTACCCGATCCGCAGGTCGGCCCCGATCCGGGCGACGGGGTCGGGGAGTCCTCCACCAGCGCGCGGAAGGTGGCCTGCCCGCCGGTGAGCCGCAGCTCGGCGTGCTTGCGTTCGGTGATGTCGCTGGCCTCGACCCGCACGCCGCCGTCGCCGGGGACCAGCCTCAGGAACAGCCAGCGCAGCCCGGCGGTCGTGGGCATCTGCAGCTCGAGGTGGCGCTCCTCCCCCGCGTGAAGGGCGCTCCGCAGCTCGCGCTCCAGGGGCGCGACCACCTCGAGGGGCAGCCCGGTGTCGCTTGGCGTGCGGCCGATCACGGCCTCCGCGGGGAGCCCCAGCATCGTCAGGGCCGCGTCGCTGAGGCGCACCTGCCGCAGCTCCCCGTCGAGCTCGATGACGATGGGGTCGCCCACGAGGGGAGGATTGTGACGCTTTTCGGGCGCCTCCGCCTAGAAGGACCGGCTGCCGGGCGGCGGATGGTCCTCCGGATAGTCGATCTGGTCGATCGAGGTGGGGTCGAAGGTCTGCATGCTCGGGCCGCCGTTGAAGCCGAAGACCCGGGTCATGGCCCTCCAGAAGACCGTGAGGATCGCGTCGCCCATCATCAGGGGCCAGCGCCAGAGGATCGTGTAGAAGAACCACGAGATCGGGCCGAGGTCGCGCGCGGTGCGCCCCAGGCCGCGCCGCGGGGCGGTGGCGGCCGGCCCGACGAGCACGTAGGTGTTGCCGCTCTCGCCGGTCTGGACGGCGGCCTGCGGGACGAGCGCCGCCGTCGCGGCGGGCGGCACGGGCGCGCGGCCCTTCACCCACGCCCAGCCGTAGGGGACGCTGAAGAGGATGCCGAGGAACAGGAACAGGAGCGGGCGCCACCAGCCGATATCGACCAGGTCGCCGGTGAGCCAGTCGAGGAACCAGAGCAGCAGGGTGAACCCGATGACCCACGACCCTGCGCGCCAGCCCGGGGTCTTGAGCCACGGACCCGGCTGCAGGACGCGGTCGCGGCTCACGGGTTGCCGGTGGTGACCGTGACCGTCTCGCGGCTGTCGACGGTGATCCCGTCGCCCTGTGAGGACAGGCAGCCGACGTTGTTGAGGCAGATCGCCCCGCCCAGCACGCCGCTCGAGACGAGCACGACGAGCACGACGATCGTTCCGATGACGACGATGAGGGTCTTCATGGCTGGTCCCTCTTCGATGTGAGCGGGGCCATTCCTCCGCCCAGCGGTGCCGCCCGGAGTTCACAACGCGCGACGGGCGAGGGCAAGGCCGTGAGCGGCCCGTGAGGCTCCCGTGACGGCGGCGGGGGAGGGTCACGGCAATGGACGACGCCCCCGGATCCGTCATCGCCGCCGCCGCCGTCTGCCGCGCCTGTGAGGACCTGCTCGGGCGCCTCGAGGACGGGTGGCCCGGCGGCGACGCCGACCGGGCGCTTCGGCGCCTGCGCGACCGCGTCGAGGGGCTGCTCGACCGGTCGCCGGCCGCGGCCTCGCGGGCCTGCGCACAGGGGCCGACCTTCGAGGTCCGCTGTCTCGGGCCCACGCGCCTGACCGCGGGCGGCGCGGTCATCGCCCCGCCCCGCCGCTCGCGGCTCGTCCTGCAGTACCTCGTGGCGCACCGGCGCCGCCCGGTCCCGCGCGACGTGCTGCTCGAGGAGTTCTGGCCGGGCTCGCCGCCGCGGGCCGGCCGCAACAGCCTGAACGTCGCCATCACCCTGCTGCGCCGGGCCTTCCGGCCGGTCTACGGCGACTGCCCCGTGGTCGTCTTCCGCGACGAGGCCTACGCGCTCGACCCGGGCCTCGACGTCGTGGGTTGACCACGAGGAGTTCGCCCGGCTGGCCGGCGAGGGCGACGTCCTGCGGCGCGCGGGCGAGCCGGCGGAGGCCGTCGCCGCCTACCGGCGGGCCGACGCTCTCTACGGAGGCCCACTCTTCGAGGAGGAGCCCTACGAGGACTGGATCGTCACGGCGCGGCGGGAGGTCGAAGGGGCGCACCTCGACGTCGTCGGGCACCTCGGCGACTGCCTGGCCGCCCTGGGCGACCACGAGGCCAGCGCCGCCGCCTACCGGCGCATCCTCGCCGTCGAGCCCCACCGCGACGACCTGCGCCGGCTGCTGGCCGAGCGCTACGAGGCGCTCGGGCGGCCCGGTCTCGCCACTCGGCTCACCTACCTGCGAAAGCCCGGTAAGTCACAGGTAATGGCGGCCTAAGGGCCGCCTCCTAGCGTCACCGGTGCGTGCACGAGGCACGCGCTCACACACCGAAAGGACGCACGACATGACCCCAGTCGAGATCCCCGTTCCCACCCTCTCGGGCGAGTTCGAGGCCCAGATCCAGGACCCGAGCGGCACGCCCACCAACGTCATCCCGCGCGAGCTGGCCTGGTCGGTCCGCGCCCGCTGGAACCTGAAGGGCGCCCTCGCGCCGATCCTCACCGGCGACTGGCACCTGACCGTCGCGCTCGAGTCGATGGGCGGAGGCCCCGAGGGGACCTCCTCGATCGTCACCCGCGACTACCAGGCCGACGGCACGCTCGTCGGCACCTTCCCGAACCAGGAGATGCGGTTCGACGCGACGGTCAGCTTCCCGGCCGGCGTCCCGCCGATCGCTCCCCTGGAGACGCGCGCCTACCGGGCCACCGCGCTCCTGGTGTTCCGCTACGACAGCGGCGCGCCCGGCCCGTTCGCGGCCGTCTACGACCTCGGCGTGATCCAGTTCTTCGACTCGCCGGCCGCTCCGTAGGCGATGCCCGGCTCGAGGCCCGTCCCGGCAGCGCCGGGGCGGGCCTTTACAATTCCCTGACATCGCGGCCGTGAGAATCGCGACGAGCTCCGGTTGGGGCGGGTGAGAACCGCACCCCTCCCCGAAGGAGACACCATGTCGCGCAAGGCCCTCCTCACCGCCCTCCCCGCCGCCGCCATCGCCGCCGCCATCGGCGTGGGCGTCATCGGCTCACCGGTCGACACGGCCGACGCCGCCAAGCCCTTCAGCGTCAGCAAGTCGCAGTTCACCACCGTCAAGAAGAACGCCAGCACGGCGCTCAGCAAGTCGAAGCAGAACGCCACGGCCATCGCCGCGCTCCAGCAGAGCGGCGTCGCCGGCACGCAGGGCCCCCAGGGCCCCCCCGGCGGCTTCGACCCGTCGAAGCTCACCCGGGTCGTCGGGCCCGTCGTGCCCGTGTCGTCGGACCTGACCTACGTCCCCTACACCCTCCCGTGCCCGACCGGCACCGTCGCCCTCTCCGGTGGCTGGACCACGAGCTCCGTGGCCATCGAGAAGGCCATCCGCGTCTCCAGCTCCTTCCCGACCACCGGGCTCGGCGGCTGGTCGTTCCGCTTCGCCTACAACGTCGGCGCGGGCGAGATCGCCAACATCACTCCGTACGTCCTCTGCGCCGGCTCGTAGGCGCGATGGCGGATCGTCTCCCGCCGCTCGACGAGCAGATGGTGGCGGACTGGGCCGCGGTGGGCCTCCGCAAGATCGAGGCCCACCTCGCGGCCCACGCCGCGTTCTGCGACTTCCTGCGTGCGCGCGGGACCTCCGCGCGGGATGATGAGGAGCCTTGTCCTCCGCCGCCGGACCGATGAGCACCCGCACCGACGAGCAGCTCGGCCGCGCGGCGCTGGCGGGCGACCGCGATGCCTTCACCGAGCTCTTCGGGCGGCATGAGAGCGGCCTCTACAACGTCGCTCTGCGGCTGACCGGCGACCGCGAGGACGCGGCCGACATCACGCAGGAGGCGTTCCTGCGGGTCTTCGCACGGCTCGACGACCTCGCGGGCCGGGAGGTCAACCTGGCCGCCTACCTGCACCGCACGGCGCGCAACCTGGTCTACGACCGCACCGCCGGCCGCGCGCGGGAGGCGCCGACCGGCGAGGTCGAGCGCGTCGCCGGCGCCGACGAGGCCCTCGAGGCCGACCCCGAGCTGACGACCCTCGTCGGCGCCCAGGGGCGCGACGTGCGGGCCGCGAACGCCCGCCTTCCCGAGCGACACCGCTTGGTGCTGGCCCTCCGCGAGCTCGAGGACATGAGCTACGAGGACATCGGGCGCGTCCTCGACGTCACGCCGGGCGCCGTGGCGCAGCTCCTGTCGCGGGCGCGGCTGGCGCTGCGGCGCGAGCTGCGCCGGGAGCAGGTGGCCGTCGCGGCGCTCGCCCCCGCCTGCCGAGCCCGGCTGGGCGACATCGGCGCGCTGATCGACGGCGAGCTCGACCCCGACCGCGCCCGGGCGCTGACCGTCCACATGGCCGCGTGCGAGGACTGCCGCGCCAGCGAGAGCGGCCGTCGAGGACGCCCGCGTCACCTACCGCGCGTGGCTGCCGCTGCCCGTCCTCGGCCTCGGCGCCGCCACCGCCCGGGCGGCAGGGGAGCGCGGCCTCGTCCGCTTCTCCGACGCCCCCGCCGCCCCCGACCCTGCCACCCCCTCCGACGCTCCCGTCGCCGGAGGCGGTCCCGACCGGGAGGGCGGAGGCGGCGGGCAGGCCGGCGGCGGCCCCGGCGGGGGAGAGGACGCCCGGCGCCGGCGTCGGCGCGCGGCGGGCCTCGTGCTCGCGGGGATCCTGGCGCTGCTGCTGCTCGTGGGCGTCCCCACGCTGGTCGCCGTGCGCTCGGGATCCGGCCCGGAGCCCGTCGAGGCCGCGCCCGCCACCGTCCCGGCGACGACAGCCGCCGCGGCGGCGGCGCCGCCCGCCGACCCCACGACCGCAGCCGCGCCGCCGCCGCCGACCACGGCGGCGACGACCGCCGCGGTCCAGGCTCCGCCGCCCGCCCCGGCCCTCCCGTACGCGGTCCCGGTGGAGCCGGCGACGACCGCCGCGGCCGCGCCGGCGCGGCGCGCCCCCGGCCGGGCGGTCCGGCGGCCGCCCGCCACGACCGCGGCCGATCCGGCCGTGGCCCCCGAGCCCCCGCCGCCGCCCGGGACGACGACGGTCCCGCCGGTCGTCACCGACCCTCCGCCGCGGCCCCCCGGCCCCAACGACCCGACCTTCACCGTGCCGACGCGCCCGCGCCCGCCCACGGTCACTCTGCCGCCCAGGATCACCGTCCCGCGCGACCCCACTGCCCCCCGTTTCTTAGTGTGGGCCCAGCGCACCCTCGCGCTGCGCGCCCGGCCGCGCGGGATCCACCTCGTCACGCGCGAGGTGGTCGCGGGCGTCCCCGAGATCGCAGAGGTGCGCGTCGGCCTCGCGCACCTGATGGTCCTGCACACGTCGGCGTCGCTGGCGCTCAACGAGAACGCCAGCCCCGACGTGCGGAGCGACCTCGCCGAGTGGCTGGACCGGGCCGTGCCTGACGGCGCGCCCTACTTCCACCACACGCTCGAGGGGACCGACGACATGCCGGCTCACGTCAAGGCGGTCCTGACCGGGCCCTCCCTCACGCTGCCGGTGTCCGGCGGGCGCCTGGCGCTCGGCACCTGGCAGGGCATCTATCTCTGCGAGCACAGGGACGACGGCGGGCCGCGGTCGGTGACGGTCACGCTCTGGGGCGAGGGCGGAGGGGGAGGCTGACAGAGGGGGGTCCGGGGTACACTTCACAGGTGCCCGGCCCGACTCATTCCGCCCACCCCGGTGAAACCGGGGTGACGGCCGCCCCCTCACCTCCCGGCATGAGGACGTCCCGGCATGGGTAGTGGGCCCGACATGGGAGCCTTCTCGGTCGCCAGCGACCGCGCCCGGGGCCTGGTCACCGTGACCGGCGACCTCGACCTGGCGCACTGCGGCGACCTGCGCCTGGCGATCCTCGCCGTGGAGGAGAACCGGCCGCCGATCCTGGTGGTCGACCTGCGCGAGGTGGTCCACATCGATTCGACCGGCCTCCGCGTCATCCTCGACGCGTCCGCCCGAGCCGAGGCCGAGGGGCGCCGGCTGGTGATCGTCGTCGAGCCCGACGGCCCCGTGGGGAAGGTGCTGGAGCTGACGCTGGTCACCGACCGCATCGAGGTGGTCGGGGACCCCGCAGCCGCCCAGGGGTGATCCCGGGCCGCGCAGAGCCGGGAGGCCCGCTCGAGGCGTGGGAGCTTCGCGAGTCCCCTGAGCTCCTCGAGACCATCATCACCTGCGCCCCCGTGGGCTTCGGCCTGCTCGACCCCGCGATGCGCTTCGTGCGCGTCAACCAGGAGCTGGCCGCCGTCGGCGGCCGATCGCCGGAGGAGCTCGTCGCCCACCGGCCGGCCGAGGTGCTGCCCGCGGCGTGGGGAGAGGCGCTCGCGGGGCCCTTCCGGCGCGTCCTGGAGTCGGGAGAGCCGGTCAACGACCTCGAGGTCGCGGCCCCCACGGCCGCCGAGCCCGCGCGCGACCGGGCCTGGATGGCCAGCATCTACCCGGTGCGCCACGACGACGAGATCGTGGCCGTCGGCGTGTTCGTCACCAGCATCGACGCCCGCGCGCGCGCCGAGCGGGAGCTGCAGCTGCTGTTCGACGTGGGCGAGGCGCTCGATGCGACGCTCGGGGTGGAGGAGCGCCTCGCGCGCCTCGCCGAGCTGGTGGTACCCACCCTGGCGGATTTCTGCACCATCGAGATGATCGACCCGTCGGGCGATACGCGCCGGGTGGCCGGCGCGCCCCCCGACCCGGACGCCGACCCCGCGCGCACGATCTCCGTGCCCCTGCGGGCGCGGGGCCGCGACCTCGGGATCCTCACCCTGGGCCTCGGCCCGTCGGGGCGGGCGTTCGACGACGCCGAGCGGGCGCTGGCCGAGCAGCTCGGCCGCCGCGCCGGGCTGGCCCTGGACAACGCGCGGCTCTACGAGGAGCAGGTCCGCATCGCGGGCACCCTCCAGAGGAGCCTGCTGCCGCCCGAGCTCCCGGCGATCCCCGGGCTGGACGTCGCCGCCCGGTACTCCCCGATGGGTGCCGGAGTCGAGGTCGGGGGCGACTTCTACGACCTGTTCGCCGCCGGGGCCGAGTGGGTCGCGATGATCGGGGACGTGTGCGGCAAGGGCATCGAGGCGGCCGCACTGACGTCGCTGGCGCGCCACAGCCTGCGCGCGCTGGCGGCCGCCGACCCCTCGCCGGGCGCGGCCCTCGCCCGTCTCAACGCCGCCATCGTCGCCGAGCGCGGCCTCGACTCGCGCTTCTCCACGGCGGCCTGCGCCCGCATCACGCCCGGCAAGGGAGGGGTCACGGTGACGGCCGCGGCGGCGGGCCACCCGCTGCCGCTCGTCGTGCGGGCGGGCGGTCGGGTCGCTCCCCTGGGCCGCCCGGGCACCCTGCTGGGGCCCTTCCCGGAGGTGCGCGTGAGCGAGGAGAGCGACCGCCTTGCCCCCGGGGATGCGCTGGTGCTCTACACCGACGGCGTCACAGAGGCGCGTCGCGACGGGGCGATGTTCGGCGAGGGCCGGCTCCGCGGCCTGCTGTCGGGCCTCGCCGGCCGGCCTGCGGAGGAGATCGCCGAGGCCGTCGAGCGGGCCGTCGTCGCCCACCACCGCGGGGCGCCGACCGACGACCTCGCCCTGCTGGTGCTTCGCGTCGTTTCGTGAGCCGCCCGCGCCGCGACTCCGCCTGGCTCTGGTACGGCCTCGCCGGCGCCGTCCTCCTGGCCCTGCTCGTCCTCGACCTCACCGGGGCTCTGGGGAGCCTGGGGCCCTGACCGCCGCGCCGCGCCTCCTGGTCGTGCACGACGACGGCCTCGGCATGCGCTACGGCGGCGGCCACCCCACCGACGGGCGCCGTCACCGCCTGGCCGTCGCGCTCTGCCGCGAGGCCGGCGTGCTCGACGCGCCGGGCGTCGCCCTGGAGCCCGCGCCCGGCCCGCTGGCCGACGACGACCTGACGCGCGTCTTCGCGCCCGCGTTCGTCCACGCCGTCCGCCGCTACAGCGCGGCGCCCGTGCTGGCCGCCGAGCCCGAGGCGCGCCAGTGGGGGATCGGCGGCGACAACCACGCCTACCCCGGGATGCACGACGACTCGGCCCGCGCCTGCGCGGCCTGCGCGGCGGCCGCAGGGGCGGTGGCCGCCGGGCGGGCCCGGGCGGCGCTGGTGCCGGCGGGCGGCGCCCACCACGGCCTGGCCAACCAGGCCCAGGGCTTCGGCATCTACAACGAGACGGCCGTCGCCGTGCGGTGGCTCCTCGATGCCGGCCTGGAGCGGGTGGCCTACGTCGACCTCGACGTCCACCACGGCAACGGCACCCAGTGGATCTTCTACGACGAGCCGCGTGTGCTCACGGTGTCGGTGCACGAGAGCGGCCGCCACCTCTTCCCGGGCTCGGGATTCCCCGCCGAGACCGGCGGCGCCGGCGCGCCGGGGACCGCCGCCAACGTCGCCCTGCCTCCGTTCGCGGGCGACGACGCCTACCGGGCTGCCTGGGACCGGGTCGTCGCGCCCGTCGTGCGGGCCTTCGCGCCCGACGCGATCGTCGCCCAGTGTGGTGTCGACCACCACCACGCCGACCCGCTGAGCCACCTGCTCACCACGATGCCGCTCTACCGCGAGCTCTGGGCCCGGCTCCGGGCCCTGGCGGAGGAGGCCTGCGACGGCTGTCTCGTGGCGCTGGGCGGAGGCGGCTACGAGCCCTGCACCGCCCCGCCGCGCGCCTGGGCGGGACTGGCGGCCGAGCTCGCGGGGCTGAGGGTCGACGGGCCGGTGCCGGAGGCCTGGCGCCGCATCGCGATGGACGAGGGCTGTCCCGAGCCGGCGCGGGGGTGGTGGGAGGACGCGGGCCCGGCGCCCGACCTCGACCGCGACCGCCGCGCGGCCGTCGAGAGCGAGGCGGCGATCGCCCAGAGCGAGATCGTCCTGGCCCGCTTCTGGGACCTCACCCGCCGATGACCTCGAGCCCGGTCACCTCGGCCCGCCAGTAGGTGAACGGGCCCTCGGGGAGCTCCCACGCGGCCTCGGCCCGCCGCGGCACGCGCAGGCCGCCGAGCTCGCCGTGGCCGGAGAACGCGCCCCGCCACGCCGTCGGGACGACGCCGCCGTCGAACCGTGCGCGGGCGGTCGGGCGCCGAGGCGCCGAGCACGTCGCCGTCGGGCCCGAAGGTCAGGCGCACGGCTGCGCGCCCGCCGGCCGTCGGCGTCGCGGCCTCCGCCTCCGCGGGCCCGAGCTCGTCCCATTCCACGGCGGGGTTCGCCCGCAGGGCGTGGGGGACCCAGGCGAGCTCGGCGAGGTAGCGCATCGCCTCGCCGCGGTCGACCTCGGGCCCCTCGGAGCGGAAGAGGCGCACCCCGGCCAGGCGGCCCTCGAGGCGGCCGCCGCCGTCGTACGCGTCGACCACCGCCAGCGGACGCAGCGGCCCGAGCCCGAACCGGGCCCGCCAGCGGAAGGCGACGCGCCCCGCGTCGATCTCCTGAACCGCCTCGAAGCCCATCGCCCACCCGCCGGGCCGCGTCCACATCTCGCCCCGCTGGGTCAGGCGGACGCCCTGCGCCGGCCCGCCGGCGCCGGCCCGCGCGAGGAACCGCTCGGCGAGGGAGCTCACCCGTCGAGCTGGTCGAAGGTGCACGAGGCCGGGTCGCGGTCGTCACGGAAGCGCAGCAGCCGGGCGCCGTGGCGGATGCGGCCGCCGCTGGCGTGGTCGTAGCTGACCTCGGCCACGAGCTCCGGCCGCAGCTCGACCCACTCCAGCTCGCGGTCGCCGGTCCAGCGGCTGGGGTCGCCGCTACCGCGGCCCCCGGTCTCGTGCGGGGCCAGCACGGCGCGCAGCTCGCGCTTGCGCTTGGCCGTGAAGCCGGCGCAGTGGCCCACCGGCCTCAGCTCGCCGCCGTCGTAGAGGCCGAGGATCAGGGAGCCCACCAGCTCCGGGTCGACGCCCGGCCGCCAGCCGATGACGACGCAGTCGAGCGTGCGGACGCGCTTGATCTTCACCATGCCGTGCCGCTCGCCGGGGCGGTAGGGGGCGTCGAGGCGCTTGGCGATCACCCCCTCCGAGGTGCCGAGCCACTCCTGCGCCCGGGCCGGGTCGGCCGTCGTCTCGACCGGGTCGAGGCCGCCCGCCTCCTCCAGGGCGGCCCGGCGCTCGGCGAAGGGCGCCTCCAGCAGCGCCCGGCCGTCGCGCGCCAGCAGGTCGAAGGCGGCGAAGCGGGCGGGGATCCGCTCGGCCAGCATCTCGACCCGCGAGGCGGCCGGGTGCAGCCGCTGCTGCAGCAGCCCGAAGTCGTCGTCGCTGGCGTCGCCGGCCACGACGATCTCGCCGTCGGCGACGTAACCTCCGCGGGGGAAGGCGATCTCGGGGAAGTAGCGCCGCAGGGGCTTGCCGCTGCGGGACTGGATCGCGACCTCGTCGCCGTCGACGAAGACGATCGCGCGGAACCCGTCCAGCTTCCGCTCGTACGACCAGCCGTCGCCCTGCGGCACCTCGCGGGCCGAGCGGGCGAGCTGCGGGAGGATCGGCGGGGTGAGCGGCAGCGTCACCCCGCCGAGATTATCCGCGCGCGGGCGCTACCGCTCGACCGGCACGCCCACCAGGCTGCCGTACTCGGTCCAGGAGCCGTCGTAGTTGCGCACCCGCTCGTAGCCCAGCAGCTCGTGCAGCACGAACCAGGTGTGCGACGAGCGCTCGCCGATTCGGCAGTAGGCGATCACGTCGGTGTCGGGGGTGACGCCGACCCCGCCGTAGATCTCGGTCAGCTGCTGGTCGCTCTTGAAGCTGCCGTCCTCGTTGGCGGCCGTGGCCCAGGGCACGTTGGCCGCCCCGGGGACGTGGCCGGGCACCTGGGCCTGCTCCTGGGGCAGGTGCGGCGGGGCCAGCACCTCGCCGCTGAACTCGGCCGGGCTGCGCACGTCGACCATGGTCTTGCCCGTCCCGCCGATGTGGCCCAGCACGTCCTCGCGGAAGGCCCGCAGCCCGTCGCGGACCTGGCCCAGCGGGCCGGGGTCGGCGGGGGCCGGCGCCGGCTCATCCGTGACCAGGGCCCGCTCCTCGAGCTCCCACTTCTTGCGGCCGCCGTCCATCAGCTTGACCCGGTCGAAGCCCAGGTAGCGCAGCAGCCAGTAGGCGTAGGTGGCGAACCAGTTGTTGTTGCCGCCGTACAGCACGACGGTCGTGTCCGGACCCACCCCGGAGCGGGCCAGCAGGGCGCTCAATCCCTCCTGGTCCAGGAACTCGCGGCGCAGCTCCTCGTGCAGGTCGTCCTTCCAGTGCCAGGCGATCGCGCTCTCGATGTGGCCGCCCGCGTAGGCGGCCGTGTCCTCGTCGACCTCGACCAGGCGGTAGGCGGGGTCGTCGCCGTTCTCGGCGACCCAGTCGGTGCTGACGAGCACCTCGTCCCGTCGGCTCATTCCTCAGCTCCCCTTGCGGCGTTCGCGGACGTCTCAGTCTACTCGGTAAAACCACGAGGATTACCGGTTATCGCATGCCGGCCCTCTCGACCCCCGGCGGCGATCCCCTCGGGCACGTCGCGTCGGACGAGCGTGCGGCGCGACCTCAATGGTGACCGTCGTCCCGCGATCGGGCCGGGAGGCCGGTGGTACATTGGCCCCGGTGCGCTCCCGCCTGCGGTTCATCATCGCGATCAGCCTCGCCGTGGTGCTCGGCGGATGGCTCGCGTGGACCAGCATCGGCGGGTCGCTGGAGACCTACGCCGGGCCGAGCGAGATCGCGACGGGCACCGAGACGACCTACCGGCTCAACGGCCGGGTCGCCTCCGGGGCGCCCACCGATGCGGCCGCCCAGGCCCAGAGCGCGGCGGGCCTGCGCTTCACGGTGGTCGACAAGGAGGACCCGAGCCGGCGGGTGAACGTGGTCTACCGCGGCTCGGTGCCCGACCAGTTCAAGGCCGGGCGCGAGGTGGTGGTCACGGGCAGCGTGGAGAAGGGGACCTTCGTGGCGCGCGAGGACTCCCTGATCACGCTCTGCCCGTCGAAGTTCTCCGACCGGCCCGAAGACACCGCCACCTGAGGCGGGGGCGTCGATGAGCCTCCTCGGCCGCGCCGCGCTGCTGCTGGCGCTCGCCGCCGCCGTCTACGCGCTGGTCATGGCCGTCGGCTCGCGCCGCAACGGGCGCCGGGCCTGGCAGGAGAGCGCCGAGCGCGGCGTCTACGCCGTCTTCGCGCTCACGACGCTGGCGATCCTGACGATGTGGGCGGCGCTGCTGACCGACGCCTTCGAGCTGCGCAACGTCGCCGAGTACAGCTCGAGCACGCTCGGGGCCGGGTACAAGCTGAGCGCGCTCTGGGGGAGCCAGGCCGGGTCGCTGCTGCTGTGGGCCTGGATCTTCAGCGGCTTCGCCTCGCTGGCGGTCTACACCAACCGCAACCGCAACCGCGAGCTGATGCCGGTGGTGGTGGCCGTCCTGATGGTCGTCGGCATCTTCTTCCTGTCGCTGCTGTCGTTCGTGACCAGCCCGTTCGAGACGCTGGCGGCCGTGCCCGCGGAGGGGCGGGGGCTCAACCCGCTGCTCCAGAACTTCTACATGCAGATCCACCCGCCGCTGCTCTACCTCGGCTACGTGGGCCTGTCGATCCCCTTCGCCTTCGCCATGGCGGCGCTGGTGACGCGCAAGCTCGACACGGGGTGGATCCAGAGCATCCGCCGCTGGACGATCTTCTCGTGGCTCTTCCTGGCCATCGGCATCCTGCTGGGGGCCAAGTGGGCCTACGAGACGCTGGGCTGGGGCGGCTACTGGGCCTGGGACCCGGTGGAGAACGCGGCCTTCATGCCCTGGCTGGTGGCCACCGCCTTCCTGCACTCGGTGATGGTGCAGGAGCGCCGGGGCATGCTGAAGGTCTGGAACATGGTGCTGGTCATCATGACCTTCAGCCTGTGCCTGTTCGGCACCTTCCTGACCCGGTCGGGGATCATCGCCTCGGTGCACGCCTTCGGCGAGTCAACGCTGGGCCCGTTCTTCCTGGCGTTCATCATCGCCGTGCTCGTCGCCTCGGTGGGGCTGCTGGTGACCCGGCTGCCGCTGCTGCGCTCCCAGCACACCCTCGAGAGCTTCATCTCGCGCGAGGCCGTCTTCCTGGCCAACAACGTGCTCCTGGTGGGGCTGGCCTTCGCGGTCTTCTGGGGGACCATGTTCCCGATCCTGTCCGAGGCCGCCCGCGGGGAGCGGATTGCCGTCGGGCAGGTCTGGTTCAACCAGGTGGCGCTGCCGATCGGGCTCGCGCTGCTCATCCTCACGGGCGTCGGGCCGCTGATCGCCTGGCGCAAGGCCTCGCCGGCCCAGCTGCGGCGGCGCTTCGCGGCGCCCCTCGCCATCGCGGCCGTCGCGGCCGTCCCGCTGCTGCTGCTGACCGACCTGTCTCAGAGCTGGCCTGCCGCGGTGGTGTTCGTGGCGGGCGTCTTCGTCACGGCGTGCATCGGCGGCGAGGTCTGGCGCGGCCTGAAGGTGCGCCACGCGCTGGGCGGCGTCTCCTGGCCGGGGGCCTTCGTGAGCATGGTGGCCCGCAACCGGCGCCGCTACGGCGGGTACGCGGTCCACCTGGGGATCGTCGTGCTCGTCGTCGGCCTCGCGGGCTCGAAGGGCTTCGCGACGGAGGTCAACCTCACGGTCCCCGAGGGCCGGGGCGCGCAGGTGGCCGGATACACCCTCGTCAACGAGGGGGCCGCCACGGCCGAGGACGCCCACAAGTCGCGCGTCAGCGTGCAGGTCGGCGTGTTCCGCGGGGACGAGCGGGTGGCGACCATGGCGCCCGGCCGCGACACCTTCGCGGTCAACGGCACCGAGGCCGCGGTGGTCGCCATCGACTCCAGCCCGAGCCGCGACCTCTACCTGGTGCTCACGCAGCTGACGGCCGACGGGACCGCCCGCCTGTCGGTGTTCGTGAACCCGCTCGTCCTCTGGCTGTGGGTCGCCGGGGCCATCATCGCGATCGGAGGCCTGGTCGCGGCGTGGCCCGGCCCGCCGTCAACCCGCCGCGAGGCCGCGGCGAGCGCGGCCCGGGACGATGCCCGGGGCAGGGCACGGGCCTGACGACGCGCGTCCCGTGCTCGCCGGCGCGCTGATCCTGGCCGCGGTCGCGCTGATCGTGGTGGCGGCGCTGGCGTGGCCGCACGTCGTCCGCCGCGACGAGCCCGCGCGGGCCGACCCGGCCTCGGACGCCCACCGCGCGGTGGAGGAGGACCTCGAGCGCTCCCTGGCGGCGATCCGCGAGATCGAGATGGACCATCGCGCCGGCAACCTCTCGGACGAGGACTTCGCCGAGCTCGACCGGGCCGAGCGCGCGCGGGCCGTCGAGCTCCTGCGCCGCCGCGACGAGCTCGACGGCGGGGTCTGACAAGGTTTTGGCGAAATATCCGGAAACCGCCACCAAATAGCGGGATGTCCGGGTGACGGACGTCCCGGGGGCGATGCCCCGGGGGTTGCCTCCCCCGCGGATCGTCCGTAGAGTGCCGCGCGTTCTCCCCCGATGACTCCCAGGAGCGCCCGGTAGTTGCCCCTACCGGTGCCCCACAGCCGCGCTTCCCGTGCGCGGCGGAAAGGAGCCCAAGGTCCAGAACCGACCGCGTACCGTTCACGGACACGGCCGGATCCCCCGTCTGACAGCGTGGGTCCTGGTCCTTCTCACAATCGCGGCCACTGGTGCCTTCGCGGCCGCCGCATACAGCGTTGAGGTGCCGTCCGCGCCGGCGACGGCCACCGAGGGAGCTGCCCCCGCGCCCCCGCAGGCGCCCGCTCCGGCGGCGACCGCGCCCGCGACGACGACCCGCTCGGTTCCCATCCGCCTGCGGCTGGGCTCGCGCGGCGACGCCGTCCGCGACCTCCAGCGCGAGCTGCGCCGGCGCGGCGCGCGCATCGCGGTCAACGGCTCGTTCGGCCCGGCCACCAAGCGCGCGGTGATCCGGATCCAGAAGCGCTTCGGCATGAAGCGGACCGGCATCGTCGGGCCCAAGCTGCTCAGGCGCCTCGGCCTGCCGAGCCGCACCGCGGCCGCCGCCCCGGCCGCGGCGCCGGCCGCCCCCGCGACGACGACCTACCTCAAGGTCTTCCCGGTCTCGGGCGAGTACACCTACTTCGACGACTTCGGCGCGCCGCGGGGCCAGCGCAGCCATCAGGGCATCGACATCATGGCCGACCGCGGCACCCCGCTGGTGGCCGTCAACGACGGCGTCATCGCCAAGCTGTCGCGGGCCGAGACGAGCCTCGGCGGCGTCTACGTCTGGCTCAGGCGCGCCGACGGGGTCCAGTACTACTACGCGCACATGGACGCGATCGCGGAGGGACTCGAGGTCGGGACGAGAATCTCGGTCGGACAGGTGGTGGGCACGGTCGGCAACACGGGCGACGCCCGCAGCGCACCGCCGCACCTGCACTTCGAGATCCGGAACGCGTGGACCCCGATCAACCCCTATCCGCACCTCCAGGCGGTCGACCCGACCGCCCGCGCCGCCTCTCGCGCACGCGCCTGAGGCCGCCCCGGGCGGCGCGCGGCCGGAGGGCCGCGGCGCTGCTGGCGGCGCTGGGAGCGGGGGCCGCACTGGCCCTCGCCGGAGTCGCCTGGTCGGCTCCCGCCGACGAGAAGGCCGGGGTCAACGAGCGGCTCGAGCGGGCCCGCGAGCGCCTGGAGCAGGCGCGCGGGCGCGAGAGCGTGCTCACGGACGAGGTCCAGGGGTACACCGACCGCATCGGCACGCTCGAGGCGCGGCTGGCGCCGCTGCGCGAGCGCTCCGCCCGGCTCGACGCCGAGCTCGCAGCCCTGCGCGACCGCCTCGCACAGCTCACCCGCCGCCTCGAGTCGGAGCAGCGGCGCCTGGACGACGCGCTCGCCGAGCTGGCGCTGCGCGAGGACGTCCTCGGCGCGCGACTGCGCAATCTCTACGCCGCCGAGCCCCCCGACCCGATCCTCGTACTGCTGGAGTCGGGGAGCCTCTCCGAGGCCGTCGCCGCGGCCGGCGTCCTGGAGGTGATCGCCGACCAGGACCGCGACCTCGCCCAGGCCGTCAAGAGCTACGCCGAGGAGGTGCGCCGCACCCGCGACGCGATCGCCGAGGTGCGGGCGCAGGTCGCCGACGCCGAGGCCCGTGCGGAGGTGGTCGCCGACCAGGCCCGCGCCGCCAAGGCCGACCTCGAGCGGGAGCAGGCGGGCCTCGCGAAGGTGCGCAGCGGCCGCCAGGCCCTGCTCGACAGCGTGCGCGGCGACCGTCAGGAGATCGAGGCCGAGGCGCGTGGCCTGGAGAAGCGCTCGGCCGCCCTCGCCGCCAAGATCCGCGAGGCCCAGGGGCTGCCCCAGGCGCCGAGCGGCAGCGTCGCGACGGGGCCGCCCTCGTCGGCCGGGCTGATCTGGCCGGTCAGCGGCCCGATCACGTCCGGCTTCGGCCCGCGCTGGGGGCGGATGCACGAGGGCCTCGACATCGCGGGATCCAGCGGCACCCCGATCGGCGCCGCGGCGACCGGCACCGTCATCTCGGCCGGCTGGAGCGGCGGCTACGGCCAGCTCGTGGTCCTCGACCACGGCAACGGCCTCAGCACCGCGTACGCCCACCTCTCGAGCATCTCGGTCGCCCCCGGCCAGACCGTCCCCCAGGGCTCGGCCGTCGGCGGCATGGGCACCACCGGGAACTCCACCGGCGTCCACCTGCACTTCGAGGTGCGGGTGAACGGCGCGGCGACCAACCCGCTGGGCTACCTGTAGCGAGGACCCCCGCCACCCGCGGGCGCGCTCCGGCGATCAACCGCGCGTCGGACGCCCACCCGGCGCCGCTCGCGGGGACGACCTCGAAGAGGGGCCGCGGAAGACCGCCATCGCCTCGTCCGGCGGCAGCAGGACCACCCTGCTGTGAAGCTCGTAGCGCCCGTCGCCCGGCATCGGGAAGACCTGGCGGCTGGAGTAGTACGTTCCCCCGTGCGCAGACCGTCCTCGGTGGAGGCGATGAACTGGGCCACTCCGCTCTCGATGTCAACGGAGTAGGTCTCGACGCGGTACCGCGCCGCCGACTCGGCGAGCTTTCGCGCCGCAGGGCCGGCGACACGGAACCGCACCTCGGTCGCCAGGGTGCCCGGCTCGCCCGGGAGGCTCTCCGTGACGTCCACCCCGACGATCTTCAACGGAGCCCCCCGCCCGGTCGTGGAGCCTCCTCCCGAATGCTCCCGCGCCCCGCCGGCGGAGGCCCGCGCGGCCCTGGCCCGGCCGGTCGGAAGCTTCGCCTGCCTGGTGATCCACGCCGTCCAGTCGCCGGGCTGCGTACCGTCGATCAGGACCTCCTCATGCGACTCCTCGTGGTGGATCTGGGTGCGCCACTCGACGCCCGCCGCCGCTGACCGGCGGAGGAAGAACAGGGAGAAGCCCGCCTGCTGGTCCCATCGCGTCTCGGCCACGGCCGTGGCCTCCGCGCGGTCGCCGCCGTCGGGGCCGCTCTTCTTGGCCGGCATGGTTCGGTCCTCCTGTGTCGGGGTCTCGCCGTCCGGGCCCGGGTCATTCGAGCTGGTAGTCGCCCCGCGTGACGACGACCGGAAAGCCCTGGACCTCGTCGGGAAACCCGGCGCTCGATTCCGGAGGGCGCCTCAAGTGGATGCGGAGCGTGAGCCCGCCCGTCGCCTCGGCGCCCTCCTCTCGGCGACCGACGTCGATCAGCGCGACGTCCGGGTGCCGCCCGTAGCGGGCCTCGAGCTCGGCCAGGGCTCGGCGCGCCCGGGAGTGGAGCTCGGACTCGCCCGCCGCTGGAGATCCCCGGCCACGTAGGTCGGCGCCAGGTCCACGGCGAGCGCGTCGAGCACCGGGCCGATCGCCATCGCCAGGGCGCGCCGGGGTGCCGCGTCGCCGGCGAAGTGCAGACCGACGGCGCGGCGCGTGGAGTGCTCCAGCCACATCGCTCCGGAGTCACCGGGGGCGCTCGGGCGCGACCCTTCCGCCCCGGCCTCGATCGTCCAGACCTGGCGCACCGTCCGGGACAGGCCGTCGTGGTAGAGGAACGCCCGTCCGGGATCACGGTGGTCACGGTGCCGGTCGTCACCCCCGTCGCCAGCCCGGACTTCACGACGCGCATCGCGGCCTCCGGCTCGCGCCGCCCCGTGACCGGCCCGATCCCCAGCTGCTCGTTGACCAGGCTCCGCCCGCCGGGCACGAGCTCGGCGACCGCGGCGTCCAGGAATGACCCCCACGCGTCCCGGCCGAAACGTGCGACCTCCCCTGCCGGGCCGGCCGGCCGGGCCGGCTGGCAGATCGGCGTCCCCGGGGGGACCCACCAGCGTCCGGCGAGCACGTGCCAGTTCGAGAGGATCATCTCGGCACCAGAGCGGCGGCTGCGGACCTTGCCGCCCAGGGTGCCGGCGGCGCCGATCCAGCTGTTCGCGATCCCGATGCCACAGGGCATCGGATCGAACGCAGCGCCTCGCGGACGGACCGCCGCCGGCCTCGTCGGGAGCCCCGCCCGCGCCGGGGCCACCGCCTGGGGCCGGTAGTCGCCCAAGGGCATGTCCACGGGCAGTCCCGACAGCCGCTCGAGCTCGCGCAGTCTCCCCTCGTCGATGTAGAGCCCGCGGGTCGTCCGCTCGAGGGCCTCGAGTTCCGCGCCGCGGGGCTTGGTCCGGACGTGGATCCGCACGCACGGCTCGTCCGTGATCTCGAACGAACGGCGATCGCGGATGCGGAAGCCGACGTCGATCAGCGAGATCCGCGGATTGGCCAGCTGAAGGCTGGTCGCGTGGGCGAGGGCCCGCCGGGCCGCTGCCACCGAGCGGTCGTCAAGGGGCGCCATCGGCGTCTCCCATCGTCATGCCGGCCCGGCGGGCGCGTCCCTGCGCTCGGCCGGGCCGGGCGGGCATGGCGGTCGGCTCAGCTGTAGACCAGGAAGCGGGCCGGGATGTCGAGCTGCCAGAGGGGTGGCACGAACCCCAGGAACGGCGGGACGCCGAAGGGCGGCAGCGGCGGCGGGAAGATCGCCGGGTCGGTGTCAGGGTCGAAGATCCAGGTGGTGTAGCCGGCGAACGGCAGCACTGCGCCCACGACCCCGGGCCCGGTCGTGTCGGCGGTGAGGAAGGCCTCGTAGAGGTGGGGCTCCCCCTGCGGCGGCGCCGGGAACGGGCCAGGAAGATGGCCGCGCTGTTGAGGTTGCCGAACCCGAGCGGCGCAAAGTTGACCGGCGGCGGCCCGGGCACGTTCTGGACCGTGGTGAAGTTCATCAGGTCCAGCCTCATGCGCATCTCGTACGGCGACATGAGCGTCGCGGCCGAGGGGGCAGGGCACGCCCAGTTCATGCAGGCCGGGTTCCGCCAGAGCGTCGCGATCACGAACGCCGGCTCGCCGACCCTGATGATCTTGTGCGGCAGGAACGGGCCGCCCGCTCCGCCGAGGGGCTGGAACGGGCCGTACAGGAGCAGGTTCCAGTATGGGTAGAGGGGGAACACGGGTCCGATCGGCTCCGCGGCTTCGATCTCGGGGCGTCTCCGCGCCAGCTCGTAGGCGCGCTCGAGGTACTGCTCGGTGCGTGCCTGCAGCCGCGCCTCGACGTAGCCGCGGATCACCTCGGCCTGCTCCTCGACCTCCTCGGGCGCGTACTGGCGGGCGGCCACCTCCGCCGCTTCGGAGAGCGTTCCCGTCGGAGCTTCCGCGACCTCGCGGTGGAAGGTGACCGGGGCCTCGCGCTCGGCCGCAGCGGAGCCGTTGCCCGCCTCGGCCGCGGCGCCCCGGCGCCGTGTCTGGGTAGCCATGAAATCCCCTTTCCGGACGCCCGGCCTGCTGCCGGGCGTGAGGTTCCCCGGCCTTCTAGGCGCCGTGTCTCATCGAACTCTCAGCCGGCGCTCACCGTGCGCGGGCGGGGGGATTGAGCGGAGGGCCGCGCGTCCGGGCCGGGACTACTCCCCGACCCGGACCTGCCGGAGCGCCGGGCGGTGGATGAGCCGGTCGTGGAGCGCGATGGTCTCCGGGCTGGGGCTCATCGCGAAGTCCTCCCGCAGAGCCTCGGCGCACACGAGGTACTGGCGCGACGCGAGGTGGGGCTGGCCCTGGGCCGCGTAGCACCGCATGAGACGCCGGTGGGCCTCCTCGTCGCAGCGGTCGACCATGAGGGCCTTCTGGCTCATCGCGGCCGCGGCGCCCAGGTGGTCGCGGTTAACGTAGTGCTCCGCGAGCCGTCCGGCCAGCTCCCGGTAGACGCCCTTGAGCCGCTCCCGTTCGACCGAGACCCAGTCCTCGTAGAGGCACTCCTCGAGCAGGGGGCCCCGGTAGAGGCCCTCCGCCCTCGCGTACTCGGCCATCGCCTCGGCGTGGCGCCCCAGCTCCTCGAGCCGCCGTCCGGCGGCCACCCGTTCGTCGAACTCCTCCGCGTCGATCCAGATCTCGACCTCCGGGTTCAGCAGGTAGCACTCGTCCTCGAAGAGGACGTAGCGGCTGTCGGGTCGGTGGGCCCGGAGCGTATGACGGAGCGAATAGATCGCCTGGTGGAGGTTGCGGCGGCTCGCCTCGGCGCTGTGCCCGGCCCAGAAGAGCTCGAAGAGCACGTCCTTGGGCACCCTGTGACGGCGGTGGAGGAGGAGGTACTTGAAGACCGACTGCGCCTTCTGGCCGGACCAGCCCTCCACCAGCTGCTCTCCCTGGAAGACCTCGAAGCGACCGAGGCAATAGACGATCATCGCCCGGTCCGGGTCGCGCGCCGCCGCCCGGGGCGCGCCCGGCGCGGCCGCAGGGTCCGCCCCTGGACCGGCCTTCTCGCCGCCTGCGCGTATGAGGCGATCGAGCTCGCTGCGGAAGAGCGCCTGCAGCCGTCTCCATCCCCCGGCGCCGGGGCTGGGCTGCTCGCCGGCCCTTTCCGCGGCCTGATCGAGTGCGGGCGACGGGGGGCCGCGTGGCTCGCACTCGACGTCACCGGCCGCCGCCGGGTACGCCAGGGACTCGAGGACACGGCCGATGTCGTGGCGCAGATGCCTCTCACGAGCGACGGCCGCCGCCCGAGCCCGCTCCTGACGCTCGATCTCGGCACAGCAATCCACGCAGGCCGCGCACAGCGTGCGCAGCGCGGACAGGATCGGCGCCACGGCGGCGTGGTGCTCCAGCACCGCGCGCGACTCGAGGGTCTCGAGCCGTTGCGCGAGGCTCAGGTAGAGGTCTTGGGACGGCGGCCGCGCGGCCGCGCGGCCCGTGGACCCCGGCCCAGGCGCGCGCCCGCCTTGACGATTCCCACCGTCGGCCGGAAGCCGATGCCACGGGGTCACATCCATGCGACGCCCACCCGGTATCGGAGCCTGTCCGGACGTCCGAGATAGCGGACGCTCGTGCTTCCGCCACTGGTTCGTCCGAGACGATCCTCTCTCACCCGGCAGGGGCGGTCAAACCGGGACCGGACGCCGCCGGCCCGTCGAGAGCCGGCTCAGCCGGCGATCAGCCCAGTCACGTACATGATCGCGATGCCGGCGAGGAAGCCGCCGACGACCCACCCCGAAGCCAGGCCGCCGGGGGCGCGCCGGGCGATGTAGCGGCCGACCTCCACCACGACCTGCAGCGCGGCGCCGACCGCGATCGAGAAGAAGACGACGGCCAGCACCTCGTTGGTCAGGAAGCCGCCGATCCAGGCGCCCAGGATCGCCGGCGCACCCGCGATCAGCGCCAGGGCGGCCAGCCGCCAGGGGCTCACGCTCCGGCCCTCGGCAAGCGGGGCGGCGATGCCGAGGCCCTCGGTGACGTTGTGGACCATGAAGCCCACGATCAGGAAGGTCCCCAGGGCAAGCTCCCCGACGGCGAAGGAGGAGCCGATCGCCAGGCCCTCCCCGAGGTTGTGCAGGCCGATCCCCACGGCGACCATCGTCGCCAGCGCGAGGCCCAGGGGCTGCCCCCGGCGCCGAGCGGCAGCGTCGCGACGGGGCCGCCCTCGTCGGCCGGGCTGATCTGGCCGGTCAGCGGCCCGATCACGTCCGGCTTCGGCCCGCGCTGGGGGCGGATGCACGAGGGCCTCGACATCGCGGGATCCAGCGGCACCCCGATCGGCGCCGCGGCGACCGGCACCGTCATCTCGGCCGGCTGGAGCGGCGGCTACGGCCAGCTCGTGGTCCTCGACCACGGCAACGGCCTCAGCACCGCGTACGCCCACCTCTCGAGCATCTCGGTCGCCCCCGGCCAGACCGTCCCCCAGGGCTCGGCCGTCGGCGGCATGGGCACCACCGGGAACTCCACCGGCGTCCACCTGCACTTCGAGGTGCGGGTGAACGGCGCGGCGACCAACCCGCTGGGCTACCTGTAGGGCCTCACTCCTTCCGCACCAGGATCTCCTGCGACCAGGTGAAGGTCTCGAAGGCGGGCGAGGGCAGCTCGCGGAACACCACGCCCACGCCCGCGGCGATCGCCGCCCCCTCCCGCAGCTCGGGGGCGGGCGAGGTTCCCGTCCAGTCGCCCGGCCCGCCCTCGAGGGCGTGGCCGCGGACCAGCACCGGGCCCTGCATGATCGCGTAGTGGAACTGGGCGTGGGGGTGCTCGACGACCCCGGCCGTCAACTGGCCGGGGTCGTAGGTCCCGGTCACCGCCAGCAGGGTCGAGCCGCTGAGGATCCTCGCCTCCGAGAACTGGGCAAAGGGCATCATGCACCTCCGTCGTCAGGGGTTTCGGTCGCCGCCGAGGCGACCGGGCGCCAGGTCCGCGCCCGCTCGGCACGGGCGACGCATCCCTTGCGATCGAGCAGCTCGAAGGCCCGGGAAACCGCCGCACCGGCCTCATCGGCCCGCCCGCCGCGGCCATGTACCTCCGCGAGGTCGAGGAAGGCGGCGGCGCGCGTCGTGAGAATGTCCGTCCGCTCGGCGAGCTCCACCGCCTCCGCGGCGAGGGCGCGCGCACGCGCGTCGTCCCCGCGCCGGGCGAGCACCCGCGCGTGCGTGCCCCGCCAGATGATCTGCGTCGGGAGGTCCTCCGGGGCGGCGGTCCGCTCGCTCTCGCGGCAGAGGCGGTCGGCCTCCTCGTCGCGCCCCTGCTCCAGGACCGCTTGCGCGAGCAGCGCGGCGGTGGTGGCCAACAGCGCCCGCTCGCCCATCGCGCCAAGGCGTTCGTAGCCGGCCCGCAATCCCGCCTCGGCCGCCTCGGGGCGGCCGGCGAGCATCTCGACGAGCGCCTCGTTGTGTGACACCGCGGCCGTCAGCGTCCCGAGCTCGCGCAGGATCGCGTTGCCCTCGCGCAGCAGGCGGCGCGCCTCGTCGAACTCGCCGAGCATCGCCCGCAGCGCCGCCAGCGGATGAAGCGTCGCCGCCACCGCGACGGGGCTGGCCGCGACCTCGCGCAGGATCCCTTCGCAGCGCGCGATGCCCTCGTCGACCGGCGTCGGCCCGAAGACGGCCGCCGTCGCCCGCCAGGTCAACACCTCGAACCGCTCGCGCTCGTCCCGTGTCGCGCCGGCGAGGTCGCCCGCGCGCCTCCACGCGGCGTCGGCGGCCGCGCAGCGCCCCTCGGTCCACTCGACCCACGCCAGCAGGCGCCACCCCCGGCACTGGCCCAGCGCGTCGCCGCGATCCGCCAACACCTCGAGCGCCGCCCGCGCGTCGCGGCGCGCTGCCGCGAGCCCGATGCTCGACTCGGCGCCGAGCCGCACGAGCCACCGCTCCAGCCGTGCGCGCGCCTCGAGCCCGGAGTCGCCCAGCGCCGCCGCACGGGCCGTCGCCTCCTCCAGCGTGCGGTCCGCGTCCGCCAGCCTGCCGGCCTCCAGGAGTGCCGCTCCCAGCTCGGGCAGCAGGGCCGCGCGCGACGGGTCGTCGTCCGGCAGCAGGGCGGCGGCGCGCTCCATCAGCCGCGCCCCGGCCGGCGCCATGCCGCGGACGAGGGCGGCGCGCGCGGCCGCCTCCAGCCGCTCGGCCCCGCGGGCGCCGATGCGACGCTCGCGCTCGCCGGCGGTCCCCAGCTCGGCGCGGTGCAGGCAGGCCTGCTCCAGGTGATGCCCGATGATCTCGTCGAGGGCGCCGGGCCGCGCCTCGAGCCAGTCGGCCATGCGCTCGTGGAGGTCGGCCCGCAGGGATTTGGGGGTCCCCTCATAGGCGACGTCGCGGATGAGCGCGTGGGCGAAGCGGAAGGCGTCCTCGCCGGGGAACTCGGCTCGGTCGGGCTCGACGAGCTGTGCCCGCAGCAGCGTCAGGAGCGCCGCCCGCAGGCCGTCGCGCTCGTCGTCGGGTAGGAGCTCGCGCACGGCGCCGGCGTGGAACGTGCGGCCCTCGACCGCCGCCCGCGCGAGGGCGCTGCGCTCGCCCGGCGGGAGCCGGTCGATGCGCCCCGCCAGCACCGCGTGGAGGCTCGGTGGGAGGGCCGTGCCGTCGCCGTCGCCCTCGACGTCGGCGGCGACGAGCTGCTCCAGGAAGAGCGGGTTGCCCTCGGCGCGGGCGACGATGCCCGCCGCACGCCCGCCGGCGTCTCCCGCGCGGGCGGCCACGAGCGCCTCGGCGTCGGAGTCCGAGAGCGGCCCGAGGTGGACGATCGACCGCCGGGGCCCGCCCGCCGACCAGGAAGGGACGGCCTCCAGGAGCTCGGGCCGGGCCAGGCAGACGAGCAGGATCGGGGCGCCGCTCGAGAACGCGGCCACGTACTCGACGAGGTCCAGGAGCGTCGGCGGGGCCCAGTGCGCGTCCTCGATCACGACCACCAGGGGGCGCTCGCGCGCGGCGGCCTCGAGCAGCCGCCGCATCGCCCAGGAGGTCTCCTCCTCGGTCGCCGGCTCGTCGGACGCGCCGATCGCCCCCGTCACCAGGCGCGCGACCGCCGCGCCCCGGTCGTCGCCCCGCACCAGCCCGGCCACGGCCTCGGGGTCCTCACCCCCCAGCCCGCGCACGATGTCGGCGAGCGGCCGGTAGGCGAGCCCGTCGCCGTAGGGAGGGCAGCGGCCCACCGCGACCGTCGCCCGGTCGGCGAGCCCGGCCGCGAACTCGTGGGCCAGGCGCGACTTGCCGAGGCCCGCGGCGCCCACGACCGTCGCGAGGTGGCAGGTCGCGCTCGCGGCGGCGGCGTCGAGGGCCTCGCGCAGCGCGGCGAGCTCGCGCTCGCGCCCCAGGAAGGGCCCGGTGTGCGGGCGCTCCTCGGCGCCGGCGCGCACGCCTCGAAGGCGCCACGCGCCCGCGGCCGAGCCGGCCGGCTCGACGTCGACGCCGCGCTCGAGCAGGGCCGCGGCGCCGCCGGCGACGAGGATCTCGCCGTCGCCGGCGGCCTGTGAGAGCCGGTCGGCCAGGAGCACCGCCTCGCCCGTCGCGGCGCTCCCGCGACGGCGGTCGCTCGCGACGAAGACCTGGCCCGCCTCGATGCCGATCCGCAGGCCGGCGCCGGCCGCCAGCGCCGCGTCGCGCATTTCGAGCGCCGCCCGCGCGGCGCGCAGGGGGTCGTCCTCGCGCGCCTCGGCGAGCCCGAAGATCGCGACGACGCCGTCGGCCAGGTCGCGTTCGACGGCCCCGCCGTGCCGCTCGAGCGCCTCCTCCCAGAGCTCCGCGCAGCGGTCCACCAGCGCGTGCAGCGCCTCCGGGTCGAGGCGCCGCGCCGGCGCGGATGAGTCGGCGACCCTCGCCACCAGGACCGTCACGGGCCGGCGGGCGCTCGCCGGCGGGGGCGCCGGCGCGGCAGGGGCCGCGGGCGCAGAGGGCGCCGCGGGCGCCGGCCGCTCGGGCGCGTCGAGCTCCGGGGCCTGCTTGAGCATCAGCCGCTCCAGGCGCTGCAGCTCGGCGCTCGGCTCCAGGCCGAGCTCGTCGGCCAGGAGCGTCCTCGTGTCGCGGTAGGCGGCCAGCGCCTCGGCCTGCCGTCCCGAGCGGTAGAGGGCGAGCATCAGCTGGGCCCGCAGGCGCTCGCGGTATGGGTGGGCGCCGGCGAGCGCCTGGAGCTCGGCCACGAGCACCTCGTCACGGCCCAGGGCGAGGTCCGCCTCGACGCGCAGCTCGACGACGGCCAGGCGCAGCTCCTCGAGGCGCTCGGCCTCGGCCGCGGCGAGCGACTCGAGCACGACACCGTCCAGCGGTCGCCCGCGCCACAGCGCGAGCGCCTCGCGCAGGCGCTCGCCGGCGAGCGCGGGGTCGTCGCGCACGCGCGCGCGCCCCTCGGCGGCGAGCGCCTCGAAGCGCGCCGAGTCGAGGCGCTCGGGCTCGACGCGCACGAGGTAGCCGGCCGCGGTCGTGACGATCACCTCGGGCCCCAGCACCTTGCGCAGGCCGCTGACGTAGCCCTGGACCACCTTCGCCGCGCTCACGATCGGCGACGCACCCCAGATCTCGTCGATCAGCCGGGTCGCCGAGACGGCCTGGTTGGGGTGCAGCAGCAGCACCGCGAGCAGCGCCCGCTGCTTGGCCGCGCCGAGGTCGAGCGGCCGTCCCCCCGCCGTGACCTCAAGGGGTCCGAGGACGCGGAAATCCATGTGGCTCCCCGGCTCCCGGGCGGCTCTACCGCGGCTCTACCGCGCGGACACCTCGACTCAACCACAGCCGCGCAGCCTGGGGCAACAGACCACCGCGTCCGCACCGCCGGACGCCGAGCGAGGAGGCATCAATGGCATACCGAGGACAGATCATCGAGAACCCGGTCAGCGGCGAGCGCATCACCTTCGTGACCACCGCCGCCGACACCGGCGGCGAGCTGCTCGTGATCGAGCTCGAGCTGACGCCCGACGGGCACGCGCCCGGCCTGCACGTCCACCCGATCCAGCAGGAGCGCTTCGAGGTCATCTCCGGGCGGATGAGGTTCCGCCAGGGGCTGCGCAGCTCGGTCGCGGGGCCCGGCGACGTCGTCGTCGTGGAGCCCGGCACCGCGCACGCGTTCGCCAACGCCGGCGACGGCCCGGCCCGCGCTCGCGTCGAGATCCGCCCGGCGCTCCAGATGGAGCGCCTGTTCGAGACCGCCGTCGCCCTGGCCCGCGAGGGCCGCACCACCGCCAAGGGAATGCCGACGCCCCTGGAGCTGGCGCTGTTCACGCGTCATTTCGCCCAGGAGGTCCGGGGCCCCTACGCGCCCGCGTGGCTGCAGCGCATGTCGCTCGCCCCGCTGGCCTGGCTGGCCGCCCACCGCGGCCGCGACGCCCGCTACTCCCCGCGCCCGGCAACCGCCTGAGCGCCCACTCGATTCCGAAGGAGAAACCATGTTCAACCGACGCACCCTCATCATCACCGCCGCCGCCTGTGCGCTCTCGGCCTCCGTGGCCGGCGCGGCCTCGGCCATGCCGGACAGCATCGACGGTCCCGCCCCATCGACCGAGGTGGAGCTCTGCCAGCAGCGCGCGGCGTCGCCGGAGGCGGCCTCGGTGGCCGTCGTCGGCGCCCGCGAGGTGAGCACGTTCCAGGCGCGCGCCCACCGCTTCGCGGCCGAGCGCGATCCCGGCCGGGACGCCCTCGACCGCGAGTACGGGCTCTCGGGCTACGTCCGGGTGTCCGCCGGGACCACCGCGCCCCAGTGGTTCGACGCGCTGATGGTCCGCAGCGACGCGCTCAACCGGACGCTCGGGCTCGGCGCGTACGCCGACCTGGCGAACTGACCCCGTCCCACGACCGCGACCGAAGGGCCCGCGCGCTGCGCGGGCCCTTCGTGGTTCCGGGGGCCGCTCGCCGGCGAGCGCGGCGAGGGCCCGGCGCATCAGCCGGCGATCAGGCCCGTCACGTACATGATCGCGATGCCGGCGAGGAAGCCGCCGACGACCCACCCCGAGGCCAGGCCGCCGGGGGCGCGCCGGGCGATGTAGCGGCCGACCTCCACCACGACCTGCAGCGCGGCGCCGACCGCGATCGAGAAGAAGACGACGGCCAGCACCTCGTTGGTCAGGAAGCCCCCGATCCAGGCGCCCAGGATCGCCGGCGCACCCGCGATCAGCGCCAGGGCGGCCAGCCGCCAGGGGCTCACGCTCCGGCCCTCGGCAAGCGGGGCGGCGATGCCGAGGCCCTCGGTGACGTTGTGGACCATGAAGCCCACGATCAGGAAGGTCCCCAGGGCAAGCTCCCCGACGGCGAAGGAGGAGCCGATCGCCAGGCCCTCCCCGAGGTTGTGCAGGCCGATCCCCACGGCGACCATCGTCGCCAGCGCGAGGCCGGCGAGCGGCGCGCCGCGCCCGGCGCCGGGCTCCCGCCGCGACAGGCGCTGGGCCACCCACGACAGCCCGAGGTAGCTGGCGGCGACCCCGAGCACCACCAGGCCGGTGCCGCCCAGCGCGCTCGGTAGGGCGGCCTGCAGCTCGAGGGCCTCGGCGAGGGCGTCGACGGCCAGGAAGGTGAGCAGGCCGCCGGTGAGGGCCATGAACCCGGCCAGCCATCGCGGGTCGGCCTGGCGCAGCGCGGGCAGCCACAACATGCCCAGGGCCACGGGCACGACGCCCACCAGCAGTCCGATCAGCGCGTAGCCGGCCACGCTCGACCCGCCCAGGTCCGGCGTCGGCACGGCCGCCGGCACCTCCTCGACGGTCTGGATGCCGCTCGAGCTGGTGACGCCGATCGTGTACGGGTCGTCCTCGATCCACTCGAACGGGACCTCGATCGTCAACGAGCGCAGCCGCCCGAGCGTGGTGGGCCCGTCAACCGTGAACGGCACGATGGCGTCGTCAACCGTCACCGATGCGATCGTGATGTCGCCCTCGGGCTGGGGGTTGCGCACCAGCACCCGGATCTCCCCGGGCTCGAACTGCACCCGGCGCACGTCGAGCTCGTCGGCCGGCGGCGGGTTGGAGCCGACCAGCGAGGTCAGCGAGTTTCCCGACGACACGAAGGCCGCGGCCGCGGCGATCAGCAGCACGATCGGCACCAGTGCGAGCAGCCGCGTCGTCCACGTCCCGCCGCGCCGGACCGGGGCCGAGTCGGTCGTCACGTCAGTCGTCCACCACGTCGAAGAAGCCCATCCAGCCCAGCTCGGCGAACTCGGACTGGTGGGCGTGGAACATGAACCTGCCGGCGTGGCTCCAGTCGATCTCGACGATCCCGCGCTCGCCCTGGCACTGCATCACCGTGTCCGTGTACTCGAAGTGGTCGGTGCTGCCGGTGCGGTAGTAGCGGAAGAACTCGCCGTGCAGGTGGAACGAGTTGATCAGGTCGAACTCGGTCAGGTTCGCCAGGTAGATCCTCAGCGTCTCCGAACGCCGCACCCGGATGGGGTACTTGGCGTAGTAGAAGGCCTTCCCGTTGACCGTGTAGAAGTTGTTCTCGCCGTCCCCGTCGGTGTCGAAGCCGTTCATCACCATCACGATCTCGCGCGCCGGCCGGCGGGGCTCGGGCGGGTCGATGATGAAGGCGCCGTAGAGGCCCTTGTGGATGTGCTTCTTCAGCGGCGTCGCGTGGCAGTGGTAGAGCTGCATGCCGTACGGCCGGGCCGGGAAGCGGTAGGTGAACGAGCTGCCCGGGTTGACGATCTCGAAGACCCCGTCCATGTCGGACGGGTGGATCCCGTGGAAGTGGATCGTGTGCGGGTGCGAGCCGGCGTTCGTGAACCGCACCTCGAGGATGTCGTCCTGCGTCGCCCGGATCACCGGCCCCGGCACCGTGCCGTTGTAGGTCCAGGCGGGGAAGAACACGCCCTGGGCCACCTCCACCTCGCGGTCGATCGCCGAGATCTCGTAGCGGCGCACACGCCCGGGCTGGTGGGGCAGGGCCGGCGGCGGCGCCAGCAGGGCGTCGAGGTCGCGCGGCCCGCCGGGGGCCGGCACCTCGGCGCCGATCATCGCCGCGTGGCCGTGGGCGGCCGCGTGGGGGGCGGCCGCGCCCGCCTCGTCGGAGCGCCGCCCGAGCGCCGGCGCGGCGGCGAGCCCGGCCATCGGGACCGCGGCGATGATGGGGGCCGCCCCGGCGAGCACCTGGCGGCGCGTGAGACCCTTCTTAGGCACGACCAGTTTATAGCGTTAGCCATGGCTAGCTGGCAAGGGTGGGCGGACTACGCGCATCCCATCCGCCGCTGAGGACGGCGCCACAGCGCGGGTTCAACCCTGGCCTAAGCGGCCGGTCCTAGCGTCGTCTCAACGCCTGCGGACGCGGGCGACCACACCGAGACGAAAGGATCCACCATGTCCGAGATGCAGATCCCCCTGATGCTTCAGCCCGGGACCACCGGCGCCTTCGAGGCCAAGATCTTCGACCCGAACGCCGAGCCGGTCACCATCGTCACCGACACGGCAGCCCTTCACCGTCGAGTGCGAGTGGTACCTCGACAGCCCGATCATCGGCTTCCTCAACGGCCTCTGGCGGGTGCAGGTGGCGTTCGAGTCGATCGGTGGCGGCCCCGACGGCGTCAGGAACTCGAATCCCGTGACCACCTCGTGGAACCCCGGCACGCCCGTGCTCGGCCACCCGAGCCGTCGCGCGTACACCGACACGGTCGAGTTCCCCATCAACTCGCTGCCGCTCGACGGCAACCCGCAGCGGGCCTACCACCTGACGGCCCTTCTGAGCTCCCGGAACGCGGCCAACACGCAGCCCGGTCCGTTCGCCGCCTACTACGACCTGGGCGTCATCCAGGTCATGGACGCCTAGTCCATCGGCCCTTCATCGGACCCGCCTCCGGCCCTCTGCCGGGGCGGGTCCGAGCCGTCTAGGACGCCTCCTCGACCTCGGCGCCGAAGCTCAGCCACGGACCGCCGTGCGCACCGGCCTCGAGCTCGTCGGGCGTCCACTCGCCGGCCTTCTCGGGCAGGAACCGTGCGAAGTCCTCGGCGCCCTCCCGGTCGCCGGCCCGCTCCAGCAGCGACACGATGCGCCGCACCCTGAGCTCCTCGTCGTCGGAGAGCTGCTTGCCCGCCCACAGGACGCTGCTCGAGCCCATCGGTCCTCCCTCGGTCGGCACGATTGGGCCATCGTACCTCCGGGCCCCGACGGCGGCACCTGGCCGTCCGGGCGGCTCCGCTCAGGCCGAGCCGGTGAGCTCGCGGTAGAGCCGCTGGGTCTCGCCGGCGGGGCGGAGGCCGAGCTCGCGGTCGAGCAGCTCGGCGCAGCGCTTGAACTGGCGGGCGATCAGCTGGCCCTGGTGCTGGCGCGCGAAGCAGCGCATCAGCAGGCGGTGGGCCGACTCCCGGCAGGGGTCGGTGCGCAGCACGTCCTGGCACACCGCCACGGCCCCCGTCACGTCGCCCGCCTCGAGGAAGCCCTCGGCGAGCGCCTCCTTGACCTCGAGGTAGCGCTCCTGCAGCGCCCGCTGATCGTCGAGGTACCACTCGCCGCCGAGCTCGTCCTCGAGCAGCGGGCCGCGGTAGAGGGCGACCGCCCGGCGCCGCGCCTCGGTGGCCCCGGCGTCGTCGCCCGCGGAGCCGGCCGCCGCGGCGTCGGCGACGGCCGCGCGGAAGTCGTCGAGGTCGACCCTCCAGGCGAGGTCCGAGCTCAGCTCGTAGCCCCCGTCCTGGTAGAGCAGCAGGGCCGCCTCGCGGCCGGCGCCCTCCAGGTCGCGCCGGAGCGCGTAGATCGCGACGTTCAGGTTGTTCCGGGCCGACTGGGGCCGGTAGCCGTGCCAGAGCAAGTCCATCAGCTCCTCCCGGCGCGCCCGGCCGCCGCGCATCAGCACGTACTTCAGGATCGTCAGGCCCTTGAGGCTGGTCCAGCGCCTCACGGGCACCCCGCCGAGCGCGAGCTCGAAGGGCCCGAGCATCCGGACCGTCGCGTCAACGGGCCGGGCGGCGGCGGGTCCCTCCGCCTCGCCGCCCGTGCCCCTGGTCATGCCGAGTGTCCGCATCCGGTCCCGCGGCCCTCCCGGCCGATGGGATGGTGACGACGGCCGGAGTCTCCGCCGGACTCTTACGGTGGCGAAACCGACCCTAGGTGTCGGTCTCTCTCACCTGGCGCCGCGCCGAGCGCCCGCGCCCGCGCCAGAACCTCGTCGAGCATCGCCGGCGTCAGGCGACCGGTGGAGACGTTCTGGGGGCTGGGGTGGTAGCTCCCCAGCAGCGTCCGCGGCCCGAGGGGCGCCTCGGCGCCGTGGCCGAAGCGGGGCCAGGGCCGAGGGGCGTCGAGCGCCCTCAGGGCGGCGTCCCAGCCCACGGCGCCGAGCGCCAGCAGCACCCGGGCGCCCGTGCAGAGCGCCAGCTCGCGCACGAGGTAGGGGCGGCAGCGCTCGCGCTCGTCCCGTGCCGGGCGATTGTCGGGCGGGGCGCAGCGCACGGCCGCCGTCACGCGGCAGCCGCGCAGCCGCATCCCGTCGTCGCGCCCGGTGGAGTCCGGCTGGGACGCGAGGCCGGCCCGGTGCAGCGCCGCGTAGAGCACGTCGCCGCTCGGGTCGCCGGTGAAGACCCGCCCGGTGCGGTTGGCGCCGTGCGCCGACGGCGCCAGGCCCACGATCACGAGCCACGGGTCGGGGTCGCCGAACCCCGGCACGGGCCGGGCCCAGTAGTCCTGGTCGGCGAACGCGCGCCGCTTGACGCGCCCCACCTCCTCCCGCCAGGCCACCAGCCGGGGGCAGGCGCGGCAGGCGACGATCTCGGCCGCCAGGGCGCCGAGGGGGCCGGCGGTCAATTGGCCACGCGCGTCGCGGCCAATTGGCCAGCCCCCAGCGACGCGGCCAGGAAGGCCACCGTCTCGGCCAGGGCGGCGGGGTCGTGCTGCAGGGTGCGGTGGCCGCCCCCGAGCGCGATCCGCAGCCGCACGGGGGGCGGGGTGCGGGTCGCCAGGGCGAAGGTCGATCCCCAGTGCACCTGGTCGTCGCCGGTCGCGTGCCAGTAGCCGCGGGCGACCCCGTCCGGCCGCGCCGGCGGCTCCGGGGAGAGCTCGCGCGGCCACTCCCGCCCCAGGCGATCGGCCAGGCCGTCGGGCCGGGCCGGGCAGATGGCGACGGCGGCGCGCACCCGCGGGTCGGTCCGCGCGGCGTGGAGCGCCAGCAGGCCGCCCAGCGACGAGCCGCGGGCGCCCAGGGGGGCGTGGCCCCGCGCCGCGAGGGCGTCGAGGCCGGCGGCGACGTCCTCCACGAGCCCGGGGCCCAGCTCGCCGCCGCTCGCGCCGTGGCCGCGCAGGTCGATGGCCAGCGCCGCCAGGCCGGCGCCCGTCGCCAGGGCGGCGAAGTCGGCGTGGTTCTCCTTGCGGCTGCCCAGCCCGTGGACGACGAGGACCCCCGGCGCGCCCTCGGCGGCGGGCCAGAGCAGGCCGGCCAGGCGCGGCCCTCCGGGGGCGCGGATCGCGATGTCGGAGGGCCCGGGCAGGCGGGGAGGATAACCGGTCATCTGGTACCGTCCGCGCCTCCGATGATGCCGCTCGATCAGGTGCTGCCCCCCTCGGCAGCGGTCACCCCCGAGGGGCACCTGTCGATCGGCGGGTGCGACCTCGTGGAGCTCGCGCGGGAGCACGGGACACCGCTCGTGGTCTACGACGAGGGCGCATTGCGTGCCACGGTGCGGCGCTACCGCGAGGCCTTCGCCGCCCACGACCCGCAGGTGGAGATCGTCTACGCCAGCAAGGCCTACTTCGGCCTGGCGATGCTTCGGCTCGCCCTCGAGGAGGGGCTGTCGGTCAACGTGGCGTCCGGGGGCGAGCTCTACGCCGCCCTGCGCGCCGGCTTCCCGCCCGAGCGCATCTACATGCACGGCAACAACAAGGACGCGCGCGAGGTCGAGGAGGCCGTCGAGGCCGGGGTGGGCACGATCATCCTCGACAACCTCGACGAGATCCCGGTGATCGCCGCCGCGGCCGCCGCGCGGGGCCGGCGCCAGGCCGTGCTGGTGCGCGTGACGCCGGGCGTCAAGCCCTCGACCCACTCCTACATCGCCACGGGCCAGCTCGACTCGAAGTTCGGCTTCTCGATCGAGGGCGGCGCCGCGCGCGCGGCGGTCGAACGCGGCGCGGGAGTCGGACGCCCTCGAGCTCGCCGGCCTGCACTGCCACATCGGCTCGCAGCTCTTCGACCTCGGCGGCTACCAGGCCGCCGCCGCGATCGTGGCCGACTTCGCCGCCTCGCTGAACGGCACGCGGCTGGAGGCGATGAACATGGGCGGGGGCCTGGGGATCGCGTACACCCGCGCCGACCGCCCGGCGGCGGTCGAGGACTACGCCGAGGCCGTGGTCGAGGCCGTGCGCGGCGAGTGGGGGCGGGTCGGCCTGCCCCAGCCGCGCATCCTGGTGGAGCCGGGCCGCTCGATCGTCGGCCGCGCCGGCGTCACCCTCTACCGGGTCGGGGGCACGAAGCTCGTGCCCGGAGTCCGGACCTACGCCTCGGTGGACGGCGGCATGAGCGACCTGCTGCGGCCGATGCTCTACGGCGCCGTCTACGAGCCGCTGCTCGCAAACCGGGCCGACGCCGAGCCCACCGAGACGCTGCGGCTGGTCGGCAAGCACTGCGAGAGCGGCGACGTGCTGGTGGCGGAGGCGTCCCTGCCCCCGGTCGGCCCAGGCGACCTCGTCTGCCTTCCGGCCACGGGCGCCTACGGTGTGGCGATGGCCTCGAACTACAATGGGGTGACCCGGCCGGCGGTGGCCTTCGTGGACGGCGGTGGCGCGCGCATCGTGACCCGGCGCGAGACCTACGCCGACCTCGTCGCCCGAGACGTGTGAGCGCCGTCCGCCTGCCCGCGCCCGGGGCGCCGGTGCGGATCGGCCTGCTCGGCTGCGGGACCGTGGGCCAGGCCGTCGTCCGGTCGCTCATCGACGGCGCCGACACCATCGAGCGCGCCTCGGGCCACCGCCTGGAGGTGGGACCCGTCCTGGTGCGCGACCTCTCCAAGGCGCGCGGGGGATCGACCCGGACCTGCTGACCACCGACCCGGGGCGCGTGCTCGACGACCCCTCGGTGGCGATCGTCGTCGAGGTGATGGGCGGGGTCGAGCCGACCCTCGGCTACCTGCGCCGCGCCTTCGCCCGGGGCGCGTCGGTGGTGACGGCCAACAAGCAGCTGCTGTCCCGGCACGGCCCTGAGCTGCTGCGCGGGGCCGAGGAAGCGGGCGCCGAGCTGCGCTTCGAGGCCTCGGCGTGCGCCGCCATCCCCGTCATCAAGGTGCTGCGCGAGTCGCTCCTGGCGGCCGAGATCCAGGCCGTCACGGGGATCGTCAACGGCACCACCAACTACATCCTCACGGAGATGGGGCACGGCGTGCTCCTACGCCGAGGCGCTGGCGAGCGCGCAGGCGCTGGGCTACGCCGAGGCCGACCCCACCGAGGACGTCGGCGGCGCCGACGCGGCCGCCAAGATGGCGATCCTCTCCTCGATCGCCTTCCACTCGCGGGTGCTCATCGACGACGTCCCCTACGAGGGCATCGACGGGCTCCAGGCCGAGGACCTCGCCCACGCCGCGGCGCTCGGCTTCACGGTGAAGCTGGTGGGCGTTGCGCGGCTCCTGGGCGGGTCGGTGAGCGTGCGCGTCTACCCGGCGCTCGTGCCGCGCGGGCACCGGCTGGCGGCCATCGGCGGCCCCGACAACGCCGTGCTGCTGGAGTCGCCGGCCACCCGCCAGATCATGCTCGTGGGGCCCGGCGCGGGCGGCGACGAGACCGCCTCGGCCGTCCTGGCCGACATCCTGTCGGTGCTCGGCACCCAGCAGGGCACCTTCCTGCACAACGCGCTCGCCGACGCCGGCCGCCCGATCGCGCCGCCGGGATCGGTGCCCTCGGCCTTCTACCTGCGCGCGTCCGTGGCCGACCGGCCCGGCGTGCTGGCCCGGGTCGCCGGCATCTTCGCCGACGAGGGCCTGTCGATCCTGACGGTCGTGCAGAGCGGGTCGGGCGACGAGGCGAGCCTGGTCCTGATCCTGCACGAGGGCGTCGAGGACAGCATGCAGCGCGCGGCCGGGCGCATCGGCGCCCTCGACGAGGTGCGCGGCGACCCGGTGATGCTGCGCGTGCTCGGCTCGGGGGAGGGCGGCGGGTGACCGGGCCGGCCCTGATCGAGCGCTACCGCGACCTGCTGCCGGTGGGCGAGGGCACGCCGATCGTCTCGCTGGGGGAGGGCGGGACGCCGCTGGTGCCGCTGCCGGCGCTCTCCGAGCGGCTCGGGCTGCGCGTGCTGGCCAAGCTCGAGGGGATGAACCCGACCGCCAGCTTCAAGGACCGCGGCATGACGATGGCGGTCTCCAAGGCCGTGGAGGAGGGCGCCGGGGCGGTCATCTGCGCCTCGACGGGCAACACGTCGGCCTCGGCGGCGGCCTACGCGGCGCGCGCCGGGCTCACGGCCGCGGTGGTCATCCCCGAGGGCAAGATCGCGGCCGGCAAGCTGGCCCAGGCGCTCGTGCACGGCGCGCGGGTGCTGGCGCTGGAGGGCGGCTTCGACGACGCCCTGTCGGTGGTCCGGCGCCTGGTGGAGCGCCATCCGATCGCCCTGGTCAACTCGCTCAACGAGTACCGCATCGACGGCCAGCGCACCGCGGCCTTCGAGGTGTGCGACGACCTCGGCGACGCCCCGGACGCCCTCTGCATCCCGGTGGGCAACGCCGGCAACGTCAGCGCCTACTGGCTGGGCTTCCAGGCCTACCGCGAGGCCGAGCGCTCCCGCGCGCTGCCGCGGCTCTACGGCTTCCAGGCCTCCGGGGCGGCGCCGCTGGTGGAGGGGGCGCCGGTGGCCCGGCCCGAGACCGTGGCGACCGCCATCCGCATCGGCAACCCGGCCCGCGGCGACCAGGCCCTCGCCGCCATGCGCGACTCGGGGGGCGGGGTCGCGGCCGTCACCGACTCCGAGATCCTGGAGGCCTACCGCATGCTCGCGGCCGAGGAGGGCGTCTTCTGCGAGCCGGCCTCGGCGGCGTCGGTGGCCGGCCTGATGAGGCGCGCCGAGTCGGGCGACCTGGCCCCCGGCGAGACGGTCGTGTGCGTGCTCACCGGCCATGGGCTGAAGGACCCAGACACGGCGATCGTCAACTCCGAGGCCGTGCGCCGGCTGCCGGCCGACCTCGACGCGCTGGAGGAGGCCGTCTTTGGCTGAGCTCGAGGCCCTGACGGTCAGCGCGCCGGCCACCTCGGCCAACCTGGGCCCCGGCTTCGACTGCCTGGCCGTGGCGCTCGACCTGGGCAACGCCGTGGTCATCGCCCGGCGCCCGGGGCCGCTTCAGGTTCGCGTCACCGGGGAGGGCGCGGGCGAGCTGCCCGAGGACGCCTCCAACCTGGTCTGCCGGGCCCTCGCCTCGGGGCTGGGATCGCTCGACGGGCTCGCCGTGGAGTGCCGCAACCGCATCCCGCTCGGGCGCGGGCTGGGCTCGTCGTCGGCGGCCGTCTGCGCGGGGCTGGTCGCGGCCAACGCCCTCGGCGGATTGCGCTGGACCCCGGACGAGCTGCTGGCGCGGGCCACCGAGCTGGAGGGCCACGCCGACAACGCGGCCGCCTGCATCGCCGGGGGCATGGTCGCCGTGCGCCCCGGGCCCGCCGCGGTCCCGCTGCCGGTGCCCGACGACCTGGCCTTCGTCGCGGTCATCCCCGAGGAGCGCACGTCAACCGACGCGTCGCGCCGGGGACTGCCGGCCGAGGTGCCGCTGGCCGACGCCGCCGCCACCCTCGCCCACGCCGTCGCCCTCACCCTCGCCCTCGCCGAGGGGCGCCTCGACGACGTGCCGGCCCTGCTCGAGGACCGTCTCCACGAGCCCCACCGCGCGGCGGCCGTGCCCGCGATCGACCGCCTGCGGGCGCTGGCGGGCCGCGAGGGCTGCCTGGGCGCGACGATCTCGGGCTCGGGGCCCTCCGTTCTGCTGTGGTGCCGGATCGGCGACGCCGAGGCCCTGGCCGCCGCGGCGCAGCGGACGCTGGCGGCCGCCGGCGCGGCCGGGCGCGCGCGCCCCTGCCGGGTCAGCGCGGCCGGGGTGCGCGCCCGCTGGACCGGGGGCGCCGACCTGCGCCTGGCCCGGGCGGTGGGGTGACGCTGGTCTCGGCGGCACGCGCGCGGCGAGCTCGACTGCGCGCGGGGGCGGATCGTGGGCATCGTCAACGCCAACCCCGACTCGTTCAGCGACGGTGGCGTCAGCGCGGGCACCGAGGCCGCCGTCCGCCACGGCCGGCGCCTGGCGGAGCTGGGCGCCGACGTGGTGGAGGTGGGAGGGGAGTCGCTGCGGTTCGCCCAGCCCAGCCCTCCCGAGGTCGAGATCGGGCGCGTGGTGCCCGTGATCGAGCGGCTGGTCGGGGAGCTCGACGTGCCGGTGGCGGTCGACACCTACAAGCCGGCGGTCGCCGCCGCGGCCATCGCCGCCGGCGCCGCGATCCTCAACGATCCCACCGGGCTGCGCGAGGAGCAGATGGCGGCGGTCGCGGCCGAGGGCGGGGTGGGCGTGGTAGCCGCCCACTTCTTCGGGCCGCCCAAGGTGCGGCCGTCCTCCTTCCCCGACGTCGACGTGCCGGCGACGGTGGCGGCGTGGGCCGCGGAGCGCCTGGGCTGGGCCGCCGCGCGCGGGATCGACCCCGGGCGGATGGTGATCGACCCCGGCCTCGGCCTGGGCAAGTCGCCCCCCCAGGACCTGGAGCTGATGCGGCGGCTGGACGAGGTCGTGGCCGTGGGCCGGCCGGTTCTGATGCCGGTCTCCCACAAGAAGGTGCTGGGGGCCATCACCGGCGCGCCCGCGGCAGAGCGCCTGTCCGAGACGGCGGCCGCCCTGGTGTGGTGCCGGACGCGTGGGGCGACCCTGTTCCGGGTGCACGACGTGGAGTTCATGCGCGACGCGCTCGAGGTGGCCGAGGCCCTGATCACCGGCCGGCCGGAGCGCTGGCACGACGTGGAGAAGTGACCCGCCCCGGCTGGTAGCGTGAGGCCCGGGACGGGATCGGAAGGGGAGGCGTCATGAAGCTCTTCGTGGACTCGGCCGACTTGGCCGACATCGAGACGATCGCCGGCTGGGGGGTGCTGTCGGGCGTCACCACCAACCCGACCCTGCTGGGCAAGGTCGAGGGCGAGGCCGACGACATCTACCGCCGCGTGTGCGAGCTGGTCAACGGCCCGGTGTCGGCCGAGGTCGTCGCCGAGTCGCGCGGCGATATGGCGGAGGAGGGCCGCCGGCTGGCGGCGATCCACCCGAACATCGTGGTGAAGCTGCCGATGGGGGCGGAGGGCCTGGCGGCGACGTCGGTCCTGGCCGAGGAGTCGATCCCGGTGAACATGACGCTGTGCTTCACCGCGCCCCAGGCCCTGCTGGCCGCCGCCGCCGGGGCCTCCTACGTCTCGCCGTTCGTCGGCCGCTTCGACGACATCGGCCAGGACGGGCTGGAGGTGCTGCGCGAGGTGGTCGAGGCCCTGCTGCCGTCGATGTACGACACCGAGGTGCTGGCCGCCTCCATCCGCAGCCCCGTGCACGTGACCGAGGCGGCCCGGATGGGCGCCGACATCGCCACCATCCCCCCCAAGGTCTTCTACCAGATGCTCCAGCACCCCCTCACCGAGAAGGGGATCGCGACCTTCACCGGCGACCACGAGGCCCGCCGGGCCGGCGCCAAGGCGTAGGGGCGGGCCGGTGGCCACGGCCGAGAAGGGCGTGGGCGAGCGGACCGTCACGGCGGTCGAACGCGATGCGGCGCGAGCTGGGGGACATGCCCATCACCGGGACGGTCGTGATCGGCGAGGGCCAGAAGGACGAGGCCCGCCGAGCTCTACGTCGGCGAGGTGCTCGGCCAGGGCGGGATGCGCTGCGAGATCGCCGTTGACCCGCTCGAGGGCACCGACCTGGTGGCCCGCGGCGACAGCGGGGCGGTGGCCATCTGCGCCATCGGCGAGCCGGGGGGATTCCTCTCGGCCCCCGACATCCACATGGAGAAGCTGGTGGTCGGGGCCACCGCCGAGGGGCGGGTGAGCATCGAGGCGCCGATCGCCGAGACCTCGGGCCCGGCCCCCTCCACGTGATCGCCACTGGTGTGACCGACGGCGGCCTGCTCCTCGGGGTCCGCTACTTCGGCGACGGGGCGCGAACACACTCGATCGTGATGGACTTGGTGGGCAACACGGTGCGCGTCATCGACACGGTGCACCTGCTGAGACCGACCATCATCCGCGAGATCCGCCTCTGACGACGACGGCGGGCTCGCGAGGAGGAGCGACGTGAGCGACAGCGACAGCGACTTCCCGTTTCCCTTCGCCTTCGGCGAGGGCGCCGGGGAGGAGTTCAAGGAGCGCCTCAAGGAGCTGATGCGCGCCCAGCGCGAGGCCTTCGAGGAGGTCCAGGCGGAGTCGGGGGGCCAGCTGGCCGCCGTTGACCGCTGGCAGGTGATCCAGCAGGCCGTGGTGCTGGCCTCGGCGGCGCTCGCCGCCATGGAGCGGCGCGCGACCCCGGACGAGGCCGCCGACGCCATGGGCCTGCTCTTCGCCCGCTCGATGGCCGCGCTGCAGGGGGCGCTCCGCCCCTCGCCGTAGGGGCGCGGGCTAGCCCTCGGAGCCGTTCGACGGGGCCGTCTGCAGCCGCAGCTCGAGCCGGGCGGTCTTGATCGAGCCGACCGAGTCCTCGACGAAGGCGCGGAGGGCGTCGACCTGGCGGCCCAGGTCGGCGATCTGGCCGTGGGTGGAGCGCCAGCTCGCGCCGATCAGGTCGACCACCCGCTCCAGGTCCTCGACCATCGCGCGACGCTCGCGGGCGGCCTCGGCCGCGATGGCCTCGCGCAGGTCGATCGCGTCGCGCTCCCGGTCGCGCGCCTGGCGCCGTAGCACCTCGAGCTCGGCCTCGAGTCGGCGGACGGCCTCAAGCACCTCCCGAGGATCCCCCGGCGTCAGCGCCGACCCCCGTAGGCGACGACCGACCAGTCGGGCATCGGCGGCTCGGCCGCGACCGGCACCCCGGTCGCTGCGCGCCGGTAGGCGAAGCCCCCCCGCGCCTCCTCGAAGACCGGCTGGATGCGGCCCTGCGCGATCTGGGTGTCGATCCAGGCGCCCCGGAAGACGAGCCGCCGCAGCCAGTGGACCAGGTCCTCTCCGCCGGCCAGCAGCACGTCGCGGTGGCGCTCGACGTGCTCGGCCAGCGGCCCGGCCGGAGCGGCGATGCGGCCGTGCGCGGCCAGGGCGACCAGGTCGGCGACCTCCGAGAGCCCCAGGTCATGGCGCTCGACGAGCCCGAGCCGCGCGGCCGCCTGGCCCACGCGCTCGGCGAAGTCGCGCGCGCTGAAGCCGAAGCGCACGCCCGCGGCCTCGACGCTGAAGTCGTTCCCGCTCGAATACGCCGGCGCAAGCTCGTGGCCCATGGCCATGGCCTCAGACTACCAACGCCCCTCGGACGCCCCCGGCGTGTCACGATCGGGGCGTGGGGGCCCTGCGCATCGACCGCCTGACGGGGCCGCCGCAGCCCCTGCGCGACGGGTCGGGGCGGGTGCTCGCATCCCGCTGCTACCGGGCCGCGTCGGCCCGCGCGCGCCTGGTCGGCCTGCTCGGCACGCCCGACCTGGCGCCCGACGAGGCGCTCTGGCTCGAGCCCTGCTCCAGCGTCCACACGGCCGGCCTGCGCGCCCCCATCGGCTGCGCGTTCCTCGACGCCGGCGGGCGGGTGCTGCGCGTCGTCGACCCCCTCCCGCGCTGGCGAGCCGCAGGCCGGCGCGGGGCGCGGGCCGTGGTCGAGTGCCGGGCCGGGGCTCTGGCCGGCCTGGCGCCGGGCGACCTCCTGGAGCGCCGCCCGTGATCCGGGCCCTGGCGATCGACGGCGGCGGTGTGCGCGGCATCATCCCCGCGACGGTGCTGGCGGCGCTGGAGGACCTGAGCGGCCGCCGCGCCCACGAGCTGTTCGACGTGGTCGCGGGGACCTCCACCGGCGCGATCCTGGCCCTCGGCCTCACCCGGCCGTCGCCCCAGAGCGCGCGCGAGCTGCGCGGGCTCTACCTCGAGCGCGGGCCGGCCGTCTTCGGCGGCGGCGAGCCCGGCTCGGCGCGCGACCCTGGGCCCCTGCGGGCGGAGCTGCGGGAGCGGCTCGGGGACGTCGCCATGTCGGCGGCGCTGCGCCCGGTCCTGGCCGTGAGCTGCGACGCCGACCGCCGCCTGCCGGTCGTCTTCCGGGGCGGCGGGCTCGACGCCGGGCCCCTCGGCGACGCGTCGATGGCGCGGGTCGCCCTGGCGTCCTCCGCGTTCCCGGGGGTGTTCCCGGCGGTCGCCCACACCGGGGCGGACGGGGTGGGCCGCCGGTGTGTGGACGGCGGCCTGGTCGCCAACGACCCGGCCCTGGTCGCGTTCGCCGAGGCCCGGGCGCGGGGCGCGGGGGAGGAGGTCCTCCTGGTGTCGCTCGGCACCGGCGCCGCGCCCACGCCCGACCCGGACCCCGAGCCGGACCCGGCCGCCCTGATGGCGGCGGCCGCGCCGGAGCTGGTGCGCGACGCGCTGCGCCGCATCCTCGGCGGGCGCTACGTCCGCCTGCAGGCGCCGCTCGGCCACGGCGCGGCCCGGGCGTTCGACGACGCGCGCCCCGCGAACCTCGAGGCCCTGCGCCGCACGGCGGAGGACCTGGTCGCCCGCGAGGCCGGCCCGCTCGTGGAGCTCGCGGCGGTCCTCACCGCCTGAGCAGGGGTTTCCGCTCTGTTTTCACGCTCCGTGCGGCCGAACTGCGCCGCCCGGGGGGAGAGAAGGCGCCGCCCCGCGCCTCTGAGGGGGCACACGCCACGCCGGCAGGGCGCGGCGGCCGCGACGAGGGAGGTGGGTCATGCCGCTCGGGGTGGGTGGGGTCGTCCCCTCGGTGCTGCTGGTCGAGGACGACGCCCCGACGCGCGTGTTCCTCTCCGAGAACCTGATCGCCGACCGGTTCATCCCGGTCTCGGCCACCTCGGCGGAGGAGGCCGTCCGGCTGATGTCGGGCGCCCACCCCGACGCCGCGGTCATCGACGTGGGCCTGCCCGGCATGAGCGGCCTCGACCTGATCTCGGCCATCCGCGAGGGCGGCGCCGAGGACCCCTGGGACGCGGGCATGCCGGTACTGCTGCTGTCGGGCGACGCCAGCCCGCACGCCGCCGTGCGCGGAATAGAGCGGGGCGCCGACGACTACGTCGCCAAGCCCTTCCACTACCCGGAGCTGCTCGCCCGCCTGGGCGCCCTCATCCGGCGCTCGCGAGGTGCGACCTTCCGCGAGGAGATCCGCGTCGGCGCGCTGTCGATCGACCGCAACGCCCGCCGGGCGACGCTGGCCGGGCGCGTCCTCGACCTCTCCGCGAAGGAGTTCGCGCTGCTCAGCGCCCTGGCACGCGACCCCGCGCGCGTGCTCACGAAGGGCGAGCTGCTGCGCGACGTCTGGGGCTACCGGGCGGCGGCGCGCACCCGGACGGTCGACAGCCACGCCAGCCGCCTGCGCCGCAAGCTCGCGGCCCACGGGGCCGGGGAGCGCTGGGTCGTGAACGTGTGGGGCATCGGCTACCGCCTGCTCCCCGAGGAGGCGTGATGGCCGGCGCGGCGCTCGACCGCCTGGTCCACGACCTCTTCGGGCCGCTCACGGTCATCCGGGGCGTCTGCGCGACGCTCGCCCGGGACGAGCCGCGCGACGAGCGCCGCGCGGGCCTGGCGCTGATCGACGCCGAGACCCTGCGGCTGGCCGCCGGCCTCGACGGGCTGGCGCGGGCCGCGGGCCGGCCGCGGCGACCGGCCGCGACGGGCGGGCCGGTGTGCCTCGCGGCGCTCGCCGCCTCGGTCGCCGAGCGCCACCGGCCGGCCGGCGCGCAGAGGGGCGTCGCGGTGGTCGCCCGCGCCCGGGGTCTGCCGACACGGGTGACGGCCTCCCAGGACGACGTGCGCCGGATCCTCGACAACCTCGTGCAGAACGCGCTGCGCCATGCGGGCTCGCAGGTGCGGATGACGGTGGGCCGGAGGGCCGGATGGGCCTACGTCCGCGTCGCCGACGACGGCCCCGGGGTGCCCCCCGCCGACAGGGAGCGGATCTTCTGCTCCGGCGACCGGGGCACCTCCCCGCGGGGTGCGGGGCGCGGCCTCGGGCTGGCGATCGCGCGCGACCTGGCCGAATCGCACGGGGGCAGGCTCACGCTCGACCCGGTCGGGCCGGGCGCGTCGTTCCGGCTGGCCCTCCCGCTGCGGGAGGAGGGGCGCGGGCCGCGAGGGGCGGCGTGAACCCGGTCCTGGTGGTGGAGGCGGGGCTGGCCGCCGCGGTGGCCGGTGCGCCCGGCCCGGACCTGGTCGCGGTCCCGCGGCCGGGGCGCCGGCGGCGGGGGGCCTCTGCCGCCCTCGACCCCGAGGACGTGGTCACGGCGCTCGACCTCGCCGGCCCCGACGCTGTGGTGCTGGCGCGGCCGGCGGCCGACGATCCGGGCGCGGCGGCCCTCCCGGCTCTCGCCGCGGTCATGGGCCGCGAGGTGGTGCGGCTGCCCGGCGGGGCCGACGCCGCGGCGTGGGTCGTCGCGGTCGCGGGCGCCATGCCCGCAGATACGGGCGGGGCGCCACGCCGGCTCCAGGTCCTCGCCGGCGTGGCCGCGGCGGCCACGCGCATGCCGGCCCTGCGGCCGGGGGTGCTCGCCCGGTGGGCGGGCTGCGTCTGGCGGCCGTGCCCGCGGTGCGCCGGCGGCGGCCTGCCGGGCGCTCCCTGCGGGCGCTGCGGCGCGGGCCTCGCCGCGGCGGGCGCCCGGTGATCCGCGGGCGGCGACGCCGCGGTGCGCTGTGGATGGCGCTTGCGGGGGCGGCGGGGCTGCTGGCGGTCCTGCTCACGCTGCGGGCGGCGGCGGGGTCGCCGGCGGGCGGGTGGGTCGTCGTCGCCCGCTCCCCTCTCCCGCCGGGACTGCTCATCGACGACGCCGTCGCCGCGGAGGCGCTGGTCTCGGCGCCCGTGCCCGCCGGGCTGGAGCTGGCGGGGCTGCTGGGCTCTCCCGACGATGCGCTCGGCCGGCACACGGCGGCGCCCGTCGCGGCGGGCGAGCCGCTGACCCAGGCGGCCCTCGGCGGCGCGCCGGGCACCGGAGCCGCGCCCCTGCGAGCCGGCGAGCGCGCGGTGGCCGTCCCGCTATCGGCGGCCGCCGGCGCCGCGGCGATCGCGCCCGGCTCGCGCGTCGACGTGGTCGCGTCGTCCGGGGAGGGCCTCGCCGGGCGGACGCAGGTGGTGGTCTCCGACGCGGAGGTCCTGGCCACGACGCCCGCGTCGGAGGCGGGCGACCTCCCGGCGACCGGCGAGGCGCTTCTGAGGACGACCGCGGCTCAGGCGCTGCGGGTGACGGCGGCCCTGAACTTCGCGCGCGAGGTGCGGCTGCTGACCCGTCCGCGCGACGAGATCGGCTCGGCGCCCGCGCCGCCGGTCGGCGCGCCGTGACCGGGCCGCTCGTCGTCCTCGGGGCCGCCGGCGGATGCGGCGCGAGCCTGGTGGCCGGAGCCCTTGCGCTGTGCTGGGCCGCTGCGGGTGCCCGGCCGTGGCTCGTCGAGCTCGACCTCGAGCGCGGCGACCTCACGGGCGCGTGGGACCTGCCGGCCGACCGGACCATCGCCGACCTGGCGCCGGTGGCCGGGGAGATCGACTCCGGACACCTGCGCGCGGCCGCGTTCCCGCACGCGTCGGGCGTGTCGTTGCTCCCGGCCCCGGGCGTCCCGGGCGCGTCGGACGCGTGGGACGACGCCGGCCTGGCGCGGCTGGTCGACGCCGCCGCGGGCGACGGCCAGGTGGTGGTGGACGCCGGCTCCGGCCTGGGGCGGCCCGCGCGGGTGGCCGCGGAGCGGGCCGGGGGAGTGCTGGTCGTCTGCCCGCCCACGCTCGCCGGGGCGCGGCGGGCGCGCCGGATCCTGGACGCTCTCACCGCGCGGGGCGGCGCGGACCGGGCGGCGCTGGTCGTGTGCGCGGCGCCGGCGGGCGCGGAGATCGGCGCGAAGGCCCTCGGACGGGCCCTCGCCGCCAACGTGGCCGGAGTGCTCCCCTGGGAGCGGCGCGAGGGCGCCGATCTCAGCGCCGGGCGGTGGTCGGCCGGCCGCCGCCGGCCGCTCCACCGCGCCGTCGAGCGGCTGGCCGAGGCGGTCGGATGAGCGCCGCGCCACCGGCCCGAGAGGCCGCGGCCCCCGATCCCGCGCTCGTCGAGCACCTGCGCCGCCGGGCGGCGCGCGAGGCGCACGCCGCGGGCTGGGAGGTCACGCGCGACGACCTCGCCGACCTCGTGCGCGACATGGTCGCCGAGGAGCGCCGGATCCTGACGACGTCGGGCCGCGACGCCCTGGTGGAGGCCGTGGTCGACGAGGCACTCGGCCTCGGGCCGCTCGAGGCCCTGCTGCGCGACCCGGAGATCACCGAGGTGATGGTCTGCGGCCCGCGGCGGGTGTTCGTGGAGCGGGCCGGGCGCATCGCGCCCGCGCCTGCGCGGTTCCACGACGACGCCCACCTGCTCCACGTCATCGACCGGATCCTCGCGCCCCTCGGCCGCCGCGTCGACGAGGCCAGCCCGATGGTCGACGCGCGGCTGCCCGACGGGTCGCGGGTCAACGCCGTCATTCCTCCGCTCGCCCTGGACGGGCCCGCGCTGACGATCCGCCGTTTCGCCGGCCGGGCGCTCGGCGGCGACGACCTGGTCGGCCTGGGCACCATCGACGGCTCCATGCTGGAGCTGCTCTCGCTGGCCGTGCGGGCTCGGCGCAACGTGCTCGTCACCGGCGGGACGGGCAGCGGCAAGACCACGACGCTGGCGGCGCTGGCGGCGTTCGTGCCGGCGGCCGAGCGCCTGGTCACCATCGAGGACGCCGCCGAGTTGCGGATCGCGCTGCCCCACGTCGTGCGGCTCGAGAGCCGGCCGCCCTCGCTCGAGGGGGCCGGGGCGGTGACGATCCGCGCCCTGGTGCGCAACGCCCTCCGGATGCGGCCGGACCGCATCGTCGTCGGAGAGGTGCGCGGCGGCGAGGCCCTGGACATGCTCACCGCGATGACGACGGGCCACGAGGGCTCGCTGTCGACGCTGCACGCCTCGTCGCCCGCCGACGCGGTGCGGCGCGTCCAGACGCTCGCGCTGATGGGGGACCTCGACCTGCCGTACCGAGCGGTCGCCGACCAGGTCGCGAGCGCCCTCGACCTGATCGTCCACCAGGCCCGCCTGCCCGACGGCGCGCGCCGCGTCGTCGAGGTGGCCTCGGTCGAGCCGGGCCCGGACGGCCCGCGGCTCACGACGCTGGTGCGCTGGCGGCCGGGGGGCACGGCGGGCGGCCGCTTCGAGCATCGCGAGGAGGCGGCCGAATGGCGCAGACGCGCCGGCGAGGCGGCCGCGCTCGCCGATCCCGCGCCGTCGCCGCCGTGACCGCGCAGTGGGCGGCGGCGATCGCCGCGGGCGGGTCCGTGGTCCTGCTGGTGGCCGGAGTGGCGCGGCTCGTCTCGTCACCCGGAGCCCTCCCCGCCGCGCGCCCCGCGCGCCCGCGGCCCCTCGCCTCGCGACCCGCCGGCCGGCGACTGGGTGAGCGGCTCGCGCGCGCCGGCATCCCCGTCGGGCCCGACGCGTTCGTGGCCCTCGTGGCGGCGGTCGCGGGGGCCTGCGGCGCGCTCGGCGCGGTCGTGACCCGCTCACCCCTCGGGGCGGGCCTCGCGGCCGGCGCCGCCCTGGCGATCGCCGCCTCCGTGGTCCGGTCGGCGGACCGGCGCCATCTCGCGCGCGTGACCGAGCAACTGCCGGGGGTCTGCCAGCAGCTCGCGGCGGCGCTGCAAGCCGGGCTGTCACTGCGTCAGGCCCTGGCGCGGGCGGCGCGCGATGCGCCGGAGCCCTGCCGCGAGGAGCTCGCCCGGGCGGTCGGCGAGCTGGCGCTGGGGAGCCGGCTCGAGTCGGCGCTGGAGGGCCTGGCGGCGCGCGTGCCGGCGCACGACCTGCGGATCATGGTCACGGCGATCCTGGTCCAGCGGCGGACCGGGGGGAACCTGGCGCGGGCGCTGTCCGGCCTCGCCGTGCGGCTCGAGGAGCGGGGCCGGCTGGCGCGGGAGCTTCGCGGCGCGACGGCGCAGGCCCGGATGACGGCGTGGCTCGTCGCCGCCCTGCCGCTTGGGGCCGCGGTGATGACCGAGATGGCCGCGCCGGGCACCCTCGCCCGCGTGCTCGGCGAGGGTCCGGGGCCACCCCTGCTGGCCGTCTCGGCCGCCCTCTACGGGGCCGGCGTCCTCTGGATCCGCCGGATCGGCCGGGTCGAGCCGTGAGCGTCGCCGCCAACCCGGTCGTGCTCTGGCTGGCGGCCCTGGCGTGCGCCGCCATGGCGCTCCGCGTCCGCCGTCCGGCCGCCGCCACGGCGCCGGGGGCGCCGGCCCCCGCGGTCCCGGGACCTCTGCGCCTCGCCGCCCGGCTCCCGTGTCCACGCCGGCTCGTGCGCCTCGCGGCGCGGGAGAGCGACGAGGCGCGGATCGCGCGGGCGGGCCTCACGGGCCGGATCACTCCGGAGGCGCTGGCCCGGGCGCGGGCCGGCGGCGCGATCGCGGCGGCCACCCTCGCACTGCCGCTCGCCCTCGCCGCCCCGGCCGCCGCGGCCCTCGCTCCGGCGCTGGGCCTGGCCGGAGCGGTCGCCCCGTCCCGGTGGCTGGCCACGCGCCAGGCGGCTCGCCGGCGGGCGCTCGTGCGCGAGCTCCCCGACCTCCTCGACCTGTTGGGCATCTGCGTCGAGTCCGGGATGGCCCTCGACCCCGCCCTCGAGCTCTCGGCCGAGCGGCTGGGGGGCGCGCTCGGCGCCGAGATCGACCGCGTGCTGCGCGACCTGTCGCTCGGGACGCCCCGGGCCGAGGCCTACCGAGCGCTGGTGGAGCGGACCGGAGCCCCGGAGCTGGCCCAGACCGTCGGGGCCCTCCTGCAGGCGGAGGAGCTCGGCGCCCCCCTGTCGGCGGCGCTCGAGGGCCAGGCCGAGGCGCTGCGCGTCGCGCGGCGCCAGGCCGCGCGGGATCGGGCGGCCCGCGCGGCCCCCAAGATCCAGCTCGTGGTGGCGCTGTTGATGGTCCCGGCGGTGCTGCTGCTGGTGCTCGGGGTGCTGCTCATCGAGCTGTCGCGCCAGGTCGGCGGCGTGGTCGGCGGCGGGTGATGGGCCCCGGCCGCGGGTCGTTCGACCGCCGAGTATCTCGGCGTCGTCGGGGCGATCGCCCTGCTGATGCTCGCCCTGGTGGCCGTCCGCGAGCACCGCCCCGAGCGCCGGCCGCCGGTCGATCCCGTCGCCCACGTCGCCGAGCTGCTGCGGACGCCCCGGGTCGCCCGTCCCCGGCCGGCGGCCCCGGCGCGGCCGCGCCCACCGCGCCCGCGCCGCCCCCGGCCCCCGGCGCCGCCCCGGCCGACGGTGCTCGTGCCCGGCTGGGCGGTGGGGTGGTGATCCGCGCGCACCGCGGCGGGCGGCGCGCCTGGCGCCCGTCGGGCCCCTCCGGCAGGGTGGGCCGATGCGGACGCTCGGCATCGATCTCGCCGCCCAGGCCAAGAGGACGGCCATGTGCGCGATCCGGTGGGAGGGCGACCGGGCGACGGTCGAGCCGCCGGCCGTGGGAGTCGACGACGAGGAGCTGCTCGCGGCCATGCGCGAGGCCGACCGGATCGGCATCGACGCCCCCTTCGGCTGGCCCGACGCGATGATCCAGGCCGTCACCGACCACGCGGAGGGCAGGCCCTGGCCGGAGACCGCGTCCAGCGCCAACCTGCGCTACCGGGCGACCGACTGGTTCGTCCAGGCCGCCACCCGCGGGGTCGGACGGGCGACGTGGCCGCTCTCGGTGTCCTCCGACCGCATCGCCGTGTGCGCCTGGCGGTGTGCCCGCCTCCTCACGCGCCTCTCCGCGGACCTGGGCGGCAACCGCGCCGCGGCGCGGGAGCGCGCGGTGGAGGTCTATCCGGCCGCGGCGCTGGCGATGTGGGGGTTGCCGAGCGGGGGCTACAAGGCTGCGAGCGGCCCCGCTGCCGCCGCGGCGACGGACGTCAGGCGCACGATCGTGGATGGGCTGGTCGACGCCGCCGGCCCATGGTTGACGGTGCCCTCCGGGACGCGGGACGCCTGCGTCGCCGGCGACGACGCCCTCGACGCCATGATCAGCGGCCTGGTCGCGCGCGCCGCGGCGACCGGCCTGAGCCTGGCGCCCCCTGCCGCCGACGCCGACGTCGTGCGCCGGGAGGGCTGGATCCACTTGCCGCGTCCGGACTCGCTCGCGCTGCTGGCCGCAGGCTGACCGGGCCCGGAGGGCCGGCGCCTCCCGGCCGGCCGATCAGGGCGTCCGGACCCGCGCCTCCGTGGCGTCGACGCGCTCGAGGTGCGCGCGCAGGCCGGATCCGCGCGCCTCGAGCCAGGCCCAGCGGGGGTGCAGGTCGCCGCGCAGCGCCTCGCCGACGCTCCCGGGGTTGACGACCAGCACGCCGCCCGCCTCCCGGACGAGGGGCTCGTGCGTGTGGCCGGTGACCAGGCAGGTCGCGTTGACCTCCCGGGCGATCTTCGTCAGGCGGCCCTTCGAGGTGCCGGCGTCGATGGTCCCGTTGGGGTCCTCGGGGCTGCCGTGCATCACCGCCACCGTCGCGCCGCCCAGCGCGACGCGCACGACCAGGGGGAGCTCGCCGAGGAAGCGCAGGCTGTCGTCGGAGAGCCGCTGGACGGTCCAGGCGCGCGAGCCGGCGCGGTCGGCCTTGGGGTGCTCGGGGTCGCGCGCGGGGCCGGTGGCGACCTTGCGGTCGGTGTTGCCCATCACGCAGGGCCAGCCGAGGCGGCGCACCTCCTCGACGCACTCCTCGGGCCGCTCTCCGCGCATGACCAGGTCGCCGGTGATCACGCCGCGCTCGATGCCGGCGCGCGCGATGTCTGCGAGCACCGCGCGCAGGGCCGCCAGGTTCGCGTGGACGTCGCCCAGCAGGGCGAGCCGCTCAGCCGGCACGGATGCCCAGGGCCGCCTCGAGGCGGGGGCGGAAGCGCTCCGCCTTCAGGCGGCGCCACTCGCCGACGAACCGCGCGTACAGCGCGCCGCGCTCGCGGCGGCGGCGTCCCATCAGCGCGTGGACGCCCGCGCGCTCGTCGCCCCGCCGGCCCACCTCCAGGCGCCGGCGGAAGGCCCGGTAGGCGGCCGCCGAGGGAGTGCCCTCGGGCCCCCGGTCGGCGCGCCGCGCGACCAGGCGCCGCGCGGCCTCGGCCTCGCGCCCGGCGAGCCAGGCGAGGTGCTCCTCGAGCATGGGGATCTGCACGTCGCAGTCGTGGATGTCGCCGAGCAGGTCCTGCAGGCCGCGGACCTCCTCGATGTAGGGGTCGAGGTCCTCCTCGAACGCGATGGCGAAGATCTCCAGCAGGTAGCGCAGCCGCTTGCAGGCGATGCGCAGGTCGTGCAGCTCGGTGACGTTGGTCGGGTCGGCGACCAGGCCGTCGTACGAGTAGACCTCGTCGATGCGCACGGCGAGGACCCTGCGCGCGTTGGGCCGGATGCGGCGATCGGGGTCGAGTCCCGTGATCGGGCGGGGCTTGGCCATCAGGCCTCGGGTGGTCCGGGTTTCAGCTTGGCGAGCCGGATGCCGGTGTGCTTGGCCATGTAGCGGGCGAGCCGCTCCTCGAAGCGCTCCCTCTCCAGGCGGGCGAAGAGCGCGGCGATCTTCGGGCTCTCGGCGGCGCGCTCCTCGCGGTAGCGCGCCACCAGCCCCTCGATGCCCGGCCGCTCGTCGGGAGGGGTGTCGGCCAGCGCTCCGCCCAGGCGCTCGATGGCGACGTCGAGGTCGCGCGCGTCGCCGAGGACGTCGGTGATCTCCTTCACCTGGCGCAGCATCGGCCGGAAGGTGGCACGGGGGAAGGCGCCCTCGAAGGCGTCCATCGCCGCCCGCAGGCGCCGCGAGGACACGCGCATCGAGTGGAGCTCCTCGATGTCCTCGCCCAGCAGCGTGCCGTCGCGGTAGCTCATCATCTCGCTCCAGCGGGTGAGGATGACGCGACCAGCCGCCTCGCGGAAGCGGGCGTCGCCGGCAAACCCGGGAACCTCCCACGCCTTCGCCATCCGCTAGGCCGCGTCGGCCCGGCGCCGAACCATCACGGACTCGCGCACCGCCTGGCGCAGGGACTTGCCGCTGGCGAGCACGGCCCAGTCGAGGTCGAGCTCCATGCCGAGGTTGACCAGGGCCCGCAGGATCGCACCCTCGTCGATGCCCGAGCCCGACAGCGCCGTGGCCTCGCGCAGCCAGCGGACCTGGGGCTTGGAGAGGGCGACCGTGACCTCGCGGCGGGCGTCCTTGCGCCGGGTGCCGATGGCGGCGTCGCCGAGACGGACATAGACGCCGGCGGGCCCGCCGCCCGCGGGGCCGCCGAGCATCGACTGGTAGCTGACGCGCTTCACGACCCGTCCGCCACCGGCTCGCCCGCGGCCTCGAGGCTCAGCCGGGTGTCCTCGGCGAGGTCGCGGATCGTGTCCTCGCCGACCTGCTGGTCGCCCCGGGCGGCGGCGACGAAGAGGGCGTTGGCCACCAGCAGGTTCACCAGGCGGGGCACCCCCCCGGTCTCGTCGTGCACCGTCCGTGCGGCCCGCTCGGAGATGACGCGGCGGTCGGCGCCCCCCACCCGGGCGCGGTGCGCGATGTAGAGGTTGACCTCCTCAGGGTCCATGGCGCCCAGGTGGTAGCGCACGACCACCCGCTGGGCCACCTGGGGAAGGTGCTCGACGTGGCGCGTCAGCTCGGGCTGGCCGAGCAGGACCACCGGCGCGCTCGGGCCCTCGCCCGGGTTGGTGAGCAGTCGCACCTCGTCGAGCGCGCGGGGGTCGAGGCGCTGGGCCTCGTCGATGGCGATCACCATCCGGCGCCCCGCGTCGGCGGAGGCCGCCAGCCGGGCCCGCACCAGCGAGGCGAGGCGGGCCGCCGAGCCGCCGGCCTGCGGGCCGCCGGTAGCCCGCAGGATCGCCGCCAGCAGCGCGGCCGGCGTGCGCGGGGGGTTGGCGACCTCGGCGACCGCGAAGCCCTCGCCGTCGAGCGTCCGCTCGAGGGTCTGGGCGAGCAGCGTCTTGCCGGAGCCGATCTCGCCCGTGATCACCACCAGGCCGCCGAGCTGGGTGATGCCGAACAGGATGCGGGCGAGGCCCTCGCGGTGGTCGGAGCGCTCGTACGCGAACCGCGGATCGGGCTCCAGGCCGAAGGGGGGCTCGACGAGTCCCCAATGGCCCAGGTATCCGCGTCCGTCGGCGCTCACGAGCGTCCGAGTCTAGGGGACCCCGCCTCCCGGCGGAGGCGTTCACCGCCCTGTCACATGCGCGGCGCGGCGCGGCGGCGTCGGGCGACCGCCCGCGCGCGCAGGGCCGCGAGCCCGCAGGCCGCGGCGGCCAGGACGGTCAGGCCAAGCTGGCCGGTGACGACCCCCGCCCCGCCCGGCAGCGACGCCGCCCCGGCGAGCAGGAAGCCGGCGGTCAGGCCGAGCGCGTAGAGGGCGACCGCGCGGGCACCCGGAGCGCGGCCCCCGTGGGGCGCCGGCACCTCCCGCAGCCGCGGTCGAAGCTCGACGCTGGCGCCGGGGAGCGAGTCGCGGGGGTGTGCGAGGGCGGGCATCGCGGAGGACAGTAGCGGGGCCCTCGGACGCGAACAAGTGTTCCTTTCTCCTGCACCTGTGCGGCTCGCGCAACGCCGGTTGCAGGAGGCCGTCGTGGGCCCCGGCGTTGCGGGTGGGGCCGGTGGGGGAGATCCCGGTCGCGGAGGGGGGAATCCGGATTGTCATGTGGGGAGATGTGGGGTAGCGTGGGGACCATGCAACGCCGGCTGCTCAGCGGGACGTACGAGTGCAGCCTCGACGATCGCTTCCGGCTCGCAATTCCCGCCCGGCTGCGGGAGCCCTTCTCCGAGGGGGCGACGATCGGCTGGTGGCTCGACGAGGGGCTCATCCTCGTGCCCACCTCCGAGTGGTCAGGGCTCGTGGAGCGGACCTTCGGCGCGATGAGCGTGCTCGACGACGAGGCCCGCGAGCTGAGCCGCTTCCTCATCGCCGGGGCCTACGACCACGAGCTCGACGCGCAGGGGCGCATCCCGCTGGCGCCCGACCTGCGCGAGTACGCCGGCATCGAGGGGCGGAGGGTGAGGGTCGTGGGCGTCGGCGAGTACCTGGAGGTCTGGGAGCCGTCGCGCCTGGCCGACCGCTTCTCCCAGCTGCGCCGAGAGGGGGTGTCGGCCCGTGCCAAGCGCCTTGCCGGTCGAGTCCCGTAGGCCCGCGCGCGGGCACGACCCCGTCCTGGCGGACGACGTCGTCCGCCTGCTCGCGCCGCGGCCGGGCGAGACGGTCGTCGACGCCACCTTCGGCGCCGGCGGGCACGCCCGCCGCCTGGCGCCCGCCCTGGGCGAGGACGGCCTCTACGTCGCGATCGACCAGGACCCCGAGGCCGCGGCCTGGTTCTCGGACCTGGCCGAGGACGTGGTCTGCGCGACCCGCTTCGTCCGCGCCAACTTCGCCGAAGCCCTGCCGCGCCTGGCCGACCAGGGCGTGCGCGCCGACGCCATCCTCATGGACCTGGGCCTCTCGTCGATGCAGGTCGACCAGCCCGAGCGCGGCTTCTCCTACTCGCGCCAGGCGCCCCTCGACATGCGCATGGACCCGGGCCGCGAGCGGTCGGCGGCCGACCTGGTGGCCGACGCCTCCGAGGCCGAGCTGGCGGAGATCATCCGCGCCTACGGCGAGGAGCGCTACGCGCGGCCCATCGCCCGCGCCATCGCCCGCCGCCGCCGCGAGGCGCCGATCGCGACGACCGGCGACCTGGTGGAGGTGGTCCGCTCGGCCGTGCCCACGCCGGCCCTGTTCGCGGGGGGCCACCCGGCCAAGCGCGTCTTCCAGGCCCTGCGGATCGCCGTCAACGACGAGCTCGGCAGCCTCGAGCGCGGCCTCGAGGCCGCCTTCGACCTGCTGGCGCCCGGCGGCCGCCTGGCGGTGATCTCGTTCCACTCGCTCGAGGACCGCCGGGTCAAGGCCTTCATGCGCGCCCGCTCCCAGGGCTGCATCTGCCCGCCCGACCTGCCGGTGTGCGGGTGCGGCCGGGTGGCCGAGGCGGCGCTGCTGGCGCCCAAGGCCCTGCGCCCGCGCCAGGCCGAGCTCGACCGCAACCCGCGCGCCCGGTCGGCGCGCCTGCGCGCGCTGCGGCGGGCCGGGGGGAACTGATGAGCACCCGGGCGGCCCCGCGGGCGGCGGCCCCGGCTCCGGCGCGCCCGCGCACCCGCTCGCGCGCGCGGCCCGCCCCTCGCCCGGTCCGCGGCCGGCGGCGCGCGCGCGCGCGGCTGGGCCGCCTGGCCATCCCGATCGTCGCCCTCGTGCTGGGCGGGATCGTCTGGGTCAACGTCGCCAAGCTCAACCTCACGCACGAGACCGGCCAGGTCATCGAGCAGGCCCGCGCGGTGGAGGCCGAGACGGCGCGCCTCAAGAGCCGCTTCGAGCAGCGCAACGCCACGGTGATCTCGCGGGCGGAGAAGCGCCTCGGGATGGTCTCGCCGCCGAGCGCCGAGGTGACCTACCTGGACGCCGGGGCGCCCTAGGGCATGGCGGCCGGATCGTCGCGCCGGCCGCCCCGACGCCGCCGGCGGAGCGCAGGCGGCCCGGCGCGCGTCCGGGCGCGCCCGCAGCGCGTGCGCCTGCTGGCCGCGGTGGCGGTGGTGCTGCTGGCGGCCCTCGCGGTCCGCGCCGTGTGGCTGGGGACCGTCCGCGCCGGCGACCTGTCGGCGCGCGGCGTCCAGCAGAACCGCTTCGAGGCCGACCTCCCGGCCCAGCGCGGCGCGATCCAGGCCCGCAACGGCGCCGACCTCGCCATCGACCGCCTGGCCGTCAACGTCACGGCGACGCCCTACCTGGTCACCGACAAGCAGGGCACCGCGGCCGAGCTCGGCCCGGCCATCGGGCGCGACCCCAACGAGATCGCCAACGCCCTGATGGCGCCGGGGGGCTACGTCGTGCTGGCGCGCAACGTGCCGCCGGCCCAGGCCGACCTGGCCAAGAAGCTCGACCTGCCCGGCATCGACTTCGTCGACACCTGGCAGCGCTTCTCGCCGGCCGGGCCGCAGGCCTCGCAGCTCGTGGGGCTCACCGGCGACACCCACGAGGGCATCTCGGGGATGGAGCAGCAGCTCGACGAGGCGCTCACCGGCACCCCGGGCCGCCGGGTCGAGGTGCGCGACCTGCTCGGCAACTCGATCCAGATGCTCGAGGACCGCGAGCCGGTGCCCGGCGAGAACGTGCAGCTGACCATCGAGCCGGCGATCCAGGACCGCATGGAGCGGACGCTGGCCGCCACGCGCGACTCCTACGAGGCGCGCAGCGCCACCGGCATCGTGATGGACCCGCGCAGCGGCGCGGTGCTCGCGATGGCGACCGTGCCCCGCTTCAACCCCAACCGCCGCGCGGTGATCAACCCCGATCTCGAGCGCAACCGGCCGGTCACCGACACCTTCGAGCCCGGCTCCACCTTCAAGGTGGTGACGATGGCCGCCGCGCTCGAGGACCGGGCGGTGCTGCCCGGCACGACCTTCGCGCTGCCCACCGAGATCACCCGCTACGACCGCACGCTGCGCGACGCGCACGAGCGCCCGGCCGTCGAGCTCACGGCCTCCGAGATCCTGGCCCAGTCGAGCAACATCGGCACCGTCTTCATCGCCGAGCGGGTGGGGGCGGCGCGGCTACAGGCCTGGATCGAGCGCTTCGGCTTCGGCACCCGGACGGGCATCGACTTCCCGGGCGAGGTCGACGGCCTGATGCTGCCGATCGAGCGCTGGTCGGGGACCTCGATCATCAACATCCCGATCGGACAGGGCATCGGCGTCACGCTGGCCCAGCTCACCCGCATCTACGCCGCCGTGGCCAACGGCGGCCGGCTGGTGGCGCCGCACCTCATCGACCGGGTGGGCGGGGAGACGGTGGAGCACCCCGCGGGGCGCCAGATCATGACCCGGCGCACCGCCCGCACCCTCGACCGGATGCTGCGCGGGGTGGTGTCGCCGGACGGCACCGGCAGCCTCGCCCAGATCGAGGGCTACGAGGTGGCCGGCAAGACCGGCACGGCCAACAAGATCGACCAGGAGACCGGCGAGTACAGCTCCGCGCTCTACACGTCCTCGTTCGTGGGCTACGTCCCGGCGAACGACCCCCAGCTGGTGATCTCGGTGGTCGTCGACGAGCCCGGTGGGGGCTACTACGGCGGCGAGGTCGCGGCGCCCGCGTTCGAGGACATCGCGGCGTTCTCCCTGCAAACGCTCAACATCGCTCCCTGATCCGCCCGCGGCCTCTGGTACGATCCCCGCCCGCATGACCCTCCAGGAGCTGATCGCGGGCGGTCCCGGAGGGCGGATCGTCGCCGCGCCGTCGCGGCCCCCGGCGGAGGCCGCCGGGACGACGATCTCCTCGGTCGTCCACCGCGCCGCCGACGCCGGGCCCGGGGCCCTCTTCTGCGCGCTGCGCGGCACCCGCGCCGACGGCCACGACTTCGTGCCCCAGGCCGTCGCCCGGGGCGCCGCGGCGGTGATGGTGGAGCGGGAGGTCGGCGCCGCCGTGCCCCAGGCCGTCGTCCCCGACGCCCGCGCCGGCATGGCCCTGGCCGCCGCCGCCCTGGCCGGCCATCCCGTCGCGCGACCTGGTCGTCGTGGGCGTCACCGGCACCAACGGCAAGACCACGACCTCGTTCCTGGTGCGGGCCGTCCTCGAGGCGGCCGGCCTGGCGTGCGGGCTGATCGGGACGATCGAGGCGCGCGTGGGCGGCGCCGCCGTGCCCCTGCGCCACACCACCCCCGACGCCCTCGAGCTGCAGGAGCTGTTCGGGCGGATGCGCGACGCCGGCGACGCGGCCTGCGCGATGGAGGTCTCGTCACACGCCCTCGACCAGCGGCGCGCGGCGGGGACGCGCTTCGCCGCGGCGCTCTTCACCAACCTCACCCGCGACCACCTCGACTACCACGCCGACGTGGAGGACTACTACCTGGCCAAGCGCGCCCTCTTCCTGCGGCCCGCGGGCGACGGGGAGCCCGACCCGCCGGGGGCCGCGAACCTCGACGACCCGTTCGGCCGCCGCCTGGCCGGCGAGGCCGGGGCCCTCGGCTACGCCGTCGACGCGCCGGCCGAGGTGCGGCCGCTGGCCGCCGCCGGGCTGGGGACCGGGCTCGCGGCGCGGATCGCCACGCCGCGCGGCCCGCTCGAGGTCGAGAGCCGCCTGCGGGGCCGCTTCAACCTGGCCAACATCGCCGGCGCCGTCGCCGTGGGGGAGCTGCTCGGTCTGCGGCACGACGCGGTCGCGGCCGGCATCGGGGCGGTCGCCGGGGTGCCGGGGCGCTTCGAGGCCGTGGAGGCGGGCCAGCCGTTCCCGGTGATCGTCGACTACGCCCACACCCCCGACTCGCTCGAGAACGTGCTGCGGGCGGCCCGGGAGCTGGTGGACGGCGGACGCCTGCTCTGCGTCTTCGGGTGCGGCGGCGACCGCGACCGCGGCAAGCGCCCCCAGATGGGCGCGGCCGCCGCCGCGCTGGCCGACGTGGCCGTCGTGACCTCCGACAACCCCCGCTCCGAGGACCCCGAGGCCATCATCGGCGAGATCCTGGCCGGCGCGGAGGGCGGGCATGCCCGGGTGGTCGTCGAGGAGGACCGCCGCGCCGCGATCGCCTGGTCGGTGGCCGAGGGCGCGCCCGGCGACGTGGTGGTCATCGCCGGCAAGGGGCACGAGCAGGGCCAGGAGCGCAACGGGGTGACGACGCCGTTCGACGACCGCGTCGTGGCCCGCGAGGCGATCGGCGGCGTCGCGAGCGGGAGGACGGGCGGGTGAGGCTGACGATCAACGACATCCTGCGGTCGGGCGTGGAGTCGCGGCTGCCGGTCGGCACCCCGGACACCGAGGTCGACGGGGCCTCGGTCGACTCGCGCGAGGTCGCGCCGGGGAGCCTGTTCGTCGGCATCCGGGGGGAGAGCGCGGACGGCGGCCAGCACGCGCCCGACGCCCTGCGCGACGGGGCGGCCGCCGCGGTGGTGGGCGAGTCGGCCTGGCGGTGGATCGAGGGCGACTGCCAGGGAATGCGCAAGCCCGTCGTGGTGGCCCCCGACCCGGTGGCCGTGCTCCAGGCGGCGGGCCGCCTGGCCCTCGAGCGCAGCGGCGCCCGCGTGGTCGGCATCACCGGCGCGACGGGCAAGACCACGACCAAGGACATCCTGGTCGCGATGCTGCGCGCCGCCGGCGCCGCCGCCGAGGGGACGCCGGGCAACCGCAACACCGAGATCGGCGTCCCGATGTCGCTGATGGGCCTGACCGAGGGCACCGAGGTGGCCGTGGTCGAGATGGGCATGCGCGGCACCGGGCAGATCGCCGAGCTCGCGGCGCTGGCGCCGCCGGACGTCGCGTGCATCACGGCGATCGGCCCGGTGCACCTGGAGCTGCTGGGCACGGTGGAGGCCGTGGCCGCCGCGAAGGCGGAGGTCCTCACGGCGCTGCGCCCGGGCGGGTTCGCCGTGGTGCCGGCCGACGAGCCGCTGCTGGAGCCGCATCTCGCGACCCTCGACCCCGGGGTGACGGTGCTGCGGTTCGGCGATGCTCCCGACCTCGATCTCGACCTGAGCGTGAGCAAGGGCTGGGAGCTGCGCAACGCGGCGGCCGCGCTGGCCTGCTGCCGGGCGCTCGGCGCGGTGCCGCCCCCGGGGGCGCGCGTGGCGGTGGCCCTGTCGGCGCTGCGCGGCCAGGAGCGCCCCCTGGGCGTCGGCGGCACCCTCATCGAGGACTGCTACAACGCCAACCCGCTGGCGATGCGGGCGGCGCTGGCCGACCTCGCCGGCCGCGAGGGCCGCCGCGTGGCCGTGCTGGCCGACATGATGGAGCTCGGCCCGGACGAGGAGCGCCACCACCGCGAGGTGGGGGAGGCCGCCCGCGCGGCGGGCGTCGACATGCTGGTGGCCGTCGGAGACCGGGCGGCCGCCTACGTCGTCGGGGCCGACGGGGTCCCGTCGGTCCACATCGCGACCGTCGAGGAGGCCGTCGAGGCCGTTCCGGGGCTGATCGAGCCCGGTGACGTCGTGCTGCTGAAGGGGTCCCGGTCGATGGCGCTCGAGCGGATCGGGGCCGTCATCGCGCCCGCCCCGGAGCCGGAGGGCTAGTGCCGCGCGTGCTCATCGCGGCGATCTCGGCCGCGACGCTCCTGATGTTCCTGGGGCCGAAGTTCATCGGCTGGCTCCGGACGAACGAGATGGGCCAGTTCGTGCGGCCGCCCGGGCTGATCCCGGAGGGGCACGCCGAGAAGCAGGGGACCCCGACCATGGGCGGCCTGCTGATCCTGGTGGCCACGACCCTGCCGTTCGTGATCCTGTCCAGCCGCAGCACCGAGGCGATGCTCGTGCTGTTCGCGACCCTCGCGTGCGGCGCTGTGGGCTTCCTCGACGACTGGATGAAGATCGTCAAGAAGCGCTCGCTGGGGCTGTCGGGGCGCTGGCGGATGATCGCCCTGCTGGTGATCGCCGCCGTGCTCGTGGCCGTGGCCGTCGAGGTGGTGGGGCTGCCGACCACGCTGACCGTCCCGGTGCTCGACCGCTCGTTCGAGATCGGCGCGGTCGCCTTCTTCCTGGTCGTGTTCCTGGTCGTGGCCGGGGCGGCCAACGCCGTCAACCTGACCGACGGCCTCGACGGCCTGGCCGCCGGCATCGCCGCGATCGTCCTGCTGTCCTACACGGCCATCGCCTTCGTGTCCGACCAGGACGACCTGGCGATCTTCGGGGCGACGCTGGTCGGGGCGTGCGTGGGCTTCCTCTGGTTCAACTCGTTCCCGGCGGCCGTCTTCATGGGCGACACCGGCTCCTACGCCCTCGGCGGGGCCATCGCGGCCATGGCGGTCATGACCAAGACCGAGATCCTGCTGATCGTCATCGCCGCCATGTTCGTCGCCGAGGCCCTGTCGGTCATCGTCCAGGTGATCGTCTTCAAGCGCTTCCGCCGCCGGGTGTTCCTGATGACGCCGGTGCACCACCACTTCGAGATGGCGGCCTGGAGCGAGACCAAGATCATCGTCCGCTTCTGGCTGATCGCGGCGATCTTCGCCGCCGTCGGCTTCACGCTCTTCTTCCGCGACCTCCAGGTCCCGTGAGCCGGCGGGCGCTGGTGGTCGGCCTCGGGCGCTCGGGGCGGGCCGCCGCCCTCCTGCTCGCGCGCCGCGGGTGGGAGGTGGTGGCGGTCGACGCCGGCGACGTGTCGGCCCCCGAGCTGGCCGGCGCCGGCGTGCGCGTGCGCGCGCCGTGGGACGCTCCGGTCGCCGACATCGACCTGGTCGTCAAGAGCCCGGGTGTGCCCGGCGACGCCGTCCCGGTGGCGGCGGCCCGCGCGGCGGGCGTCCCGGTGTGGAGCGAGATCGAGCTGGCGGCGCGCGAGCTGCCCAACCCGCTGATCGGCATCACCGGGACCAACGGCAAGACCACCACCACCGAGCTGACCGCCCACCTGCTGCGATCGGGGGGCCTCGCCGCCACGGCCTGCGGCAACCAGGGCACGCCGCTGGCCGGGCTGGTGGACGCCTCCGACCCGGAGGCCTGGCTGGTGGTGGAGTGCTCCAGCTTCCAGCTGGAGGACGTCGAGCTCTTCCGGCCGCGGGCCGCCGCCCTCCTCAACCTGGCCCCCGACCACCTCGACCGCCACGGCAGCCTCGAGGGCTACCGCGACGCCAAGCTGCGCCTGTTCGCCGCCCAGGCGCCGGGCGACCTGGCGATCCTCCCGGCCGGCCTGGAGGCGACCGGCGCGGCGCCGTCGCGGCGCACCTACGACGGGCCCGCCGGCCGCGACGCGGCCGCCTGGGCCGAGGGGGGTCTCCACGTGTCCGGGCTCGGGCGGGTGGCCGGGTGGGACGAGATCGCCCTGCGCGGCCGCCACAACCGGCAGAACGCGATGGCGGCGGCGGCGCTGGCGGCCCACGCCGGCCTGGGCGCCGAGGCGCTCGCGACGGGGCTGCGGAGCTTCCGCCCGGTGCCCCACCGGCTGGAGCCGGTCGGCGCGGCCGGCGGGGTCGCCTTCGTCAACGACTCGAAGGCCACCAACCCGGACGCGGCCATCGCGGCCCTCGACGCCTATCCGCGCGGCGTGCACCTGATCGCCGGCGGCCGCGCCAAGGGCACCCCGTTCGGGGGCCTGGCCGAGGCCGCGGCCGGCGCCGTCGTCCGCGCCTACCTGATCGGCGAGGCGGGGGACGAGATCGGCGCGGCCCTCGCGGCCGCGGGGGTCGCGACCCAGGCCTGCGGCACGATCGAGGCGGCCGTCGCCGCCGCAGCGGCGCGCGCGGCCGAGGGCCAGACCGTGCTGCTGTCGCCGGCCTGCGCGAGCTTCGACCAGTTCGCGGGCTACCAGGAGCGCGGCGAGGCGTTCCGGGCGGCGGCGCGGGCGGCGGGAGCCCGCTAGGGACCAAGGGTCCGGGGGCGGGCGGCGAAGTCCCCGGGACCGTGGCCCCCCGCCGCTCCGCCACCGCCGCCGCCGCGCCCGAGCGCCTGCTCACCGGCGCCGTGCTCGCGCTCGTCTCGTTCGGTCTGGTGATGGTCTACTCGACCTCGAGCGCGACCGCGCTGCTGAACGACGGCGACCCCCTGGGGCTGCTCGCGCGCCAGGCCGCCTACGCGGTGGTCGGCCTGGGGGCCTACGCCGTCTTCGCCCGCATGAGCCCCGAGGGGATGCGCCGCCTGGGGCCGCCCGCGCTCGCGATCGCGGCGTTCCTGCTGCTGGTCGTGCTGGTGCCGTCGATCGGCATGCAGGTCAACGGGTCGCGGCGCTGGATCAGCCTCGGCGCCATCGGCCAGCTGCAGCCGTCGGAGCTCGCCAAGCTCGCCCTCGCCCTCTGGCTCGCCCAGGCCGTCGCCCGCGACCCCCGCCGCCTCCGCACCCCCGGCGGCCTCCTGCCGTTCCTGCTGGTCACGGCGGCCCTCGGCCTGCTGATCCTGATCGAGCCGGACATGGGGACCGCCGTGGTGCTCTGCGCGATGGCCGTCGCGGTGCTGATCGTCGCAGGGGCGCGGATGCGCCACCTCGGCGCCATCGTGGCCGCCGGAGGGTTCCTGGCCATCGTTGCGATCCTCGCCGAGCCCTACCGGCGGGAGCGCCTCCTCGCCTTCCTCGACCCCTGGAGCGACCCGAACGGGGCCGGGTTCCAGAGCGTGCAGGCCCAGGTCGCGCTCGGCTCGGGCGGGGTGAGCGGCGTCGGCCTGGGCGACGGCGTCCAGAAGGCCTTCTACCTGCCGGAGGCCCACACGGATATGATCCTCGCGACGGTGGGGGAGGAACTCGGCCTCATCGGCGTCGTGGGGGTGCTGGTGGCGTTCGCGCTGGTCGCGGTCGCCGGGTACCGGATCGCGCTGAGGGCCGTGGACCTTCACCAGCAGGCGCTCGCCGCGGGCCTGACCACCCTCGTGCTGGCGCAGGCCGCGATCAACATCGGCGCCGTCGTGGGCGTGATGCCCGTCACCGGCGTCCCGCTGCCCTTCGTGTCGTTCGGCGGCAGCAGCCTCATCGTCCTCCTCGCGAGCACTGGCCTCCTTGTCAACATCGGACGCCGATCCCACTCCTCCCCGGCGCCTCGCCGCCGTCTCGCCCCGCGCGGGTGCTGATCGCCGCCGGGGGGACGGGCGGGCACGTGATGCCGGCGCTGGCGGTGGCCGACGCGCTGCGCGAGCGGGGGGCTGACGTCGCCTTCGTCGGCGCCCGCGGCGGCGCCGGCGCCGGCGTCGTGGAGGCGGCCGGCTACCCCCAGGACCTGATCCCGCTCCGCGGCCTCGCCCGGCGCCTGACGCCCCGCAACCTGACGGCGCTGCTCCTGGCGGCCCTCGCGGTGCCACGGGCCCTGGGCCTGCTCGCGCGCCGCCGCCCCGACGCCGTGCTCGGCGCGGGCGGCTACGTCGCCGGGCCGGTGGCCCTGGCCGCCTGGCTCACGCGCCGCCGCCTGGTGCTGATGGAGGCCGACTCCCATCTGGGCGTGGCCAACCGCCTGACCGCTCCGCTCGCCCGCCGGGTGGCGCTGGCGTTCCCCCTGGCCGGCCGCACCGGCCGCCGCTACGTCGTCACCGGGCGGCCGGTGAGCCGCGCCGTGACGTCGGCCACCCGCACCGCGGGGCGGCGGGCGTTCGGGATCGACCCGGCGGCCACCGCCGTCCTGGTGGTGGGGGGCAGCCAGGGCGCGCGGAGCCTGAACCGGGCGGCGGTCGACGCCTTCGGCAGCGACCCGCCGGTCGATGTCATCCACGTCGCCGGCCCCGGCCTGCTGGCCGAGACCCGGCGCCTGCTCGACGGGCGCGACCCCGGCGGGGCCTACCGCCTGCTGGGCTGGCTCGACGACCTGCCGGGGGCGATCGCCGCGGCCGACCTCGTCGTCGCCCGCTCGGGCGGCTCCGTGTTCGAGCTCGCCGCGATCGGCCGGCCCTCGATCCTGGTGCCCTACCCCCACGCGACGTCCGACCACCAGGCCAAGAACGCGCGGTGGCTGGCCGAGGCCGGCGCCGCCGTCGTGCTGCCCGACGCCGAGTGCACCGGCGACCACCTGCGCGAGCTGGTCGGCGCCCTGCTCGCCGACCGCCGCCGCCTGGAGGCGATGGGCGAGGCGGCACGCGCCGCGGGGCGTCCCGACGCGGCCGACCGCGTGGCCGACGAGGCGCTCGCGGCGGCCCGCCCGAGGCGCCGCCGGCGCCTGCCGCGGGTTCCGCGCCCGCGCCGCCCCGCCCGCGGGAGACGGCGCCCCGCGGGATGACCCCGCGCCCGATCCACCTGGTGGGCATCGGCGGGGCCGGGATGAGCGGGCTCGCGCGCCTGGCCTCCCAGGCCGGCTACCGGGTCAGCGGCAGCGACCGCGAGGAGTCTCCGACCCTGGCCGCCCTGCGCCGGGCCGGCATCGACGCGCGGCCGGGTCACGCGGCGTCGGCGGTGCCCGCGGCCGCGGCCGCGCTGGTCGTCTCGACGGCGATCTCGGCCGACAACCCCGAGCTGGCCGAGGCCCGCCGCCGGGCGCTGCCGGTGATGCACCGCTCCGAGCTGCTCGCCGAGCTGATGGCCGGCCACCGCGGGCTCGCCGTTGCCGGGGCGCACGGGAAGTCGACCACCAGCGCGATGCTGGTCGCCGCCCTCGGCGACGCCTCGGCGGCCGTGGGCGCGACGATCGCCGGCGGCGACGGCACGGGCGCCGTCTGGGGCGCGGGGCCCTGGTTCGTCGCCGAGGCCGACGAGAGCGACCGCTCGCTGCTGAACCTGCGGCCGGAGGCCGCGGTGCTCCTGAACGTCGATCACGACCACCACGCGACCTTCGCCTCGCTCGAGGAGGTGCGGGAGGTCTTCCGCGCCTTCGTCGCCCGGCTCCCGCCGGGGGGCGTGCTCGTGGTCGGCCCCGACGAGGAGGCCCGGGCCTGCGCCGAGGCCGCCCCGTGCGCCGTGCGGCCGGTGGGGGAGGCCCCCGGGACGTGGGCCCGAGTCGGGCGGCGACCGGGCCGGGCGGGCTTCGTCCTGCGCCCGGCGGACGGGCCGCCGGTGGAGGTGCCGCTGGCGCTGGCCGGGCGCCACAACGCCGAGAACGCCGCCTGCGCGCTCGCGCTCGCCGACTGGTGCGGCGTGCCGCTCGACGTCGCCGCGGCGCGCCTCGGGGCGTTCACCGGGGTCGGCCGGCGCATGGAGCCGCGCGGCGCGGCGGGCGGCGTCGAGGTCGTTGACGACTACGCCCACCACCCGGCGGAGATCCGGGCGACCCTCGCCGCCGCGCGCGAGCGCGGCCCGGGCCGCGTGGTCGTCGTCTTCCAGCCCCACCTGCCCTCGCGGACGCGCGCCCTCGGCGCCGAGCTGGCGGACGCCCTGGGCGGGGCGGACGCCGTCGTGGTGACCGACGTCTACCTCGCCCGCGAGCCCGCCGACCCGGAGGCCACCGGGCGCGGGGTGGCCGAGCGCGTCCCCGGCCCGGCCCGGGCGGTCCACGCCCCCACCCTCGCCGACGCCGCCGACGCCGCGCTGGCCGAGGTGCGCCCGGGCGACCTGCTCATCACGATGGGGGCGGGCGACGTCACCCTCCTGGGGCAGGAGTTGGTGGCCCGGCTGGAAAGACAGTCCGCCGATGGGGATACCGACGACCGCTCCGCCCCTGCCTGAGATCGAGCGCGACGCGCCCCTGGCGCCGCTGACGTCCATCCGCGTGGGCGGCACCGCCGACGGCCTCTGCCGGGTGGGCTCGTTCCGGGCCGCCTCGGCGGCCCTCGCGTGGGCCCGCGACGAGGGCGTGCCGGCCGCGATCGTGGGCCGCGGCTCCAACCTGCTGGTGTCCGACGCGGGCTTCCGCGGCCTCGCGCTGCGGCTGGTGGGACGGCTGACGGCGATCTCGGTGCGCGGCGCCGACCTCTGGTGCGGGGGAGGGGCGTCGCTCCCGCGCGCGGTGCAGCGGGCCGCCGCAGCGGGGCTGGAGGGCCTGGAGTGGGGCGCGAGCATCCCCGGCACCGCCGGCGGCGCGGTGGCGATGAACGCCGGAGCGCACGCGGGCGAGCTGGCGCAGGTGCTGCGGTGGGCGGTGGTGTGCTCGGCCGACGGCCGGCGCCGCGTGGGGCCGGACGATCTCGCCCTGGGCTACCGGCGCTCGGCCATCGGCCCCGGAGACCTGGTCGCCGCCGTGGCGTTCGGGCTGCGCCCGGGCGACGGCGGGGCGATCGCCGCCCGGCTGGCCGAGTTCCGCGGCCAGCGCCGCCGCACGCAGCCCCAGGGCGTGCGGACGTTCGGGAGCGTCTTCACCAACCCGCCCGGCGACTCGGCCGGCCGCATGCTCGAGGCGGCCGGCTGCAAGGGCCTGCGGGTCGGGGGCGCCCGCTTCTCCCCCGTCCACGCGAACTTCATCGAGGCCGAGCCCGGGACGCGGGCGGCCGACGTGCTCGGGCTGATGGCCGAGGGCCGCCGGCGCGTGGCCGAGGCCCACGGCGTCACGCTCGAGCCGGAGGTGCGCTACCTCGATCCGGAGCGGGGGATCGTGCGCCCGCCGCTCCCGCCGCCGTGAGCGGGGCGCGCGCCGCCGGCGCGGGCGGCCGGCGCGCCCACCCCGCCGTGACGGCCCGGCGCCGCCGGATCGCCCGCGACCGCGGCCGGCGCCGCCGGATGGCCGTCGCGCTGGCCGCGGGGGCGCTCGCCGTCGGGGCCCTGCTGTGGTGGCTGGCCCACGGGCCCCTGCTCGCGGTCGGGCACGTCGAGGTGCGGGGCTACGACCGCCCCGACCGCGCGGCCTTCGTCGCGGCGGTCCGCGAGGCCGCGTCGGGCAGCACGATGGCCTCCCCGTCGGCCGACGGCATCCGGGCCGCGGCCGCCGCCCACCCCTGGGTGTCCTCGGTGTCGGTCCAGCGCGACTGGCCGCGCGGCCTCACCGTGGACGTCACCATGGCGCGGCCGGTCGCCGCGGCCGCTGCCGCGGGGGCCCCGGCGGCCCTCGTGTCGGAGGCCGGCCGGGTGCTGGGCCCGGTGCCCGAGGACGCCGGGGTCGGCTGGCTGCGGCTGCCCGGGCCGCCGCCGGCGCCGGGCTACGCGCTGCCGGAGACCGACCGGGCGGGGCTGGCGTTCCTCGCCGCCGCGCCGCCCGAGGCCGCCCGGCGGGTGCGCCGCCTGGGCGTCGACTCGGGCGGGGCCCTGTCCGGCCTCGTCGACGGCGGGCCGGTGCTGCGGCTCGGCCGGCCCGACGACCTCGCGGCCAAGGCGCGGGCCCTGGCGCTGGTGCTGCGTGGCGTTCCCGCCGAGGACCTGGCCGACGCGACCTACATCGACCTGCGCGTCCCCAAGCGCCCGGCCATCGGGGGGATCGGGCCGGCCGAGCCGGCGTCCGACACCATCGAGTAGAGATCGACACTCTGTCCGCTCCGTGCGGAAAAGCCTCGACTCCCGCATGAGCCTTGCTTGACACGCCGAGGGTCTGGAACTAGTTTCCAGGCTGGTGGAGTCGTGCCTGAGACCGGCCATGAACCGGAGGTCGAGGGCGTCCCGCCACCTCGAGCATCGCTTGAGGGTTGATCCAAACGGCGTCTGAGCAGGTCGTTTCAGCCAGGAGGCGAGCAGAGGTGGAGACGAGCAATTACTTGGCGGTCATCAAGGTGGTCGGCGTCGGCGGCGGCGGCACCAACGCCGTCAACCGGATGATCGACGCCGGCGTGCGCGGGGTGGAGTTCATCGCCGTCAACACCGACGCTCAGGCGCTCTCGATGTGCGACGCCGACGTGAAGGTCCACATCGGCGGCTCGATCACCAAGGGCCTCGGCGCGGGCGCCGACCCCCGGATCGGCTCGGCGGCCGCCGAGGAGAGCCGGGAGGAGCTGAAGGAGGCCGTGCGGGGCGCCGACATGGTGTTCGTCACCGCCGGCGAGGGCGGCGGCACGGGCACGGGCGCCGCGCCGATCATCGCCCAGACCGCCCGCGAGCAGGGCGCGCTGACGGTGGGCGTCGTCACCCGCCCGTTCGCCTTCGAGGGCGCGCAGCGCACGCGCCGGGCCGAGGAGGGGATCGCGGCGCTCGAGAAGCAGGTCGACTCGGTCATCGTGATCCCGAACGAGCGCCTGATCGAGGTCGTGGAGCGGCGCACCTCGATCATCGACGCATTCCGCATGGCCGACGACGTCCTGCGCCAGGGCGTCCAGGGCATCACCGACCTGATCACCGTGCCGGGCCTGATCAACCTCGACTTCGCCGACGTGCGCACGATCATGCAGGACGCCGGCGCGTCGCTGATGGGCATCGGCACCGCGTCGGGCGAGAACCGCGCCGCCGAGGCGGCCAAGGCCGCGATCTCGTCCCCGCTCCTCGAGACCACCGTGGCGGGCGCGACGGGCGTGCTGCTGAACATCACCGGGGGCCCCGACCTCGGCCTGTTCGAGATCGACGAGGCCGCGGGGATCATCCGCCAGGCGGCCCACGACGACTGCAACGTGATCTTCGGCGCCGTCATCGACGAGAGCGCCGGCGACACGCTGCGCGTGACCGTGATCGCCACCGGCTTCGACGGGGCCGCGTCGGCCTCGGAGGCCGAGCCGCGCTTCGGCCGGCGCGAGCGCCCGGGGGCGGCCACGCCCCGCCCGGCGCGCGAGCGCGACCGCGAGGAGAACGGCCGGCCGGCGCCCACGATCACGCTGGGCGCGCAGGATCGCCAGAGCCTCGAGGTGCCCGACGACGCGCTGGAGATCCCGGACTTCCTGAAGGAGTCCTGAGGCCCCTCGGAGGGCGACCGGTCGGTCTCGCGCGGCCCGGTCCGACGGCCGGTCGCGCGTGCGGGGGCGCGTGGTAGCGTCAGGCCGGATGGCGGCCACCCTCTCGCGCACCCCCCTGCACGGCCGCCACGCCGCGCTCGGGGCGCGGATGGGGGGCTTCGCGGGCTGGGAGATGCCGCTCCACTACTCGACCGCCCGGGCCGAGCACCGCGCGGTGCGGCAGCGCTGCGGGCTCTTCGACGTCTCGCACATGGGCCAGATCGAGGTGTCGGGCGCCGGGGCGCGCGCGGCGCTGGCGCGCCTGCTCACCAACGACATCGGCGAGATCGGCCCCGGGCGGGGCCAGTACACGCTGATGTGCGAGGACGACGGCGGCGTCATCGACGACCTCATCGTCTACGCGCTGGCCGACCGCTTCCTGCTGGTGGTCAACGCCTCCAACGTCGGGGCCTGCACGGCGCGGCTCTCCGACCGCCTGCCCGCCGGCGTGACGCCGGCCGACCGCACCCCGGAGGTGGCCATGCTGGCGCTCCAGGGGCCGGCCTGGCGCGACGCCCTGGGCCCACACCTGGCGACGCCGCTGGCGCTGTCGCTCGACTACTTCGACGTCGGCGAGGACATGGTCGCCGGCGTGCCGTGCCTGATCGCGCGCACCGGCTACACGGGCGAGCCCGGCGTGGAGCTGATGTGCCCCTCCGACGGCGCCGGCGCGGTGTGGGACGCGCTCATGTCGACCGCCGCCGCTCCCGAGCCGGCCGGGCTGGTCGCCCGCGACACCCTGCGCCTGGAGATGGGCTACCCGCTCTACGGCCAGGAGCTCTCGCGGGAGCGCACGCCGATCGAGGCCGGCCTGCGCTGGGCCTGCGACACCGAGGGGTGGGGCTTCTTCGGGGCGGAGGCCATGCGGCGGCAGGTCGAGGAGGGGACGCCCGAGCGCCTGGCCATCTTCAGCCTCACGGAGCCGGGCATCCCGCGCGCCGGCCAGGACGTCCTCGTGGACGGCCGCCCGGCCGGGACCGTGACGAGCGGCACCCTGTCGCCGACGCTGGACGTCGGCATCGGCATGGCCTACGTGCCGGCGGCCGTGGCGTCGCCCGACCACGACATCGTCATCGACGTGCGCGGCCGGTCCAAGGCCGCGCGAACCGCCCGCCGCCCGCTGGTGGCGACGTCCCCGAGGGAGTGAAGGAGCCCGATGCCCGCCGACGAGTCCTACCCCGCCGACCTGCGCTACCACCCCGAGCACGACTGGGTGCGCACGCAGGGCACCGAGGCCGTGTTCGGCATCACCTGGTACGCGCAGGACGCGCTCGGGGAGGTCGTCTACTACGAGCCGCCCGCGGTCGGCACGACGGTGTCGAAGGACGCGTCCTACGGCGAGCTGGAGTCGGTCAAGGCGGTGTCGGACATCTACGCCCCCGCCACCGGCGAGGTCGTCGCGGTGAACGGCGCGGTGCAGGACCGGCCCGAGGTGGTCAACGACGACCCCTACGGCGAGGGCTGGCTCATCCGCGTGCGGCTCGCCGACCCGGCCGAGCTCGACGCGCTCATGGACGAGCCCGCCTACCGCGCCTACCTCGCGGGGCTCTGACGGTGAGCGCCTACACGTCGCTGACCGACGACGACCTGCGGGTCATGCTCGAGGCGATCGGGGTCTCCTCGATCGACGAGCTCTTCGCCGGGATCCCCGAGGGCGTCCGCCTGGGGCGGCCGCTCGACCTGCCGCCGGGCCGGTCCGAGCAGGACGTGCACGCCCACCTGGCCGCGCTCGCCGCCCGCAACACGTCGGCCGACGACGAGATCACCTTCCTGGGCGGGGGGATGTACGACCACTACGTCCCGGCCCTGATCGACTCGATCCTGTCCCGCTCGGAGTTCCTCACGCCCTACACGCCCTATCAGCCCGAGATCTCCCAGGGCGGCCTGCAGGTGATGTTCGAGTACCAGACCGCCATCAGCGAGCTGACCGGCCTGCCGGTGTCGAACGCGTCGCTCTACGAGGGGCCGTCGGCCGTCGGCTCGGCCGCCTACCTGGCGAAGCTGGCCAACGGGCGCGGCCGGGTGGTGGTGTCGCGCGGCGTGCACCCCCACAGCCGGCAGACCGTGCGCACGCTGGCGCCCGGCTACGGCCAGGAGGTGGTCGAGGCGCCGCTCCGCGACGGCGTCACCGACCCCGGCGAGCTGGCCGGCCTGCTGGGGCCGGACACGGCGGCGGTGATCCTGCAGCAACCGAACTTCCTCGGCGCGGTCGAGGACCTGGAGCCGCTGGTCGCCGCCGCCCGGGACGCCGGCGCGCTGGCGGTCGTGGCCTGCGACCCGCTGCCGCTGGCCCTGCTGCGCACGCCGGGCGAGCTGGGCGCCGACGTCGCCGTGGGCGAGGGCCAGACCCTGGGCAACCGGCTCGACTACGGCGGGCCGTCGTTCGGCTTCATCGCCGCCCGCGAGGAGCACATCCGCCGCATGCCGGGCCGCATCGCCGGCGAGACCCGCGACGTCAACGGGCGCCGCGGCTTCGTCCTGACCCTGCAGACGCGCGAGCAGCACATCCGGCGCGAGAGGGCGACCCACAACATCTGCACGGCCCAGGTCCTGAACGCCCTGGCCGGCGTGATCCACCTCTCCTGGCTGGGCAAGCGGGGCGCGGTCGAGCTGGCGGAGCTGATGCTGCGCCGAGCCGACTACGCCCGCCGCACCCTCGCGGAGCTCCCCGGCGTCCGCGCGCTGCACGACCAGCCGGTCGCGCGCGAGTTCGCACTCGCGCTCGACGCGCCCGTGGAGGCCGTCATCGAGCGGTGCGCCGCCGAGGGCGTCAACCCGGGGCTGGCGCTGGGGCGCTTCCTGCCCGAGCATCCCGACGGGCTGCTCGTGGCGATCACCGAGCGGCGCAGCCGCGCCGACATCGACCGCCTGGCCGACGTCCTGGGCCGGGCGGTGGCGGCCGAGCGCCCGGCCCGGGCGACCGCGGGGTCGGCGGCGTGAGCGTCGCGCCGCAGACCCCCCAGCAGCGCGAGCCCGTGGTGACGATCTACGAGCGCTCGCGGCCGGGCCGCCGGGCCTTCACGCCGCCGCCGCTCGACGTCCCGGAGCGGCCGCTCGACGAGCTGCTGCCGGCGCGGCTGCGCCGCGACGCGCCGCCCGGGCTGCCGGAGGTGGCCGAGCCCGAGATCGTGCGCCACTACAACCGGCTCAGCAAGCGCAACTTCGACCTCGACACCGGCTTCTACCCGCTGGGGTCGTGCACGATGAAGCACAACCCCAAGCTCCACGAGCGCGTCGCCGCCCTGCCCGGCCACGCCCGGCTGCACCCCCTCCAGTCGCCGCGGCGCGCCCAGGGGGCCCTGGAGCTGATGTGGGGCCTCGAGCGCGCGCTGGCCGAGGTTTCCGGGCTGCCCCACGTCTCCCTTCAGCCCAGCGCCGGGTCGCACGGCGAGCTGGCCGGCGTGCTGCTCACCCGGGCCTACCACGCCGACCGGGGCGACGAGCGCACCCTGGTGCTCACGCCCGACACGGCCCACGGCACCAACCCGGCGACGGTCACGATGGCCGGCTACGAGGTGGTCAAGGTCGGGACCTCGCCCGACGGCGGCGTCGACCTGGAGGACCTGCGGCGGGTGGCCGACGACCGCGTCGCCTGCCTCATGCTCACCAACCCGAACACGCTCGGCCTCTTCGACCCCAACATCGAGGAGATCGCCCGCATCGTCCACGACGCCGGGGCGACGCTCTACTACGACGGGGCGAACCTGAACGCCGTCATGGGCATCAGCCGGCCGGGCGACATGGGCTTCGACATCGTGCACTTCAACCTGCACAAGTCGTTCACCCAGCCCCACGGCGGGGGAGGGCCGGGCGCGGGGCCGATCGCGGTGTCCGACCGCATCGAGCCCTACCTCATGGTGCCGCGCATCGTCCGCTCGGAGGGGAGCAACGGCGACGGCCCGTGCTACGACCTCGACGAGGACCGGCCGAAGTCGATCGGCCGCCTGCGCGGGTTCCAGGGCAACTACGGCGTCTTCGTGCGCTCCTACGCCTACATCTGCTCCCTCGGGGCCGAGGGGCTGCGGGAGGCGTCCGAGATCGCGGTCCTGAACGCCAACTACCTGCTGGCGCTGCTGCGGCGCCCGGGCGTGGGCGAGCACCTGCCGCTCGCGTTCGGCGAGCGCTGCATGCACGAGTTCGTCCTCTCCGGCGCGCCGATGAAGAGCGAGCTGGGCATCCGCACGACCGACCTGGCCAAGCGGATGCTCGACTTCGGCTACCACCCGCCGACGGTCTACTTCCCCCTCCTGGTGGAGGAGGCCCTCCTGGTGGAGCCCACCGAGACCGAGACGCGCGAGACGCTCGAGGCCTTCGCCGACGTCGTCGCCGAGATCCTCCGGGAGGCGGCCGACGACCCCGAGATCGCCCGCGGGGCGCCGTACTCCACCCCGGTGCGGCGCCTGGACGAGGCGGCCGCCGCCCGGGCACCCGTCGTCCGCCAGCCCCGCTCCTCCGACACCGGGTAGCCCGTGCCGGACGCCCGCGTCCTCGTGCTCGGCGGCGGGCCGGCGGGCGACGTCGCGGCCCTGAGGGCCGCCCAGCTCGGCGCCAGCGCGATCCTGGTGGAGCGCGGCCTGCTCGGGGGCACCTGCGTCAACCGCGGCTGCATCCCCACCAAGGCGCTGCTGGCCTCGTCGGAGCTGGTGTCGCGCCTCCGCGAGGCGTCCGACTGGGGGATCGCGCTGGGCGAGGTCGGCATCGACTGGCCGGCGATGCGCGACCGGGCCATGGCGATCGCGGCGAAGATGCGCGGGGGCGTCGAGGGCGCCTGCGCGCACCGGGGCGTGACCGTGGTGCGCGGCGACGGCTGGCTGACCGGGCCGGACCGGGTCACCGTCGAGACCGGCGACGGCACGCAGGAGCTGTCGGCGCCGACGATCGTCGTCGCGACCGGGGCGGAGCCCGGCCGGCTGGCCGTCTTCGACCCCGACCAGCCGGCCGTCCTGACCTCCACCACCGCGCTCGAGATGGAGGAGCTGCCCGAGAGCATGATCATCGTCGGCGGGGGCATCATCGGCTGCGAGTTCGCCTCGATGATGGCGCCGCTGGGCTGCCGGGTGACGCTGGTGGAGGCCCTGCCGGCGATCCTGTCCGGGGAGGAGCGGCGCGTGAGCCAGACGATGACCCAGGCGCTGCGCCGCCAGGGCGTCGAGGTGCTCACCGGCACGACCGTGGCCGAGGTGGTCGCCTACCGGCCCGACGGCCTCACCGTGCGCCTGTCCGACGGCTCCGAGCGCTCCGCCGCCCGGGCCCTGGTCGCGGTCGGGCGGGCGGCCAACACCGTCGACATCGGCCTCGAGGAGCTCGGCATCCGCACCGAGCGCGGGCTGATCCAGGTCGACGAGCACCTGCGGACGGGGGTCGGCGACATCTTCGCGGTCGGGGACGCGATCCCGGGGCCCCAGCTCGCCCACCTGGGCCAGGCCGAGGGCGCCAACGCCGTGGAGACGGCCCTCGACGCGCCCCGGGTCCTCGACCGGGCCCTCGTGCCGAGCTGCGTCTACACCATCCCGGAGATCGGGCGGGTGGGGCTCACCGAGGAGGCGGCCCGCGAGGCCGGGATGGACGTGGTGGTCGGCACCGGCCGCCTCGGGGCCAACGGCAAGGCCCTCGCGATCGCCGAAACCCTCGGCTTCTGCCGCATGGTCGCCGATCGCGCCTCCGACCGCCTGGTGGGAGCGACCATCATGGGGCCGCACGCCACCGACCTGATCCACGAGCTGGGGCTCGCCCTGCTCTACGGGATCTCCGCACGCGAGGTCGGCCTGATGATCCACGCGCACCCGACGGTCGCCGAGGCCGTCATGGACGCCGCCCACGACGTCCACGGGGTGGGCCTGTACGGCGGATGAGGCGCCTGCCGGGGGCGAATCCGGGGCTAGCCGCCGCGGACGCAGACGGCCGTGACCACGATCCGCCACGGCCCGGTGCTCCGTCCGATCGCCGCCGCGTCGGCCCGCCAGCCGGACCGGTCGTCGGGAGCGCTCGCCGTGATCGCGACGTCGCGCGAGCCGTCGATGGCCGCACCACCCGCGATCGCGCGCGCACCCTCGGGACACGTTGCGGTCACCGGTCCCTTGAGGCGGGCGGTGCTGGCAGCCGTCGTGGCTCGGACGACCTCGACACCCCGCACGTAGCGCGCGCCCGGAAGGCCGGCGAGGGCTGAGGCGTCGGCGGCGTCCCGGGCCCGGGGAACCGGTCCGAGGGTGGACTCGTCGATGGTCTCTCCCGTCAGCGACTGGGCGGCGACGGCGCGCGCGGTGACGGCCCCGGGGGCGAGCGCACTCGCCCCGACAGCGCCCTCCGCGACGGCGCCGGCGCCCACGGCTCCGGGCGCGATCGCCGACCCGACGACGGAGCCCGGCGCCAGCTTCGCCGCCGTCACGGCGCCGTCCTGGAGCGCGCTCGTCCCGACGCTCCCGTCCCTCGGTGATGCGCGCGCGACCGAATCGATGTCGCGGTTGATCGCGATGAAGCTCGCGACGAGCGCCGCGATCGTGAGGAGGAGCAAGACACCCACGGCGATCCCGAGCCGCCGGTTGCGGCGGATGAGCGACTCCTCGAGCGCGAAGCGCTTGTCGCTGGCGGCGAGGCGCTGCTCGTTGCGCCTGATGCGGATCTCATCGGCGCTGAGGCGGCTCTCGAGCTCCCCGACGCCCGGGTCGTCCGAGCGATCGTGCTCGTCCGTCGAGAGTTCTTCGTCGCCGTCGGCCATCGTCGAGGTCCCCCTTCGTGCGTCGGGCTGCCACTGTATGCGCAGCTCCCGCGCCGGCGCCATACCCGTCGGCTCCGCCGGGCAGGGCCCTGCCCCGCCCGTCCGCCGCAACCCTCGATCCCTCGCTCCCCTCGACGCTCGGCAATCTCAGCCGAGGGGCAGCAGCTCCGCCAGGCGGCGGTTCTCCTCGGGGGCGAACACCGCGTGCTGCGCACAGGCCGGCACCAACCGGCCCGTCTCGGGGTGGGCCATGTGGTAGCTGCAGGCCTGGAGGCGCTCCTGGGTCTCGCGGATGCGGGGGTCGTCAGCGAGCCGCCCCCGCTCGAGCAGCTCCCAGGCGGGCGCCACGTCGGCCTGGTCCATGAAACGGTGCATCACGAAGGTGACGGGACGGGCGCCGTGGTGCAGCAGCTCGCGGACGCCCGCGCGGCGCCCCATCCGCACGGCCCAACGCAGAGCCGTGGTCAACGCGCGCGGCCGCCGGGCGATGCCGCGGGCCAGCCGGGCCGCGGTGAGGGCGCGCCCCTCCTGGAGGTTCGCCCCGCCGACGGCGCCGAAGAACGCCTCGCGCAGCTCGTGGTCGCGCGGGTCGCGGTCGTCGAGCAGGGCTACCCAACGGGCGCCCACGTAGGCGCCGTAGGCGGTGCGGTTGCAGCGCTCGTCGCCCGTCTGGACGACGCGGAACGGCAGGCGCGCCCCCGCGCCGGCCTCGATCCGGGACCAGACGTCGTCGGCCGAGAGGTCGCGGTAGCGCTCCTTCCAGCGGGCGGGGCTGCCCTGAAAGGCCGCCGGCTGGAAGCTCATCATCCGCCACCCCATGCGCGCTCCCCCCTCACGACGTCGGGAACCTGGTCGGCGTTGGCCGGGGTCACGGTCATGTTGTGGGCCAGGTAGCTGCGCACCCCCGTCTCGGCGCGAAGGCGCTCGAACATCGCGCAGAACCTGCGCCTGAAGGGGTCCAGCTCCGGCTCGCCGGCGGGCCGCTCGGCGCCTCGCCGGCCGAACATCCTGCTGTCGAAGTGGGCGGCGAAGATCAACTCGCGAAATCGCGGCCGACCGTCCGGCCCCACCGCGAGCGCCCGGAGGTAGTCCCAGCCGAAGTCGCCGTGGCTCATGCTCATCGGCTTGCGCCCATGGCGCATCATCGCCGCGAGCGCGCGCGCGTGCGCCTCGGGGCCGAGCAGCGTGACCTCCCCTCCGATCAGCTGGGCGTTCTGGCCAGGGCCGCGGCGGGAGGAGAGGTGGGCCATCTGGCGGTCGATCTCGCGCTCGGTGTGGTCGCCGTCGATCCGCACCCGGTTCGCCTCACGGCTGTGGTAGCAGGGCGTGCACGCGAGGTCGCAGCGGGGGAACACGCCGTGGGTGCCCTCGCAGCCGGCGGTCCGCCGGCCGATCGACTGGGCGCGGAAGCGGGCGTGTGCCGGGAGCTCGGCCCAGCGGCGGTCGAGCGCCGCGCGCAGCGCCCGCGGCTCGGGGCGGGTGGCGTCGAGCAGCTCGAGGGCGCGCAACACGAGCCGCGGAGCGCGCGGCGAGCACGGCATCGGCGCGACCCTACCGGGCCGAGCCCTGGCTCGCCGGGCGGCGGCGGTCAGCTCACGCGATAGCCGCGCGCCTCCAGGGCGTTGATCGCCTGGGCGAGCTCGGTCTCGCCCTGCTCGACCGCCCGCCGCGCTGCGTCGTAGGCGGCGCCGTCGTCCGCCTCTGCGGCGGCGGCCATGTCGTCGTAGGCCGTCTCCTGCGCGCGCAACGCGCTCACCACCGCCTCGTTGAGGCCGGCGCCCTCCGGGCCGAGATCCTGGCCGGCCAGCGCGCCCGCCGCCGCGCCGAAGGCCGTGGACAGCCGCCGCGCTGCACGCGCCTGGTCGTCGGGGGTCGTCGCCTTGCTGAGCTGGGTTCTCAGCGCGGTGCGCTGCTGGTCGAGCCGGCTCATCGCCGCCGTCACGGCCTTGGCGTAGGAGGGGCTCGGGCCGAGGGGGAGAGCCCGGGTCCCGCCCGCCAGCCGCAACGTCGTCGCAGCCGACTCGCAGGCCGGGATGAACTCCGCCGCCTGGTCGCCGGGCGCGGCGCATATCGACGGTCGCGACGCCCCGGGTCGTCGGCATCGCGAAGACGCTCACCCGTCCGTCGTAGCCCTCGACCTCGAGATCCCGGTAGAGGTAGGCCTGGTTCCTGCCGAGCAGCACGCGCTCGGCTTCGGGGATCCCGACCAGCGACTGCCGGAGCGCCGCGGGAAGCAGGGTGGCCCCCTGGGCGTCGGTGGTGCCGACCGACATCTGCTCGCCGGTCTCGCCCGCGGGGGATGCGGTCGTGGCGTTGGCGAGCTCGATGCCGGGAATCGATCCGCCACCCGCCTCCGCCGGCCAGTCCTCCGGCAGTGCGACCGTGGAGGTGCCCGCCTCCACCCGGGTCGTGGCCACGGGCTCCGAGCTTTCGCCGCCGCTGAAGGCCCCGCCCGCTGCGAGGCCTCCGACGACGGCGGCGGCCACCACGACCACCGCGCCGGCGACGACCAGGCCACGCGACGGCCGGGCCCCGCCCTTCGCCGCCACGGGGCCCGTCGGAGCGGTGGCGGCGCCACCACCGTCCGGCGTTCGCGGGCCGCCCACCCGGGTCTCCGGAGCCGGAGTGGGCGGGCCGACCTCGGTTTCGGGAGCCCCGCCCTCGATCTCCGTCTCGGGTGCTCCTCTGGCTCCAACGTGCTCGGGCGCCTCCTCCACCTCGGTCTCGGGGGCGCTCGGCTGCGCCACCGGCGCGATCGGCTCGACCTCGGTCTTGGGCGCGGTCGCCGCCGCCTCCGCCTCCGGCGCGCCCTCGACGTCCCGCGACCCCGTGTGGACCGTGGGCGGCACGACGACTGCGGGACCTCCCGGGGCATCGCCCTCCGTCGGGCCCGCGTTGAGCTCGTTCGGGTCGGGCATGGGCGTCTCGAACGGCGTCACGGGAACGAGCGGCAGTCCGGCGGAGAGGCGCAGCGCGCGCGCCATCTCGGTCGCCGACGGATACCGGCCGGCCGGATCCTTCGACAGCGCCCGCATGATCAGGTCGGAGGCCGCCGCCGGCAGATCGGGCGCGACCTCGCGCGGATCGGGCACCGGGCGCGTCACGTTGATGTAGGCGGTGGCGGGGCCCTCCTCCTCGGCGACGAAGGGCAGACGTCCCGTCCCGGCGAGAAAGAGCACCGCGCCCAGGCTGTAGATGTCGGTCTGCGGCGTCAACTTCTCGCCGAGCGCCTGCTCGGGCGCCCAGAAGCCCGGGGTGCCCATCGACATGCCGGCCCTCGTGACGCTGCTGACGTTCGTGGCCAGCCGGGCGATGCCGAAGTCGGCCACCCGCACGACGCCCGAAGGCTCCAGCAGGATGTTGCTCGGCTTGATGTCCCTGTGGATCACGTCGCGCGCATGGGCCGCCGCCAGGGCGCCGCACACCTGTGCGCCGATGTCCGCGCAGCGCGACCACGGCATGCGCCCGCCGCGCAGCTCGTCCTCGAGCGACTGGCCCGGGACGTACTCGAGCACCAGGAGGTCGTGCCCGTCAACGTGCAGCATGTCGAAGATGCCGATGATGCCCGGGTGTCGCAGGAGGGCGAGCGTGCGGCCCTCGCGCAGGAACCGCTCGACGAGCTGCTCGTCGCGTGAGACGTGGGGCAGCAGCGCCTTGATCGCCACGTCCAGGCGGAAGCGACGGTCGTAGGCCCGGTAGACCTCGCCCATGCCGCCGACCCCGAGCCGCTCCTGCAGCTCATAGCGGTCGGCGATGACCGTTCCGACGTCGATCATCCTGGCCTGGTCATCTGGTCAACATGGTCTCGGTCACGATACCCCGCTCCCGCGGCGGGACGGGAGGGGCTGCCGTTAGGAGGTCGTCGGGTCGCAGCCGAGCGGGCCGCACGATGGCGTGGACGGGGCCGAGCCGCCCGACGAGCCACCGGAGCCACCCGCCGAGGAACCTCCGGCGGAGCCTCCCGCAGAGCCGCCCGCCGAGCCGCCGCCGGCGGCCGGCGGAGGCGGCGGGGGCTTCAGCGCGGGCAGGCCCGCGGCCGAGCCCTTCGCCGTCGCGATCTCGGGCGCCGCCGCCCCCGGGGCGGGGGTCGGCGACTCGAGCTCCGTTCCGGTCCCGCCGTCGGAGCCGGACATGGCGTTGCCGACCGCGAACGCCCCGCCGAAGATCAGTACGGCGATCGCGGCGGCGACGATCAGGGCGCGGCCGCTCACGTCACGGCCCGGCATTCGACCGGACGGCCGTTCTTGACGTTGCAGACCAACCGCTTGGTCGCCCTCTGGGCGCGGATGATCTGAGCGGATCCGGCGTAGCCCGGCTTGGTCACGATCACCTGGATCTCGGCCTGACCCTCCCGGAGGAGGTACGGATGGCCGCGGCCGTCGCTGAAGAGCCTGAGAAGGTTCACGCGGTACTCGCCGCCCTTCAGGGCCACGCTGACCCGGACCCGACGGCCGGGCGACCCTTCCGTGGCACCGACGAACTGGCGCGCCGAGCCGCTGACCGCTCTCGCGCGGATGGTCCCGCGCTTGAGCCGGAACGTGCGGTTGAGCGTGCAGCCCCGCGTGCAGCGGACGAGAAGGCGGATGTTCCTGAGCGCGGCGGGGGTGCGGACCGCCACGGCTCGGTTCGGATCCCGGACGCCCACGTTCACGGTCAGGTTGGTGAGGATGCAGCGTCCGTTACCGCATGTGACCGACGACGTGCCGCCGGCCCTGATCTGAGTCCTGCGAAGGCGGGCGGTGGTGAGGATCTGGTCCGGCCCCAGGCTCGGCCCGGCCGCGTTGTTCGCCACGAGCCGGAAGTGGTACGCCGTGCTCGACGCGAGCCCCGCGAGGTTGACACTGGCCGCGACGCCGCCGTCACCCGCTCCGGCGCTGCTGTCAGGAGTCCTGGCGCCGTAGGCGGCCGTGGGCCCGTACTCGTAGTAGTAGGTGGTCGGGAGTCGGTTCGGGTTGAACAGTGCCGTTGAGCGTCGCGGAGCTCGTGGTGATCCCCGTTGGGGCGGCGACCGCGAGCCCGGGTCGCTCCGGTGGCGGGGGGATGGTCAGGGGGTAGAACGGCGGTGCGTTCGGTGCGATGTCCTCATCGACGATCGTGCCGGTGGCGTCCCACGCCGACCTGACCAGCGTCGTGAAGGTCTCGCCTCGCGAGAGTCCCAGCTCCTCCGGCCGAAGACTCAATGTCTCGATCTTGCTGAACCCGCCGCCGAAGTTGTCCGTGAGGAGGAAGTCCTGGAGCTCGAAGAGCTCGCGCACGAGCAGGAACTGCGAGGCACCGGCGTCCCATCGAAGCAGCGCGGCCTCGAGCGACCCACCGACATTGATGAATTCCAGCAGATAGTCGGCGCCGAAGGCCGCGGTCGGCACGATTGCGGGCCCCGTGCCCGCGTTGCCGTCACTGTTGACGTAGAACCAGACCACGTCGCCGGGGAGGAGCCCCAACCCTGCGTTGATGAAGATGCTCGAAAAGTAGATCTCGTCATCGGCCGCGCTGCCCGGATTGGCTCCGTCGTCGTGAAGGACGGTCGTGAGGAACAAGTCGGCAGCGTCGCCGCCGATGTCCGAGGTGGGGTCCTCGAAGAGCGCGCGTCGATGCACCGGCGCCGGCGCCGGGGCGGTTGCGACCGAATCACCTTGCAGGCGAGTCCGCAACGCTGACGGAAGAGGTACCTTGGACCCGGCGTTCGCCGGGTGATCCAGCCGCACGAGATCTGCCGCCCCTTCAAGAGACCGTGGCTGAGCGGACGGGGAGCCAGCCCCCTGTGCAGCAACAGCGGCGATGCACATGACGACGAGACCCACGCCGAAGGCGGCCCTACGCCACCAGCGAAGGCACCGAGCTTGCGCGGATCCGTTCGAATTTGACCCCATGCCGCCGTCACCCTCCTCCGTCGTGTCTCTTGGACGATCTGCTCTCATCACACCCCGTCTGTCAACCATCCCGGGCTTACCCTGCGCTAACGGATTGCGGATCGAGAGCGGCCGGGTCACGGGATGCGGAAGGTCGCCGACTCCGGGGCACCCGGGAAGGCGGGTGCGGACAGGCGGAGCCGGTAGAGGCCCGGCTGCAGGTTCCGCCCGAGGCGGATCGTCGTCGTGCCCGCTCCAAGGCGCGTCTCCAAGGGGTGCAGGAAGACGAAGCGCGAGCCGCGCCGGCGCTCGAGCCCACCGCGCACCTTCGCGCGGGCCGCGAGGCGCACCCGGGCCGACGTCACGCCCCCGAGCGTCTGGATGCGGATCGAAAGGATCGGCGACCCCGTCACCCGGAATCCCCGCCGCAGCCTCTGCGGCCCGGCGGCGGAGTTGACGTTCAGCGTCAGGCGGTAGAGGGCCGGGCGGAGGCGGCCGAGCGGGATGAGGCGGATGCCGGGCGGGTATCCGCGTCGGCGGATGCCGAAGGCGCGGCGGAAGTTGCGGGCCCTCGTCGCGCGGCGATCGACGAGGCCCGCGACGGTGGTGAAGGAGCTCAGGCGCAGGCGGATGAACCACGACCGGCCGCGGCGGACGATGCTGAGGTCGCGCGCTGCGATCGGGGTCGCCGCCACGGTCGCCGGGCCCGGGGCGGTGAAGGACTCGTTGGGTCCGTACGAGATGCCGCCTGCGTCGGCCGCGACGGCCCGGAACTCGTAACGGCTGCCGGGGACGAGGTCCCTGATCCCATCCGAGAGGGCCACTGCGCTCACGCCGGAGCCGGCCCGGCGGGTGGCCGTCGCCGATCCGTAGGCGGTCGTCGTCCCGTACTCGAAGTAGGTGGACGTGGGCTGTCCGCGCGGCGTGGCGGTGCCCGTCAGGCGGGCCGTGCTGCCGGCGACGTCGGCGGCCGGCCCGGTCTGCACCGAGGGTCCCGGGGCGCCCGGCGGCACGCTCGCGAGGGCGCGGGCGACGTCCAGGCGCCCGCCGGTGACGACGCGACCGGCGAGGCCCGGGAGCGGCTCCGCGCCCGCCAGCACCGCGCCGCGCAGCTGGGCGGTCGAGGCGGCCGGGGTGGCGCCGAGCACGAGGCTCGCGGCCCCGGCGACGAGGGGTGTCGCGAAGGACGTGCCGCTGAGGTGGGCGAAGCTCCCGCCGGGCTGGGGGCCGAAGATGTTCCGGCCCGGGGCCGCCAGGTTGACCGACACGGCGCCGAAGTTGGAGAACGCGGTCAGGCCGTCCGACTGGTCGGTCGCGGCGACGCACACGACGTTGGGCAGGGTGAGCTCGCACGGGAAGTCGATCTCGCCCGGCGCGTCGGCGTCGTCGCCGACGCCGTCGGAGCCGCCGTTCCCCGCGGCCGTGACGAAGAGCATGTTCGGCGCCTCGGCGATCGCGTCGCGGATCGCCTGTGAGGACGACCCGCCGCCGAAGCTGGCGTTGAGGACGCGGACACCGCGCTCGCCCGCGTACACGATCGCCCGCGCGATGTTGGCGTTCGTGCCGGCGCCGGAGCTGTCGAGCGCGCGGAGGGCGATGAGGCGCGTTTGCCACGTCACGCCCGCCACCCCGACGCCGTCGTTGCCGCGGGCCGTCGCGGTGCCGGCGGCCAGCGTCCCGTGGCCGAACGGGTCGTCGTCGCGGGGATCGTTGTCGGCCGCGACGAAGTCCCAGCCGCGGTGGTCGTCCACGAAGCCGTTGCCGTCGTCGTCGATGCCGTTGGTCTCCCGGCCCGCGCCCGTCTCGTCCGGGTTGGCCGGCGCACCGAAGCTCGGGGCCAGGTCCGGGTGAGTCCCGTTGACGCCCCCGTCGACGACCGCGAGCCTCACCCCGGGGCTGCTGTTCGCGACGTCCCACGCCGGCACGACGTCGATGTCCGCGCCCGGCGTGCCGGCCGTGCCCAGGACCGTCTGCCCGGTGTTGAGGAGGCCCCACTGCTGCGAGAGTCCCGGGTCGTTGGGCACCAGGCGGCGGCGGTAGATGTAGTTGGGCTCGGCCCATCTCACGCGGGGATCGCCCTCGAGCGCGCGGGCCGCGTCCTCGGGCGCCTGCCCCGGGGTGCTGACGAGCGCCGTCCGCGCGATGGGGAGGGAGCGGACGACGCGCCCGCCCACGTCCTCGAGCACCGCCGCGCGGGCGGGTGCGGCGACGCCGGGCTCGAAGCGGACGATCACCTGGCCGGGGACGATGTCCGTCCCCAGCGCGGCCGCGGGCGCCCCCACGACGGCCAGGCCAGCCGCCGCAAGCGCGAGCGCCATGCGGGCACGCGCTGCGGTCACGCGACGCCCAGAGCGGTCGCGAGGTCCTCGACGAGGTCGCCGGCAGACGCGTGGCGCTCGTCGGGCGACTTGGCCAGCCCGCGCGCCAGCGGCGCGTCGGCCGGCGCCAGCGAGCGGCGCAGGGCGGACGGAGGGCGCGGCGCGTCGTTGAGGTGCGCCTGGATGAGGTCGTTGGTGTTGTGGCGCACGAAGGGAGGCCGTCCCGCGAGCGTCTCGTAGGCCACGGCGGCGAGGGCATAGACGTCGGCGCCGGGGCCCACCTTCTGGGCGAGCAGCTGCTCAGGGGCAATGTAGTCGAGCGTTCCCACCCAGACGCCCGTGCGTGTCAGGCGGGCCGCCTCGGCGACCTGGGCGAGCCCGAAGTCGGTGAGGTAAGCCTGCCCGTCGCGGCCGAGCAGGACGTTGGCCGGCTTGACGTCGCGATGCACCACGCCGTGCGCGTGGGCGTGTCCCAGCGCCGTCGCCACCCGGCGCAGGATCGCCACGGCCCTCACGGGATCGAGGCCGCCCTCGGCGCGGATCGCCTGCTCGAGGGTGACGCCCTCGACCAGCGGCATGCACAGGAAGAGCTGGCCGTCAACCTCACCGGCATCCTCGACGGCCACGATCGACGGGTGCCGCAGGCCCCGGACCGCCTCGACCTCGCGCGCCAGCCGGGCGCGCACCGTGGGGTCGTCGCCCACCTCGGCGGGGAGCACCTTGAGCGCCGTCGCCGCCGACCCCTCGCGCGAAGCCCGGTACACCACTGCCTGGCCGCCGCGACCGATCTCCTCCTCGATCCGGTACGGGCCAAAACGATACCCGGGCCACAAGCTCATCATGAGGTTATCGCCGAATGAGCGCCTCGACGACACCCCCTTTCGGGGGGTCATCCCCCACGAACGGCGCGTGATTTTTCGGAGGGTCCTGTAATAGCGTTGCGCCCCTTCGCACCGCCCGCGTCGTCGGCGGCGTACCCGGGAGCCACGTGAACGTCTTCGCAGAAGTCCTCATCGCCATCGCGGTGATCGTGGTCGTCGCGCGCCTGGTCGGCCTGCTCGCCGCGCGCGTGGGACAGCCGCGGGTGATGGGCGAGATCGCGGCCGGCATCCTGCTCGGCCCGTCGGTGCTGGGGGCGATCTCGCCCGAGGCGCAGGACTGGCTCTTCCCGGACGAGATCCTGGGCTCGCTCAACACGATCGCGCAGCTCGGCCTGATCTTCTTCCTTTTCCTGGTCGGCCTCGAGCTCGAGCCTGCCCTGATGCGCCGAAGCGGCAAGACGGTCGCCTACGTGCTGCCGCTCTCGTTGGGCACGCCCTTCCTGCTCGGCGTGCTCATTGGCCTCGCGACCCACGACGAGCTCGCGCCCGACCTACCGCGCACCGGCTACGTGCTCTTCCTCGGCGTCGCGCTCGCAATCACCGCCTTCCCGGTGCTGGCGCGGCTGCTCTCCGAGAAGGGCCTGCTGCGAACCCCCGTCGGGACCATCGCGCTCACATGCGCGGCGCTCGAGGACATCTGCGCCTGGATCATCCTCGCGGTGGTCGTGGCCGTCGTGCGGGCCGGCGATGCGGCCGACACGCTGCTCACCATCCTCTACACGGTGATCTTCGCGGCCGTGATGCTCTTCCTGGTGCGCCCGGCGCTGGCCTGGGTGATCGACCGCTGGTCGGGCAGCGGGCGCCCGGCGGGCCTCGGCGCCGGCCTGCTCACGCTCATCCTCGTCGGCGTGCTCATGAGCGCCTGGATCACCGAGGAGATCGGGATCCACGCGATCTTCGGGGCGTTCCTCTTCGGGGCGATCCTTCCCCGGCGGTCCGAGCTCGTCTCCGAGGTGACGCTGAAGCTCGAGGACTTCACCCTGCTGCTGTTCCTGCCGGTGTTCTTCGCCATCACCGGCCTGCGCACCGAGCTGTCGGCGATCGACAGCTGGACCGTCGCGGCCATCGGCCTGGTCGTGCTGGCCGCGGCGATCGTGGGCAAGTTCGTGGCCGGGGCGCTTGGTGCCCTGGCATCGGGCATGCCCGGGCGGGATTCGGCGGTGCTCGGGCTGCTCATGAACACCCGCGGGCTCACCGAGCTCGTGATCATCACGATCGGCGCCGAGCTGGGCGTGGTGCCCGAATCGCTGTTCGCGATCCTCGTGCTCATGGCGCTCATCACCACGCTGATGGCGGCTCCCCTCATCGACCTCGTCTACCGCCCCCCCGCGCCCGTGTTCCGCCCCAGCCAGTCGGGCCTCGCGCCGGGCGGCGGGCCCCGCCGGATCCTGGTCGCGCTCGACGGTTCCGCCGGCGACCCCGCCCTGGTCAACCTGGCCCAGCGACTGGCCGAGCCGACCGGGGCCGCGGTGACGCTGGCGCGGGTCCTGCCCGAGCCCGAGCGGCTGTCGCGGCGCACGTCGACCTTCAGCGCCGAGAGGGCCGAGGAGCTCGCCACCGCGCGTCTGGCCGAGATGGTCGAGGGCGTCACGGCGACCGGGACGCGCGCGTCGGCGGTCGTCGAGACCGTGCACGACGTGGGCCTGGGCGTCTGTCGCGTCGCGGAGCGCGAGCAGTCCGACCTCGTGCTCGTGGGGTTCCACCGCACCCTCCTCAACCGCGACGTGCTCGGCGGCCCCGTCGCCACCCTGCTGGAGAAGTGCCCGGCCGACATCGCCGTCTTCGTCAACCAGTCCGGGGAGCCGGTCTCGCTGGAGCGCGGGCAGACCGTCCTCGCCGCCCTGGGGGGCGGCGACCACGAGACGGCCGCCGCCCAGCTCGCCGACCGGCTCGCCGCCGCCAGCGGTGTGCCGCTGGTGATCGTGGCCCGTGACGAGGCCGCGGCCGCGGTCGTGCGCGAGCAGCTCGGGGAGACCGAGGTCGTCATGGCCGGCGAGGACCCGCGCGCCTCCCTGGCGAGCGCGATGAGCTCGGCGGGCGTCCTCGTGCTCGGCGCCGGTGACGACTGGTCGCTGCAGCCGCAGGGCCTCGGCGAGGCGCGCGTGCGCCTGCTGCAGGGCCTCGTCAGGCCGGCGCTGGTCGTGCGGCACGGCCCCGGGTCGGGTCAGTCGGCGAGCCTCGACGGCTGGTTGCAGCGCGCGCGCCGGAGCCAGTTCGGCGACTGGCTGGGGAGCCGCAGCGGCACGATCGCGCCGGCTCCTGAGCCGACGACATCACCCGTTCCATGAGACGCCTCGAGCAATGGCGAAGGAAACCCCGCCGGAGGAGCGCATGACGTGTGGCTGACAATCCAATCGGGACCCGACAGCGGCAAGCGGATGCAGGCGTCGGGCAAGCGCTTCACGATCGGTCGCGAGGCGACGTGCGACCTGGTGATCGACGACGCGAAGGTGTCGCGCATCCACGCCTCGATCGAGGTGAAGGACGACGGCACGGCCGTCCTCACCGACCTCGGCTCGGCCAACGGCACGCTGGTTGACGGCAAGCGCCTGGCGGCGCGCGACTCGATCACACTGCGAGGCGGCGAGCGCGTGAAGGTCGGCGACACTGAGCTCAGGACCGAGGGCCCGGGCAGCGCCGAGGGCGCCGCGGGCGGCGGCGCGGCGGGCACCGTCGTGGTCCCGTCGGTGCGGCCACCCGCGTCGCCGGCCTCGCCGCCGTCGCCGCCCCCGGCGGCCTCTTACGGCAGCTCCGGCGCCGGCGGCGGCCGCGCTCGGGGGCGCGCGGGGATCATCGCCGCCGTCCTCGTCGGCGCGGCGATCATCGTGGTCATCGTGCTCTTCGCGACGGGCGTCTTCAGCGGCGGCGACGACGAGCTCTCCCAGACGGAGGTGATCGAGCAGGTCACTCCCTCGACCGTGTGGGTCGAGACGCTCGCCGGCGACCAGCGGCAGGGCAGCGGCAGCGGCTGGGTCTACGACGCCGACCAGGGCCTCGTGGTCACGAACTACCACGTCGTCGCGGGGGGGACGCAGTTCCGCGTCGGCACGGTCAACGGCGAGCGCGAGGCGAGCCTGATCGCCGCGGCGCCGTGCGATGACCTCGCGATGCTGCGCTTCGCGCCGAGCGACGGGCTCAGCACGCTGCCGCTGGGCGAGCAGTCCGAGGTCGAGCTGGGCCAGGAGGTCGTCGCCATGGGCTTCCCGGGCAACCTCTCGATCACGCCCGAGCTGCAGACCACCCCGGGCAGCATCACCGCGGTTGGCACGACCGTGCGGATCCCGGAGCCGGAGTTCTCGGTCATCCGCAACGGCCTGCAAACCGACGCGGCGATCAACGCCGGCAACTCCGGCGGGCCCCTCGTCAACCTGCGCGGCGACCTGGTCGGGGTCAACTTCGCCGTGAGCGGCGGCGAGAACCAGGGCCTGGCGATCGGCGTCGACCGCGTCGCCGAGGTCGCGCCGGTGCTGGCCGATGACCGCTCGATCGGGTGGGCCGGCTTCAGCATCGAGTTCGGCGTCGTTCCCGGCGCCGAGGACCGGCTCTTCGTGGTCCAGGCCGTCCCCGGCACGGGGGCGGCGGACGCGGGCTTCGGCGAGGAGATCCGCGAGATCCTCGCCATCAACAACACGCCCATCGACGACGGGCTGCAGAGCTACTGCGCCGCCGTGCAGGGCATCCAGAGCGGCGACCTCGCGCGCGTCGCGTACCGTCCGTTGATCCCGGCCGGCGATGGGCTCGTGCTCGGTGAGCCCGTCGTGCGCCGCGTTCAGTTCGAGTAGCGGGAGGGCGCGGATGGGATCCGATCAGACCATCGTCGAACAGGCCCCGTCACAGGCGTGGCGAGCCCCTGTCAGCGACCTGCCGGACCACCTCGTGGAGACCGACGTCTGGACCGACCAGATGGTTGCCGAGGCCGGCATACCGATCGTCGACTCGCCCTTCGTCTCCGTGGGCGGGGGCATCGGCTCGCTGGCGGTCGTCGACTACCTCCGCATCGCCGGCGTGCCGACCGAGGGCATCAAGGTGCTCACGGACATCGAGGAGCCGTGGGCCACCTACGAGTACCTGACGCGGAACTCGCAGATCCCTCGCACGGCCCGCCTGCGATCGGACTCGGGGTCGGTCATCGACAACATCTGGGGCTTCCCCAGCTACGCGATGCGCGAGGCCTGGGAGAGCAAGACCCTGCGCCCGGTCTGGAACGTCCTCACCGAGCCGATCATCGACGACTATTACACGCCCCAGGCCGGGCAGGTGTTCCGCTCGCTCGAGCGTGAAGCGGCGCGCATCGGCTGGGACCGCATGCTGGCCCTCGGCTACGTGCGCATGGCGCGCATCCGCCACGGCGGCGGCTACTTCGTGCTGCTGACCCCGCGCGCCGAGACCTCGGCCAGCAAGCGGGTGGCCTACCGCTGCACGTACCTGCACCTCGGGGTCGGCTACCCGGGGGTCAAGTTCCTCGACGACCTCCGGGAGTACCGCGACCGGTATGAGGACTACCAGCGGGTGGTCAACGCCTACGAGCCCCACTCCCACCTGTACACGGAGACGCAGCGCCACCCGACGACCGTCCTGGTGCGGGGCAGCGGCATCGTGAGCTCGCGCGTGCTCCAGCGGCTCGTCGACGACCGGGACCAGAAGGGCGCGCAGACCCGGATCATCCACCTCTTCCGCACCTACGTCGCGACGGCCCAGGGCGACAAGCTCACCTTCCGCCGCAGGGGCTACAACGGGTTCGCCTACCAGGGGTTCAACTACCCCAAGGGGTGCTGGGGCGGGCAGCAGCGACAGAAGCTCGCCAGCCTCGAGGGCAAGGAGCGTGTGCAGTTCCTCGACTCGATGGGCGGCACGACGACGGCTCGGCGCAAGGACTGGCGCGAGCAGGTCCGCCGCGGCCTGCGCGAGGGCTTCTACGTCCAGGAGGTCGGCCAGGTGGAGAGCGTGGCGCCGTCGGCCGACGGCTTGTCGGTGATCACCACGATCCGCGCCGACGACGGCTCCCGCCGCGAGCTGGCCGCGCAGTTCATCATCGACGCCACCGGCCTGGAGGGGAACATCGAGGACCACAGGGTGCTCAACGACCTGCTGCAGCACACGCCGGCCGGCAAGAACCCCAAGGGGCGTCTCGACTGCGAGCGCAGCTTCGAGGTCCGCGGCACCCGCAGTGGGCCCGGCCGCATGTACGCGTCGGGATCCATGACCCTGGGGGCCTACTACGCGACGGTCGACTCCTTCCTGGGGCTCCAGTACTCGGGCCTGAGGATCGCCGACGACCTGGCAGAGGTGGGCTTCTGCCGTCGCATCGGCACCGCGCGCTCGATCGCGCAGTGGTGGCGCTGGGCGAGGAACGTGGCGCCATGACGCCGACCCTGGCCGGGCGCATCCAGACCCGGATCTTCCTGCTGCTGCTGATCGGCATCCCGTGGACGCTCATCATCGGGCCGGCGCTGTCGCGGCCCGAGGGCGCGAGCCTGGGCGACCTCTACGAGGTGCTGTTCACCTCGCTGGCCATCGTCATCCTCGCCGGCATCGTCTGGGAGTTCATCTACCACGGCCTGCAGCAGTTCCGCTGGGAGAAGGACTGGCCGACGATGTTCGGCCTGCTCACGGGGATCAACGAGGGCATCGTCACCTGGATCATCCTCACGCGCGTGCTGCCGGACGACCTCGACGTGGGCTCGATCGCGATCGACTATCGCGAGATCCCGGTGTTAACGTTCGTCATCGCATTCGCGACCACCTGGATCCTGGTGTGGCTGTTCGCCAACGGGCCCATGCGCGTGCTGGCGCTGCGCTGGCGCTTCCGCGGGGGGAGGCTGGTATGAGCGAGATCGCGGACTACCGCTTCATCGAGGAGCTCGGCTCCGGCGACCACGGCCGCTGCTTCCTGGCCGCCACGCCCACGCGGCTGGGGTTGGACGACGACCGCGTGGTCGTCAAGCTGCTCGCGCGAAAGGCGACCGCCTCCGAGTTCCGCCGCGTGGTCGACGAGCTGCGCGTGTACGCCGCCGTCGACCGCGAGAGCCTCGTGCCGGTCTACGACGTCGGCTACTCCGAGGGAGCCCTCTACTACGCGATGGCCTTCTGCGAGGGTGGCTCCCTGGCGGCGCCCGCGGCACCTCCCGGTACCGCGCAGACCCTCCGGGCGGTGGCCGACGCCGCGCGCGGCGCCCACGCGCTGCACGAGGTGGGGATGGTGCACCGGAACATCAAGCCCTCGAACGTGCTCATCGACCGGGGCGCCGGACGGCTCTCCGACCTCGGGCTCGCACACGTGCTCGCGCCCGGCATGACGAGCACGGGGGTGGGCGTCGTGGACACCGCGGAGTTCATCGACCCGACGGTGCTCGCGGGCCACGGCGCATCGCGGCTGAGCGACATCTGGTCGCTCGGTCTCACGCTGCACCGCGCGGTGACCGGCGTGAGCGTGTACCGGGGCCTTCCCGACGACGATCCCATGGAGGCCCTGCGCCAGGTGCTGCGCGAGCGCCCCGACGCCAGCGACGACCTCGACGATGGCCTGCGCGAGATCGTCGTGCGGTGCACATCGGCCGACGCGGGACGGCGGTTCGTGACAGCGGCGGAGCTCGCCGAGGCGCTCGACGCGGTGCCGGTGGCCGAATGAGCGCCTCGTCGATGCGGACCGCCGTGTGGCCCGGCGACGGCCTGGTCCAGCGTGCGGGCGACACCGTGCTGGTGGTGCTCGACGCGAGCTCGGCCGACGACGCCGCCCTCGACGACCTGTTCGGGCGGTGCCGCACCGGCTCGGGCGCCGAGCTGCTCAGCGGACTGGCGCGGGTGGTGCTGGACGCCGGGCCCTCCGCCGTCCCGGTCTTCGCCGTGGTGACCGCGGACCCCGGGGGGCTGTTGGCCTTCTGCCGCGGCGCCATCGAGATCGGGGCGGTCGCCGGCGGCGCATCCGTGGGGCTCACCGGCGCCGACGCGGTGAACTGGATCGAGCGCCGCCTGCCGGCGCCGATCGAGCGCGTGAGCGTGGGCCCGCCCGGCCTCGCCGGTGCGGCGGCCGATCGGCGCTGCGACCTCATCGCCGGCGTCGTGACCGGGGGCGGCGTGAGCCTGATCGCCCGCGACGCGCGGGCCGGCCCGGGCACAGAGCCCGCGGGCGAGGGGCCGCCCGTCACCGAGGCCGAGGAGCCGGCGTCGCCTGCGCCCCCGTCTCCCGCGCCCGGCCCTGAGCCGGTCGCCGAGACGGTGGGGGCCATGCCGACGCCCACCAGCGGCCTGCCGTCGCCCGAGGGGGCCGAGGGCGGCGCGCCGTCCGGCCACGGGCCGCTGGACGGCGGGGCCTTCGAGTCGGTGCCGCTGCGCCGCGACCCCTCGCTGGTCTCCGGCCGCGACCCCCTGCCGGTGCAGACGCCCGAGGAGCAGGCGCCCGAGCCGCAGCCGACCGAGGGGGCGCCCAGGGTCACGCTCGTGCGCGGCGTCCGGTGCTCGCGCGACCACCTCAACAACCCGAAGGCCCTCTACTGCTCAAGCTGCGGCATCCGGATGGGCGCTCACCGCACCCTCGTGCCGGTCGAGGGCCCGCGGCCGCCGCTCGGGGTGTTCGTGTTCGACGACGGCTCGACCATCCCGGTCCAGCACGACATGGTGATCGGCCGCGACCCGTCGATCGCCGAGGCCGTCGTGCAGCGGAAGGCGCTTCCCATCAGGATCGAGGACGACACCAACTCGGTCTCGCGCGCCCATCTGCACGTGATCCTCGAGGAGTGGGACGTGCTCGTCGCCGACCACGGCTCCTCGAACGGCACCCGGGTGAGGCCATCGTCCGATGGGGAATGGCGCGAGCTCGGCGGCAGCGAGAGGATCCGCATCGGCACCGGCGCCGAGCTGCTGATCGGCGAGCGGCGCCTGGTCTTCGACCAGCACCACGTGGCCTGACGCGCCCCTGAGGGGCGGGCGTGGCACACCGCGGCTCCGCTCCGTGGCAGTATCGCTGGCGTGATCGAGGGCTGCCGCGAGGGTGCCGAGGACGTCGGCGAGGCGACGATCGCGTACGAGACCGCCGGGTCGGGGCCGCCGCTGCTGCTGCTGCACGGCTACCCCCAGACGCGCACCTGCTGGCACCGCGTCGCGCCGGCGCTCGCCGAGCGCTTCACCGTCGTCGCGGCCGACCTGCGCGGCTACGGCGACAGCTCGGCGCCGCCGGACGGCGAGAACCACGCCGGCTACTCCAAGCGCGCGATGGCGGGGGACATGGTGCGGCTGATGGAGCGGCTCGGCCACCCGCGCTTCGCGGTGGCCGGGCACGACCGCGGCGGCCGCGTGGTCCACCGCATGCTGCGCGACCATCCCGAGCGCGTCTCGCGGGCCGCCGTGCTCGACATCGTGCCCACCGCGACCCTCTTCGCGACGGTCGACCAGGCGGTGGCGACCTCGTACTACCACTGGTTCTTCCTGATCCAGCCCGATGGCCTGCCCGAGACGATGATCGGCCGCGACCCGGAGTGGTTCCTGCGCGAGACCGTGCGGCGCTGGTCGGGCGCGGCCACCCCGGTCGCCGAGGAGGCCATCCGCGAGTACGTCCGCTGGTTCTCGCGGCCCGGGGCCGTCCACGCGTCCTGCGAGGACTACCGCGCCGGGGCGTCGATCGACCTGGAGCACGACGCCGCCGACGCCGGCCGGAGGATCTCCTGCCCGCTGCTGGCGCTCTGGGGCGAGGAGGGGCGGATGGGACGGATCTACGACGTGCTCGCCACATGGGCGGCCGTGGCCGACGATGTCCGCGGCCGGGCGACGCCCGGCGGGCACTTCGTGCCGGAAGAGGCCCCGCGGGAGACCGTGGAGGAGCTGACCGCGTTCTTCGGGGAGGGGGGAGGGGATGGCGGGTGACGAGCCGGGGGGCTGGTAGCTACTCGGGCATGAGCCACGTGGCCAGGCCGCGGCCCTCCCCGCTGATCGAGGCGCGGGTCACGGCCGTCGTCCCGAAGCGGTCGCGGACGCGGTCCATGGCGGCGTCGAGCGCGTCCTCGCGCGGGTCGCGCAGGGGGAGCGGCAGCTGGGTCGGGTCGGCGCCGAGGTTCGAGACCGCCAGCCCGAGCAGGGTGAGGCCGCGGCGCTCGATCGTGGGCCGGGCCTCGGCGAGCAGCTCGCGGGCCGTCGCGAGAATCGGCGCGCTGGACGCGGTCGCGTCCGGCAGCGTCCGCGACCGCGTGGCCCGCGCGTAGTCGCCGAAGCGCAGCCGCAGCGTCACCGTGCGCCCCGCGTGCCCGGACCGCCGCATCCGGCGCGTGACCCGGTCGGCGAGCGCCACGAGCGTCCGGTCGACCGCCTCGGGCGGGCGGGAGGCGAAGCTCATCGCGCACTGCGAGCCCACCGAGCGCCGCCGCCGGCCCGCCCTCACCGGGCGGGGGTCGCGGTTGTGGGCCAGGGCGTGGAGGTGCGCTCCGCCCGCCCGGCCGAGGATCGCCACCAGCGCCTCCTCGCCCGCGCGGGCCACGTCGCCGACCGTGGCGAGGCCGCGCGCGCGGAGCCGGCCCGAGGTGGCCGGGCCCACCCCCCACAGCGCCTCGACCGGCAGGGGATGGAGGAAGGCGCGCTCCCGTCCCGCCGGGACGACCAGCAGCCCGTCGGGCTTGGCGACGGCGCTCGCCACCTTCGCGAGGAACTTCGTGGTCGCGACCCCGACCGTGATGGGCAGGCCGACCCGCTCGCGCACCTCGCGGCGCAGGTCGGCGGCGATCGCCTCGGGGGATCCCTGGATGCGCTCGAGCCCGCGGACGTCGAGGAAGGCCTCGTCGATCGACAGGCCCTCCACCAGCGGCGCGGTCCGCTCGAAGACGCCGAACACCGCGCGGCTGGCCTCGACGTAGGCCTGCCAGCGCGGCTCGACCACGATCGCCTCGGGGCAGAGGCGCCGGGCCCGCCCGCCCCCCATGGCCGAGCGGACCCCCGACGCCCGCGCCTCGTAGCTCGCGGCGAGCACGACGCCGCCGCCCACGACCACGGGCCGCCCGCGCAGCCGCGGGTCGTCGCGCTGCTCCACCGACGCGTAGAAGGCGTCCAGGTCGGCGTGCAGGATCGTGGCGCCCCGCGTCACGAACACATGTTCGCTCAGGGGCGCCGGCGCGGCAACCCCCGCGCCGCGCGTCAGGGGGTCGGGGCCTGGGCCGCGGGCTCGTCCGCCGCTCCGCCGGGCTCGGGCGCGTCCGGAGCGGCCGGCTCCTCCGGGGCCGTGCCGCCCCGCGGGCGCTTGGGCTTGGCGGGCTCCGGGCCGAGCTCGACGAAGGCGTTCTGGGGCGAGTAGCGCCAGGTGTAGTCCTCGTCCCGCTTGAGCTCGTCGCCGGCCCAGACCTCGCGCGTGTAGCTCACGGTGAAGCCCGCGCCGCCCGAGTACTGCTCGACCACCCGCGCCCCGGGCTCCAGCTCGGGGTTGACCGTCTCGATGATCTCCGGCTCCTCGTAGTCGGTGCGCTCACCGGTCTCGGTCTCCACCCGGCGGCCGAGGTCCGACGAGTAGAAGGTGATCGTCACGGCGTTGTCCCCCGCGACGGCGTCGATCAGCACGCCGGCGTCCCAGTCGTTGCGGAAGACCATGTCGATCTCGCCGAACGACAGCGTGGCCTCCCGGCCCTCGGGGTAGCGCGAGATCCAGAACTGGTGGGGGGTGTGGTCGAGGATCTCCATCCCGGCGAAGAAGGCGGCGTTGTAGAGCGTGGTCGACACCTGGGAGACCCCGCCGCCGAGGCCCTCCTCGAGCTTGCCGCCGAGGATCTCGGGCGCCTCGACGTAGCCGGCCTCGCTCGTGCGAGGGCCCAGGGCGTCGTTGAGCGAGAAGGCCTCGCCGGGACCGATGACCCAGCCGTCGAGCCTCTCGGCCGCCCGCTGGATGTTCTCCACGCGCGGCTCGCAGCAGTTGTAGGGCGTCTGGAACTGCGAGACGCGCTCGGTGATGTTCAGCGCGCGCGCCTCGTCGGTGGTGAACTCCGGCTGGCTCACCTCGAAGCGGGCGCGCACCGACGGGGCGCCGGGGGCATCGACGATGGAGGTGGCGATGGCGTCCATGTCGAGCGCGCGGCCGACGCGCGAGGGCACCAGCCGCGCCGTCGAGCCGTTGGTCCGCCAGCTCGCGTCGCGCGCCGGCTGCTCGCGCGTGGAGTAGGCCGATGCGATGTCCTGGTAGAGGGTCTCGGTGTCGAGCCGCACCCGCAGATCCGGCGGGTCGGGGGTGAAGCGCAGCGCCGAGCGCAGCACCTCGGGCTCGATCGGGGTGCCGCGGCCCTGGAAGGCCACCTCGACCGGCTGGGCGACGACCCGCAGCGCCACGTCGCGCGCGGCCGCCGCGGCCTCGTTCGTCACCGGGGGCGGCTGGGGCCCGACGGCGACGACGATGGGCTCCTGCGGCATCTCGGCGATCGCGTCGCGCAGCGCGAAGGCGTCGATGCCGAAGCCGCTCGTGCCGGGGAGCACGACGATGTCGTCGTCCGTGAGCCGCAGGCGGGCCGGCACGGGCGGGTCGTCCACGTCGCCGGAGACCCGGTTGACCAGGGCGTTCACCCGGCCCTGGCGGACCGTGAAGCCGATCTCGACCTCCCGCATCGGGGCGACGCCCAGGCCGGCGAGCACCCGGCCGCCGAGGCCGCGCGGCTCGAGGGCCTCCTCCACGGCCCGCCGGATCTGGGGCCGCGCGCCGATGCTCGCCCGGGCCACCCTGACGGGGCGGTCGGGGGCGTCGTCGCGCACGATCTCCAGTGGCTCGGCCATGAGCTGGCGGGCGCGGTAGCGCACGGCGCGCTCCACCTCGTCGGGCGTGAGGCCGCTGACGTCGACGCCCTCCACCTCGACCCGGGCGGGCGCGTGGCCGTCGTCGCCGCCGGCCGCGAGGGCGACGCCGACCCCGAGGACGACGACCAGGAGGGCGACGAGGGCGGCGACGACGCGTCCCCCGGGCCCGAGCGGCAGCCGTCGGCGCGCGCGCCGACCGGCGCGCGGCGCGGGGCTGCCCCCCTGCGCGGGGGGGCGGCTGCGCGTGGCCTCACGCATGCCCGCGGATGGTAGAGGGATACCGCGCCGGATCCGAGGGGTGTCGGCACCTGCACCAGACGTTTCACCCGCAGCGGCGGATCACCGCCGGCCGGTGAGGGATCCCACTTGGTGAGGCGGCGCCACGGTGTGAGACGCCTCACACGGCCGCGCGGGCGGCGTGCGGGACCATCGACGGCGTGAGCGCATCCGCGACCGCTCTGGAGGACCGCCTCGAGGCGGTCCGGGAGCGCACGCACGACCTGGTCGCCCCCCTGGGGGCCGACGACCTGGAGCGCCAGCCCTCGCCGCTGATGAGCCCGCCGGTCTGGGATCTCGGCCACATCGCCGCCTACGAGGAGCTGTGGCTGGTGTCGCGGCTCACGGGCGCCCCGTCGCTGCACCCGGAGCTGGAGGACGTCTACGACGCGGTCGAGACACCGCGGGCGAAGCGCTCGGAGGCCCCCCTTCTGGACGGCCCCGGGGCGCGGCGCTACCTCGACGAGGTGCGCGCCCGGGCGCTCGAGGCGCTCGCCGCCGCCGACCTCTCGGACGACGCCGACCCGCTCACGGCCGGGGGCTTCGTCTTCGACATGGTCGCCCAGCACGAGGCCCAGCACACCGAGACGCTCCTCCAGTGCCTCCAGATGCTTCCCGCCGGCCGGTACGCGCCCGCCGCCCGCCGTCCGCTGCCGGCGCCCGCCGGGCCGGCGGGAGGATGGGTCGAGGTGCCCGGCGGGGCCTTCGCGATGGGCGCCCCCGAGGGCGGCTTCGCCTACGACTGCGAGCGGCCCGCGCACCGCCGCGAGGTCGCGCCGTTCCTGCTGGCGCGGGACCCGGTCACCTGCGGGGAGCACCTGGCCTTCATCGAGGACGGCGGCTACGCGCGGCCGGGGCTCTGGACACCCGAGGGCTGGGAGTGGCGGCAGCGCGAGGGCGCCGAGGCGCCGCTGCACTGGGAGGGCGACGGCGACGGCGGCTGGCTCGCGCGCCGCTTCGACCGCCTGGAGCCCGTCGAGCCCGAGCGGGTGCTCTGCCACGTGTCGGCCCACGAGGCCGACGCCCACGCCGCCTGGGCGGAGGCGCGCCTGCCCACCGAGGCCGAGTGGGAGCTCGCCGCGCAGGGGGCGGCCGCCGGCGCCGGCGCGCGAACCTCGACCAGCTGGCGTTCGGGCCCGCGGCGCGCGGCGCCTACGCGCCGGCGCCCAGCGGCTGCCGGGGCATGATCGGGGACGCCTGGGAGTGGACCTCGACCCCGTTCAAGGGCTATCCGGGCTTCCGCGCCTTCCCGTACCGCGAGTACGCCGAGGTCTTCTTCGGCCGGCGCTACCGCGTCCTGCGCGGCGGCTCGTGGGCCACGCAGCCGATCGCGGCGAGGGTCAGCTTCCGCAACTGGGACCTGCCCGAGCGGCGCCAGATCTTCTCCGGCCTGCGCCTGGCACGGGACGCCGCGTGAGCGCCGGCGTCGAGCTGCTCCCGCGGCCGTACCGCATCGACGTCCACCCGCGCGGAACGGGGCCGACCCTCGCCGACGACGCGCTCGCCGGGCTCGCCGCCCGACCCAAGTCCCTGCCGCCCAAGCACTTCTACGACGAGCGCGGCTCGGAGCTCTTCGAGCGGATCACGCGGCTGCCCGAGTACTACCAGAGCCGCACCGAGCTGCGGATCCTGCGCCGCGTCGCGGAGGGGCTGGTGGCCCGCCACGGCGTCGGCGAGCTCGTGGAGCTCGGCTCGGGCGCGTCGCGCAAGACCGCCGCGCTGCTGGACGCCATGCGCGACGCCGGGCTGCTGGAGCGCTACGTCCCCTTCGACGTCTGCCCCGAGGCCGTCCTGGCGGCGGGGGGCGCCTGGTGGAGGCCTACCCGGGCCTCGAGGTCCACGGGGTGGCCGGCGACTTCGGGTGCCACCTGCCGGTCGTGCCCGAGCGGGAGGGCGCCCCGCGGCTGGTGGCGTTCCTCGGCGGGACGATCGGCAACCTCGAGCCGGCCGAGCGCGAGCCCTTCCTGTCGTCGGTCGCCGCGCTCATGGACGACGACGACCTGCTCTGGTGGGCACCGACCTCGCCGGCGACCCCGAGCGCATCCGGGCCGCCTACGACGACGCCGAGGGCGTCACGGCCGAGTTCAACCTCAACCTGCTGCGGGTGCTGAACCGGGAGCTCGGCGCCGACTTCGACCTCGCGGCCTTCGAGCACGTCGCGCTCTACGACCCCGGCCCGCCCTGGATCGAGATGCGCCTGCGGGCCCGCTCGCCCCAGGTCGTGCGGATCCCCGCGATCGGGCTCGAGGCCCGGTTCGGCGCGGGCGAGGAGATGCGGACGGAGATCTCGTGCAAGTTCACCCGGGAGATGGTCGCGGCGATGTACGCCGACGCGGGCCTGCGCCTCCTGGAGTGGCACGAGGACCCGCGTGGGTGGTTCGCCGTGTCGCTGGCCCGCCGCGCCTGACCGGCTCGCCGGCCCAGGGGTGCGCCAGCAGGTGGAGGCTCGCGAGCCCGGCCCACTCGCCGTAGGGGGCCAGCAGGGCGGCGGTGTCGGCGACCGACGCCGGGCGGCCGCCGAGGCGGCCCGCCAGCCGGATCAGGCCCAGGTCGCCGACGAGCCCCATGTCGAGCCGTCCCAGCCCGAACAGGCCGATCACGCCCGCCGACCAGGGGCCGATCCCGCGCTCGCGGGTGAGGCGCGCACGCACCGCCCGCGAGTCGTGCGCCCGCAGGGCCTCGGGGTCGAGGGTGCGCAGCAGCCGCGCGAGAGTCGAGGCCCGGCCCGGCGAGAGCCCGCGCGCGGCGAGCTGGGCCGAGGAGAGGGCGGCGAGGTCGGCGCGCGTGGGGGGCAGTCGCAGGCCGCCGATGCGGGGCGACGCCGCGGCCACCACCCGGGTCACGATCGCCGCCGCCTCCCCCCATGTGATGAGCTGGCCCGCGACGGCGGCCAGCGCCGCCTGGGCCGCCGTCCCGTACACCAGGGGCCGCAGCCCGGGGCGGCGCCGCACCAGGGGGCCGAGGAGCGGGTCGTCGGCGAAGCGCTCGCGGAAGGGCGCCGTGTCCGCGTCCAGCGAGAGCCGGCGGGTCACCTCGGCGGCGACCGCCGCGGGCTCGCCCTCCAGGACCCGCGTGCCCAGCGTCCCGTCGGCGAGCTGCACCACCCGGGCCAGGCCGGCGGCGCCCTCCGGCCGCACGGCGATCTCCAGCGCCCCGCCGCGCATCCGCAGCGTGCCGCCGGCCCGGCCCATCAGCGACTGGCGCAGCGAGTACGGGCCCGCCGGGCGCAGGATCACCGCGAGGGGCCGCCGGCCTCGCCGTCCGCCTCGGCCTCCTCCGGGACCCGGATCAGGAGCGTGCGGTTGCGCACCTCGATCTCGCCCGCGCTGGCCAGGCGGCCGAGGGCGATCGTCACCGACTCGCGCACCGCGCCGACCATGTTGGCGAGCTCCTGGTGGGTGAGGCGCAGGTCGAGGCGGATGCCGTCAGGGGTCACGCGGCCCCAGCGCTCGGCGAGCTGGCGTAGCTTGAGCAGCAGGCGCCGCTCGACGCGCGGCTCGAGGGCGATCGCGACGGCCAGCTCGCGGTCGGCGATCTGGGCGCTCAGCACCCGCACGACGTTGGCGGCCAGGCCCGGGTCGTGCATCCAGGCGTCGAGGCGCTCGCGGTCGACCAGGTGCATCCGGGCCGCCTCGATCGCGAAGCACCTCACCTGCGGGCCGACGACGGCCCAGCCGTCGGTGGGGCGGACGATCACGTCGCCCTCCTCGAGCATGCCGATGGTCCGCTCGCGGTCCTCCTCGGCGATGAACGCAAGGGCCAGGCGACCCCCGCCGACCACGCCGCACACCGCCCCGCTGGCGGCGATGTCGAACTCCTCGCCCGCGGGGACGACGATCGCGTCGAGCTCGCCGACGGCGCGCTGCAGCGCGCTCTCGTCGAGGCCGGCGAAGAGGTCGAGGCGGCGGAAGACGGCGACGTCGGTCATGAGGTGGCGACCAGGGCGATGGCGGCGACGACGTTGACGGTGGCGTGCGCCGTGACCGAGGCACAGTACCCCCGCCAGCGGTAGAGCCACGCCAGGACCAGGCCGGTGAGGACCAGCGCCAGCGCCCGCGGCCAGATGAGGTACGCGTCGGCGTGCGCCGCGGCGAACAGCAGGGAGCTGATGGCGGCGGCGGCCCAGAAGCGCACCCGGCGCACGAGCGCGCGCAGCAGCAGGCCGCGGAACAGCAGCTCCTCGCCGAGCGGGGCCAGCACGACGACCGCCAGCACCGTGAGGGCGACCTGCCAGGGGGCGGTCCCGATCTCCTCGACCTCCTCGATCTGTCGCTCCACGTTCGAGTCGATGGCGCTGCCGGCGACGATGATCGCCGCGGCGCCGATGACGAGCCCGATGCCGATCGTGACGCCCAGGCCCACGGCCCCCCAGGCCGAGTGCTTGAGGGCGACGGCGAGGCGCCGCTCGTGGGCCGGCAGCCGCGCCCACAGCGCGACGCCGAACAGCAGCAGCAGCAGGCTGGTGACGAACGACAGCACCGCCGCGGCGCCGTCCTCCGACACCGACGCGGCGTCGAGGATCCCCGCGCCCACCACCAGCAGCACGAAGGCCAGCAGCACGGCGCCGATCGGGGACAGCACCCGCCACAGGAACCCGGGCCCGGCCAGCGCAGGCGCGGGCCCCGCCTGATCGAGCGTGGCCACGCACCGAGTCTAGGGATGGCCCCGAGGGGCCGACCCGGGGCTGGGTAGCATGCCGCGATGCCCGCCCCGCGCCAGCGCGTCTTCTCCGGCATGCGCCCGACCGGGCAGCTCCACGTGGGCCACCTCTTCGGCGCGCTGGGCAACTGGGTGCGCCTGCAGGATCGGTACGACTGCATCTACTGCGTCGTCAACCTGCACGCGCTGACGACGGCCTACGAGGATCCCGCCGACGTGCGCCGCGACGCGCGCGAGATGGTCGCCGACTGGATCGCCGTGGGCGTCGATCCCGAGCGGAGCATCGTCTTCCGCCAGTCCGACGTCCACGAGCACGCCGAGCTCCTCGCGCTGCTGGGGATGGTGACGCCGCTGTCCTGGCTCGAGCGGGTGCCCACCTACAAGGGGCAGATCGCCGAGCTGGGGGAGGGCATCGACACATACGGGTTCCTGGGCTACCCGCTCCTCCAGACCGCCGACATCGTCCTCTACAAGGCGACGCAGGTGCCGGTGGGCCAGGACCAGCTCCCCCACCTCGAGCTCGCGCGCGAGGTCGTGCGCCGGGTGAACCACCTCTACGGGCCGATCTTCCCCGAGCCCCAGGCGCTGCTGGACGAGTTCCCTCTGGTCCTGGGGCCCGACAACCGCAAGATGAGCAAGAGCTACGGCAACGCCGTCACGCTCGGGATGGCCGACGAGGAGATCGACCGCACCGTGATGTCGATGATCACCGACCCCCAGCGGGTGCGGCGCGACATCCCCGGCCGCCCCGAGGTCTGCAACGTCTTCTCGTGGCACCGCCTCTTCGGGGCGCCGCAGGCGGAGATCGACGAGGTCTACCGCGGGTGCACCACCGCGGAGCTCGGCTGCGTTGACGACAAGCGCGCGCTCGCCGCCCGCGTGCGGGCGACGATCGCCCCCATCCGCGAGCGGCGGGCTGCCCTGCTCGACGACCCGGCCCGCATCGACGCCGTCCTCGAGGAGGGCGCCGAGCGGGCCCGGGCCATCGCGGCGCCGGTGCTGGCCGAGCTCAGGGGGGCGATGGGCCTGTAGCAGTCCGGCCGTCGCTCGGGGCGCGGGCACTACCTGGAGCGGGCCCGCCTGCTCACGAGCGAGGCGCCGACCCGAGCCTGGACACCCGGCGCACCTCCCGGCGCGGAGCGCGCGGATCGATCGCCTCAGACGGGACCCGGCTCATCCCGAGCAGATCCCTTCTCCCAGACGGCCATGATGATCCGCACGCGGTCCTCGGCGATGTTGCGGGCCTGGTTCGCGACGATCGCGCCTGTAGTCCGGCCCCAGGAGAAGGTGCAGGCCCAGCGGCGGCGGGTCAGGCGTCTGCGCCGCCGCGGTCGCGCGCCGGCGGTTGAACTCCAAGGAGATCGCGGACTGGTCCTCCCAGGCGAGCTCTCGGAAGCCGAGCCGCGCGAGTAGGCCGTGCACCTCCTCGGGCGAGGTCAGATGGCTGTCGGCCGCGTGATGCGCCCAGGTCACGGGCAGGTGGATCGGCACCGTTCTCGCAGGGGTGCGGTCATCCGCCCAAGCGCGAACGCATGCCCGGCGCGGGCTGCCGCGCCGGCCCCGGGGACGGCGGGGGTGCGGGGTATGCTGGCCCCCGACCCGATGGCCGCGCCCGACGCCCTCCAGCAGCCGGTGGAGCTCGATCTCTTCGAGGGGCCGTTCGACCTCCTGCTCACCCTGGTCCTGCGCGACGAGGTCGACCTGCTCGAGCTGCCGCTGGCCGATGTCGTCACCGCGGCCCTGGGCGAGAGCGCGCGAGAGCGCTGGGACGCCGAGACCGCCGGCGAGCTCATCGTCCTGCTCGCCGCGATGGCCGAGCTCAAGGCCCGCCTGCTCCTCGGCGAGCCGGTCGACGAGGAGCCCGACCCCGACGCACTTGAGGCGCGCGAGCGGCTGGCGGCCCGCCTGGTCGCCTACGCGCCCTTCCCGCGCGCGGCCGCCTGGCTCGACCGGCGCGCCCGCGACTCGGCCGGCCCGCGATACCGGCGCGTGCCGATCGAGGGCGCACCGCCTCCGCCCGCGCCCCGCGAGGCGCCCGAGCGCCTGCGCGAGGCCATGGGGGCCGTGCTCGCGGCCCCGCCGGCGCCGTCGCTCGCCCACCTCACCAGCCGGCGGGTGAGCGTGCCGGAGGCGATCGGGCGGCTGCAGGCGGCGCTCGCGCGGGCGCGCTCGGTCAGCTTCGACGCCCTCACGGCCGGAGCCGGGCGCCTGGAGGAGGCGGTGACGCTCATCGCCACGCTCGAGCTGGCCCGCCGCGGCGAGGTCACGCTGGCGCAGGCGGAGCCCTTCGGCGACATCGCGATCCGGGGGAGCGGGACGTGACCCCCCTGGCCCGTCAGATCGAGGCCCTGCTGTTCCTCAGCCCCGACCCCCTGTCGCTGGTGGCGCTCTGCGAGATCACCGAGGAGCCGCCCGGGGCCGTCCAGCGCGCGCTGGCCGAGCTGACCGAGCGCCACGGCCCCGGCGGCGGCCTCGAGGTCGCCGAGGTCGGCGGCGGCGTCGCCCTGCGCACCCGCGCCGACCTGGCCGAGGTCTGCGACCGCCTGCGCGAGCGGCCGCCCGAGGACCGCATCAGCCCGGCGGGCCTCGAGACCCTGGCGGTCGTCGCCTACCTCGAGCCGATCAGCCGGCCGCAGATCAGCCGTCTCCGCGGCGTGGCCGCCGACACGACGGTGGCCTCGCTGGTCGAGCGGGGCCTGCTCGAGGAGGCCGGCCGCCCCGCCGAGGGCGGGGCGATGCGCTACCGCACCACGCGCCTGTTCCAGGAGCGCTTCGACCTGCGCGGCCCCGGCGACCTGCCACCGCTCGAGCGGTTCGAGCTGAGCGGCCCCGAGGCCGACCGTGTGCGCCGGCGCCTGGTCGAGGCCGGCCACCTGGCGGACGACGGCGATGACGGGTGAGCGGATGCGCGTCCACCGCGCCCTCGCGCAGGCCGGTGTGGCCAGCCGCCGGGCCGCCGAGGCGCTGGTGGCCGAGGGCCGCGTCGCGGTCAACGGCGCGCCGGCCGGCGTGGGCCAGCTCGTGGGCCCGGGCGACCGGCTCGAGGTTGACGGGCGGCCGGTGCGCGACCCCCAGAACCTGCGCGCCTACCTGCTCAACAAGCCGGCGGGGGTCGTCTCGACGGCCCGCGACCCCCAGGGGCGCCCCACGGTGCTCGACGGCCTGCCGACCGAGGTGCGCGTCTACCCCGTGGGCCGGCTCGACCTCGACACCACCGGGGCGCTGCTCGTGACCAACGACGGCGAGCTGGCGGCCCGGCTCATGCACCCGTCCTCGACGGCTCCGAAGACCTACGAGGCGCTGCTGCGCGGCCGCGTCTCGGCCGAGACGGTCCGGCGCCTGCGCCGCGGCGTCGAGCTGGAGGACGGGGTCACCGCGCCCGCCCGCGTGCGGGCCATGGACCGGCTGGCCCCCGGGGGCACCTGGCTCGAGATCGAGCTCACCGAGGGGCGCAACCGGCAGTTGCGCCGGATGGGCGACGCCGTCGGGCACCGCGTCCTGCGCCTGCACCGGTCGCGCTACGCGGGCATCGGTCTCGGTCGGCTGGCGCCCGGGCGATGGCGCCCGATCACCCGCGCCGAGTGGACCCGCCTCGGCGAGCTGGTGGGGCTCGAGCGCTGAGCGGGCCGGTGCTCAGGGCGATCCGGGGCGCGACCACGGTGGCGCGAGGACACGAGCGAGGCGATCCGCAGCGCACCGCCGAGCTGCTCGGCGAGGTGCTCTCGCGCCAACGGGCTGACGGCCGTCGAGCTCGTGTCGATCATCTTCACGGCCACCGAGGACCTGAGCGCCGAGTTCCCCGCGGTCGCCGCGCGCGAGATCGGCCTCGAGCGCCGTCCCCCTGATCTGCGCCCGCGAGATCCCCGTCGTCGGGGCCCTCGGGATGTGCATCCGGGTGATGGTCCACTGCTACGCCCCGCCCGACCGCGACGATCCGCCACGTCTACCTGCACGGGGCCGCGCTGCCCTGCGGCCCGACCTGTCGGGCACCTCCCAGCGGTGACCGGTCCTGGGCGCGAGGCGGAGCGGCCCTCCCTCGCTGTCGATTCGTGCCCCACCGCCGCGACTCAGGGGCACACCACCGACGGAGGAGGGCCACCATGGCCGGCTTCACGCGAGAGTTGACCGAGGCGTTCGAGCTCGATGCCGAGCGCGACATCCGCAACGTGCACGGCTCGCCTGGCTGGATGGAGCTGACCACGACCGACCCCGCCGCCGCGCGGGAGTTCGTGGAAGCCGTGTTCGGCTGGGGCTTCCAGGCGATGTCGATCGGCAGGCGGCGAGTACACCGTGGTCGAGGTGCGCGGCCACGGGGTGGGCGGCATCCGCGCGCCGCAGCCGGGCGAGGGCACGCGCCGGCCTGGAGCACCTACGTCACCGTCGAGGACGCCGACGAGACGGCCCGCCGGGTCGAGGCGGCGGGCGGGAGCGTCCTCATCCCCCGACCGACCTGCCCGGCGTGGGCCGCATGGTCGGCTTCGAGCACCCGGCCGCGGGGCGGATGCTCGCCTTCGAGCACCTTCGCCCGTTCGAATGATCACCGATCCGCGCCCGGCGCGCCTCGCGGCGCCGGGGGCGCCGGCGATGGCGTCGAGCCCGAGGTCCAGCGCCGGGGCGGAGTGGGTGAGCGCGCCCACCGAGACGGCGTCGACGCCCGCCGCGCCGGCCGCCCGGGCGCCCTCGAGGGTCATCCCCCCCGAGGCCTCGGTGCGGGCCCGGCCGCCCACGAGGGCGACGGCCGCGCGCAGCCCGCCGGGGGTCATGTTGTCGAGCAGGATCCAGTCGGCGCCGGCGTCCATCGCCCTCCGGACGCCGTCGAGGTCGTCGGCCTCCACCTCCACGAGCACGCCCGGCAGCTCGCGCCGGGCCCGCGCGAGCGCGCCGGCCAGCCCCGCCCCGGCGAGGGCCAGATGGTTGTCCTTCACGAGCACGCGGTCGAAGAGGCCCATCCGGTGGTTGCGCCCGCCCCCCGCCACGACGGCCGCCTTCTCGAGCGCCCGCATCCCGGGGGTCGTCTTGCGCGTGTCGAGCACGGCGGCGGGCGCGGCGGCGCGGACGTAGGCGGCGGTGAGGGTCGCCACCCCCGACAGGTGGCAGAGCAGGTTCAGCAGCGTGCGCTCGGCGCCGAGCACCGCCCGAGCCGGGCCCTCGACCTCCGCGACGGCGGTCCCGGGGGCGAGGGGGGCGCCGTCGTCCAGCAGCCAGCGCCCGGCGACGCCCGTCTGGCGCAGCACCTCCTCGCCCGCGGCGCGCCCGGCGAGCACCCCGTCGGCCCGCGACACCACCCGCGCCGCGAGGCGCGCGCGCTCCGGGATCAGCAGCGCCGAGGTGATGTCGCCGCGCTCGCCCAGGTCCTCGGCGAGCGCGGCGCCGACCAGCTCCGCGGTCGTCACCTCACGCCAGGGCGAGCATCCGGTCGAGGGCGAGGCGCCCGAGGCGCGCCATCTCCTCGTCAACCGACACCACGTTCACGATCTCGCCCGCCGCCAGCGACTCGAGGCACCAGGTGAGCTTGGGCAGGTCGATCCGGTTCATGGTCACGCAGGGGCAGATGTCCTCGCGCAGGCACGAGATGCGCTTGTCCGGGTGGCGCTGCCGCAGGCGGTTGACCAGGTTCCAGTCGGTCCCGATGACGATCGACGACGCGGCCGGCAGCTCCTCGCAGCGGCGGATGATGTACTCGGTGCTGCCGTCCTCGTCGGCCGCCTCGACCACCGGGCGCGGGCACTCGGGGTGCACGATCACCCGCACGCCGGGGTCGGCGGCGCGGGCCTCGGCCACCTGGCGCGCGGTGAAGGCCGTGTGCACGTTGCAGAACCCCTTCCAGAGGATGACCGGCGCCTCGGCGAGGTCGTCCTGCGCCAGGCCCCCGAGGTCCGCGTGGCGGGGGTTCCACACCAGGGGCGCGCCGGGGTCCATGCCCAGGCGGCAGGCCGTGTTGCGACCCAGGTGCTCGTCGGGGAAGAAGAAGACCGCGTCGCCCTCGGAGAGGGCCCAGCGGAACGCCCGCTCGGCGTTGCCCGAGGTGCAGACGGCGCCGCCGTGCTCGCCGACGAATGCCTTGAGGTCGGCGCCCGAGTTCATGTAGGTGAGCGGGATCACCCGCTTCCCCGGGAGGGCCGCGGTCATCTGGTCCCACGCGTCGCGCACCGTGAAGATGTCGGCGCACTCGGCCAGGTGGCATCCGGCGCCGAGGTCGGGCAGCACCACGGTCTGGCCGGGCGACTTGAGCACGTCGGCGGCCTCGGCCATGAAGTAGACGCCCAGGAACACGATCAGCTCGGCCTCGGTCGCGGCCGCGCCGCGCCGGGCGAGCAGGAACGAGTCGCCGGTCACGTCGGCGAACTCGATCACCTCGTCCTTCTGGTAGTGGTGGCCGAGGATCACGGCGCGGGCGCCGAGCGCCTCGCGCGCCGCCCAGGCGCGCTCGCGCAGCTCGGCCAGGGGCACGCCCGCGACGGGGAGGGCGCAGGCCGGGGCGGTGGTGGTCATGCGGCCTCCTTGGCCGGGATCCGCCGCCGCCGCGCGGCGGCGGTCGGGGGGACGTGGAAGGGCGATCCGCCGGCCCAGGCGATCCGTCGCGCCTGGGCGGGGTCGGGCAGAGGGTGGTCGCGCCGGAAGTGGGCGCCGCGGCTCTCGGTGCGCAGGCCGGCGGCCTCCGCGGCCAGCCGGGCGACGAGCAGCAGGTTGTCGGTGGCGGGGTCGGTCCCCGGCGGCAGCGCGCGCAGCGCGGCGCCCGCCGCGGCGATGCCCGCGGCGTCGCGCTCCACGCCGACGCCGCGCCACATGGCGTCCTGCAGCGCCGCGCGGGCCGCCGCGCCGCCGCCGCGCGCCGCGGGCGGAGCGGCCGCCGCGGCCACGCGCCCCTCGGGCCACGCGCCGCCCGTCGCCAGGGCCTCGGCGGCGCAGGCCGCCAGCACGGCGGCCTCGAGCAGCCCGTTCGAGGCGAGGCGGTTGGCCCCGTGCGCGCCGGTCGCGGCGCACTCGCCCACCGCGAAGAGGTCCGGGAGCGTGGAGCGGCCGGCCATGTCGGCCAGGACGCCGCCGATCGCGTAGTGGGCGGCGGGCGTCACGGGGATGGGGTCGCGCGCCAGGTCGAGGCCGTGCTCGGCGCAGAGGGCCGCGACCGTCGGGAAGCGCCCCCGCACGGCCTCGGCGTCGAGGTGGCGGAGGTCGAGGGTGACGTCCGCGCCGGTCTCGGCGGCGCGGCGCGCGATCGCCCGCGCCACCACGTCGCGCGGGCCGAGCTCGGCCATCGGGTGCGCGTCCGGCATGAAGCGCCGGCCGCGGGCGTCGCGCAGCACGGCGCCCTCGCCGCGCACGGCCTCGCTGATGAGGGCGAGCGGCCCGGTGCCGAGGGCCAGCGCCGTGGGGTGGAACTGCACCAGCTCGAGGTCCGCCAGGGCCGCCCCGGCCCGCGCCGCCAGGGCGGCGCCGTCGGCCGTGGCGCCGGGCGCGTTGGTGGTGCGCGGGTAGAGCCAGCCCATGCCGCCCGCCGCGAGGGCGACGGCCCGCGCCGCAGCGGTCGCGCGTGCGGCCGTCGGGCCCGATGGTGCGCAGCCCGGCCGCGCGGCCGTCGCGCACCAGCACCTCCACGGCGCGCTCGCCCTCGGCCAGCTCGATGCGCGGGTCGGCGCGCAGCGCGGCGGAGAGCGCGGCCACGATGTGGGCCCCGGTCGCGTCGCCGCCGGCGTGCACGACGCGCGCGGCGGAGTGGGCGCCCTCGCGGGCCAGGCGCAGCCGCCCGCGGCTGCGGTCGAAGACGACGCCCCGCGAGAGCAGCTCGGTGACCTGCGCGGGGCCCTCGCGGCAGATCGGCCGCGGCGGCCTCGGGGTCGCAGAGGCCCGCGCCGGCCGCGAGCGTGTCGCGCAGGTGCGCCTCCACGGAGTCGCCGCCGGTCGACGGCGGCCGCGATGCCGCCCTGGGCGCGGCGCGTGCTGCCGTCCCCGAGCGCGCCCTCGGTGATCACCACGACCGGGCCCGACTCGGCGGCGCCGAGGGCCAGCAGCGCTCCGGCGATGCCGCTGCCCACCACGATCACCGGCTCCTGCGACTGGGTCGGGCCACGTTCATGTCTCCCTGACGGTTACTGGCGGGACGATTGACGTCGCAGCGACAATAAAGGCCGCGTCAGGAGGATAGCGCACCGCGGGTGCGCGCAAAGCAGGCCCGCCGGTGAGATCCGTTACCGGGCTGTTACTGCAGCGAGAGCACGTAGGCGGTGACGTTGTCCAGGTTGACGCCGGTGGCCAGGCCGGCCGGCATCTCGCCCCCGCCGTTCATGACCTGCTCGCGGATCTCGTCCTCGGTGAGGCCGGCGTCCGAGAGCTGAGGCCCCGTGCCGCCCGATGCGGTCCCGTTCTCGAGGTGGCAGCCGCTGCAGGTGGCGGCGAAGAAGATCTGGCCCTCCTCGACGGCCGCCGCGGTGCCGCCGCCCTCGGTGGTCGCCGGCGCCGTCGTCGTGGCGGGGGGCGCGGTCGTGGCCTGGGCCGTCGCCGCCGGGGCCTCGGTCGTCGTCTGGTCGCCCGAGTCGTCGTCGCCGCCGCATCCGGCGGCCACCCCGAGCAGGCCCGCCACCACCATCGCCGCGATCGCACCCCGGGTCACCCGCATGAGCCCTCCCGACGAAGACCGTTCGGACGACTCTAGGGCCCCCGTACACTGGTGTCGATGCCGATTCGCTCCTCTCCGCGCCTCGACGCGATCCCGCGCTACGAGCCCGGCCTCACCACGGCCGAGGTCCTCGCGCGGTTCGGGCTCGACCGGGCGGTCAAGCTGGCCTCGAACGAGAGCCCCTTCCCGCCGCTGCCCGAGGTGGCCGGGGTGGTGGGCGCGGGCGTCGCGGGCCTCAACCGCTACCCCGACGGCCCCGGCCGCGCCCTGCGGCGCGCGATCGCCGAGCGCCACGGCGTCGGGCCCGACGAGGTGGTGCTGGGCAACGGCTCGTGCGAGCTCATCCTGCTGGCCGGCCAGGCGCTGCTCGACCCCGGCACGGGGGTCGTCCACGCCTCCCCGTCGTTCGCCCTCTACCCGCACCTCGCGGCCGCCGCGGGGGCGGAGGCCGTCGCCGTCCCGCTCGCGGCCGACGACGGCCACGATCTCGACGCCATGGCGGCGGCCGTGGACGAGCGCACGCGCCTCGTGATCGTCTGCAACCCCAACAACCCCACGGGCGTGTACCGCGACGCCGGCGAGATGGAGCGGTTCCTCGACGCGCTGCCGGAGGACCTGGCCGTGCTCGTCGACGAGGCCTACGTCGAGTTCGTCGACCGGCCGGACGCCGGCCGCACCATGTCGCTGGCGCGAGAGCGGCACAACCTGCTGGTCACCCGCACCTTCAGCAAGGCGCACGGCCTCTGCGGCCTCCGCGTGGGCTACGGGGTCGGCGGCGCGGGCTGGATCGACGCCATCGACCGGGTGCGGCAGCCCTTCAACACCAACGCGCTCGCGCAGGCGGCCGCGCTGGAGAGCCTGCGCCACCCTGCGGCCCTGGACCGGCGCGTGCGCGAGACCGTCGCCGAGCGGGCCCGGGTGCAGGGGGCCATTGCGGAATCGAGCTGGGCCTTTACCCCCAGCCAGGGCAACTTTATCCTGGTGACGCCGGACGATCCGGCCGCCGGGGCTCCGGGCGTCCACGAGCAGCTGCTGCGCCTCGGCGTCATCGTGCGCGACGGCGCCTCGCTCGGGTGTCCCGGTCGCCTTCGCGTCTCGATCGGCACCCCGGAGGAGAACACGGCGTTCCTGTCGGCGTGGTCGGAGGTGGCCCGCCCGGCGCCCCGCGAGACCCAACCAGGACGGACGACAACATGATGATCGTGATGCAGGAGGGGGCGACCGAGGACCAGATCCGCCACGTGATCGAGCGCATCGTGCAGGCGGGGGCTCGGGCGCACCCGTCGCGTGGCGAGTTCGTGACGGTCATCGGCGCGATCGGCGACGACCGCGAGATCGTGGCCTCGCTGCAGCTCGAGGGCGAGCCGGGCGTGGAGAAGGTCGTCCCGATCCTGAAGCCGTACAAGCTCGTCTCGGCCGACTTCCGCGGCACCGACGTGGCCGTCGAGATCGCCGGCCGGCGCATCGGCGGCGGCGCCTTCGGCCTGATCGCCGGGCCCTGCGCGGTCGAGTCGCGCGATCAGACCCTCGCCTCGGCGCGCGCCTGCAAGGCGGCGGGGGCGGGCTTCCTGCGCGGCGGCGCCTACAAGCCGCGGACCTCGCCGTACGCCTTCTCCGGCCTGGGCAAGCCGGGCCTGGAGATCCTGGCCGAGGCCCGCGAGGAGACCGGCCTGCCGATCGTCACCGAGCTGATGGACGTGCGCCAGCTCGAGGACGTGCTGGAGGTGGCCGACATGATCCAGCTCGGCGCGCGCAACATGCAGAACTTCGACCTGCTGCGCGAGGTGGGGCGCACCAGCGTCCCCGTGCTGCTCAAGCGCGGCATGGCCAACACGATCGAGGAGTGGCTGCTGTCGGCCGAGTACATCGCCCGCGAGGGCAACCCCGACATCGTCCTCTGCGAGCGCGGCATCCGCACCTTCGAGACCGCCACCCGCTCGACCCTCGACATCTCGGCCGTGCCGGTGGTCAAGGGCCACTCCAGCCTGCCGGTGATCGTCGACCCCTCCCACGCCGCCGGCAAGCGGGACCTGATCCTGCCGATGGCGCGCGCGGCGGTCGTCGCCGGGGCCGACGGCCTGATCGTCGAGGTCCACCCGGCCCCCGAGGCCGCGCTCTGCGACGGTCCCCAGGCGCTGCACGCCGACACCTTCGGCGCGTGGGTCGCCGACGTGCGCCGGTGCATCGACCTGATGGGCAAGGTCATGGCGCAGGACGCGCCGGTGGCCGTCAGCGCCTGACCGCATGAGCGCGGGCCCGGTCGCCATCGTCGGCGTCGGGCTCATGGGCGGCTCGCTGGGTCTGGCGCTGGGCGGGCGCGACGTGGTGGGCGTCGATCCCGACCCCGAGGCGCTGCGCGTGGCGCTGGCCGTCGGGGCGGTGAGCCGCGCCGCGGGCTCGGTGGAGGAGGCCGCCGAGGGCGCGGGCGCCGTCGTCCTGGCCGCGCCCGTGCCGGCGCTCGCGGGGCTCGCGCGACGGGCGCTCGCCGCGGCGTCCGACGGGTGCCTCGTGACCGATCTCGGCTCGGCGAAGTCGGAGCTCCTGGGCGGCATGTCGCCGGCCGACCGCGAGCGCTTCATCGGCGGGCACCCGGTCTGCGGCGCAGAGCGCACCGGGGTGGCCTTCGCCCGGCGCGAGCTCTTCCGCGGAGCGACGTGGTTCCTCACGCCGGGGCCCGAGGCCCGCCCGGACCTCTTCGAGCGCCTCCACGGCCTGGTCGGCTCGGTCGGCGCGCGGCCGGTGGCGATCGACGCGGGGGTGCACGACCGCCTGATGGCCCTGGTCTCGCACCTGCCCCACGTTCTCGCGGGGGCACTCGTCAACCAGGCCGCCGGCACCGCCCCCGAGGGCCGCGAGGCCCTGCGCTCGGCCGGCCCCTCCTTCGGCGACCTCACCCGCGTCGCCGGGTCCAACCCGCCGCTCGTGGGCCGACATCCTGCTGGCCAACCGGGATGCCGTGCTCGGCGCCCTCGGCGACTTCGGCGCCCGGATGGAGGGCGTCGCCGCCGCCCTGCGCGCCGGAGACCGCGCGTGGCTGCTGGGCTTCCTCGACGACGCGTCGGACGCCCGCGGCCGTCTGCGGGCGGTCGAGGACGCCGGCCCCGCCGAGCCCGCGCGCGTCGTGGTGGCCATCCCCAACCGCCCGGGCGTCATCTCCGAGATCGCCACCGCGCTCGGCCACGCGCACATCAACATCGAGGACCTCCACCTGCGCCCCGGCCCGCCCGACGGCGAGGGCGAGCTGGAGCTGGTGCTCGACGGGCCGAAGGCGGCCCGCGAGGCGGTGCGCCTGGTGGGCGAGCGCGGCTACCGCGCCGAGGCCGCACCGCCGACGGCGTAGCCGCAGCGGCCTGGGCCGGGACGTCGAGCGGCCCTGAGGCCCCCGAGGGCCTACGTGGAGTCGGCCGCCCGTCGCGTCAGGAAATCCCGCTCGGCGGGGTTGTCCGTCAGCCGGGCCGCCACCCGGTAGTCGTCGGCCGCCTCCGCCGTGCGGCCGAGCCGCCGCCGCAGGTCGGCGCGGGCGGCGTAGAGCGGCGCGTGCGCCCCGAGCGTCCCGGCCGCGACGAGCCCGTCGAACGATCTCCAGGCCCGCGGCCGGCCCCTCCACCTGCGCCAGCGCGACGGCTCGGTTGAGGGCCACCACGGGCGACGGCCAGCGTCGCGTCAGCTCGCCGTAGAGGGCGAGGATCTGGGGCCAGTCGGTGGCGGCCCCCGACGGCGCCTCGGCGTGGACGGCCGCGATGGCGGCCTGCAGGGCGAAGCGGCCGGGGGGGCGCCCCATGCGCAGCGACCGCTCCACGAGGGTCACGCCCCGCTCGATCGCCTCGCGGTCCCAGAGCGAGCGGTCCTGGTCGTCCAGCAGCACCAGCGACCCGTCGGTGCCGGCGCGCGCCGCCCGGCGGGCGTGGTGGAGGGTCATCAGCGCCAGCAGCCCCGCGGGCTCGGGCTCGTCCGGCATCAGGGCGGCGAGGATCCCGGCGAGGCGGATCGCCTCCTGGGCCAGATCGTCACGGCGGAGGCCCGGGCCCGCCGTGGCGACGTAGCCCTCGGTGAAGATCAGCGAGACGACGGTGAGGACGACGTCGAGGCGGTCCGGCAGGCGCTCGGCCGCGGGCACCTCCAGCGGGATGCCGGCGTCGCGGATCTTGCGCTTGGCGCGCACCAGCCGCTGGGACACCGTCGCGGGCGCCACCAGGAGGGCGCGGGCCACCTCGGCGACCGTGAGGCCGCCCACCAGCCGCAGGGTGAGGGGGACCTGGGCGTCGCGCGCCAGCGCCGGGTGGCAGCAGGCGAAGACGAGGCCGAGGCGCTCGTCGGGGATCTCCGTCGCGTCCAGGACCTCGGGGATCATCTCCTCCACCCTCCGCTCGATCTCGCGGGCGCGGGCGGCCTCCGAGGCGCGCCGCGTGCGCTCCCGGCGCAGGCGGTCGATCGCGCGGTTGCGCGCCGTCGCGATGATCCAGGCGAGAGGGGAGTCCGGCAGGCCGTCGCGCGGCCAGCGCTCGAGCGCGACCGCATAGGCGTCCTGCAGCGCGTCCTCGGCGCGGTCGATGTCGCCGAGGGCGCGGGCCAGCACCGCCAGCGCGCGCCCGTGCTCCTCGCGGACGACCCGGGCGACCGCATCGTGCCCGGGGCCCGTCAGTCGAAGTCCATGATCGGGCGCACCTCGACGCTTCCGCGCCCGACGCTCGGGATCCGCCGCGCCGCCTCGATCGCCTGGTCGAGCCCGTCGCACTCGACCATGTAGTACCCGCCGAGCTGCTCGCGCGTCTCCGCGAACGGCCCGTCGGTGACCAGGGTCTCGCCGTCGCGCACACGCACCGTGGTGGCCGCGGCGGTCGGGTGCAGCGCGTCCCCGCCGCGGAGGATGCCCTCGGCCTGGATCTCGGCCGTGTAGGCGTTCCACCTCCCCATCTCGGCCGCCGACTCCGCCTCGCTCTGCGCGGTCCACTCGCTCTCGTCGCCGTAGATCAGGAGCAGGTAGCGCACGTCGCACCTCCGCGTCGCGGCGGGCCCGGCGCCCGCCTGTGCAGAGTAGACGCGACCGGTCGACGGAAATCGACGGCGCGCGGCGCCGCCGCGCGCTATTCGGACCGCAACAGCTCCAGGACCGTCTTCGAGAGCGCCCCTCCCCGCCATGCCAGCGGCGACTCGCCCTCCTCCTCGACGACGAGGCGCGCACCCGGGATGCGGCGCGCGTACTCCTCGGCGACGGCGAGGGGATGGTCCGGGTCGGCGCCGTCGCGGCTGCCGACGACCAGCGTCGGCGCGGCGATCCCCTCCAGGGCCTCGAGGCCGTCGTAGGCGGCCGTGCGGGGGATTCCGCGCAGCGCGGCCGCCACGGCGCCGGGGTGCTCGTGGCGGGCCATGCGCTGGAGGATCACGGCCCGCACCGAGTCGCGCCAGCGCTCGTCGAGCGTCAGCGGACCGAGGGCCTGCAGGAAACCCTCGGGCCCGCCCCCCTCCAGCCCCTGGGCGAGCCGGTCCCAGCGCGCCAGATCGGCGCTGGGGCGCCCCAGGTGGGCGGGGGTCACGATCGCCAGCGCCGCCACCCGGCCGGGGTGGGCCAGCGCGAGGGCGACGGCCGTCGCCGCGCCCATGGACTGGCCCACCACCGCGGCCCGCGCGATGCCCGCCGCGTCCATCACGGCGACGGCGTCCCGCACGAGCTCCTCGTAGGTGTAGCTCTCGGGGCCCCCGGCCGGCGACGACGCGCCGTGGCCGCGGGCGTCGTAGGCCACCACCCGGTGCCCCGCACGCTCGAGCACCCGCGAGCCGTGGACGACGTAGCGGCGGGTCGCCGTCAGCCCGTGGAGCAGGAGGACCGGGTCGCCGTCCCCCGACGCCTCGCCCGCGAGCACGACGTCCCCGCGCCGCACGGCGAGGGGCCCGCCCTCGGTGGTCACGGGATCAGGCGGCGATGCCCAGCGGGTGGGCGCAGCCCGGGCAGTACGGCTCGCCGTCCTCGTCGGGCGATCCGTCGTCGGGCGCGCGCCAGAGCTCGTCGCCCGGCTCCAGGGGCTCGCCGCAGTCGTGGCAGGCGAAGGTGGTCGACATGCCTCCGATCATGGCGGGGGGGTCGGACGGATGTGGTGTGATGGCCGCGATGGACGACCCCGGGGCGCGCGCCCGCGAGATCGCCGAGACCGCCCTGGGGCACCCGGTGCCCCACGCGCTGCCGCCGCGGGAGGGCGGGCCGGTCGTCGCGGCCTCGGTGGCCGGCGACCCCCCCTGCGCACGCGTCGCGTGGGTCTCGCCCGAGGGCGGCGTGATCGCCCGCGTCGCCTGCCCGCCGGGCCGCCCGAGCCGGTGGCGGCCCGTGGTGGCGGCCGCCGTCGCCCTCGACGACCCGCCCCACGCCGACCGGGTGCTGGTGGCGCGCCTCGCGCCGGAGGCGGCGTCGGCCCGCCCGCTCCTGGCCGCCGAGGACCAGCCGGAGCCCGCGGCGGCGGGCCGGGAGGGGCTCGTCCTCGCGCGGATCCCCGGCGAGGTCGCGGTGCTGGCCGTTAACGCGCTCGACGCGTCGGGCGAGCCGATCGGCCGGCTCGCCCGCCCCGGCATCTCGGAGCTGCGCTTCGACGGTTCGTCGGTCAGCGGCCGCCTGGGGGCCACCCACGGCATGGGCGCCGGCATCGGCGGGGGCCGGTGGGCCCCCGGCCTGGCCGAGGCCGCGTTCGAGGCCGGCTACGAGCCGTGGCTGCCGGGGTGGGTGCCCGAGCGGCTCGAGCGCGGCCGGCCGCGGGTGGAGCCCGACATCGCATACCCCGCGGCCCCGCCGGCGATCGTGATCGCGTGGACCGGGATCGACGGCGCGCGCGTCCTGCTGCGGCAGGCGCCGGCGCCGCTGGCCAGCCCGGACACCGGGGGCCGGGACGCGCGCCGGGTGGACCTGGGCGGCGGCGACGGGGTGCTGCGTGGGCGCGGCCTGGTGACGCTGGTCTGGGAGGTGCCCGAGCGCGCCTTCGGCGTCCAGGTGCGCGGGATGTCCGGGGGCGAGGAGGTCGCCCTGCGCGTCGCGCGGTCGATCGGGCCCGGCGGCGCGTAGTCTTCGCCGGGTGGTGGTCGTCCGCGTCGCCCCCGTCCCGGCGCTCCAGGGGACGCTCCGCGTCCCGCCGGACAAGTCGCTGACCCACCGGGCCCTGCTGCTGGCCGCGGTGTCCGACCGCGAGGTCCGCATCGGGCGTCCGCTCGATTCGGCCGACACCGGTGCGACCCTCGCCGCCGTGGAGGCGAGCGGCGTCCTCGTCGAGGGCCACCTGGGCGACGCCGTGACGGTCGAGGGGCGCGGCCTGCGCGGCCTGCGGCCGCCGCCGGCGCTCGACTGCGCCAACGCCGGGACGCTGATGCGCCTGCTCCCGGGCCTGCTGGTGGGCCAGGGCGCCGAGCACGTCGTGCTCGACGGCGACGACTCGCTGCGCCTGCGGCCGATGACGAGGGTGGCGCGCCCGCTCCGGGCCATGGGCGCCGTCGTCTTCACCGCCCCGGGCGGGACGCCGCCCCTCGTGGTGAGCGGTGGCGCGCCCCTGCGGGGCGCGGAGCACGCGCTCCCGGTCGCCAGCGCGCAGGTCAAGAGCTGCCTGCTGCTCGCCGGCCTCTACGCCGAGGGCGAGACCTGGGTGAGCGAGCCGGCGCCCTCGCGCGACCACACCGAGCGGATGCTCGAGGCCGCGGGGGCGCCGCTGCTGCGGCGGGACGGCGCCGTGGGGGTGCGCGGCCCGGCCCCCGGCCTCTCCCTCCCGGACATGGGGGTCCCGGGCGACTTCTCCTCGGCCGCCCCCCACCTGGTGGCCGGCGCGCTGCTGGGCGACCCCGAGGTCCGCCTGGAGGGGGTCAACCTCAACCCCCGGCGCACGGGCCTGCTCGACGTGATGCGCCGCATGGGCGCCGACGTCCGCGAGGAGCGCGGGCCCGACGTCGCCGGCGAGCCCTGCGGGTCGCTGGCCGTCGGCCGCGCGGGGGGCCTGCGGGCCACCGAGGTGGCGCCCGAGGAGGTGCCCTCGATGATCGACGAGCTCCCCCTTGTGGGGGTGCTGGGCGCGATGGCCTCGGGGACCACGGTGGTCCGCGGCGCGGCCGAGCTGCGGGCGAAGGAGAGCGATCGCATCGGCGCCCTCGTGAGCGCCCTCCGCGCGCTGGGGGTCGAGGCGCGCGAGCGCGAGGATGGGTTCGAGGTGCGCGGCGCCGGCCGCCTACCCGGAGGCACGATGGCCTCCTCCGGCGACCACCGGTTGGCGATGGTCGGCGCCGTCGCCGGCCTGGCGAGCGGCGACGGGGTCGCGATCGAGGGCTTCGAGGCGGTCGCGGTCTCGTACCCGGGCTTCGCCGCCGACCTGGCCGGAATCGGAGCCGTCCCCGCGTGATCGTCGCGATCGACGGCCCGGCCGGCGCCGGCAAGAGCACCGTGGCGCGGGAGGTCGCCCGCCGCCTGGACGCCGCCTACCTCGACACCGGCGCCATGTACCGGGCGCTCACCTGGCTCGCGCTCCAGCGCGCGGTCGCGCCCTCCGACGGCGACGCGCTCGCCGCGCTGGCGCGCGCCCACCCGGTGGAGATCGAGCCGACCGACGACGGCGACCGCGTCCGCGTGGCCGGGCGCGACGTGACCGACGAGATCCGCACCCCGGAGGTCGCGGCCGAGGTGTCGGAGGTCTCCGCCCACCCCGGAGTGCGCCGCGAGATGGTGGCGGCTCAGCGGGCGCTGATGTCGCGCGGCGACTGGGTCTCGGACGGCCGCGACGTCGGCAGCGAGGTCCGCCCCGACGCGGACGTGAAGGTCTTCCTCACCGCGAGCCCGCGCGAGCGCGCCCGCCGCCGCCGGGCCGACCTCGCCGCGCGCGGCGTGCACCTCGACGAGGAGCGGGTGCTCGAGGACGTGCGCCGCCGCGACGCGCTCGACAGCACCCGCGCGGCCAGCCCGCTGCGCGTCGCCCCGGGAGCCGTGGTGATCGACTCCTCGGGCCTCGACGCCGCCGCGGTCGCCGAGCAGGTCATGGCGATGGTGGCCGAGCGGGCCGGCGCGGGCGGCGGCTGACGTGGCGATCGACCTCGACGCGATCCCGCCGATCACGCGCCGCTGGTGGGTGGCGGGCCACATCGTGCTGGTCCCGCCGATCAAGTGGGGCAAGCGTCTGAGCGTGCGCGGCCGCGAGCACCTGCCCGCGCACGGGCCGACCCTCGTGGTCTGCAACCACGTCTCGCAGCTCGACCCGCCGACGATGGGGCTCGCCGCGCTTCCCCGCAAGAGCTACTACATGGCGAAGGCCGAGCTGTTCCGCGTCCCCGTGCTCCGTCGCATCGTGTGGCGCATCGGGGCGTTCCCGGTGGAGCGCGCGAGCGCCGACCGGCGGGCCATACGGCTCGCGCGCGAGGTGCTCGGGCGGGGCGACATGCTGCTGATGTTCCCCGAGGGCACGCGCCACCCGAAGGGCCGCCTGCGGCCCGGGCTGCCCGGGGCGGGGTCGCTGGGGCTCGAGCCCGGCGTCACGGTGGTGCCGGCGGCGATCTGGGGGAGCCAGGAGCGACTGGGCAAGGTCCGGGTGATCTACGGACCGCCCCTCGACCTCTCCGACCTGGCGGACGGCCCGCGCAGCCGCCGTGCCCAGATCGCGGTCGAGCGGATGATGGCCGCGGTGGCGGAGCTGCTGCCGCGGATCGGCGGGCCGGCGCAGAAGGCGCCCGGCAGCCGCGACCCGGCCGGCGCGGCGGAGGTCGCGGATGGCTGACCGGGCGGCCCGGGCGCGGACCCCCCGGCGCCGGGCCTCCGGCAGCACGCTCCAGACCGGGCAGCCGGTCGTGGCGATCGTCGGCTACCCGAACGTCGGGAAGTCCACCCTGTTCAACCGCCTGGCCGGCCGCCGCGACGCGGTCGTCGACGCCGTCCCGGGCGTCACGCGCGACCGGCGCCAGGCCGGGGCGGAATGGAACGGGCGCGCCTTCCAGCTCCTCGACACCGGCGGCCTCGACGAGGCCGACCCCAGCGACGTGGGCAAGCAGGTCGCCGCCCAGGCCCTGCGGGGGGTCGAGGACGCCGACCTGGTGATGTTCGTGGTCGACGCCAACACCGCGCCCACGGCGGGCGACCTGGAGATCGCCGACCGGCTGCGCCGCCTGGGGCGGCCGCTCATGCTGGTGGCCAACAAGGCGGACGGTCCCGCCCAGGAGGCGGCGGCCGAGAACCTGCGCGGCCTCGGCATGGGCGACCCCCATCCGGTGTCGGCCCAGCACGGGCGGGGGGTGGGGGACCTGCTCGACGCGATCGTGGAGCGCCTGCCCGGCGCCCCGCGGGCCGTCGACGCCGCCGAGCGCCCGCCGGCGATCTGCATCATCGGGCGCCCGAACGTCGGGAAGAGCTCGATCCTCAACGCCCTCCTGGGCGAGCAGCGGGTGGTGGTGCACGAACGGCCCGGCACGACCCGGGACGCGATCGACACGGCGATCGAGGTCAACGGGCGCGAGGTGATCCTCATCGACACGGCCGGCCTGCGGAAGCGGGGCAGGATGCGCGAGGACGTGGAGCACTACAGTCAGATCCGGGCCCTGCAGGCGGCCGAGCGCAGCGACGTCGCGATCGTCGTCGCGGACGCGACCGAGGGGCTGACCGACGCCGACATCGCGGCGGTCGACCGCGCGGCGCGGGCCCACTGCGCGACGCTGCTCGCGATGAACAAGTGGGACCTGGCGCAGCCCGACCTGAACCACATCCGGGGCAAGCTGCGCGCGAAGTCCCGCCAGCACCCCCCGGTCGAGGTCGCCTCGGCGGTCACGGGCGAGGGCCTGCACCGCCTGCTGCCCGCGGCCCTGCGCCTGGAGGTGCGCTACCGGTCGCGGATCTCCACCCGGGATCTGAACGAGGCGCTGCGGGAGCTGGTGGCCGAGCGGCCCGGGCCGCGGAAGGGGCAGCGCCGGCTGTCGCTGCGCTACCTCGTGCAGACGGCGGAGGCGCCGCCCACCCTGCGGCTCGACGTCAACGACCGCTCCCTGATGACCCGGGACTACGGGTTCTGGCTCGAGAACCGGCTGCGGCAGCGCTTCGACCTGGACGGGGTGCCGCTGGTGATCGAGGTGCGCACCCGCCCGTAGGGCGAGACCGCCCCGCCGATCGGGGGGCTCCGATCTTTGGCCAGGCCTTTACTGCGGTCCAATGGCCGGGAAAGGGGCCGCTGCTACGGTCGATTCGTCGGTTTTCCCCACCTTCCCGGAGGTCCCCCCCTCATGGCCGCCAAGCTCACGAAGGCGCTCCGCCGTCACAAGTCCGTGACGATCCTGACCGCCGCCCTGGCCGGTTCGGCGATCGCGGTGGCCGGGTGCGGGGGCGACTCCGGGAGCGGCGCCAGCGCGGGCGAGGCCGCCTCGTACGTCCCGGCCGCGAGCCCGCTCTACCTCGAGGTGACCACCGACCTCGACGGCGCCCAGTGGACGCAGGTCGAGGCCCTGGCCAAGCAGTTCCCGGGCTATCCCGACGTCGAGCGGATGATCCGGCAGGAGCTGAGCGCCGAGGACGTGGACTTCGAGAACGAGATCCGGCCGCTCCTCGGGGAGCGCGCGGCCGTGGCCGCGCTGGAGCTCCCCGACACCGGCGAGCTCCAGGGCGGGCTGACCACCACGGCGCCCGACGCCGGCGCGGCGGCGGACGCCGTCGACGACGCCCCCTTCGTGGCCGTGGTGCAGCTCGCGGACGGCGCCGCCCCGCGGATGAAGGAGCTCCTCGTGCGCGAGGGCGCCCGGGAGACGGGCGAGCGCGCGGGCGCCACGCTCTACGAGCAGGCCGGGGAGGACGGCGTGGTCGCCGTCGACGACGAGGCCGTGGTCTTCTCGGGCACCCAGCAGAACGTGGTCGCCTCGCTCGACGCGCACGCCGCGGGCGGCGACCAGACCCTCGGCGGCACCGACCGCTTCACCGACGCGCTCTCCAAGCTCCCGCCGGACGTCTTCGGCCAGGCGTACCTCGACATCGGCGCCATCGTCCAGCAGGCCGGCGCCGCCGCGGGCCCGCAGGCCGAGCAGCTGGGCCTCGCCGACTACCGCGACGCCGTCATGGCCGCGTCCATCGCCGCCGAGCCCGAGGGCGCCCGCATGAAGGGCGTCGTCCTCGGAGCGCCGGCCGGCGTCTCGCCCGCGGAGTTCACCCCGCAGCTCACCGATACCGTGCCCGCCGACGCCCTCGCCTACGTCGGCTTCTCCGACCTCGCCGGCAGCCTCACCCAGGTCCTCCAGCAGGTCCAGGGCAGCCTCGGCGACGCCGAGCGCAACCAGCTCGAGGGCCTGTCCGGCCAGCTTCCCCAGCTGCTCGGCGTGACCCTCGACGACCTCTCGGCCCTCGCCGAGCAGGAGCACGCCCTGGTCGTCACCCCGGGCGCCACGCCCGGCGCGGCGCTCGCCCTCGAGGTCGAGGACGGCGCGGCGGCGCAGGCGACGCTCGACAAGCTCCGCACCGGCCTCCCCGGGCTGGTCAGGACGTTCAGCCCGGACACCCAGATCCCCGCCTGGACCCGGGTGCCGCTCGTCGGCGGCGTCGAGGGCTGGCGGCTGCCGCTGTCGCCCGAGGCGGGCGTGGTCTACGGCGTCGAGGGCGACATGGCCGTCATCGGCACGAGCGCCAAGGCCGTGTCCTCGGTGATGCGCCCGGTCGCTCCGCTGTCCGAGTCGGCCGCCTACCAGGCCGGCACGGCCGGGATGCCCGACCAGGTCACCTCGGTCACCTGGATCAACCTCGAGGACGGCATCGCCGCCCTGCGCAACATGGGCGCCTTCGAGGACACCCCGCCGGAGGCCCTGGCCAACCTCGCGCCGCTGAAGAGCATCGCGGCCTGGACCACCGCCGGCGACACCCCCACCTTCGAGATCTTCGCGCGCATCAAGGGCTGACCCGGAGATGGAGTGGTTCTCGGCCCTCGGAAACCCCTCCTAGGTCGAGCGGGGTCGGCCGCCCTTCCGGCTATGCTCGCCGTTGTTTCCTCCTCCAGCAGGGAGTCGTCGCCGCATGGGACAGTCGCACCTCTTCACCTCGGAGTCGGTCACCGAGGGCCACCCGGACAAGATCGCCGACCAGATCTCGGACGGCGTCCTCGACGCCGTGCTGGCCGACGACCCGTACGGCCGCGTCGCCTGCGAGACGCTGATCACGACGGGGCAGGTCATGGTGGCGGGGGAGATCTCGACCTCGACCTACGTCGACATCCCCCAGATCGTGCGCAGCACGATCCGCAGGATCGGCTACGACCGCGCCAAGTACGGCTTCGACTGCGAGACCTGCGGCGTCTCGGTGGCCCTCGACGAGCAGTCGCCCGACATCGCCCGGGGTGTGGACCGGGCGTTGGAGGCCCGGGGGGTGAAGGACTCCGACCCCTACGACCTCCAGGGCGCCGGCGACCAGGGGCTCATGTTCGGCTACGCGACCGACGAGACGCCCGAGCTGATGCCGCTGCCGATCACGCTTGCCCACCGGCTCTGCGAGCGGCTCGCGGCCATGCGCCGGTCGTCGATGACCTACCTGCGCCCGGACGGCAAGTCGCAGGTCACGGTGCGCTACGAGGACGGCGCGCCGATGGAGGTCACCTCGGTGGTCATCTCCACCCAGCACGCGCCGGACGTCTCGGCCGACCTGCTGCGCGACGAGGTCATCGGCCAGGTGGTGCGCCCGGTGCTCGAGGACTTCTCGATGTACCGGCCCTCGGGCATCACCCACTACATCAACCCGACGGGGCTCTTCGTGGTGGGCGGGCCGCTGGGCGACGCGGGCCTGACCGGCCGGAAGATCATCGTCAACACCTACGGCGGCATGGCCCGGCACGGCGGCGGGGCCTTCTCGGGCAAGGACCCGTCGAAGGTCGAACCGTTCCGCGGCCTACGCGGCGCGCTGGGTGGCCAAGAACGTGGTCGCCGCGGGATTCGCCCGGCGCTGCGAGGTGCAGGTGGCGTACGCCATCGGGGTCGCGCACCCGGTCTCGGTGATGATCGAGACCTACGGCACCGAGACGCGCTCGCCCGAACTGATCGCCCAGTGGGTCTCTGAGAGGTTCGACCTGCGCCCGGGCGCCATCGTCGAGCGCCTCGACCTGCGACGCCCGATCTACCAGAAGACGGCCGCCTACGGCCACTTCGGGCGCACCGACCCGGACTTCACCTGGGAGGCCACCGAGATCGGCCGCGAGGCCGGCGACCGGCTGGCCCAGAGCGCCTAGCCGGGAAGGGGCCCCGACGCCAGCGGTCGCCGCGGCCCAGGTCCACCCCCTGGTCGGGGCGCGCGCCCTCGACCGCACGCTCGACTACGCCGTCCCGGCCGACCTCGACGCCCCCGCCGTCGCGGGGGCGCTCGTCGCCTGCCCTCTCGGGCCCCGGCGGACGCTGGGCGTGGTGGTCAGCCGCGAGCCCGCGACGCACGTCGGCCGCCTCGCTCCGCTCGCGGGGGTCGTGGACACCCCGCCGGTCCCGCCGGACCTGCTCGAGCTCGCGCTCTGGACGGCCCGGTACTACATGGCGCCCGTCGCCGCGTGCCTGAAGCTGGTGCTCCCGCCCGGCGCCGACGGCACGCTTCGGCGCGGGCGCGACGGCGCGTGGGCGCTCGCCGCGCCGCCCCGGGGCGCCGCGGAGCGGCTGGTCGCGACGCTGGTGCCGGGGGCCCCCGAGCCGGCGACCGCCCGGCGCCGGGCGGTCGTGGGCGCGCTCGCCGAGGCGGGCGGGGAGATGGCCGCGGCCGACCTCTGCCGCGCGGCGTCCACGACCACGCCCACGCTGCGGCGGATGGCCGCCGATGGCGTCATCGCCCTCCAGGCCCGGGCGACCGCGGCCGACGCGGTGACCTCGGCCGGAGGCGACGCGCCCGCGCCGGACGAGGCTCCCGAGCTGACGGACGACCAGGCCGAGGCGCTTCGGGCCGTCGTCGCCGCCATGGACGACGGCCCGCCGCTGCTGCTGCACGGCGTCACCGGCTCCGGGAAGACCGAGGTCTATCTCCGGGCCATCGTCGAGGCCCGCGCCCGCGGGCGGGGGTCGATCGTGCTGGTGCCCGAGATCGCCCTCACCCCGCAACTGCTGACGCGCCTGCGGGCCAGGCTGGGCGAGGGCGTGAGCGTGTGGCACTCGGCCATGTCGCGCGCGGAGCGCGCCGAGGAGCACCGGCGCGTGCGCGAGGGCGAGGCCGACGTGGTGCTCGGCGCGCGCAGCGCGGTGTTCGCGCCTGTCGCGCGGCTCGGCCTGGTGGTGGTCAACGAGGAGCACGACGCCTCCTACAAGCAGGACTCGACGCCGCGCTACGACGCGCGCCAGGTCGCCGCGCGCCGCGCCCGGGCGGCCGGCGCCGCCGTCGTCTACGGCACGGCGACCCCGCGGCCCGAGACGTGGCGCGCCCTGCCGCGGAGGACGCTGCGCGCCCGCCCCGACGGGTCGGCGCCCCCCGCGATCGAGGTCGTGGACATGCGCCGGCAGGGCCCCGGGCCGGTGTCCCGGCCCCTCGCGGCGGCGTTGCACGCCGCCGCCTCGCGGGGCGAGAAGGCCATCGTGCTGGCGAGCCGCCGCGGGTTCGCGCTGATGGCCCTGTGCCGCGAGTGCGGCTGGCTGGGCCGGTGCCCGGCCTGCGACGTCGCCCTCGTCCACCACGAGGCGCCGCGCCGCCTGGTCTGCCACCACTGCGGCCACTCCGAGCCGGTCCCCGGCGTGTGCCCGTCGTGCGGCGCGGCGGGCGTGGCCCGCCAGGGCGCGGGCTCCCAGGGCCTCGAGGCGGCGCTCGGCCGGCTGGTGCCCGCGGCGCGCCTGGTGCGCATGGACGGCTCCAGCGCGGCGGGGCGCGGGGCCGTGCGGCGCCTGCTCGACGACTTCGGCCGCCCCGGCGCGGCGATCCTCGTCGGCACCCAGATGGTGGCCAAGGGTCACGACCTGCCGGAGGTCACGGTCGCCGCGGCGGCCGACGCCGACGCGCCCCTGCAGCATGCGGGGTTCCGGTCCGAGGAGCGCGCGTTCGACCTCGTCGTGCAGCTCGCCGGCCGCGCGGGGCGTCGCGGCGAGCCCGCCCGGGTGATCGTGCAGGCCTACGAGCCCGAGGCGCGGGCCGTGCGGCTCGCGGCCCGCCAGGCCGTTGCCGAGTTCCTCGACGGCGAGCTCGAGCGGCGCCGCGCCCACGGGCTGCCCCCCTTCTCGCATCTCGTGCGGGTCGTGCTCGACGGCGAGGGCCCCGACCGCGTGGGAGCGGCCGCCGAGCGGCTGGCGCAGGCCCTGCGGTCGGCCGCCCCGGACGTCGGCCTCCTCGGGCCCGCGCCGATGCACCGCCTCCGCGGGCGCACGCGCCGGTCGCTGCTGCTGCGCGCGCCGCGCGCGTCCGACGCCGCCCGGCCGCTGCGCGCCGCCCTGGACGCCGACGCCTCCGCGCTCCGGCGCGACGGGGTGCGCGCGGTCGTCAACGTGGACCCCCAGGAGACGTAGGCCTGCTCGACCGCGCCGCCGTCGAGCGGATCGCCCTCGAGGGCGCCCGCGCCGCGCTCGATCCGGCCGCTCTGGAGGCCGTGGCGGCGGGCCGCCGGGCCAGCCTGGCGGCGCTGGCCGGCGCCGGGCCGGTCTACGGGGTGTCCACCGGCCAGGGCCTCCTGGCCCGGGTGGAGCTGCGCCCGGAGGAGGTCGCCACCCTCCAGCGCGACCTGCTCATGGGCCGCGCGGTGGGCTCGGCGCCCTGGATGGCCCCCGCCGAGGCTCGGGCCGTCGTGGCGGTGCGCCTCGGGCGCTTCCTCGACGGACGCGCGGGCGTCTCGCCCGAGCTCTGCCGCTTCCTCGCCGACCGGCTCGACGACGGCTTCACCCCGGCGATCCCGCGCGGCTCGGCCGGTGGCGCGGGCGAGGTGATCCCGCTGGCGCACGCGTTCCAGACGCTGACGGGCGTCGGCCGGGTCCTCGCGCCCGGCGGCGGGGTCGAGGGCGCCGGCGCCGCCCTCGCCGCCCGCGGGGCGCGGCCGTACGCACCGGGCCCGAAGGAGGGGATCGCGCTGCTGGCCGGGTCGCCGGCCACGACCGGGCTGGCGGTGGTGCGCCGCCGCGGCGCCGCCCGCCTCGCGGGGCTCCTGGAGGCGGGCGCCGCGTGCGCGATCGACGCGGCGCGCGCGCCGCTGGAGCCCTACGGGGCCGGCGTGGGACGGCTCGCGAACGACCCGCTGCTGGAGGCCGTCCTGGCGCGCCTGCGCAGCCTGCTCGCCGGCTCCGACCCCGACCGCCGGGGCCCGCAGGCGCCCGTCTCGTTCCGGGTCGCCCCGCAGGTCCTCGCCCACCTCCACCGCGCCCTGGGGCGCCTCGGCGAGGACGTCAACCGGGCGCTCGGCGCCTGCGACGACTCGCCCGCCCTGGTGGACGGCCGGTTCGTTAGCACCGGCGCCTTCCACGAGATCGAGCTCGCCGCCGGGATGGACGCCGTCGCGGCCGCGCTGGCCCGCGCCGCCGGCCTGGCCGCCCAGAGGGTGCAGCGGCTGCTCGACCGCCGCGTCACCGGCCTCCCCGACCAGCTCACCCCGGCGCCCGGCCCCCGCTGCGGCCTAGTGGCGCTGCACAAGCGGGCCGCCGGCGCGGCGGCCGAGCTCCGGCCGCTGGCGGCGCCGGCGTCCGTCGGCGCCGGCGACACGTCGCTGGGCCAGGAGGACGCGCAGACGTCCGGCCTGCAGGCCGCCGAGGAGCTGCGCCGCGCCGAGGGCCTCGCGCGGGAGATCCTCGCGATCGAGCTGATCGCCGCCCGCCAGGCCTGGTTCCTGCGCGGGCGGCGCCCCGCGCCGGGGCTGGAGGCGGTCGCCGCGCCCCTGGAGGCGGCGGTCCCGCCGGTGGTCGAGGACCGGCCGCTGGGTCCGGACGTCAACGCGGTCCTCGGGCTGCTGGAGAGGTTCGATACGCTTTCCGGCGTTTCGTACCCGGCCGAGGAAGCGTAGATGCCCGTCCCCCGCCTGTTCGAGGCGTCGTCCGACCCCCGGGAGCAGTGGGTCCACGTCGTCGCCACCCTCCTGGCGCTCGGAGGGCCGGAGACGCGCACGGCGCTGGTCGAGGAGATCTCGGGCGAGGCGCTGCCGGACGCCGACGCGCTGCTGGTGCGCGAGCAGCGCCCGCTCGTCGACTCGCCCGACGGGCTGGTGGCCGACGTGGTGGCGCGGGGGGCGGGGTGGACGTTCGCGATCCAGGCCACGCTGGCGTTCGACGCCGACGAGGCGGAGCGGCTGGTGGCGACCTACGAGGCCCTCACCGCCTCGGCCGACCGCTGCATCGTCATCGCCCTGACGCCCGACCGCAAGCCGCCGCCGGCGGTGCTGGACGCGGTCGCCGGCGGGCTGCGCAACATCCGCCACCGCAGCTGGCTGCGCGTGCGCGACTGGGTCCAGGAGCGGCCCGAGCGCGGCGCGGCCCAGGGCACCGACCTCCTGCTGTTGCGCGAGGCCGAGTACTTCCTGACGCCCCGGGTGGCCGAGCTCTACCGCCTCGAGGGGCTGATGCCGATGGTGGGCGCGGCCCTGCGTCCCAGCCTGGCGGGCATGTTCTTCGACCTCAACGAGCTCGCCCCGGCGCCGCTGATCCAGAACGAGGACGGCGCGGCCCGGGTCGCGTTCCCGCGCACCGGCGAGGCCGTGGCCGAGATCGCGCTCGAGGGCGGCGGCCTGCGCCTGGGCCTGGCGAGCGACGACTCCGGGCCGGGCTTCGCGGGCGGCGGCGACGGCTGGACGCGCCTGGAGGTCGCGGGGCCCGGCGACTACGTCGCGGCGCGGGCCTGGGCCCAGTCGACCGCCCGCGCGCTTCTGCCGGCCCGCCGGTGACGGCCGTCGGCCAGGGGCAGCTCGTCGGGGCCTGGGAGCTCGAGGAGCGCATCGGGGGAGGGGGCCAGGCCGTCGTCCACCGCGTCCGCCACGCGGCCGACGGCCGACGGGCCGCCCTGAAGCTGGTGGGGCGCGCCGCCTGGTCGGACCCCGCGTTCCGGGTGCGGTTCCGGCGCGAGCACGACGCCCTGCGGGCGCTGCGCCACCCTCACATCGTCCCGGTCCTCGACGCGGGCGAGCAGGACGGCCGCGGCTACCTGGTGATGGCCCTGGCCCGCGGCGGCAGCCTCGCCGGCCGCCTGGCCGCCGGTCCGCTCGACCCGGCGGAGGCCGTCGCCGTGCTCGGCCCGGTGGCCGCCGCGCTCGACGCCGCGCACGCCGCGGGCCTGGTCCACCGCGACGTCACGCCCGCCAACATCCTGCTCGACCCCGAGGGGCCCTGGCTGGGCGACTTCGGCATCGCCCGCCGCATCGACGCGACGGCCATGACCGGCGAGGGGCTGCTCGTCGGGACGGCCGGGTTCCTGGCCCCCGAGGTCATCGCCGGCGGGCCCGCCGAGGCCGCCTCGGACCGGTACGGACTCGCTGCGGTGGCCTTCGAGGCCCTCACGGGCCGCCCGCCGTTCCGCGCCGACGGCGTCCCGGCGACGCTCTACGCCCACCTCACCCAGGAGCCGCCGCGGGCCTCGTCCCTGCGGCCCGGGCTGCCGCGCGAGATCGACGCCGCCCTGCGGCGCGGGCTGGCCAAGGACCCCGCCGCGCGCCCCGCGGGCGCCGCGGAGCTCGTCGCCTCGCTGCGCCCGGCCGCGGCGGCGCGCGCGGCGCGGCGCGCGCCGCGGAGGCTCGCGCGCCCCCTGGTGGCGGCCATCGCGGGCGTGGCCGTGGCCGCCGCCGCGGCGACCGGCGTCGCGCTGACCCTGGGTGGAGGCGAGCAGGCGCCCCCGGCCGCGCTCGAGACCGTGGTCACCGAGCCCCCGCTGACGGTGCCCGGGCCCGGCGGCGGCCAGGTCCCGGCCCGCCCCGCGCGCGCCGACGACCTGCCGGGGCTCGCGGGTGTCCCCGGGGCGGCCGCGGCCGACGTCGGCGACGTCCGGGTGGTGTCGGTCCCCGGCGGGCCGCGCGAGCTCGAGGCGGCCGCGGAGGCGCTCTCGGGGCCCCTGATGTGGGTCGGGCCGCTGGTCGTCGACGACCGGGAGATCGGCCTGCTCGCCGCGTCGCCGGTCGACATCCTCGGGCGCGAGGACCGCTGGGCGCTGCTCGTGCGGGGCGACGACGTGGTGCTCGTGCGCGGGCGCCAGGACGCCCCCGAGCGGTACGCCGCGACCCTCTGAGCGCGGGCGGGCGCCGAGCGGGGCGCTGCTAGAGTCGAAACGTGTCCTCGCGCGCCCTCGACGACCCCGTCCTCGAGCGCCGGCGGCTCGCCGCGCTCGCCCACATCCGCCAGTTCGGCGACCCCGTGCTGCGCGCCCCCACGCTCGAGATCACGCAGTTCGACCAGGCGCTGGCCGACGAGGCCGAGCGGATGGCGGCGATCATGGTCGAAGCCCGCGGCGTCGGCCTGGCGGCGCCCCAGGTGGGCTCGCTGAGGCGCCTCGTGGTGGTGCGCATCGGGGACGAGGGCGAGGACGTGGTCGCGCTCTGCAACCCCCGGATCGTCTGGCGCTCGGAGGATGAGGACGTCGACTCCGAGGGTTGCCTCTCGATCGGGGAGATCTCGGTCAACGTGGCCCGCTCCGTGGCCATCCGGGTCGCGGCCCAGGACGTCGCCGGCCGCCCTTTCGAGCTCGAGCCCGAGGGCTTCGGCGCCCGGGTCATCCAGCATGAGCTCGACCACCTCGACGGCGTGCTGATCCTCGACCGCACGGCGCCCGAGCAGCGCCGCGAGGCCCTCCGGGCGCTGCGCGACGGGGGTTAGCGTCCCCGTGAGGGTCGCCTTCGCCGGGACCCCGGCAGCGGCGGTGCCGCCGCTGCGCGCGCTGGTGGAGGGCGGGCACGAGGTGGCCGTGGCCGTGACCCAGCCCGACCGCGCCCGGGGGCGTTCCGGCCGTCCCTCGCCGACGCCGGTCGCCGCCGCGGCGGGCGAGCTCGGGATCCCCGTCCTGCGCCCGGCCACGATCAACGAGCCCGAGGTCATCGAGGAGATCGCCGGCTCGGGTGCGCGCGCCCTGGCGGTGGTGGCGTTCGGCCAGATCCTGCGCGATGCCGTGCTCGCGCGCTGGCCCTGCATCAACGTCCACTTCTCCCTGCTGCCGGCCTACCGCGGCGCCGCCCCGGTGGAGCGCGCGATCATGGACGGCGCGGCCGAGACCGGCGTCACGATCATGCAGATGGACGCGGGCCTGGACACGGGGCCGATGCTCGCGTCGCGACGGGTGGAGGTCGGGGACGAGGAGGACGCCGGGTCGCTCACCGCGCGCCTCTCCGAGATCGGCGGGCCGCTGCTGGCGGAGGTGCTCGACGACCTCGACGCCGGGCGGCTGCGTCCCGTCCCCCAGCCCGCCGAGGGCGTCTCGCTCGCGCCGAAGATCACGGCCGACGACCGCGGGCTCGACCTCTCTCGTCCGGCCGCCGAGCTGGCCCGGCGGGTGCGGGCCCTCTCGCCCCACATCGGCGCGACGCTGGCGATCGGCGGGCAGCCGTTCAAGGTCTGGTCGGCGCAGGCGCGGACCGAGGGCGCCCCGCCCGGGGTGTCCGCCGACGGCGGGCGGCTGGTGGCCGGCACGCCGGCGGGCTCGCTGGAGCTGCTCGAGCTGCAGCCGCCCGGCAAGGGCCGCATGGACGCCGCGGCGTTCCTGCGCGGCTGGCGCGGGCCGCTGGAGGTGGGGGCGGCCGGTGGCTGAGGGCGCGAACGGGATCGCCCGCGAGCGCAACGTCGCGCTGCGCGTGCTGCGCCGCGTCGACGACGGCGCCTACGCCGACCGGGCCCTGGCCGCCGAGGCCCGGCGCGCCGACCTCGACCCGCGGGCGCGCGCGCACGCGACCCGGCTGGCCTACGGCGCGGTCCAGCGGCGCCGCACGCTCGACTGGCTCATCGACGGGGCGCTCGACCGGCCGGCGGCGCTGGAGCCGGCGGTGCGCGACATCCTGCGGATCGGCGCCTACGAGCTGGCGTTCTCGGACGGCGTTCCGGCCCGCGCGGCCGTTGACCAAGCCGTGCGCCAGGCGCGGGCGCTCCGCGGCCCGAAGGCCCGCGCGTCGGCCCGCGCGGGGGTCGTCAACGCCGTGCTCCGCCGCATCGCCGACGAGGGGCCGGCGCTGCTGGCCGGCCTCGACGCGGAGGGCCCCGCCTCCGCCGGCGTGCGCCACTCGATGCCCGACTGGATCGCACGGCGGCTCATCGACGAGCTGGGCGAGGCCGACGCGGTCGGGGTGATGGAGGCGGCGGCCCTGCCGGCCGAGTCGGCCCTGCGCTGGAACCCGCTGCGCGGCCCGCGCGCCGGCCTCGAGGCCGAGCTGCCCCCCGGGTGGGCCCGCGACGAGGCCATGGCGCCCGAGGCGTACGTGCTCTCCGCGCCGTTCGCGCTCGAGGACTCGCGCGCGTGGGCCCGCGGTCTGGCGATGGGCCAGAGCCGGGCGTCCCAGCTGGTCGCGCGCGTCGTCGATCCCCGCCCGGGCGAGCGCGTGCTCGACCTCTGCGCCGCCCCGGGCGCCAAGACGACCCACCTGGCCGCGCTGGCGCGCGGGGGCGCCCGCATCACCGCCGTCGAGCTGCGGCCCGCGCGGGCGCGCGCGCTGGCCGACCTGGCCCGCCGCATGGGCGCGGCCGTCGAGATCGTGGAGGGCGACGCCCGCGAGGTGCCGCTTCCGGGCGGCTACGACGCGGTGCTGGTTAACCCGCCGTGCACGGGACTCGGCGTGCTGTCGGCGCGCCCCGACGCGCGCTGGCGCCGCCGCGAGGAGGCCCTCGAGCCGCTGGCCCGCCTGCAGTCCGAGCTTCTCGAGCGCGCGCTCGCCCTCGCCCGCCCCGGCGGCCGGGTGGTCTACTCCACCTGCACGCTGATCGCCGAGGAGAACGAGGACGTCGTCGACGCGGCGGGCGCCGCGCTCGACGACCTGGGCGCCGACCACCCGGGCCTCGCCCACCCGCGCCGGCCCCGCGCCCTGTTGACGCTGCCGCACCGGGACGGCACCGACGGCTTCTTCATCGCCCGGATGAGGGCCGCGTGAGCGCGTTGCCGTCCGAGGGTGTGGCGCTCCCGTCGCTGATGTCGGCCGACCCGCTGCGCGTGGGCGAGCAGCTCGACGCGCTCATCGCCGCCGGCGCGCGGGCCTTCCACATCGACGTGATGGACGGGCACTTCGTGCCCAACCTCACCCTCGGATCCGACTTCGTCCGGGCGGTCGCCGGGCCGATCCACGCGGCGGGGGGCCTGGTGGACGTGCACCTGATGGTCGCCCGCCCCTTCGAGGTGGTCCCCATCTTCGCCGGCGCCGCCGACGCCATCTCGGTCCACCTGGAGGCCGACCCCCATCCGCACCGCCTGCTCTCGTTCATCAGGGAGGCCGGCTGCCTCGCCGGGCTGGCGCTCAACCCCGGGACGCCGGTCGAGCACGCCGCCGACCTGGCCGAGCAGGTCGACTACGTCAACGTGCTCGCCGTGAACCCGGGATTCGCCGGGCAGTCGTTCATCGCGACGACGCCGGCGCGCGTGGCGCGCCTGCGGGAGCTGCTGCCCGGGCGCGCCGCCATCGAGGTCGACGGCGGCATCGGAGCCGACACCCTGCCCGGCGTCCGGCAGGCGGGCGCGGCCCTGTTCGTGTCGGCGTCCTCGATCTTCGGCGCGGCCGATCCGGTCGCGGCCTACGCCGAGCTGGCCGCCCTGGCCGTGGGATGAGCCTCTCCGGCGCGGAGCGCGACGCGCTGGCGCGGGCGCGGGAGCTGGCGCTGCGGGGAAGGGGCCGCGTGAGCCCCAACCCCCTCGTCGGAGCGGTGGTGCTGCGCGACGGCCGGGCCGTGGCCGAGGGCTGGCACGAGGGCCCGGGCCTGCCGCACGCCGAGGCCGCCGCGCTCGCGGCGGCCGGCGAGGCCGCGCGCGGGTTGACCGTGGTCTGCACGCTCGAGCCCTGCTCCCACCACGGGCGCACGCCGCCGTGCGCCGGCGCCCTGGTCGAGGCCGGCGTCGCCAGGGTCGTGGTGGGGCTGCCCGACCCGCTCGAGCGGGGCCGCGACGGCGGGAGCGCGGTGCTGCGCGCCGCCGGGGTCGACGTGGCCCTCGCCGAGGGCGCCGACGCCGAGGCGTGCGCGGAGCTGAACGCCCCCTTCCTCACATGGGCGGCCACCGGCCTGCCCCACGTGACCCTGAAGCTCGCCACGAGCCTGGACGGCAAGATCGCCACGGCCGGGGGCGAGAGTCGCTGGATCTCGGGCCCCGGGGCGCGCGAGCTGGTCCACCGCTGGCGCGCCGACAGCGACGCCGTGGGCGTCGGCCTGGGCACGGCGATCGCCGACGACCCCATGCTCACGGCCCGCGACGTCGAGGGTCCGGTGCGCCAGCCCGCCCGCGTGGTCTTCGACTCGGCGGCCCGGCTTCCGCTGCGCTCCGCCCTGGTTCACAGCGCCGGGGAGCACCGCCTCATCGTGCTCGCGGCCGCCGACGCGCCCGTCGCGCGGGTCGCCGCGCTCGAGGCGGCCGGCGCCGAGGTGGCCCGTCTGGAGGGCGGGCCCGCCCGGCGCGTCGCCGCCGGCCTGCGCGCCCTGGGGGAGCGGGAGGTCCAGTCCCTGCTGGTGGAGGGCGGGGCCGAGCTGGCGGGCGCGCTGGTCGCCGCCGGGGCGGTTGACCGGGTCGCCTGGTTCCTGGCCCCGATGCTGATCGGCGGCCGCGAGGCGCCGTCGGCCCTCGCCGGCGCGGGCGCCGCGAGCCTCGCCCTGGCGCCGCGCCTGGCCGGCGAGCGGGCCGAGGCGGTGGGGGAGGACCTGCTGGTCACGGGCCGCCTGCGGCCGCTCCCGGCGGCCGCCTGATGTTCACCGGGCTGATCGAGGAGGCGGGGCGCGTCGCGCGGGTGCGCCCCGGCGAGGACGGCGCCCGCCTCGAGATCTCGGCGTCCGCGGTGCTCGACGGCCTTCGCGTCGGCGACTCGGTGGCCGTCAACGGAGCCTGCCTGACCGCGATCGAGGTGACCGGCGGCGGCTTCGCGGTCGATGCCGTCGCGGAGACGCTGCGGCGCACGGCCCTCGGCGCCCTCGCGCCCGGCGACCGCGTGAACCTGGAGCGCCCGATGCGGCTGGGCGACCGGCTCGACGGCCACCTGGTGCAGGGCCACGTTGACGGGGTCGGGACGGTCCGGGCGGCGCGGCCGGAGGGCGAGAGCACGGTGCTCGAGGTGGCCGCGCCGGCCGTCCTGTTGCGCTACGTGGTCGAGAAGGGCAGCGTCGCGGTCGACGGCGTCAGCCTCACGGTCGCCGGCCGGCTGCCCGACGCGTTCACGGTGGCGCTGATCCCCCACACGATGGCCGTCACGACCCTCGGCCCGGGGGCGGTGGGGCACGCCGTCAACCTCGAGGTTGACGTGGTGGCAAAATACGTCGAGGCGCTGGCAGCCCCCTATCGACCGCGTGGGAAGGACGCCGGATGACGAGCAGCACCGCCCGCTTCGCCTCCGTGGCCGACGCGATCGAGGAGATCCGCGCGGGCCGCATGGTCGTGATCCTCGACTCCGAGGACCGCGAGAACGAGGGCGATCTCGTGATGGCGGCGCAGTTCGCGACGCCCGAGGCCATCAACTTCATGGCCACCCACGGCCGCGGGCTCATCTGCCTGTCGCTCACCGAGGAGCGCTGCGAGCAGCTCGGCCTCAAGCCGATGGTGCGGCGCAACGAGGCCCCCAACGCCACGGCCTTCACCGAGGCGATCGAGGCGCGGCACGGCATCACCACGGGCATCTCCGCGCCCGACCGGTCGCGCACGATCATGGTCGCCATCGACCCCGACTCGGGGCCCGAGGACCTGGTCAAGCCGGGGCACGTCTTCCCGCTGCGGGCGCGGTCGGGCGGGGTGCTCGAGCGCGCCGGCCACACCGAGGCGGCGGTCGACCTCGCCCGGCTCGCGGGCCTGATCCCCGCCGGCGTCATCTGCGAGATCTCGAAGGACGACGGCACCATGGCCCGGGTCCCCGACCTGGTGCCCTACGCGGCCGAGCACGGGCTGAAGATGATCACGATCGCCCAGCTCATCGAGCACCGGCGGCGCACCGAGCGCCTGATCGAGCGGGGGACGGCGGCCCGGCTGCCCACCGAGTTCGGCGAGTGGACCGCCGTCGGCTACCGCTCGATCATCGACGGCAAGCACCACCTCGCGCTGGTGAAGGGCGACGTTGACGGCGCCCAGGAGGTGCTGGTGCGCGTGCACTCGGAGTGCCTCACCGGAGACGTCTTCGGCTCGCAGCGCTGCGACTGCGGCGCCCAGCTGAAGGCGGCGATGCGGACGATCGCCGAGGAGGGGGAGGGCGTGCTGCTCTACATCGCCCAGGAGGGGCGCGGCATCGGCCTGCTGAACAAGCTGCGCGCCTACGAGCTCCAGGACCGCGGGCTCGACACGGTCGAGGCGAACCTCGAGCTCGGGTTCCCGCCCGACCTGCGCGATTACGGCATCGGGGCCCAGATCCTGGTCGATCTCGGCCTGAGCTCGATCCGCCTGCTCACCAACAACCCCAAGAAGATCGTCGGCCTGGAGGGGTACGGTCTGTCGGTGGTTCGACCGCGTGCCGATCGAGATGGACCCCAACGGGGACAACGCCGACTACCTGCGGGTCAAGCGCGACAAGATGGGCCACATCCTCCACCACCAGGACCTGCGCTTCGACGCCGACGCGCCGGCCGACGAGCCCTCCGGCTGATGGCGCGGGGCGACGCGCCGGCCCCGGCGCCCCGGCTGGAGGGGACGCCGCGCATGGCGGCCCTCGTGGCGGGCTTCCACCGCGACCTGGGCGAGCGCCTGCTGCAGGGCGCGCGCGCGCGCCTGGCCGAGGCCGGCCTGCCCGAGGGGCACCTCGACGAGCGCTGGGTGCCGGGCGCCTTCGAGCTCCCGCTGGCGGCGAAGACGATGGCGCAGACGGGCCGCTACGCTGCCCTCATCGCTCTGGGGGCCGTCATCCGCGGCGAGACGTCGCACTACGACCACATCTGCCACGCCGCCGCGAGCGGGCTGTCGGCGGTCGGGCTCGACACCGGGATCCCGGTGGCCTTCGGCGTCCTGACCACCGAGAACATCGCCCAGGCCGAGGCCCGGGCCGGCGGGGCGGTGGGCAACGCGGGCGCGGACGCCGCCGACGCGGCGGTGGTCATGGCCAACCTCGTCCGGGAGCACCTGTGAGCCGTCGCCGGACGCTCCTGGCCGCGGCGGCGGCCCTCCCGGCGGCGCTGCTGGCCGGGCCCGCGCTGGCCGCGGCGGCGCCGACCATCGTCACCGACGCGACCTGCCTGCGGCCCCGGCAGCTGCCCGGCGGGGTCGTGTACGCCCCGTTCCTCAACCTCGAGGGCGCGGGCTTCACGCCCGGCGCGGCCGTCGTCATCGACCGGGCCGGCAAGCGCTTCACCACGATCCCCGAGCCGACCCAGTTCTGGGCGGCCCAGCTCGAGGTGGGCGACCTGGTGATTCGCCACGTCCCCCGCCTGAGGACGATCGCCGTCACCGCCACCGACCCGGTCCTGGGTCAGAGCAACACGCTGCGGATCCTGACCGCGCCGCTCGCGTTCAGCGCCCGTCCGCGGCAGGCGCGGCCGTCGGCCACGGTGACCTTCAGGTTCTCCGGGTTCGTCCCGGGCCGGCCCATCTACGCCCACTACCTGTACCGCGGCAAGGTGCGGGCCCGGACGCGGATGGGCGTCGCGGCAGGGCCCTGCGGCACGCTGACCGCCCGGCGCGATCAGATCCCTGTGCGCGACGCCCAGGCCGGCGTCTGGCGGATCCAGTTCGACCAGCGGCGGTCCTTCCGGGCCCGGTCGTACCCGCGCCTCGAGGCGTCCGTGACGGTGTCGCCGGGCCGGTAGCCGTGCCCCGCGCCCCGGCTCGACTTTGAGGTTTTCGTAAGTTCTCGGCCGTCCGCCCAGCCTGCCGTTTTCGCCCGGATCGCAGGCGGCTACCGTCATCGACGGGGGTGGACCGATCACATGATCCGAGGAGAGAGGTAGATGAAAGCCCACGCACCGACCCTGCGTCGCCGCTGGCTACTGGCGGCCGTCGCCGCACCCGCCCTGGCCGCGATCCCCACCGCCGCGGCCGCGGGCGCCACGATCACGGCCGACCAGGTCTGCGCCAAGCCCGGCCAGGACCCCAACGGCCAGCTGGTGAACCGGCCGCTCGTCATCACCGGCGCCGGCTTCACGCCGGGGGCCATCGTGCCGATCAACTACGGCGGCACGCCGGCGAACGCGCTCGTCGGCGCCGACGGCAGCTTCGTCACGGGGCTGAACATCCTCTCCCGCCTCGACCTCGACGCCCCCAAGTCGTCGCCCCTCGACATCGTCGCCACCGACCCGGCGGCCGGCGCCGTGGCGACGCGCGTGCGCACCGCCCCCCTCGCGTTCAGCGTGACCCCGAGGTCGGGCCAGCCGTCGGTCCCGAAGACCTACAAGTTCTCCGGCTTCACTCCGGACCAGCCGATCTACGGCCACTTCCGCTTCAACGGCAAGCTGCGCGCGAGCGTGAAGCTGGGCCGGGCCAGCAACCCCTGCGGCCTGCTGACGGTCAGGCGCGCCTTCCCGGTCCGGAACCCGAACACGGGCATCTGGAAGGTCCAGTACTCCCAGAGCAAGACGTTCAAGGCCCAGTCGGTGCCGCGGCTCGACGCCGAGGTGACGATCAGCACCCGGATCGTCAGGCGCTAGCGGCTAGACCGCCTTGACCACCTTGCCCGCCTTGAGGCAGCGGGTGCAGACGTAGGCGCGGACGGGGGTCGACCCCTGCATGATCCGCACCTTCTGGACGTTCACGTTGAAGCGGCGCGGGGTGGCGCGCATCGAGTGGCTGCGGTTGTTCCCGAACGCCGGTGACCGACCGCAGACGCTGCAGACCTTCGCCATGTCGCCGTTCCTCGCCTCGCCTCGTGTGCAGGATGGGACGCCGGGGGCGTCCGAGCGACCCCGGATTATGCTCGTTCGGTGCCCGCCCGCGCAACCGCGACGGATCCCGCGGCCCTCCCGCTCCCTCCGCTCGGCCGTGCCCGGGCGGAGGGATGGCCCGCGCCGCCGCCTGCGCGGCGCCCCGGGCCCGAGGCCTTCGACGCGCCTCTGACCGACCTGCCGGGCGTCGGCCGCGTCACGGCGGAGCGGGCGCGGGCGCTCGGCATCGGGAGCGTCGGCGCGCTGCTCGAGCACCTGCCGGCGCGCTACGAGGACTTCGACGCGGACGCCCGGCCCGTCGCCACGCTCGTCGCGGGCGAGGAGGCGACGGTGAGGGTGCGGCTCGACGACATCGCGGTCCAGCGCACGCGGCGGCGGAACCTGCGGCTGGTGCGCGCCCGCGTCCACGACGACAGCGGGCGCATGGCGGCCCTGTGGTTCAACCAGGACCATCTGGCGCGCGTGCTTCAGCCCGGCGACGAGCTGCTCCTGCGCGGGCGGCTCTCGGACGCGGGGCGGCGCGAGATGGCCGTGCGCGGTCACGAGGTGCTCGGCGGGCGCGGGTCGGAGGGGGTCCACACACAGGGGCTCGTGCCGGTCTACCCGGCGACCGAGCAGCTGCCGGCCCGGCGCATCCGCGAGCTGGTCGACCTCGCGCGCCCGCTCGCGCGGGCGGCCCCCGAGCGCCTGCCCGCGTGGATGCGGCTGCGCCTGGCGATCGGCGGCGCGGCCGACTCGCTGGTGGCCGTCCACTTCCCGCGCTCCCGGGCCGAGGCGCGCCTCGGGCGGCGGCGCCTGGTGCTGGAGGAGCTCATCGTCCTCCAGCTCGGCCTCCTGGCGGTGCGCCGGACCCAGGCCCGCACGCGGGCGGCGCCGCGGCTGCGGCCGACCGGGGAGAGGGCGGAGGCGGTCCTTGCCGCGCTCCCGTTCGCGCTCACGCCGGAGCAGCGCCGCGCCGCGCGGGAGATCGGGCGCGACCTGGCCCGGGACCGCCCCATGCGCCGGCTGCTGCAGGGCGAGGTCGGGTCGGGGAAGACCGTCGTGGCGGCGCTCGCGATCTGCCAGGCCGTCGAGGCGGGCGCGCAGGCGGCGCTGCTGGTGCCCACCGAGACCCTCGCCGAGCAGCACCTGCGGACGCTCGACGCCCTGCTCGCCCCGGCGGGGCTCGCGCCGGTCCTGCTCACCGGCCGCGTGACGGGCGCCGAGCGCCAGCGGCGGCTGCTGGCGCTGCGCACCGGCACGGCGCCGGTCGCCGTCGGCACGCAGGCGCTCCTGTCGGAAGGGGTCGCCTTCGGCCGGCTCGGGCTGGCGGTGGTTGACGAGCAGCACCGCTTCGGCGTCGAGCAGCGCCAGGCGCTCTCCGAGCGGGCCGCCGCCGCGGCCGGCCCGGGCGCGGCTGCCCACCTGCTCTACATGACCGCCACCCCGATCCCGCGGACGCTCGCCCTGACGGCCTACGGGGACCTCAGGGTGTCAACGATCCGCGGGCGCCCGCCGGGCCGGGGCCCCGTTCAGACCCGGTGGGTGCGGGAGGCCGACCGCGAGGAGGCCTACGAGCTGGTGCGGGCGGAGTTGCGGGCCGGGCGGCAGGCGTACGTGATCTGCCCGCTCGTCGAGGAGGGCGAGGCCGCCGAGGCCCGCGCGGCCACGAGCGAGGCCGAGCGCCTGCGGGCCGGGCCGCTCGCCGCCTTCACGGTCGGGCTCGCCCACGGCGCCCAGCGCGCCGACGACAAGCGGGCCGCCATGGCCGACTTCGCCGAGGGCCGCACCGACGTCCTGGTGGCGACGACCGTCGTCGAGGTGGGGATCGACGTCCCCAACGCGACCACGATCATCGTCGAGGGGGCCGACCGCTTCGGCCTCGCCCAGCTGCACCAGCTGCGCGGGCGGGTCGGCCGCGGGACCGACCCCGGCCTCTGCCTCCTGTTCGGCGAGCCGGTCACCGAGGACGGCGCCCGCCGCCTCGAGGCGCTCACCCAGACCGGCGACGGCTTCCGGCTGGCGGAGCTGGACCTCGAGATCCGGGGCGAGGGGAGCATCATGGGGGTGCGGCAGGCCGGGGCCACCGACCTGCGCGTCGCGCGGCTGGGGCGCGACCGGCGCGAGCTGGCCGAGGCCCGCCACCTGGCCCGCCGCACGCTCGCGGCCGACCCGCGGCTGACGCGCCCCGAGCACCTGCTGCTGCGCGCCGCCGTGCTCGAGCGGTTCGACGCCCTCCCGCGGCTCCTGGACGCATGAGGATCGTGGCGGGCACCCACCGCGGGCGCCGCATCGCGGCGCCGGCGGGGCGGGCGACGCGCCCGACGTCCGACCGCGTGCGGGAGGCCATCTTCGCCATCGTGGGGCCGGTCGACGGGGTGGACGTGCTCGACCTCTTCGCCGGCTCGGGGGCGCTCGGGCTCGAGGCCCTCTCGCGCGGCGCCGCGACGGCGACCTTCGTCGACCGGTCGCCCCGGGCGGCCGACGCCATCCGCGCCAACGCCGCGGCCCTCGGCCTGGAGGGCCGGGCCCGGGTCGTGCGGCGCGACTGGCGCGCCGCGCTCGCCGCCGAGCGGGCCGCCGGGCGCCGGTTCGGCTTGTGCCTCTGTGACCCCCCCTATAGCCTCGTGCCCCGAATCGCGGGGGGCATGGGCGCGGCGCTCTCGCCCCTCATGAGCCCGGGGGGGACCGTGGTGATCGAGCGCCCGTCGACCGTCCCCGACCCCGTGCCGGAGGGGCTCCGGATCGCCTCGCGCACCGACCGGGCCTACGGCGACACGGCCCTCAGCGTCCTGCGTCTCGAGGGCCCGTGAGGGTCAACGGCTACCGCATCGCCGTGTGCCCGGGGACCTACGACCCCGTGACCAACGGCCACGTGGACGTCATCGAGCGCGCCGCGCGGCTCTTCGACGAGCTGGTGGTGTCGGTGACCACCGGATCGGTCAAGAAGATGCCCCTGTTCGACGCCGAGGAGCGCATCGGCATGGTCGAGCAGAGCGTGACCCACCTCGACAACGTCAGGGTGGAGGGCTTCAATACCCTGATCACCGAGCACGCCCGCAACCTGGGGGCCTCGGTTCTGGTAAAAGGGCTCAGGGCCATCTCGGACTTCGACTACGAGTTCCAGATGGCGCAGCTCAACAGGCATTTGGCGGCCGAGATCGAAACCGTCTATCTGCCGGCGTCGCCGCAGTACAGCTTCATCAGCTCGAGCGGCGTCCGGGAGGTGGCGGCATGGGGGGGCGCGGTCGATGACTGGGTCCCAGCCCACGTCGCGCAGGCGTTGCGGGCGCGGCATCGTCCGGGTCCCGGCTCGGTCCCTTAGGAGGGTGCGTTGGACGTACTGGAGCTCATCGACAAGCTGGACGACCTGATCCACAACGCGCGGGCGGTGCCGCTGACGGACCAGGTGCGGATCGACCGCGACGCCATCTACGAGCTGCTCGACCAGATGCGCTCGACCATCCCCGAAGAGGTCAAGCAGGCGCGCTGGATCGTCAAGGAGCGCCAGGAGATGCTGGCCGAGGCCAAGCGCGAGGCCGAGCGGATCGTGGCCGACGCCCGCGACAAGGCCTCCCAGGAGGCCTCCGAGCAGGAGGTCGTCAAGCGCGCCGAGCGCGAGGCGGCCGAGATCCTCGAGGAGGCGCGCCAGCGCGAGCGCGAGGTGCGGCTGGGCGCCGAGGACTACGCCGACGAGGTGCTCGGCACCCTCGAGGTGAACCTCGGCAAGTTCCTCCAGGCGGTCCAGCGCGGCCGCGAGCGCCTGCAGGGGCCGTCCGAGGAGCGGTCGCTCGAGCCGGACGCCGTCCCGCAGGAGCCCGCCGTCTAGGGGGCGGGGCGTGGCGGAGGCCGACGCGAGGATCGACCTCCGCGCACTCGACCTCGCGCCGGGCGCAGAGGCCCGGCTGCGGGTCGCGGTGCCGCGGGTCGAGCTCCGCCTCGGGGGGCTGGACTACCGCGTCGAGCCCGCCGAGCCCGAGGTCGACCTCCGCGCCTCGCGCTCCCTCTCGGGCCTCCACCTGCGCCTGCGGACCGCGGTCGAGCTGGTGGGGCCGTGCTGGCGCTGCCTGGAGGAGGCGCGCCTACGGCTCGAGGTCGAGAGCGACGAGTTCAGCGCCGAGGGCCGCCCCCGCGACGCTCCCTTCGACGAGGACCTCGACTCGGCCTACGTCGAAGACCTCCGCCTCGACGTCGCCGCGTGGGCGCGCGACGCGATCGCGGAGGCCGTGCCGACGGTGGTCCTGTGCCGGGAGGACTGCGCGGGCCTCTGCCCGAGCTGCGGCGCGAACCGCGACGCGGTGGACTGCGGCTGCGTCGCCGTCGAGACCGACCCGCGCTGGGACGCGCTGCGCGAGCTGTCCGAGCGCCAGGACCGCGCAGACTCCTAGCGCTCCGACCAGACCGCGAGCTCGTTGCCGGCGGGGTCGGCGAAGTGGAACCGGCGCCCGCCGGGGAATCCGTAGATCGGCCCGAGGACCGTCCCGCCGGCGTCCGTCACGGCCGCGAGGCTGCCCTCGAGGTCCGCGGAGTAGACGATCACCAGCGGCCCGCCGGCCCGGACCTCGGATTCGCGTCGCAGGCCCCCCACCTCACGGCCCTCGCTGCGGATGCCGGCGTAGTCGGGGCCGTAGTCGACGACCTCCCAGCCGAACGCCGCGGCGTAGAAGGCCGCGGCGGCCGGGATGTCGGTCACGGCCATCTCGACGTAGTCGATCGAATGGTGGGAACGGGCGGTCTCGTCGGCTGCGCTCACGATGGGGTGCTCCCGGTAGCTACGGCAGGGTCAGGTCCGGCCGGCTGTAGTGGCCGCCGGTGTCGAACACGCGCCGCGCCGCCATGATCGCCCCCGGGTCGCAGTCGGCGTAGAGGATCTCCTCGCGCCCCGCGACCGGCCCGGCGAGCAGGTTGCCCCAGGGGTCGGCGATCAGGCTCGCGCCCTGCAGCAGCTCGTCGGGCCCGGCCGCGATCTCGTCGGCGAGCGGGAAGTCGGCCGGGAACGCGGTCTTTGGCAGGTACTGGACCGGGGAGAGCACGAAGGCGCCGGCCTCGAATGCGAAGGCGCGCATCGCCGCCACCCAGATGTCGCGGTCGTCGGCGGTGGGGGCGAGGTAGAAGTCGACGCCCTGGCGGTGGAGGGCCTGGCGGGCCTCCGGCATGAAGTTCTCCCAGCAGATCAGGCCGCCGAGGCGCCCGTGGTCCGTCTGGTGGACCGTCAGGTCGTCGCCCGCGCCCATGCCCCAGAACACCCGCTCGTGCAGCGTCGGCATGAGCTTGCGGTGCCTCCCGGCCAGCCGCCCGTCGGGCGACAGCCAGACCAGCGTGTTCCAGAGCGTCCCGGGGCGGGCCGAGTCGCGCTCGTTGACGCCGATCGCGACCCACGCCCCCGCCCGGCGGGCGGCCGCGCCCAGGCGCTCGGTGTGCGGCCCGGGCACGTCGACTGCCCCGGCCCACATGCGCCGGTGCACCTCGGCGCCCTCCCTGCCGAAGGTCGCGCAGCGGTGCGCCCAGCGCGAGCTGGGGTAGAGGGACACGAAGACCTCCGGCAGGGCGATGATCCGCGCGCCGCCCGCCCCGGCCTCGCCGATCAGGTCGCACGCCTTCTCGACCGTCGCCTCCGCGTCGAGCACCACCGGGGTCGCCTGCACCACCGCGACGCGCACACTCATCGCCCCTCCTCTCTCGATCCGCATGCCGGATACTCCCCGATTCGCGTCGAGGGCGCGTCACGGCGCCCGTCACGGCGGCGCCTTTTCCCCGGCGCCGTCGCCCGCTACCCTTCCGCGAGTCCCTCGACCGGTTGGGTGAGCGCGTGGCCGTCCCGAAGCGAAAGACCTCCAAGCAGCGCCGCGACACGCGGCGGGCGACGCACTCCATCGAGGCGACGCGCATGGGGCGCTGCCCGCGCTGCTCGAGCCCGGTCCGCACCCATCACGTCTGCGGCGTCTGCGGCTACTACCGCGGCCGCCCGGTCGTCGAGATCGAGGGGTAGCTCGCCGACCACGCCCGAGGCCCCGGGGGCCGGGTCGCCGGCCGAGGCCGTGGTCGCGCTGGACGGCATGGGCGGCGACGACGCGCCGTCGGCGCCGGTGGCCGGCGCCGTCGAGGTCGCGGCCGAGGGCGTCGGCGTCCTGCTGGTGGGCGACGAGACGGCCCTCGGGGCCGAGCTCGCGCGCCAGGGAGCCTCCGGCGCGCCCGGCATCGAGGTCGTGCACGCGCCGGACACCGTCTCCTCCGGCGAGGAGGGGGCCCGCGCGGTACGCGCGAAGCCCGGCGCCTCGGTCTCGACCGCGTGCCGGCTCGTGGGCGAGGGGCGGGCGGGCGCCGCCGTGTCGGCCGGGAACACCGGCGCCACGCTCGCCGCGGCGACGCTTTACATGCGCCGCATCCCGGGGGTCATCCGCCCGGCGATCGCCGTGCCCCTGCCGGCGAAGGGGGGACGGCCGGTGGTGCTGCTCGACGCCGGCGCGAGCGCGGAGGCGCGCCCCGAGCACTTCCCCCAGCTCGCCCTGATGGGGCGGCTGTTCGCCCGCGACGCGCTGGGCGTCGCCGCGCCCCGCGTCGGGCTCCTGTCCATCGGCGAGGAGGCCCTGAAGGGCAGCGAGATCGTGCTGGCGGCGCACGCGCTGCTGCGCGACACCCCCGGCTTCGCCGGCAACGTCGAGGGGCGCGACATCCTCTCCGGGACGGTCGACGTCGTGGTGACCGACGGCTTCACGGGCAACGTGGTGCTCAAGACCATGGAGGGCACCGCGGCCTTCCTGCTCGGCGAGGTGCGCGCCGCCGTGGGCTCCACCCTCCCCGGGCGCGCCGGCGGCCTGCTCGTGCGGCCGGCGATGCGGCGCATGCGCGAGCGCATCGACCCCGAGAACTACGGCGGCGCGGTGCTGCTGGGCGTCCGCGGCCTCGCCGTGATCGGCCACGGCAACTCCACCGGCCGCGCCGTCGCCAACGCGGTCCGGCTGGCGGCCCGGAGCACGCGCGAGCACCTCACCGCGCACTTCGCCGAGGCCCTCGCCCTCGAGGGCGCCGAGAGGTCGCCCGCCGCGTAGGATTCCGGCGTCGTCGGGGCGGCCGGATCGTCCGAACGCCCATGTAGGTTGACCACCCAGAGCCCGGCGAGCCGTCGGCGCGAAGGAAGGGGGACAGGTTGGATCGTGACAAGGCCGTCGAAGAGGTCCGCGCCATCCTGGTGGAGCAGCTGGGGGTCGACCCGGCCGAGGTCACCGAGGAGTCGTCCTTCCAAGAGGACCTGAACGCCGACTCGCTCGACCTGGTCGAGCTGATCATGGAGATGGAGGACAGGTTCAAGCTCAAGATCCCCGACGAGGAGGCGGAGAAGATCGCGACGGTGGGCCAGGCGGTCGACTTCGTGGTGGCCAACAGCGCCTGACCGTCGTGGATCCGGGCGGGGCCGGCCTGGCGCGCCTGATGGCGGGCCTCGCGCCCGCCCGTCGCCGGCAGGTCGTCACCCACAGCTCGTGGGCGCGCCGGCGTGAGGCGTCCTTCGAGAGGCTCGAGTTCCTCGGCGACAGCGCCCTGGGCGTGATCGTCAGCCAGGAGCTCATGCGGCGCCACCCGGGCGCCGACGAGGGGGACCTGTCGTGGATGCGCCAGGCCGTGGTCGGCCGCGACGCGTGTGCCGCGGCGGCCGTCGCCTCCGGACTCCCCGACTCCCTCGTCGCCGCCGCGCCCCCCGCGAAGTCCCGCGAGGCCGCGGAGCTCGCCGCCCAGCCCCGCGTGCGCGCCGCGCTCGCGGAGGCCGTCATCGGCGCCGCGTGGCTCGACCTGGGCGTCGAGGCCACCCGGCAGGCGGTGCTGGAGGCCTTCGCCCCCGCGCTCGACGCGGCCCTGCCGGGCTCGCGCGACCCCAAGACGGCCCTCCAGGAGGAGGCGGCCCGGCGCCGCCTCGGCGTGGCCTACGAGCTGGTGGACGCCAAGGGGCCGCCCCAGAGGCGCGTCTTCACCACCCGCGCCCTGGTGGACGGGCGGCCGCTCGGCGAGGGCGAGGGCCCCTCGAAGCAGTCCTCCGAGCAGGCCGCCGCGGCCCGGGCCCTGCGGGCGCTCCGGGGCGAGCCGTGCTGAGCCGTCTCACCCTGCGCGGGTTCAAGTCGTTCGCCGACCCCACGACGCTGGAGCTCGGGCCCGGGGTGAACGTCGTGGTCGGCCCCAACGGGTCGGGCAAGAGCAACCTCGCCGAGGCGGTCATCTGGGCGCTCGGCGAGCAGCGCCCGGGGCGGCTCCGCGCCGGCGGCATGGGCGAGGTGCTCTACTCGGGCGGGCCGCGCCGCACGGGGGCGCCGCTCGCCGAGGTCGGGCTCGTGATCGCGTCGGGCGACCCCGGCGACCCGGGGCCGGCCGAGCTGGAGGCCTCGCGGCGGCTCACCCGCGCGGGCGACGCCGACTACCGGCTCAACGGGACCGGGTGCCGCCTGCTCGACGTCCAGGAGGCATTGGCGGCGCGCGGGGTGGGGCCGGACGCCTTGGCCGTCATCCGCCAGGGGCAGGTCGAGGCGCTGTGCACGAGCACGCCGGTGGAGCGGCGGGCGATCGTGGACGCCGCGGCCGGCGTCGCCGTCGCCAAGCGCCGGCGCCGGCGGGCCGAGCAGAAGCTGGCGCGCGTCGCCGAGAAGCTCGACCGAGCGCGCGACCTGGCGGGCGAGGTCCGCGGCCGGGCCCGTGCGCTGGACCGCCAGGCGCGGGCCGCGGAGCGGGCGAAGGCCCTCGATGCCGAGGTCGCCGCCGCCCGGGCGGCGGCGGGAGCGGCCCGCGCGGGCGCGGCCGCGTCGGCGCACCGCGCCGCCGCCGAGGCCGCGGAGGCCCTGCGGGCCCGGGCGGGCGAGGCCGCGGAGGCCCTGGCCGCCGCGCGCCGGGCGCGCGCCGAGGCCGGCGAGGCCCGCGACCGCGCCGCCGCCGCCGCGTCCTCCGCGCAGGAGCTCCAGAACGCCCTCCGCACCGCCGCCGAGCGCACGGCGGGCCGCGCCGAGCTCGCCGGCGAGCGCCTGGCGGGGGCCCAGCGCGCGGCCGAGGAGCGCGCCGCGCGCCGCCGGGCCGCCGCCGAGCGTCTGGGCGGGCTCGTCGCCGCGGTCTCGGAGGCCGCGGGGCAGGCCGCCGCCGCGGCGGCCGAGGCCCAGCGCGACGACGCCGCCGCGGCGGCCGCCGAGGAGCGCGACGGAGAGGCCCGCGCCGAGCACCGGCGCCGCGAGGACGCCGCCGCCCTGGCCGCCGCGGCCCTCGCGGCCGCCGACCGCGACGCCGCCGAGGCGGGCCGCCGCGCCGCGGAGGCGGGCGAGGCCCTGCGCGAGGCCCGGCAGCGCGCCGAGGCCCTCGGCGGCGGGGAGGACGACGCCGCGTCCCTCGCGCGCCACGAGCGGCGCGAGGAGGTCGCGGCCGCGCGCGCCCGCCTGTGGGCCGGCCGCGAGGAGGCGGCCGCCCGGACCGCGGCCGACGCCGCCGCCATCCGCGCGGGCGCGGACGAGCGGCTGCGCGAGGCCAGGGCGGCGACGCGGGCGCTCGCGCCGGCCGGGGAGGCCCGGCCCGGCGGCCTCGGCGACGGCCTCGAGGTCGAGCCCGGCGCCGAGCGGGCGGTCGCGGCGGCGCTGGGAGCCCTGGCCGAGGCGGTCGCGGCCGGCTCGGTCGAGGAGGGCCGCGCCGCGCTCGAGGAGGGAGCGAGCGTCGTCGCGGTCCCCGCCCCGGCCCGCGCGCCGGCCGACCCGCCCCCGGGGGGCGCCCCCTCTGGGGTCTCGTGAGGGCCTGCTCCGACGCGGCGCGGCCGCACCTGGAGCGCCTGCTGGCCGACGCCTGGCTGGTCGACCGGCTCGAGGACGTGCCGCCCGGCACGGGCGGCCTGGTCGTCACTGCCGACGGCCACGCCCTGCGCCCGGCGGACGGCCTGATGGCCCGCGCCGACGGCGACTGGGCGCGGCGCGCCCTCCACGCCCGCGCCCGGGAGGCCGAGGCCGCGGCGGCCGCGGGGGCCGACGCCGCCGCCGCGCAGGCCACGGCCGCGGCGGCCGCCGAGGTCGCCCTGATCGCCCGCCGGCGGGCGGCCGAGCGGTCGTGCGCCCGCGCGACCCAGCGCCTCTCGGCCGCGCGAGCCCGGGCGGGCGGGCGCGCCGAGCGCGCTGCGCAGGCCGCGATCGACGCGGAGCGCCACCAGGCCGAGGCCGCCGCGCGGGCGGCGGAGGCCGAGGCCGCCGCCGGGCGGCGGGGATCCGCGCACGAGGACGCCCGCGGCGCCGCGGAGGCCGCGGCGGCGGCCCGCGCCGCCGCCGACGCCGCCGCGCGCGAGCACCGCGACGCGAGCGCCGCCGCCGCCGACGCGCGCACCGCGCTGGCGGCCGCCCGCGCCGCCGAGGCCGAGGCGCGCGCCCGCGCCGCCGCCACCGAGACGCTCGCCGAGGAGACCGAGGACGCCGACGCCGACCTGGCCCCCGCCCGGCACGCCGCCCGGGCCCTGGAGGCGGCGGCGGCCGCCCTCGCGCCGCAGGCCGAGGCCGCCCAGGCCCGCCTGGCCGCCGCCGCCGCACAGGTGCGCGAGCGCGACGCCGACCTGTCGGGCGCGCAGGCGGGCGTCGAGGCCGCCGAGGCCGGCGCCGCCGCCGCGGGCGACGAGGCGCACCGCGCCGAGGTGGACGAGGCCGTCGCGGGCGAGCGGGCGGCGGAGGCGGGCCCCGCGCCGCCCCCGGACGCCGAGCTGCCGTCCCCCGAGGAGGCCGCCGCCCTCCTCGAGGACCTGGAGCGCCGCCGCGCGGCGCTCGGCGAGGTCAACCCGCTCGCGGCGGGCGAGCGCGAGGAGCTGGGGGAGCGCGAGTCCGAGATGGCCGCCCAGATCGACGACCTCGAGTCGGCGGCCGCGTCGCTGCGCGGTCACCTCGACGCCCTCGACACGGCCGTGGCCGAGGGCTTCGACGCCCTGTTCGCCGGCCTGCGCGACCGCTTCGGCGAGGTGTGCGGGCTGCTCTTCCCCGGGGGCGAGGGACGGCTGCGGGCCGTCGCCGACGAGGAGGGCGAGGCCGGCATCGAGGTCGAGGTGGTGCCCGCCGGCAAGCGCGCGCGGTCGCTCTCGCTGATGTCGGGAGGGGAGCGATCGCTGGTGGCGCTCGCCTTCCTGCTGTCGCTCGCCATGGCCCGCCCGGCGCCCTTCTACCTGCTCGACGAGGTCGAGGCGGCGCTCGACGACGTCAACCTGGGGCGGTTCCTGGGGGTCGTGACGCGCCTCGCCGAGAGCACCCAGTTCATCCTCATCACCCACCAGCAGCCCACCGTCGAGGCCGCCGACACCCTCTTCGGCGTGACGATGGGGGGCGAGGGCGTCTCGCAGGTGGTGGCCCGGCGCCTCAGCCGCGACGTCGAGGGGCCGGCGGAGCCGTACGTGCGCCGCGCGCTGCACGCCATCCCGGGCGGCCGCTCGGCGTGAGCCCCCCGGGGCCGGACGTCGATCGCGAGGCGTGGGCGGAGCTCTTCGAGCTCGCGCCCGCCACATCCGGCGAGGAGTCGCCCGGGCGCCGCGGGCTCTTCTCGCGCCTGCGCGACAACCTCACCAAGCCGCGCCAGACCATCTCGCCCCAGCTGGCGGGGATCTTCGCCCCCAAGCTGGTCACGGCCGCGACCTGGGAGGAGCTCGAGGACGCCCTCATCACGGCCGACGTCGGCGTCGACGCCACGCTCGACCTCGTCGAGGAGCTGCGTGCGCAGGCGACTCAGGGGCGGATCGTCAGCGGGGCCGACCTGTCGCGGGCCCTGTGGGAGGCGATCGCCGCCCGCATGGCGTCGGAGCCGCCGCGCATCCCCCTGACCGGCTCGCCCACCGTGATCCTGATCGTGGGCGTCAACGGCAGCGGCAAGACGACCACCATCGGCAAGCTCGCCCACCGGCTCGCCGAGCTCGACCAGCGGGTCGTCATCGGCGCCGCCGACACCTTCCGCGCGGCGGCGATCGACCAGCTCGCGGTCTGGGCCGAGCGGTCGGGCGCGCAGCTGGTGCGCCAGTCCCAGGGGGCCGACCCGGGCGCGGTGGCCTACGACGCCGTCGCGTCCGGGGTGGCGCGCGGGGCCGACGTCGTGCTCGTCGACACGGCCGGGCGCCTCCAGACGCAGCACAACCTCATGGAGGAGCTGCGCAAGGTGGCCGCGGTGGTGGGCAAGATCGATCCCGACGCCCCCCACGAGGTGCTGCTGGTCCTCGACGCCACCACGGGCCAGAACGGCCTCAGTCAGGCCCGCCTGTTCGACGAGGCGGCCGACCTCACCGGCGTGGTGCTGACGAAGGTCGACGGCACGGCCCGCGGCGGCATCGCGGTGGCCATCCGCCGCGAGCTGGGGATCCCCGTGAAGCTGATCGGCTCGGGGGAGGGCCTGCCGGACCTCCAGCCGTTCGACGCCCGGGCCTTCGCCCGCGCCATCTTCTCGCCCGACGAGTAGGGGCCCGCGGCTCCGCTAAGATCGCGGGTCGCCCATGTTCGACGCCCTCACCGACAAGCTGCAGGGGGTCTTCTCCGGCCTGCGGGGCCGCGGGAAGCTCACCGAGACCGACATCGACCAGGCGATGCGGGCCATCCGGCTCTCGTTGCTCGAGGCCGACGTCAGCCTGCCGGTCGTCAAGCAGCTGACGACGGCGATCGCGGAACGGGCCAAGGGCGGCGAGGTCATGGAGTCGCTCACGCCCGACCAGCAGGTCGTGAAGATCGTGAGCGACGAGCTGACGGCGCTCATGGGCGAGGCCAACGTCGCCCTGCCACTCGCGAGCAAGCCCCCCACCATCGTCCTCATGGCCGGCCTGCAGGGATCGGGCAAGACGACCTGCGCGGCCAAGCTGGCGCGCCACTTCCACGCCCAGGGGCGGGCGCCGATGCTGGTGGCCTGCGACGTCCACCGCCCGGCTGCCGCCGAGCAGCTCGCGGTGCTCGGGGCCCAGATCGACGTCCCGGTCCACCGCGAGGACGGCACGGACGCCGCGGCGATCGCGCGCCGCGGGGTCGAGGCCGCGCGCGCGGGCGGCCGCGACCTGGTCATCGTCGACACCGCCGGGCGCCTGACGATCGACGCCGAGATGATGGACGAGCTCGTGCGCGTCCGCGACGCGGTCGATCCCACCAGCGTCGTGCTGGTGCTCGACGCGATGACCGGCCAGAGCGCCGTGGAGGTGGCGACGGCCTTCGCCGAGGCCGCCCACGTCGACGGCGTCGCCCTCACCAAGCTCGACGGCGACGCGCGCGGCGGCGCCGCGCTGTCGGTGCGCGCGGTGACCGGCCTGCCGATCCTCTTCATCGGCACCGGCGAGAAGCTCGACGCCCTCGAGCCCTTCCACCCCGACCGCATGGCCTCGCGCATCCTCGGGATGGGCGACGTCATGAGCCTGGTCGAGAAGGCCGAGGCGACCGTCGAGATCGGCGACGCCAAGGAGCTGGAGAAGAAGATCCGCGGCGGGTCGCTCACCCTCGAGGACTTCCTCGAGCAGATGGGCCAGGTCCGCAAGATGGGCCCGATGTCCCAGGTCCTCGGCATGATCCCCGGCTTCCGCACCGTGGCCAAGGCCAAGGACGTGCAGGTGGACGACAACCAGCTCGACCGCATCGAGGCGATCATCCACAGCATGACCCTGGCCGAGCGCCGCCACCCCGAGATCATCAACGGCAGCCGCCGTCGCAGGATCGCCGCCGGCAGCGGCACCAGCGTGCAGGAGGTCAACCAGCTCCTGTCGCAGTTCAAGCAGATGCGCAAGCTCATGAAGCAGATGGGGCGCGGCGGACTGCCGGCCCTCTTCGGCAGCCCCACCCCGTAACCACCGCGTCACAAGGAGCACCGTGGTCAAGATCCGCCTCGCCCGCGTGGGCAGCAAGAAGAACGCCATCTACCGCGTCGTCGTGTCCGACTCCCGCTCGCCCCGCGACGGGCGCAGCATCGAGACGATCGGCCGCTACAACCCCCAGACCGACCCCTCGATCGTCGAGATCGACATGGACAAGGCCAACGGCTGGATCGCGCAGGGCGCCCAGCCCACGCCGGCGGTGAGGAAGCTCATGAAGATCGCCGCGAAGTCCGCGACCGCGGCCTGATGCCCGAGCCGAGCCCGCTCGCCGCGATGGTCCAGACGCTGGCGCGCGGGCTGGTCGACCACCCCGACCAGGTGGAGGTCACCGAGGAGCGCGACGGCGCCTCGCGGGTGATCTCCCTCTACGTGGCCGAGGAGGACCTCGGCCAGGTGATCGGCCGCGGCGGCCGCATCGCGCGCGCCCTGCGGTCGGTGCTGCGCGCCGCCTCGACCGCCCGCGGCGAGCGCGCGACGCTCGAGATCGTCAACTAGAGGGCACGCGCGGGCGGACATGGCGGAGGACTCCGTCGTGATCGGCGTGATCGGCCGCCCCCACGGGGTGCGCGGGGCGCTGCGCGCCACCGCGACGGGCGCCACCCTCGGCGCGCTCTCCCCCGGGGACGCCGTCGAACGCCCGCCACGCCGAGGGCGCGCCGCGACGGCTCGTGATCGAGGGGCGCGAGGGCACCCCGGAGCGCCCGATCCTCTTCTTCGACGGGGTGCGCACCCGCGAGGAGGCCGCCGCGCTGACCGGGGCCACGATCCACGTCGCCCGGGAGCGCCTCGCGCCGCTGCCCGACGCCGACACCTTCTTCGTGAGCGACCTCGTCGGCTGCGAGGTGGTCGTCGGCGGGAGGGCCGCGGGCCGGGTCACCGCCGTCCACGCCGCCCCAGGGAACGACGTGCTCGAGGTCGCCGGAGACGGGGGGCCGTTCCTCGTGCCCTTCACCGGCGACGCGGTGACCGAGCTCGACCCGGCGGCGCGCCGCATCGTGGTGCGCGACGGCCTGCTGGAGGCCTGAGGCGTGCAGATCGACGTCTTCACGCTCTTCCCGGAGTGGTTCGACTGGCTCCGCCGGCCCCGTCACCTGGCCAACGCCGCGCTCTCGGCCGGCCTGGAGCTGCGGGCGTTCAACCCGCGCGACACCACGCCGCTGCCCGCCGGGCAGGTCAACGACGCCCCCTACGGCGGCGGGCCGGGCATGGTGATCCGGGTCAACGTGATGGCCGCGGCCCTCGAGGCCGTCTACGGTGAGCCGGCCGGGACGGTGCGCGAGGGGCGGCGGGTGATCGTGCTCACGCCGCGCGGGCGTCCCCTCACCGACGCGCGTGGCCCGCGAGCTGGCCGAGGAGCCCGCCCTCACGCTGCTGTGCGGTCGCTACGAGGGCTTCGACGAGCGCGTGCACGAGGACCTGGCCGGCGACGCCCTCAGCCTCGGCCCCTTCGTCCTGGCCGGCGGGGAGGTGGCGGCGATGGCCGTGATCGACGCCGTCGGGCGCCGCATCCCCGGGGCGCTCGGGAACGCCGCGAGCCTGGAGGGCGAGTCGTTCTCGGAGGCGCTCGGCGGCGGGCTCGAGCACCCGCACTACACCCGGCCCGCCGAGTTCCGGGGACGCCGGGTCCCCGGCGTGCTGCTGTCGGGCGACCACGGCGCCATCGCCCGCTGGCGCGCCGAGCGGGTGGCCGCGCCGCCCTCCTGAGGGGCCGCCCGGGCGCGGGGTCCGGCCTGGCGCCCTGCTAGACTCGCCGTCGTTTTTCCGGATCCCGACCGGTGCGCCGACGCGAGGAGCACGTGCCATGAGCGTCATCGAGAGCTTGGAGCGCGAGCAGCTTCGCGACGACATCCCCGAGTTCACGCCCGGCGACACCGTGCGCGTGCATTTCCGGGTCATCGAGGGCTCGCGCCAGCGGATCCAGGTCTTCGAGGGGACGGTCATCCGCCGCCAGGGATCGACCAGCCGCGAGACCTTCACGGTGCGGAAGCAGAGCTTCGGCGTCGGGGTTGAGCGCACGTTCCCGGTCCACTCGCCCAAGATCGAGCGGATCGAGCGCGTCATGGAGGGCGACGTCAGCCGGGCCAAGCTGTACTACCTGCGCGGCAAGGTCGGCAAGAAGGCCCGCATCCGCGAGAAGCAGCGCTCCTAGCGCGACGGTGGCGACGGCTCGGGCGCGGAGGAGCGGGCGCCGCCCGGCGGTGCGCCTCTTCGCCCACGACCGCGCCTTCGGCGCGCGCCGCGTCGCCGGCGCCGACGAGGCCGGGCGCGGGTGCCTCGCGGGCCCCCTGGTCGTGGCGGCGGTCTGCCTCGACCTCGAGCGGCTCACCACCCGCGGGCGCCGCTCGCTCTGCGACCTCGACGACTCCAAGCGCCTCGCGCCCGACGTGCGCGCCCGCGTGGCCGAGGCGGTGATGCGCCAGGCCGAGCAGGTCGTGGTGCTGGTCGCGGGCCCGGCCACCATCGACCGCGACGGCCTGCACCGCACCAACCTGCGCCTGCTCGCCCGCGCCCTCGCCGCCGTGCAGCCCTGCCCGTCGGTCTGTTTGGTCGACGGCTTCCGCCTCGGCCCGGCCGCCCCCCCGCACCGCGCCGTCGTGGGCGGCGATCACCGCAGCGCCTGCATCGCCGCCGCCTCCGTCGTCGCGAAGACGGCCCGCGACCGCCTCATGGCCGGGCCGGTCGCCGACGCCTACCCGGGCTTCGGCTTCGACCAGCACGTCGGCTACGCGACCCCCGAGCACCACGCCGCCCTGCGCGCCGAGGGGCTCTCCCCGGTGCACCGCCGCTCGTTCCAGTCGCTGGCCTACCCGCCGCTCTGACCCAGGCCGATCGGCCGCACCCGGTCGCCGCGCCCGGCCACGGCGATCGTGCGCCGGCGCGGCGCGCCGGCCGAGGGGACGACGACGTAGTCGGGTCGCCGGACGGTGGTGGGCAGGTAGCGCACCCGCCGCACCCCCGCCGCGCTCGGGGTCACCGCCAGGTCGAGCACCGCGACCATCCCGTCCTGCGAGGCCCCGTACTGGTTGGAGACGAGATTGCCCTCGCCGAAGACGACCGGAGTGCCGCCGAGGAACCTGATGGGCTGGACCACGTGGGCGTGCTGGCCCACGACGGCGGTCACGGCCGGCGAGGCCGCCAGCGCCCGGGCCAGGCGCCACTGGAAGACGGTGGGGGCGTGGCGGTACTCGGCGCCCCAGTGCACGTTCACGACGACGGCGCGCGCCCCCGCGCGGCGCGCGCGGCGGGCCGCGGCGACGATCGCGGCCGGCTCGGCGAGCGCCACCGACCACGGGTGCGGCCGGGCGATCCCGTTCGTGGCCTCGGTCGCCGAGACGAAGCCCACCGTGACCCCCCGCGCCCGCACGAGGGCCGGCCGGCCCCCCGGCGGCCCCGCCCAGCTGCCCGTGTGGCGCACGCCCGCCCGGTCCAGCGCCCGCAGCGTCGCGTCAACCCCGGCCTGGCCGTAGTCGAGGGTGTGGTTCGAGGCCGTGCTGCAGACGTCGAAGCCGGCCGCGCGGATCGCGCCGGCCAGGGCGACCGGGGCGCGGAAGCGCGGGTAGCCCGTGGGGGCCCCGCGACCGACCGGGTGCTCGACGTGGCAGAGCGCGATGTCGGCCCGGCCGAGCAGGGGCCGGATGCGCGCGAGCATGGGCCCGAACGCGTACCGGCGCCCGCCGCCGTTGGCGAGCGCCCGCGCCGCGACCGGGGTGTGGATGAGCAGGTCGCCCGAGACCGCCACCGTGACGATCTGCGGCACGCGCACCGCCCGCGCCGCCGCCGTCCGGCGCCCGGAGGGGTCGATGGCCACGACGCGGACCGTGTAGGAGCCGCCCCGCAGGCGCCCGAGGGCCAGGCGCGACCGGCCGGCCGGGCGGGCGCGCTCGGGCACCCGGCGCACCGGGATCTCGCCCCGCGCCACCGTCGCGGCCACGCCGGCCCGCTCGGAGAGCCGCAGCTCGATCCGCCACACGCCGCCCGACTCGCCGAGGCGCCACGCGAGCCCGGGCGGACGGAGGTCACCCGCGGCCCCCGCCGGCGCCGCCAGCGCGAGCCCGGCCGCGACGCCCGCGACGACCCGACCCAGCCCCATGTCCCGCGAGGCTACCCCCGGCCGCGGACGGCGTCATCGTGCGGGCCCCGGCGCTCGCGCCCGAGCGGGCCCGAGCCCGCCGGGGCGGTGGGTCACCCACGCGCGCCATCGCGTCAACCGCACCGCGATCAGGTCCAGCCGGACCGTTCGCTCGGCCAGCTCGGGGCGGGAGGCGAGGAACGCCTCCGCCGCGCGGGCGATCCGGGCCCGCTGCGCCGCCGTGACGGGCTCGTCGAGCGCCGCCGGGTCGCCGCGCGCCTTCACCTCGCAGATCGCCACCACGCCCGCCCGGGCCGCCACCAGGTCGAGCTCGCCGCCGGCCCCGCGCCAGCGCGAGGCCAGGACCGTCCACCCCCGCCGGGTCAGGTGGCGCGCCGCGGCCCGCTCGCCGCGGCGCCCCGGCTCCGTCCGATCTCCCATGACCGCCACCCTCGCGCCGGTCGCCGTGCCGGATCCAGTCCGACGCGTGTCAGGCCGCGCGCGCCCCTGTGACGGGCGCCGTCACTCCCCCCAGCGGAAGCCGGTCGGGGACGCCGCGACCGGCAGCGGGGTGTCGGGGAGGCCGGCGGGCGGGTCGGGGTCGTTGTAGCCCCCGGGGGCGACGTCGTTGGGCCCGTCGGGGTGGAAGAGGGAGGCCAGGTACTGGATCTGCCCCCGTCCGGGGCCGAGCTCGGTCTGCCCGCCGCCGTAGGCCCCGATGCCCGCGTCGCGCAGGTGGTCGTAGAGGGCCATCAGCTCGCGCAGGGGGCCCACCCGGGACGGCTTCACGTTGATCATGCGGGGCGCCCACGGCAGCCCCCGCACGTCGGCCACCGAGTGGATCGGCGCGTCCCAGGTCACCCGGTCCTCCGCCCCGCGCAGGGCCTCGCGCAGGGGTGGCGTGAGCTTGGGGTCCTCGATCCAGGCCCGGGGGAATCGCTCCACCATGCGCGCGTAGGTGCGCGGGTCGCCCGGGACGCCGAACGGCACGTCGTCGCCGTAGGCGCCCTTCATGTCCAGCGTGTCCACCACCCCGAGGGCGACCAGCTCGTCGACCAGCTCCGGCGGCCACTCGTCCGTGGGGTCGAGCTTGAAGCGCAGCCCCGGCGCGTCGGCGAGGAGGCGGCGCAGCCGGCCCGCGCCGTCGCCGTCGTCGAGGCGCGTGGAGACGACGAAGCTCACCGGTCGCGCCGCCAGGCCGAGGGCGTCGCCCAGGGACGTCCCCGCCTGGCGCAGCGCCAGGTCCAGCGCGGCGCTCTCGAACGCCCAGCGACGGTAGTTGCGCGAGAAGTCGCGCACCGGCTCCTGGGGGAAGAGGTCGAGCCCGTCGAGGTGGCGCGCGAAGCCGTCGAGCGTCCACTCGCCGGCCAGCGGCAGCGCCGGACCCGCGGCGATCTGGACCTCGTGGTCGACCGGGTCGTAGACGACGTCCTCACCGACCCCCTCGTCGCCGGCCCCGACGAGGGTGATCACGGTCGTGACGCGCGTGAACTCGGGACCGAGCGGGAGGGACCGCGGCTCGAGCCGGTAGCCCTCGACCCGGAGCGGGAGGCCGGCGATGCGGTCGTAGGTCGCGCTCACGAGCCGGGGGGGTAGGAGATGATCTCGGTCTGCAGCGCGCCCGGTCCCGGGAGGTAGATGCTGCGGGTGGCGTCGCGGTGGGTCGCGATCTCGGCCCCGTGCTCGGCCGCCAGCCGCTCCAGCTGCGCGTCGTCCACCCGGAAGGCGACGTGGCTCGGGTGCCGGCCGGGCAGCACGAAGGCCAGCCGGGCGCCGCCGGACTCCACCAGCGCCCAGGTCGCGTCCTGGTGCAGGACGGTGGTGCCCGGGACCGTCCGGCGCTGCCACTCCACGGCCTCCGCGATGTCGGGCACCTGCTGGGCGACGTGGTCGAACGTCACGGGCTCTCCTCCTCCAGGGGTCACGCCAAGATTAGGCCTCGGGTGTGCCCGGCGCCGTCCCTCGCCCGTGGCGCTTCCGGCACGGCTCGCGGCTGATCCGCGCGTCGGCCGCTGCCAGCGTTCGGTGCCGTTGGTCGCCCGCCTCGTCAGCCCCGCGGTCCTCGGCCTCGAGACGTCCACCGTCGAGGTCGAGGTTGACCTGCGCGCCGGCCTGCCCGCCTTCTCGGTGGTGGGGCTGCCCGATGCGGCGGTGCAGGAGGCGCGCGAGCGCGTGCGCTCAGGGCTCGCCAACCAGGCCTTCTCCGTCCCGGCGCGGCGGATCGTCGCCAACCTGGCCCCGGCCGACCTGCGCAAGGCCGGCCCGCAGTACGACCTGCCCCTCGCCCTGGCGATCCTCTGCGCCTCGGGCCAGATCACCGCCGAGGCGCTCGCGGGCGTGGGCGCCGTGGGGGAGCTCGCCCTCGACGGGTCGCTGCGCCCGGTCCCGGGGGCGCTGGCCATGGCCGAGCACGCGGCCCGTCGGGGTTGGCGGAGGCTCGTCGTCCCCCGCGGCAACGCCTCAGAGGCCGCGCTGGTGCCCGGGATCGAGGTGCTCGGGCCCGCCACCCTGCGCGCCGCGGCCGACCTGCTCGAGGGCAGGGTGCACGCGCCCCCGGTGCGGCCCGACGCCCAGGCGCTCCTGGCGACGGGCGACCGCGCGCCCGGGCCGGACCTGGCCGAGGTGCGCGGGCAGGGCGCCGCGCGCCGGGCCCTCGAGGTCGCCGCCGCCGGCGGTCACTCCGTTCTCATGCTGGGGCCGCCGGGGGGCGGCAAGACGATGCTCGCCCGGCGGCTGCCCGGCATCCTCCCGCCCCTCTCGCTCGACGAGGCGATCGAGGTGACCCGCATCCACTCCGTGGCGGGCCTCCTCGACCCCGGCTGCCCGCTCGTGACCCGGCGCCCCTTCCGCGCTCCCCACCACACGATCTCGCCGGCGGGCCTGGTGGGCGGCGGGCGCATCCCGCGGCCGGGGGAGGTGAGCCTGGCGCACGGCGGCGTGCTCTTCCTCGACGAGGTGTGCGCGTTCGCCCCGTCGGCGCTCGACGCGCTGCGCCAGCCGCTCGAGGAGGGGCGCATCGACGTCGCCCGCGCGATGGTGAGCGCCCGGTTCCCGGCCCGCACGCTCCTGGTCTGCGCCGGCAACCCCTGCCCCTGCGGCTTCGACGGCGACCCGGTGCGGCGCTGCGTCTGCCCGCCGGGGCGGGCCGAGGCCTACCGCGCCCGGCTCTCGGGGCCCCTGCTCGACCGCATCGACCTGCACGTCAACGTCCCGCGGCTGGCCCGCGACGAGGTGCTCGGGTCGGCGCCCTCCGAGGCGAGCTCCGCCGTGCGGGCGCGGGTCGACGCGGCGCGGGGCACGGCGGCCGCGCGCGGCCAGGCCGAGGGCAACTCCCGGCTCGGGCCCGCGGCCGCGCGGCGCGCCGCGGCCCTCGAGCCGGGCGCGCGGGCGCTGCTGGGGCGGGCCATCGACCGCCTGGGCCTGTCCGCGCGGGCCCACGACCGGCTCCTGCGCGTCAGCCGGACGATCGCCGACCTGGCGGGCGACCAGAGGGTGGGGGAGCGCCACCTGGCCGAGGCGCTCGGGTACCGGATGCCGCCCGCCGACGGGGCCGCGGCCGCGTGACCCGGGCGCCGGACTGGCCGCTGGGCCTGGCGCGGCTGGCCCAGGCGACGGGGCGCGACCTGCAGCGGGCGGCGCGGCGCGCCGGGGGGCCGCGCGCGCTCTGGGCGGCCGACCGGGGCGGCCTCGGGCGGGCGCTCGGCGCGATCGGCGCCGAGCTCGACGCCGCGGCCGCCGCCCGGCGGCGCTTCGACGCCGGCGCCGAGCGCCGCCGCCTGGCGGATGCCGCCATCGCGCACGTCGGCGCCCCCGAGCCCCGCTACCCCCGGCGGCTGGCCGAGCTGTACGACCCGCCCTTCGGGCTGTTCGCGCGCGGCGCCGTCAACCGCGCGCTCGCGGGCATCGCCGGGGCGCCGGTCGTGGCCATCGTCGGCTGCCGCCGCGCCACGTCCCCGGGGAGGGCGCTGGCCCGGGCCCTCGGGCGCGGGCTGGCCGAGCGGGGGGCGGTCGTCGTCAGCGGGCTGGCGCACGGGATCGACGCCGCCGCCCACGAGGGGGCGCTGGACGCTTCCGGGGTGACGGTGGCGGTGCTGGGATGCGGCGTGGACGTGCCCTACCCGCGCCGCAACCGCGACCTCGCGCGGCGCGTGGCCGAGGGGGGCGCGCTCGTCTCCGAATACTGGCCCGGCACCCCGCCCGCACCCTGGAGGTTCCCGGCGCGCAACCGCATCGTCGCCGGGCTGGCGGAGGCGGTGGTGGTGGTCGAGGCCGGACGGCGCTCGGGCGCCCTGATCACGGCCGACTTCGCCCTGGAGCTGGGCCGCCCGGTGCTGGCGGTGCCCGGATGGCCGGGGGCGCTGGCCTCGGAGGGGTGCAACGCCCTCCTGCGGGCCGGGGCCGCGCTGCTGGAGGGGCCGGAGGACGTGATCGCGGAGCTGGCCGGCTCGGCCTGGAGCGACGCGGCGCCGGCCGCAGGGGCCGCGCTCGAGGGCCTCGGCGGCCGCATCCACGAGCTGCTGCAACGCGAGCCGATGGGCGCCGACCGGCTCGCGCAGGAGCTGGATCACGACGCGGCGTCGGTGTCGGCGGCGCTCGCGGTGCTGGAGGTGGAGGGGCTGGCGGTGCGCGGCGAGGGGCAGAGGTTCTGGGCCGCGCCGCTGCGCGGCCCTCCGGCGGCGCGGCCCGCCGTTTGACGGCGTTGGCGCGGGGCACGAGCATCGCGCCTGCGATGGCCGACGGCCGCGCGGGCGGCGCTAGCGCGTGGGGGCGCGCCGCCGGCCGCCGCTCGGCCGGTCGGCCCCGTAGCGGTCGAGCACCTGAGCGGCGAGATCGGCCACCGTGCGCCGCAGGGACACGGGCTCGAACAGCACGGCCTCGCCCTGGTACTTGAGGAGCTCCTTCACCAGCCAGTCCTCGCTGGCGTAGGGGATCTCGACGAGCACCGAGCCGTCGGCGAAGCGCTCGCGCGAGCCGTGCTTCTCCAGCATCCAGCGCGCCAGCGCGGGGGTGCACCACACCGAGGCGCTCTGCGCGACCGTGCCGCCCGGCTGCGGGCGGGAGCCCCAGGGCATGTAGGGCCCGGTGCTGGTGATCTCGGGCCGCCGCTCGAAGCGCTCGTCCATGAGGCTCGCGCTCCTGATGCGGTCGAGGCGGAAGGTGCGCTGGCCTCCGGCGCGGCGGCAGTGGGCCACCACGTACCAGGCGTCCTGGGCGTTGACGAGCAGGTGGGGCTCGATCGTGCGGCGGGTGATCGCGCCGCGCGACTCGGTCCAGTAGTCGATCTCGAGCAGGCGGTCCTCGCGGATCGCGTGGCTCACGGCCGCCGCGACCGCGGTGTCGGCGACCTGGGCCCGGCCGAGCTCGACGGTGGGGAGATCGTCCTCGCCGATCGCCGCCTCGAGCTTCGCGCGCACCGACCCGAGCGATCCGCCGTCCTCGGTGGGCAGGCGGTCGCCGATGAACTCGAGGGCCCACAACAGCGCCTTGGCCTCGAGCGGCGACAGCCGGGCGGGCCGGCTGAAGCGGTCGCCGTAGGTCTCCTTCTGCACCACGACGACGTCGCCCTCGATCTGCGCGTAGAGCGCGTAGCAGCCGCCGCCGAAGTTGATGAGGTTCAGCAGCCCGATGTCGTCCTCGAGGACCTTCTTGTCGAGGTTGAGCGCCTTGCGCAGCTCGGCGACGGGGATCTGGGCCTCGGCCGACTCGCCGCACGCCGACAGCAGCCGGGTCATCAGCGCCAGCAGGCGGGCGAAGCGCTCCGCGGGCACGACCCGCTCGGGCGGCTGCGAGGAGCCCCCGCCGGAGGCGGCCGGCGCGGTCTCGGCGGGCGGCGGCGACGCGACCACCTCGGCCGGCGCGGGCACCCGCCCGCCGTCGGCCTGGTGCCGGTCGGCCACCAGCTCCAGGGCCGCGACGACGGCGTCGCGCAGGTCGGGCGGGTCGAGCACCTGCGCCTCGGCGCCCAGGCCGAGGATCCACGCGACCAGCTCGCGGCGGTTTCCGTAGGGGGTCGTGTAGACGCCCGCCCCGTCGGCGCCGATCGCGGTCTCGCCGTAGGCGCCGAACATCTGCTCCACCCACCACGCGATCGTCGGGGTGAGCGAGATCGTGGCGGTGAGGCCGGCATCGTCGAGCTGCCACGGGGCGCGGTCGCGGTAGCGCGAGAGGTCGAAGTCCTGGGGGGCGGGGAAGTCGTGCTCGGCGCGCGTCTTGAAGGTGATCCGCCCCTCGATGCGCGACAGGCGGAACATCCGCGTGTCCTCGCGCTCGTGCGACCAGCCCACCACGTACCAGTTCCCCGCCGAGTAGAGCAGGCTGTAGGGGTTGACCTCGCGCTCGGAGCGCTCGTCGCGGCCGATCGAGTAGTAGGTGAAGCGGATCGTCTTGCGCCGGCTGATCGCCGACTCGATCTTGGTGAGGTGGGCGGCCACCTCGGGCGAGTAGTCGCCGCCGAGGAGGTTCAGCGACACCGTCCGCGCGGCGTGGTCGTCGAGGGGGCTGGGCCGGCCCAGGGTGAGGTGCTGCAGCGCCAGCCGCAGCGGCTCGGCGTAGGCGAACTGCCCCTCGAGCAGGTAGAGGCAGGTCTGGAGCGCCGACAGCTCGGCCGGGTCGAAGTCGAGCTCGGGGAGGTAGTAGTTCTCGGGCGGGAGCGCGTAGAGGTCGCCCTGGAACGGGTCGTCACCCGGCCGCTCGACGGCCAGGCGCAGGCCCATGCTCTCGATCTCGGCCCGGTCGGCGTAGAAGCGCCGCAGGAAGGCCTGCTCGCTCATGCCGCCGTAGCCCTCCACGGCCTCGTGGATCTCGTCGGCGGTCACCGGCCGCTGCTGGGCCATGAGGAAGGCGACCAGCGAGAGCTGCCGGACCAGCTTGTCGTCGTCTCTCATCGCCATGGTCGCTCCCGCAGCGCGGCCCGTCCGGTGACCATCATGATAGCCCAGGGGTGCCGGCGGGACCCTCGCCCGGGGGTGCAGAAGGCCGCTCCGAGCGGGCGGCCATCAGGTCGCGGTGGGCGAGGCCCGACAGCAGCAGCTCCACCGGCACCAGGATCGCCGCCGCCACGAGCGCCCAGGCGAGCGGTGGGGCGAGCGCCGCGGCGGTGCCCAGCCCCCCCGCCATGCCCAGCAGGATGACGGCCAGCTCGCCGCGGGTGACCGACGCGGGGTCGGAGGGGTCGACCCCGGCGTGGACCGCGAGGGCCGCCGCGAAGGCGACGGCGGCGATCGCGAACCGCCCGTCGACCAGCGCGGTCAGCAGCACGGCCCCGGCCAGGGCGATCGCCGCCCACGCGACCGCGTAGCGCCGCCCGGCGCGGCCGAGGAGGACGATGGTCGTGGTCTTGGGCGGCAGCGCCCGGCTGTCCGGCACCCGGTCGAGGTAGTGGTGCATCATCAGCATGGCCACGCACGAGGCCGCGTAGGCGATCCCCGCCAGCGCCGCCCCGCCCGACAGCTCGCCCCGCTGCAGCACGTAGGCCCCGGTCGTGCAGCCCCAGATGCAGACGAACGCCACCGCCTCGCCGCTGAAGGGCCGGTAGGCCGCCCGCACCGGCGGCAGGGTGTAGAGCACCGCCCCGGCCAGGCCGGCGGCGCCGTAGGCCAGCAGGACCCATCCCCAGGTCGCGGCCGCCGCGATCCCCAGGACGGTGGCGGCCAGCGCCGCCGCGATGCCGGTCGCCCGCAGCTCGCGGGTGCCCAGCAGCCCCGAGGCGATGACCTTGCTCCCGCCGCTGATGACCCGCGGCGACGGGTCGCGGTCGGTGCCCGAGCGCCAGTCGGCGATCTCGTTCACGCAGTGGGCCACCAGGCCCTGCAGCAGCACGCCCACGGCGACGGCGGCGAGGTAGCCCCAGACGGAGATGCCGTCCCCGTCGCGCCAGGCGAGCGCGGTCCCGAGCGTGATGGCGGTGAACGACCACAGGAGGACGGGGATGACCCTGATCTCCAGCCAGAGGCCCAGCAGCACCCGCCCGACGCCGGCCATGGGCCACCCTAACCCCACAGAGGGGGCGGCTGGTACCCTCTCCGCGGTGTCGGTGTACGAGCACGTCCACGACCTGCCCACCGAGGACGAGCTCGCCCAGCTCGTCGGCGCGGCCACCCCGCACTTCGCGTTCCAGGCGCACGAGCGCATCGCCCAGCTCGCCGCCTCGCTGCCGCCCGACCACCCGCGCCAGCCGGAGCTCCGTGCCCACCTCGAGTACCTCGAGCGGCTCGGCTACGAGGGCGAGACCGCCGGCGCGGCGGCGGTCGACCTGCCGCCGCGGCCGGCGCTCAGCGGGCTGCGGCAAGGCCCCGGCGCGCCTCCCGGCTGAAGATCCGCAGGACCCGGGCCGTGGCGCCCCAGACGTCCTCGCCGGCCAAGGGGTAGCGCAGGGCCAGCGGCGCGGGGTCGGGGGGCAGGGCCGCGTCCGCGCGGAGGACGTCGGCCACCGGCACCTCCAGGATCCGCGCCACCTCGGCGTCGCTCGCCACCGGCCGCAGGGGGCCGTCGGCGACGGCCACGACGGGCCGCACGATGAACCCCGACACCATCGTGCTCACGTCGTCGAGCTCACCGACCACCCGCAGCGCGGCCGGAGGGATCCCGATCTCCTCCTCGGTCTCGCGCAGGGCGGTCTCGACCGGGGACGGGTCGCCGGCCTCGACGACGCCCCCGGGCAGCGAGATCTGGCCCGGGTGCGAGGGCACGCTGTCGCTGCGCTTGGTCAGCAACAGGTGGGCCTCTCCCGACCGGTCGTAGAGCACCACCAGCACCGCCGCGCGCCGACCCGGCCCGGGCAGCTCGGCGGGCCGCCGCCCCGCCAGCCCGGCGGCGAGGGCGCGCGCCAGGTCCGCCGCGGGCGGCACCCGGGCCGGCGGGGACGGGAGGGGATCGGCTCCGCCGGACACCGGACGCAGTGTACGCGCGCGCCCCGCGCCCTCCGGCCCCCCCTATCCTGAGGGCCGTGGACGCGCGGACGGCAGAGCCCGTTCAGGCCGAGGATCTCGCGATCCTCGCGCTCGAAGGCCCGACCGTGGCCGGTCACGCCTGCAAGGTGGTGGTGCTCGCGGACGGCGCCCCGCGCGTCGAGGCGATCCGCGAGGAGGTCGGACGCCGCCTCGGGGTCGCCCCGGGTCTGACCCGCCGGCTCGGCGAGGCCGGCGGCGCCCCGGCCTGGGTCCCCGACGAGGGCTTCGACCTGGACCGGCACGTCGTCGCCTGCCCGGGGCCGCCGCTCGACGAGGCCGGCCTCCGGCGCGAGGTGGGGCGGTTGTTCGCCGAGCGCCTCGACCGGTCGCGCCCGCTCTGGCGGATGGACGTCGCGCCGCTCGCGGACGGGGGGCGGGCGATCATCTGGCGCACCCACCACGCGCTGGCCGACGGGACGGCCGCGATGCGCTACGCGCGGGCGGTCCTCTGGGACGACGTGGAGCCGCCGGCCCGGACGCCGCCCGGTGGCCGGCGCGCCGCCGCCGCCGACGACGCGCGCCGCCGCGGGCACCTCCTGGCCTTCGCGCGCCGCGAGCTGGGGGAGGCCGACGAGCCGTCCCCCTTCGACGGGACCATCGGCACCCGGCGGGAGGTGGCCTTCGCGACGGTCCCCCTCGCCCCCCTGCACGACCGCGCCCGGTCGGCCTGCGCGGCCACGGTCAACGACGCCGTGCTCGCCGTCGTCGCGGGCGGCATCCGCCGCTGGGTCGAGGCCCGCCACGGCCGTCTCGGCGACGTGCGGCTGCGGGTGCCCGTCAGCCTCCACCACGAGGGTGACGACGCGGCCAACCGCGACTCGTTCTTCACCATCGCCGTCCCGCTCGACGAGGGTGACCCGGTCGCGCGGCTGGCGGCCGTGCGCGCGGCCACCTCCGAGTGCAAGGACCAGGGCGACGCGGAGCGGATGGACGACCTGCTGCGGGCTCTGGGCCGCGCCTCCCGCGGGCTGCGGCGGCTGGCGGAGCGGGCGGAGGGGGGGCCCCGCATGTTCGCGCTGGCCGTCTCGAACGTCGTCGGGCCGCGGTCGCCCGTCGCCGTGCTCGGCGCGCCGGTGGTCCGCCTCGACTCGATCGCCGAGATCGGGCGGCGCCACGCGCTGCGGGTCGCGGTCGTGTCGCTCGCCGGGGCGCTCCACCTGGGCTTCTGCGCCGATCCGGAGATCGTGGACGACGTCCAGGCCATGGCGACGGGCACCGAGGCCGAGGCGCGGGCGCTGATCGGGGCCGCGTGACGGACGGTTCGCCCGGCGACGGCCTGCGGGAGCTGGTGGAGCGCCTCGGGGCGGCCCGCGACGCGGCGTCCTCCATCGCGGGGCGCGCGCCCCTCGGGGTGCGGGCGGTCGAGCCGGCCCGGGGGCGGCGCAGCTACCTGTGCGCGTTCGAGGGCCCGGCCTTCCTCTGCCTCGACGGCGGCTTGGCGGCGGAGCGCGACCCGCGGCGGGTCCGCGAGGCGGCGTCCGCGAGCCTGCTGTGGGAGCAGGTGGAGTCGCTCGTCGACGCGGGCGCGCTCCGCGGCCTGGCCGCGGCCATCGGCCGGCTGCTGGCCCGGCGCGGGGGGCCGCCCGAGGTCGGCGCCAGCCTCGAGGTGGTGGCGGCGCGCGCCCTCGACCTGGCGCGCTGGCGCGACGACCCGGCGCGCGCCGTCGCGTCGGTGCTGGAGCTCGACCGCGGGGTCGCCGTCCAGGAGCGGCTGGTGGGCGCGTACCGGCGCTTCCTGCGCGCCTCGGAGCCCCTGGTCGCCGAGCAGGACCGGCTCGACGAGGGCATGGTCGGCGCGCTGCGCGACGTCGAGGAGAGCGCCGCCGCGGCGGGCGCCGCCGAGCGCCTGGCCGACCGGCTCGCCGTGGCCCTGCCCGACAGCGAGGACGGCGCCGAGCAGGTCGTGCAGGCCCACCTCACGCGCCTGGACGGGCCTCCGGGCTAGGCCGTCGCGGCCTCCGGCACGACGCCGAAGTTCTCGGCGTGCAGCGCGGCCACCCGGGCGAGGTCCTCGTCGGAGAGGTCCGGCAGGTCCGGCGCGGCGGCGAACTCGTCGAGCTGCTCGAGCGAGTAGATGTTCGGAAGGGTCGTCATCACCAGCGGCTCGGCCAGCAGCCACTTGAGGGCCGCCTGGGCCAGCGTGTGGGGCCGGTCCTCGGTGAGGAAGCCCAGCGTCTCGATCTTCTGGAGGCCCTCCAGCAGCCACGACCGCGGCCGGTGGCTGCGGTGGTCGTTCGGCGGGAAGGTCGTCTCGGCCGTGTACTTGCCCTCGAGCATCCCCGAGGAGTGGGGCACGCGCACGAACAGGCCCGTGTCGGCCTCCCGCGCGCCGTCAACGAGGTCGCCGCCCGGGTCCTGCTCCAGGATGTTGTGGATCATCGTCAGCGACGTGATCGGGCGCCGCGACAGCGCCGCCAGGCCCTCGTCCCGCCAACCGATCTTGGGGCCGAGGGAGACGCCGTACGTGCGCACCTTGCCCTCGGCGACCAGGCCCTCGAGGGCCGCGAAGAGCTCGTCCGAGCCGATCGCGTCCATGCGCGGGTTGTGGAGCTGGTAGACGTCGATGCGGTCGGTGCCCAGGCGCTCGAGGCTCCGCTCGCAGGAGCGGCGGACGAAGGCCGGCGACCAGTCGTGCGGCAGCTCCCGCTGGCCGCGGGGGCCGGTGTTCGAGTACCAGTCGTAGCCCACCTTGGTGGAGTAGACGACCTCGTCGCGGCGGCCGTCGAACGCCTCGGCCAGAAGCGTCTCCCCACGGCCGTTCCCGTACGAGTCGGCCGTGTCGTAGAGCGTGATGCCGCGCTCGAGCGCGGCGCGCAGGAGGGCGACCGCCTCGCGGTCGTCGTGCTCGCCCCACCAGCCGGTCGCCAGCGTCCAGACGCCGAAGCCGACCTCCGAGACGGTGACGTCCGTGCGGGGGAGGGTGCGGTAGCGCATGGGCGGATGCTAGCGGCCGCATGGCGGCCCGCGGCGATAGCCTCCCTGTCGTGACCCTCTACGGAACCGAGATCTCCTTCCGCCTGGGGCCCGGGACGGTCAACGAGGCCCGCGGGCACGCCCGCAGGCTCGCCGCCGCCGCCTCCGGCTGCCGCCGCCACGTCCTGTTCGTCGACGCCGACGCCGGGGACTACGGGTGCCTGGCCGAGTGGGAGCGCCGAGAGGACGCCGAGGGCTTCGGCGCGCGCCCGGCGACCCGCGCCGAGCTGGATCTTCTCGAGGAGCGCCTCGGGAAGGCGCCCCGCGTGCGGCTCTACTCGATGGAGGAGGCGCCGTCGCCGACCTGACCCAGTCGCGGACCCTGGTGGTCATGGGGGGCGACCAGACCGGCCAGGAGCTCCTCGAGGAGGCCCTCCGGGTGCTCGACCCCGACGTCACCGGGCTCCCGCTCGAGTTCGAGCGCCACGACCTGTCGCTGGAGAACCGGCGCCGCACCCGCAACCAGGTCGTCTTCGACGCGTCGGCGGCCGTCGTGCGCCACGGCTTCGGCCTCAAGGCCGCGACCATCACGCCCGAGGGCGCGGAGGACGTCGGCAGCCCCAACGCCCTGCTGCGCGAGGCGATCGGCGGCAAGGTCATCATCCGCACGGGCCGGCGGCTGTCGGGCGTGCGGCCGATCGGGGGCATCCACGCGCCGATCTCGATCGTTCGGATGGCGGTCAACGACGCCTACAACGCCCGCGAGTACCGCGAGGCCGACGGCGACGACGAGGTCGCCTGGCGCGTGGAGCGCATCTCGCGGCGCACCTGCCGGGCGGTCGCCGAGTTCTCCTTCCAGCAGGCCCGGCGCATGCACGCGACGGTCTTCGGCGGCCCCAAGTGGACCGTCTCCCCGGTCTACGAGGGCATGATGAAGGAGGAGCTCGATGCCGCCGCGGCGCGTCACCCCGACGTGCGCTACCGCCCGATGCTCATCGACGCGCTGTACGCGGCCCTGATCAGCCACGGCGGCGACGCCCTGGTCGTGCCCGCGCTCAACCGCGACGGCGACTGCCTCTCGGACATGGTGCTGCAGCTCTTCGGCTCGATCGCCGGGGCCGAGTCCCAGCTCCTGGCCTTCGACGAGGACTTCCGGGCCTCGGCGGTCATGGCCGAGGCGCCCCACGGCACCGCCCCCACGCTGCAGGGCAAGAACGTGGCCAACCCGCTCGCGATGATCCTGGCGGGCGCCTCGGTGCTCCCCTACATGCAGGACGAGCACGCCTCCGTGGTGTCGCGGGCGATCTACGAGGGGGCGCTGGAGGCGATCGCCGAGGACGTCCGCACCGCCGACCTGGGCGGCCACGTCGGCACCGACGAGTTCACCGACGAGGTCATCAAGCGCGTCCGCACCAAGCTCGACGTCTGGGCCGCCCTGGGCGAGAGCGCCATGCGCTACTGATCCGGAGCCCGGCCCTCCGAGCCCGAGCGCCGCCCCTCGTGCCCCTGGGAGATCCAGGGATCAGCGCGATGAGGCCCGCGAGCAGGACCAAGCCCGAGATGCTGATGGCGAGCAGCGCGGCCTGTGCGTCGGGCCGGCGATCCCCCCGAGGATCCCGAGCGGTCAGGCGGCGCTCACGTCGCGCTGACGAACCCCCGTGCCGGCTCAGTCAGCCTCGCCGTCGCTGGGGCCCTCGGCGATGAAGCGCAGCAGGTCCTCGACCGTGAAGCGGCCGCTCTGCATGGAGGCCACCAGCCCGTAGACCGTCGCCGTGTGGGGGCGCTCGATGACGTAGGCCAGCATGGCCTCGTTGGCCCGGGACTCCAGCGCGGCGGCGGCCTCGGCGCCCTGCGCCGTCGCCTCGACGCCGTTGGGGCGGGTCTCCGCGAGCCCGGCCTCGACCAGGCGTCCGCAGAGCGAGGCCACCTCGTCCGGCCCGCCGCCCAGGCGCCCCGCGAGGTCGGTGACGGCGTTGGGGCCGGGGTTGCCCACCAGCTCGCGCAGCACCAGGTAGGTGCCCTGGGAGAGCCCGGCGTCGGTGACGGTCTGGTCGAGGACTCCGGCCAGCTCTGCGAGGAGCTGCAGGTCGTCCTCGTCGCGGTACATGCCCACCCGCGCAGCCGCCGTCAGGGGCCGAAGCGGTGCGGCGGCGCCGGGCGCACGAGGGTGCGGGTGGCGCCGGCCCAGGTGCGGCCGGTGATCGCGCGGTCGTCGAGGATGCGCAGCGCCGACCTCACCACCCCGGCGCGCGCGCCGTGGCCGTGGGTGTTGGCGACCGTGATCTCGAAGTCGTGGTCGCCCGGCTCGCGCACCGGCCGGCCGTTGGCGCGCGCCAGCGCCACCCGCGCCTCGCTGAGGCGCAGCGGGTCGTCGAGGGTGACGTAGACCTCGAAGAACGTCCAGTCGGCGGGTTGCTCGGCGAGCATGTCGTCGAAGGCCTCGGTGTGGTTCACACCGCTCCCTCCAGCTGCGCGGCCGCCAGGTGCTCCACGGCCTCCCCGCCCGCCAGGTCCCGCTCCACGATCTCCGGGACGTCGCCGGGCGTCACGGGCGCGTACCACGCGCCCGAGGGGTAGGAGCAGACCACCGGGCCGGCGCCGCAGAGCGGCGCGACGCAGCCGCACTGGGTCTGCACGACCTCCTCCGACAGGCCCTGGCGCTCGACCTCCCAGGCCAGCGCCGTGTAGACGTCCTGCGCCCCGCGGGAGGCGCAGTCCGGTCCGCGGCAGACCAGCACGTGGGCGCGCGTCACCGCTGGGCCCCGGCGGCGGCGAGCGCGTCCTCGACGGCCCCGGCCGCCTCCGCGAACCGCTCGTCGTCGAGGGCCGGCCGGCCGAGGGCGGGCGCGCCGATCGCCTCCGGGAGCTCCACCCAGCTCACGCAGCCGCCGTGGGCGGGCGCGTCCTCGAGCACCGGGGGCTCCGGCACCGCCCACACGCGCAGCACCGCGGCCCAGAGCGGGTGCTTCCGCCGCCACCGCAGGCGCTCCTCGGCGTACGTCGGCGCGAGGATGTGGAGGCCGTCGATGGCCTCCAACGCCGCGGGGTCGGCGATCGGGTGCGCCGTGTGGAGCTGCGCGTAGGCGGGCAGCGGCAGGCGCTCGGGCTCGTCGCGCCGGGCGAGGGGACCGTCGAAGCGGGCCCGCGCCGGAGCCTTCACGAGGTCGGGGCGCTGGTGGGCGTAGGTGGGGAAGAGGTAGAAGCGCGGGTGGGGCAGCTCGAACCGCTTCTCGCCGATCCCCCCCTTGCGGACGATCAGCACCTGATCGCCGGCCGCGAGGGCGGCGACGGTCACCGCCCACTCCTTCAGGGCATGTTCCGGCACGGTCGGCAGCGTAGCGCGGTACGGGTGTCCGATCACCGTGACGGGAGCCCCTGGTAACCTCGCGTCCGATGACCGAGGCCATCCTCGCCCGCGCCGCCGACGGCGGGCGCATCACCCCCGAGGAGGCGGTCGCGCTCTACCGCGATGCACCGCTCGCGGACCTCGGGGCCGCGGCCGACGCGGTCGTCCGCGCCCGGTACGGCGACGACGTGACCTACAACGTCAACGCCCACCTCAACCCCACCAACATCTGCGTCGTCGGGTGCGGGTTCTGCGCCTTCGCCGTCTGGACCGAGAAGGACGAGCGCGCGTACGCCTACAGCGTCGACCAGCTCGTGGACCGCGCGGCGCAGCTGGCCGACCTCGGCATCACCGAGCTGCACATCGTCGGCGGGATGACCAAGGAGTACGACCTCCCCTACTACGAGGAGCTCTTCTCCGAGCTGAAGGCGGCGCTGCCGCACGTGGCGCTCACCGCCCTCACCGCGGTGGAGGTCAACTTCATCGCCCGGCTGTCGAAGGTCACCAGCGCCGAGGCGCTCCGGCGGCTGCGCGCCGCCGGCCACGACACCATGCCCGGCGGCGGCGCCGAGGTCTTCAGCCCGCGCGTGCGCAAGATCATCGCCGACCGCAAGGTGCCGGCCGAGACGTGGCTCGCGGTCCACCGCGAGGCCCACGGCCAGGGACTGCGCACCAACGCCACCCTCCTGTTCGGGCACTTCGAGACGCCCGAGGAGCAGGTCAACCACATGCGGCAGCTGCGCGAGCTGCAGGACGACACCGGCGGCTTCCAGGCGTTCATCCCTCTGCCCTTCCTGCCCGGGAACACCGACTTCGCGTACCTGCCCGGGCCGACGCGCGAGGAGAAGCTGCGCACGATCGCCGTCGCCCGGCTGTTCCTCGACAACTTCCCCCACATCAAGGGCCACTGGGTGATGCTGGGCGAGGAGATCACCGCGGATGCGTTGAGCTTCGGGCTCGACGACCTCTCGGGCACCCTCACCGAGGAGCGCATCGCCCACGCCACCACGGTCCAGACGCCCCTGGGGCTGTCGCAGGAGCGGATGCAGACCCTCATACGGGCCGGCGGGAGGGCGCCGGTGGAGCGCAACACCCTCTACGGCCCGGTGGAGCGCGACGAGGTCGTCGCCTAGCCGCCGGCACTACACGCGGGCCGAGGCGTCGGCGCTCATCGGCCCCCTGGGCGCGCTCATCGCCGAGATGCGCGAGGCGCGGGCCGTGATGGCCGACCGGGAGCGCGCCGCCCGGCTGGGCGCCGTCGCCGGGGGGAACGGCGGCGGGGTCGACGGCTCCGTCTTCGCGGCGGCCGCGCTGCGCTTCACCCGCGGCCTCGCCCAGATCGACCGCTGGGGCGTGATCGTGCGCGACCTCGACACCGGCATCTGCGACTTCCCGGCGCTCCGCGAGGGCCGCGAGGTCTACCTGTGCTGGCGGGTCGGGGAGGAGCGCCTCGCGTGGTGGCACGAGACCGGCGCCGGCTTCGCCGGCCGCCGGCCGCTCGACGACCTGATTCCCTAGGCCAGGGGCCTGCGGCGTAGGCCTGCGCCGCACGCCAGCGCCAGCAGGACGCACCACGCGAGCGTCCAGGCGACGCTGCCCCACCCCGAGGCGGGGACCAGGATCTCGTTGCCGTTGATCTCCAGGGATGGCGCCGCGGGGCCGCCCGCGTCGCGGGCCTGGAGCTCGGAGATCATGGGGGAGACGATCGCCCGCGGCGAGACGTAGTAGAGGCCCTCCACGGCTCCCTCGGCGGTGCCGATCTGGCCCTGGTCGGCGGCGGCCTTCAGGTTGACGGCCGCCTGGGCCGTGATGAAGACGGCGAGGCCGAACGCGCCCGCGGCCAGGGGGCCCACGGCCGAGCTCGCCGCGGCGGACGCCAGCATCGCCAGGAGCAGGCCGACCGCCACGGCCAGGGCGTGGACGGCGAGAGGGCCGTCGAGGCCGCGCCCGAGGGCCAGGCTGCCGGCCTGAAGCGCCAGGCCCCAGGCGGCGAGGACGGCCGCGAGGACGGCGACGCGCGCGCCCACGGCCGCCGCGGCCACCTCGGGCCGCGACGCCCCCGATCCGACCAGCAGGCCGAGGTGGCCCGCTCGCGCGTCGCGGTTGAGCGCGGTCGCGCCGAGCGGCACGGCGAGCACCAGGCCGCCGAGCAGGAGCAGCGATGCGCCGCCGCTGCGCAGGGCATCGGCCCGCTCGAGGCCCTCGTCGGCGGCCGCGACGGCCGCGATCGCGAGCGCGGCCGCGATCCCGGCGGCGGCGACGGCCCGGAGCCAGGGGCGCCGGGCCAGGCGCAGCGCCTGCGCCCCGCCCAGCCGCGCGAGGCGGGTCACCGCGGGGCCCCGTCGGCCAGGTCCAAGCGCCCCCCGAGGGCGGGGGCGAGCCCGCCCGGTCGCGACGACGCGGCCAGCACGGCCGCGCCGCGCCCGCGCGCCCGGGCGATCTCGCGCATGCAATCGGCCAGCAGCCAGGGATCGTCGAGCACCACCAGCGGCGGGTCGCCCGCGATCGCGAGCGCCAGGCTCAAGCGCCGCCAGCCCTCGGGGTCGAGCCGCCCGGTGCGCCAGCGGGCCACGAAGCCCAGGCCGGCGCGCTCGACGGCGTCGGCGCCGGTCGCCCGCGGGTCGGCCGTGCCGCGCAGCGCGGCGACCATCCGGGCGGTCTCGTCCACGCGCAGCCCGGCCGCGAAGCCCGTGCCCTGCGGCCCGTAGCCGACGGCGGCCGGCAGGCGGACGTCGCCGCCGCGCGGCACCAGCCCCAGGATGCCGCGCAGGAGGCTGGTCTTCCCGGCCCCCGTGGGGCCGGTCACCAGGAGCCCCTCGCCGGGGCCCAGGCGCAGCGAGACGCCGCGGACGGCCGCGTCGGGGCCCCCGTGGTAGCGGACCTCCAGGCCGTCGGCGACGAGAGCGGGCTCCGCGCCGGTCACCCGGAGCGGATGACCTCCAGCACCTCGTCCCGGCGGCGCTCCATGTCCTGCTCGGAGGCGAGCGACTCGAGGTTGAGGCGCAGCAGCGGCTCGGTGTTCGAGGGACGCACGTTGAAGTGCCAGTCGTCGTACTCGACCGAGAGGCCGTCGATCTCGCGCCGGCGCCCGTCGGCGTAGCGGTCCCGCAGGCGCTGGATGGCGGCCTGCGCGTCCTCGACCGTGGAGTTGATCTCGCCCGACACGTGGTAGCGCTCGCGGAACCCGGCCACCATCTCCGACAGGGGAGTCCCGGCCACGGCGACCATCTCCATCACCAGCAGGGCCGGGATGAGGCCGCTGTCGGCGTAGGAGAAGTCGCGGAAGTAGTAGTGGCCGCTCACCTCGCCCGCGAAGAGCGCGTCCACCTCGCGCATGCGGCGCTTGATGAACGCGTGCCCGACGCGCCACATGTCGGGCGTGCCGCCCGCCGCGGCGATGGTGTCGCGCACGGCCCAGGACGCGCGCAGGTCGTAGACCACGGCGGCCGGGCCGTACCGCTCCAGCAGGTGCCGCGCGAGCAGCGCCGCGAGGAAGTCGCCGGGCACGAACTCGCCGGCGTCGTCGATGAAGAAGCAGCGGTCGGCGTCGCCGTCGAAGGCGATGCCGAGGTCGGCCCCCTCCTCGCGCACCTTGGCCATGATGAACTCGCGGTTCTCGGGCAGCAGCGGGTTGGGCTCGTGGTTGGGGAAGGTGCCGTCGATGTCGAGGAAGAACGGCACCGCGTCGATGTGGATGCGCTCGAGGGCCGGCGGCAGGAACAGGCCCGCCATCCCGTTGGCCGCGTCCAGCACCACGCGCAGGTCCCGCACCGCCGCCGGGTCGACGAACGACATGCAGCGGTCGATGTAGGGCTCCAGCAGGCCGTCGTCGCGCCCGCGCGCGCCGGGCGCCGCCGCCGCGGCGGGCCCGTCGGCCGCGATGCGGCCCACCTCGGCGATGCCCGTGTCGCCCGACAGCGGCAGAGCCCCGGCGGTCACCATCTTCAGGCCCGTGTAGCGCGCGGGGTTGTGGCTCGCCGTGACGCAGGCGCCCGCGTCGTAGCCGCCGTCGGCGACGGCGAAGTAGAGCATCTCGGTGGCGCACAGCCCCAGCTCGACGACGTCCGCTCCGGCGGCCAGCGCCCCCTCGGCGACGGCCTCGGCCATCGACGGCGACGACAGGCGCGCGTCGTACCCCAGGGCCATCCTCCGGGCGCCGGTCACGGCGACGAAGGCCGCCCCGGCGCGCCGCCCGCCCTCCTCGTCGATCTCGTCCGGGTAGACGCCCCGGATGTCGTACGCCTTGAAGACCGCCGGGTCCAGGGTCACCCCGCGAACCCCTCGGCCAGCAGGGCGTAGGTCTCGTCGAGGTGCTGGGGCATCACGCGCACGTCCCCGAGGGCGGGCATGAAGTTTGTGTCGCCCACCCATCGCGGCAGGAGGTGCATGTGCAGGTGGTCGGCGATGCCGGCGCCGGCCGCCCGCCCCTGGTTGACGCCGAGGTTGAAGCCCTGGGGTCGCATCCGGTCCTCCAGCACGGCCTGGGCCCTCTGCGCCAGGGCCATCATCTCCGAGAGCGTGGCCCCGTCGAGGGAGGCGAGGGTGTCCGTGTGAGCGTACGGGACGATCATCAGGTGCCCGTTGTTGTAGGGGTAGAGGTTCATGATCACGTACGCGCGCCCGCCCCGGTGCAGGATGTAGGTCCGCGCGTCGTCGTCCCGCCGGGGCAGGTCGCAGAACACGCAGGCCGAGGGGTCCTCGAAGCCGCCCGAGTGCTCGGCGGAGATGTAGGCCATCCGCCAGGGCGACCACATGATGTCCGGGCCGCCGCCGCCGCGCCCGGCCCCGCTCACAGCCACCGCTTGTAGCGGAAGTACCCGACCATCCCGAGCAGCAGGGCCAGCATCGCGCCGACGATCACCCAGAAGGTGACCGACGCCCCGCCCACCGGGTCGCCCCCGCCGGGCAGGCCCACGTTCATGCCGAAGACGCTGGCGATGAGGGTGAGCGGCAGCACGATCACGCTGATCGCGGTCAGCGCGCGCAGGATGTCGTTCACGCGGTGCGAGATCAGCGACTCGTTGGTGGCCTCGAGGGCTTCGGCGACCTCCTTGTAGTTCTCCAGGAGGTCCCAGATGCGCTCGCTCTTGTCGACGATGTCGTCGAAGTAGATGTCGAGGTCCTGGGGCGCGAAGCGCTGGCTGCTGCGGTCGAGCAGGCGCAGCACGGTCCGCTGCGGCTTCACGATGCGGCGGTAGTTGATGATCTCCTGCTTGATGTTCGAGATGTCGCGGACGAGGTCGTCGCCGCTCTCGCCCTCGAACAGGGCGTCCTCGATCGAGTCGAGCTTGAAGCCGATCTTGTCGAGGATCGGGAAGCAGTAGTCGTACATCGTGTCGACCATCTCGTAGAGCAGGAACCCGGAGCCCCTGCTCATGTACTGCTCGCGCGCGGTCGCGCTGCGCTCGCAGCGCGACCAGAGGCCGCTCAGCGGCTTGAGCGGCTCGTTCGGCAGCGTGATGACGAGGTCCTCGGCCACGAAGAGGTTGAGCTCGGCCGCCTGGAGGCGTCCCGCCCGCTTGTCGAAGCGCGGGAAGTGCAGGACGATGAACAGGTAGTCGGGGTACTCGTCGATCTTCGCCCGCTGGCGCCGCCGCGAGAGCACGTCCTCGAGGTCGAGCGGGTGGAACTCGTAGTGCTCGGCCAGCCACGCCGTCTCGATCTGGGTCGGCGACTCGATGTTGAGCCACGTGAGGCCGTGCGCCTCGAGGCGCTGGACGTCCGGCCCGGTGCGCTCAGCGAGCGGCTCGTCCGCGGGCCCACGCCCGCGCCCTTGGCCTCTCCGGATCTTCGGGAGGTTCGCCATCGGGGGGTCCGCTCGGTGTGAGGGCCAGGGCGTCCACGGGCCGATTCTGGCACACGCTCGATCTTCCGGCGGCCGGCCCCGGCGGACAGCCGGTGCCGCCGGGTGCCGAGGCCGACGGGTCGGCGCCGACGCGCAGGCGTCGGCGACGGCCGGCCTCGGCTCGACGCGCTATTCGATCAGGCCGTTGCGGTAGGCGTAGCGCGTGGCCTCGGTGCGGTTGCCGACCCCGAGCTTGCGGTAGATGTTCGACAGGTGGAACTTCACCGTCTGCTCGGTGACGTAGAGCTTGCTGGCGATGTCGAGGTTCGAGAGCCCCTCCGCCACCAGGCGCAGGATCGACAGCTCGCGGTCGGTGAGGCCGCCCGGGTGGCCGGCGGCCGAGGTGCCGGTGGCGCCGACGGCGGCGCCGCCGCCCGCGCGCGGCGTGAACACCGTCCCCTCCACCACCTGGCGGATGGTCGACGGCAGGTCGAGCGGGTTGATCGTCTTGGCGACGTAGCCCGAGGCCCCGCCGTGGAAGGCCTGGTCGATGTGCTCGTTTGCCTCCGACATCGACAGGATGATGATCTTGAGGTCGGGGTAGTCCTTGCGCAGGGCCGCCAGCGTCTGGAGGCCGTCGCCCTTGGGCATGCGCAGGTCGAGGATCACCACGTCCGGCCGCACCCGGGGAACGAGGCTCAGCATCTCCTCGCCCGTGGTGGCCTCGCCGACGACCTTGATGTCGGGGGCCGTCTCCAGGGCCCGCTTGATCCCGTCCAGCATCAGCCGGTGGTCGTCCGCGATCGCGACGCGGAGAGGGGACTTGGTCGGGATGGTGTCGGGCACGTCGGTGGTTGCCACGGTGTTCGTATCGGCGGAGATGCTCGCCTCCTTGAGCGTGGCGCGGTCAGCCTAACGCGTGACCGGCCCCAGCGGGTACGGCGCGGCGTGCGGGGGGACCCGCCGCCGGCCCGGCGGTTCAGGCCGTTCCCGGGACCGGTCCGTAGCGCTTGATGGCGTCAACGATCTCCCCGGCGGGACCGCCCTTGACGAGGTACTCGGACGCGCCGCCGGCGAGTCCGGCCTCGATCTCCTGCTCCTTGTCGCCCACCGAGAGCATCAGCACCGTGATGTCGGGGAGGCGGGCCTTCAGCTCGAAGGTGGCCTCGAGCCCGTCGAGGCCGGGCATCGAGACGTCCATGAGGACGACGTCGGGGGCGACCTCGTCGGCCAGCTCGATGGCCTCGTTGCCGTCGCCGGCCTCGGCCACGACCACGATGTCGGGGTCGCGCTCGAGCAGGCGGCGCAGAGTGCCGCGAAATCGGGCGTTGTCGTCGGCAAGTAGCACGCGCACCACCGAGTCGTGCCCTCCATTGTCGCCGGTGAGTCCCGCGCGGATGTCCGGGTCCGCAGGCCGGACACTACGCCGGAAGCCGTTCGTGGTCGCCTAGACGCTTTGGTAGTTCGTTGCCGCAGAGGTATAGGGGATCTTTTCTCGCATCGCGAGCCCGGAGCACGCGATCGGTACGATCATTGCAATGAACGACGCGGCCGAAGCGCCCCATTCCGACGCGGTTTCGGCGCTCGTCGAGGTCGCCTCGTGCGATGCGAGCCCGTCCCGGGGCGACGCGGCGATCGCCGTTCTCACCGAGGCCGCGCGCCGCGCCGCCGGCGCCGGCATCGCCCTGGCCTGGGCCGCGGACCCCCTCGATCGCGGCGGTCGCGCGGTCGCCCGGGCCGGTCTGCGCCCGGACGACGCCGAGCGGCTGGCGGCGCTTCTGGAGGCGGTGCCCGCGGATTCCGGGGAGCGGGAGATCGGCCCCGGCGACGACGGGCCGCTCGCCGCCGCCATCGCCGCGCTCGGCGCCCCGGCCGGGCTGGTCGTGCCCCTCGACGCCGACGGCGGGGTGCGCGGCTCCCTGCTGCTGGCGGGCGCGGAGGCGCCGGGCGCCGACCCCCTGACCCGCGACGCCGCCCGCATCGCCGCCCGGCGCATCGCCGAGGTGCTCGACGGCGCCCGCCTGCGCGCCAACCTCGAGCGGGCCATGGCCCAGATCCTCGAGAAGGACGAGCGCATGCTCGGCCGCATCGGGCTCGACATCCACGACGGGCCCACCCAGCAGCTCTCGGTGGCCCTGCTCGAGGTGCAGCTGCTGGAGGCCGATCTCGCCGACGCCGAGGAGTCGGGCGGGCCGGCGCCCGAGTCCCTGCGCCCGTCGCTCGGGCGCATCTACGAGACCGTCGGCGGCGCGCTCCACGAGATGCGCGAGCTGATCGGCCACCTGCGTCCGACCCAGTTCGAGGACCGGCGCCTCGCCGACATACTCCAGGACGCGATCACGGCCTTCGAGTCGCGCAGCGACGGGCGGGTCGAGGCCACGTGGGAGGGCGAGTTCCCCGTCAACGGGGTGTCCGCCACGCAGCGCATCACGCTCTACCGGATCCTCCAGGAGGCGCTCACGAACGCCCACCGCCACGGCCGCGCCACCCTCGTCACCGTGCTGTGCCGCGACGCGCCCGAGGGGACGACCCTGGTGGTGACCGACGACGGCGCCGGATTCGACCCCGAGGCCGTGCAGCGGCGGCGTCCGGGCGTCCCGCTGCAGCGCTTCGGCCTGCACGGGATGCGCGACCGGGCCCAGATCCTCGGCGGGACCTTCGAGGTGACCAGCGAGCCGGGGAGGGGCGCGACGGTGCGGGTGTTCCTGCCCCGCTGGGACGGGCCCCCGCCGGAGGTGGCGGTCGATGGCGACGCCTGAGCCTGAGCCCCCCGTGCCCGTCAAGATCTGCGGCCTCACGGTGCCGGAGGAGGCGCGCGCCTGCGCCGAGCTGGGCGCCTGGGGCGTGGGCGTCATCTTCGCGGCGGAGAGCCCGCGCCGCGTGGACCCCGACCGGGCGGCCGAGGTGCTGGCGGGCCTGCCCGCCGGCGTCGCCCGCGTGGGCGTCTTCGTCGCGGCCGCTCCGGAGGAGATGGCCGCGGTCGCCGCGCGCGCCGGGCTCACCCACCTGCAGGTGCACGACGGCGACCCCGCCGCCGCGCGCCGGGCGAGCGGCCTGCCGGTGATCGAGGGCGTGCGGGTCGCCGACGCGGCGTCGATCGAGCGCGCCCGCGCCAGCGCGGCCGACATGGTGCTGCTCGACGCGGCGGTTCCGGGGCGGCACGGCGGCACCGGCCGGGCCTTCGACTGGAGCCTGCTGGAGCGGCACCCCCCGGGGCGCGCCTTCGCGCTCGCCGGGGGCCTGCGCCCCGAGAACGTCGGCGAGGCGGTGACGCGGCTGCGCCCCGCGCTGGTGGACGTCTCGAGCGGCGTCGAGTCGTCGCCGGGCCGGAAGGACCCGGCGCGGGTGCGGGCGTTCATCGAGGCGGTCGCGGCGGCCGGGGCCGTGCCGGCGTGAGGGACGCCGAGCTCGCGTCGCGGTTCGGGCCCTTCGGCGGGCGCTACGTGCCCGAGACGGTCATCGGCGCCCTCGACGAGCTCGAGGCGGCCTACCTGGCCCACCGCGACGACGTCGCCTTCCGCGCCGAGCTGGAGGGCCTCCTGGCGCGGTACGTCGGGCGGCCGACGCCCCTCTACCGGGCCTCCGGCCTGGAGCGCGCCTACGGCGTCGGGCGCCTCTACCTCAAGCGCGAGGACCTCTGCCACACCGGCGCCCACAAGATCAACAACGCGCTCGGGCAGGTGCTGCTCGCCGCGAAGATGGGCAAGCGCCGCATCATCGCCGAGACCGGGGCCGGCCAGCACGGGGTGGCCACGGCGACCGCCGCGGCGCTCCTGGACCTGGAGTGCTGCGTCTACATGGGCCGCGTTCGACATGGGCCGCCAGCGCCTGAACGTCGTCCGCATGCGGATGCTGGGCGCCGAGGTGCGGCCGGTCGATTCGGGCATCGGCACCCTCAAGGACGCCCTCAACGAGGCGATCCGGGACTGGGTGACCAACGTCCGCGACACCCACTACGTCATCGGCACGGCCGCCGGGCCAGCGCCCTACCCCGAGATCGTCGCCGAGCTGCAGTCGGTGATCGGCGCCGAGGCTCGCGAGCAGATGCTGGCCGAGGAGGGGCGGCTGCCCGAGGCGATCGTCGCGTGCGTCGGCGGCGGGTCGAACGCCATCGGCATCTTCCGCGCCTTCCTCGGCGACGACGGGGTCGCCCTGGTGGGGGTCGAGGCCGGGGGGGAGGGGATCGCGAGCGGTCGCCACGGCGCGTCGCTGGGCCACGGCCGCCCCGGCGTCCTCCACGGCAGCTACTCGTACCTGCTCCAGACGCCCGAGGGCCAGGTGTCCGAGCCCCACTCGATCTCGGCCGGTCTCGACTACCCGGGGGTCGGCCCCGAGCACAGCTTCCTGCGGGAGTCCGGGCGGGTGCGCTACGAGAGCGTCACCGACGAGGAGGCCCTGGCGGCCTTCGGCGACTGCTCGCGCGGCGAGGGCATCATCCCGGCCCTGGAGACCTCCCACGCGCTGGCCCTCGTCGGCCGCGAGGGGGCCGAGCTCGCGCCGGGCGGCGGCCCCGTGCTGGTGTGCCTGTCCGGCCGCGGCGACAAGGACGTCGACGCCGTCGGCGCCGCCCTGGGCCTGGATGACTGACGGCGCGGCCCGCATCCGGGCGGCCTTCGCGGAGGCCGGCCGGCCGCTGTTCATGCCCTACGTCATGGGCGGCTTCCCGGACCTCGACGCCAGCGCGTCGCACGTGGCGGCGCTGGCCCGGCACTCCGACCTGATCGAGCTCGGGATCCCCTTCTCCGACCCGCTCGCCGACGGGCCCACGATCCAGGCCGCGGGCCAGCGCGCCCTGGAGAACGGCACCGGTCCCGAGGACGTCATCGCCATCGCGGAGGGGCTCGGCGCCGACGCGCCGCCGGTCGTGCTGATGACCTACGTCAACGTGGTGCTGGCGGCCGGGGAGCGCGCCTTCATGGAGCGGGCGGCGCGGGCCGGCGTGGCCGGCGTGATCCTGCCCGACCTGCCCATCGACGAGGGCGACGACCTGCGCGAGCAGGCGCGGCGCGCCGGGGTGAGCGTCATCCCCCTCGCCGCGCCCACCACGGCCGACGAGCGCCTCGCCGCGATCGGCCGGCGCGCCGACGGCTTCGTCTACTGCGTCTCGGTGACCGGCGTGACCGGGGGCGAGGTGGCGGTCGGGGATGAGCTGCGGGGCTTCCTGTCCCGCGCCCGCGCACGCATCGCCGCGCCCCTGGCGGTGGGCTTCGGCATCCGCACGCCCGCTCAGGTCGCGGCCATCGGCGCCATCGCCGACGGCGTCATCGTCGCGAGCCAACTCATCCGGCTCATCGAGGAGGCCCCCGACGCCGCCGCGGCCGAGCGGGCCGTCGCCGACTTCGCCGCCGAGGCGGTGTCGGCGCTGAGCGGGGGACCCCGCCGCGCGGGCGGCGGGGCGTCCGCCGTCCAGCCGGTGCGCTAGCATCGCGCCGCGCCTCCAGGAGAATTTCCGACGAGGCGGTAATCGCGGGATGAGAACGACGTCGATCGGCCTCCAGGCTCGGCGATGTGGTCAGGTCTCGCCGCACAAAGGAAGGTCGCATGGCCGAAGGCGTCGTGAAGTGGTTCTCGGCGGAGAAGGGCTACGGGTTCATCACCCCCGATGACGGGGGCAAGGACCTGTTCGTCCACTTCTCCGAGATCCAGGGCTCCGGCTACCGGAGCCTCGACGAGGGTCAGCGGGTCAACTTCGAGCCGCAGGAGGGCCCCAAGGGCCCCCAGGCCTCGCAGGTGAACCCGATCTAGCGGGACTGCCGCGACCGCCCCGGCGTCAGCCGAGGGCGGTCGCCGGCATCCAGGCCACCAGGCCCCGCCGCGCCGTCCAGGCCGCGGTCCGCAGCCGGTTCCCGCAGCGTCCAGACGACCGCGGCCCCCGAGGCCCGCCGGGAGGGCTGACACCCGTCAGGGGGCCGGATCAGCAGCGCGACCGCGGTGACCGCCTCGACGACCATGAGCGGGCCGACCACGAGCCGGTGAGCCGCATCGGGACCGCCCGATGATGCCGCCGCCGCGCCCGCGTCAGCAGGGTCCGCTGAGCACCGAGTCGCCGGTGAGCGCGTAGCACGCGCCGGGGGCCACCGCGGTGGCCCCGGTGGCCACCGGGCCGTTCGCGTCGGTGCTGACCCGCACCACGTACCAGCCGCCGGCCGTCAGCCCGCTGAGCGCCGAGGCGCGCCCGTCGCCGTAGCCCGACGAGTAGCCGGCCGCGCGGCCGCGCTCCTCGCCCCTCTCGGACCCCTCCTTGATCCCGGCCTTGCGGCCCTGGACCTGACCGGCCTTCAGGCCCGCGGCGCGGCCCTGCTCGAGCCCCTCGCGCTTGCCGGCGACGAAGCCCGTCCTCTGGCCGCTCTCGGCGCCCTCCGCGTAGCCGCGCGCCTCGGCGCCGGAGGCGTCGGCCTGCGAGCTGCCGATGATCCAGCCGCCGATGCCCGCGCCCGCGAGCAGCATCGCCCCCGCCACGGCGGCGGTCACCGCGACGTCGCGGCCCAGGGCCATCGCCCGCCGCCGGGCCGCGTCGCCGAAGGCCTGGGTCGGGCGGTCGCCCCCCTGCCCGGCCGGCGGCGGGCGGCGGAAGCGCCCCAGGGCGGCCTCCCAGCCGTTGGGGATGGTGATCTCTCGCCTGGCGATCACGAGGCGGCGGCGAACGACCGGGCGCGGCGCGCCGGTGCCGGTCACGCGGTCCTCCTCGGGGGGCGCCGGCACCGCGGCGGGCGCGGCCGCGAGCGCCTCGCGCAGCTCGTCGACCAGGGCGCCCGCCGCCGGGGGGCGGTCGCGGGGGTCCTTGGCGAGCCCGCGGGCCAGCGCCCGGTCGACCTCGGCCGGCACGGGGGGCCCGACGGCCGAGGCGTCGGGGACGGCGTCGCGCACGTGGGCGAGCAGCACGGCGCTCGGCTCTCGGCGCACGAAGGGCGCGCGGCCGGTCAGCGCCTCGAACGCGACGGCGGCCAGCGCGTAGACGTCCGACGCGGCCGTGGCCTGCTCGCCCTCGACCTGCTCGGGCGAGACGTACTCGGCCGTGCCGAGCCAGTCGCCGCGGCGCGTGAGGCCCGGCATGTCGTCGATGCGCACCAGGCCGAAGTCGCTCAGGAAGGCCGTCCCCGCGGGATCGAGCAGGATGTTGCCGGGCTTCACGTCGCGGTGGACCGTGCCCTGGGCGTGCGCGAAGTCGATGGCCTCGGCGATGTCGGCGAGCACCGCGACGGCCTCGCCGGGGTCGAGCGGGCCGCCGCGGGCGATGCGCTCGGCGAGAGTGTCGCCGGGCACCAGCCGCATCGAGATGAAGGCGCGGCCCTCGACCTCGCCGGCGTCGTGGACCGGGACGATGCGCGGGTGCTCGAGCCGGCCGGCGGCGATCGCCTCGCGGCGGAAGCGCTCGAGCGCGCCGGCGCGCGTGAGGTAGCCCTCGTCGAAGACCTTCAGGGCGACCTGACGGTCGAGGTCGACCTGGGTGGCGCGGTAGACCACGGCCTGGCCCCCGCGGCCGATCTCGGCCTCGATGCGGTAACGGCCGAAGGCCTCGCCCGGAACGAGTCTCATGGTGAGTGAGGTTCGCCCTCGGCCTCCCGCTTCCTCGCGGGCGGCCGCCCCGGTCAGCGCGCGACGAGCACCGAGGCGCCGGCCCCGTGGGCGACCCGCTCGCTCACGCTCCCCAGCGCCCGCAGCCCGTGGAGGCCGCGGCTGCCCACGACGATGAGGTCGCCGCCGGCCTCGACCAGGGCGTGGACCGGGCTGCGGTCGTCCTCGACCAGCTCGTGGGCCGGGAGGCGGGCGCGGAGGGCCTCGACCGCCGCGCGGTCGACCCCGCGGCCCCCGGCGACGACCAGGCGCAGCTCGGCGCCGAGGCGCGCGGCGATCTCGCCCGCGGCCTCCGCCGCCACGCCCGACGGCGGCGACCCGTCGACCCCCGCCACGACGACGCGGGGGAAGTCACCGGGGTCCTCGGGGCCGCGCGACAGCAGCAGGGGCCGCGCCGACTCGTGCAGCAGCCAGGTGCCGGGGTCGCCGTCGATGATCCCGAGCATGCGCGACTCGGCGGGGGCGTCGAGGGCGAGCAGGGTGCCCTCGGCGGCCGCCGCGACCTGCTCGAGCGCGGGCGCGAGCGCCCCCACCTCGATGCGGGTGGCGACGCCCGCCCGGCCGGCGAGCCCGCGCTGCGCGCGCTCCAGGTCGGCGCGGACGGCGTCCTCGAGGTCGTCGAGGGTGGTGAAGGGCCCCGCCGGCATCGGGCCCATGTCGATGTCGCCCCCCAGGGGCTGGGCCAGCGCCGCCGCCCCGATGTCCGCGGCGCCGACGAGGACGATCGGCACCCCGTCGGGGGCGATCCGGGCGGCCCGCGCGGCGGCGCCGATGCCGTGGCCCCCCGGCTCGATCCCGCAGACGACGCGCGCGATGGCATCTCCTCAGGCCTCCAGGGCGACGATGACGACGGTGAGCGACGGCGAGCAGGACGCACGGCCAGCGCGGCGAACGGGCGGCCGCCCGCGCTCGAACGGGGCGAAGCCCCCGCGCTCGACCGCGCCTCGACGCGCCGGTGGCGCAGGACGCCGTAGGCCATGAACCCGAGGCCAGGGCCGCGAAGGCGACGCCCAGCGCGACGAAGGGCCAGCGGCTCCCCGAGGTCAGGTCGGGGGCGACGGCCCGGCCCCGAGGGCGACCGCGAGGGCGGTGAGGCCGCCCCGCAGCCAGGCGAGGTAGGTCCGCTCGTTGGCCAACCGCGTGCGCCGGGTCGCATCGACCGTCGCGTCGTCCATCGCGTCCTCACGTGGGTTCCGTGGCCGCAACCCTCTCAGGCGGCGCCCTGGTGCACCAGGATCTCCCGGGCGGCGGCCGTCCGGCCGCCGTGCCACCCTTCGGGGCCGTGAGCGCGACCACCGCCGAGATCCCCGGAGCGACGCTCCCGCTGGCCGCCCTCGCCGACCTGGCGCGGCGGGTCGAGGCGGGCGAGGCGGCCGAGGAGACGCTCGCCGAGCTGCGGGCCGCGTGGCCGGGGCTCGAGCCGGGCGACCGGCGCCTGCTGGGGAGCCTCGTGACCGGGCTGCTCGAGCGGCCGCCGCGGCGGGCCGTTCCGGCGCGCGAGCCGCTCGAGGCCGCCCTCGCGCGGCTGGGCGTGCGCCGCCTGCGGCCCGGCCAGGACCGGGCGATCGCCGCGGGCCTCGCGGGCCGCGACGCGCTGGTGGTGATGGCGACCGGGTCCGGCAAGTCGCTGTGCTACCAGGCGCCGGCGGCGGCGCTGCCCGGCCTGACCCTGGTGGTGTCGCCGCTCATCGCCCTGATGGCCGACCAGCTGGCAGGGCTCGAGCGGGCCGGGATCGCCGCGGCCGCGCTGCACTCGGAGGTCTCCGACGAGGCCCAGCGCGACGCCCTCGACCGGGCGCGGGCCGGGGCGCTGGCGCTGCTCTACGTGGCGCCCGAGCGGTTCGGCTCATCGGCCTTCCTGCGCGCCATCGACGACGCCCGCGTCAACCTGCTGGTGATCGACGAGGCCCACTGCGTCTCGGAGTGGGGGCACGAGTTCCGGCCCGACTACCGCCGCGTGGGCCGCTTCCGGGAGCGGCTCCGGCCCCGGGCGACGATGGCCCTGACCGCGACGGCGACGCCCGAGGTGAGGGCCGACGTGGCCCGGCGGCTGGGGCTGCGCGACCCGGTCGAGGTGGTCGGCGGCTTCGACCGGCCCAACATCACCTTCGACGCCGTCTGGGTCGAGGGCAAGGGCTCGGTCGGGCGCAAGCGGGGGGCCCTGCTGGCGGCCATGGGCGCGGCCGGGGGCGGGAAGGCCATCGTCTACTGCGGCACCCGGAAGGCGGCCGAGGACACGGCCGCCCTGCTGGGGTCGGCGGGCCACCCGGCCGTGGCCTACCACGCCGGGCGCGCCGACCGGGCCCAGGCTCAGGAGGCGTTCGCGTCCGGCCGCGTGCAGGCCGTGGCGGCCACCAACGCCTTCGGCATGGGCGTGAACGTCCCGGACGTGCGCCTGGTCGTTCACACCGCGCTGCCCGACTCGCTCGAGCAGCTCTACCAGGAGGCCGGGCGGGCCGGTCGCGACGGCGAGCCCGCGCGCCACGTCATCGTGGCCGGCCCCGGCGACGAGGTCGCCATCCGCCGCCGCATCGGCCGCGCGCGCATCGAGGCCGGCGACGTCGACCGCCTGCTGGCCGGGCTCGCGGCGCGGGCCGACGGCGAGGGCGGCTTCGCGATGGGGAGGGCCGAGGTCGACGACGAGACCGCCTTCCGCCTGGCGATGGCCGAGCGGGTCGGCGCCCTCGAGGTCGAGGGCGCCCCCGGCGGCGGCCGCCGGGGGCGCCTCACGCTCGCCGGCCTCACCCCCGAGGCCCGGGAGGAGCTCGACGGCCAGGTGCGGGCCGAGCTGCGCCGCCGCCACCGCAGCCTCGACCAGGCCGCGGGCTACGTCCGCGGCGACGCCTGCCGGCGGGCCGCCTTCCTGTCCCACTTCGGCGACCCCTCGGAGCCGGCGCCCGAGGAGCGCTGCTGCGACGCCTGCGCGCCTCCGGGCGACCTGGCCGCGCCCGCCGTCGCGCGGGCCGCGGTCGGGGCGCCCGCGGCCGCCGAGCCCCAGGAGGGGCTGACGGACGCCCAGCGCCGCACCTACGACGCCCTGCGCGACTGGCGCTGGGAGGTGGCCCAGGAGCTCGGCTGGCCGGCCTTCCGGGTGGCCTCCAACCGCACCATCGCGGGGATCGCCCGCGCCGCGCCGGCCACCGAGGCCGAGCTGTCGTCGGTCCGCGGCGTCGGGCCCTGGCTCATGGAGGCGCACGCCGCCCGGCTGCTGCGGATCGTGGCCGCGTGACCGAGGCCGAGACCCGCATCTGCGAGCGGATGGACATGGCCGCGGCCGTCGCCGCCCTACGCGGGTCCCGTGTTCTGCACGGCGGGCGCCTTCACGATGGTCGCGCTCGACGCCGGCGGCCGGCCCACGCCCGTCCCGTGAGCGCGCGGCGGGCGCCCTCGGACGCCGTCCGGCGCGCCGCCGACGAGGCCATCTCCCACGCCATGGCCCGGTGCGACGCGACCAGCCGCGCCAGCTCCCCCCAGCGCATGTTGCGCAGGTAGAGGTTGGCGTAGCACCACAGCTGGTAGCGCTTGAGCGCGCCGAGGCTCACGCCGTCCAGCTCGAGCACGCCGCTCGAGTACTTGTCGAAGTCCTGCCAGCCGCCGGACAGCATCCGGTAGCCGCCCTCGCCGCGCATCGCCATGTCGTGGATCGGCGTCCCGGGGAAGGGGGTCATGATCGACACCGAGAGGCGGTCCGGGTTGAGCCGGGCGATCGTGTCAACCGTGTCGCGGATGGTCGCGCGCGTCTCGTTCGGGTGGCCCAGGATGAACTTGCACCACACGCGCAGCCCGTTCGCCTTGGCCAGCGCGACCGCGTACTCGACCTGCTCGAGGGTGATCCCCTTCTTCACCCGCTTCAGGACCTCGGGGTTCCCCGACTCCACGCCGAGCTCGAGCGTCTCGAAGTTGGCCTCCACCAGCATGCGCACGAACTCCTCGTCGATGCGGTCCACGCGCGTCTGGGCGGAGAAGCGCACCCGCCCGGGGATCCCCCGGTCGATCACGCCCTCCAGGATCGCCTTGGTGCGCCCCATGTGGAGCCCGAAGGTCTCGTCCTCGATGCGGATGCGCTCGGGCCGGTGGCGCGCGACGGTGTCCTCCAGCTCGGCGAGCACGTTCTCCGGTGAGCGGTAGCGGGGCTTGAAGCCCGAGTTGTGGCCGCAGAAGGTGCACTGGAAGGGGCAGCCGCGGTGGGTGAGGATCGGCAGCGTCGCCAGCGGGCGGAAGAGGTCCCAGGCGGGGAAGGGCAGCGCGTCGTAGTCGTCCGGATACGGGCGCGGCGGCCCCGCGACGACCTCCCCGGCGCGCCGGCTCACCAGGCCGGGCACCCCCGCGGCGTCGTCGCCGGCCTCGAGCGCGTCGGCCAGCTCGCGCACGAGCCACTCGCCCTCGCCGACGCAGGCGTAGTCGAACGCCGCGCCCTCGTCGAGCGCCTGGCGGCCGACGGCGTTGACGTGGGCGCCGCCGACGACGATCGGCAGCCCGGGGCGCCCGGCCTTGACCCGCGCGGCGATCTCGGCCGCCTGCGGGAACTCCACCGTCATGCAGGTGATCCCGACCAGGTCCGGCGGGTCGCGCGCGATGCGCGCGACGATGTCCTCGCCGCTGAGGCCGTCGAGCTTGCCGTCCAGCAGATCGACCTCGTGCCCCGCCGACCGGAGCGAGCTCGCGACGTAGGCCAGCCCCAGCACGGGGAAGCGGGCCCAGTGCCGGTCGAACTCGCTGCGCGGAGGCGGGTGCACGAGGGCGACGCGGATGCGGCGAACCTACCCCTCGGGCGGTCTCTCGGCCACCCCGGGACGCCGTGGTACGGTCGCGCGCGATGGGCGGGGCGCCCCCGAACGTGCTCTCCTTCGACGTCGAGGACTGGTACCAGCTCGCGTGCCGGAGGGTGCTGGGGACGCGGGTTCCGGTGTCGCGCCACGTGCTCGCCGAGACCGGCCGGGTGCTCGACGAGCTGGGGCGCCGGGAGCTGCGGGCCACGTTCTTCGTGGTCGGTCGCGTGGCCGAGGCCTTCCCCGCGCTCGTGCGGCGGATGCGCGACGAGGGCCACGAGGTCGCCTCCCACGGCCACGACCACCGCCGCGTCAACGCCATGACGCCCGCCGCGTTCGCGGCCGACCTCCACCGGTCCGTGGCCGCGATCGAGGCGGTCACGGGCACCGCCGTGCTCGGCTACCGCGCGCCCGAGTTCTCGGTCGGCCCGGCCTGCCGCTGGGCCTTCGAGGCGATCGCGGGCGCCGGGCTGCGCTACGACTCCAGCGTGGTGCCGCTCCGCGGCCGGCGCTACGGCATCGCGGGGGCGCCCCGGCACCCGTTCGAGATCCCCACCGCGGCGGGGCCGCTGATCGAGCTCCCGATCGCGACCGCCCGCTTCCTCGGGCGCGACCTGCCCGCGGGCGGCGGATACCTGCGGGTGCTGCCCCGCGGCGCGCTGCGGCGCGCCGTGCGCCGGCTCAACCGGGACGGCCACCCGGCCGTCCTCTTCCTGCACCCGTACGAGCTCGCGCCCGGCCGGCTCGGCCTCGGGGGCGCCCCCCGCGCGCGGCGCGCGCCGCTCGCCGTCGCCGGCTGGAGCTGCCGGCGGAACCTGCGCCGCGGGGCGGCCCCGCGCCGGCTCCGCGACCTGGTCGACGAGTTCGCGTTCGTGCGCGCGGTCGACGCCCTCGACCGGGTCGCCCCCGTGCCCGCGTGACGGCGAGGGAGGGCTTCCGGGAGTACTTCGACGCCCGCGCGGAGCCCTTCGACCGGCTCTACGAGCGGCGCGGCGGCCTCGTCGGGAGGGCGCAGGCGTGGGTCCACGCGCCCCTGCGCGACCGCCTCGACCTGACCCTGCGCGAGTGCGCCGACCGCCCCGGAGAGCGGGTGCTCGACGCCGGCTGCGGCTCGGGCCGATACAGCGTCGCCCTGGCAGCGCGCGGGGCGGACGTGACGGGCATCGACATCTCGCCGGCGATGCTGGCGCTCGCGCGGGCGCGGGCGAACGGGGAGGGGCTGGCCGGCCGCTGCCGGTTCGTCCTCGGCGACCTCGAGGGCGCCGTGCCCGGCGCCCCCTTCGACACGGTCCTCGCGATCGGCCTGCTCGACTACTACGGCGACCCTGCGGCCGTCCTCGGACGGCTGCGGGCGCTGGCCGCCCGCCGCGCCGTCGTCAGCTTCCCGGAGCCGTGGTCGTGGCGGTCGGCGGCCCGCGCCGCCCGCTACCGGCTCCGCGGCACGCCGCCCGCCCTGCACACCCACTCCCGCCGGGAGATCCTCGCGGCCCTCGGCGCGGCGGGCTTCGCCCGGGCGCGCCTGGCGCCGGGCTGGGCGGCCGCCTACCTGACGGCGGCGGGGGAGAGCGCCTCGGCGATCAGCTCGTAGGACCGCAGGCGCTGGCCGTGGTCGTGCACGGCGGTCATCACCATCACCTCGTCGGCGGCCGTGAGCTCGGCGAGGGACAGGATCTGGTCGCGCACGCCGGCCGCGTCGCCGAGCACCTGCGCCCGCCGGTAGCGGCGGACCTGGTCCTGCTCGTGCGGCGTGTAGGCGTGCGCGGCGGCCTCCTCGGGGCCCGGCAGCGGACCGGGCCGGCCCTGGCGCATCCGCACCAGCCCGAGGCCCATCGAGCTCGCCAGCTCGTCGGCGCGCTCGGGCGTCTCGGCGGCGATCGCCGACACGCAGAGGACCGCCGTCGGCCGCGCCATGGCGGCCGAGGGCCGGAAGGCGTCGCGGTAGGCGCGCATGGCGCCCTCGGCGCCGCGCGGGTTCATGTGGCGCGCGAAGGCGAAGCCGACGCCCAGGAGGGCCGCGACCTGGGCGCCGTAGTCGCTGGAGCCGAGGATCCAGATCGGGGGCAGCGGGACGTCGTCGGGCACCGCGCGCACCGAGGCGAAGGGGTGGCCCTCGGGGAAGCCCTCGCCTGCGTAGGCCAGCAGCTCGCCGAGCTGGGCGGGGAAGTCCTCGGCCCCGAACGCGTCGGCCGAGCGCCGCAGCGCGGCCGCCGTGACGGCGTCGGTGCCGGGCGCGCGGCCGATGCCGAGGTCGATGCGGCCCGGGTGGAGGGCCTCCAGCACGCGGAAGGTCTCGGCGATCCGCAGCGCCGCGTGGTTGGGCAGCATGATCCCGCCGGAGCCCACCCGGATGCGCGAGGTGGCGGCGGCGACCTGGCCGATCATCACCTCGGGGGCCGAGCTGGCCAGCCCTGGGAGGTTGTGGTGCTCGGCCAGCCAGTAGCGCCGGTAGCCCCAGCCCTCGGCCGCGCGGGCGAGGTCGATCGTGTTGCGCAGCGCCTGCGCCGACGTCGTGCCCGACGGGACCGGCGACAGGTCGAGCACCGAGAGGGGCAGGGGCGTTGGGACGGCCACCCCGGCCACGCTACCAGGGCCCTTCTCCCGAGAGCCCGCCGCGGCCGAGGGTGACCTCCCGCCGGTCAGGGGCCCGGGGGCGGCCCCCCGAACGGCCCGCCGCGGCGCACGAAGCGGCCGGGCTCCCCGTTCACGATGCGCTGGGCCATCTGGGTGGCCTCGGCGCGCGTCGGCCTGTCGCCCATGGGCGGCGGGTCGTCGAGGATCTCGTCGCGGATCGCCGCGACGACCTTCGACTTCGCGACGTTCCGGGCCTCGGCGACCTCGGCGAGGCTCTTGCCGTCCTCGAGCTGCTCGCGCAGCGCGCCCTCCGACAGGCCGACGGCCGTCGCGGCCGCCCCGAGGAACGGCCCGCCGGCGTGGTGCAGGTGGACGCCGGGCCCGCCGCCGAGGGCGAACCCGCGCTCGCCGGCCCGCTCGAGGATGCGGTCCGCCTCCTCCTGGGTCAGACGTCCCTCCGCCACGGCCCCGTCGAGGTGCGCCTTGAGCACGTCCTTCATCGCCGCCTGGATGTCCTCGCCCGTGAGGCTGGTGCCCTCCCGGGCGTTGAGGGCCTCGGCGAGCGCGTTCGCGCCGCCCTCGCTGCCGCCCGTCGCCGCGTAGGTCGCGCCGCCGGCGGCGAGCCCAAGCGCCGCCACGGCCGCGCCGGCCACCGCGATCCGTCGTCTGCGTCCCTCCACGATGCCTCCTCCGCCGATGCCCGGCTGGCTGCCGGTCCTCAACGACGGTAGGGCGGCCGCCTAAGGATCAGCTCAAGAGGCCGTGAAGGTCTGCTCCGCCCTGGTCCAGCAGAACCTCGAGACGGGCGAGGTCGGTCGGCATCTGGCGCCGGATCATCGGCGCGATCGCCGGCTCCATCAGCTTGCGCGTGCCCCGCAGGCGGATCTCCACCGCGATGCCGAGCCGCGTCGCCGCCCCGTCGCCGCCGTCCGGCGCGAAGCGCACCTCGATGCGCCCGCTGCCGCCCTCCAGGTCGGCCGCCTCCACCCACAGCTCGTCGCGCGCGAAGTCCACGACCTCGGCCTCGTAGGTCCCCACGCCCTTGACCGTCTCGCGCCAGCGGGTCCCCATGCCGGGCTCTCCGCCGGTGAGCAGCTCCACGTCGCGGGTGTTCTCCTGCCAGATCGGCCGGTTGTTGACGTCGGCCATGAACGCGAACACGCGCTCGACGGGATGCCGCACGACCTGGTCGAGCTCGACGCGCACAGGTGCGATTGTGTCAGGGCGATGGAGCGGCCGGGGCCCGGTGGCCCGACTCGTCTTCAAAACGAGAGGGGAGGGGTCCGTCCCCGCCCGGTAGGTTCGACTCCTACGCCGCTCCGTCCCCGGGGCCGAGCCGCCGCCAGACCTGGACCTTCGTCGCGTTTCGCGGGCCGGCGCGAGGGAGGATCCTGGGTGAGGAATGGCCGACCCCTGCCGCCTCGTGACCGGCGATCAGCACCTCTGCGGGGCGGCCGGGTTCACCGCCTTTCAGACGGACTGGGTGGAGCAGTCGCTCCCGGCCCGCTTCGGGCGGATGGCCGCGGCCCACCGGGACTGCCTCGCGGTGGCCGACGCCACCGGCCGCATGACCTACGGCGGGCTCGACGAGCTGACGGGCCGAATCGCCGGCGCGGTCGTGGAGCGTCTGGGCCCGGGGTGGGAGCCCGTCGCGCTGGTCCAGCGCCAGGGGCTCGCGAGCGTGGCGGCGATCCTCGGGACCCTTCGGGCCGGGAAGGCCTACGTTCCGCTGGAGGCGTCCGACCCGCCGGCGCGGCTGGCCGAGATCGCGGACGAGGTCGGCGCCCGCCTCGTCCTCGCCGACCGGGAGACCGCCCCGCTGGCCGCGGCGATCGCCGGGCCGGGGCGCGGCCTCCTCGTCGTCGACGACGTGCCGCGCCGGCCGGGCCCTCCGCCCGAGATCGACGTCCCGCCGGACGCGATCGCGTACGTCTACTTCACCTCGGGATCCACCGGGCGCCCGAAGGGCGTCGTCGACACGCACCGCAACGTGCTCCACAACGTCCTCCGGTACACGAACGCCCTGCGCATCGCGCCCTCCGACCGCCTCAGCCTGCTGCAGCCCCCGGGCTTCAGCGGCGCGGTCTCGAGCACCTTCGGCGCGCTGCTGAACGGCGCCGCGCTGTTCCCCTTCAGGTTCAGCGGGGAGCGCCTCGAGGACCTCGCGGCCATGGTGCGCGCCGAGCGCGTCACGATCTACCATTCGGTCCCCTCGATCTTCCGCAGCCTGGTCGCCGTGAGCGGGGCCCCCTACCCGGACGTCCGCGTCGTGAGGCTCGAGGGGGACCGTGCCTCCTCGCTCGACGCCGAGCTCCACCGCGGCCACTTCGGCGCCGGCAGCATCCTCGCCAACGGGCTGGGCACGACGGAGACGGGCCTGTGCCGCCAGCTTCGCCTCCCGACGACGGCCCGGGTGGAGGAGGGGGCGCTGCCCGTCGGCTATCCCGTCCCGGGCGTCGAGGTCGCGGTGATCGACGAGGGTGGGCGCCCCCTCCCGGCCGGCGGCGCGGGCGAGATCGCGGTGCGCAGCCGCCACCTCGCGCGCGGGTACTGGCGCCGCCCGGACCTCACGGATGCGGCGTTCCGAACCGACGACGAGGACCCCTCGTACCGGGTCTACCGGACCGGGGATCTCGGTCGTCTGCGGCCCGACGGCTGCCTGGAGTTCCTCGGGCGCCGCGACGCCCAGCTCAAGGTGCTCGGGCAGCGGGTGGAGCCGGCGGAGGTCGAGTCGCAGCTCCTGGGCGTTCCCGGCGTCCTCGAGGCGGCCGTGACCACCCACCCGGGCCGGCGGGGCGAGGGGCGCCTCGCCGCCCACGTGGTCGTCGCGCCCGGCGCCGGCGACCCGTCCGCCCTGCGCGCCGCCCTCGCCGAGCGGCTGCCCGCGCCCATGGTGCCCTCCAGCCTCAGGATCGTCGATGAGCTCCCGCTGGCCCCGAACGGGAAGGTCGACCGGCGGTCGCTCGCCCCCCCGCCGCCGGGCGCAGCGCCCCGGGGCGGGGACGAGGCTCGCCTCCTGCGCCTGTGGGAGGAGGTGCTCGAACGCGACGGCATCGGCGTCGAGGACGACTTCTTCGAGATCGGGGGCGATTCCCTCGCGGCGGCGGAGCTGCTGGCCGCGCTCGAGTCGGAGTTGGGCGAGGAGCTCGCCCCGTCACTGCTCGTGCGGGCCCCCACCGTCGCGCGGCTGGCCGAGGCCCTCCGAGACGGGGACCGCCGGAGGGACCCGTCGCCCATCGTCGCGCTCCAGCCGGAGGGCAGCGGCCCGCCCCTCGTGCTCGTGGACCCCGACGACGGGACGAGCAACGTCTACGCGGGGCTCGTGCGGAGCCTCGGGACTGAGCGGCCGGTCTGGCGACTCGACCCCCTGAGGAGGGAGTCGCCATCGATCCCGGAGCTGGCGGCGCGCCACGTCAGGGCCCTCACGGCCGCGAGCCCCGAGGGCCCCTACCTTCTCGGTGGCTTCTGCTTCGGAGCCGTCGTCGCCTTCGAGATGGCGCGGCGATTGCGCGCCGAGGCACGGGAGGTCCGCCACCTCGCGCTCGTCGGCGTCAGCCCCTACGACTTCCCCTCCCTGGTCTCACCCGCCGCGGCGGCCAGGTACCGCGCGGCCCACCGGAGGATCCCGAGGATGCGCCGCTACCTGGCGCAGGCTCGCGGGTACCCGGCGTCGCGCTGGCTGCGCCATCAGCGCGACGGGGTCGTGACCCTGGCGCGCGAGCTGCGACGCGCGGCCGCCGCGGGCGAGGCTCCGGTGGACGCCGGTCATCCGGACTCGTGGGACACGATGAGGCGGGCGGCCATGAGCCGCTACGAGCCGAGCCGGCTCGCCGGCGGCGGCACCCTCTACCTCTCGGAGGGGGAGACGGCCCGCTACAGCCACGACGCGGCGCGGGACTGGGCGGGCCTCTGCGAGGACGCCCGCGTGCGCACCCTCCCCGGCCCCCGCGGGGATCTCCTGTGGGAGCCGGCGGTCGTCACCGAGCTCGCGACCCGGATCCGGGACGACATCGACGCGTCGCTCAGCCCGGTGCGCGTCGGGCGGTGAAGCGGCGCGTGCCCGCGCGCTCAATCCGCGGGGTGGGCGGGCGTGTCCGCGCGCCAGGGGGCCCGCCACTCGGGGGCCTCCCAGCCCTCCATGACGTAGATCCGCTCCCGCGCCACCTTGTCGCCGCGGAATTCCAGCAGCTGGACGCCGAGCATCCACGGGCCGCCGTCGTAGCGGGCCGAGACCTCGACGACGGCCAGGTCATCGCGAACTGTGATGCGCCGCACCCGGTAGCTCACCTCGGCCGGGTACCGGCTGCGCCACTCCGTGAAGCCGGCGACGCCCTCGAACCGCTCACCCGACTGCGGGAACTCCAGCACCGCGTCGTCGTGGTAGATCTCGCCGGCGCGGTCAACGTCCGCGCCCGCGTACTCCCAATACCGCCGCACCACCTCGAGCCGAGCGGACCGATCGGCCATCCCACCTCCTCGCGCCCGACGCTACACCGGCGGGCGATTCCGAGCCGCCCCGCTATCCTTACCGAAGCGAACGAGTAAGGAGATGGTGATGCGGGCTGCCGCGCGGATGACGTCGAAGGGCCAGGTGACCGTGCCGAAGGCGGTGCGCGACGCGCTGGGCCTGAAGCAGGGCGACCAGGTGGTCTTCCGCGTCAACGGCGACGAGGCGGTCGTGCGCCGGACGCCCGACCTGCTCGAGCTGGCCGGCTCCGTGGCGGTGCCGCCGGAGCTGCGCGGAGCCGACTGGGACACGATCATCCGAGAGACCTATCGCCGGCACGCCGCGGCCAAGGGCTACTGACCGCTCTCGTCAACACCAACGTCCTCGTCCGGCACCTCACCGGCGACCCCCAGGTGCAGGCCCGGAGGGCGACGGCGCTGCTCGCGCGCGGCGGAGATCTGCGGCTCGCCGATGTCATCGTGGCCGAGACGGTCTTCGTGCTGGAATCGCGATACGGGGTGCCGCGCCCCGAGCTGGTCGCCCTCATCGAGGCGATCCTCGCCTTCCCGGCGATCCGGGTCGGCGACCACGAGCTGATCCTGCGAGCGCTCGAGGTCTACGAGCGGGACCGTCTCCATTTCGCCGAGGCGTACCTGGTCGCCCTCGCCGAGGTCACCCAGATCCGCGACATCGTCTCGCTCGACCGTGGCATCGACCGCGTCGGCTGGGTCCGGCGGGTCGAGCCTGGCTAGACCCCACCCCGCCGCAGCACGCGGACGTCGCCCTGGCGCCGGGTGAGGCCGCTCGCGTCGAGGTGGGCGGCCAGGGCGACCGCCTGGCGGCGGCCCACGCCCCAGAGGTCGCGGAGGGCCCCGATGGCCATCGGCCCGGACGCCAGGGCCGCCCGGGCGTGCTCGCGGGCGCCGGCCGCGGCGGCGGCGTCGAACCAGAGGTCGCCGGCGCGCACGGCCCGCCCGTCCTCCCGCAGGCGCGCCAGGCCGGCCCGCGCCTGCTCCGGCGCCAGGCCCGCGCGCCGCGCCAGCTCGGCGACCGGGGGCGGCCGCAGCCCGGCCGCGGCGAGCGCGGCGGAGAGCTCGTCGAGCACCGCCGCGGCGGGGACGGCGACCCGCCCCGCCGCCGCGCCGTCGCGCCGGGCGCCGCCCGGAGCCTCGGCCACCTCGGGAGGCGCCGGCGGGTCTCCCCGCTCCCGGGCGGCGAGTCGCTCGGCCGTGCGCCCGCCCCGTCCGTGCCGGGCCGGGGCGGCGTCGATCACCACCGCCCCGGCCACGGTGCGCCGCTCTGCCGACCGCAGCACGATCCGGTCTCCGGCCGCGGCCGGCACGGGGCGCCCCAGGCGCAGCTGGGCGTAGCCGCGCTCGCCCGGCTCCAGGGCGTCGCCGGCCAGGAGCACGCAGGCGGCCGGCACCTCGGCCGTGCCGAGGAAGGCCTGCAACCGGGCGCGGGTTCGCAGCCGCCGGCCGGCGTCGGGCAGCAGGGTCATCGCCACGTCGAGCAGGTCGGACGCCTCCCAGCCGTCGCCCTCGCGCACCACGCAGGCGCCGCGCGGCACGTCGGCGGGGGCGACGCCGGCCAGGTTGAGGGCCGTGCGGCCGCCGGCGGCGTGGGCGAGCGCCCGCTCGTGCGCCTGCACGGCGCGCACCCGGGCGACGGTCCTGCCCGGCAGCGCGGCGACCCGGTCGCCGGGCGCGATGCCCTCGCCCCAGAGCGTGCCGGTCACGACCGTGCCCGCCCCGGGCAGGGAGAACGCCCGGTCGACGAACAGGCGCGCCCGGCCGCCCGCCGTCCGCCGCGGCAGCCGGGCGGCGAGCCGGTCGAGGGCGGCCCTCAGCTCGCCGATGCCCTCGCCGGCCGGGGCCGCGACGACGACCAACTCGGGCCCGTCGCCCACGAGCTCGCGGGCCTCCCGCGCGGCGCGATCGGGGGAGGCCAGGTCGGCCTTGGTGACGGCCACGACGCCGTCGGCCACCCCCAGCAGCCCGAGCACCGCCAGGTGCTCGCGGGTCTGCGGCATGACGCCGTCGTCGGCGGCGACGCAGAGCAGGTGGCCGTCGGTGCCGCTCGCGCCGGCGACCATGTGGCGCACGAACCGCTCGTGGCCGGGCACGTCGACCAGGCTCAGCCGCCGCCCCGAGGGCAGGTCGAGCGGGGCGAAGCCGAGCTCGATCGAGATGCCGCGCGACTTCTCCGCCGGCAGGCGGTCGGTGTCGCGGCCGGTGAGGGCCAGCACCAGGGCGGTCTTGCCGTGGTCGACGTGGCCGGCCGTGCCGATGACCAGCGGCGCGCTCACCCCCGGGCGCGGGCCACGAGGGAGGGGAGGGCGGCGAGGTCGCCGTCGTCCAGGGCCAGCACGTCGAGCAGCACCCGGCCATCGCGCAGGCGGCAGGCGACGGCCGGCTCGCCCGCGCGCAGCGCCGCGGCGAGCGCGGCCGGGTCGGCGGTCTCGAGGGCGGCCGCGAAGCTCGGGAGCTCGGCGAGGGGCAGGGCCCCGCCGCCCACCCGCCCGACGGTCTCCGCCACCTCGCCGCCGGTCGCGGCCGCCAGGCTCCCGGCCCGCCGCCGCCGCTCGGCCGGGTCGCGGTGCAGCGCCGCGAGCGCCGGGATGCGCTCCCGCGCGAGCGCGGGGTCGCGGTGCAGCGCCAGGGTCGCCTCGAGCGCCGCGATGATCAGCTTGTCGGGGCGCAGCGCCCGCATCAGTGGGTGGCGGCGGGCGCGCGCCACCGCGTCGGCGCTCCCCACCAGGATCCCGGCCTGGGGCCCGCCGAGGAGCTTGTCGGCGCTGAAGGCGACCAGGTCGCAGCCGGCCGCGACGCTCGCGGCCGCGTCCGGCTCGTCCCCGAACGCGGGATCGGGCCGCAGGACGCCGCTGCCCAGGTCGTCGACCAGCGCGAGGCCGCGCTCGCGCGCGAGGCCGGCCAGTTGGCCGACGGGCACCTCCTCGGCGAAGCCGACGACGCGGAAGTTCGAGGCGTGGACCCGCAGGATCGCCCGGGTCTCCGGGCCGGCTGCGGCCGCGTAGTCGGCGAGCCGGGTGCGGTTGGTCGTGCCGACCTCCACGAGGCGGCACCCCGAGGCGGCCAGGACCTCGGGGACGCGGAAGCCGCCGCCGATCTCCACGAGCTGCCCGCGCGAGACGATCACCTCCCCGCCGCCCTCCGCGGCGACGAGGGCGACCAGGGCGAGCAGGACGGCGCCCGCGTTGGAGGTCGCCACGCACGCAGACTCGGCGCCCGTGAGCGCGCGCAGGTGCTCCACGAGGTGGTCCTGCCGCGAGCCCCGCTCGCCCGTGCCCGGGTCCCACTCGAGCGTCGCGTAGCGCGACGCCGCCACCACGGCGTCGACCGCCTCGGCCGCCAGGGGCGCCCGGCCCAGGTTCGTGTGCAGGATCACCCCGGTCGCGTTGACCGCCCGCCTCAGCGTGGGGCGCACGGCGGCGGCGACCTCCTCGACCAGGCCCTCGGCGCCGCCGCCGCGCGCCCGCCGGCCCGCCAGCGCGTCCCGCACGGCCTCGACCACCGCCGCGCGCGGGGCGCGCTCGAGGAGGCCCGCCACCTCCGGCCGGCGCAGGACGGCGTCGACCGAGGGCAGGCCGCGGCGGGGGTCGTTCATGCGCGGCGGGGCGCCTCCTTCATCCCGGCCGGCGCCCCCCGGTCGTGCGTCGCCGTCCCTCCCGCGTCATCGCGCGGGAGGGATCGCGCGCCAGGCGGACGATGTGCTCCACGCGGCGGAAGCGAAGCGCCGACCAGTCGTCGTCGATGGCGACCTGGCGCACGCCCTCGAACCCGGCGGCGCCCATGGGCGCCCAGCTCTCGTCGCGGCTGACCTCGGGGTCGTGCAGGGGCGACGACTTCTTGAGGTAGGCCATCCACACCTTCGCGTCGCCCTCGGTCCCGGACGCGACCTGGGCCGCGCGCCGCTCGATCTCGGCCGCCGTGCGCACGAACGCGATCACGAAGGCGGCGCGGGCCGGCATCCGCGTCCGGACCCGCACGTCCGCGGAGAACCGCTCAAGGAGCGGCGCCAGCGCCGCCGGGGCCCCGAGGACGACGATCTCGGGCTCGTCCTTGAGGTTCAGCTTGCGCAGGAGCGGGTCCACGCTCCGAGTATCCCCGATCCTTCATCCCATCGGGACCTGGCGCGCGCGCCCGCCGCGTAGGAAGATCAGCCCCCCGGACAAGGAGAAGCCCGACATGGCGACCCGCGCCGCACCCGTCCGCCCGATCCTCAACGAGCAGCTCGAGGAGCTGCTCTCCCTCGTCAAGAGCGCCGACAGCGTCGAGCTCAAGCTCACCGTCCCCGAGTCGAGCCAGCGGTCGACCGTGCACGCGCTCGGGATGGACCCGCTCGACGCCCAGATCCGCCAGGTGTTCTTCTTCGACACCCCGGACCTCCGGCTCGACAAGGCCGGGGTCGTGGTGCGGGCGCGCCGGGTGCAGGGCCGCGGGGACGACACGGTGGTCAAGCTGCGCCCGGTGGTGCCCGAGACCCTTCCCGCACGGCTGCGCGCGCTGCCGGTCATTCGGCGTCGAGGTCGATGCCATGCCGAGCGGCTTCGTCTGCTCCGGCTCGCTGAAGGGCGTGCCGAAGGGCGCCGACGCGGTCAGGAGGACGCTGCTCGGGAAGCGCCCCCTGCAGAAGCTGTTCGACAAGGAGCAGCGGGCCCTGTTCGAGGAGCACGCGCCGGATGGGATCGGCCTCGAGGACCTCGTCACGCTCGGCCCCATCCCGCTCCTCAAGCTGAAGATGTCGCCGAAGGCCCTCGGCCGCCGGGTCGTCGCCGAGCTCTGGCTCTACCCCGACGGTGCCCGCATCCTCGAGCTGTCGACCAAGTGCGCCCCACGGGACGCGCTGCCGGTCGCCCTCGAGACGCGGGGCTACCTCACGGACATGGGGGTCGACCTCAGCGGCAAGCAGCAGACCAAGACCCGCACCGCCCTGAACTTCTTCTCCAAGGAGCTGAAGGCCGCCGCCGCCTGACCGGCGTGACGACGCGGTGTCCGATCGGTGGCCCGGCGTGACGCCGGGCCACAGGATGAGGACCTCGTTCCCGCCGCGCTGGAACTCGTAATCCACCGGGCGCACCTCGCTCTCGACGCCGTCGCGGGCCAGGCGCCGCCGCAGCTCGTCGATGCCGGGATGGCGGACGTAGGCGGTGTCGATCAACGGGTAGACGCGCACCTCCTCGCGCGCCACCCGCAGGAGCTCGCGCAGCGAACGCTCGTGGTCGTCCAGGTCCAGGTGGTCGGGGTAGGCGAACAGGAGGTACGCGGACAGCGCGAGCCGGAACTCGCCGTCGGGGAACGGCAGGTCCGGGAGCGCCGCCGCGACGTAGCGCTCGTCGGCGCCGGCGAAGTCGCGCGCGAAGCGCTCGAGCGCCGTCGTACGGCGCCGCCGCAGGTCGTCGAGCGAGGAGAAGAAGGTCCAGACGTAGGACTGGCGGTTCTCCTCCAGATAGGCGATGCCGCGCTCGAGCCCGGCGCCGCAGCGCGCGACGACCTCGCCGGGGTCCAGCGCGTACGCCGGGTCGGCGCTCACCGCCCGGCCGCCGCGGGCCCGCACCTCCGCCGCGAACGGGCCGGCCCCGCCGGGGCAGTCGAGGACCGCCCCGGCGAGGACCTCCGGCTCGCCGAGCCCGAACATCGCGAGGTACTCGTCGTAGGGCCGGCCGCTGACGATGATGTCGCCGAGCCCGCGCGGCCCGCCCTCGGCGCCGCGGCTCAGCGGAGCGACACCGCGACCTGCTCCAGCAGGTCCATCGCGTCCTGCATGCCGGCCTCCATCCCGGAGGCGATGTGCGCGTCGCGGTGCTCCTTGGTGGCGTGCTGCACCAGCACCGTCAGGGTCGTGCGGCCGCCCGCCTCGGCCAGAGTCAGCGTGTTCAGCGCCTCGGCGTCGGGCATGCCCTCGTAGACCTCGGTCGAGACGATGCGCTCGTCGGGGACGATCTCCCGGTACTCGCCGTGGAAGCCGACCTCGAACCCGTCCTCGGTCACCATGACGTAGCGCCACCCGCCGCCGACGCGGAGGTCGATGTCGGCCACGGTCACCTCGCCGCGCTTGGCGTTCCACCAGCGCTTCACCAGCTCGGGCGTCGTCCAGGCCCGGTAGACCAAGTGCCGGGGCGCGTCGAACTCCCTCGTGATCAGGATCTGATCGTCGGCCGGGAGGCTCACCGTCGCCGTTCCGCTACTCGTCATCGCCATCATTCTCCTCCTCCTCCGTGTTCTTGAGCTCCTCGAGCACGGCGTCGAGCTGGCCGAACCGCTCCGACCAGGTGCGCTCGTAGTCCTTTACCCAGTCGTGGATGGGCTTCAGCGCCCTCCCGTTGAGCCGGTAGAGCCGCCGGCGCCCGTCCTCGCGCACCTCGACCGCCCCGACCTCGCGGAGCACGCGGAGGTGCTTGGACACCTGCGGCTGGCCCAGCCCGAGCAGGCGGACGAGGTCGTTCACCGGCCGCTCGCCGCTGGCGAGCAGGTCCAGGATCTGCCGCCGCCGGGGCTCCGCCACCGCGTTGAACGCATCCGCCGTCGTCGCCGCCCGTGCCATGTGAGGAATCATATACCGATATCGGTATATGTCAACGCGGACGTTCGAGCCTGGACACGCCCCCGGGCTCGGGTGTTTGCGCCCGCAGGCCGGGCGGGGAGATACTGCCGGCGTGTCGCAGGAGGAGTACCTGCTGGCCAACCAACGCTCGGAGTTGGAGCGCCTGCAGCTGCAATCCCACGTGTGGGAACCCACCGGTCGGCAGCTCCTTTCGAAGACCGGCGGCGGATCGGGCGGGCGCGCCCTGGACGTCGGCTGTGGAGCCATGGGCTGGCTTCGGATCCTCAGCGAGTGGGTCGGCCCCTCCGGCCAGGTCGTCGGCGCCGACATCGACGAGGGACTGCTCGATGCCGCTCGTTCATTCCTGGAGGCAGAAGGGATCTCCAACGTCGAGCTCGTGGTCGATGATCTGTTCGACAGCAAGCTGGAGCCGCAATCGTTCGATCTCGTCCATGCCCGCTACCTGATCGCTCCGCTCGGACGCGGCCCCGAGCAGGTGGCCTCGCACCAGCGGTTGGTCAGGCCGGGTGGCTCACTGGTTCTGGAGGAGTGGGACCTGGGCTCGTGGCACCTCAATCCCCCGGCCCCTGCGGCTGGGCGACTGATCCGAATTGCTCTCCGAGATCTTCGCCCGCCTGGGCGGCGAGGCGGGCCGCGGACTACCTGAACTGCTCCGCGGAATCGGTGTTGAGGAGCCAGAGATCGACGCACACGTGATCGCGCTCACACCCGGCCACCCCTACTTGCGACTGCCGCTTCAGTTCAGCGCCGCGCTCGAGTCGCGGCTGCTCGAGACGCTGAGCGAGGCCGAGCTTGCTTCGCTCCGCCGCGAGGCCGAGACCGAGTTGGCCGAGCCGGGCAGATGGGGCACGACCTTCACCCTGATCCAGAGTTGGGGGATCCTCGAAGGCTGAGAGGTGGTCGGGACGCGACCGGCGGCCCCGCGAGCCGCGACCGGGCGTCAGGACGCCGAGACCACGAGGGAGACGCCGGGCAGGGCGATCCCGTCGTCGCCCGCGAACGAGGCCGCGCGCTCGGCGATCAGGGCGCGCACGCGCGCCCGCTCGGCGTCGTCGAGGCGGGCCAGCACCATCGCGATCGCGCCGGCCGCCTCGGTGATGTAGGCCCAGTAGTCGCCGGCATCGGCGAAGCGCCAGGTCAACGGGACGGGGTCGATGCGCGGCTCCGAGAAGCCGGCGCCGGCGAGCAGGCCGCGCAGGCGGTCGGGGTGGGCGAGGGCGAGGATGCCGGGGCCGCCCCGCTCGGGCGGCGACATGTGGCCGCGCTCCTGGAGGACGCGCGCGGGCAGCGCAGCCCAGGGGTTCTCCTCGGGGCCGGAGAAGACCGCGCAGGCGAGGCGCCCGCCCGGGCGCAGCACGCGGCGGGTCTCGGCCAGCGCGGCGGCCGGGTCGGCCATCAGCATGTAGCCCCAGCGACACAGCACGCCGCCGACGGCGTCGTCGTCGAGGGCGATGCGCTCGGCGTCGAGCACCCGGCACTCGACGTTCACCAGGCCGATCCGGGCGGCGTTGCGCCGGGCCGCCTCGACCATCGCGTCGGAGAAGTCGCTCACGATCACCCGGCCGCCCGGCCCGACGAGGGCGGCCGCGGCGAAGCCCACAGCGCCCGAGCCGGCGGCCAGATCGAGGATCGTCTCGCCCGGCCGGGGCGCGAGGCGCTCGAGCATCCGGTCGGTGACCGGCCGCGCGATCCGCTCGAAGTAGGCCGAGCGCCGGTCCCAGCCGGGCGCCATGGCCGACCACACCTCGCGGCTGGCTCGCCGATACTCCTCGGCGTCCATCGCCGCCGACGCTATCTGCCCGGGGCCGCGAGCGCACCCACCATCCGAACGGACCACCCGTCCGGCCGAGGGCGCGGTCAACCCGTCTCTCAACCGCGGGGAGCTCCGCCAGGCGGAACGGGAAAGGCCCCGGTTCTTGCAGGGCCTTCGTCTGACTCCTCGGGAGGGACTCGAACCCCCAACCCTCCGGTTAACAGTTCACCTTTGACACGAAATCAGAGGTGAACTGTATCCGGCCTGGGAGCTGAGATCTCAGATGCAGACTGGGATCTCAGCGTCCGCGAGAACATATGATGAAGTCCTCTGAGATTGCTGAAGTGACATGAAATCCGGCGCTTGGGGTCACGGTGGGGTCACGGCGCGGGCGTGGCCGGAGGACGCGACGCCTACATGGCCACGCAGCGGATGACGTCCCGTCTGGCCAGCATGACGACCAAGCCGAGGCCCCCGCGCCCGTCGCCCACGACGAGCGCGGCGCTGTCACCGAACGCGTCCATGCCCGACAGGAACCAGGCCGCGGCCGCGCGCTGCATCTGGGACGGAAGGGGCCGCCGACCAGCCGCCCACAGCGCTCATCGTAGGCGCGCACGCTCGCCTGCGAGACGTCGCAAGCCGGTCGGCCGCACAGGGAGCTCACCCAGACCAGATCGCTCGCCACCGCTATGCCCCACGGCGCGATCGGACCGGTCATCGCCTGCCGCAGCGTCCCCGCCCGGCCATCGAGCAGCAGGAGCCTCGAGCCGTACGGCTGGCGCGCGGCGAGCACCCACAGGCCCTCGGCCCCGCCCGGGGGCGGAGTTAGCGCCGAAGCGTCCCGCGCCGGACGATGTTGCGTCCCTGGACCCTGATCACGATGCGGTAGGCGCCGGGCACGAGCTTCTTCGAGCGCAGGACCACCCGGGTCGGCCCGGGCACACGCAGCCGCGTCGTGCGGACCGCCTTCGCCCTGCGGGCCCGCCCTTGGAAGAGCGAGACCCGCGCCGACACGCGCCTGGTGGAGCCGATCAGGACCACGATGCCGCGCCGGCGGGCCGCCGCGAGGGCCAGGCCCCGTGGCAGCACCACGCTCAGCCGCGCCCGCGCCGCCCCGCCGGCCACGCCACCCGCCGGCGCGGCGGTCACGTTCAGGCGCCGCGTGCCCGTGCGCACCTGGCCGTTGGCCAGGCGGGCGGTGAAGGTCACGTCGTATCCCCCGGGGGCGGCGCTCGCCGGCACGCCCACCGCCACCGGGATCACCGTGTCGCTGTCGGCCGGCGGCGCCAGTGTCGGCGGATTCGGCACCGCGGCGGCGCCGGGCAGGGTGGTCGTGGCGGCGAGGCTGAAGTTGGCCGCCGTCCCGGCCGTCCCCGCGTAGCGCAGCGTGAACGGGACCGTGGCCAGCGATCCCCGCGGCGCGCTCACCGGGCCTGCGGCGAGCACCCCGAGGTCGCGCGTGTCACGTTGGAAGTCGGTCGCCACCGCGGCGAGCGCGGGGTCGTCGACGCAGATGCTCCCGTCGCCGCTGTCGGCGTTGAGCGCCGCCCCGCAGGTCACCGGGCGCTCGGCCGGCCACGTCGCGCTGATGAGCCGGAGGCCGACCACGGGACGGTGGGGGAACGGGCCGGGGAACGGGCTGCCGTTCGCGCCGCGATCGAGCGCGAACTGGGGCTTGACGGTGGCCCGCTGGACCCCCGCGGTGGTGTAGTTGACGACCCCGGTGATGTAGCCGACCCACTTCCGGGACGCGTCGGTGGGCGCCAGCCGCTCGAGCTCGGCCGCATAGCCCGGGCTCTGGGCGAAGGCGAGCGCCTCCGGCCCGGTCGAGGTGAACGTCGCCGGCGGCGTCGAGCCGGTCGGGATCCGGAAGCCCAGGAGCACCTGGGCCGGGAGGTCGCCCGACGGGCCGCCGACCCCCGCCGGGCAGCCGGCCGAGCCGGAGGCGCAGAGCTCCTGCTCGATCTCCACGTTGCCGACGACGTCGAGCTGCGCGGAGAAGCCGTTGCGGATGCCGACGCAGCCGCCGAGGGCCATCACGGCCGCCGCCAGCAGCGCCGTGAGGAGGACGGGGCGCCATCTGAGGCTCGCTCGCATCAGGGTCGAACCTACCCGGCTCGGGAGTCGGCGTCGACCCCGCCGAACGGGGGGTCGAGCGACGGTCGCCGCGCGGGCGAGGCGCCACCGGCCAGACGTCGGCCGTGCAGGGAAACGGGAGCACGCGCGGCAGGATTCGAACCTGCGACCGCTGGCTCCGGAGCGGCGCCGAGGGGGGTGACGGGGGGTGGGGAGGGGTTGAAAACCACCCGCATAGGGCCGCTTTCCGCGTCGCGCAGGCCGATCTCGTTCACCCCCATTATCTGGTCGGTGTTCCCACGTGGTTCCCACGGACGCCCCGAGTCTGAGCCGCCGGCGTGAAGATGCAGCTTGGTCAACGGGAGGTGCGAGGTCATCACGGCGCGCCGCGGGATCTGCCCCAGTGTCTCCCTCGGCGGCGGAGTGTCGTGGCCGCCGTGAGCGGTGACCTGGCAGTGCCGGGCAGCGGCTCGGCCGCCCGGCCGTTGAAGCCGAAGGTCGCGGGTTCGAGACCCGGCGTCCGCTCTAAGAAACTCCCCGCAAAGACGCACCTTTTGTCCCGTTCGCCAGAGGAACGAAAAGCGTAAGCGGAAGCGTCTGAAGACGGCGCGGGAGGCGCCAGCGCGCTCAGGGCTTAGCGGGCGCTCGGCCTCCTCGGCCAGGGCCTCGGCCAGGTCCTCGACGACCTCGTCACCGCGGACTGATGCCCTGCCGCCGATGGATCGCGCGAGCGTGGAGGCGGCCGCCGCAATGACGCGCGGCCAGGAGTGACCGTTAGTCGCCCAGTCTGATCGAGGCCGGGTAGCGGAGAGCACGGGAGGGCACGAGAAGCGCATGAGCAAGAGGTTCTCGGCCCTCCCGCATCCCGCTCGTACCCCCGTTTCTGGCCTCGCTGTTCGCCCGTTGTGCGACGAGGGACTCCGTGCCGCACACTCCGTCGCGGGAGTCGAGCGCCCGCCGGACGGGGCGGGCGCCGCGAGTCCTATGGGTTGTTTCGCGGCGGCTGACCGCAGTTGGCGAGCCCGAAGTTGTCAACCTGTTGCTGGTGGGCGAAGCTCGACACGAAGGAGCCGAACCCGGCCCCGCGAGCTGAACCGCCGCGCCGGCGCAGTTGTGGCCGTTGGGACTCGGCCCGGCGACGGCCCCGCCCGCAACCGCTCCGAGGGCGGCGACTGTGAAGATGGCCGCTGCTGCTCGTCTGAGCGGTCGCTCCTCGCGGGTAGTCCCCACCGCGGCCCGTGCCCTCAGCCGATCATTGCCTACGGATCGAACATCATGAAGAGCCTTTCCGATCCCAACCGGGCCCCCTCTTAGGAGCGCCTCAGCCACCTCTCGCGAGGTCTCGCCGACTGCGTCGCTACCGAGCGCCGCACTGACCGCATGATCGATCACTTCGCCCGCGCCGATCAGCGACACTAGGGCCCAGGCAGAAATAGCCACCCCCGACGCGGCGATCCACCCTCGCCGTCTTCTTCAGACGTGTATCTCGAAGGATCCGCGGCACCCCGCTCGGGTGTCAGTACGGTTTCCTGACTCGGACGGCAAGGCCTTGGCCGGGGCGGAAAGAGTCATAGAGGGCGCGGCGGGCACCGTTGTCAGCCCAGTCTGGGTACTCGACGCCGGGGCCCTCGCCCGGCGCGGATTCATGGGGTACCCGGGCGACGCGAGCACGAACTTCGGCGCCTACATCGAGCCGGTCTACGACGTGGACATCGCGGGCGCTGGCTTCGCGCGGCTCCCGGAGTCGCGGCTTGCGTCCGGATGACCAGCTACCGCGAGCGCAGGCTCGCGAAGGGCGAGAGGCTCCGCGCGTGGGCCGACGGCCGCGAGGCCAAGGCCGCCGCGGCGCACGCGAGCGGGCACCAGACACTAGGCATCATCGCCCCGGGCCGGCGCCGTCGCCCGCCGCCCTCCGCTCATTGGCCTCGAGGGGTGTCCCCGGAGCGCCGCCGAGGTCGCGGCAGCGATCGGCGCCCCCGTTGAGCCACGGCCAAGTCCAGCACCTCGGCGCTGAACGGGCCGGACGTGTCTCCCATTGCCGCGTAGCGGTAGAGCGCAACCGCGAACACCTGGGACACCGCGGCCACGGCGACCGCGGTGACGATCAGCACCGCGACGCCCGCGGCTACCAGGATGAAGCCGAGGAACGGCCGCCCCAGGCTGACCAGCCCGATGCCCAAGCCCAGTCCCGCCGCGCCGGGCACCCCGCCGCAGGCGAGGATCACCAGGGTGACCCAGGCCTCGCCGCTGATCCCCTCGCCCCAGCGTCCCCGGAGAAGCCCGGCGGAGCGGCGCAGGGTGCGAAGGGGTCCCAAACCCTCCTGGGCGATGACCGGCACGGCCATGAGCGTGAGCAGGGACCAGGCGACGCCCAGAAGCCCACCCAGGCCGAGAAAGGCCAGGCGGCCGACCACCACGAGGGCGGTCGAAAGGAGCTTCCCCAGAAGGTCAACCACCGACCAGCCCGCCACGGACCGCAGGCGGCGGAGCGCGACGCGGAGGCCGCCTCCGAGGCTGATCTCCTCGGCGGCCATCGCCCGCGTCGTTGCCACGGCCAGACCCGTCGTGAAGAAGGTGCGAAGAAAGCTCAGGCCGTAGAAGCACGCGGCCGCCAGCAGCCCCCCGATGAGCCGGTCCCCGTGGTGAATCAGATAGGCGGCGGGAAGCCCCACGCCGGCCGCCCAGCCCAGCATGCACGCGCCTCCGGCCAGCGGGAACGCGGCCAGGCGGCGGTTGTCGCCGAAGAGCCTCCAGCTCAGACGAGCCAGGGCGAACCCGCGCCCCGTCCGGCGCGTTGCGGTCGCCCACCCCGAGCGCACCGCCCTGCGCAGCGACCCGCCCGCCTCCAATCGCCCCGCCCCGGCGGTCGTCTCGGACGAGGACCCATCCGCGGCCTCCTTGGCCGGCGCGTCCCGAGGGCGCGGCGCTTCGGGCGTCACGGCTGTATGCGCATCACACGGTGCCTCCGGAGCGTTCGAGCGCCCGCGCGCCCACTTGCCGGGGCGGGACGCAACCGCCGCGGCGCCCCGGTCGGGATCGGGACGATCAACCGAGGTCGGAGACTCCATCGAGCGCGCGGCTGCGGTAATCCGCCGGCCCCGCGCTGCTGCTCGTCGACCTCGGCGGCGGGACCGTCGAGATCGAGCAGGTCCCCGTACCCGGCCGCCGGGGTGTCCTGATCCGACCGACGGAAGGCGGCATGGATCGCCTTGCGCGCGTCCTCGTCGGAAGCAAAGCCCAGACGATCGGCAACGGCCGAGAGGCCGCCCAGCTCGGCGAACGCAGCCAGCACCGGATCGGTCGCCGGGGCCATGCCCGGATCGTACGCGCGGGGTGCCCACGCGGGCCAGCCCAGGGAGGTGGAGAACGCGGCTGCCGGCGCGCCCGAGCGGGCCACGAGCCCGCTGACCCAGGTCGCCCGCCTGCTCCCGCTCCACCGTAGGTGTCTTGCCACCGACGGACCCCAAGCCGAAGGTCGAGGAGGGCGCGGGGCGGCGACGCGATCCCTCAAACGCGCGCGCCGCTCCCGTTCACGGAAGATGCCTGCTGGTCCCGCAGATCCCGCCCCCCGGTCCCATGTGGTTGACTCACGCCCGGCTGGCGGGCGCCGAGTCCGTCACAAGCGACCGGGGGGTCCGGGTATGTGGTGGGGAATTGGGATCTTTGGGGTGATCATCTGGATCACATTGGCCATTGTGTGCGGGCTGACCACGCTGCAAAACGGCCACACCTGGCTGTTCTGGCTCGGGATCATCTTCCCGTTCCTGTGGCTCATCGGGTTCTTCCTGCCTCCCACGGCAAAGGCGATTGCACGCGGCGCCTGAACGTTTTCCCGCAGCGCGCTAGGCGAGGGTGTCGGGAGCGCCCTCTAGGCTAAGAAACGGCGTCCGGCCCGTCTGCTGGGCGATGCGCGCTCCGGTGGCAGGCCGAGCAGAGGGTCACGAGGTTGGCCGAGTCGTTGCTCCCGCCGCGCGTCAGCGGCACGACGTGCCGTTATGAAGGCTCGCGTACTTGCCGGCAGATCACAGGCCTTCTCCCACGTTGGCGATAAACTTGATGGCCGTGACGCTCGGCAGAAACACGTACGCAGCGGCTTTGGTCGTAATGAAGCTCGACAGACCTCTCACCTCGATCGGCGGGCCTCCGTTTCCCTGCGGTATGACGAAGATGCTCTCCACTGGGTCCTGGGTGCCAATCAGTGGATCCTTCGACTCGGGGTGAAGCCTGACGCCCCCGGCGTATTCGCTGTCATTCACCCAACGTCGCAGAACGAACTCGTATTGGTTTTCGATGTTCGCGTTGATGAAGTGAAAGAGCATCCCGCGCTCGATGCCATCGTGAGGCTTGCTTGGATCATAGGCCGGCCCGTACGGCAGGCCGCGACGAATCAGCCGGTGGGAGTTGTTGCTGCCGCCGGGCACTCCCTGGCCCGCGACCGGTTGACCTCGTGGATTCACGCGGCGGATGTGTGCGCCCACGGGACAGCGGATCCCTTTCGGATCGCCCGAACCTTCGGCATCCACATACCCGAAATCGTTCAACTGTTCGGGCGAGATCCCTCCCGCAGGGCTGTCCGTGTCCGGTGACAGGGCCAGAGGAACGCCGTTGCGCCATCGTCCGCAGATCTTTGCGGCCAGCAGCTCGGGATCGATCGTGCCTCTGTTCGACTGCAGGAAGTCTTCGAAGCCAACCACGTCGGTCTCGACCTTCTTGAAGACTGCGAAGCTACCGTTGAGGCCCAGCGTTCGCGGCTCGGGAACGAAGTAGTTCTCAGCGTCGTCCCGCAAGACGAAGAGCCATGGCTCGCAGGGCTTCTGGTGATCGGGCTGATACTGCTCCGGGCCGCCGCGAATGGTGGGCGTACTGATTCCGTCGGTATATCCGAAGTGAACCTTGGCGGTCGGCACGGGTTGGCCATCTTGCATCTCGATCAACGCCATCCCGTCCTGGCGCCAGATCTCTCGGAAGGCGTCTCCCTCGGCAAGACAGGCACACAAGCTGTCGCTGTAGCTCGTCATCGCCTCCGGGCTGAGGGCGTGCAGCGTCACCAGGACGTGATCCTCCCCTCCTCCAAAACCCCCGATCCAGTTCGCGGGGGAACCTGCGCCGGTGTCGCCAACCAACTCCGCTCGTCGCGCGGCTCCGTCGGTGAACGCGCCAAATGACTCGAACGACAGCGCCGGGACGCGTTCCTCGACCTCCAGCGCCACCAGTCCAGGCCACGTGATGCCGATGTTGAGGCAATAGTCGGGCGTGCGGCGCGGGGCCTCGCCGGGATCGTCTCCCGGTCCGGGCGCGAACCCCACGTGCCAGTCCGCGGCGGTCGTGATCTGCGGGGTGTCGGATTCATCGCCGCTGACGAGCCGTCCGAGTTGCCTGCGCGCGTGTGCTGGATCTCCGACCGTCAACAGCAAATGCCGCACCATCGGCATTCTGTAGGCGCGGAGGATGAACCCCTGAATGTCCGCGAGGTCGAGCGCGGACCCATCTCTCGCGCCCGAACCGCCCTCACCCCCTGGGTGTTCATGCCGCCGTTAACCGAGCAACCGGCGAAAGACCCCCGGGCGCTTCTTCGGCGCTGCTGCCTGTGTGTCCGTGACCACGTGACGGGCTGCTATCCGCCGGTGTCCGCTGCTGACTCGCGATCGGCCAGCAGGGCTCGAATGTCTTGAGTCGAGAGGCCTGGATACGCGCTGTAAAACCCAATCGCCGGATAGTTGTTCTCCAAGGCCCACTGATAGAACGCCTGGGCGTTCTTTGCTACTGGGGTTGGCGGCCCGCCAACGACATGTGGAAAGATGGCATCGAAGGCGAACGAGGTCTTTTCTGCAAAGTCCTGGATGTACTTCGCGAAATCACCGTCGAAGATCGTAAAGAACCCCAAGCGGTTGTCCTCAAATGCCACCCAACCGAAGAAATGCAGCGTACCAATAGAATCGGATGCGTCGTGCCCCTTCTTTCCCACCAGAGCCGGCGCGACCAGCTTCGCAGCAAAACCTCGCACACGTGACTTGAAGGTCATGTATGTCAGCAAGGTGCCCTGCGAGGTATTGCCCGTGAAGCCCGCCGCACGTGCGGCCGCCTTGACGTCCTGAACCGACGCATCCTCGTAAGCGAAGTACTCGTCAATAGGCTCGCGGACCTGACCCTTCAGCCATTTGACGGCCCTCTGAGGGTTGCCGGCCACGGGCGTGGCCGGAGGGTCGTCCACGTGCTCGAAGATGGCGTCGAGCACCGGGCCGGCACCCTCCACGAGCCGCTCGATGTGCTCCTCGCCCTCGCCGTCAATGTCCGAAATGAAGAGAAGCTTCTCGTCTCCCTCGATCATGAAACGGGAGAAATGCACCGTGCCGAGGTCGTCCTGCGCCTTCGCGAGGTCCGGCATCAAGGGGGGCAGCTCTTCGGGTAGCGCCTTGGCGCTGGCGGGACCTTTGATCGGGAAGTCGATCACGAGATGATTTTGGCTCATAGAGTCCTCCTTTGAAGCCCGCACCCTTCTTGCCGGTGCTGCGCCTGCGTGTTCGTGACCACCTGACGGCGCTGCTAATCACCGGTCGCCACTGGTGACTCGCGATCGGCCAGCAGGGCTCGAATGTCTTGAACCGAGAGGCCTGGATAGGCGCTGTAGAACCCGATGGGCGGACAGTTGTTCTCCAAGGCCCATTCATAGAACGCCTGGGCGTTCTTTCCCACCGGGGTTGGCGGCGCGCCAATCACATGTGGAAAGACGGTGTCGAAAACGAGCGAGTTCTTGTCGGCGAAGTCCTGGATGTACTTCGCGAAATCACCGTCGAAGATCGTGAAGAACCCGATGTGCTGTTTCTCAAAAGGCACCCAATGGGCGACATGCAGCGTCCCAATGGCATCCGACGCTCTGTTGGACTCGTCACGAATGCGCCTTGGGGCGACGAACTTCAGGGAAAGCGCTTCATGACGTGACTTGATGGATAGGTATGTCAGCAAGGCGCCCTGCGCGGAGTTGCCCGTGAAGCCCGCCGCACGCGCGGCCGCCCTGATGTCCCGAACCGACGCGGCCCCGTAGGCGAAGTACGTATCGAGAGGCTCGCGGACGTGATGCTTCAGCCATTTGACGGCCCTCTGAGGGTTGCCGGCCACGGGCGTGGCCGGAGGGTCGTCCACGTGCTCGAAGATGGCGTCGAACACCGGGCCGGCGCCCTCCACGAGCCGCTCGATGTGCTCGTCGCCCTCGCCGTCGATGTCCGAGAGGAAAAGGAGCTTCTCGTCTCCCTCGATCATGAATCGGGAGAAGTGCACGGTACCGAGCTCGTCCTGCACCTTTGCGAGGTCGGGCATCAACGGGGGCAGCTCGTCGGCGAGCGCCGTGGCGTCGGCGGGTGCCTCGATCGGGAAGTCGATCACGAGATGATTTTGGCTCATAGCGTTCTCCTCTCGGCGTCAAGCGCTGATGCCGTGCGCCGTGGCGACGTGGGCGCCGGCCTCGTGCAGAGCCTTCTCGTCCTCATGTCTCGCTGGCTTGAGGTCGAAGATGACCTTCCTCACGGTCCCCGTGAACGCATACGGAGCCTTGGCCGCGTAGGCGCGGTCGACGACCAGGCCGTTGTCGCGGCCGACGTCCATGCCGGCGTAGCCGGAAAAGCGGACGGGGACGGTCCTTTCCATCCGCCCCTCGCCGATCTTCTCGTCGTTCGCGTACAGGGAGACCATTCCGCCGGCCGAGGGTTCCTGCCGGTCGGCGTCGAACTGCATGCGGACCGTGATGTCCCCGGTCGGGATCGGCTCGCGAGAGACCTGCTCGTACCGCTCGACGCCCATCATCGAGTAGCTGTGGTGAAGCACGCCGCTCTCGTCGACCCAGAGCGAGAAGCCGCCCATCTCGTCCGCCTCGGCGACGATCACGCCCTCGGCGCCCCGTGCCGGCACCGTGAGCTGCGCCTCGATCGCGTAGGAGCGGCCGTAGACGCGCGGGATCATCCCGGCCGCGACGTTCTCGACGTCGCCGTAGAACGTGTATGTCGTGATCGTCGGCATCGGCGGCAGAATTCCGAAGAAGACCGACAGCGCGCCCAGCAGCGGCAACACGTTGTGCGTCTCGGCCTCCTGCCAGAAGAGCTCCTTCAGCTCGCCCAGCTTCTCGGGGTTCTCCGCGGCCAGGTCGTTCGCCTGGCTGAAGTCGTCGGGGAGGTAGTACAGCTCCCAGGTGTCCTGCTCCGGGTCGTAGGCTCCGGGTGCGAACCTCGCCATCGTCGCCGGCGAGAGGTCCCAGGGGATGCGGTCGAGCTTGCAGGCGGCCCACCAGCCGTCCTTGTAGATCGCCCGGTTGCCGACCATCTCGAAGTACTGCACGGTATGCCGCTCGGCGCCGTTCGTGTCCTCGAAGCTGTAGAGGAAGCTCGTGCCTTCCATCGGCTTCTGGCCGACCCCGTCGACGACCGTGGGCTCGGGGATGCCGGCCGCCTCGAGGATGGTCGGCCCGATGTCGATGCAGTGGGTGAACTGCGACCGAAGCCCGCCGGCGTCCTTGATCCGCTCCGGCCAGGAGACGACCATGCCGTTGCGGGTGCCGCCGAGGTGGGAGGCGACCTGCTTGCCCCATCGGAAGGGCGTGTTCCCGGCCCACGCCCAGGCGGCGGCGTAGTGGGGCGCGTACGCGTCGGTGCCCCAGGCGCCGAGCCCGCCGTACTGCTCGATCAGCGAGAGCTGCTGCTCGGAGGTGAGGGCGATCCCGTTCTGCATCGTCAGCTCGTTGAAGGAGCCGGTGATCGTGCCCTCCATGCTCGCGCCGTTGTCGCCGAAGATGTAGATGACGAGCGTGTTGTCGAGCTCGCCCATCTCCCCGACCGCGTCGAGCAGGCGACCGACGTTCCAGTCGGCGTTCTCCTGGAAGCCGGCGTAGACCTCCATCTGCCGCGCGTACAGCGTCTTCTCGCTCTCCGAGAGCGAGTCCCAGGCCGGGAGCTCGTCCGGCCTCGGCGTGAGCACCGCGTCCTGCGGGATCACGCCCAGCGTCTTCTGCCGTTCGAAGGTCTCCTCGCGGAGCACGTCCCAGCCCTGGTCGAACGTGCCGCGGTACTTCTCGCTCCACTCGACCGCGACCTGGTGGGGCGCGTGCGAGCACCCGGTCGAGTAGTAGATGAACCACGGCTTCTCCTGGTCCTGGGCGCGCACCCCGTGCAGCCAGCGCACCGCCTGGTCGGTGAGGTCGTCCGGCCAGTAGTACTGCTCGCCGTCCTCGCCCTCCGGGACGCCGAGGGTCGTGTTGTCCTGCGTGATCACCGGGTCGTACTGGCCCGCCTCGCCGCCGAGGATGCCCCAGAAGCGGTCGAATCCCCAGGCGTTCGGCCAGCGGTCGAACGGCCCGGCCGCCCCCTGCATGTGATCGGGCGTCATGTGCCACTTTCCGAATCCGGCGGTCGAGTAGCCGTTGCCCTGAAGCGCCCGGACGAAGGGAGCGCAGTCCTTCGGCACGCTCGCCGAGTAGCCGGGGAACGGTCCGGGGAACTCGCCGATCGACCCGAACCCCACGGTGTGGTGGTTCCGGCCCGTCAGCAGGGCGGCCCGGGTGGGCGAGCAGAGCGCGGTGACGTGGAAGCCGTTGTAGCTGAGGCCCTGCTCGGCGACCCGCGTCATGGCCGGCGTGGAAACGGGCCCGCCGAACGTGGACGGGTTGCCGAAACCCGCGTCGTCGATCAGGACGAGCAGCACGTTCGGCGCGCCCTCCGGGGGCGACGGCGTCATGTTGATCGTCCAGTCGGGGACCGAGGCGTCGAGCGTGCGCCCGATCGTGCCGCCGAAGTTCGGGTCCGGGATCGGAAGCCCCGTTCGGTCGGGGCTGAACTTCCCCATCGCCTCGGCGAGCGACTCCTTCAGCGCGCCGATGCCCTTCTTGTCCCCCTGGACGACCGACCGGATCAGCGCGCCCGCGAGCGCCCGCTCGACACCGAGCCGCTGAGCGTCGTCGAAGACGGCGATGATCCCGGCCGACCCCGGCGGCAGGTTCTTGCCGATCTTGTCGTGGATGTCGTCCTCGACCCGGTGGTCGGCGAACTTGCCGATGACCCGGCCGGCGACCGCGCCGACGGCGACCGACGCGAGCAGCGGGGGGGCGAAGAGGCCAACCGCAAGCCCGACCCCGCCGCCCCAGCCCGTCCCCTTGCGGCCGAGGTTGTCGCCCGTTTGCCGCACAGCGACGCCGCCGTCCTGCTCGTGCGTCACGAGGATGATGCCCTCGATCGAGACCTGCTTCTCCGTGACGAGCGCGACGAGCGCCTCGAAGTCCTTCGTCGCCTCCTCGATGTCCTGGTAACCCGCAACCAGGACGTCGGTCGGTGTCTCAGCCATCGCGGCTCTCCCTTCGATTCCAGCCCGAGAGCGCCGGGCCGGGCCGAGCATCGCTTGTGCGGCGCCCCCATTCAAGATGGGCTACGCAGTACCGCGCATCACCCCGATCGGGCGATCGGGGCTCCGGCGTCCCCGACTCGCAGACGGCCTTCGTCAGCGGGCCGCCCGCGGTCGGAGGCCCTCGCCGTGAGTGCCCAGGTGCAGGGTTTCTATCCGAGCATCGCCCTCGAGACCAAGCCATCCGCCCCGGCAAAGCGCGCGGGCGCGGTGGCCACGGCCACTGGACCCAGGCCCGGGCCCAGGCCCGCCGGCCGCGGGACGAGCAGGATGAACGACGGCGGCCCTACCGCGGCGCGATGATCGCCGCCAGGGGTTGGAGGAGGCCACGCTGCACGGCGGCGTAACCAGGCGGCCAGGGGGTGCCACCTAGTGGATCAGCCCCCGGCCAGGCGCACGCCGCCGCGGCGCCCATTGGCGAGCCGTGCACGCCGCCCCGGGCGTCGAGAGCATTCCCGACTTTTTCACATTGGCGCGTCGCGGGCGTGAGAGGCTAACGATCTGCCGTGCCCGCCGCGGAGTGCCCAGTTGCAGGGTTTTGACCCCAGCATCGTCCTCGAGACCAAGCTCCATCCGCCCTCGGCCCGGCCCGAGCTCATCGAGCGCGTCGGCTTGTTGCGCCAGCTGCTCGGCTCCGAGGCGTCGCTGGTCGTCGTCGGCGCCCCCGCCGGCTACGGCAAGACCATCCTCCTGTCCCAGTACGCGGCCGTCGTCGATCGCCCGTTCGTCTGGCTCTCGCTCGACGCCACCGACGCCGACCCGGTCCTCCTGGCCCTCGAGCTGGCCACCGCCATCGACCGCGTCGCGCCGGTCGATGCCCGCGTGTTCGCCAGCCTAGGCAGGCCGGCGCCGGCGATCGAGCGGGTTGTCCTGCCCGGCCTCGTGAACAGCCTCCACGCCGCCGGCAACGTGGCCCTCGCCGTGGACGACCTGCAACTGGTCGACAGCCCCGAGAGCCTTGCCGTCCTGTCCTTCCTCTGCCAGCACCTCCCGCCCGGCGTCCAGCTCCTGGTCGCCTCCCGCGACACGCCGGCCCTGCCCCTGGGCAGCCTGCGCGTGCACGGGGGGCTGCTCGAGCTCGGTTGGGGCGACCTGGCGCTCAGCCGCACGGAGCTCGAGGACCTCATGCGAGCGACCGGCGCGCCGCTCGAGGGGCTGGACCTGGACGCGCTGCACGAGCGCACCGAGGGATGGCCCGCAGCCGTCTACCTCGCCGCGCTCCATCTCCGGGACGGCGGCGGGCGGGGGTCGCGGTTCGGGGTGGCGGGCGACGATCGCGATCTGGTGGACTACCTCTCCAGCGAGCTGCTCACGCGCCTGCCGCCGGGGCGGCTCTCCTTCCTCCTGCGGACGTCGGTCCTGGATCGGATCTCGGCGCCCCTGTGTGACGCCGTGCTCGGTCGCCAGGACTCGGCGCAGGAGATCGCCGAGCTCGAGCACTCGAACCTCTTCCTGGTGCCCCTCGATCGGCGGCGGGAGTGGTACCGCTACCACCACCTCTTCCGGGACGTCCTTCGCGCCGAGCTCGCCCGCCGGAACGCGCGATCCGTGCCGTCGCTCCACCGCCGGGCCTCGCGCTGGCACGAGCGGGAAGGGACGCCCGAGGAGGCCGTGCAGCACGCGCTGGCCGCCAAGGACATGCGCCGAGCGGCCGAGCTCGTGGTGCACACGGCACGCGGGCTCAGCAGGATCGGCCGCCTTGCCACCGTGCGCCGTTGGCTGGAGGCCGTCCCGGAGGACGTCATCGCCGACTCGGGCCCCTTGGCCATGACCGCCGCTCACGCGATGGCGCTGTCCGGGGAGCGGCAGCGGGCGCGGCGCTACGTCGCGGTCGCCGAAGGCGCGCCCTGGAGCGGGCTCGGGCCCGCCGGCGAGACGTCGCCCGAGGCCGCCGTGGCGCTCATCAAGGCGACGTACGGCTGGGAGGGGGTGAGCCGGATGCGCGCCGACGCGCTCACCGCCTACCGCCTCCTCCCCGCGGGACACCCTGCGCACGAGCCCGCGGCGGTCGCCCTCGGCTGCTGCCTGATGCTGCTCGGGCGGACCGCAGAGGCGGTGCCCCTCCTGGAGGAGGCCTCGGCGGTCGGGAAGGCCGCGGCGATGGCCTCGATTCTTGCCCTGGGCGTGCTCGCGCAGATCGCCCTGGAGGAGGGGCGCCTGGACGCGGCGGCGGCGAGGGTCCGCGGGGGGCTCGCGCTCATCGACGGGCTGGAGTTCGGAGACCACGCCGCCAGCGCCTCCGTGGACACCGCCGCCGCGTGCCTCGGCGCCCGAAGCGGTGACCTCTCGCGGGCGCGGGCCCATCTCGAGAACGCGCGATCGGTCCTTCCCCGGGTCGCCGCGGCGCCGTGGGAGTCGATCCGGACCCGCGCGCTGCTCGGCCGGGCCGCTCTTGCCCTCGGCGACCTCCCGCTGGCGGGAGCGTTGCTGGAGGAGGCGCGGCGGGAGCTCGCCAACTACCCTGACGCCGGCATCCTCCCCCGGCTGCTCGCCCGGGAGGAGCGGGCGCTCGAGGCGGCCCGCGGCGGCGGCGGCGTGCTCGGCGAGCCGCTCACCGCCGCCGAGCTCAGGGTGCTGGAGCTGCTGCCGACGCACCTGTCCCTGGCCGAGATCGGCGAGACGCTCCACATCTCGCGGAACACGGTCAAGGCCCATGTGAGGTCGATCTACACCAAGCTCGCTGTGAGCGGGCGCGCCGACGCCGTCGAGCGCGCGCGCCGGCAGGGGCTGCTGGCCGCCGGCCAATCGCCCGTAGGGGGTGATGCGCTGGTCCCCTGACCGGGCCAAGCTCCCCCCGAGGTGAGCGAAATGCTGCTCAGCGTCTTCCCGGGGACGGAGTCCGCGGCGCGCGCCCTGCGGGACCTGCGAGCCGGATGCCTGGACGTGGACAGCTTCGCGTCGGCCGCCACCGTGAGCGTTGCCGACTGCGGCAGCTACGCGATGCGGGGGGCAGAAGACGCTCTGGGTCGTCTTCGTCCTCGTCCTGCCGCTGCTCGGCGTGTTCATCTACCTGATCGCGGAGGGCCGGAACATGGCGGAGCGCTCGGCCAAAGAGGCCCAGACGTCCCAGGCACAGTTCGACGACTACGTGAAGTCCGTGGCCGGCAGCGACGGCCCGGCCGCGGAGATCGACAGGGGCAAGCAGCTGCTCGACTCCGGTGCCATCAGCCAGGCCGAGTTCGACGCGATCAAGGCGAAGGCGTTGGCTGAGCCGCCGTCCTGACCGGCCCCCCACAAGAGTGGATCGACATGGCCATCGGACCGGTGCAGCTGATCGTGCTGGGTTTCCGGCACCCGGAGTTCCACGGCGAGATCATCGCCGAGCTGGAGCGGCTGCGCGAGACCGACACCGCTCGCGCCCTCGTTTGCCGCGACGCCGTCGCCGCCGCGTCCGACCCCGACCCAAGGAGCACCCCATGAGTCCCGCCGCCCCCGTGAAGACCCCGCCCGTCCCGCGTGTCCTGCCGCACCTCACGGTGGGCGAGCGCGCGGCTCGAGGGAAGGCGGCCCGCGCCGAGACGCCACGCTCGAGCCACGCCGACTGGGCGCCGGCCGCCGACCGGCGCGAACCCGTGGAGACCCTCGAGAGGCAGGCGCTCAGCCGGGTGCAGGATCTGGTGCCCATCCGCTACGGGCGCATGCTCACCTCGGCCTTCGCCTTCTACCGCGGCGCGGCGGCCATCATGGCCGCCGATCTTGCGCCCACGCCGCGCTCGGGCCTGCCGGTGCAGCTCTGCGGCGACGCGCACCTGTCCAACTTCGGCGGCTTCGCCTCGCCCGAGCGCGCCCTCGTCTTCGATATCAACGACTTCGACGAGACCCTGCCCGGCCCGTGGGAGTGGGACGTCAAGCGCCTGGCCGCCAGCTTCGCCATCGGCGCCCGCGAGTACGGGCTCGAAGACGCCAAGCGGCGGGACCTCGTGCAGGGGGTTGTACGAGCCTACCGGACGGCCATGGCCCAGTTCGCGTCCATGTCCAACCTCCAGGTCTGGTACTCGCGGCTGGACGTCGAGGAGATCCAGCGCCGGTGGCGAAGCGAGGTGAGCCGGGCCACGACCAAGGCCTTCGACCGCAACGTGGCGAAGGCACGGGCCAAGGACCACCTGCGGGCCTTCGCCAAGCTCACCCGGCGGGTGGACGGCGAGCTTCGCATCATCAGCGACCCGCCCCTGATCGTCCCCGTGGAGGAGCTGGCGCAGGGCATCGACCAAGAGCAGCTCGCTACCGAGGTCCGCTCGCTCATTCGCGCCTACCGGCGCAGCCTGCAGGGCGACCGACGGCACCTGCTCGAGGGCTACCGCTACGTGCACATGGCCCGCAAAGTGGTCGGCGTCGGCAGCGTGGGAACGCGCGCCTGGATCGTTCTGCTCCTCGGCCGCGACGACCAGGACGCCCTGTTCCTCCAGGCCAAGGAGGCCGGGGCCTCGGTCCTCGAGCCCTACCTCGGGGCCAGCGAGTTTGGCAACCACGGCCGGCGGGTGGTCGAGGGGCAGCGGCTGATGCAGGCGGCCAGCGACATCTTCCTCGGCTGGCACCGGGTGCCGGTCGGGCTCGACGGCCAGCCGCGTGACTTCTACGTGCGCCAGCTCTGGGACGCGAAGGCCTCGGCGGTCGTCGAGACCATGTCGCCCAAGCTCATGGCGATCTACGGGGAGGCCTGCGGCTGGACGCTCGCCCGGGCGCACGCCCGCTCTGGCGACCGGGTCGCGATCGCCGCGTACCTCGGCGGCGGCGACGCCTTCGACCGCGCGATCCAGGCCTTCGCCGAGGCGTACGCCGACCAGAACGAGCGGGACTACCAGGCGCTGGCCGAGGCGGTGCGGACGAAGCGCCTGGTGGCGACGACGGGCCTCTGAGCAGATGCCGGGCAAGGCCGGGCCGCCCGCGCCTGAGCCCCGCGCGTTCCCTGGACCGCCGATCCGGAGGCGCACCTGCGCCCTGATAGCCGTGGGGGTGACGTTCGCCATCCTCAGAAGGCCCAGGTGAGGTCGATCTCCACCAAGCTCGATGTGAGCGGACGCGCCCACGCGTCGAGCGCGCCCGCCGGCAGGGGCTGTTGGCCGCCGGCCAATCGCCCGTAGGGGGTGATGCGCCGGTCCGCCGACCGGGCCAAGCTCCCCCCGAGGTGAGCGAATTGCTGCTCAGCGTCTTCCCGCGGGCGGAGTCCGCGGCACGCGCCCTGCGGGACCTGCGAGCCGGATGCCTGGACGTGGACTGCTTCGCGTCGGCCGCCACCGTGAGCGTTGCCGACTCCGGCAGCTACGCGGTCGAGACCACCGGCCGCCCGGGCTCCGGGCGCGGCTTGCCGGGCATGTTCTGGGACGCGCTGTTCGGGCTCATCCTCGTGGTCCCCGCTCCGGGCAGCTCATACGGCCCGAGCGCGGGGGCGCTGCTCGGAGCGCTGATCAACGCCGGCGTCGACGAGGGATTCCTGGCGCGGGCCCGCGCGGCCCTGGTCCCCGGCACGTCGGCCGTGGCGCTTCTCCTGCACGACGAGGACCAGGACGAGGACCTCGGGCCGCTCCGAGCGCACGGCGCCACCCTCATCGCGACCTCCCTTGCGCCCGGGCAGGAAGCGGTGCTCCAACGCGAGTTCGGGGGGCCGCCCGCGTGAGCCGCCCTTCGACGACGGCATGCCGCGCGGCCACGGAGGCCGGGGCCACGTGGGCACAGGTCCACCGCCGCCGGCGCCATAGCGCAAAGCCCACCTCGACGCGACGAAGGCGACCCACGCCGAGCCCGTCTCACAAGCGGACACCCATGAGAGAGGAGTGACCATGGCCATCGGACCAGTGCAACTGATCGTGCTGGGCTTCCAGCACCCGGAGTTCCACGGCGAGATCATCGCCGAGCTGGAGCGGCTGCGGCAGAGCGACACCGTGCGCGTCATCGACGCCCTGGCGGTCCACAAGGACGCCGCCGGCGAGATCGAGGTCGCCCACCTGAGCAACCTGACCAAGGACGAGGCCGTCGAGCTGGGCAGCACGGTGGGCGCCCTGATCGGCCTGGGGATCGAGGGCGAGGAGGGGATGGAGGCCGGCGCGCTGGCCGGCGCCAAGGCGGGCGCCGAGGGCGTGCATGTCTTCGACGACGAGGAGGCCTGGGACATCCTCGAGGACATCCCCAACGACTCGGCGGCGGCCCTGCTGCTGATCGAGCACCACTGGGCCGTGCCGCTGCGCGACGCCATCGCCCGGGCGGGCGGGTTCCGCATCAGCGACGGCTTCATCAGCCCGCTCGACCTGATCGAGATCGGGCTGGTGACGGCCGAGGAGGCCGCGGAGCTCCACGCCCTGGAGCAGAGCGCAGCGCAGAAGTAGCATATGAACACCCACGACCAGAGGAGGACCAGATGATGGGATCGCGCAGGGTCGCGCGGCGCACCTCGCGCCGGGTCGCCCGCCGCCGCTGAGGTCCAGGTGGCCCTTCCCGGCGCCGCGGCCAGAGCCGCCGCCGAGGCCAGGACCCCCGCCTGGAGCTGCAGGCGCTCGCCGCCAGCCGCGCCCACCGTCGAGCGATGGCTGGGCCGGCGGCGGCAGCGCAGGGCGTCGAGCCTCGCGGGTCAACTCCGAAGCGTGGATCGGGACCTGCGGGCCAACCTCATCCACCCCCCGCGTCTGGCGCGCGTTCCGGCAGCTTGAAGTCGAGGTCTTTCGCCGATTGCTTCTACAAACCACGAGAGCCCCCGGGAGGAGTTGGGCGACGTGCCGGCCGCCCGCCGAATTCGAGCAACGCGTCTCTTTCGTCAGTGACGCCGAGGCCCCCAGGGCCGATCTGCGGCCCTCGCCCAAGGGCCTGGGGTGAGCGGCGACGGGGTAGCGTGCACGACCGAGCAGACCCTGCTCGGCGAAGGGGCCCGCTGGGACGCCCGTCGCGGTGAGCTGCTGACCGTGGACATCCTGGCCGGGCGCGTCTACCGCGGTCGGGTCACCGACGACGGGGCTCTCAGCCTTATTCGCGCCTACCGGCTACTCGGGATTGGTGAAGCTCCCGACCGGAACCACCTCGTGCACGACCGGGCGGCGCGGCCCGAGCACCGCGTACTCGCCGGCCATGCGCGCGCGCCGATGCGCTCGGCGTGCTCCCACGCCTTGGCCACCACCGACGTGGGCTCGAGCAGGACGCCGAGATCGCCCAAGGCCGGGTCCAGGCGCACGTCACGCTCGGCTTGACGCTCCTGGGCGGCGAGGGCATCAGCGCGGCCATGCTGGCCGCGGCGTTCCTCTCCAATCTCCCGGAGTCGATGGCCGCGACGACGGGCTTCGAGAAGAGCGGGCGCTCGAGCGCCTGAGCGAGGCGGATGAGCATGCGCTCCACGAGCAGGCCGCCGAGAGTTCTGCCGCCCGCGGACTTGGTGCACTCACTGGGCATCGCGGTGCCCCGGCCACCAGGCCGGCGCCGCGGCGGCGTTCGTATGGACCGCGAGAGCGAGTGCGTCGAAGACCGTGCTGACCTTGATGATCTTGTCGTCCTCGAGCGTCAGGAACGCGGAGCCTTGGATCTCGATCAGATTGCCGCTCGCCGGCAGCTCGGGCAGCTCGCCCGTGTGCGTGCCCGTGATCAGCCATTCGATCGCGATCCGATCCTTCTCGCGGATCTCTTGTGAGAGCTCCATCTTGACGTCGGGCATGATCGCACGCCAGTACTCGACGCTCTCCCGCGCCATCGCGGGGCCGTCGCCCTCGGGCCCCGAGTCGTAGACGAAGCCGTTCATCTGGATGACCAAGTCCGGTGCGACGTACTTCTCGGCCTCGCTGAAGTCACCCTTGTTCCAGGCGGCGAGCACGGCCCTCACGGCTGGGTGCTTTGCCTCGTGCTCCGCCTCTCGCTCGCCGCGCTTGAAGTGCCTCCTCCCCATGAGGACGAGCGTCGGAATGACCGCGGCATCGACGTCGGACGGCAGCAAGTGCCTCGCCAGCAGCCAGCTGCAGGCTGATGCGACCGCGAGGAGGGCGACGTCCCGCGCGGTGCCGGCCCGTCCCCCGTGGATCCCGAGATGACTACGGGCTCCGGGCTGCGTCCTCCGGCACTGCCAGCGCGCGGGGCGCCCTGACCGGACCGGCGGCGGGACCGCCTGGACGGGAACGCTCGTCCGGTTGATGACGCCACCGAAAGAGTGCGGCGGATCGGGAGAGGGGTCTGGTCGATTCCCCTCGTCGCTCATCGGCTGCCTCCCGCGGCCTCCGCTTGTGCACTTCCGAGCGCACGCTCAGAGCGATCATAGCCTCCTGCGGGCGCATGCCCGCCTGCCGGCGCTCGAATCACCCGGGTGACGTGACGCAGGCGTCCGGGCGGCAAGGCCTTCAATTACGTCCCTTAGCGGATAGAAGGAGGCGGTTCCGAAGTCAAGGCGGAACGATGACCGGCGAGCGCTGTCGTCCTGGTCGTCGGTTCGTACCCCGACGCCGCCGCCGGTGACCTCAAGGCGCTCCGAAGACAGCCCGGACGCCGGCGAGTACAAGGTCGTCGGTGCCGTCGTGATGAGTCCCGACGCGAGTGGCAACGTCAATGTGACGGACCAGGGCGGCGGCGAGGTCGCCGGCGGCGCCGGGCTCGGCGCGGCGATCGGCCGGCTGGTCAAGCGGCACGAGGAGGGTCGGCGGGTGGCGTTCGTGAATCGCCCTTTCTGGACGATGCCGATCCCGATGCCCCCTCCTGCGATCGCCCCGGCACCGGGCGAGGTGTCGGCGCCGAACGAAGGGTAGGTCGGTTCATCCCGCGGGGACCGCGTCGCAGAGCTGGGCCGAGATGCGATCGAGGATGGGCGTCCGCCGCAGGAAGGAGAGCCCGTCGGGTCGTCACCGGCAGCGACCGCCTCGTCGCAGAGTCGGCGCGTTTCGGCTCGCGGCGGACTCCCAGGCCCAGCGAGGCGCCGTCGGTCTCACCGGTGGCAGGACTGGCCGCCGTGGGCGCGAACGCGACGGTGATGTCCGGGGAGACGAGGGCCGAGAGTCGGATCGACAAATGGGTCGCCCGCGCCACGACGCCCCGGGCGGCCGCGGTCGTCATCGCCACCGTGACCACGGTGATGACCGTCGTGACCGGGCTGCTGATGACGGTCGTCGACCACGACAGCTTTCCCTCGCTCGGCGGCGGCCTCTGGTGGGCCATCCAGACGGTGACGACGGTCGGCTATGGCGACCACGTTCCCGAGAGCACAGGCGGCCGGCTCCTGGCGGCGCTGGTCATGCTCCTGGGGATCGGCTTCATCACCGTGATCACCGCGGCGATCACCAGCACGTTCGTGGCTCGGTCGGGCAGGCAGGCTCAGGCCCGGAATGGCGATTCGTCGGCGGAGCAGCTGAGGCGGATCGACGAGCGCCTCGAGCGGATCGAAGCCGCGCTGCGCGAGCGCCAGTAGCCCCCTCCGGCTCGCCCCAGGTCCGGCAGCCACAACCCGTTCATCGTCAGGGCGGGCCGTCGGGCCACCGGTTGCCCCGAGGGAGGAGCCAGCGCGTGGCGGCTGCCGGCTTCGAGCGAATCGAGCACCGCTGAAGAACGCCGCGCGCCGTCCATGGCTGAGACGACGCTCCGGGGAGCGTGCCCGCGCGGCCGAGCCAGCCGCCTACCGGATGACCTTCGCCTGCGGCATCGTCGCGCTGACGCTCCGTACGCGATGCTTGTCGAGCCCGAGAAGACGAGCGACAACCTCGCGAGCTACATGGGCGCATTCTGGACCCTCACCCGGGTCGTCAGCTCACCTACGACACCTACGGCCACCTGATGCCCGACTCGTTCGAGGGGTTCGGATCGGGTCTTGACGCGGCCGTGGATCCCGCTTCCCAGGCGGCCTCTCGGGGCGCGCAGGGTCACGGTGGGGTCACGGGAGAGGATCTGGCGACTCCGGCCTGATCCGACCGAAAGAGAAACCCCACGATTAGCGGGGCTTTCTCGAAGCTCCTCGGGAGGGACTCGAACCCCCAACCCTCCGGTTAACAGCCGGATGCTCTACCATTGAGCTACCGAGGACCGCTCGCCGCCAGTGTAGCCGACGGCGTGGCGGGTCCCGAAATCCCGTCAGCCTGGCGTGAGCACTCCGGGGGCCGTCAGACGGTGCAGGTGGATGGTCGCGCCCGACTCGTCGGGCCGCTCGGCGTGGGCCACGTCCTCGCGCTCGTGGCTCCAGCCGGCCGCGCGGAGGGGCTCGAGCAGGGCGGCGGAGTGCGGCCGGCGGGGGTCGGCGATCAGCGCATCGCCGCCGGGCCGGAGCAGGCGGGGGAGGAGGGCGGCGAGCGCGCCGCCGTTGCGCTCCTCGTAGAGCAGGTCGGCGCCGATCACCAGGTCGGCGGGGCCGGCGGCGAAGAGGGCTCCGGGCGGCTCGCGCCAGTCGACGGCCATCGTCCCGACCTGGGCGCCGGCGGCCGCGGCGTTGGCCCGCGTGAAGGCCAGCGCCTCGGGGTACCAGTCGGTGGCGAGGACGTCGCCGCCCCGCAGAGCGGCGACGATCGCGGGCAGCCCGACGCCGCACCCCAGCTCCACCACCCGCGCTCCCGCCAGGCGGCGGGCGCCGAGCCGTGCGGCGAGCGCGTGGGCGCTCGGCCAGAGCTCGGCCCAGTAGGGGAGGCGCTCGTCGCGGGCGTAGTCGTCCTCGTCGATCAGCTCCTCCGCGCTGCGAGGCCGCAGGATCGCCAGAGCGAGCGGCCCGACCGCGACCTCCTCGCGCACGGGGTCGAACGCCGATAGCGAATCGTCCACATCCGCCAGGCTAGTCGTGCGGATGATGTGAAAGGCCCGCGTTGCCCTTTCGCGGCGCGGCCGGGGATCGTAGGCTCGTCGTGCCGATGGCCCCGAAGCTCATGCCCGACGGGCGGCCGACGCTCCCGAGCGTCACCGACGAGCCGCTGCGTATCGCCCTGCCCGTGCTCCTCGCCCGGAGGAAGCTCACGGTCGGCGCGCTCGCGGGCCTTCTGCGCGCGGAGGGCATCGCCATCAGCCGGACCCGGCTGCACCAGCTCTCCACCGGGTCGGGCGCGCCGCCGACGCCGGAGCAGCTCGAGCGCCTGGCCAGCGTCCTCGGCGTGAGCGCCTCCCACTTCGCCGAGTACCGGCTCTGGCGGGTGCGCGCGCTGCTCGATCCGGGCGTCGTCGGGTTCGACCGCGCCATGGCCAACTTCGGCCGCCTCCGCGGTCCGCGCGGGACGCGGGCCCTCGCCGACGGCGGCGAGGCGGAGGCGTCGCGCTAGGATCCCCCGGTCCCGAATCGTCGGAGGAGCGCCATGAGCGAGAGCGAGGGGGCCGCGGAGGCGGTCGAGGAGCAGGAGGCGCCCGCGCCGGAGGAGCCCTCCGCCGAGGCCGCCGTCGAGGAGCCGCCGGCCGCCGAGGAGGGGCCCGCGGCACCGGCCGAGGAGGAGCCCGCGGCGCCGGCCGAGGAGCCGGAGGCACCGGCCGAGGACCCCCATGGTGCGGCCGAGGAGCCCGGCGCCGAGCCGCCGCCCGCGCAGGCCGAGCCCGAGCCCGAGCCCGCCGAGGTCAGCGACGAGGAGATCGCCGCCGCGCAGGCGGAGCTGGCCGAGGAGGCCATTCCGGTCCCGGTCGGGCCCGCCGCGGGCCGCCAGGCCAAGGTCTTCCTCTGCGACCGGGGCCACCGCACGGTCGCCCTGTGGAGCACGCCCGGGAGCTGCCACGCCCGCCCGACCCGCAGCGGGGGCGAGTGCGGCCGCCAGCTCTACCCGATCGGCGAGCTGCCCGAGCAGGTGCAGAAGGCGCTCAACCCGCTGAAGGCCTCCAAGAAGGCCTCGAAGGCCTGAGCTGAGCCCGGGCCGGCGTCAGCCGGCCTCGGCCACCTCGACCATCCGCTCGATCTCGGCGAACCCGGGCTCCCAGACGCCGGGGTCGCCGAGATCGACCCCGAGCGCGCCCAGCAGCTCGGCGGGCGCCATCGAGCCCCCCGCGGACAGGAACGCGAGGTAGTCGCCCACGAACTCCTCGCCGCGCTCGCGGTAGCGCGCGTAGAGCGCCAGCGTCGCCAGGTGGGCGAAGACGTAGGCGTAGGTGTAGAAGCGCGTCGAGATGAAGTGGGGGATGTACGACCACCCCAGCCGGTAGCGGTCGGGCAGCAGCAGCGAGTCGCCGTAGTACTTCTCGTTCTCCTCGAACCAGATGTCCGAGAGGCGCTCGGGCGTGAGCGCAGCGCCCTCGTCGCGCAGGGCGTAGGCGCGCTGCTCGTAGCGGGTAAGGACCGTCTGGCGGAAGACCGTGGCGAACGACCCCTCGACCCGCTCCGAGACGAGCGCCCGGCGCGTGGCGGGGTCGGTCTCGGTGGCCATCAGGTGGTCGAAGGCCAGCAGCTCGGCGAACGTGGAGGGCACCTCCGCCAGCGCGATCCCGGTGCCCGCCGACAGCGCCGTCTGCTCCTCGGACGCCAGCGTGAAGTGCATCCCGTGGCCGAGCTCGTGGGCCAGCGTCATCACGTCGTCCATGCGGTCGGTGAAGTTCATGAGGACGTACGGCGACGCGTCCTGGGCCACCGGGGCGCAGAAGGCGCCGCCGCGCTTGCCGGCGCGCGGCTCGGCGTTGACGCGCCGCTCGTCGAAGAAGGAGCCCGCGATGCCCGCCACCCGCGGCGAGAAGCGGCTGAACGACTCGTCGATGAGGCGGCGGGCCTCGGGGTAGTCCACCCGCCGGTACTCGCCGATCGGCGCGTACTGGTCGTGCAGCTCCAGCCGCTCGAGGCCCAGGATGCCGGCCTTCACCCGGAACCAGCGGTGGGCGAGGGGGTAGTGGCTCTCCACGGCGTCGAGCATCGTGTTGACGACCTCGCCGGGCAGCTCGTTGCGCAGGTGGGTGGGCTCCATCGGGCCGGAGTAGTGCCGCAGGCGGTCCATCGCCAGGCGGTCCGCCACCAGGGTGTCGTAGGTGTGGGCGAGCGTGTCGGAGTGGGGGCCGAGGGAGTCGTAGAGCGTCTCGAGCGCGCGCCGGCGCAGCTCGCGGTCCGGGTCGCGCACGTGCGCCAGCAGGCGGTCGATCGTGTGCGGCTCGGGCCCGTCGCCGGCGTCGAACGGGACCTCGAGCGTCGAGGTGACCCGGCCGAACAGGGTCTGCCACGCGCTCACCGCCGCGGGGCCCCGCTCGGCGAGCATCCGCTCCTCGGGCTCGGACAGCGTGTGCGGCGCGAAGCGGCGCAGGGCGACCAGGTAGTGGTGGTCGCGCGCCACCTCCTCGGCCTCGGTGAGCTGCCGGGCCCGCTCCTCGGGCAGGGCGATCCACTCGAGGTCGAAGAAGCGCAGGGCGTTGGCCGCCTCGACCATCGCCCGGTTGACCGCCGCCGAGAGGTCCTTGTTCTCCTGCGAGGTGACGTCGACCGACTCGCGCAGGTGGACGTACGAGCCCACCCGCGACAGCTCGTTGTCGAGCTCGGCGAGCTCGGCGAGCGCCCCGGCGAGCCCGGCCGCGTCGATGGTGGCGAGCGTCCCGCGGTGGCGCGCCTCGAACTCGCGCGCCCGCGCGAGGCCCTCGTCGAGGCGGCGGCGCGCCTCGTCGGCGTCGGCGACGAGGGGGGAGAGGTCCCAGTGGACCCCGGCCGCGCGCGGGCCGGGCGGGGCGGGGGCGTCGGTCGAGGTGGTCATGGCCGCAACGTAGCTGATCCCCTCGGGCTCACGCCGCGAGCAGCCGGTCGATCGCGTCGCGGGGTAGCGGAGGCGTGCCGGTGTCGCCGGGGCGCAGCTCCTCGCCCGGCCGGTGGAAGTCGGAGCCGCCGGTCGCGACCAGCCCGTGGCGCCGGGCCAGCGCCGCGTAGGCGTCGCGGCGCTCGGGGGTGTGGTCGGGGCGGTGGACCTCGATGCCGCGCAGCCCGGCGGCCGCCAGGCGCGCGACGAGCGCCGACAGCGCGGGGGCGTCCATGCGCAGCGAGGCGGGGTGGGCGAGGGCGGCCGCGCCGCCCGACTCGGCCACCAGGCGCACGGCCTCTTCGGGCTCCAGCCCGCGGTGGGGGACGGCGGCCGGGCCGTCGTCGGCCAGGAAGCGGTCGAAGGCCTCCTGGCGGTCGCGCGCGTGGCCCGCCGCGACGACCGCGTCGGCCAGGTGGGGCCGGCCGATCGGGCCCGCCGCCCGGGCGGCGACGTCCTCGAAGGCGACCGGCGCGCCGGCGGCGGCCAGCCGCTCCACCATCCGCCGCGCCCGGGCCTCGCGCGCGGCTCGCAGGCCGGAGAGCCGGGCGGCCAGGGGCTCCGGCGCGGGCTCGCGGAAGTACCCGAGCAGGTGCATCGAGCCCGAGGGCGCCCGAACGGACAGCTCCACGCCGGGGACGACCCGCACGCCGAGGGCGCGCCCGGCCGCGATCGCGGCCGCGACGCCGTCGAGGGTGTCGTGATCGGTCACGGACATCACGTTGACGCCGGCGCCCGCGGCCAGCTCGACCAGCGCCTCGGGCCGGAGCGACCCGTCCGAGGCGAGCGTGTGGAGGTGGAGGTCGGCCCGGCCGGCGGCTACGCCGTCACCGCGCGGCCGACGAGGCCGCGGGCCTCCAACTCGGCCAGGACCCTCGCCGCGCTGTCAGCGGGCGACTCCTCTTCGGTGAGGACGTGCACGTCGGGGCTCGGCGGGGCCTCGTAGGGGTCGCTCACGCCGGTGAACTCCTTGATCTCGCCGGCGAAGGCCTTGGCGTAGAGGCCCTTCACGTCGCGGCGGGCGCACTCGTCCACCGAGGTGTCCACGAACACCTCGACGAAGGGGCCGAACTCCTCGACCATCCCCCGCGCGGCCGCCCGGGTCTCGATGTACGGCGAGATGGCCGACACGAGGGTGGCCACGCCGGCGCGGGTGAAGCGGCTGGCGACCCAGCCGATGCGCTGGATGTTGGTGTCGCGGTCCTCCTTGGAGAACCCGAGGCCCTTCGACAGGTGGGTGCGGACGACGTCGCCGTCGAGGTACTCGACCAGCAGCCCGCGCCGCTCCAGCTCGGGGCCGACGCTCTCGGCGATGGTCGTCTTGCCCGAGCCGGACAGCCCGGTGAACCACAGGGTGAAGCCGTCGCGCTCGCTCACTCTCGGAGAGCCTCCCTCGGGGCGGCCGCCCCGGTCGTCGTTCGTTCCCGCGTCGAGGTCTAGCGGGCGAAGCTTCCCGAGGGCAGGTGGAGCCCGCACTCGGTCTTGCCACTGCCGGCCCAGCGGCCGGCGCGCCGGTCCTCGCCCTCCCGCACGGCGCGCGTGCAGGGTACACACCCGATCGAGGGGTACCCCTGCTCGTGGAGCGGGTTGTAGGGGACGTCGTGCGCATGGAGGTAGCCCAGCACGTCCTCGTCGCTCCAGTCGACGAGCGGCTGGATCTTCACCACGCCGCGGGTCTCGTCGAGGTTGACCTTGCGGGCGGTGAGGCGCCCGGGGCTCTGCACGCGGCGGATCCCGGTGATCCAGGCGTCCATGCCCTCGAGGGCCCGGCCCAGCGGCGCGACCTTGCGCAGCGCGCAGCAGCGGTCGGGGTCGCGGTTCCACAGCTCGGGGCCCTCGGTGCGCGCCTGCTCTGCGACGGTCTGCTCGGGGTCGATGCGCTCCACCGTGAGGTCGTAGCGCTCGATCAGCCGGTCGCGGGTCGCGTAGGTCTCGGGGAACAGCAGGCCCGTGTCGAGCTCCACGATCCGGACGTCGGCGCCGATGCGGTGGACCATGTCCACGAGCACCGACGACTGCATCTGCCACGAGCAGGTGAGGACGATGCGGCCGGTGAAGCGCTCGGCCGCCCAGGCCAGCACCTCCTCGGCCGGGCGGTCCTCCATCTCGTTGACGAGGATGCCAAGGTCCCGGTGGAAGGCGAGCGTGCTCACGGGCGCGACACTATCAAAGGAATTCGGATCGATCCGATAAGAGGCCGAGATACTCCGGAAATCAGGTGACAATCGACGATAACAGCCGCCGCGTCTACTCCACGGAGGGGGGACGCGCGCCCCGGCCCCGCGGTGGCCAGGCAGCCGCCCCCACCGGTCCTCCCGGCGACGGGGTCGTGCGCGTGAGCCGCACCTCGTCGGGGCGGCGGGGCAAGACCGTGACGCTCGTCACGGGCCTCCCTCCCGCGGACCTGCGTCCGGTGGCGGCCGAGCTGAAGCGCCTCTGCGGCTCCGGCGGCGCGGTGAAGGGCGGGACGGTGGAGATCCAGGGCGACCACCGAGCGCGCGTCATCGAGCGCCTCTCGGATCGCTACCGGGTCAAGGCCGCCGGGGGCTGACCCCGAGCGCTAGGGGTCGACCGCGAGCTCCAGGCGGCGGCCGAAGGCGCGCTCGAAGGCCGGCGCCTCGAGGGCGGCCGACCACAGCGCGACGGCGGGGTCGCCCTCGGCCCGCACCGCCAGGCGCAGTGTGCCGTCGGGGGCCTCGAGCCGCACCTCGCGGATGCCGCCGGCCCGGCCGCGCTCGAGCTGCTCGGCCACCCGCAGGCACGCCCCGAGGCGCATGAGCCGGTCGCCGTCGTCGGCGTCGAGCACCCCCTCGAGCGGCGAGGGGCTCGGCAAGGCCTTTCGGTGCGCCCGCACCAGCAGCGCGACCAGGGCCAGCTCGCGGTGCCGGAACCCCGGCAGGCCCGCGTTCAGCACCAGGTAGTAGCCGTGCTTGTGGTGGTCGTTGTAGTTGACCATCACGCCGGCGTCGTGCAGCATCCCGGCCGCCCAGAGGAGCTCCCGCTCGGGGTGCTCCAGGGCGTGCAGCCCGAGCCGCGCCAGCTCGTCGTAGACGCCCAGTGCGAGGTCGGTGACCCGTTCGGCGTGGGGCCGCTCGCAGCGGTAGATGTCCACCAGGTTCAGCACGCTCTGGCGGCGGACGTCGCCGATCAGGGGCGGGTCGGCCGGCGCCAGGAAGCGCTCGTAGAAGATCCCCTCGCGGAGCCCCTGGGAGCAGATCTCGACCTGCTCGACGCCCACCCGCTCGAGCGCCGTCGCGATCACCACGGCGCCGGCCAGGGTGATGTCGGCGCGGTCCTGCTTGAGGCCGGGCAGCCGGCCCCGGTCGCGCGCGGGCAGCTCTGCCATCGCACCGATCAGCCCCTCCAGGCCCTCGCGGGTCAGGAGGTAGCCGTGGATCTCGTCGAGCGGGTAGCGCTCGTGCCGCTGGTGCATCGCGGCGAGCGTGCGGATGGTCCCGCCGATCCCCACCATCCGGCCGCCGGAGCGCTCCAGCCAGGAGACGCCGTCCAGCTCGCGGGCCACGTGCTTGCGCAGGTCCTTCAGCTCGGCGCGGGACGCGCGCTGGCGCGGCAGGAACCGCTCGGTCATCCGCACGGCGCCCAGCGGCCGGGAGAGCGTGCGGCCGAGCTTGCGCCCGACGACCTGGGAGACCTGGATGCTGCCTCCGCCGAGGTCGAGGACGTGGCCGTCGCCGAGCGTCGTGCTGTTGACGACGCCGAGGTAGCCGTACCAGGCCTCCTCCTCGGCCGAGAGGGTCCGCACCGGGAGCGCCCCGCCGGCCGAGAGGGCGGCGAGGGCCTCGCCGGCGTTGGCCGCGTCGCGCACCGCGCTGGTCGTCACCGGCGCGACGTCGTCGATCCCGGCCGCCTCGCAGAACGCGCCGTAGAGCCGGGCGGTGTGGGCCGCCCGCTCGATCGCGGCCGCGCTGAGGCCCTCGGGGCCCGCGCCGGCCGACAGGCGCACCACGTCGCGGATCTCGTCCACCAGCTGGAACGACCCGCCCGGCCGGTACCTGAACACGACCAGCCGGAAGGTGTTCGAGCCCATGTCGATGACCGCCAGCCGGCGCTCGGGCGCCGGGGGCGGCGCTAACCTAGTGCCCATGACGTCGACGCCGCTCCGCCCGCCATCCCCGCACGGGGTGGGCGCCGCGGCGCACCCGTCCGCCGAGCCGCTGGCGTGGCCGGGCGTCTTCGACGCGCCCGACACCGTGGATCGCGTCTGGACGGACTTCGTGGCCGCGCGGCCCGAGCCGGCCGACCGGACCGCGCTGCGCCGGGCCCTCGCCTTCGCCCGCGCCCGCCACGCCGGGCAGTTCCGGCGCGGCAGCGAGACGCCCTTCTGGGTGCACCTCGTGCGGGTGGCGATGGAGCTCTCGCAGTGGGGCGTGCGGCGCCCCGAGGTCCTGCAGGCGGCGCTCCTGCACGACACCGTCGAGGACACGGTCACGACGCTCGACGAGATCCGGGTCGGCTTCGGCGAGGAGGTCGCCGACCTCGTCGACTGGATGACGGCGCCCGACCGCGACGAGGACCTGCGCGAGTACTACCAGCGGCTCCAGGCGAGCGCCCCCTTCGACGTCCAGCTCCTGAAGCTGGCCGACCGGGTCGACAACCTGCGCAGCATCCAGGCCCTGGTCATGCGGACCGACGACCGCTACCGCCGGTGGGCGGGCCACTACCTGCGCCGCACCGTCTGGCAGGTGCTTCCGCTGGCCGCCGGGGCGCCCTCCGTGGCGCGCGTGGCCCTGGTCACGGCGATGGCCGACCTCGCCCCGCTGGTCGACGAGGGCGGCTTCACCGACCCCTAACGTCCGCGCAACCCCCCGGATACGAACGGTGGATTGGATGCACGCCACATCACCCCCCACCGCACCGGGAGACGACATGGGCATCACCGACGACCGCATCGACACCGCTCGAATCGAGGCCCTGCTCTCGCGCCTGGAGCCCGACTCCGGCGGAGGCTGCACCGTCGCCGGGTGCATGCACCTCCACGAGGGCACGGCGGCCCGGGGCGACCTCCCCGCGCTCGCCGCGTAGGGCCCCCGCGGGGCCGCATCACGTTTCAGAGTCGCCCTGCTCGGGAGGCACCAAGAAGACCGAGCAGGGCGCGTGGTGCGCCAGGTACCCCGCGAAGCTGCCCAGCAGCGCCCGCTCCACCACGGCGCGGTGGCTGGCGACCACCATCACGTCGACGCCGGCGTCGCGCGCCCACTCGACGGCCGTGTTCGCCGGGTGCCCCTCGAGCAGCAGCCCCTCGGCCTCGACCGAGCGCGCCTCCTCGTCCAGCCACATCTCGGCGGCCTCGCGCTCGAGCACGGTGTCGTGCACGGGCGCGCCGCCCAGGCCCGCCGCCAGGGACACCAGGAAGGCCGGCGGGGCGACGACGTGGACCACCGTGAGCTTCGCGCCGGTGGCGTCGCGCAGGGCCGCCGCGTGGGCCATGGCGCGGGATGCCGCCTCGGAGTCGTCGATGAAGCAGGCGATGTGGTGGTAGGCGACGCTCATGGGGGGCCGGGCTCCTCCCGAAGTTCGGCCGGGACTCTAGCGGCGTCGCCGGCGTCGTTTCGCGGCAGCTCGGCCAGGTAGGGAGGCCGGCCGGTCGCCGCCAGCGCCAGCCGGCCCTCGGCGAGATCGATCAGGGCCTCGCCCGCGATCTCGCGGCGCCAGCCGGTCGCCAGCGGCTGGCCGTCGACGTCGCCGCGGATGGCCGCGGCCAGGAAGGCGAGGATGTCGTCGCGGGTCGCCAGCAGGCTGGGGGCGAGGTTGACCGCCGCCGCCCGCGCGCCGACCAGCACGGCGCCCATCGGGCCCAGCACCTCCAGCCGCTGCTGGAGCTCGGGCGACGGGTGCGCGCCCACGGCGATCGGCTCGGCGGCCTCGCCGGCACGCAGCGCGGCCAGCAGCCCGTCGGACGTCGCCCCGCGGACGCGGTCGGGCAGGCCCCGCTCGGACTCCAGCGCCCGGCGGTCGGCGGGCCGTCGCCGGGCGATCTCCACCAGCGTGCGGTCGGGGACGACCCACGAGGCCGGCTTGTCGCGCCGCCGGGCCTCCTCCTCGCGCCAGGCCGCGAGGGCCGCGAGCACCGCGCGGTCGCGCGCCGTGAGGCGCCCCTGGCCCTTCACGCGCCGCCACGCCGTCTGCGGGTCGGGCACCAGGCGGGCGTCCGGGCCGTAGCGGCGCTCGTGCTCCTCCGCCACCCAGTCGGCGCGCCCGAGGGCCTCCGCCCGCCGGGCCAGCTCGTCGTGCAGCGCGAGCAGGTGCAGGACGTCGCCGGCGGCGTAGTCGAGCTGCGCGGCCGAGAGCGGGCGGCGGCTCCAGTCGGTGTACCGCTCGCCCTTGTCGAGGCGGACGCCGAGGACTCGGTCGAGCAGCGCGGCCAGGCCCTGCCCGGCGCCCAGCCCCACGAAGCCGGCGGTGATCTGAGCGTCGCGCAGCCGCGCCGGCCGGACGCCGTACGCCATCCCCAGCAGCGTGAGGTCGGCGGAGGGCGCGTGCATCACCACCTCGACCTCGGGATCGGCCACGAGCTCGGCCAGCGGCTGGAGGGGGGCGCCCTCGATCGGGTCGGCCAGGTGGACCCCCCGGGGGGTCGCCACCTGCGCGAGGCACGCCACCGGGGCGTAGGTGCGCTCCCACATGAACTCGAGGTCGATCGCCGCGCGGCCCTCGGCGCGGGCCTCGTCCACGACGGCGGCGACTCCCGCGGCGTCGCGGATCGGGTTCGGCGCGTCCATCCGCCGCTACCCTAGCCGGTCGTGCAGGCGATCCAGATCGGCAAGGCCTTCGGGGCCCGCGACGTCCTCGACGAGGTCAGCTTCCGCGTCGACCCGGGCGACCGCCTGGCCGTGGTCGGGCGCAACGGCGAGGGCAAGACGACGCTGCTGCGGATCCTGGCGGGCCAGCTGGCGCCCGACGTGGGGCGCGTGAGCCTGCCCCGCGGCGCCCGGGTGGCGCTCCACGACCAGCGCCCGGCGCTGGGCTCGGAGCTCACGCTCGAGGAGTACGTCGCCGAGGGCATGTCGGCGGCCCGGGACGCCGAGGCCGACCTGGCGGCCCTCGAGGCGCGGATGGCCTCGGGGGACGCGGGACCGGCCGTGCTGACCGCCTACGAGGAGGCCCAGGCCCGCCTGGAGAGGGCGGGCGGGTACGCCTGGCGCGCGTGGATGGAGCGCGTGCTGCGCGGCCTGGGCATCTCCGACGACCACCTGCCGCGCCCGCTGTCGGGGTTCTCGGGGGAGAGCTCACGCGCGCCTCGCTGGCGCGGGCCCTGGTGTCGCAGCCGGACGTGCTGCTGCTCGACGAGCCCACCAACCACCTCGACCTCGAGGCGGTGGAGTGGCTCGAGGGGGCGATCGCCGACCTCGGCGCGGCCGTCGTCCTGGTCTCGCACGACCGGTGGCTGCTCGAGTCGGCGGCGACGGCGGTGCTCGAGCTCGACCGCGGGCGCGCCCGCCTCTGGCCGCTGCGCTACTCAGCCTTCCGGCGCGAGCGCGCGCTCGCCATCGACCGGCAGGGCGCCGAGGCCGCGCGCCAGGCGGCCGAGATCGCCCGGCTCGAGCGCTTCGTCGAGCGCTTCCGCGCCGGCACGCGCTCCCGTCAGGCCGCCTCCCGGCAGAAGCGCATCGACCGGATGAGCCGCGCCGAGGTCCCGCGCCGCGCGGCGCACCTCGCCTTCGGCTTCCCCAAGGCCGAACGCAGCGGGCGGGTCGTGATCGAGGCCGACGGCGTCGACGTCGGCGTCCCGGGGCGCACCCTGGTCGCCGGCGTCGGCTTCACCCTCGAGCGCGGCCAGCGCCTCGCCGTGGTCGGGCCGAACGGGGCCGGCAAGACCACCCTGGTCGAGACGCTCATCGGGCGGCGCCCGCCGGCCCGGGGGCGGGTGAGCATCGGCCACCGCGTGGAGCCGGCCTACTTCTCCCAGCACGGGGCCGGGCTCATCGACACCCGCACCGCCCTCGAGACCGTCCTCGCCGCCGGCGACCTCACCCCGACGCAGGCGCGGACCCTGCTCGGCGGCTTCCTGTTCCCCGGCGAGGCCGCCGACGCGCGGGTCGAGCGCCTCTCGGGCGGCGAGCGCCGCCGGCTGGAGCTGGTGGCCCTCATCGCGGGGGGCGGCAACCTGCTGGCCCTCGACGAGCCGACCAACCACCTCGACACCGAGAGCCGCGAGGCCCTGGAGACCGCCCTCGATGCGTTCGACGGCACCGTGATGCTGGTCTCGCACGACCGCGCCCTGATCGACGCGGTCGCCACCCACACGCTGGCGCTCGAGGACGGCCGGGCCGTCCTGCGCGCGGGCGGCTACGGCGACCTGGTGCGGGCGCGCGAGGCGGCCGCCCCGCCGCCGCCCCCGGCCGCGCCGCCGCGTCGGGAGCGGCGGGCGAAGAGGGCCCCGGCCGCGCCCCGCCGGCCGCCCGACGGCGAGGTGCGGCGCCTCGAGGGGGAGATCGCCCGCGTCGAGGCCGGCATCGCCGCGGCCGAGGCCGCCCTCGCCGACCCGGCCGTCCTCGCCGACCGCGAGGCCGTCGCGGTCCGGGGCGAGGAGCACCGGGCTCTCCAGGAGGAGCTGGCCTGGCTCATGCGCGAGTGGGAGCGCGCCGCGGAGGCCGCCGCTCGCTAGGGCTCAGGGCGATGCGCAGGCGCTTCATGGCGGACAGCCTCGCTCATGAGCCGGGCTGCCCGCCATGAAGGCCGGGGGGTCAGCTCTCGACGACCCCCGCCTCGGCCAGGAACTCGGATGCCACGGCGTCCGGGTCCTCCTGGTCGAACTCGACCCGCGCGATCAGCGGGATGATCGCCTCCTGCGTGAGGGCCGCGTTCACCGTGTCGAGCGCCTCCGTGAAGGCCGTGCGCTGGTCCTCGGTGAGGCCGTCGTAGAAGGCCTTGTTGACCACCGGGAAGGTCTGGTACGACAGCCCGGCCGAGTAGGTGCCCTTGTCGTCCTCGATCAGGACGAGGTCGAGCTGGCCGAGCTTCGGGTCGGTGCCGAACGCGTAGACGCAGTTCGCCTGGCCGTCCTCGATCGGCTTGTACCGCAGGCTGATGTTGACGGTCTTGGTCTCCTTCGGGTCGAAGCCGTACTCGCGCTTCAGGAGGGGCAGGCCGTCGGGCCGCGTGAGGTGCTCGGCGTTGGCCGAGTAGACGATGTTCTCCGACGCGGCGCCGAGGTCGGACAGCGTCGTGATGCCGAACTCATCGACCGCCTCCTGGGTGCAGGCCACCGCGTTGCCGTTGTTGAACGGCGCGGGCGTCAGCGCGGTGAGTCCGCGCGCCTCGTAGGCCGTCCTGACCTCCTCGAACTGCGCCTCGCGCGAGTCGGGCGCGGCGGCCGCATCGAGGCCGAGGACGGTCTGGTACGAGGTGCCGACGTACTCGGGGTAGACGTCGATCTCCCCGTCGCGGATCGCCTTGTCGGCGATCTCGGTGCTGGCGAGGCTGGTCACGTCGGTGTCGAAGCCCTGGGCGGCGAGCGCCTGGGCGTATGCCTGCGCCACGATGAAGCTCTCGGCGAAGCCCTTGTCGGCGATCCGGACGGCGACGCCGTCGCCCGCCCCGCTCGAGCCCGAGTCATCATCGTCGCCGCACGCGGCGGCGGCCAGCAGCAGGGCGGCGAGCAGCGCGGCGAGCAGAACCGCCGGGAGCCGTCGGAGCCGTGGTGTCACATCGTCCTCCTATCCGGTGATCGGCCTGCGGCTGATCCGCAGGCCCCGAGGTGTCACGAGCCGCTCCGCGCCGCCGAACACCAGCTCGGAGAGGGCGGCGAGGATCGTGATGGGGATGGCGCCGGCCAGGATCACGTCGTCCTGGTTGTTCGCCAGGCCGCTCGCGACGATGACGCCGAGGCCGCCGGCCCCGACGAGCCCGGCGAGGGCCGCGGTCGCGATGATCTGCACCGACGAGGTGCGGATGCCGGCGAAGACCAGGGGCATCGCGATGGGCAGCTCGACGCGCCCGAGGACCTGGAGGGGGCGGAAGCCCATGCCGCGGCTGGCCTCCACCGCGCCCTGGTCCACCTCCTTCACGCCCGTGAAGGTGTTGATGAGGATGGGCGGGATCCCCAGCAGGAACAGGCCGAAGACGGCCGGCCAGAAGCCGATCGACGTCAGGGCGAGGATCAGGGCGATCAGCGCGAAGGTGGGGACCGTCCGCCCGAGGTTCCCGATCGAGACGACCAGGAACGCGGTGCCGCGCCCGACCTTGGCGCAGATGATGCCCAGGACCAGACCGACGACCGTCGCGAGGCCCAGCGCGGTCAGCGAGAGCTTGATCGTGACCCAGGTCTGCTCCCAGCCGTCGTTCTCCTGGAAGGCGTCCCAGATGTCGCCCATCAGCCGGTCGCCGCCCGCGCGCGCTGCCACGGCGTGAGCAGCCGCTCGAGGCCGATCAGCGCCAGGTCGATGACGATCGCCATCACGGTGGCGATCAGGGCGCCGATGAAGATGGGCGTCACGAACAGGCCGCGCTGGATGCCGTCGTTGACGATCAGGACGCCGAGCCCGCCGGCGCCGATGTAGACGGCGATCGTCGCGATGCCCACGGTGCTGACCGCCGCCAGCCGGATGCCGGCGAAGATGGCGGGGAGCGCCAGGGGCAGCTCCACCCGCGTCAGCGTCTGGCGGCGCGTCAGGCCCATCCCGCGCGCCGCCTCCTGCACCGGCGCCGACACCCCTTGGAGGCCGACGACGGTGTTGCGGATGATGAGCTGCAGGCAGTAGACGGCCAGGGCGATGACCGCCGGCTCGAAGCCGATGCCGACGAACGACAGCAGGAAGGCGAACATCGCCAGGCTCGGGATGGTGTAGAGCGCCCCCGAGATCGTGTTGACGGCGATGAAGGGGATGCGCCGGCGGCGGACGAGGATCGCGATCGGGATCGAGACGGCGATGGCCACCCCCATGGCGGCGCCGACGAGCTGCAGGTGCTCGACCGACGCCTGCTGGATGTCGTCGAGGTTGTCCTCGACCCAGCTCCAGCGCACCAGCTCAGCCATCGGGCCCTCCGGCCGCGGCGGGGTCGAGCGCGGGCGCCGGCGCGGAGCCGTCGGGCTCGGCCGCGCCGCCGGCCTGGCGCAGCCCGGCCGAGATCTCCGGGGCCCCGATGATCCCGACGACGCGCCCGCGCTCGTCGACCACCGGGCCGTAGGCGGCGTTGGCCTCGAAGAGCGCCGAGAGCGCGTCGCGGAGCGTCGTGACGTGGTCGATCACCGGCTCGGCGCCCCCCGGCGCGGCGGCCGGCACCTCGGCCAGGCCGTCGAGGCGGGACGTTGGGAGCCAGTCGAGGGGACGGCCCCCGGCGTCGGTCACGAGCACGTGGTCGGCGACCGGCGCGAGGTCGCCGCGGGCGATCCGGGCCCGCACCTCCTCGGCCGGCTCGCCGGCGCGCGCCAGCGGCGGCGGGATCAGGTCGATCTCCTCGACGCGGGTCAGCGACAGGCTCTTCAGCGCCCGGTCGGCGCCGACGAAGTCGGCGACGAACTCGTCGGCCGGGCTGGCGAGCACCTCGGCCGGCGGGGCGTACTGCACGAGGTGCCCCTCGCGCATGACGGCGATGCGGTCGGCCATCTTGACCGCCTCGTCGATGTCGTGACTCACGAACACGACGGTCTTGGGCACGGCGCGGTGCAGGCGCAGGAAGTCGTTCTGGAGGCGCTCGCGCGTGATCGGGTCGACGGCCGAGAACGGCTCGTCCATGAGCATCACCGGCGGGTCCCCCGCCAGCGCCCGCGCCAGGCCCACGCGCTGCTGCTGCCCGCCCGAGAGCTGGGCCGGGTAGCGGTCCGAGAACTCGTCCGGGTCGAGGCCGATGAGCTCGAGCAGCTCGCGCACCCGCACGCGGATCCGCTCCTTCTCCCATCCCAGCAGCCGCGGAACGGTCGCGACGTTGGCGGAGACGGTCAGGTGGGGCAGGAGGCCGACCTGCTGGATCACGTAGCCGATCTCGCGGCGCAGCTGGGCGGGGTTGCGCTCGCGCACGCTGCGGCCGTCGATCAGGATCTCGCCGTCGGTCGGCTCGATCAGGCGGTTGATCATCTTCAGCGCGGTCGTCTTGCCGCAGCCCGACGGCCCGATCAGGACGCACACCTCGCCGGGGGGGACCGTCAGGGAGAGGCGGTCCACGGCCGCCCGGCCGTCGCGCGAGTAGCGCTTGGTGACCTCGCGCAGCTCGAGGACGCCGGCGCCGCTGCGGACGGGGCCCTCGTTCGGCGCGCGGGTGGGCTCCCCCGCCATCGACCGAACCTACCCGAGCCCGCAGGAGGGGGTCCCTCGCCCGGGTCGCGCGTCCGGCCGTTTGTGAGATCCACCACGTTCCGGCCGCGCGTAGCCCGGGCGCCGCCGACCTCACACCGCTGTGGAGCGGCCGTCCCCCGACAACGACGGGTCAATGGCGCAATTACTCCGTGCTGATGTTCGGGTCGGCCTGCTGGGTGACGGGGTTGACCGCGAGGAAGTGCTCGGCCGGGTCGTCGATCAGCGCCTGGAGCCGGTCGGCCGTCTCCTCCTGGCCCGAGGCGCGCAGGGCGGCCCCGTAGGCGGTCAGGAGCTGCGTCACCGAGGCCGTGTCGGTCTCGTCCAGGGCGGCGAGGCTCACCTTGGCCGCCTTGGACAGGCGCCGGCGCACGGCGGCCTCGTCGAGGTTCCAGTCCGGGTTCTGGCGCACGTAGACCACGCCGCCGGTCATGCCGCTGCACAGCCACGGGCCGGGGTCGCCGAGCACGACGACGCGGCCGCCGGTCATGTACTCGAACGCGAACCCCTTGCAGTTGGCCCGCGCCGCCAGGGTCCCCAGGCGGTCGTTGAGCGGCTGGGCCGGCTCGCCGCCCAGCACCATGTCGGCGCCCGACAGGCGGATCCCCGCGCGGGCGTTGACGTCGCCCTGGATCAGGAAGAGGCCGCGCTGGGCGCCGTAGGCGAAGCTCTTGCCGACGTGGCCGCCGACCCAGTCGCCGGCCGCGTTCTGCGCCTTCAGCACCTGGATCTCGCCGCCGAGCGCGCACTTGCCGACGCCGTCCTGAGCGCCGCCGAACACGCGCACGCGCACGCCGTCGAGCGTGAAGGCCGCCAGGCCGCTGCCGGCGGCCGCGCCCTTGGTGAACGCGAGGTCGACCAGCGTCGCCAGGTGCCCGTTGCCCGCGCCGTTGCCGTCGCCGTCCGGCGCCCCGTCGCCATCGCCGTTGCCGTGGCCGTTGCTGGGCGACACGCCGCCGCCCCCTCCGTTGACCCAGGCGTTGTTGACGCCGGTGGTGGCGCGGGCGATCAGGCCGGCCAGGTCGGTGCCGAGGTTGCGGTCGGCCGCGGTGGTGGCCTCCTCCTCGACCGCCAGCGCCACGCCGGAGGCCAGCCGCTCGGCGGCGACCTCGGGCGCCCGGTGCGGGGGCGGCGGGTGGAAGGGCCGGAAGAAGCGCGGCGCCCCGGCCGGCGCGGTGATGACGCGCTCGCGGACCGGGGTGAGCAGGCTGGTGAGGTCGAGGCGGTCGTGGTGGGACACCTGCACGAGGCGGTCCGCCTGGCCGACCAGCTCCTGGACCTCGGAGACCCCCATCCGGCCGGCCAGCTCGCGCAGCGCCGCCCCCATCTCGGTGAAGTAGCGCACCAGGCCCGCGACCGACGGGTCGAGCACCCGCGGGATGAAGCGCTTGAGCCCGCGCTCCTGGGCCTCCTCCTCGCCCATCTGGGTCGCGATGCCGACGTGGCAGGTGTCGAGCTGGCAGCCGCGGCAGATGGTGCAGCCGATCGCCACCATCGACGCCGTCCCGAAGCCCAGCCGGTTGGCGCCCATGCACATGAGCTTGATGCAGTCGGGCGCGCTGCGCAGGCCCCCGTCGGCCCAGATCTCGACGCGGTCGCGGATGCCCGCCTCGGTGAGGGCGTGGTGGGCGAGCACGGTGCCGATCTCGCAGGGCAGCCCGGCGCGCCGCAGAGCGTGCTGGCGGGCGGCGCCGGTGCCGCCGTCGTAGCCCGACATCGTGATGACGTCGGCGCCCGCCTTGGCGATGCCGATCGCGATCGTGCCGATGCCGGGGACCACCGGCACCTTGACGATGACCCGCGCGTGCGGGTTGGACGTCTTGAGCTCGTCGATGAGCTGGGCCAGGTCCTCGATCGAGTAGAGGTCGTGGTTGTTCGACGGGCTGATCAGGTCGCTGCCGACCTGGGCGTTGCGGGCCCGGGCGATCGCCTGGGTCACCTTCGACCCCGGCAGGTGGCCGCCCTCGCCGGGCTTGGCGCCCTGGCCGATCTTGATCTCGAGCCACTCCGACGAGTTGAGCAGCAGCGACGAGACGCCGAAGCGGCCGCTGGCGATCTGCTGGCCGCGGTGCTTGGGGTAGCGCCCGTACATGTCGGGGATCTCGCCGCCCTCGCCGTTCATGCAGAGCATGTCGGCCTGGAACGCGGCCTCGGCGTAGGCGCGGAAGGCCGTCTCGCCCTGGCTGCCGAAGCTCATCGAGCTGATGAGGAAGGGCAGGGTGTGCTCGCCGACCCGCGCGCTGACGGCCTCGGCCGCCAGGCGCCGGTCGGGCGGGGCGAGCTGGGGCTGCACCGCGTGGCGCAGCGCGACGGGCTGCTCGTCCTCGAGCCTGTCGAGCGTCTCGGCCAGCTCCTCGTAGCCGCGCTCCGAGGTCGCCACCCGGGCCAGCGCCTTCCAGACCTTGGGGTACATCCGGGGCAGCTTCACCTTCGAGGGGCTCTCCTCGCCCGCCCGGATCTGCCGGCCCTGCTCGGCCAGGTCGTCGAGGTCGTCGAGGCCGAGGCCGCGGCCGTCCGAGGCGCAGAAGCCCGGGATCGCGAGGATGTCGAGCACCTCCGGCGACACGCCGATGGCCGACACGAGCCGGCCGTAGCCGCGCAGCTCGTGGATGCCGAGGGTCGAGAGGACCTTCTCCATGCCCTTCTGGAGGCCCTGCAGCACGTTCCCCGCGGCCGTCTCGGGCTCGGGCGAGCCGTCCATGGCCTTCTCCATCATCGCGTAGGTGCAGAGGGCCTGGGCCCCGAACCCGAGCGCCACCATCACGTCGTGGACGTTGCGGATGCCGGCGGCCTGGAGCACCAGGCTGGCGTCGCGGCGCAGCGACGAGCCGTCGTCCTTCAGCCCCTCGCGCAGGGCCTTGTCGACCGCGGCGACGGCCAGGTGCGGGTCGCAGACCCGCTCGCCGGGGCCCGCCTCGAGGTCCTGGAGCACCACCAGCTCGGCGCCGTCGCGCACGGCCGCCACCGCCACCTCGGAGAGGGCCGCCAGGTGCTCGCGCACGCTGAGGGCGGCGTCGAAGTGCAGCGGCAGGCGCACCGCCCGCCAGTCCCACGCCGCCAGCACGTCCTCCATGCACGCGACCCCCTGGCCGACCGCGACGCGCCGCATCTCCGGCAGGGAGAGCGTGGTGGCCCCGGCGCGCATGCCGCCCAGGACGATGGGCATCCGCAGCTCGCACCGCTGGGGCGGCTCGGGCTCGACGCCCTCGATCGGCGGGCGCCGCCCCAGCACGACGCGGGTGGAGAAGTGCTCGACCTCGCGCTCGCGGTCGATCGCCGGGTTCGTGACGACGGCGACGGTCTCCTGGAAGTAGTCCGACAGCGGCATCGGGACGGGGGTGAACGGCCCGAGCGGCCCGTCCCACCCGAGCGAGCCGATCGGCTCGGCGCCGCGGTCGGCGTGGAACTGCAGCTGCTGCTTGTCGCTCTCGATCCACCCCGCCGAGGCGAGGAGGGTCTCGAGCTCCAGGTCGGGCCCGAGGAGGTCCTCGTCGGGGTACTCCTCGACCGCCACCGGCTCGAGGCCGCCGGCCAGGCGCGCGCGCGTCTCGGCCGTCGGCAGGGCGCCGCGGCCCTTGGCCCGCCGGTAGACCTCGCGCTGCACCTCCCAGTAGTCCAGGACCACGGGGACGCCGTCCTCGCCGGTGAGCAGGGCGACCTTCTCACCGGGCGCCAGCGGCGCCGGGTCGCGGGTCAGCTCGGCGACCGGCACGATCCCCGGCTCGGACGACACGACGTAGAGGTCGTCCGTCTCGATCCACCACAGCGGCCGCAGGCCCATCGCGTCGACCGAGAAGACCATCTCGTCGGCGGCCCGGGCCGCGAGCGCCACGGGGCCCTGCGCGTAGGGCCCGAGGGCCTCGCGGTAGTGGACGTAGAGGTCCTGGAGCTTGGCCGGCAGGCGGTGCACCTCGCCGAGGATCGGCGGCAGCGCGAACTCGACGGCCTCCAGCAGCGACAGGCCCTTCTCGAAGATGAGGCCCTCCAGCAGGCGGTTCAGGTCCTGGCTGTCCGACCCGTCGCGGGTGACGGGCAGGCCGAGCTGCACGCTCTGCTCGCGGAGCTGGGCGATCGTGTTGATCTCGCCGTTGTGGCCCAGGATGGAGAACGGCTGCACCCGGCTGAAGGTGGGGTACGTGTTCGTGGAGTAGCGGTTGTGGGCGATGATCCGCGACGAGGCGAAGTCGGGCTCCTGCATCTCGGGGTAGAAGCGCGGGATCACCTCGGGCTGGCCCTGCACCTTGTAGACGACGTCGTTGGCCGAGAACGAGGCGACGTGGCAGTCGACGGCGCGCTCGATCTGCACCATCGCCCGGTAGCAGGCCGTGGAGGCCGCGCCCCCCGGCTCGCGGGCGAGGCAGGCGATCTGCCAGAAGATCGGCGGCGTCTCGGCCGCGCGCGGGCCAAGGGCACCGCGGTCGACCGTGCCCTCGCCGCTCCACAGGACCTCGAAGCCCTGCTCGGCCAGGAGCGCCTCGATTCGCGGCACCTGGCCCTCGGCGCCAGCCGACGAGTCGAAGAAGATGTGGGCCACGGTGAACCGCCGGCCGTCGGCCGCCGACGGGTCGAGGCCCTCGGCCTCGAGGCGCCGGCGCCAGGCCGGCCGGGGCAGGTTGACCATCAGCCCGCTGCCGTCCCCCTCGCCGTCCACGCTGCCCGACCGGTGCACCATCATCTGGAGCGACGACAGGGCCCGCTCCAGCACGGCGCGGCTCGGCCCTCCGTCGCGCGTGGCGAAGGCGGCGAGCGCGCACGCGTCGTGCTCCACCAGGTCGGGCAGCCCGCGGGGCGGGGTGGCGGCGAACGGGGGAGGGGCGGTCATCCACGGACCTCTGGGTCGAGTCTCCGGCGGGACATGCTAGTGGACCGCCAGGCGGTCACCGTCGGGGGGCTGCGGGCGGGCCGCGGTCGTGCCCAGGGCAGCGGGCGCTGGACCGGACGCCGGGAGTCGCCGGCCCCTGCCCGGGCCGACGTGAGAATGGAGTAGATCAGCCGCCCAGGACGGCGTCAACGCCCCGCGCGCGAGGGTCCTCGCAGGTAGCGTGCGCGGATGCCGCAACTGCCCCCGCAGCACGTCGACGCGTTCGTCCGCCGGGAGCTGCTGCGCGAGGGCGTCTCGATGGCCCTCTACGTCTCGCTCACCCTGCTGGCGGCGCTGATCGCGATCCCGAGCGACGACATTCCCGGCACGGTCGGGACGGCCGCCATCATCTGGGGCGGCGCCGCGGGCCTGTCCCTGGCCCACTGGCTCGCCTTCGACCTGGCGGCGCGGCTCTACGGCGCCGAGCAGCTCGACCGCCTGCACCGGCTCGGCGGTCCGGTGTCGGTCGCGGCGGCGCTGACGGTTGCGCTGATCGTCAGCATCCCCATCGTCTTCGCCCCCGACGACATCGCGTCCGAGGTCGCGATCTGCGTCCTGGCGCTCCTCGTGGCCGTGGCCGGGTTCGGCGTGGGCCGGCGGAGCGGAGCCGGCCTCTTGAGGTCGCTGGTGGGGGGTGCCGCGGTGCTCGTGGTCGCGGGCGTCGTCGTGGCGGTCAAGATCGCGGTCGGCGGCTGACCCGCGGCGCCGGGCCGCGCCGGGCCCCGCGCTACCATCCCGCCCCGATGGGCACCCACGAGGCGAGCGCCCCGGAGACGCTCCACTGCTACCGGCACCCGGACCGCGAGACCCTCCTCTCGTGCTCCAACTGCGAGCGGCCGATCTGCACCTCGTGCATGACCCAGGCGGCCGTGGGGGTGCGCTGCCCGGAGTGCAGCGGGCGGCGGGCCGGGGCGCCGGCGCGCGCGGCCGTGGCGCGGGCGGGCGGCGCGGCGGTGGCCACGACGACGCTCGTCGTCATCAACGTCCTGGTCTACCTGGCTGAGATGTCGCAGGGGGTGTGGCTGAGCGGCGTCGCGGGCTCCGAGCTGATCGATCAGGGCGCGATCTACGGGCCCGCCATCGCCGACGGGGAGTGGTACCGCCTGGTGACCGGCGGCTTCCTCCACGCGAGCATCATCCACATCGCCTTCAACATGTACCTGCTCTGGATCCTGGGCGGGGCCCTCGAGCGCTACGTCGGGACGGCCCGGTTCCTGGCGATCTACGCGGCTGGGCTGCTGTGGGGCTCCGCCGGGGCGCTCGTGACCTCTCCGGACGCCCGCACCGTCGGGGCGTCGGGCGCCGTCTTCGGCCTGATGGCCGCCATGCTCGTGCTCGAGCGCCACAAGGGCGTCGCCCTGCTGGGAGGGTCGGTCGGCGCGCTGCTCGCGATCAACCTGGTCGTCACGTTCGTCTTCCCGGGCATCTCCATCGGCGGCCACATCGGCGGGATCATCGGCGGCGCGGCGGCCGCGTTCATCCTCTCCGGCTACGGGCGCGGGCATCTCGCCTACGGGAAGGTCGGCGCGTCCGGCTGGGCGGCCCTGGCGGCCCTCATGGCCGGGGCCGTGGCCCTCGGCATCGCGGTCGTCTGAGGACGGCTGCCCGTCGGCGGCGCTCCGGCAGGCGTTCTCAGGGGCTCGCGCAGATCGCGTGGACGGTGAGCGTGTGGGGGTTGACCTCGGCCTGGTATCCGGACGCGTACCAGACGTTCGGCGTCTCGCCCTCCCTGACGGCCCGCGCGAGGTGGTTCGTCGGGTTGATGAGGATGCCGGGGCCGGACGTCGCGACCTGCTGGTAGAGGTCGTAGAGATCCGTGTTCCCGGAGCCCGAGGCCGAGGTGAAGGGGAACCCCGCGCCGCCGCCGATCAGGCGCTCGCCGGGGCGGCAGCCGACCGTCATCCGGGCGTAGGAGTTCTGGGTGAGGGGGGCTGAGTCGGCGCGCCGGTAGACGACGTTCGCGGCGCCGTTCACACCGTCCCTGCCGGCGGGCCCGCGGGGGCCCTCGGGCAGGGCCCCCGCTCGGAAGTCCTGGGCGAGGAGCGACCCGTTCGCCACCTCAGAGGACCTGACGGCCCCCTTCTTGATCTCCGGTGGGCCGACCGCGTTCGCCTTGATCTGCCGGGCGCCGACGCTGTCCTTCGCGACCGTCGCGGCGTAGCCGCTGCCCCCGAGCGCGACGAAGAGGGCCAGCAGAGAGATCGCGTTGGCGAAGGTGAGCCGGTTGCGAAGCCTGCTGAGCATGCCAACTCCTCTGTCGAGTCCTGTGTCTGCGGTCACCATTCGGCGCGTGCGACGGCGTGTCAACTCGGCGGGCAGCGGAGCACGCCCCGCGGTGCCTCAGGCCAGCTCGCCCACCCGCTCGACGAACCTCGCAACGAGCCCGATGCAGGCGTCAACGTCGTCCGGGTGCACCGCCTCGACGCTCGAGTGGACGTAGCGGGTCGGGATCGAGACGCACCCGGCGATCGCGCCGTCGCCCGAGAGCTGGAGGCTGCCGGTGTCGGTGCCGCCGCGGTCGGCCACGTGGAACTGGTGGGGGATCTCCTCGTCGCAGGCGATCCGGGTGAGGAGGTCGACCAGCGCCGGAGCCCCGATCGCGCTGGCGTCCATGATCCGGATGGCGGCGCCCTCGCCGAGGCGGGTCGTGGGGCCCGACGGGGGTGCGCCCGGGCCGTCGTTGGCGGGGCAGGTGTCGATCGCCAGGGCCACGTGGGGCCTCACCCGCGCCGCCGCGACCCGCGCTCCCCGCAGCCCGACCTCCTCCTGGACGGTCGCCACGGCGACCACCTGCGCGGGCGAGGGGCCGGCCGCCCGCAGGGCCTCGATCATCACCAGCAGGCCGACCCGGTCGTCGAGGCTCTTGCCGGTCACCAGCTCGCCGAGGGGCCGCACGTCGCGGGCGCGCGTGGCCACGTCCCCCGGGCGCACCAGCTCGCGCACCCGCTCGGCCGGGAGGCCGACGTCGATCGCCAGGTCCTTCACCTCGGGCACCACCCGGCGGGCCTCCGCATCCAGCAGGTGGACTGGCGTGGTGCCGACGACGCCCTCCAGCTCCTCGCGGCCGTGCACCAGCACCCGCTGGCTCAGCAGCGTGCGCGCGTCCCAGCCCCCCAGGGGGATCACCCGGATGAAGCCCCGGTCGTCGACGTGGGTCGCCATCAGGCCGATCTCGTCCATGTGGGCGGCGAGCATCAGCCGCGTCACGCCCTCGCCGCGCACGCCCAGCAGGCCCCCGAGCGGGTCGCGCTCGACGCGGTCGCAGACGGCCGCGAGCTCGGGCTCGACGACCGCGCGCACCCGCTCCTCGCGCCCCGGCGGCCCGTGGGCCTCGGCCAGGGCGGTGAGCAGGTCCACGTCCACGGCGGCCGAGACTACCCGCCCAGCGCGGCCGCCCGCCGGACCCCCTCTCGCCACGCGGCGGCGATCGCGGCGTCCAGCTCGGCGAGGCGGGCCTCGAGCGCCGCGCAGTCGGCGCGGAGCAGCCGGGCGCTGTCGTCGTGGCCCGCCTCGACCGCCGCGACGAGCGCGGCCGCGGCGCGCAGGAGCGCGTCGCGCGCGTCCTGGCGCGCGGCCTCCAGCCCGTGAACGAGGCGCGCCGCCTCGAGCAGGCGCGGATCGGCGCGCAGGCCCCTCAGCGCGGCCGGGGCCGAGGCCCCCAGGTCGGCGGCCGGCTCGGCGGCCACGGCCTCGGCGAGCCGCCGCTCCGGACCGCCGGTCCCGGCGCGCAGCAGGGCGATCGCCCGCCAGGTCGATCCGCCGAAGCCGGGAAGGAGCACGCGGCCGGGGCCGTCGGCGACCAGCTCGCCGGCCAGCAGGAGCTCGCCCACCGCCCAGCCGACCTCGGCCGCGCGCCGCGCGCGCAGCGCCCGGGCGCCGGTGGGCGGCTCGCCCTCGAGGAGATCCGTGCGCCGCCGCGCCCGCTCGGCCGCCGCGAGCACCTCGCGAGCGGCCGGGTCCGCCTCGAGGGCGGCGGCCAGCGCCTCGACCTCCAGCGAGGGATCGTCGCGCCCCGCGGCCGCGCGGCGGCCCACCTCGCGGCGCGCGGCGGCGAGGACCCTCGCGCCAGCGGCGCCGCCGCTAGGAGACCGAGAGGACGAGCTTGCCGAAGTGGTCGCCGGCCTCCTCGCGCGCGTGGGCCGCGGCGGCCTCCGCGAGCGGCCGGACGCTGTCGATCACCGGTGCCCAGGCGGCGTGCTCGACCGCCGCCAGCAGGCCGGCGAAGTCGCGGGGGCTGCCCATGGTGGTGCCGAGCAGCGAGACCTGTCCCATCGTCACGGGCCGCACCGCCAGCTCCACCTTGCCGCCTCCGGTGCCGCCGAAGACGACGGCCCGTCCGCCGGGGCGGAGGCACGCGATGCTGTCGGCCCAGGTCGACCCGACCGAGTCGACCACGACGTCAACGCCGCGGCCACCGGTGAGCTCACGCACCGCGGCGGGCCAGTCGCCGGCCGTGTAGTCCACGCCTCCGCCGGCCCCCAGGTCGTGGGCGCGGTCGAGCTTCTCGGCCGACGAGGACGTGACCAGCACGCGGCACCCGGCCGCGCGCGCGATGTGGAGCGCGACGGTTGCGACGCCGCCGCCGATGCCGATCACCAGCACGGTCTCGCCCGGCCGGATGCGCGCGCGGGCCACGAGCGCCCGGTATGCGGTGAGCCCGGCCAGCGGCAGGGCGGCAGACTCCTCCCACGACAGCCGCGCGGGCCGCGGGAAGACGTTCGCCGCGGGGACGCGGACCATCTCGGCGTAGGTGCCGTCGTCCGGGCCGCCCAGGATGCGGAAGCCGGGCTCCGGGGCGTCCTCGCCGCCGCCCCACCCCAGGGAGGGCAGCACCACGACCTCGTCCCCCTCGGCCACGCCGGATGCGCCGGCGCCGAGCGACCGCACCACGCCCGCTCCGTCCGAGCCGGGGATCACGGGCAGGGGGCTCGGCGCGATCCCCTTGCGGACGAACACGTCGCGCCGGTTGAGGGCGGCCGCCCGCAGCGCCACCACGACCTCCCCGGGCCCGGGCTCGGGGTCGGGGGCCGTGTCGAGGCGCAGCACCGCGGGGGCTCCGGTCTCGCGGAGGACGACGGCGTTCACGGCGGGCCTCGCTGCTCGGGTGCGGGGACCGCCTCAGCCTACCCCCGCGCCCCCGATGGGCGGCGCCTCGACCTCCGGCCGGGGACCGCCCGCCTCCCAGCGCGCGAACGCCGCGGCCAGCTCCGGGCGGGCGGCGCGCCAGGCCGAGAGGTCCAGGCCCAGGTAGCCGTCGGGCGCGTCGCGCAGGCGGCTCCACGCGCGGTCGAGCAGGACGCGGGCGCCGTGGGCGTTGCCGCGGCGGTGGTGCTCGAAGGCCACCGCCCACTGGATCAGCCCCTGGAGGAAGGGCATGGGCGGCTCGTCCGAGCGGCGCCAGGCCTCCTCCAGCACCTCGTGGGCGTCGAAGAACCGGCCCGCGCGGTAGAGCGCGGCGAACTCGGCGAGCTGCGGCGGGGCCGCACCGGGGCCCGCCGGGGCCGGCCCGGTCATCCCGAGGGCGGTCGGGTGGCCTCGAGCAGGGGGACGGGGTCCGCGGGGCCGCCGCCGTGCTCCCAGGCGACCCGCAGGGTGCCGGCGGTCGTGCCGAGGGGGTGCCCGGCCGCGACCGGCGCGCCGGCGGCGACGCCGGCGGCGTAGGCGGCCAGAGGGCCGTAGCCGAGCCGGTCGCCGCCGGCGGTCTCGACCCAGAAGGCGAGGCCCTCCTCCATCTCGGCCGGGGTCGCGGCCCGCAGGACGCCCGCCGCACTGGCCACGGCGTGCGACCCCGCCGCCGCGGCGATGGTGGTGCCGCAGCGCGCGCCGCCGGCGGCGCACGCGCCCGGGCCCGGATCGGCGTAGGCCGTAGGGGCGCCCACGGGCAGGGCCAGCGGGAACACGAAGCCCTCGGGCGGCGCCGGGCCGCGCGCGGGCGGCGCGCCGCCCCACGCCGTCACCACCGGCGGGCCCGTCTCCCGCGGCGCCGCCGCCGGAGGGGGAGCGGGGGTCGCGCCGGCGCAGTCCGGCGACGCGGCCTGGGCCGAGGCGAGGACCGGGGCGTCCGGGTCGCCGCCCATCGCCGCGTAGTAGGTGCCGACGCCGCGGGTCCAGTTCTGGTTGAGCCCGGTGGGGTCGTTGGCGGCGCCGATGGGCGCCCACTTGGCGCCGATCGCCGCCAGCGTGGTGCGGCCCTCGGGCAGGTAGAGCTCGGCGAGCGCCCGGGCGGCGCGCGCGATGGCCTCCCGCTCGGTGGCGAAGGCCCAGCCCGGGCCGAGGCCGAAGGCGTTGTTGATCTCCTGGGAGGGGCCGTAGGTCTCGAGCATCGTCTCGTGGGCGGCGATCGCCACCAGCGCCCGCGGGTCGACGCCGGCCGCCAGCGACTCCGACACGAAGGCCGCGCCCTCGCCGGCCAGCGGGCTCGACGCCCGGGCCAGCATCGCGTCGATGCCGGCGGCGTCGGCGGGCGCGATGCAGGCCATGTGCTGCACGACCCCCTCCAGCTGCTGGGCCGTCGCGGCCGACGAGGCGCCGCCCAGGGCGGCGGCCCCGGCGAGGGCGGCGAGCAGGCGGCGGGCGCGCATCGGGGGGCAGTGTAGGCCAGGGCCCGGGCGGAGCCCGCCGATCCGTGTCACATCGGTACCCTGGACGGTGTGGAGCGCGATGCGGACGAGATCCGGAGGCGGCGGATCGCGATGGCCCTCGCGGCGCTGGCGGTCGTGCTGTTCGTCGTGGAGCTGGTCGCCATCGCGCTCGGGCAGCTCGAGATCGCCGCACTGATCTTCGTGCTGTTCATCGGGGGCTGGTTCGCCCTGAGGTCCTACCAGCGCCGGACCGGCGGGACCTAGGGGATCAGGGCACGACGGCGCTCAGCGAGACGCCGTCTCCGATCGTGAGGACCGTCGTCAGGAGGCGGGGGTGGTCGACCGCGGCCCGCGTGAATTCGGCGAGGGCACGGGCGCTCTCGTCGCGCTCGTCCTCGGGCAGGGCGACCCGGCCTCCCGAGAGGACGTTGTCGGCCAGGATCAGGCCGCCGGGGCGCACGAGGCGCACGGCGTGCCCGAGGTAGGCCGGGTACCCGGTCTTGTCGGCGTCGATGTAGCAGAGGTCGTATGCGCCGTCGGCCAGGCCCGGGAGGGTCGCGAGGGCCGGGCCGCGGTGCACCCGCACCAGGTCGCCGAGCCCGGCCCGGGCGAGGAACCCCTCGGCCCGGTCGGCCCGCGCCGCGTCGGCCTCGAGCGTGTCGATCCGCCCGTCCGCCGCCAGCCCCCGCGCCATCCAGGCGGCCGAGGTGCCGACGAAGGTCCCGATCTCCAGGACGGCCCGGCCGCCTGTCGCGCGCACCAGCGCCTCCAGCAGGGCCCCGAGGTCGGGGTGGGTCATCATCCGCGCCCACTCGTCCCCCCGCATCTCCCGGTAGAGGCCCTCCAGGTCCGGGGGGACCCGGGCGAGCCCGTCGAGGTAGGCGGCCAGGGGCTCGTCGATCGGGAGGCGGTCGAGGGCCATCAGCGGCGGCCGAGAGTGGCGAGGCCCGTCACGGCCCAGGTGCCGAGCAGCGCCAGCAGCGCGCCGAGCGCCACCAGCGCCGGCCACAGCTCGGCCCAGCCGAGCCCGGTGAGCTCGGCGGCGCGCGAGGCCTCCAGCAGGTAGGTCACCGGGTTGACGTCGGCGACCGTCGCCAGCCACCCGCTGAGCGCGTCGCGGGGCGCGTAGGCGACCGAGGTGAAGACGGCGAGGAAGATCACCACCTGCATCAGCGGGGCGGCCTGGATCGTGCGGGTCCGCAGGGCCACGCCCATCGCCCAGCAGGCCGACGCGGCCGAGAAGGCGATGCCGAGCAGGTAGAGGGCGGCCGTGTCGAGCACCCCGGGCAGCGCGACGCCCCCGATGAGGCCGGCGATCAGCACGACCGTGGTGGTGAAGACGCTCCGCAGCCCGGCCGCCATCAGCGGGCCGGTGATCAGCGTGATGCGCGGCGCGGGGCTCACCACCAGCCGGTCGACGAAGCCGCCCTCGATGTCGCGCGCGAGCGTCATGCCGGCGTTCATGCCGGCGAAGCCGGCGCCCATCACCAGGGCGAGCGGGATGGTGAACGCGAGGTAGGAGGCCCCGTCGAAGGCCGGTAGCAGCGAGATGCCGCGGAAGGCGCCGGCCGTGGCGATGAGGATGAAGAGCGGCATGATCAGCGACGGCAGGAACACCGACGGCATCCGCCGCACGAGGATGAGGCTGCGCCAGGCGAGCCCGGCGCTCACGGCCAGCGCGCGCCTGACGTTCGCGGCCGACGAGCGCCGGCCGCCGCGGAGAGCGGCCGCGTGCGAGGAGGCGCTCATGAGCTCGCCGCCAGCCGGCGGTGGAACGCCACGAAGCACGCGGTCACGGCGACGGCCGCCAGCGCGATCACCGCGCCGAGGCCGATCAGCGTGGGCCGCAGGTCGACCCCGACGATCACGAGGTCGCGCATCGCCTCCACCAGGTACGAGATCGGGTTGAGGTCGGCGACCGTGCGGAACCAGCCCGTCATGGTCTCGCGGGGGAAGAACGCCGACGAGAAGAAGAGCAGGGCGAAGAACAGCGGGAAGGTCCCCTGCACCGCCTCCGCCGAGCCGGTGCGCAGCGCGAGGTAGACGCCCAGGCCACTCACGGCGACCGCCATCAGGCAGGCCAGGACCAGCAGGATCGCGACGCCCGTCACGCCGCCCTCGACGCGGGCGCCGAAGGCGATCCCGATCGCCAGGAAGAGGAGGGTCTGGACCATCGCCAGGCTGACGCCGCCCGCGAGGCGGCCGGCGAGGATCGCCGTCCGCGAGACCGGCGAGGCGACCAGGCGGTCGAAGAAGCCGCCCTCGATGTCGAGGGCGAAGGCCGATCCCGCGCTGGTCCCGCCGATGAGGATGCCCTGGACGATCGCCCCGGCCAGCGCGAAGTCGATGAACCCCCGCACCGGCGGGAAGCCGGGGATGGCGCCCGGCGCGTCGCCGAACGACGCCGTGAAGATCGCCATCAGGATCAGCGGGAAGAAGAGGCTCGGGAAGAGGGCCTGAGGCGTCCGGACCGTGCCCATGACCGAGCGCCAGGCCAGCGCTCCGGTCTGCCGCAGCGCCAGCGTCACGCCACGGAGGGCGCCGGCGCCGTCGCCGGCTCGCCCGCGCCGTCCGACTCGAGCCGCCGGCCGGTCTTGGCGACGAACACGTCGTCGAGGGTCGGCCGCGCCAGGTCGAGGCCGGCCACCCCCACCCCCGCCTCGTCCAGGGCCCGCACGGCGGCCGGCAGCGCCGCGGCGCCGTCGGGCAGGCGCACCGCCAGGCACCCCGCGCGGGCGGGCACCGGCTCGCCCAGGGGGCGCAGGGCCGCCGCCGCGGCGGCGGCCTCCTCGGGACGCGCCAGCGTGACGTTGAGGGTGGGGTCGCCCACCTGGGCCTTCAGCTCGGCCGGCGTCCCCTCGGCGACGATCCGGCCCCCGTCGATGATCCCGACCCGCCCGGCGAGCTGGTCGGCCTCCTCCAGGTACTGGGTGGTGAGGAACACCGTGGTGCCCTCGCCGTTGAGCCGGCGCACCTCGTCCCAGAGCGTGACCCGAGAGATCGGGTCGAGGCCCGTCGTGGGCTCGTCGAGGAACAGCACCTCGGGCTCGTGCACCAGGGCGAGCGCCAGGTCGAGCCGCCGGCGCATGCCGCCGGAGTAGGTCCCCACGCGGCGGTCGGCCGCTCCGGCGAGGTCGACCCGCTCCAGCAGCTCCACGGCCCGGCTGCGGCCCACGGCGCGGGGGTAGCCGTGCAGCACGGCTTGGAGGTGCAGGAGCTCGCGGCCGGTCATGTAGGGGTCGATCGCTGCGTCCTGGAGCGCCACGCCGATGCTGCGGCGCACGGCGGGGGCATCGGCGACCACGTCGTGGCCGGCCACCAGCGCCCGCCCGCCGGTCGGGCGCAGGAGGGTCGCCAGCATGCGCACGGTGGTGCTCTTGCCGGCGCCGTTCGGCCCGAGGAACCCGTAGACCTCGCCGCGCTCGACGACCAGGTCGACCCCGTCGACCGCCCGGATGCCGCCTTTGAAGTGCCGTTCGAGGCCGTCGGCCTCCACCGCGTGCGCCCCGGCCACCGCTCACCTCCGCTCGTGGCCCGAACGGCAGGCTAGCGCGGCTTCAGGCGCCCCGGCCCGGCCGCTACCATCGCCGGATGGCCGCCGACCCGACACGGGACGCCGACCCCGCCGCCCGCCTGAAGCGGCTCCGAGACGAGGTGGTGGCCGCGCTGGAGCAGCGCGACCTGGCCCGCGACGCCGAGGAGCGCGGGGACGGGCACCACCACCCGGCCGAGGCGGCGACCGACGCCGACCTCCGCGAGCGGGAGCTGCGCGAGCAGCTGCGCTGGCGCCAGCGCGAGGAGAGGCTGCGCGCCGCGCTCGAGGCCATCGAGGCGGGGACCTACGGCGTCTGCGTGGACTGCGGCGCCGAGATCCCGGAGGGGCGGCTCAGGGCGCTGCCGGACGCCGTGCGCTGCGTGCCCTGCCAGCGGGTCGCCTCGCGGCGCCCGTAGGGCTCGGTACGCACCCGGGCCACCCCCCGGCAGGCGGCGACGATCACGGCCCAGACCAGGGCGGCCGTGCTGACGTGGAAGACGACGACCTCCCAGGGGAGGCCGTTGCGGTACTGGTACTCGCCCAGGCCGATCTGGATCGCCAGGAGCGGCACCGCGGCGAGCGCCAGGCCCCGCGTGAGGCGGTCGGCCCCGCCCTCGCGCCAGACCCATGCGACGAGCACCAGCGCCAGGGCGGTGAAGACGACGGCGGCCCGCACGTGCACGCGCATCGCCAGCAGCAGGTCGCCGAAGCGCGCGGTCACGTCGTCGTCGCCCGAGTGGGGGCCCGCGGCGGTGACGACGGCGCCCGTGACCAGCACGACGGCGGCCGACAGCGCCACCACGACCGCCAGCGGGCCGCGCCGGCGGTCCCAGCGGCGCTCGATCCCCCGCGCCCAGTCGCGGGCCCGCAGCGCCAGCGCGGTGCCGCACGCCAGGGCGATCATCGACAGCAGGAAGTGCGACCCCACCGCCAGCGGGTGCAGCCCGGTGAGCACCGTCACGGCCCCGAGGGGCGCCTGGAGCGCCGAGGCGAGGGCGATCGCGGCGGACCAGCGCCGCAGGGCGGCGGGCGCCCCCGGCATGCGCCGCGCGACGACCCACGTCAGCACCGCGACGGCCACCACGGCGCCGGAGAGGAGCCGGTTGGAGTACTCGATCAGCTCGTGGCCGGCCTGAGCGGGCACGACCCCCCCGTTGCACAGGGGCCAGTCGGGACAGCCGAGCCCGGAGGCAGTCAGCCGCACGACGGCGCCGCTCGGCACGATCACCCAGAGCAGGGCGAGGGCGACGAGGGCGAGGCGCGCGAAGGGCTCCGGGGCGCGCAGGGCGCGGATCATGCGCATGGGCGGTCATCGTAGCCCCGTCGCCCCGCCCGGCGGCGGTGTCAGACTCCCCCGATGGCGCGGTCCGACGACCCCCCCGCGGCGCCGCCGGCCGCGGCCGCGGCCCCGTCGCGGCGCCGGCGCATCGGCCTGGTTGCGGGCGTCGCGATCATCGCCGTGGCCATCGCCGTGGCCGTCGCGTTCGGCCTCTCCGAGGGCGACGACGCGGGGGGGCTGGTGGCCGACGTGGCCGTGGCCCAGGGCGGCGAGAGCGAGGCGCCGCCGCCGGCGGCCCTGCCCGACGCCTCCGCCGGCGAGGGGTTCCCCGAGATCGCCCTGCGGGCCGGCTGGGCGCCGGTCGGCGCCCGGGCCGACCGGGTGGGTGGCGTCACGGTCACGACGGTCTTCTGGGGCCGGCAGGGGCGCCGGATCGCCCACACGGTCCTGCCAGGCGGTTCCGCGCCCCCGCCGTCCGGGGCCGGCCGCACCGGCCGGCGCGGCGTGCTTCTGCACGGCTTCGAGGCCGGCCCGCGGACGGCGGTCACGTGGACCGAGGACGGGCGCACGTCGGTGATCTCGGCCGTCGTCGTCGGCCGGGGCGCGCTCTACGACCTCGCCGGCGGTCCGGCCCGCCGCCCGTGAGCCCGCGCGGGGCCTTCGCCGCGGCGGCCGTCGTCGCGGGTGCGCTCGTGGCGCCCGGGGCGGCGGCGGGCCACGCCGAGGAGCGGGTCGTGGAGGTGGGCCCTCGCCAGGTGAGGATCGCCCTGTCGTCGCCCGTCGAGGAGCCCTTCCTGGCGGTCGAGGCGCGCGACCGGGCCGGGCGGGTCGTCTCCGGGCCCGCGCGGCGCGACCCGCGGGACGCGCGCGTGGTCACCGCTCCCCTGGCGCGCCCGGCGGAGGTGGCGGTCGTGCGCTGGCGGGCGCTGTCGCGGGACGGGCACCCCTCGGGCACCGCGGACGATGGGGCCCTCGGGGTGGTCGCGCGCCTGCTCCTGCTGGTGGCGCCGATCGGGCTGCTGGGGCTGGTCGCGCTGGCCGCCGGGGTCGTGGAGCCGGCCGTGCGCACGGGAGGCGTCGCGCCGCCCGCGCGGCCTCCGGGCGAGGCCGAGGGCTTCCGCGGCCGGGCGGAGGAGGCGCTGGCGGGGCGTGCCCGCGCGTGGTGGGCCGCCTGGTGGGCGCTGGTCGCCGCCGGCGCGGCCGGGCTGGCCCTCTGGCCGGCCGCGGTGCTCCGGGGCCTGGGTGAGGGGCCCGGGGGCCTCGGCACCCTGCTGCTCGACACGCGGGCGGGGACGGCCTGGTGGGCGCAGGCGGGGGCGCTGGCGGCGGCGGCTCTGGCCGGCCTCGCGCTGCGGGGCCGGGGGGTCCCGGCCGGGGCGGTCGCGGCGCTGGCCCTCGGGCTGCCCCCGGCCGCCGCGCTGCTGGCGATCAGCTGGGCCGGTCACGCCTCGGGCGGCGGCGACCGCACCGCCAACATCGTCATCGACGCCCTCCACAACCTGGCCACCGCGGCCTGGCTCGGCGGGCTGCTCGGGCTCGCCGTGCTCGCGCTGCCCGCGGCCCGGTCGCTTCCGCCCGCCGACCGCGTGCGCCTGGGCGCGGGCGTGGTGGTGCGGTTCTCGGCCGTTGCCCTGACGGCCGTCGCCGCGCTCGTCGTGACGGGCGTGTATCGCGCGCTGGCCGAGCTCGGATCGGCGGGGGAGATCCTCGACACGGCCTACGGCCGGGCGCTGCTGGTCAAGCTGTGCATCTTCGCCGTCCTCCTGACGGGCGGCGCCTACAACCGGCTGGTCGCCCACCCGCGCCTGGAGCGGGCGGCCCTGGGCCTCGATCCCGACGACCGGGGCGCGAGCCGGGCGCTGCGGGTCAGCGTGACCGCGGAGCTGGCGCTGGCCGCGGCGCTCATGGTGAGCGTCGCCGTGCTGGTGAGCCTGCCGCCACCCGGCTGATCGCTAGCATCGAGGTCGTGATCGACGACGCCACCGTCCACCACGTCGCCCGCCTCGCGCGCCTGCGGCTCGAGCCCGACGAGGAGTCGCGAATGCACGACGAGCTGTCGGGGATCCTCGACCACATCGACCGCATCCAGGCCCTCGACCTGGACGGCGTGCCGCCGACCACCCACGTGATCCCGCTCCAGAACGTGTGGCGCGACGACGACCCGCGCCCCGGGCTGACCCAGCAGGAGGCACTCCGCGAGGCGCCCGAGGTCGTCGAGGGCAAGTTCGCCGTCCCGCGGTTCGATTGACGCCGCTCCACGAGATGACGGCCGAGCGGGCCGTGGCGACGCTTCACTCCGGCGAGGCGAGCGCCGCCGAGATGGTCGACGCCGCCCTCGCCCGGGCCGAGGACGACCCGTGGGGGTCGTTCCTCGCCGTCGACGCCGAGGCGGCGCGCGCCCGCGCCCGCGAGATCGACGCCGCGCCGCGGCGCCCGCCGCTGGGGGGCGTGCCGATCGCGATCAAGGACGCCCTCTCGACGCGCGACCTCACCACCACGGCCGGCTCGCGGATCCTCGAGGGCTTCCGCCCGCTGTACACGGCCACCTGCGTCGAGCGGCTCGAGCGCGCCGGCGCGGTCGTCATCGGCAAGACCAACATGGACGAGTTCGCGATGGGCTCGAGCACCGAGAACTCGGCCTACCAGCTCACGCGGAACCCCTGGGACCGGGAGCGCGTACCGGGTGGGTCGAGCGGCGGCTCGGCCGCCGCCGTCGCCGCCTACCAGGCGCCCTGGGCGCTCGGCAGCGACACCGGCGGCTCGATCCGCCAGCCGGCGGCCCTGTGCGGGATCGTCGGCATGAAGCCGACGTACGGGGCCGTCTCGCGCTACGGCCTGATCGCCTTCGCGTCGTCGCTCGACCAGGTGGGCCCCTTCGGCCGGACCGTGCGCGACGCCGCGCTGCTGCTATCGCACATCGTGGGGCGCGACGAGATGGACTCGACGTCCCTCGACTGGACCGAGCCGGTGCGCCTGCCCGAGGCCGCCCGCCTCGACGGGCTGCGCGTCGGCGTCGTCGACGAGCTGATGGCCGACGGCGTGGACCCGGGCGTGCGGGCGGCGGTGGACGCGGCCCTGGCGAGCATCGAGGAGCTCGGTGGCGCGGTCGAGCGCGTGAGCCTCGCATCGACCGAGCACGGCGTCGCGACGTACTACCTGATCGCCCCGGCCGAGTGCTCCTCGAACCTGGCGCGCTTCGACGGCATCCGCTACGGGCCCCGGTTCGGCGACGCGCAGGACATCCTGGAGCACTACGAGGCGACCCGCGGGACCGGCTTCGGGCCCGAGGTCAAGCGCCGGATCATGCTCGGCACCTTCGCCCTCGCCTCGGGCTACTACGACGCCTACTACCTCCGCGCGCAGAAGGTCCGCACCCTGATCCGGCGCGACTTCGACGCCGCCTTCGCGCGGGTCGACCTGATCGTCTCGCCCACGTCGCCGACGGTGGCCTTCCGCCTGGGCGAGCGCGTGCAGGACCCGCTGGCGATGTACCTGTCGGATGTCTGCACGATCCCCTCGAGCCTGGCCGGGCTGCCGTCGATCTCGATCCCGTGCGGCCTCGCCGACGGCCTGCCGGTGGGCCTGCAGCTCGTCGGCCCCGCGTTCAGCGAGAACCGCCTGCTCGACGCGGCCCACGCCCTCGAGGGGGCGATCGGCTTCGACCCGCGGCCGCCGGGGGTCCTGTGACCGGCGTCGCCTGGGAGCCGGTCATCGGCCTGGAGATCCACGTCCAGCTCGCGACCCGCACCAAGATGTTCTGCGGCTGCGAGCTGAGCTTCGGCGACCCGCCCAACACGCACACCTGCCCGGTCTGCCTCGCCCACCCCGGCGCGCTGCCGGTGACCAACGTCGAGGCGCTGCGGCTCGGCATCCTGGCCGGCCTCGCCCTGGGCTGCCGGGTCCCCGGGGTCTCGGAGTTCCACCGCAAGAACTACTTCTATCCGGACCTGTCGAAGGCGTACCAGGTGTCGCAGTACGACGAGCCGCTCTGCGTGGACGGCAGCTTCCGCGTCCTGCGGCCCGACGGCAGCGAGCTGACGGTCGGCATCACCCGGGCCCACCTCGAGGAGGACGCGGCCAAGCTGGTGCACGTCGGCGCGGGCGGGCGGCGGGCCGGGGCCGAGGCGTCGGGCGTCGACTTCAACCGCGGCGGCACTCCGCTGCTCGAGATCGTCACCGAGCCCGACCTGCGCTCGGCCGCCGACGCGGCCGCCTTCCTGCGCCAGCTGCGCCAGACCCTGCGCCGACTGGACGTGAGCGACTGCAACATGGAGGAGGGCTCGCTGCGCGCGGACGCCAACGTCAGCGTGCGGCCGGTGGGCCACGACGGGCTCGGGACCAAGGCCGAACTGAAGAACATGAACAGCTTCCGCTTCCTGGAGCGCGGCATCGACGCCGAGATCGCCCGCCAGGCCGCGCTGCTCGACGCCGGCGAGCGGGTGGTCCAGGAGACCCTCCACTTCGACCCCGACAGCGGCGAGATCCACCCCCTGCGAAGCAAGGAGGAGGCGCACGACTACCGGTACTTCCCCGAGCCCGACCTCGTGCCGATGGCGCCCGACCCGGCCTGGGTCGAGGAGCTGGGCGCGGGGCTGCCCGAGCTGCCGGTCGACCGCCGGCGCCGCTGGGCCTCGGAGCTGGGGCTCACCTACGAGGACGCCGAGGTGCTCTCGGAGACGGCCGAGCTGGGCGACTACTTCGAGGCCGTGGCCGCGCGCGCCGACCCCAAGGCGGCGGCCAACTGGATCCGCGGCGAGCTGCGCGCCCGGCTCCGCGAGGCCGGGCAGGAGCCGTGGGAGAGCCGGGTGACGCCGGACCTGCTGGCCGAGCTGGTCGGCCTGCGCGAGGACCGCACGCTGTCCGAGCCCGCCGCCAAGGAGGTGCTGGCCGAGGTCGTCCGCACCGGCGCCGCGCCCCGCGCGGTGGTCGAGGAGCGCGGGCTGGGACAGATCTCCGACGACGGCGAGCTGTCGGCCCTGGTCGAGCGCCTGCTGGCCGACAACCCGGCCCAGGCCGACCAGCTCCGGGGCGGCAAGGACAAGCTGGTGGGCTACTTCGTCGGCCAGGCGATGAAGGCGACCGGCGGCCGCGCCGACCCGGCGCGGGTGGGCCAGATCGTGCGCGAGAAGGCCGGCGTGTAATTGCTCTTCGCCGACCTCGCGTCGGTGTCCCGGGCGGTGGGCGAGACCCGGTCGCGCACCCGCAAGGCCGAGCTGCTCGGCGACGCCCTCCGGCGCCTGCCGCCCGGCGAGGTCGAGGCCGGCGTGGCGTACCTCAGCGGCGAGCTGCGCCAGCGGCGCACCGGGGTGGGCTGGGCCGCGCTGCGCGACCTGCCGCCGCCGGCCGCCGAGCCGTCGCTGGAGGTGGGCGAGGTCGACGCCGCCCTCGATCGCATCGCCGCGCTGTCGGGGGCCGGGTCCCAGGCGGCGCGCCGCCGGGAGGTCGACGACGTCTTCGGGCGCGCCACGCCGGCCGAGCAGGAGTTCCTGCGGGCGCTGCTGTCGGGCGGGGTGCGCCAGGGGGCGCTCGCGGGCGTGATGGCCGACGCGGTCGCGCGCGCCACCGGCATCCCGAAGGCCGCCGTCGACCGCGCGACCACGCTGCGCGGCGACGCCCGGGCCGTGGCCGAGGCCGCGCTGCGCGACGGGGAGGCCGGCCTGGCCGCGTTCCGCCTCGAGGTCGGGCGGCCGCTGGGGCCGATGCTCGCCGCCCCCGCCGCGTCCCTCGAGGAGGCGATGGCGAAGGTGGGCGAGGGGGCGGTCGACTGGAAGCTCGACGGCGCCCGCATCCAGGTGCACCGCGACGGCCGCGAGGTCGCGATCTTCAGCCGCTCGCTCGACGACCTCACGGCGCGGCTGCCCGAGGTCGCCGCCGCGGCGCTCGCCCTGCCCGTCCGCCGGGCGGTGCTCGACGGCGAGGCGATCGCGCTGCGCGCCGACGGCCGCCCGGAGCCCTTCCAGGTCACGTCCTCGCGCGTCGCCTCGGGCTCGGCCGGGGTCGCGCCGGTCCTCTTCGACGTCCTGCACCTGGACGGCGAGGACCTCCTCGACGCCCCGCTGTCCCGGCGGGCCGAGGCGCTGGCGGCCGCCGTGCCCGAGGCGCTGCGGGTGCCTCGAGTGGTGACCGGCGACCCGGGCGCCGCGCGGGCCCACCTCGAGGCCGCCCTCGCGGCCGGCCACGAGGGCGTGGTGGTCAAGGCGCTCGACGCCCCCTACGCGGCCGGGCGCCGCGGCGCCGGGTGGCTCAAGGTGAAGCCGCGCCACACGCTCGACCTGGTGGTCCTGGCCGCCGAGTGGGGGCACGGCCGGCGGCGGGGGTGGCTCAGCAACCTCCACCTCGGCGCCCGGGCGCCGGAGGGCGAGGGCTTCGTGATGCTCGGCAAGACGTTCAAGGGGCTCACCGACGCCATGCTCGCGTGGCAGACCGAGCGCCTGCTCGAGCTCGAGACCGGCCGCAGCGGCATCGTGGTCGAGGTGCGCCCCGAGCTGGTGGTGGAGATCGCGTTCGACGGCGTCCAGACGTCGTCGCGCTACCCGGGCGGCGTCGCCCTCCGCTTCGCCCGCGTGCTGCGGTACCGCGACGACAAGCCCGCCTCCGAGGCCGACGACCTGGCCGCCGTGCTCGCGCTCAGACGGTAGGGAACGCGGCGACGCGGGTCTCGTCGGCCGCCCGCACGACGACGAAGGCCTCCCTCGCGCGGGCGGCGCCGCGGCCGACCGGGACGACGTGGACGCCGGCCGGGCGCCGCTCGTCGAGCAGCGCCTCCTCGCGGGTCCGGTAGAGGCGGCCGAGCCGGTGGACGGCGGCGGTCAGACGGGCGACCGATCGAAGCTCCACCGCAAGACGCCCGCGACGCGTCGAGTCCGGCGATCGCCCGCTCCGGCGTCTCAGGAGGGGGGGCGCCGCCGACGTACCAAATGGCCACGCGGCCCCTGGCCAAATGGCCACACCCCCGCCATCCCCCTCGTTATGCGGTATCTCGGCGGTCGGAGGCACCCCGCGGGGCGACGTGGCCAATTGGACGCCGACACCTCGGCCAATTGGACACGCGCCCCCGGCCGGGCCGCACCCCTCGCCCCCTGACACCGCGTCAGGCCAGGGGGAGGCGCACCTCGAAGCGGGTGCCCGCGGGAGAGGGGAGCAGGCGCAGGCTGCCGCCCCAGCGCTCGGCGGTCGCCTTGGCGATCGGCAGGCCCAGGCCGGCGCCGGGGGTGCCGCGCCGGTCGGGGGCGCGGTAGAAGCGGTCGAAGACGCGGTCGCGGTCGGCCGGCGCGATGCCGGGGCCGTCGTCGTCGACCCGCACGACCGCGGCGCCGTCCTCCGTCGCGACCGCCACCCGCACGCTGCCGCCGTGGGCGCGCCCGTTGTCGATCAGGTTCATCAGCATGCCGCGGAGCGCCGCGCGGTCGCCGGTGACCACGACGCCGGGGTCGACGCCGTCGCACTCGTCGGCCGTGGCGATCTCGGCGACCATCTCCCCCAGGTCGACGCGCTCGGCCTCGCCGGCGTCGCCGTCGACGCGCGCCAGCCCCAGCAGCCCCTCGACGAGCCGGTCGAGCCGGTCGAACCGACGTCGCCATCTCGGTCAGGACCTCGGCCTGCTCCTCGGGGGGCAGCTCGTGGTGGCGCAGTATGTCGATGTCGCCGCGCAGGGCGGTGAGGGGGGTGCGCATCTCGTGGGAGGCGTCGGCGGCGAAGCGGCGCTGCCGCGTCAGCGTGGCGCGGAGGCGGCTCTGGGCGTCCTCGAGCCGGGCGAGCATCCGGTTCATCGCGCGCGCGAGGCCGCCCACCTCGTCGGCCCTGCCCTCCGGGACGCGCAGCGACGGGTCCTGGCTGTCGGCCACCCGCTCGGCCGCCGTCCGCGCCTGCGCCAGCGGCCGCAGCGCCGGGCGGGCGATCAGCAGCGCCAGGCCAGTGGCGATCAGCGCCGCCACGAGGGCGGCCGTCGTCAGGCCGAGGGCGACCTCGTCGAGGGTCTGCTCCACGTCGGTGAGGGGCCGCGCGACGGCCACCGTGCTGCGGCCGCCGTCGGCGCCGGGCTCCAGCGCCCGCACCAGCAGCCGGTAGTTCTCGCCGTCCAGGGTCACCGTGCGGGGCCCGCCGGGGTCCGTCTCCCCGGAGGGGTCGAGCTCCACCCGCGTGCCGGCCGGATCGGGCTCGGGATCGGGAGCCGGCCGCGCCGGGGCCCCGGGGGTGGGGGGCTCGGCGAAGTCGCGCCCGCCGACGTCGGGCGACCCGATCTCCTGCGCCACCCGGTCGGCGGTCTCGGCCAGCGAGCGGTCGAGGCGGTCGTAGGCCCGCTCCGAGATGAGCACGTAGGCGCCGGCCGCGAAGAGCGCCACCGCGGCGAGCACGGCCGCCGCCGATGACAGGGCGATGCGGGCCCGGAGGCTCACGGCTCCCTCAGCACGTAGCCGACGCCGCGCACCGTGTGGATGAGCCGCGGCTCGCCGCCCTCCTCGAGCTTGCGCCGGAGGTAGCCGACGTAGACGTCGATCGCGTTGGTCTCGACCGACTCGGGGAAGCCCCAAGCGTCGGCGAGGAGGCGGTCGCGCGGCAGCACGGTGCCGGGGTTGTCGAGGAAGAGCGCCAGGAGGTCGAACTCGCGCCGCGTGAGCCGCAGGGCGCGGTCGCCGCGGCGCACCTCGTGGGTCGCGGCGTCGAGCTCCAGATCGCCCAGGCGCCGGACCGTCGGCGGCGGCCGGTCGCGTGCCCGGCGCAGCAGGGCGCGAACCCGCGCGACCAGCTCGGCCGTCGAGAAGGGCTTGACCAGGTAGTCGTCGGCGCCGGCCTCCAGCCCGGCGACGCGGTCGGAGATCGTGTCGCGCGCCGTCACCATCAGGATCGGCACCGCGTCGCCGTCGGCCCGCAGCCGCCCGCAGAGCTCGACGCCGTCGGCGTCGGGCAGCAGCAGGTCGAGCAGCACGAGGTCGGGCGAGCCCGCCCGCAACGCCGCCATGGCCCCCGCGCCGTCGCTCGCGGCGGCCACCTCGAAGCCCTCGTAGCGCAGCGCTCGCGTCAGCATCGCCCGCACCTGCGGATCGTCCTCCACGACGAGGAGCCGCCCCTCCATTCCGCAAGGGTAGCCGGGGAGTCGGCGTCCCCCGGCCCGCTATGCTCCCGCGCCGTGAAGCACACCCTCTCGGTCCTCGTGGAGAACAAGCCGGGCGTCCTCTCCCGGGTCGCGGGGCTGTTCACGCGGCGCGGGTTCAACATCGACTCCCTCGCCGTGAGCCCCACCGAGGATCCCGACCGCTCGCGCATGACGATCGCGGTCGACACGAGCCGCTTTCCGGTCGAGCAGATGACCAAGCAGCTCGACAAGCTCGTCAACGTCATCAAGATCCGCGACCTCGACCCCGAGAACATGGTCTCGCGGGAGCTGGCCCTGGTGAAGGTGAGCGCCGACGCTCGCTCGCGCAGCGAGGTCATCCAGCTGGTCGAGATCTTCGACGCGCGGATCATCGACGTGACCCCCGACTCCCTGACGGTCCAGGTCACGGGCGAGAGCGACGAGCTGGTGAACTTCGAGCAGCTCCTGCGGCCCTTCGGCCTGATCGAGCTGGTCAAGACCGGCGTCGTCGCGCTCGGGCGCGGCGCGTCGATCACCTGAACACGGGCCCCCGGCCCGCCACACGAGAACCCGGAGCGCCATCGTGCCGATGTACTACGACGCCGACGCCGACCTCGACCTGCTCAGCGGCAAGACCGTGGCCGTGATCGGCTACGGCAGCCAGGGCCACGCCCACGCCCTCAACCTGCGCGACTCCGGCGTGAGCGTCGTGGTGGGGCTGCGGGCCGGCTCGTCGTCGATCGAGGCCGCCCGGCAGGAGGGGCTCGAGGTGCTGCCGCCGGCCGAGGCCGCCGCCCGCGGGGACCTCGTGATGATCCTCGCCCCCGACGAGCACCAGGCGCGCCTCTTCGCCGACGACATCGCCGGCGGGCTCGGCGCGGGCGACGCGCTGCTGTTCGCGCACGGCTTCTCCATCCACTTCGGCCAGATCGTCCCGCCGCAGGGCGTCGACGTGCTGATGGTCGCGCCCAAGGGCCCGGGGCACCTGGTGCGCCGCACCTACGCCGAGGGCGCCGGCACGCCCGCGCTGATGGCCGTGCAGCAGGACGCGTCGGGCAACGCACGGGAGCTGGCCCTCGCCTACGCCAAGGGCATCGGCTGCACCCGCGCGGGGGTCATCGAGACGAGCTTCGCCGAGGAGACCGAGACCGACCTCTTCGGCGAGCAGGTCGTGCTCTGCGGCGGGCTCACCGAGCTGGTGCGGGCGGGGTTCGACACCCTGGTGGAGGCCGGCTACAACCCGGACCTCGCCTACTTCGAGTGCCTCCACGAGCTGAAGCTGATCGTGGACCTGATGTACGAGAAGGGCATCAGCGGCATGCGCTACTCGATCTCCAACACCGCCGAGTACGGCGACCTCACGCGCGGGCGGCGCATCATCACCGACGAGACCCGCGCCGAGATGAGGCGCATCCTGGCCGAGATCCAGACCGGCCGCTTCGCCAAGGAGTGGCTCGAGGAGAACCAGGTCGGCCGCCCCGTGTTCAACGCCATCGCCCGCCGCGACGCCGCCCACCAGGTCGAGGACGTCGGCAAGCGCCTTCGCGGCATGATGAGCTGGATCGACACGGAGTTCTGAGCTGACGACCTCCACCACATCGACGGCCTCGGCCCGCGCCGCGGCGCCGGCGACGGTCGGGAACCTCAAGAGCACCCTCATGGTGCCGGGGCCGACGGCCCTGCCCCCCGAGGTCGTGGCCGCGGGCGCCCGCCCGATCCTCTACTCGCGCTCGCCCGAGTTCGTCGCCATCTGGGAGGACGTCATCGAGGGCCTCCGCCGGGTGTTCCAGACGCAGGCCGAGGTGCTGGTGTTCGGGGCGTCGGGCTCCGGGGCCATGGACTCGGCGGTCGCGAACCTGGCGGCGCCCGGCGAGCGGGTGCTGGTCGCCTCCTGCGGGAACTTCGGCAACCGCTGGGCGGCGATCTGCGCCGACCACGGCGTCAACGCCCTGCACCTGGAGGGGGAGTGGGGCCGGCCGATCGACCCGGCCGCCGTCGCCGAGACGCTCTCGACGGAGCCCGGCATCGAGGTGGTGTTCGTCACCCAGAGCGAGACGTCGACCGGGGTCGTCTCGGACCTCCCGGCGCTGCGGGAGGCGGCCGGCGACCGCATCCTGGTGGCCGACGCGGTGTCGGGCCTCGGCGTCGCCGACCTGCCCATGGACCGCTGGGGCATCGACGTCGTCGTCTCGGGCTCGCAGAAGGGGCTCATGACGCCTCCCGGCCTGGCCTTCGTCGCCGCCGCCGCGCGCGCGATCGCCCGCTCGGCAGCCCGCGGCCCGGGGGGCTTCTACCTCGACTGGGAGCGCACCCGCACGGGCGGCTCACGCAGCCCGTTCACGCCGCCGGTCACCCTGGTCTGCCAGCTTCAGGAGGCGCTGCGCCTGATCGAGGCCGAGGGCCTGCAGGGCGTGTTCGCCCGCCACCGGGTGCTGGGGCGCATGTGCCGCGCGGGCGTCGTCGCGTGCGGCCTCTCCCTGCTCGGGCCGGAGAACCCCGAGGCCAACGTCGTCACGGCCTTCATGGTGCCCGAGGGGATCGACGGCAAGGCGATCCCGGCGGCGCTCAAGAGCCGCTTCGGCATCCAGATCGCGGGCGGCCAGGGCCGGCTGTCGGGGAAGATCTGCCGCATCGGCCACTGCGGCTACTACGACTACCGCGACATCATCACGACGCTCGGCGCGCTCGAGATCGTCCTCGCCGACCTGGGGCATCCGGTCGAGCTCGGCGCCGGCGTCGCCGCTGCCCAGCGCGTGGCGGCCGACGCGTTGCGTTGACCACCCTCCGCGCGGACCTCCGCGTGCTGGTGTGCGAGCGGATCGCCGACGCCGGCGTCGCGTACCTGGCGGAGCGCTTCTCGGTCAACGACGGCATCGGGCTCTCCCGCGACGAGTTGATCGACCGCGTCGCCGGCTACGACGCCCTCGTCGTGCGCAGCGCCACCAAGGTCACGGCCGACCTCATCGAGCGCGCCGAGCGGCTGAAGGTGGTGGGGCGGGCGGGGACCGGGGTCGACAACGTCAACGTCGAGGCGGCCACCCGGCGCGGCATCGTGGTGGTCAACGCCGCCGGCTCGAACGCCCTCTCGGCGGCCGAGCACGCCATCGCCCTGCTGCTGGCGCAGGCGCGCAACATCCCCCAGGCGCACGCCAGCCTGGTCGAACGGACGGTGGGAGCGGTCGCGCTTCGGCGGGATCGAGGTCACCGGCAAGACCCTCGGCGTGCTCGGGTTCGGTCGCATCGGCCAGATGGTCGCCGAGCGGGCGAAGGGCCTCGGCATGCGGGTGGTGGCCTTCGACCCCTTCGTCGCCGAGGCCCGCTACCGGGAGCTGGGCGTCAACAAGGCCGACACGCCCGGCGACATCTACGCCGCGAGCGACTTCATCAGCCTTCACCTCGCCTCGACGCCCGAGACCCAGGGGTTCGTGGGGCGCGAGGCGTTCGCCGCCATGAAGCCCGGGGCGCGCCTCATCAACGCCGCGCGCGGCGACGTGGTCAACACCGATGCCCTGGTGGAGGCGCTGCGCAGCGGCCACCTGGGCGGCGCCGGGATCGACGTCTTCCCCCAGGAGCCCGTCACCGAGAGCCCGCTGTTCGGCCTGCCCGGCGTGGTGGTGACCCCGCACCTGGGCGCGTCAACCGAGGAGGCCCAGGACCGGGCCGGGGTCGTGGTCGCCGAGCAGGTCGCGGCCGCGCTCACCGGCGGCGTGGTGAGCTCGGCGGTGAACATCCCGGCGCTGGGCCCGGAGGCGCTCGAGGTGCTCGGCCCCTTCCTGCCGCTGGCCCGCCAGCTGGGACAGCTCGTCGGAGCCGTGGCCGGCGGCGCCCTCTCGCCGCTGCAGATCACCTACGAGGGCCAGCTCGGGGGGCTCGACACCCGGCTGCTCACCTCGGCCGTGCTCGCCGGGGTGCTCCAGGGCCACGTGGAGGAGTACGTCAACGTCGTCAACGCCGGCTCCCTCGCCACGGACCGGGGCATCGAGTGGAGCGAGACCACCACGCCGCGGGCCCGCGACTACACCAACCGCATGTCGCTGCGCGCGGGCGGCGTCAGCCTGAGCGGGACCACCGTGGGCACCACGTCGCGGCCGCGCCTCGTCGAGGCATTCGACCAGGGCATCGAGATCGAGCTCGCCCCCCACGTGGGCCTGTTCCGCTACCTCGACATCCCGGGCCAGATCGGGCGGGTCGGCACGATCCTGGGGCTGGCCGACGTCAACATCGCCTCGATGGCCGTGTCGCGCTCCCGCGCCGAGGGCGGCGCCGTGATGGCGGTGACGGTCAACTCGCCGGTCAGCCCGCAGGTCGCCAACGAGATCCGGGCGATCGAGGGGTTCGAGGCCGTCTGGTTCGTCAACCTCGACGCGGGCTAGCGGGAGAGGACCACCAGCGTCTTCGTGACCCGCTTGTTGCCGGTCGCGTCCCGGGCCACCACGGTCACCCGAGCCAGGGCGACGGGCCGCGCCGCGAAGCGGGCCCGCAGCATGCGCCGGGCCGGCAGAGAGACCGGGAGCTTGACGCTGATGCGGGCGTTGGCGGCCAGCGTGCGCCGCACGCGCTGAAGCGTCGCCTTCTTGGTCGCCCCCTTCGGCCCCAGGACCTTGCCGGAGGCCGCCAGGCGGCAGAGCTCGTTGCAGCCCACGCGCAGCCGCAGGTAGCCGGTCTTCAGCACCCGCTGGCGCGGGGGCACCTTCAGCCGGATCTTGGGCCTCCGCCCGTCGGGCCTCGACCCGGTCGGGCCGTCGCCCGGCACGGCGAAGGGGACGGGCGCGGGGCCCGCGCAGGCGCCGGTGGTCGCGAGGCGGTACACGGGGCCGTCGATCGAGGCGGCGTAGAGGCGGCCGCAGCCGTCCTCGCCGAGCGAGCTGAGCCCGCCGACCCTCACCCCGATCGGCCCGACCCCGCCCGCCCGGGGCAGGGCGAGGTTGGCCGCGTAGAGCTCGCCCTTGCAGTAGTCGCCGTAGACGTAGCGCCCGTACAGCTCGGGGATCGCCGGGTCGCGCACCACGTACCCGCCCGTGATCGAGCACCAGCCCGCCGAGTGGGGGTGCTCGATCACCGGCGCGACGTGGCCCGCCGGGACGTTGCCCGGCCCGTAGCGGTTGCTCCCCTCCAGGATGTTCCAGCCGAAGTTGGCTCCGCGCCCCCAGCCGGAGGCCTTGGGCGAGAAGTCGATCTCCTCGATGTCGCCCTGCCCGACGTCGCCGATCGTCAGGTCGCCGGTGAGGCGGTCGAACGAGAAGCGGAACGGGTTGCGCAGGCCGGTCAACCACACGGTCGTCGGCCCGCCCCCGGCCGGGTCCAGGCGCAGCAGCTTGCCGAGCAGGCTGCCGGGGTTCTGTCCGCTGCCCAGCGGGTCGCCGGCCCCGCCCCCGTCGCCCGTGCCGGCGTACAGCGCGCCGTCCGGGCCCACGGCGAGCTGGCCCCCGTTGTGGTTCTCGTGGTCGTCGTGGTCGATCGCCAGAAGGGGGCGGCGGGTGGCCGGGTCGGCCACCTCGGGGTCGGCGGCGCTGCGGCGGAACTCGTCGATCACGACGTCGCCGGCGCGCGCGGCCGGCGGCCGGCGCGAGGTGTAGTAGACGAAGAAGCGCCCGCTGATGATGTAGTCGGGGGCGAACGCGATCGAGAGCAGGCCGCGCTCGCTCTCGCGCGAGTCGGAGCTCAGCACCAGGCTGCGGATGTCCAGGAAGGGGCGCGCCCGCAGGGCCCCGTCGAACCAGCAGCCGCACCGTCCCGCCGCGCTCGACCACGAAGACGTTGCGCGTGTCGCGCGGCGGCGCCATGACGTAGACCGGCCGGGTGAAGTCGCCGATCTGGGCGAGGGCCGGCGCCGCCTCGGCCGGGGCCGGCGCGGTGCCGGCGAGGGCGCCCGCGAGGGCTGCGCCGAGGAGCGCGAGCATCAGGGGGACCCGGCGCACCGGCGGGACGCTAGCGAATTACGCGGAGGGCACCACCCGCACGGGTACCTGCACCAGGCACTCCAGCGAGCCGTCCTTCGCCGACGCCGTCCACGCCTCGAGCATGGCCCGCCGCGGCAGGCCCGGGATCCGCGGGGTGGCGCCGGCCCAGCGCCCGCCAGCCGCGATGAGCGGCCGCTCGGCGAGCGTCGAGCCGCCCGCCCCGGCCCCCCTGGCCGAAACCACCAGCCCGCCTTCGAACAGCCGCCGCAGCTCGAGGCCGCGCGCCCGTGCGCGCCCGTCCCTGCCGCTCCAGGCCGTAAGCCGAAGGCAGCCGTCGTCGAGGATCGCGGCGCGGCGGTCCAGGGTCACCTTCCACAGGTCGATGACGACGGCCCTGCGCGGCACGGAGACCGCGTACTGGACGAACTTGAAGAGACCCGGCAGCGCCTCGAGGACAACGACGATCGACCCCGGCCGCTGCGCGGCCCGCACCCGCAGGCCGCGCAGCGGAACCTTCGTCGTGGTCACGGGTGACGCCGTCGAGCGAATTCCCCGGCCGTTGATCCGCACGAGGGCCCGCCCGTCGCCGATCTCCGGGTCGGGCGTGTCTACCTGGCGCTCCAGACCGGTGAGGCCCGCGCCGGTGAACTGGACGATCACCCGCGCCCGCGCGGCGTCGCCGGTCACCCGGATGCTCGTCGCCGTGAGAGCGCCCGCAGCCGTGGGCGCGAGGAGTGCCCCGGCCAGGACCGCCGCTGCAAGAAGCCGCACGATGGCCGTTTGCCCGCTCATCGCCGTGAGGGTATCCTGCCGCCCATGCTCGTCAACGCCGCGCACATCGCTCTGCCGCCGCGCGGCCTGCTGGGCCTTCGTGGGCTCCTCCCCCGCTAGGGGGAGCTTGCCGACACCCACGTCCGGATGCGCCGGACAGCCGAGTCCTCGAAGCCCATTCGTGAGGAGAGCCGAACCGTGAGCGCCGACGAGCAGGTACACCAGCAGGACCCCGCCCAGCGGGTGACGATCTTCGACACCACGCTGCGCGACGGCGAGCAGTCGCCGGGGATCCACCTCAACACGCGCGAGAAGGTCGAGATCGCGCACCAGCTCGCGCGCCTGCGGGTCGACGTCATCGAGGCCGGCTTCCCGATCGCCTCGCCGGGCGACTTCGAGGCCACCAGGGCCGTGGCGCAGGAGGTGCCGGGCGTGGTCGTGGCCGGGCTCGCCCGCGCCAACGAGCGCGACGTCACCGCGGCGGGCGAGGCCGTGCGCGACGCCGAGCGGCCCCGCATCCACACCTTCATCGCGACCAGCGACATCCACCTGCAGTACAAGCTGAGGATGGACCGGGCCCGGGTGCTGGCCGCCGCGGTGGACGCCGTCCGCCTGGCCCGCTCGATGGTCGACGACGTCGAGTTCTCGTGCGAGGACGCCACCCGCTCGGACGTGGCGTACGTCGCCGAGGTCGTCGGCGCGGCCATCGCCGAGGGCGCGACCACGATCAACATCCCCGACACCGTCGGCTACACGATGCCGGCCGAGTTCCAGCGCTACCTGGTGGAGCTCTACGAGCGCTGCCCGGCGCTGCGCGACGTGACCCTCTCGGTGCACTGCCACAACGACCTGGGCCTGGCCGTGGCCAACTCGCTGGCCGGCGTGCAGGTCGGCGCCCGCCAGGTGGAGGGCTGCGTCAACGGCATCGGGGAGCGCGCCGGCAACATGAGCGTCGAGGAGCTCGCGATGATCCTGCGCACGCGCGCCGACGCGCTCGGCGGCCTGTGGTGCGGCATCGCCACGCCCGAGATCACGCGCACCAGCCGCATGGTGAGCCGCATGGTCGGCTATCCCGTGCAGCCCAACAAGGCGATCGTGGGGCGCAACGCCTTCGCCCACGAGGCCGGGATCCACCAGCACGGAGTGCTCAGCAACCCGCTGACCTACGAGATCATGGACGTCGCCTCCGTGGGCCTGTCGGAGAGCGAGATCGTCCTCGGCAAGCACTCCGGCCGCCACGCGCTGCGAAACGCCCTGGAGGAGCTGGGCTACGAGCTCGACCGCGACCAGCTCGACCAGGCCTTCGCCCGCTTCAAGGAGGTCGCCGACCGCAAGGGGCGCATCTCCGCGATGGACCTCGAGGCGATCGTCGGCGACGAGATGCGCGTCGAGGCCGAGGGCGGCGGCTACCGCCTCGAGGAGCTCCACTTCGCGGGCGGCACCGGCGACGAGCCGCGGGCGCGCGTGGTGGTCCGCGACCCCGACGGCGGGCTGCGGGAGGCCGAGGGCGTGGGGGACGGGCCGGTCGACGCCCTCATGAAGGCCATCGACGCCGCCGCCGGCACCGCCGGGACCCTGCTCGAGTACCACGTCTCGGCCGTCACCAGCGGCAGGGACGCCCTGGGCGAGGCCCGGGTGGTGTGCGAGATCGACGGGCGCCGGTTCGCCGGCCAGTCCGTCTCGACCGACGTCCTCGAGGCCAGCGCCATCGCCTACCTGCGGGCGGTGGACGCCAGCCGCCACGCCGACCTCGGCGAGCGCGTGGCCGAGGGCGTCTGATGGCCGGCCGCACGCTCTTCCGCAAGGTCTGGGACGCCCACCTGGTGCGCCCGGCCGACTCCTCGGGGCCGGCGATCCTGTTCGTCGACCTCCACCTCGTGCACGAGGTCACCTCGCCCCAGGCCTTCGACGGCCTGCGGCTGGCCGGCCGCCGGGTGCGCCGCCCCGACCGCACGCTGGCCACGGTCGACCACAACGTGCCGACGATCGGCCGCGAGGCCGGCGTCGCCGACCCCCTGTCGGCGGCGCAGATCGAGGCGCTCGAGCGCAACTGCGCCGAGTTCGGCATCCCCCTGTTCTCGCTGCGCAGCAACCGCCAGGGCATCGTCCACGTGATCGGCCCCGAGCTGGGCGTCACCCAGCCCGGCATGACCATCGTCTGCGGCGACAGCCACACCTCGACCCACGGCGCCTTCGGGGCCCTCGCCTTCGGCATCGGCACCAGCGAGGTCGAGCACGTCCTCGCCACCCAGACCCTCACCCAGGCGACGCCGCGCACCATGCGGATCAACATCGAGGGCGAGGCCGGCGTCGGCGTCGGCGCGAAGGACCTGATCCTCGGCACGATCGGCCAGATCGGCGTGGCCGGCGCCCAGGGCCACGTCATCGAGTACGCCGGCTCGGCCATCCGCGCGCTCTCGATGGAGGGCCGCATGACCGTGTGCAACATGTCCATCGAGGGCGGCGGCCGCGCCGGGATGATCGCCCCCGACGACACCACCTTCGCCTGGCTCGAGGGCCGGCCCGGCGCGCCGGCCGACTTCGCGGCTGCCGTCGAGGGCTGGCGCGACCTGCCCAGCGACTGGGACGCCGCCTTCGACGCGGAGGTCCACGTCGACGCCGCATCGCTGGCGCCCCAGGTCACCTGGGGGACGAACCCGGGGATGGTCGCCCCGGTCACCGGCAGGGTGCCGACGCCCGACCAGTACGACGACCCGGCCGACCGCGACGGCGTCCGCCGGGCGCTGGAGTACATGGGCCTGGCCGGAGGCGAGGCCATCGAGGACATCGCGGTCGACGCCGTCTTCATCGGCTCGTGCACGAACGCCCGCCTGCCCGACCTGCGGGCCGCGGCCGAGGTCGTGCGGGGGCGGCGCGTGGCCGGCACAGTGCGCGCCATGGTCGTGCCCGGGTCGATGCAGGTGAAGGCGCAGGCCGAGGCCGAGGGCCTGGACGAGGTCTTCCGGGCTGCCGGCTTCGAGTGGCGCGACGCGGGCTGCTCGATGTGCCTGGCGATGAACGACGACGTGCTGGCCGAGGGCGAGCGCTGCGCCTCGACGAGCAACCGCAACTTCGAGGGGCGCCAGGGCAAGGGCGGGCGCACCCACCTGGTGAGCCCGCCGATGGCCGCCGCCGCCGCGATCGCCGGGCACCTTGTGGACGTCCGCAGCTTCGACGCCGAGCCGGCGGTGGCGTGATGGACGCCTTCACGCGCGTCGAGGGGGTCGTCTGCCCGCTCGACAGGGCCGACGTTGACACCGACCAGATCATCCCCAAGCAGTTCCTCAAGCGCATCGAGCGCACCGGGTTCGGCGAGTTCCTGTTCTGGGACTGGCGCGGCGAGGAGGGCTTCCCGCTCGATCGCCCCGAGTACCGCGACGCGCCGATCCTCGTGACCGGCCGCAACTTCGGCTGCGGCTCCTCCCGCGAGCACGCGCCCTGGGCGCTCCAGGACTCCGGCTTCCGCGCGATCGTCGCGCCGAGCTTCGCCGACATCTTCCGCACCAACTGCACCAAGATCGGCCTGCTGCCGGTGGAGATCCCCGAGGCCGAGGTGCGCGCCCTGCTGGACGAGGCCCAGGGCGAGCCGGGCGTCTCCGCCGCGGTTGACCTCGAGCGCCAGGTGGTCGTGGCGCCGGACGGGCGCGAGATCCCCTTCGAGATCGACCCGGTGGTGCGCGAGCGGCTGCTCAACGGGTGGGACGACATCGCCCTCACGCTCGCCCACGAGGGCGAGATCGCCGCCTACGAGGCCGGCCGCGAGCGCGAGGGCCCCGTGACGACGCCCTTCCGGTGATCGTCAGCCGGCACCGACCTGAGCCTGCGTCCCATCACGGGCGAGCCTGATCGCTTGTAGCCTCCCGCGCCGAATCGGCGACGAGGGGGATGACGCGTGCCAGAGGTGTCCGTCGCGCTGCTGCCGGGTGACGGCATCGGCCCCGAGGTGGTCGCGGTGGCCCGCGAGCTGGTCGACGCCGTCGCGCCCGACCACGGCCTGTCGGTTGCCTGGCGCGAGCACCTGGTGGGCGGCGCCTCGATCGACGCCGACGGCACCGCCCTCACCGACGAGGTCCTCGAGGCCTGCGCCGGGTCGGACGCGGTGCTGCTCGGGGCCGTCGGAGGGCCGAGGTGGGACACGACCGACCCCGACCGGCCCCGGCCCGAGCAGGGGCTGCTCGGCCTGCGCGCCGGCCTCGGGCTCTACGCCAACCTGCGCCCGGTGCGTCCGTGGCCGGCGCTGTACGACGCCAGCCCGCTGCGCCGCGAGCGCATCGAGGGGACCGACCTGCTGGTGGTGCGCGAGCTCACGGGCGGGCTCTACTTCGGCGAGCGCGGGCGGGAGCCCGAGCGAGCGTTCGACACGTGCGTCTACACGCTCGGCGAGGTGGCGCGCCTGGCCGAGTTGGGCTTCCGCGCGGCCGAGGGCCGGCGCGGCAAGGTGACCTCGGTTGACAAGGCCAACGTCCTCGAGACCTCGCGGCTGTGGCGCGAGCAGGTCACGCGCACGGCCGCCGACCACCCGGGGGTGGAGCTCGAGCACATGCTGGTTGACAACGCCGCCATGCAGCTCGTCGCCCGGCCGTCCGACTTCGACGTGATCGTCACCGAGAACCTGTTCGGCGACGTGCTCTCCGACGAGGCCGCGATGATCACCGGCTCGATCGGCCTGCTGCCGTCGGCGAGCCTCGGGCCCGGGACGCTCGGGATGTACGAGCCGGTGCACGGCTCGGCGCCCGACATCGCCGGCCGGGGGGTCGCCAACCCGATGGCCACCTGCCTGTCGGCGGCGATGATGCTGCGCCACTCGCTCGGCGCCCCCGAGGCGGCCGACCGGATCGACGCCGCGGTGGATCGGGTGCTCAGCGACGGCGGGCGCACGCGCGACCTCGGCGGCGACCTGGACACCGCCGCCGTCCGCGACCGGCTGCTGGCGGCGCTCCGCTAACCTTCTCCGACCCGCGGAGGAGCCGATGCAGGAAGCCGACAAGATCTGGATGAACGGTGGCCTCGTGGACTGGGCCGAGGCGCGCGTTCACGTGCTGTCGCACGGGCTCCATTACGGCACCACGGTCTTCGAGGGCATCCGCTCCTACGACGCCGACGGCGGCACGGCGGTCTTCCGCCTCGACGACCACCTCCAGCGCCTCGAGCGCTCGGCGGCGATGTACCACATGCCGCTGCCCTACACGCGCGCCGAGATGCGGCTCGCCGTGCACCAGGTGATCTCGGCCAACGGCCTGGGCGGCTGCTACGTCCGGCCGATCGTCCTGCGCGGCTACGGGACGATGGGCCTGTTCCCGCTGGAGGCGCCGGTTGACGTGGCCGTGGCCGCCTGGGAGTGGGGCGCGTACCTCGGCGAGGAGGGCCTGCGGAAGGGGATCCGGGCCAAGATCTCCAGCTGGCGGCGCATCGGCTCGAGCACGATCCCCGCGACCGCCAAGGCCGGCGGGCAGTACCTCAACTCGATCCTCGCCAAGATCGAGTCGCACAAGGCCGGCTACCAGGAGGCCATCCTCCTCAACGAGGCCGGCTACGTCGCCGACGGCTCGGGCGAGAACCTCTTCATCGTGCGCGACGGCGCGCTCGTGACCCCGCCGGTCCACGCCTCGATCCTGGAGGGCATCACGCGGGCGAGCATCATCGCCCTGGCGGGCGACGAGGGCATCCCGGTGGTCGGAGCGCGAGGTCGCCCGCGGCGAGCTCTACACGGCCGACGAGGTCTTCATCACCGGCACGGCGGCCGAGGTCTGCCCGGTCAACGAGGTTGACGACCACCCGCTGGGCCCGCCCGGCCCCGTCACGCGGCGGCTGCAGGCGCGGTTCTTCGCGGCCACCGAGGGACGCGACCCGCGGTCGGAGGAGTGGCTCGACTACGTCGAGACCCCGGAGGCGTCGCTGTCGCCGTGAGCGAGATGGTCGCCATCTACGACACCACGCTGCGCGACGGCATGCAGCGCGAGGGGTTGAGCCTCTCGGTCGGCGAGCAGCTCGCCGTGGCCGTGCGCCTGGCCGAGTACGGCTTCGACTACATCGAGGCCGGCTTCCCCGCGAGCAACCCCAAGTACGGCGAGCTCTTCCGCCTGCTGGACCGCGAGGACCTCGGGCGCCGCCCGCCTGGCGGCGTTCGGCATGACCCGGCGCCGGGGGGTCGCGGCCGTCGGACGACCCGGCGATGCGCGGCCTCGCCGAGAGCGCGGCGCCTGTCGCCACGATCGTCGGCAAGACCTGGGACCTCCACATCGAGAAGGTCACGCGCGTCTCCCGCGAG